>NZ_JAJPWC010000002.1:0-1284638 GCF_047782425.1 Rhodococcus sp. 077-4 | reverse complement strand
GAGTGGAGCCTGCGGAACGACCAGTCAGGGCAGGAGTGGAGCCTGCGGAACGACCAGTCAGGGCAGGAGTGGAGCCTGCGGAACGACCAGTCAGGGCAGGAGTGGAGCCTGCGGAACGACCAGTCAGGGCAGGAGTGGAGCCTGCGGAACGACCAGTCAGGGTGTGGGCGGTCGAGGTGTGTGGGCCTTGACCACGGTGCCTTGTGCCACTGCGACGACACGTTCGTTCTCACCGTCGACCGAGTGGACGGTGCAGTGGCAGATCGCCTGGTTCCGGGTCGTGGACACGGCGTGCGAGCGGGCAATCAAGAACTCTCCCGTCGCCGGCCTGGAGAAGTCGACCGTGCAGTGCGATGTCACCGCGTCGCCGCCGAGCGCGATCCCACCGGCAAAGGTCACGGCGTTGTCGGCCAGGTAGCTGATCACTCCGCCGTGAACGAAACCGTGCTGTTGCTGCAACTCGGGTCGATTTCGCAGGCGCACTTCCACGTGACCTCCGGCAGTCGAGACCAGTTCGGCACCGAGCAGTCTGGTGAACGGCTGCGCGTCGAACACCGCCCGCGCCAGTCGTTCGAGGTCCTCGTCGGCCCCTTCGGATGCCATGTGCTCTCCAGACAGTTCCGGCTGCGTCAGAAGGCCCGGCAGGATCGGATGTCGGAGGCGAGGATCGCCTTGGCACCCAGATCGGCAAGCTGATCCATCACGTTGTTGTGGACCTTGCGAGAAACCATGGCGCGCACGGCGACCCAGTTGTCGTCGACCATCGGAGCCAGTGTCGGCGATTCGATTCCGGGGGTGATCTTGACGGCCTCGTTCAGGATCGACTTGGGGCAGTCGTAATCGAGCATCAGGTATTGCTGTGCGAAGACGACGCCCTGCACGCGAGCGATGAGTTGCTTGCGTGCGGAGTCGGTGCCCGGAGTGCCTGACCGCTCGATCAGCACGCCCTCCGAGTCGCAGAGCGATTCGCCGAAGGCCACGAGGTTGTTCTGACGCAACGAGCGTCCCGATTCGACGACGTCTGCGATCGCGTCGGCGACACCGAGTTGGATGGAGATCTCGACCGCACCGTCGAGGCGGATGACCGTGGCCTCCAACCCGCGCTCGGCCAAGTCCTTGCGCACCAGGTTGGGGTACGACGTCGCGATGCGCAGGCCGCCCAGGTCCTCGGGTGCCCATTCCTTACCCGCCGGTGCGGCGTAGCGGAAGGTGGATCGGCCGAAGCCGAGTGCGAGCCGTTCCTCGACCGCGGCACCCGAATCGAGAGCCAGGTCGCGTCCGGTGATGCCGAGATCCAACTGGCCGGATCCGACGTAGATGGCGATGTCCTTGGGGCGCAGGAAGAAGAATTCGACTCCGTTGGCCGGGTCGAGAACCGTCAGATCCTTCGAGTCGCTTCGGCGGCGGTAGCCGGCTTCGCTGAGAATTTCGGCGGCGGACTCGGAGAGAGCGCCCTTGTTGGGTACGGCTACGCGCAACATGGTGTTTTCCTCGTTCGGTGAGTTTTGGTGAGGGACACGTGGGTCTTGCCTCACAGATGTCGGTAGACGTCCTCGAGCTCGATTCCCCTACCCACCATCATGACCTGCACCCAGTACAGAAGCTGCGAAATTTCCTCGGCGAGCGCCTCGTCACTCTCGTGTTCGGCGGCGATCCACACTTCACCGGCTTCTTCGAGGACCTTCTTGCCCTGGAAATGAACTCCCGCGTCCAACGCTGCGACGGTGCCCGAACCCTCGGGGCGAGTCTTCGAGCGGTCGGTGAGCTCGGCGAACAGGGAATCGAAAGTCTTCACGGCTGGATATTCTTTCACGTCGTCACTCGGGTACACGAATTCGGTCGAGAGCTCGACCGAATCAGATCGTTCCGCAGGCTCCACTCCCAGGTGACTAGCCCGCCCAGGCTCGTCTGACGTCGTCGGCTGTGAGGCCGAGCAGACCGTCACGGATGGTGTAGCCGGCGGCTTCGGGCACAGCGATCTCCGATGGCACCACCAGGACCGGGCAGCCCGCGGTGTGGGCGGACAACGAGCCGGTGGGCGAATCCTCGACCGCGAGGCAGGACTCGGCGTTCAGTCCGAGCAACTCGGCACCGCGTAGGTACGGTGCCGGGTGCGGCTTGCCCGCCTCGACCTCGTCGCCGGTGACCGTGATGTCGAAGTACTCGCGACCGAGGGTGTCGAGTGCTCGCTCTACCAGTCCGCGTTCGGTGTTGGTGACCAGCCCCGTCGACAGGCCCATCTCGCGCACCAGCGCAAGAGCGTCCTTGGCACCCGGTCGCCAGGGAATGCCTTCGGCAAACAGGTCTCCGACGCGGGCAGTGAGCCATTCGCGACCCTGCGCCAAGTGCTCGTCGGTGACCTCGATCGAGGCATTGGCGAGGACCTTGCTCAACGCGTCGCGCATGGAATTTCCGAGGGTGCTCTCGCGCACCTCGGCGCTCAATTCGGTTCCCAGATTGCGGGAGTACTCACCGATGGCCACGTCCCAGATCTTCTCCGAGTCGAGCAGCGTGCCGTCCATGTCCCACAGGACACCTTGCAGGTGGGTTCTAGACATTGAAGTACTTGGCCTCCGGGTGATGAAGCACGAACGCATCGGTCGACTGCTCGGGATGAAGTTGCAACTCCTCGGAGAGCTTCACACCGATTCGTTCGGGTTCGAGCAGCGCGGCCAGCTTGATGCGGTCTTCGAGGTCAGGGCATGCACCGTAGCCGAACGAGTAACGCGCACCGCGGTATTCGAGTTTGAAGAAGCCCTCGGCGTCGGTGGGATCCTCCGAGGCGACGGAATTTCCGTCGGAGAGCTTCAGTTCCTCGCGAACGCGGCGGTGCCAGTACTCGGCCAAGGCCTCGGTGAGCTGAACCCCGATTCCGTGGACCTCGAGGTAGTCGCGGTAGGAGTCGGCGGCGAACAGTTCGTTGGCGAAGTCCGCGATGGGCTGACCCATCGTCACCAGATTCATCGGCAGAACATCGACCTGGCCCGATTCCCGTGCAGCGGATCGTGATCGAACGAAGTCCGCGATGCAGAGGAATCGATCGCGATGCTGCCGCGGGAACGTGAACCTGAAGCGTTCGGGTGCATCGGGTTCCGGTTCGGTGAGCACGACGACGTCGTCACCCTCGGACACCGCCGGGAAGTACCCGTACACCAGGGCCGCGTGGGCGAGGATGCCGTCGGTGCTCAGTCGATCCAGCCAATGCCGCAGGCGCGGTTTGCCTTCCGACTCCACCAGATCCTCGTACGTGGCTCCCTCACCCTTGCGGGCACCGCGCAGACCCCACTGACCCAGGAACAGGGCGCGCTCGTCGAGCAGCCCCGAGTACTCGGACAGCGACACGCCCTTGACGATGCGCGTTCCCCAGAACGGCGGCACCGGAATGTCGATGTCGGCAGCGACATCGGAACGCTCGGGCACGACCACCGGCGCTTCGGCGGCCTTACGCTTCTCGGCGATGCGCTTGGACCGCTCGTGGCGTTCCTTGCGCTCGGCCGTCTTGGCTTTCGCCGCCAGCGCTTCGGGGCTGTCCGGAGCCGGACCGCCGCCCCGCTTGGTGGTCATGATGGTATCCATCAGTCGTAGACCCTCGAACGCATCACGCGCATAATGCACGTCGCCCTCGTAGACGTCCTGCAGATCGTTCTCCACGTACGACCGCGTCAGGGCCGCACCGCCGAGCAGAACCGGGAACTGTTCTGCGACACCCTTGTTGTTGAGTTCGATCAGGTTGTCCTTCATGACCACGGTCGATTTCACCAGCAGCCCGGACATTCCGATCACGTCGGCACGCTTGTCTATCGCGGCTTCCAGAATGGTCGAAATCGGTTGCTTGATACCGAGATTGACGACCTCGTAGCCGTTGTTGCTCAGGATGATGTCGACGAGGTTCTTGCCGATGTCGTGCACATCGCCTTTGACGGTACCGAGCACGATGCGGCCCTTGCCGTCGTCGTCGGTCGCCTCCATGTGCGGCTCGAGGTACGCCACAGCCGCTTTCATGACTTCGGCGGACGCGAGCACGAACGGCAGCTGCATCTGGCCGGAGCCGAACAGCTCACCGACTGTCTTCATGCCCGAGAGCAGTGTCTCGTTGATGATCGCCAGCGGTGGCTTCTCGGTCATCGCGGCGTCGAGATCGGTGTCGAGGCCGTTGCGTTCACCGTCGACGATGCGGCGTTCGAGGCGCTCGAACAACGGCAGGCGACCCAACTCCTCGGCACGGGATTCACGGGCCGATGCCGCCGAGACACCCTCGTACAGTTGCATGAGCTTCTGCAGCGGGTCGTAGCCCTCACTGCGACGGTCGTACACCAGGTCGAGTGCCGTCTCGCGCTGTTCGTCGGGAATCTTGTTCATCGGCAGGATCTTCGACGCGTGCACGATGGCGGTGTCGAGGCCGGCCTGCGTGCATTCGTGCAGAAATACCGAGTTGAGCACCTGGCGTGCAGCAGGATTGAGGCCGAACGAGATGTTCGACAATCCGAGGGTGGTGTGCACCTTCGGATACTTCTCCTTGAGCTGCCGAATTGCCTCGATGGTCTCGATGCCGTCGCGCCGCACCTCCTCCTGCCCGGTGGAAATCGGGAATGTGAGGGTGTCGACGATGATGTCCTCGTGGCGCAGGCCCCAGTTCTCGGTGATGTCGGTGATCAACCGGTCTGCGACACGCACCTTCCACTCGGCTGTACGGGCCTGGCCTTCTTCGTCGATGGTCAGAGCAACGACGGCCGCGCCGTGCTCTTTGACCAGACGCATGATCTTCTGGAACCGCGAGTCGGGGCCGTCACCGTCCTCGTAGTTGACCGAGTTGACTGCGCTACGGCCACCGAGGTGCTCGAGACCCGCTTCGAGTACGGCAGGTTCGGTGGAGTCGAGCATGATCGGCAATGTCGACGCCGTCGCGAGACGACTGGCCAGGGCCGACATGTCGGCGGCACCGTCGCGGCCCACGTAATCGACGTTGAGGTCGAGCATGTGGGCACCGTCGCGCGTCTGATCCTTCGCGATGTCGAGACACTTCTCGTAGTCCTCGGCGAGCATCGCGTCGCGAAAAGCCTTGGACCCGTTGGAGTTGGTGCGCTCACCGATCATCAGGATGCTGGCATCCTGCTCGAACGGAACTGCGGTGTAGAGCGAGGAGACACCCGGTTCGGGCGCGGGCCTGCGTTCGAGTTTCGTTGCCCCGTGGACCATGTCGGCCACCTGACGGATGTGCTCGGGCGTGGTGCCGCAGCAACCGCCGACCAGTGACAGCCCGTACTCACGGACGAAACCGCTCAGCGCCTCGGCCAGTTCGGGTGCGGTCAGTGGATATTCGGCACCTTTCGCGCCCAGGGTCGGCAGCCCGGCATTGGGCATCACCGACACCGGAAGCCGCGAATGCTTGGACAGATGGCGCAGATGCTCGCTCATCTCGGCCGGACCGGTCGCGCAATTGAGTCCGATCATGTCGATACCGAGGGGTTCGAGCGCCGTCAGCGCGGCACCGATCTCGCTGCCGACGAGCATCGCGCCCGTCGTCTCGACGGTGACATGGGTGATGATCGGAATGCGTGCACCGAGCTTGTCCATTGCATGCTGGCTACCGATGATCGCGGCCTTGACCTGCAGCAAGTCCTGGCAGGTTTCGATCAGGATCGCGTCGGCGCCGCCGTCGATCATGCCGAGAGCGGCTTCGGTGTACGCGTCGCGCAACCGAGCGAACGGGGCATGGCCGAGCGTGGGCAACTTGGTACCCGGCCCCATCGAGCCCAGCACGTACCGGTCCATCCCGTCGCGGCCGGGACCCATCTCGTCGGCGGTCTCCCGAGCGAGCCGCGTGCCCTTCTCCGCCAACTCGCGAATGCGGTCCTCGATGTCGTAATCGGCCAGGTTGGGCAGGTTGCAACCGAACGTGTTGGTTTCGACGGCGTCGGCACCGGCCGCGAAATACTCGCGGTGGATCTCGCGCAGAACGTCGGGGCGCGTGTCGTTGAGAATTTCGTTGCAGCCCTCGAGACCGATGAAGTCGTCGAGGGTCAGATCGGCATCCTGCAGCATCGTGCCCATCGCACCGTCGCCGATGACAACGCGACGTGAAATCGCATCGAGCAGACTGGGCTTGTGTTGATCGGGCATCACTACAGAGTAGTGGGCACCGAAGTTTCCTCGGGTCGTAGGCTGTCGTGGTGAGTCCCCGAAACCTCGATGGCAGGTCCCCGAACGACGACAGTGCCGAAAATACGGACATTTCAGGTGCTGGATCGGATGCGCCGCTGGATGCCGCGTTGATCGAGGCTGTCCAGGACGCTGTGGCCAACGCCACAGACCTCGACGACCTGGACGACGACATCCCCGAGTTGCGCTCCCCCATCCTGGTGGCTGCTTTCGAGGGATGGAACGACGCGGGCGATGCGGCCAGCGGTGCCGTCGAGCATCTGGAGCTGATCTGGGACGCCAGCCCGTTGGCCGAGCTGGACTCCGAGGACTACTACGACTACCAGGTCAATCGACCGACGGTTCGCCAGGTCGATGGTGTCACCCGGGAGATCGAGTGGCCGTCGACTCGGTTGTCGGTGTGTTCTCCTCCGGGCAGCGAGCGTGACGTGGTGCTGCTGCGCGGCATCGAGCCGAACATGCGGTGGCGCAGTTTCTGTGACGACCTGCTCGAATTCGTCGAGCAACTCGGCGTCGAGACCGTCGTGATTCTGGGAGCGCTGTTGGCCGACACCCCGCACACCAGGCCCGTTCCGGTCACCGGCACCGCGTACAGCACCGAGTCTGCCGAACAGTTCAACCTGGAACAGACCCGCTACGAGGGCCCCACCGGCATCACCGGCGTACTGCAGGACGAGTGCGTCAAGGCCGGCGTGCCCGCGGTGTCGTTCTGGGCTGCCGTGCCCCACTACGTCTCGCAGCCACCGAACCCCAAGGCCACCGTGGCGCTGCTGCAGCGGGTCGAGGATGTGCTCGATATCGAGGTTCCCCTCGGTGAACTGCCCACCCAGGCCGAGGAATGGGAAGAGGCAGTGAACGAGATGACGAAGGAAGACGAGGAGATCAGCGAGTACGTGCGCAGCCTCGAAGAGCGTGGTGATGCCGAGGTGGACATGTCCGACGCGATCGCCAAGATCGACGGCGACGCAATTGCGGCCGAGTTCGAGAAATACCTGAGGCGACGCGGTCCGGGGAACTTCGGGCTGTGACCCGCGAGCGCACACGAGGTGCCGAGTGCCGGTGAGGTCTTTCTGATCCCGACGTAACGTCACCGCAGCGGTGACGTCACCCCGACACCGGAACCTCGTGTGTATGGCCAGCACACCGCGATTTCTGCAAGGCGTCTTCTCCTTCACCGGCAACGGTCTGGACAAGCCCGAGTTGATCGACCCGAGCCTGAGCTTCGTCGTCCCCGACGGTGTGACAGCCCAGCCGCTGTACTTCCGCGGCGGAAATTCGAGCGCCGAACTCGTGGTCGTGACCTTGCTGCGCGACGGCAGCCCGATGCGCATGTTCCCGATGGGAGCCAAGAGCGGCGTCAACATTCCGCTGCGGGTCGTCGAGGACGTGGATCCGGACACCGTGCTGGAACTGGTTGTCGCGGCCCCTGCCGGAACCAGCGGAGAGGTCGTCGTCGATTTCGGTCTGGTGCTCGTCTGATGACTGCGGGTAAGCAGCGATTGCTGGTGATCGGCAACGGAATGGCCGGTGCCCGAACAGTCGAAGAGATCATCAAACGTGACGGCAGCTCACTGTTCGAGATCACGATGATCGGTGACGAGCCGTACGGCAACTACAACCGAATCATGCTCTCGCACGTGCTGTCCGGAGAGACCACCGTCGACGACGAGGATCTCATTCTCAATCCCATGAGCTGGTACAGCGAGAACGGTGTGACGCTGCACGTGGGCGATCGTGCCGTGTCGTTGGATCGATTCTCCAAGACCGTCGTGTGCGAGAGTGGTCGATCCGTCGACTACGACGTGCTGATCATCGCGACCGGCAGCAACACGTTCTTCCCGAACATGGACGGTCTCCGCGAATCCGACGGCAGACTGGCCCGCGGCGTCTTCGGCTTCAGGACCATCGCAGACACCAACGGCATGCTGCAGATGGCGGAATCACGCGAGGACGTCTGCGCTGTCGTCATCGGCGGCGGACTGCTCGGACTCGAAGCCGCGTACGGTCTGCGAACGCAGGGGCTCGACGTGAACGTGGTGCACTCCCCCGGACACCTGATGAACCAGCAGCTCGACGAGCGCGGTGGACGGGTGCTGCGCAACAAGATCGAGTCTCTCGGCGTCGGCGTGCACACCTCGAAGAGAACCACCTCGGTGTTGCGTTCCGAGGACGGCGTCGTCACCGGCGTCGGATTCAACGACGGCACCTCGCTGGCCGCGGACATGGTGGTCGTCACGGCGGGCATCAGGCCGAGCGTCGACTTCGCTCGCGCAGGTGGATTGGTGATCGAACGCGGAATCGTCGTCGACGACCAATTGCGTTGCGAGGATGAGGGTTCCATCTATGCCGTCGGTGAATGCTGCCAACATCGCGGCGAGGTCTACGGCCTCGTGGCGCCGCTGTGGGAGCAGGCCGTCGTGCTGGCCGATGTGCTCACCGGAGCCGATCCCACTGCGGCATACCATGGTTCGCGGCTGACGACCAAGCTCAAAGTGGCCGGTGTGGACGTCGCGTCGATGGGGATCACGGCCCCTGAACGCGACGACGACGAATTCGTCCAGTTCTACGAGCCCCGCAGCGGCACCTACAAGTCGGTCATCGTGCGCAACAACAAGCTGATCGGTGCCACCCTGCTCGGCGACATCTCCAAGGCGAACTTCCTGACCCAGGCCTTCGACGAGAAGGTGCCTTTGCCCGACGAGCGCATCAGCATGCTCTTCGACATGGGAACGCCCTCTGCGGCAACAGGAGCCGCCGAGCTGGCAGACGACGTGCAGGTGTGCAATTGCAACGGCGTCACCAAGGGTGCCATCGTGGCCTGCGTACACGCGGGCGCGAAAAACCTCTCCGAAGTCACGGCGAAGACCCGTGCGGGCAAAGGCTGCGGATCGTGCAAAGGGCTGGTCAAGGACATCATCGCGTGCGCAGCGGGCGGTGCCGTCGAGGCCGATCCCACGGCGGACTGGTACGTGCCCTGCATTCCGATGACCAAGCCCGAACTGATCGACGCCATCCGAGCACAGGATCTTCGGGCGGTTTCTGCGGTGTTCACGGCCCTGGCAACGGGCGGCGTCGAGGATGCCGCCGCCAAGATGCCGTTGGCGTCGCTGCTGCGGACCGTATGGGGTCCGGATTGGGTGGACGAGCGCGGCGCGCTGTTCATCAACGACCGTGTGCACGCCAACATCCAACGAGACGGCACCTTCTCGGTGGTACCGCAGATGAAGGGTGGCGTCACCACCCCGGATCAGTTGCGCAAGATCGCCGACGTCGCAGACAAATACCACGTGCCGTTGGTCAAGGTGACCGGTGGACAACGCATCGACCTCCTCGGCATCAAGAAGGAAGACCTACCGAAGGTGTGGGGCGATCTGGACATGCCCTCGGGCTTCGCGTACGGCAAGAGCATGCGCACCGTCAAAACCTGTGTGGGCAGCGACTTCTGCCGCTTCGGCCTCGGCGACTCGACGGCCCTCGGCATCGCCCTCGAAGAGCGGTTCCAGGGCTTGGAGACTCCGGCGAAGTTGAAGCTCGCGGTCGCCGGCTGCCCGCGCAACTGCTCGGAGGCGCTGTGCAAGGACTTCGGCGTCGTCTCGGTGGGCGAGGACAAATGGGAGATTTACGTCGGCGGCGCGGCAGGCGCACACATCCGCAAGGGCGATCTACTGGCCACCGTCACCGGGGCCGAGGAGGTTCTGACCGTGGCAGGCAGGTTCATCCAGCACTACCGCGAGAACGCCCAGTGGCTCGAGCGAACGTACGCGTGGGTGCCGCGTCTCGGCCTGGAAGAACTGCAGAGCGTGCTGATCGACGACCGGGACGGCATCGTGGCCGGACTCGACGAGCGCGTGCAGGCATCGGTGGACGGGTACATCGACCCGTGGCAGGACCGCACGGCACCGAAATCACCCGCCCAGTTCACCCCGTCGCTGCCAATGCTTCCGCTGCCACAGGTTCCGGTCCGATGAGCGTGCCGGTGGGGGCCGTGGAAGACCTGACGCCCGGCGAGGGTCGGGCCTACGTGGTGGACGGCAAGCAGGTTGCAGTGTTTTTGCTCAGCGACGGCTCGGTGCGTGCGATGGACGCCGTTTGCCCCCACAAGGGCGGGCCACTGGCAGACGGTCAGATCGATGGATCCGTCGTCGTGTGCCCACTGCACCAGTACACCTTCTCGCTCGACGACGGCACCTGTCCCAGCGGCATCGACTCGGTGCGCACCTACCCTGCCGCAGTGGTGGACGGAAAAGTCACCGTGGACCTGTAACGGGCACAGTTCAACGACTGGCAGTCCTACCCCCTGGGTCGTTCCGCAGGCTCCACTCCTGACCACCAGGGTCGTTCCGCAGGCTCCACTCCTACCCCCTACCCTGTTCCAGTGAGCGATTCAGGTGAGGACGCGCGACAGGGAGTCGTGAATGCGTTCGTGGAGGAAGACCGTCTCGGTCTCTTCTCGTTCGCCGTTGCCGAGAAGCGATCGGAGTACCTGGCCGTTCTGCGCGCATTCGACACTGCACGAGCCAACTATGTCGTCCTGTTGCACTCGGGAGACGTGGCCGACCTCATCGCCCGCAACCCAGGCCGCCAGGAGGCACTGACCACCCTCGACATCGCTCCCCTGCTCGATCAGCTGCACGCCTGGGGCCTACTGGAGCGCAGCTACGACGGCACCCGCGCCGCGACCCTCGCCGAGTATCGCAACCGTCACTTCGTCTACCAGTTCGGTCAGGCCGGCTACAAGGCATACCGCGCGGTCGAGGACGTGCTCGGTGCCCGCCTGGACGACGCCTCGCTGTCACGGCTGGTGCTGCCCGAGTTGCTGGCCGACATGCACGAGCTGGCCGAGGCGAACCGTCAGGCCGACGGCGATCGCATCTACCGCAAGCTCAGTCGCCTCGATTCGACGCTGTCGGAGATGGCGACCCGCGCCGCCCACTTCTATCTGGTGCTGGGCGACCTGGTGCGCACCACCGAGATCACGCCGGAGTCATTTCTGGTCCACAAGGACGCACTGCTCACGCACATGCGCGAGTTCAGCTCGGACCTCACCCGTTATGCACCGAAGTTGGCCGAGGCGATAGCGATCGTCGAGAGCACCGGCGTCGAGCAACTCGTCGAGCGGGCTGCGATCAGCGACGAACGAGTGTTTCTCACCGTTGCAGAACGCCGAGCCGACTGGACCGATCGCTGGGCCGGCCTCTCGCACTGGTTCGTCTCCGCAGAGTCCGAACTCAGTGAGTCCGAGCGACTCCGCGAGGGCACGATGAGCGCGATCGCCGCCGTGCTGTCGCTGCTACGGCGCGTCACCGAAACTCGCAAGGGCGGAGTCAGCCGCGAGAGCCAACTGCGTCACCTGGCCGGGTGGTTCGCCGCCGCACCTACCGAGGACAGCGCACATGCCCTGTTTCACGCCGTGTTCGGCCTCGGCAGACCCCGGCATCTGTCGATGGTGCATCCCGATGCCGACATCATCTCCACGTCCCGATCGTGGTGGGATGCACCGCCGGTCGAGATCTCGCGCACCCTGGCCGAGACCGGACGCACCCCGACCCCCGGTGTTCCGGGACGGGTGCAGCGCAACGACGGCGGCATCAGACGGCTCCGAGAGCAACAACTCGAGTCGCAGCGATCGCGCAGTGCTGCAGCGCAGTCGCTTGCCTCGGCCGGAATTCACGATCGAATTCTCAGCGAGCAGGAAACCGAAGTGTTGTTGAGCCTGCTGAACGCTGCGCTGACCGCACGGGTCCGGGTGAGCGGACGGACATCCGATTCGTCCGGATCGGACAGCGGCGTGCGCTTGACGCTGAGCGACAGCGACCGTTCGACGATCGTGCGGACCAGCCGGGGCCGTCTGCATCTGGACCGATTGTCTCTCGATGTCAGCGAGGTGGCTCGCAGATGAGAGGTCGCGAAATCTCCACTCTCGCACTGGATTCATACCAGCGGGCCGCCCGGGTTGCGCTGTCGAATCACCTGGTGACCACGACGTACCCCGATCGGATCGCGCTGCCTCTGCTGCGTAGATGGGCCATCGAGTTGCGCGAGGACCTGCTCGAACTGTTCGGATATCGCCTCGAGGTCACCGAGACCACCGCCCGCCTGTTCCCGGTGATCGACGGACTCGACGACAGCCAACCTGCGCGCACGTCCACCGACCGCATCTTCGATCGCCGCAGATACGCGTACCTGGCGCTGGCGCTGGCGGCACTCGGGAGGGCCGGCAATCAGATCACCCTGTCCGAACTCGCGGATCACGTTGCGGCAGAGGCGAGTCAGGTCGACGGCGTCGAGCTGACAACCGACCGAGCAAGTGACCGAGACGCGTTCGTCGACGCGATCGGGTGGCTCGCCACACGCGGTGCCATCGCGTTGGCCGACGGGGACGCGACGGGCTGGGCGAACAACCCGTCCGCAGGCGAGGCTCTCTACGACATCGACCGCCCTGTGGTCGTCGCCATGTTCCGGCCGCCCCGTGCCGTGCAGCATCTGCGATCCATCAGCGGTCTGCTGGCCGGATCGGACGCCCCGATGGATCCCGAGGACTCCGATCCCGATCGAAGCGATACCCCAGCCGACCCGAAGGAGACTCTGCGTGCGGTACGCCGAGCATTGGTCGAGCGACCGGTCGTCTATGTCGACGACCTCGATCGCGACGGCCGCGCCGCCCTGGCCGCGTCGCGCACAGTTGCCGACGTCGAGTTGCTGACCGGCCTCGTTGCCGAGCGCCGTGCCGAGGGAGTAGCTCTCATCGATACGTCGGGACGGCTCTCGGACCAGCGATTCCCCAGTACCGGAACCATCGCCCAGGTCGCATTGCTGATTGCGGGCGAGATCTCGGACCGGGTGATCGATCCCGATGCACCCGCGCTGGCGACCTACCCCCTTCCCGACGGTGATGCCCTGATCCAACAGTTGGACAGCGCCATTCCCGACGGCGGGATCTTCGGCGATCTCGCCGAGTTCGGGTTCGGTTCCGATGCAACGACATTCGACGATGCGGAAGACAAGAAGCTGTATCCGTTGATCGAGGACAGTTGGTTGGTGACGGTCGTCGATGATCTCGTCGAACGGTTCGGTCGGACGTTCGCTGCTCAGTGGCAGACCGATCGGGACGGCCTACGGTTACGAGCGATTGCGCTGTTGCACCGACTTCGCCTGATACACAGCGTGTCCGGCGGCGTGCTGGTACTGCCGGTGATCGCGCGCTACCGAGACGTGATGGTCAGCGTGCGCGATCGGACCCCGCAGGACTCACTGTTCGGCACCCAACAGGCCCCCAGTACCGATTCATCCGAAGTAGAGGCTTGAGTAGATGACCGCACACTCGAATCGTTTTCGGCCGACGCGCGCCGGAATCGTCAATCTGTGGGATTACCGCGATCAGGAGTTCTCCTTCGCCGATGGTCGCCTGGTGCTGCGTGGTCCAAACGGATCCGGCAAGACCAAAGCGCTCGAAGTGCTGTTCCCGTTCGTCCTCGACGGCCGCATCGAACCCCGCCGGCTCAATCCCTTTGCCGGAGAAGAGCGAACGATGAAGTCGAACCTGCTCTATCGAGGGCAGGAAAGCGCGCACTCGTACGTGTGGATGGAGTTCGGCCGCGGTTCACGCGAGGATCCCGAATCGGTGACGGTCGGGATCGGGATGCGGGCAAGTCGTCACAACGACAAGGTGACCCGCTGGTACTTCGTCGCCGACGGCAGAGTGGGCGTCGACTTCTCGCTGTTGGGTTCCGACGACCGGCCGTTGACGAAGAAGCAACTCGCAGAGCAGCTGGGCACCGACGCGTTGACCGATCGCCCGGTGGACTATCGCGCCGCGATCGACGCTCGCATGTTCGGGCTCGGGGCGCAGCGCTACGACCAGTTGATCAATCTGATTCTGACGCTTCGCCGTCCGCAGTTGGCCAAGAACCTCGACCCGAAGGGTTTGTCGCAGGCGCTGACCGACGGCCTGCGTCCATTGGACGAGCAGCTGGTGCTCGAGGCCGCGCGGTCCTTCAGCGACATGGAAGAAGTGGGCCGGGCGCTCGAAGGATTGACGCAGGCCGATCATGCCGCGAAGAACTTCGTCTCGGTGTACTCCAAGTACCTTCGGGTGCAGACCCGTTCGGATGTCGAGCAGGTCTCGCGCCGACTCGAGGCGGTGACCCACGCGACCACCGCGCACTTCGCCGCTGCAGCGCTGAAGGACCGACGCTTACTGGAACGAGCCGCCGCGGAAACTCGATTCGACGAGGCAGAACGCGCAGTCGATCAGGCTGTCGCAGACCGCGAGACCCTGCAGCGCTCGAGCGCCTACGAGGGCAAGCAGCAACTGGACGATCTGGCCGAATCCGCTGCGAAGCTGGAGATCTCGACGGCTCAGCAAGCCGACCGCGCACGCAAGGCGCAGGCAGAGCTGGAGCAGCGCACCACCGAAGCGGCTCGGGCCGACTCCGCACTCCGCGACTCCGTTGCCGGGGTGACCCGCGCCGAAGAGGAACTACAGACTGCGGCCGAGGATGCAGGCATCGTCTGGACACCGCTGCCCGGGACAGCCCGCAGCGATCAGATCAGCACCGCTCTCCGCGGCCACGCCGAGGAGCGGGACGGCGATGTACGGGCGGTTCGCGAGGCGTTGGGAACCGTCGAGAAGGCGTCGACCGAACGCGCCCGTGCCGAGAAGGCAGCGTCGAAGGCACGTGAGCTGCTCGAGGCAGCTGCGGCAGCGGTCACCGAAGCCGAGGTGACCGTCGACCTCGAGAAGGCACAGTTCGCCTCGGGACTGCGCGCCTGGTGGTCGGCCAATTCGGCGCTGTATTCCTCCGCGGGCATCACCGCGACGGCATTCGACGCACTGGACGCGGCGCTGGCAAGCATCGGTGACGACGACGCCCCGAGCTTGGAATCGGTTCTCGCCGAGCAGACCGCGGACGGTATCGATTCGATCCGCGCTCGGCAGGCCCAGGCTCGCGTCGACGTGGCCACCCGTACGACCGAATCGACCGCGCTGCGTGACGAATTGGCACTGGTGCGGGCCGAGCACGATGACGCGCCGCCGCCGTTCGCGGCACGAACCGGCTCTCGCGTCGACCTGTCGGGTGCCCCGCTGTGGCAGCTGGTTCGGTTTGCCGACACCGTCTCCCCCGCCGACGCGGCAGGGATCGAATCCGCGTTGCAGGCGGCCAATCTGCTCGACGGCTGGATCCACCCGACCGCGGACTTTCCGGAAGAGGCGAACTCGGAGCAGTATCTGTCGCCGCTGGCGGAGGCCAGCAGGCCGACCGGGACCACGTTGGCGTCGGTGCTGGAACCGGAGCCGGGTACCGCCGTGGCGGAGTCGCGCATCCTCGACCTCTTGCACTCGATTGCGCTGCACCATGATCAGGGCATGGGCGCAGGTAGTGCGGTCGCGGTGGGCGTCGACGGTCGGTACTGGCAGGGTGTGCAACAGGGTCGCCACACCAAGGCCGATGCGGAGTACATCGGTGCCACGGCGCGGGCGCGCAGGCGAGAGCAACGCATCGCCGAACTCGGCGCAGCGATCGACGTCGCAGCGGCCGCACTGGAGACCGCGACGGCCGACGAGCGGGCGGCACGCGAATTGGTGCAGGCGCTGACCGCTGCGGCCAAGCAACTTCCCCGAGTCACGGCAATCGTGAGGGCGCAGCGGGCCGTCACTGCGGCTGCCGGAGCGTTGCGCACGTCCACGGAGGGTTCTGCCGCAGCGGATCGTGAATTCGACCAGGCGATCGCAGACCTGTCGGCAAAAGAGAAACAACTACGTACTGTCGCGGTGGCCCATCGCACTCCGCACATCGCTCGTGACATCGATGCCCTGGCCGCAGCAATTCGGCATTTCGAGCATCAAGGCTCGGTGGTGATCCGCAAGCGTGGCGACCACATGCGCGAGGCAGAACGCGCGCGCGAGGCAACCAACCGGCTCGAAGAAGCGAGCGGCCTGGCCGAGGAACTCGCCGAGGAAGCCGCGATAGCCGACGAGAACTACCGGCAACAGGTGCAACGACTGGAGCTGCTGAGCGAGAAGCTCGGTGCCACAGCCGAACAGATCGACGCCGATCTGGAGAACGCTCGCGAACGCATCGAGAAGTGCCGCGCCGAGCAGCGGGCCGCGCGAAAGGCGGACAAGGAAGCCGGCGAAGCGATCGGCAAGGCCGAGGGTGCCTGCAACACCGCGCTGGAGAGCCTGCGCGGTGCCGTCACCGAGACTCTGGGCGATGCCGGGCGACTCGCGCCGTACGCCCGCAAGGACCTGCTCACCATCCTCGGCGTGCACGAGATGCATACCTGGCCGGCCAGCGAGTCGGCGTGGCTGACCGTCGAACAGATCCTGTATCGAGTGCAGCAGGCCGACGGCCCCGACGACGAAGTTCCGGTACTTCCGCCGGTGGTACGCGCGTTGCATTCGGCACTCGATGCGGCGACGGCATCGGTGAAGGTCAGTGACTCGAGCCGAAAGTCGACGCGGACCGCGCTGACCAGCGCGCTGCAGGAGTTCGATTCGCAGCTCGCGGCCTCGGGCCAGGACTATCGCCTGCAGTGGGACGCACCGGACGGTTTGACGGTGGTTCGCGTTCAGGACGAGCAGGGCTATTCTTCGGTCGGCGATTTCGCCGACCGAATCGGTGCGGCGAGGGCCGATCAGGAGTTGCTGCTGACCGAACAGGAGCAGCGCATCCTCGAAGATGCTCTGCTGACGGGTCTCGCGCAGCAGATTCACGAACGCACCGTCGACGCACGCGAGCTGATCGCGCAGATGTCCACCGAGATGAAGCAACGCCGCATGTCCTCGGGCAACACGATCGGTGTGCACTGGGTGCTCGCCGACAACCTCGACGACGGGGCCCGGGCGGTGTCGAAGCTGCTCGACCGCGACGCCTCGGCGTTGAATCAGGACGATCTGGCTGCGATGCGAGCCCACTTCGCGTCGGAGATCAGGATCGCGCGCGCGGCCCATCCGGAACGGTCCTACCCCGAGATCCTCTCCACGACACTGGATTATCGCCGCTGGCGCGTGTTCGCCTTCACACTCATCAGCGGTGACGGCAACGAGGATCGTCTCACCGTCGCCCGCCACAGCGCGCTCTCGGGCGGTGAGCAATCGGTATCGCTGCACCTGCCGCTGTTCGCCGCGGCACACGTGATGCTCTCCTCCGCCGATCCGCATTCACCTCGGCTGCTGGCGCTGGACGAGGCATTCGCCGGTGTCGACGACAACGGCCGCAGCGAATTGCTCGGCCTGAGTGTGCAATTCGACCTGGATCTGTTCATGACCGGATACGACCTGTGGATCACCTACGGGGACGTCCCAGGCTGCGCTCACTACGATCTGGCGCATTCGACGGCCGAGAACACCGTCAGCGCAGCACTTCTGGTGTGGGAGAACGGCGAACTGTTCGCCGAGCACGACGGTACCGACCTCGCTGCCGCACTCGGATCGCCGTTGACGCGCCGGGTGCCGACCCGAACCGAAGGTGGGTTGGAGTTTGTCCGGTAACAGCGAATGGCGGGGCAGCGTCGAATTGGCGGCACTGCTGGATGCCGCGCGAAAGAAGCTGGAGTCCAATTGGCTTCGGGTCGGCGGCAACATCACCGTCGATCTGAGCGATGCACCGGAGCTGTGGCGCCTGTGCAGCGCGATCTCGAGGTCGAACGCCAGTCTGCACTCCCGCGCGCGCAGCACCAAGCTCGATCTCGAGCGTTTCGACGCATGGCTGAGCCATCCGCTCAACGGTGGCCTCGGACTGATCGACACCCTTACACGGCAAGCGCCGCTGCAGGACAAGAAGCGCATCGCGGCCGACAAGGCTCAGGTGCGCGCAGACGCGCTCGATCGGGCCAGGGAGGTGCTGGGAGGCGGGACCGATCGCGACTGGATCGAGTACTGGATCGCCTCGCTGCTCAATCAGGACGGCACCCTCGGCGGTCGCGTCGCCGTCGACGCGCTCGAGGTGGCCACGCGGGTCCTTGCCCAGCTCCCGGTGGACGGCATGTCGCTCACCGAGCTTGCAGAACTGGCCTGCGGCGACACGAAGGCGCTCTCGGGCGGCGGCGCCCCGAAACTCGTTCTCGACGCGTTGTCGTTGCGCGAGAACGTGCCTCGACCCGTCGATCCGGTCGGAATCAGAGCACTGTGGGAAACCGCAGGGGTATCGGTCGACGCACTGTCCAGCCGGGTGCTGGTGATCGGCTACCGCGTCGCCGAGACCCACACGGTGGCTCGTTGGTTGAACGACGCCGCGGACGAGGGCATTCCTTTTCCCGTCACCGTGGACATGCTCTCGCGAGGCCCGCTCACCAACAGCACGTCGACAGTGTTCGTTTGTGAGAACGTTGCCGTGCTCGCCGCCGCAGCCCGCTCCCTCGGCTCGAAGTGCGCGAGTCTGATCTGCACCGACGGTCAGCCCTCTGCGGCTGTGCACCGGCTCCTCGCCTCCCGCGCACCCGGCACCGTCATCGAATGGCGGGCCGACTTCGACTGGGCCGGAGTGCACATGGTGAAACGCGCAGTGGATCGATACGACGCGTCGCCGTGGCGAATGGACGTAGAGGCCTACCGACACGCGCTCGACGCGCGGAATTCGGAGCCGTTGAAGGGACATCCGACAAGCAGCCCGTGGGACCCGGAACTTTCTGCTGCGCTTCGTGATTCGGGCCGGGCAGTCATGGAGGAACGACTGATCCCGGATCTGCTGACGGACTTACGCCTCGACCGCTAGCTAGCGCAGCGGAATTCCGAGCAGTGCGTCGACGGCATCCGCGAAGGCAGCGGGAGCACCCGCGTCCGATCCACCGCGCTCGACGGCGAAGCTCGCCCATGCGTCGAGCGCATCGAGGGCCTTGGGTGTGTCCAGATCGTCGGCCAGGTGCTGACGCAGCCGGTTGATCACGTCGTCGGCCGATGCCGCACTCTCGAGGGCAGCTGCCCGACGCCACAGTGCGAGCCGAACGTGGGCCCGCTCGAGAACCTCGTCGGACCAGGGCCGATCCTGCCGGTAGTGGCCGGAGAGCAGACCGAGTCGTACGGCTGCGGGGTCGACGTTCTCGGCCCGGAGCTTCGAGACGAACACCAGGTTGCCGCGGCTCTTGGACATTTTCTCACCGTCGAGCCCGATCATTCCGGTGTGCACGTAGTGGCGCGCGAAACGGGGGTCACCGGTCGCTGCCTCGGCGTGGGCCGCCGAGAATTCGTGGTGCGGAAAGATGAGATCGCTTCCGCCGCCCTGGATATCGAATCCTGATCCGATCCGGTTCAGAGCGATCGCCGCGCACTCGACGTGCCAGCCGGGTCGACCCGGACCCCACGGCGACGGCCACGACGGCTCGCCCGGGCGCACCGCGCGCCACAGCAACGCATCGAGCGGATCCCGCTTGCCGACCCGATCCGGATCGCCACCGCGTTCGGCGAAGAACGTGTCCATCGTGGGGCGGTCGTAACCGGACTCGTAGCCGAACTGCTCGGTGGCGTCGGCTCGGAAGTACACGTCGGGGTATTCGGCGTCGTCGACGACATATGCGGCACCGGCCGCGACCAACTTCTCCACCAGTTCGACGACCTCATCGACGGACTCGACGGCCCCGATGTAGTCGCGTGGAGGGATCACCCGCAGCGCCTCCATGTCGGCGCGGAAGAGCTCGATCTCGCGGGCACCCAGATCACGCCAGTCCTCGCCGTCGCGGTCGGCGCGCTCGAACAGTGGATCGTCGACATCAGTGACGTTCTGCACGTAGTGCACGTCGGTGCCCGCGTCCCGCCACAGGCGGTTGATCAGGTCGAACGTCAGGTACGTCGCTGCGTGCCCGAGGTGGGTGGCGTCGTACGGGGTGATTCCGCAGACGTACATCCGAGCCGTCGAACCGGGGGTCACGGGACGGACCTGGCGGTCGGCGGTGTCGAACAACCGAAGCGCTGGACCCTGTCCTGGGATTGTCGGGATCTCCGGGCTCGACCAAGAATGCATGCGTCCGAGCCTATCCGAGGCCGATCAGAAGGCGGGCCACGGTATGGGTCTGCTCGAGCGAGGCTCGGGCATCACCGGACGCGCGATCAGCTCCTGCGCTCGATCGAGAACTGCGACGGTTTCGGCCAGGGTGATCTTGTCCGTCAGCCGCGGTGCGACGACGGCATCGAACGTCTCGACGAACCGAACCACATCGGTCATCAACGCGTCGTCCACCGCCTGGCCTGCCCAACCCCACAGCACCGTGCGCAATTTGTTCTCGGCGTGCAGGCAGATGCCGTGATCGACGCCGTAGACGTATCCGTCGAGGCCTTCGAGTGCGTGTCCGCCCTTGCGATCGGCGTTGTTGAGAATCACGTCGAGAACCGCCATCCGCTGCAGTCGAGGATCGTCGGCGTGGATGAGCGCTATCTCTTCGCCGTCACCGTCGTATGCCTGCAGTACCGGGATCCATCCTGCAGGCACGAGATCCGGACGGCAGATATCGACGAGGTCGACGCGTCCCTCGGCGTGATCGTCGGGGGTGTCGATCCACTTCTGCACCATTCCCGGCCCGAACGGCCCGTCGCGCAACACCGTCGGGGGGATGACACCCCAGCCGAGCGCCTCGGATATCTCGTAGGACGCCACCTCCCGTCCGGCGAGAGTGCCGTCGGGAAAATCCCACAGCGGCACTTCGCCCCGAACGGGTTTGTACACGCACCGGACAGCCGAATCGCCCTCGCCCGCCTCGCACACCAGGGTGGCATTGCTGGCCGACACCACTCGCCCGACGATGGTCAGCTCGCCGGTCTCCATGGTTTCGCGGCCCTCGAACGGGGGCAGTTCGACGGTCAAGACTCGTCGACCTCGGTCACCGGGCCGAACGTGGCCCCGCGGCGATAGCCGTTGGTTCTGATGCACACGTGCCCTTCGGGGGCCAGTGGCTGTCCGCAGAGGGGGCACGGCGCGCGCCCCGCCGCGATGACTCGCTCGGATCGCACCGCGAATTCGCGAGCCTGAATCGGAGTGAGGAACACCCGTACCGCGTCGGGACCCTCGTCCGTGTCGTCGAGCACGACCGACTCGTCCACCTCGACCTCGCTGACAGCCAGGAGCTCCACCACGACGGCGTTGGCGTCGGCATCCCAGCCGAGCCCCATGGTGCCGACGCGAAACTCGGTGTCGATGGGCGTGAGCAACGGACTGGTGTCGACCGTCTCGGTCTCCTCGTCCGGAACATCGGCCCCGAAACGTCGGTGTACTTCTTCGAGCAGAAGCCCCATCCGATCGGCGAGTACCTGGACCTGCTGCTTCTCCAGGGCGACCGACACCACTCGGGCATCGTGCACCGCCTGGAGGAAGAACGTTCGGTCGCCCGGTTCACCAACGGTCCCGGCAACGAAACGATCAGGGGTGCGAAAAACGTGTATTGCGCGCGGCATTGCACCTCCTAACGTCGAGAACAACTCCACGATGCGAGTCGCGGAACCTTCATTATCGGCCACAATTCGACTGCGAACGGTCTTGCTTGCCCTCCAGCCTGCCACCAGTTGGCGTCCGAGCGCCGAATCGGTGCCTAGCTGCCCGCTCCGCCGCCGACGACCGCGTCGGAAGAGTCCGCTTCATCCGGTTCCGCGGTGCTCGGCTCTTCGGCCTTCGGGACGAACGCGCTCAAATCCGATCCGGTGTCGTTGGTCCGCAGCACGAAGGGTCGCGTCGAGGTGTAGCGAACGACACTGATCGATGCCGGATCGGCGACGATGCGCTGAAAGGAATCCAGGTGCGCACCCATCGCGTCCGAGAGCACCGACTTGATGACGTCCCCGTGCGAGCACGCCACCCACAACACGTCGCGACCGTGCTGCGCAGCCAACCGGGCATCGTGCTCGCGCACGGCCTGCACTGCGCGCTGCTGCACAGTGGCCAATCCCTCGCCTTCCGGAAACACCGCAGCCGACGGATGTTGCTGGACGACTTTCCACAGCGGCTCGGCCAAGAGTTCCTTGATCGTCCGACCGGTCCACTGCCCGTAATCGACCTCCACCAGCCGGTCCTCGACCACGGGCGAAAGCCCGAGCCGGGCTGCCAGCGGTTCGACCGTCTGCTCACACCGCAGCAACGGCGAACGCACAATCTCGGCCACCGGAAGCTCACCGAGGCGATCCGCTACCGCCTGCGCCTGCTCACGCCCACGATCATCGAGCTCGACTCCCGCGCTTCGACCTGCGAGCGTGCCGGCGGTGTTCGACGTCGAACGACCGTGCCGAAGCAAGATGACTGTCATTGCACCGAGCCTAGCGAGGTGAAATTCAGGTTGCGGATACGACCCCGCCCGCCAACAGACCGAGCACCACGACCCCGAGCACGATGCGATAGCCGACGAACCAGTACAGCGAATGGTTCGCGACGAACTTGAGCAACCAGGCGATCGAGGCGTAGCCGAGGCCGAAGGCGATGATCGTCGCCACCAGCAGCTGCGGACCCGACGCGGCGAGGCCGGAGCCGACCGGCTCGAACGCGTCTGGCAACGAGAACAGACCGGAGGCGGTGACAGCAGGGATAGCGAGCAAGAACGAGAAGCGCACTGCCGCTTCGCGTTCGAGTCCGAGGAACAGGCCCGCACTGGTGGTCGCGCCGGATCGTGACACTCCGGGAACCAGAGCCAGGCACTGCGCCAGACCCATGACGATGCCGTCGCGGGTGGTCAACTTCTCGATCGGCCGTTCCTTCCGGCCCACCTTTTCTGCGATCGCGATGACGACGGCGAACACGATCAACATCACCGCGATCAGGTACAGGTTGCGGGCACCGGTCCGAATTTCGTCCTTGAACAGCAGGCCGAGTACGCCGATGGGGATGGTGGCGATGATCACGTACCACCCCATGCGGTAATCGAGACCGCGCTCTTCCTTCTTCGTCAGGCCCACGAACCACGCCTTGACGATCCTGACGATGTCCCGCCAGAAGAACAGCAGCACTGCAGCTTCGGTACCCAGCTGAGTCACGGCGGTGAACGACGCACCGGCGTCCTCGTTCCAGAAGACACCGGAGACGATGCGCAGATGTCCCGATGAGGAAATGGGAAGGAATTCGGTCAAGCCCTGCACCGCGCCGAGGATGACGGCCTGCAACCACGTCATGTCGATCATGCGGCGTACCGTCCCGAGATCGACACCGATGGACTCTTCTCTGTCGATGCGCGGCCGATGGCCTGGCCCCTGAGTTCGCGATTCACGGGCACGACCGTACCCGGCGCGGCACTCACACACCGAGCGGAGCGAAGCGGCGCGGCACTCACACACCGAGCGGCGCGGCGCACTACTGTGCACTGGCGGCAGTGCAGTTCGACACCGACGATCACACGTAAAAGGACATTCGGCACATATGAAGCAGAGATCGGTCGGCACCAGCGGACTTCGAGTGTCCAGGCTCGGCCTGGGCACCCTCGGTTGGGGCAGCGGAACCGACGGTGATGATGCCGCGGCACAACTGTCGGCGTTCGCGGAGGCCGGTGGCACGCTGGTCGACACGTCCCCGGCGTACGGCGACGGGCGCGCGCAACGAGTGCTGGCCGAATTGCTCGACGACGTGGTTCCGCGACACGAACTGGTGATCAGCAGCGCCGCGGGACTGAGCTCGCGCTACGGCCGCTATCACGTCGACTGCTCGAGGCGGGGCCTGCTCGGCCAATTGGATGCCACTCTGCGAGAGCTCGGAACCGAGTACCTCGACCTGTGGCAGGTGGCGGCCTGGGACCCGAACACTCCGGTCGACGAGGTCGCCGCGACGCTCGACTATGCCGTCACCAGTGGACGAGTCCGCTACACCGGTGCCCGCGGATACCTCGGGTGGCAACTGGCCACGGCAGCAGGTGCAGCCGGTACCGGACGCATCGTGGCCACACAGGCGGAATACTCGCTGTTGGCTCGCGGAATCGAGGACGAACTCGTGCCAGCCGCGCACCACCACGGCATTGGCGTCCTCGCGGCCGTTCCGCTTGCGGGGGGCGTCCTGACGGGCAAATACCGTAATGGGATACCGGCGGACTCCCGTGGTGCCGACGAACTGCACGCCGAGGCCGTACACGCGTACCTGACCGATTCCGCGGTAGGCGTCGTCGACGCAGCCGCCACCGCCGCCGACGGGCTCGCCACCTCTCCCCTGGTCGTCGCGCTCGCCTGGGCCCGTGATCGGCCGGGAGTGAGCAGCGCGATCGTGGGGGCCCGTGATCTCGCCCAGTTGATGGGCGCGCTGATGGCCGAGGAACTCGAACTGCCGCCCGCCATCGCGTCGGCGCTGGACGACGTCAGCGCCTGAGCACCGACGAACATCGGACAGGCTAACCTTCGGTGGTGACTGTCAACCGTCTCGCCGCTGTACTGCTGGTCGCCGGACTCCTGGTCGCCTGCTCGCCGAACACTCCCGGCTCCGAATCCACGGGTGTCGTCGGCCCGCGCACCGCCGTGGTCGAGGATCCGAACCCGGAGCCCATCACGGCCGATCCGGCCGCGGTACTTCCCGTCACCGTGACCGGGTTCGACGGCGTTGCCGTCACCGTGACGGACACCAGTCGCATCGTCGCCGCCGACCAGTACGGAACGCTGGCCGAGACGGTCTTCGCGCTCGGCCTCGGCGACCGACTGGTCGGTCGCGACACCTCCGCGGCATTTCCCGCAGTCGAGGACGTGCCCGATGTCACCCCGACCGGCCACTCGCTGAGCGCGGAAGGGATTCTGGCGTTGTCACCGACCGTGGTTCTGACCGATACCAGCATCGGTCCACGTGCGGTGCAGGACCAGATCCGAGCCGCGGGCATTCCTCTCGTGTATTTCGATCCCGCCAGAACTCTTCCCGGGGTCGGCACGCAGATCGAGGCCGTCGCCGCCGCCCTGGGAGTGCCCGACGCCGGTGCCGCCCTCGCCGAGCGTGCGAACACCGAGATTGCTGCAGCAACCGACAACACACCCGAATCGGACGAGCCGCTGAAGATCGCGTTTCTCTACATGCGCGGTCCAGCGATCAAGATGCTTGCCGGTCCCGGCTCGGGTGCGGACGCACTGATCGAGGCCCTGGGAGCACGCGACGCCGGGGTCGAATCCGGCCTGACCGAGCAGTTCGTGCCGGTGACCAGCGAGGCGTTGATCGCCGCAGCGCCCGACGTCATTCTGATGATGACCAAGGGTTTGGAGTCCATCGGCGGCATCGAGGGGCTGGAGCAGATTCCCGGCATCGCGCAGACACCGGCAGGTCGAGATCGCCGGATCGTGGACATGGACGACGGGACCATTCTCAGTTTCGGCCCGAACACCGGAAAGGTTCTGGGCGCACTGTCGAAGGCCGTGTACGACCCGGCGTCATGACCGCCCGCACACTCGCCGGATCGGGCAGGGACGCGCGTCGGATAGCAGCCACGTTCGGTGTTCTGGGTATGGCGCTGGTAGTGCTGGCACTGATCTCGGCCGTCGTGGGGCAGGTTCCGACGACCCCGCTGGAGGTACTCGGCAGCGTGGCGCATCGGCTGGGTCTCGATCTCGGCCCCATGCCCGCTCACCCCAGTGGCGAGGTAACGCTGTGGCAGGTCCGGTTCCCGCGTCTGACACTCGCTGTCGTGGTGGGCGCGTGCCTGGGGTGCGCGGGCGCGCTGCTCCAGGGCGTGTTCGCCAATCCCCTGGCCGAGCCGGGAGTCGTGGGAGTCTCCTCGGGTGCCGCTGTCGGTGCCAGTTCGGTCATCGTGCTCGGTGGCAGCTTCGCCGGGGTCTGGAGTGTGGCGGCCGCAGCCTTCGTCGGCGGGCTCGTCACCACGATCGCCGTCTACGTGCTGGCGCGCAACGCGGGCCGCACCGAGGTGGTGACGCTCATTCTCACCGGCGTTGCGGTCAACGCCTTCGCCGGCGGTGTCATCGCGTTCTTCACGTTCGTCGCCGGACCCGCCGCCCGCGACCAGATCGTGTTCTGGCAACTGGGATCGCTGGCCGGCGCAACCTGGCAGTCGGTGGCGGTGGTGGGTCCGCTCGCGCTGCTGGGCATCGGCGCGTCCACGGCGATCGCCCACCGACTCGACCTGTTGGCCCTCGGTGAGAACGTGGCGCGCCATCTCGGTGTGAACGTCGAACGACTCCGACAGTTCGCCATCGTGATCGTCGCCCTGCTCGTCGCCTCCGGTGTCGCATTCACCGGCATCATTCTGTTCGTGGGTCTGGTCGTTCCTCACGCCGTGCGGATGGTGCTCGGACCCGCGCATCGCATCCTCATCCCGGCCAGTGCACTCGCCGGGGCCGTCGTGTTGCTTGCCGCCGATCTCGTCACGCGCACCCTCGTCTCGAACGTCGACCTCCCGCTCGGCATGGTCACCTCGCTGGCCGGCGCACCGTTCTTCTTCTGGCTGCTCCGCCGTACCCGCGCTCGCCAGGGCGGCTGGGCGTGATGCGGCGAATCAGTTTGGCGCGCAACGATATTCCGACTTCCCCTGCGCCGGGATCGAGTACCCTCGTCGCCCGCGGAGTCTTCGCACGGCGCGGGGACGCAACCGTGTTGTTCGACGCCCGCCTCGACGTGGTCGCCGGCGAGATCCTGGCCCTGGTCGGCCCGAACGGTGCCGGAAAGTCGACTTTGCTGTCGGTTCTGTCGGGAGACACCTCGCCGAGCAGCGGATCGGTTCTGCTCGACGGCGAACCGCTGAACCGGTTCCGCCCTGTCGACACAGCGCGGCGACGCGCGGTATTGCCCCAGCAACACGGCGTCGGATTTGCGTTCACGGCCGAGCAGATCGTCCGCATGGGTCGCGCGCCGTGGTCCGGGACTTCCGCGGCACGCGAGGACGACATTCGCGTGCAGTCCGCAATGGCTGCCTGCGATGTCTCCGAGTTCACACATCGACCGTTCGCGTCGTTGTCCGGCGGTGAGCAGGCCAGGGTTGCATTGGCCAGGGTGATTGCCCAGGACACCGCGACGCTTCTGCTCGACGAGCCCACCGCCGCACTCGATGTGGGGCACCAGGAGTCGGTCATGGCCGTGGTGCGCTCACTTGCCGGAGCGGGACGTGCAGTGGTCGTCGTGCTGCACGATCTCGGCCTCGCGGCTGCCTACGCCGACCGCGTCGCAGTTCTCGATTCCGGTGAACTGGTGGCAACCGGTCCGCCGCGGGAGGTGCTCACCGCCGATCGGCTCACCCGGGTCTACGGGCACCCCGTCGATGTTTTCGACCACCCCGACACCGGCGACCAGCTGGTGGTTCCCCACCGACTCAAAAACCCTCCAGCACCGAATTGACTCGATTGACGAAGGCTCGCACGGCCGTGGTGTCTCGCTGTGACGCATCGGACAATTGCTGGGCATGAGAGACCGCGTCACGCACCACACCGATGATGCTGCGCTCGTCCGTCATGTCGATTTCGGTGACCGAATGTTCGGCAACCGCCTCTACCTCGGACTTGTCGGGTACGGGCGATTGCACATCGGCCCGGTATATCTCGACGTACAGGGTGCTGCGATGCACGCGAAACGCGAAGGCCCGGCCGTCGTCGGTTCGCCCGAATCCGTTCGGGTGTGTTCCCGCGTTCACTTCCTCGACGAGAAAGTGTGATTCCTCGGATCCCACGTCTGCTCCCATGTCGTGCACTCATCCTTGGACGATCACGCTACCGCTTCTCTCGACGCCCACGGGTCGAAGCTCGATGCGGGCGCGGTCGATTTCGCCGACATCAGGCACGCTGGTACAGATGTGGCAGCGTCACATCAGGTTGATCTTCTCCAGGAAGTAGGTTCGGCCCCATGCGAACACCGTCGGCTCGTACGGTTCGAGCGGCTGTTGCGTCCGCGCTCGCCGTCGTCACAGTTCTGTCGGTGGGCGGGTGCTCGAGCGACGACGAGAATGCCGACGAGATCTCCGTCGAACCGCTACCGCCCGCACAATCGCCCGTACCTACCGTGACTCCTGCCGGAACCGTTGCCGCGTTCGCGCCCGTGGATGCCCTCATGTTCGATCCCGTCACTCGCACCGTGGTTGCGCTGACGGACTCGTCCACGACCGTCAGTCTGGTCGGCGATGGAGCAACGGCGGCCACTCGAGTGGTCGACCTGGGCGGCACGGCTGCCGGTCTTGTTCCTGGACGCGACTCGAGCGTGCTCGTCCCGATGAACGGCTCCGTCGCGAGAATCGGTGTGGCGGACGGACAGCGGAGCGATATCGCAGTCGACGCCGACATTCTCTCGGCGGCCGATCTCCCGGACGGCACCACCGCCGTCGGCGACGACACCGGAACGATCCGAGTACTCGACGCCACCGGGCAGGTCACGACCACGGTGTCCGGTGGCAGCGTCACCTCGGCCGATGCCCTGGCAAGTACGCCGAAGGGCGTTTCGGTGCTCGATCGTCGGCAGACGTCGGTGACCGATGTGAACCTGGACGACGGCACACTCGGAGTCGCCTTGCGGGCAGGTGACGGTGCCGCCGAGATGACCAGCGACGAATTCGGGCGTCTGTTGGTCACCGATTCGACCGGTACGGAGTTGCTCGTCTTCACCTCGCACGATTTGCTCATGCGACAACGGTTTCCGGTCGGTTCGCAGCCGTGGGCGATCGCCTACGATGAACAGTCCGGTGTCGCATGGGTGACGCTGCCCGCCCTCAACGAGGTGGTCGGGTACACACTCGATACCGGAATTCCGGTCGAGGCCCGGCGGTTGCCCACTGTGCGGCAGCCCAATTCGGTTGCCGTCGACACCGACACCGGCGACTTGTACGTGGGATCGGCAACCGGCGACGGTGTGCAACGCATTCCAGCCGCGGGTCGCTGAGCGTCGATCAGTGGAAGGAGGCACGTGAACGCACACGAGAATTCGACCCCGGGCCGAGCGAAGATGCCCGTCGGATGGGAAGTTTCGGCGTCCGACGATTGGGAGTACGTGCCACTGAGACTGCCGCCCGACGTCACCCGCGTGACCGCGTCGATGCGGCTGGCCATTCAGGCGGAGTTCGGCGGCTGGGAACTGTCGCGGGTTCGCCTGTACACCGACGGCAGCAGGCGAGTGCTGCTCAAGCGCAAGAAAACGGCGCATCACATCCCCGAGCCCGGAATCTGACCACTCCGCAGTACTGTTCGGCCACTATCGTCGAAACCTCGCATGCGTTCGACCGAGCCAGATCGACCGGAAAGAAGACCGTGGGAAACCGTCTGTACCGCGTCCTGCTACGCCTGATGTTTCTGTTGCCACCGGAGAGGATTCACCACCTCGCGTTCGGTGCACTCCGAGCGGTGGCGATCGTGCCGCCTCTCCGGTACCTGGCAGAGAGGCTGTTCGTGGCCGATGATCCACGTCTGCGCACCACGGCATTCGGCGTCGACTTCCCGGCTCCGCTCGGTCTCGCGGCCGGCTTCGACAAGAACGCCGACGGGATCGACGCCTGGGCCCCCATCGGATTCGGATTTGCCGAGATCGGGACCGTGACGGCACAGGGCCAGCCGGGCAATCCCCAGCCCCGACTGTTCCGGCTGCCTCTCGATCGCGCCATCGTCAACCGGATGGGATTCAACAACCACGGCGCCGAGCATGCCGCGGTCCGATTGCGCAATCGGCGCACCCGCATCCCTATCGGCGCCAACATCGGCAAGACCAAGATCGTGGAACCGGCCGGTGCCGCCGCCGATTACACGGCCAGCGCTCGACTCCTCGGGCCACTGGCAGACTTCGTCGTCGTCAACGTCAGCTCACCCAACACCCCTGGGCTCCGAGATCTGCAGGCGGTGGAATCGCTCCGGCCGATCCTGACCGCTGTGCAGTCGGTGGTGTCGGTGCCGGTGCTGGTCAAGATTGCTCCCGACCTGTCAGACGAGGACATCGACGCCGTCGCGGATTTGGCCGTCGAACTCGGACTCGACGGCATCGTGGCCACCAATACGACGATCTCGCGTGCCGGTCTGCGCACCGGAGCCGACGTGGTCGCCGCACTGGGAGCAGGCGGACTGTCCGGCGCTCCGCTGGCCGAGCGGTCACTCGAGGTCCTGCGCCGCCTGTACCGCCGGGTGGGGGCGCAGTTGACTCTGATTTCCGTCGGCGGCATCGAGACCGAGGCGCAGGCCTGGGAACGCATCACCGCAGGTGCCTCGCTCGTGCAGGGCTATACCGGTTTCATCTACGGCGGCCCGTTGTGGATCAAGAGCATTCATCGAGGACTTGCGGCTCGCCTCGACGAGCACGGGTTCGCCACGATCGCTGATGCCGTGGGTTCGGCGAACAAGTCCTGACCGCCCCACCCTCGTGCGCGTTTTGCGTAGTCCTACCTACGCAAAACGCGCACGAGGGGAGCCGAACTCAGAGCTCGTAGATACCGGTCAGCACCGCACGTCCGATCGCATGCGAGAACAGGTTGAATCCGAGGTAGGCGGGAGTCGCCGTCTCGTCCACCTCGAGGCGCTCCACATCCACCGCGTGCACCGCGATGAAGTAGCGGTGCGGCCCGTGGCCTGCGGGCGGAGCCGCACCGATGTAGCGGAACAGCCCGGCGTCGTTCTTCAGCGTCACCGCGGTGCTCGGCACGCCGGTTCCACCGTCGTCGCCTGCGCCCGACACCAATGAGGTCGTCTCGACGGGAATGTTGGCCACTGCCCAGTGCCAGAAGCCGGACGCCGTCGGCGCGTCGGGGTCGTAGACGGTGACGGCGAAGCTCTTGGTGCCCTCGGGAAAGCCGGACCAGGACAGCTGCGGTGAGTTGTCGTGTCCACCGGCCCCCATGATTCCGCTGACCTGCTGAGCGGCCAACGTCTTGCCGTCCTCGACGTCCTCGGACGTCAACTCGAAGGACGGGAGGTCCGGAAGCGAGTCGTATGGGTTGTACGCCACGGTGTTTCCTTTCGTATCAGCTGTGCAGCAAGAAGTGTTCGAGAACCTGTGTACCGAACTCCAACGACTCCACGGGTACTCGTTCGTCGATGCCGTGAAACAACGCCGCGAAATCCAGTTCCGGTGGCAGCTTCAGCGGAGCGAAGCCGAAGCAGCGAATCCCGATGCGCGCGAACGCTTTTGCGTCGGTACCACCGGAGAGCATGTAGGGAACGGTTCGGCCGTTCGGATCGTGTGCCAGCACGGCGTCGTTCATCGCATCGACGAGATCTCCGTCGAACGTGGTCTCGTACGGTTCGAGCTTCGTGATCCATTCGCGTTCCACGTTCGGGCCGATCAACTCGTCGACCTCCTTCTCGAATGCCGCCTGACGCCCGGGCAGCACCCGGCAGTCCACCACTGCCGTCGCCGTCTGCGGGATCACGTTGGCCTTGTAGCCGGCCGAGAGCATCGTCGGGTTCGCGGTGTCGCGCAGGGTCGCTCCTACGATCCGGGCGATGCTGCCGAGCTTGAGCAGAGTGCCGTCGATGTCGGGCGAGGTGGGATCGAAATCCAGCCCGGATTCCTCGGACACGGCCTGTAGAAACTGTGTGACCGATTCGGTGAGTACCAACGGGAACGTGTGATTTCCCAGCTTGGCCACCGCTTCGGCGAGGTAGGTCACCGCGTTGTCGTCGTGCAGAAACGATCCGTGGCCTGCGCGCGCCTTGGCGGTCAGCCGCATCCACGCGAGACTCTTCTCCGCGGTCTCGACCATGTAGAGCCGCTTCTCGGTGCCGTCCGGGCGGGCCACGGTGAGGGAGAATCCACCGACCTCGCCGACAGCCTCGGTGACGCCCTCGAACAGATCGGGGCGGTTGTCCACCAACCAGTGCGATCCGTACTTGCCTCCGGCTTCCTCGTCGGCAAGGAACGCGAACAGGATGTCGCGGGGCGGGACGGTTCCGTTCGACTTGAACTGACGGGCCAGTGCCAGGGCCATGCCGACCATGTCCTTCATGTCGACGGCTCCGCGGCCCCACACGTACCCGTCCTCGACGGCCCCGGAGAACGGGTGAACGCTCCAGTCGGCCGGTTCCGCGGGCACGACATCGAGGTGGCCGTGGATCAGTAAGGCACCGCGAGAGGAGTCCGCTCCGCGCAGCCACGCGAAGACGTTGCCTCGACCGGGGGCTCCGGACTCGACGTATTCGGTCTCGTACCCCACCTCCTCGAGCTTGCTCGCCACCCATTCGGCACATTCCTTCTCGCCGACCGTGGTGTCGAGCTCCCCCGTGTTCGAGGTGTCGAACCGAATGAGGGAACTGACGAGATCCACGACCTCCTCGAGGGCAACGGTGGGGTGGATATCGCTTGCGTTTCGGGGATTGCTCGGATCGTTGGGCACTTCTTGTTCCTACCACCAGAATCTGCCGCGGGCACCATGCACAACGGTCTCAGGCATGAACTGACGTGGGGATTTGGGTTATCGGGAACCCGTCGGATAATCTTACGCAGCACACAGCGGCCGGCTGTGAAAGCAACAAAAGAATATGCGGCAGTGGTCGCACTTGTCCGAGTGGCGGAATGGCAGACGCGCTAGCTTGAGGTGCTAGTGTCCTATTAACGGACGTGGGGGTTCAAGTCCCCCCTCGGACACCGTCTGAATGTTGTTCACAGACAAAGATTTTCACAGATCTGAGTTGAGACAGACGAAACTGACCCTGATTCTTCGGAATCGGGGTCTTTTTCGTTGTTCTCACGTCGACGGCTCGACCGGGCCGATGCTAGGAGACTGAAGATGGACTCGATCGACCCCACCGATCTCGAGACGTGCCTACGCGTGTTGAAGCAGGCCGCGGAACTGGACAAGAATCATCCTGATTCCATTGCCGTTCAGCGCGCGTCCGGCGCCATGTTCAAGGACCTGAAGCGGGCTCGACGCGTCGCCGCGCGCAATGCCGTCAACGCGGCCGACCGGGCCGTCGTCGCCGCGACCGCAACCGGATCCCCGGACCGGATCGACGACGAGACAGCAGGACTGTCCCTCACCTCCCGCGCCGAGGGTGACATCGCAGGCACGCTGATCAAGGCCCGTCCCTGCTACATCTGCAAGCAGCGCTACACCGACGTCGATTCGTTCTATCACCAGCTGTGCCCGGAGTGCGCGACGCTCAATCGCGGCAAGCGCAATGCTCGAACCGACCTGTCCGGCCGGCGGGCGCTGTTGACCGGCGGGCGAGCGAAGATCGGGATGTACATCGCACTTCGATTGCTGCGCGACGGTGCCCACACCACGATCACCACTCGCTTTCCCAACGATGCCGTGCGGCGCTTCGCAGCGATGGACGACAGCGATCAGTGGCTGCACCGGCTGCGCGTCGTCGGCATCGATCTGCGCGACCCGGCTCAGGTTGTGGCACTTGCCGATTCGGTAGCAGCCGAGGGGCCTCTGGACATCCTGATCAACAACGCCGCGCAGACCGTCAAGCGCTCCCCCGGTTCCTACAGTGCGTTGGCCGACGCCGAGGCCGAACCTCTCCCCGCCGCATTGACGGAGGGACATGGCCCGGAGCGCATCACGTTCGGCAAGACCAGCGATGCGCATCCCGCTTCGTTGGCGAGTTCACTGCCCGCCACCGCGCTCGGCGGGCGGCCTGCCGCGGCCCTGAGCGCGGACGACGTCGCCTCGCTCGCCATGGTGGCCGGCTCGGTGACGGCCGAGAGAATCGAGAGCGGGCTCGCGATCGACGCGGGCGGTCTGGTTCCCGACCTGGCCGAGACCAACAGCTGGATCCATACCGTCGAGCAAGTGGATCCGGTCGAGCTGCTCGAGGTGCAGCTGTGCAACTCCGTCGCGCCTTTCATTCTGGTGTCGCGGCTTCGCACGGCGATGGAGGCCTCGGACGCGCGACGCAAGTACGTCGTGAACGTCTCGGCGATGGAAGGCCAGTTCGGACGTGCGTACAAAGGGCCTGGTCATCCGCACACCAACATGGCCAAGGCTGCCCTGAACATGCTCACCCGCACCAGCGCCAAGGAGATGCTCGAGAGCGGAATCCTGATGACCGCCGTCGACACCGGCTGGATCACCGACGAACGGCCGCACCCCACCAAGATGCGATTGGCCGACGAGGGGTTCCACGCTCCACTCGACCTGGTGGACGGTGCCGCTCGGGTGTACGACCCGATTGTGCAGGGTGAACTCGGAATCGATCTGTACGGCTCCTTCCTCAAGGACTATCAGCCCTCGCCCTGGTGACTGCCTCGGTGATTTTCGCGTGCGTCCCCCTCGGTGAACACAGGCTGCGATACTCGTAGGCCGAAGTCGTTTCGCGCGAGCGAACGGCCCTTCTTCACGCACCGATAGGCGGTCACCATGGGCGAGGACGTCGAGCGCCGCAAGTTCACCAGGCAGGATCGGCACGAGTTTCGTCAGAAGGTCCAGGACTGTCTCGACGCCCTGGCGATCATGCTGGCCGACGAAACATTCCACGTCGGCGAACCGCAGATCGGCATGGAGATCGAGCTCAATCTCGTCGATGACGACATGGAGCCGTCGATGGCCAATGCGGCGGTGCTCGACGCCATCGCCGACCCCGACTACCAAACCGAACTGGGCCAGTTCAACATCGAGATCAACGTCGATCCTCGCCCACTGCGTGGTGCCTCCATCGCCGAGTTGGAGACGGACCTACGGCGCTCGCTCAACGCAGCCGACGAACGGGCCCGCACCTCCGGTAGTCGACTCGCCATGATCGGCATGCTGCCGACCCTGGACGAGGAACACTTCGAGCACCGCTGGCTCTCGGCGAATCCGCGCTACGACCTCCTCAATCAGCAGATCTTCGCCGCGCGCGGAGAGGACATCGAACTGAAGATCGGCGGGGTCCGCCTGCCCGGTGCCGCTGCCGCCGAGGATCTCGACATCGTGACCGATACGATTCTCCCGGAGGCAGCGTGCACCTCCGTTCAGCTGCATCTGCAGGTTGCTCCGGACGAGTTCGCGTCGTATTGGAATGCCGCGCAAGCGCTTTCGGGCGTCCAAGTAGCGCTTGCGGCCAACTCGCCGTTCTTCGCCGGGCGCGCGCTGTGGCACGAGACGCGCATCCCACTGTTCGAGCAGGCCACCGACACCAGGCCACAGGAACTCAAGAACCAGGGCGTGCGACCGCGGGTGTGGTTCGGAGAACGGTGGATCACCTCGATCTTCGACCTGTTCGAGGAGAACTCACGCTACTTCCCGGCGCTGTTGCCGGTGTGCAGCGAGGAGGACCCCAAAGCTGCTCTCGCCGAGGGCACGACGCCGTCGCTGTCCGAGCTCCGCATGCACAACGGCACCGTCTACCGGTGGAACCGACCGATCTACGACCGGTCCGGGGACGGCCACCACATCAGGCTCGAGAATCGCGTTCTCCCGGCCGGCCCTTCGGTGGTCGACACTTTGGCCGACGCGGCGTTCTACTACGGAACCGTGCGCGCACTGGCCGACGCCGACCGCCCTCTGTGGTCCCAGATGTCGTTCGACGCTGCCGAGGAGAACGTGCACTCCGCCGCCCGCGGTGGATTCGACTCGATGCTCTACTGGCCGGAGGTCGGCTGGGTGAGCCCGCAAGAACTCGTGTTGCGAAGACTGCTACCGATGGCCGATGCCGGGTTGGCCGCCTACGGCGTGGACGGTGCGGTTCGCGATCGGTATCTCGGCGTGATCGAAGCACGGTGCCTGGCGAAGCAGTCCGGATCGGTGTGGCAGCGCAATGCCGTGGTCGCGCGTGAACGGGCCGGGGAGAAACGCGATCGTGCCCTCGCCGGGATGCTCGGCGACTACGTTTCGCTCATGAACGCCGGAGAACCGGTGCACACCTGGACGAATTGACTGCGCTTCGACCCGCAAGGGTGAGCCGCGTTAGTGTCGCTGGTATGAACTCGCCTGCTTCCGACTCGACCGTCGGCCCCGATCGCACCTACGACATCGTCGTGTACGGCGTCACCGGCTTCGTCGGAAAATTGACGGCGAAGTACCTGGCCGAACACGCACCTGCCGACGTTCGGATCGCCCTCGCGGGTCGCTCGTCGACTCGTGTGCAGGCTACGCAGAAGGAACTCGGCCCCAGGGCTCAGCAGTGGTCCGTTCTCGAGGCCGACGCCACCGACGTGGCATCACTCGAAGCCATGGCCCGATCGGCCAAGGTCGTCATCACCACGGTCGGTCCCTACGCGAAGTACGGATTGGCTCTGGCGACGGCCTGCGCCGAAGCCGGAACGGATTACGTCGACCTCACCGGTGAGGTCCTGTTCGCCCGCGAGAGCATCGACGCCAACCACGAGATCGCGCAGCGGACAGGAGCCCGCATCGTCCACTCGTGTGGTTTCGACTCCGTCCCGTCGGACATCGGCGTCCATGCCCTGTACGAGGCCGTCACCGCCGACAACGCGGGCGAACTGACCGACACCACCCTGGTGGTCACCTCGATGTCCGGTGGAGTAAGCGGCGGCACCGTCGACTCTCTACGCGGTCAGATCGAGGCGATGAAGAAGGACAAGCGGGCCCGACGCATCGCCGCGCGGCCGTACTCGCTCAGTCCCGATCGCGGCCTCGAACCACAGCTCGGCCGTCAGCTCGACGCCGTACTGATCGACGGCAAGAAGATCGATCCCAGCCTGCGTGGCTGGAAAGCTCCCTTCGTGATGGCCTCGTACAACACGCGAGTCGTGCGACGTACCAACGCTCTTCGCGACTGGGCCTACGGCAAGCAGTTCCGCTACAGCGAGGTCATGAGCGTTGGTTCGTCGTTCGCCAGCCCTGTCCTCGCCGGTGCCCTCTCCGCCGGGCTGTTCGTCGGTGTGTCCGCCATGACGGTGCTTCCGGGCAAGGTACTCGACCGCATTCTGCCCAAGCCGGGCACCGGCCCCAGTGAAAAGGCCCGCGAGAAGGGTCATTTCACCGTCGACCTCTACACCCTCACCACGTCGGGCGCACGCTACCGGGCCCGGGTCAAGGCGTCGGGCGACCCCGGTTACAAGGCGACGGCGGTCATGCTCGCCGAGTCGGCCCTCGGGTTGGTACTCGGTGGGGATGCCCTACCGAAGGCCAGCGGCGTTCTCACCCCGGCCACCGCGATCGGAGACGTTCTCGTCGATCGCCTCAACGCGGCCGGAATGGAGATCTGGGCCAAGCGCAACTGAGTCGGCGCGAGAGGTGATGTCCGTGTGGAACAGCCGGTGAGTGAGTTACTTGCGGCGACATTGCCGGTCGCCACCCTCGCAGCCGAGTCGGTCGGTGCCCTCGGCAGTGCCGTCGGCCGGCTACGCACTGTTCTGGGACTCGGTTCGTCGACCGGTGCGATCCCCTCCGCGCCCGATGCAGGCCCGACCGCGTCCCCGGAACGAATCGCTGCTTCGTTCCGGGGCGACGCGATGCTGCGGATCGACGGCGCTCGAGTACAGCCGTTCGCTGAGCTGTCCGGTTTCTTCCGGGTGTCCGACGGCTGGACAAGGACGCACGCGAACTACCCGCACCACCGGACTGCGTTGCTCGACGCCGTCGGCCTCGACGGAGACAGCGACGCAGATCGATTCGCGAAACGGTTGGCGGGTTTCACCGGTGCCGAGATCGAATGGACGTGTGCGAACAACGGGGCGCTCGCAGTGCAGGTCCGCACCGAGGATCAGTGGTCGGCGCATCCGGCGGGGGTGGCTGCCCACGCGGGCCCGGTGATCCGACGTGCGGACGCCGCGAGCGCATCCTCGTGTCGGGTTCCCGAGTTCCGCGGCACTCGTGCTGCTCCGCTCGCGGGCGTGCGCGTACTCGACCTCACTCGGGTGATCGCCGGGCCGGTTGCGACCCGCGCTCTCGCTCTGTTCGGTGCCGAAGTGCTGCGCATCGACCCACCCCACCGCCCCGAAATCGCATGGCAACACATGGAGAACGGCCAAGGCAAACGTTCGGCAGCGGTGGACATGAGCACGGGTGAAGGACTGGCCCGAGTGCGCGGACTGCTCGATGCCGCCGACGTCCTCGTCACCGGATATCGACCGGGCGCCCTCGAACGCTTCGGACTCGAACACAGCGCACACGTCCTGCACGGTCGTGTCAGTGCATGGGGCACCCGGGGACCGTGGTCCGGCCGACGCGGGTTCGACAGCCTCGTCCAAGCCGCCGCCGGGATCTCGATCCTCGAAGGCGAAGGTGGGCATCTCGGGCGTTTGCCCGCTCAGGCACTCGACCATGCGAGCGGGTATCTACTCGCTGCAGGGATCGTCTCCGAATTGGCCGACCGCGCGGCGGGTTCCGGGTCGGGTGCAGCGATCGAGGTGTCCTTGGCCCGGACTGCCGCCTGGCTGACCGAACTGCCCGGCCGGACCCCGAATCACGGCCCGGCCGGGGAACCGCCGCCGGACTGCGTCGTGACGCACGGTCGTGTCACGGCCGCCAGGCCGGTGTTCGACGGGTATCCCGACTATCCGTTTCCTGCCCACACGTGGGCCGACGACGACGCGACGTGGCTGTGACGGTGGGTACCCGCGACGTCACGGTCTCGCAACCATGGCCGACGCTTCGGTGTAGAGCTCCTTGGCCTCCTCGGCCGAATCCACCTGTGGTGGCGACCCTTCCAGGGGTTGCGTGGCCGACTCGCGCAGGAATCCGACAGCGATGAGACCTACGACGCCGCTGACGACGAGGTAGTACGCAGGGATCATCGGGCTACCGGTTGCGCTGACCAGAGCCGAGGTCACCAGTGGCGTGGTACCGCCGAAGATGGACACCGACAGGTTGAAGCCGATCGACAGTGCCGCGTAGCGAACCCGCGTCGGGAAGAGCGCTGGAAGCGTCGATGCACTCGGAGCCGCGAAACACGCCAGAACGAGGCCGAGGAGCAGGCACGCGATCAGTGGCCCGATCCACCCGCTGCCCTGCAGCAACAGAAAGCACGGGACGGCGAGGACGATCTGGCCGATGGCACCGAACACGAATACAGGCTTTCGCCCGATCCGATCCGTCAGGCGCCCCACAGCCACGATGATGGTCACCACGATCACCATTGCGGAGAGCACGAGAAGATCGGCACTGAGTTGACTGCGTCCGACGACCTCGGTGAAGTAGGTGGGCAGATACGACGTCACCATGTAGTTGGTCACGTTGTACAACAACACGATTCCCATGCATACGAGCAGTGCCCGCCAGTGGTCGGTGAAGATTCTTCCGACCGAGCTGCGACCGGTTTCCTGCGCCTTGACCTTGCTGTCGTGCTCGTCGAGTTGCTTGCGGAAGGCGGGGGTGTCCTCGAGTTTGAGCCGCAGATACAGCCCGATGATGCCCATCGGGCCCGCGATGAAGAACGGTATGCGCCAACCCCATTCGACCATCGTGGCGTCGCCCAACACCGCGTTGAGGATCGTCACCAGGCCGGAACCCATCGCGTAACCCACGAACGTGCCGAAGTCGAGCCAACTGCCGAGAAACCCTCGGCGTTTGTCGGGTGAATACTCCGCGATGAAGGTCGTCGCCCCGCCGTATTCACCGCCGGTGGAGAAGCCCTGAACCAGACGAGCGACGAGAAGGAGGATCGGTGCCCAGATGCCGATGGTCGCGTAGCTGGGGATGAGACCGACGGCCAGCGTGCCGATGGCCATCATGATCATGGTGGCGGCGAGTACCTTCTGACGGCCTATCCGGTCGCCGAGCGGGCCGAAGAACAGTCCGCCCAACGGCCGGACGACGAACGCAGCCGCGAACGTCGCGAAGGTCGATATGAGCTGAACCGCAGGCGTGGCGTCGGGGTAGAACACCTTGCCCAGCGTGGCGGCGAGGTAGCCGTACACCCCGAAGTCGAACCACTCCATGGTGTTGCCCAAGGCAGCGGCCGAGACGGCTCGCTTGAGCATCGGTCGATCGACAACCGTGATGCTCTCTTCCGAGAGTGCCGGCTTTCTCCGCATCCGCTTCGAGATCGCATCACGCCGAAGATGTTGGACGTGTCTGTGTCCCCATCGCGCTTGTGGCGGTGACGACTCGGGAGATTCTGGACCTTGCGCAACCGTCATTGCTGCAACGTTAGCCAGGGGAACAACCGCATTTCAAACAACGAACGGGCCGAGCGACGATATCGGCACAGGTTTCACCAGGTCGGTGGGTGAATGATCCATTTTGCCTGGCTCCGTTGACAATTGGGGCAATCCGGTCGATCCGGACACCGGGAGTCGAGGTGAACCGTCGCTCCTGAACCCGGTACTGGCACGATGGACCCGTGCCGAACCACAACTACGGACTGACAGTGAGCTGGACGGGCAACCGCGGCGACGGCACCAGCGGCGCCGCCGCCTACGACCGAGACCACGTGGTCTCGGCTCCGAGTAAACCCGATCTCGCCGCAAGCTCCGATCCGAACTTCCGCGGCGATGCCGAGCGCTGGAACCCCGAGGAACTGCTCGTAGCGTCCCTGTCGAGTTGCCACATGCTCTGGTATCTCGGGCTGGCAGCTGCCTCCGGCGTGATCGTCACCGGATACGTCGACTCCCCCACCGGTGTGATGACCGAGCAATCCGATGGATCGGGCCAGTTCGTCGAGGTCACCCTCGCCCCGGTCGTGACCGTCGCCGACCCGTCGATGGTGGCCCGCGCCGAGAAGCTGCACGCATCCGCGTCGTCGAAGTGCTTCATCGCACGGTCGGTCAACTTCCCGGTCCGGCACACACCGACGACCGAGGTGGCGTCGTGACCGTTCCCCTGATCGTCGATGTCGACACCGGAATCGACGACTCGCTCGCCCTGCTCTACCTGCTCGCCAGTGAGGATGCCGAGATACTGGGTATCGCGTCCACCGCGGGCAACGTGCCGGTGAACCAGGTAGCCGCAAACAATCTGGCCTGGCTGGACCTGTGCCGCGCAGGCGACGTCGAGGTCTCGCTCGGCGCGCAGGCACCGCTGGTTGCTCCGCTGATGACCACCGAGGACACTCACGGACCGCAGGGCATCGGGTATGCGGAGCTTCCGGTCTCGACGCGGCCGCTGTCCGACCGCGACGCCACCACCATGTGGGTCGAGCTGGTCCGTTCGCGCCCGGGCGAGGTCACCGGGCTCGTCACCGGTCCGCTGACCAATCTCGCTCTCGCCATCCGCCGCGATCCCGAGCTACCCCGACTGCTGAAGCGACTTGTGTTGATGGGCGGGGCATTTCAGCATCAGGGCAACACCACTCCGACCAGCGAATGGAACATCGCTGTCGATCCCGAAGCCGCCGCGGAAGTGTTCGCGGCCTTCTCGGGACTACCGCCCGAACGCCGTCCCATCGTCTGTGCGCTCGACATCACCGAAACCATCGAAATGACTCCCGACCACATCCGTCGACTGGCCGCGCGCGCAGACAGTGTTCCGGCGGAGTCGATCTCGCCCGAGGATGCACCTGGTGTTCGGTCGACCGCGTCGAATCCAATCGTGCGGCACTTCTCCGACGCCGTGCGGTTCTACATGGAATTTCATCGTGATCACGATCAAGGGTTTCTGGCACACATGCACGATCCGTTCGCGGCAGCGATAGCGGTGCAGCCGGACATCGCGACCTATCGACACGCGACCGTCGACGTCGAACTTGCCGGAACCCTCACGCGCGGAACAACAGTCGCCGACTGGCGTGGCATGTGGGGCAAGGCCCCCAATGCCGCGATCGCCACGCACACCGACCCCGAGGCGTTCTTCGACGGACTGATCGAACGAGTCGGCGCTCTCGCCGCCCGGCTCTATCCCGCGGCGACGCCTGCGGCCGAAGCAGAGTCAGGAATCGAACGCGTCGAGTAGCTCCTGGGCGGCCAACGCGGCCGTCAGGGAACCGTCGCGCACACGGGTCTCGACGTCGCCGCGGATGGCTTTCACCGACGGGTTCTGCGCCAACCGCCGCAGCAGTTGGTCGTTGACCATCGTCCACGTCCAGTCGACCTGCTGCTTGCGACGCTTCTCCGCGAATTCGCCTGCGTCACTGAGTACCTGCTGGTGGCGCAGCACGGTGTCCCAGTATTCGTCGAGCCCGGTGCCCTCGATGGCACTCATCGTCAGCACTGGGGGTTTCCAGATCGCGTCGTGGGGATAGATCAGCCGTAGTGCGCCCGCCAATTCCCGAGCCGCGTTCTTCGCTTCGGTCGCGTGCTTGCCGTCCGCCTTGTTCACGGCCACCAGGTCGGCAAGTTCGAGAACGCCTTTCTTGATGCCCTGCAACTGATCTCCGGTGCGCGCGAGCGTGAGGAACGTGAAGCAGTCGACCATGTTCGCCACCGTCACCTCGGACTGTCCGACGCCCACGGTCTCGACCAGAATGACGTCGAAACCTGCGGCCTCGAGGAGCACGATCGTCTCCCGCGTCGCGCGTGCAACTCCGCCGAGGGTTCCCGATGTCGGCGACGGCCGGATGTACGCGTTCTCCTGCACCGCGAGCCGCGACATCCGCGTCTTGTCACCCAGGATGGAACCTCCGGTACGCGTCGACGACGGATCGACCGCGAGCACCGCGACCCGGTGCCCCTTCTCGATCAACCGCATCCCCAGCGCGTCGATGAACGTCGACTTGCCGACGCCCGGCACTCCTGTGATGCCCACCCGGTGGGAGCCGCCTGCATCGGGCAGCACGCGCAGAAGCAGCTGCTGCGCCAGATCGCGATGATCCGCTCGAGTCGATTCGACCAGGGTGATGGCGCGAGCCAGTCCGGATCGTTCGTTCGCTCGGACCGACTCGGCAACCGCATCGATGTCGATGACGCGGCCCCTGTTCGAGGAACTCATGTTGTCGCTCGGAGAAGCCATGTTCAGGCGTTGGCCTCGCGTGGAGCATGCCCGAGCGCAACGGACAGCTTCTCCACCAGTCCGATCGCGGCGTCTGCGATCACGGTGCCCGGAGGGAAGATCGCCGCGGCGCCCGCCGCGTAGAGCTCGTCGAAATCGCCGGGAGGAATGACGCCACCGACGACGATCATGATGTCCTCGCGGCCGACGTCGGCCAAGGCTCGACGCAAGGCGGGCACCAACGTCAGGTGGCCTGCCGCCAGCGACGACACGCCGACGACGTGAACGTCGTTGTCGGCGGCCTGCCGGGCCACCTCCTCGGGCGTCTGGAACAGCGGGCCGACGTCCACGTCGAAGCCGATGTCCGCGAATGCCGTTGCGATGACCTTCTGGCCCCGGTCGTGACCGTCCTGGCCCATCTTGCACACCAGCACGCGTGGCCGACGGCCCTCGTCCTCGGCGAACTGCTCCACCAACGCGGTGGCGCGGGTGATGTTCTCGGATTTGCCTGCCTCGTCGCGGTACACACCACTGATTGTCCGGATTTCGGCCTGATGGCGCCCGTAGACCTTCTCGAGTGCATCGGAGATCTCGCCGACAGTGGCCATCTTGCGTGCCGCATCGATGGCGAGAGCCAACAGGTTGTTCTCCATCCCCGGCTGGTCCGAGGCCGCTGCTCGGGTCAGGTTCGCCAGGGCGGCCTCGACCTCTGCGGTGTTGCGCTCGGAACGCAGGCGTTCGAGCTTCTCGATCTGCTCACGCCGAACCTTGGAGTTCTCGACCTTGAGCACCTCGATGGTGTCGGGCTCGTCGGGCACGTATTTGTTGACGCCGACCAGGGGCTGACGGCCGGAGTCGATGCGCGCCTGTGTGCGGGCCGCCGCCTCCTCGATGCGCAGCTTGGGGATGCCCTCACCGATGGCCTGGGCCATGCCGCCCGCTTCCTCGACCTCGGCGATGTGTGCCCGAGCCCGATTCGCGAGCTGATGGGTGAGCCACTCGACGTAGTGCGAGCCGCCCCATGGATCGATCGGGCGAACGGTGTTGGACTCCTGCGCAATGAGCAGCTGGGTGTTGCGGGCGATCCGCGCCGAGAAGTCCGTCGGCAGGGCGAGTGCCTCGTCGAGCGCGTTGGTGTGCAGCGACTGGGTGTGGCCCTGGGTGGCCGCCATTGCCTCCACACAGGTGCGGGCGACGTTGTTGAACACGTCCTGTGCCGTCAACGACCAACCCGAAGTCTGCGAATGAGTGCGCAGCGACCGGGATTTGGCGCTCTTGGGCTCGAACTGCTGGACGAGCTCGGCCCACAGCAGACGCCCGGCCCGCAGCTTGGCGACCTCCATGAAGAAGTTCATTCCGATGGCCCAGAAGAACGACAGTCGCGGCGCGAACGTATCGATGTCCATTCCCGCATCCAGACCGGCCCGGATGTACTCGACGCCATCCGCGAGGGTGTAGGCGAGTTCCAGATCGGCTGTGGCTCCGGCTTCTTGGATGTGATAGCCGGAAATGGAGATCGAGTTGTACTTCGGCATCTTCTCGCTGGTGTACGCGAAGATGTCCGAGATGATGCGCATCGACGGCTTCGGCGGATAGATGTAGGTGTTGCGGACCATGAACTCTTTGAGGATGTCGTTCTGGATGGTCCCGGCGAGCTTCTCCGGTCCGACGCCCTGCTCCTGCGCGGCCGCGACGTACAGCGCCAGGATCGGCAGCACCGCACCGTTCATGGTCATCGAGACCGAGACGCTGCCCAGGTCGATACCGTCGAACAGTTGCCGCATGTCGTAGATGGAATCGATGGCGACACCGGCCATTCCGACATCACCCTGCACCCGCGGGTGGTCCGAGTCGTAGCCGCGGTGGGTGGCCAGGTCGAACGCCACCGACAGACCTTTCTGCCCGGCCGCGAGGTTGCGGCGGTAGAAGGCGTTGGACTCGGCCGCGGTGGAGAAGCCCGCGTACTGGCGAATGGTCCACGGCTGATTGACGTACATCGTGGGATACGGCCCGCGCAGAAACGGAGGGGCACCCGGATAGCTGTGCAGCGGATAGCCCTGCGCCTCAGCGGCGTCACGATCCGCCTCGGTGAACACCGGCTTGACGTCGATACCCTCGGGAGTGGACCACACCACCTGCTCGGGAGTGTAGAAGTTGGCTTTCGCACCCTGCTCCACATGAGCAGTGACGTCCTCCGCCGACGGCGGCGGCGGAGTCGGCTCGCCGGGATCGACCAGTGGGACCTCGGCGAAACTGCCGATGGTGTGCGAGATTCGGTTCGCGTCGGTACTCACTTCGAGGCTCCCAGGGTGTCGAGAAGTTCGGTCAGCACTGCGACGGCGTCGACCTTGGCCGTCAGGAATCCATCGGGACGCGGTTTGCCCTCGACGCCGGCGAAGATCTTCTCCGGGCCTGCGAGGAAAACCTGCGTGACACCTGCCGCCCGGAGAGCGTCCACGGCTGTGACGGCCTCGTCCGCGTATCGCTTGTCGGTGCCGCAGACCACGGCTGTCGAATACGTGGATCCCTCCACCGCGGCGGCGATACCGTCGACGGTCAGCGGACCGGGATTGACGGCCTCGATTCCGCCCGACGCCAACAGATTCGACGCGAACGTCGTGCGGACGTTGTGTTCGGCGACGCTGCCCAGCGGTACCAGAAGCACGGACGGTCGCGAATCATGTTCGGCCAGAAAGACATCCGAACGATCTCGCAGAGACTCGAATGCGCGTCCGTACCGGTACACCGTTGCCGAGCCCTGCTGCGTGGTCTGTTCCGGACTCAGCGGAGCCTCGGCCAGGTTGGGAAATTCGTTGACGCCCGTCAGCGGGGTCACCCGATGAGCGATGTCGGAATCGCGCTCGGCGCGGGTCGTCTCGATCGCGGCCACGAGCGAACCGTCGTCCACGGCCGCGCGGAACCCACCCGACGATTCGATGGTCTGGAAGAACTCCCAGGCCTTCGCGGCGACCGCAGCCGTGAGTTCTTCGATGTACCAGGATCCGGCACCGGGATCCAGAACGCGTCCGAGGTGCGCTTCCTCGAGCAGCAACAGCTGGGTGTTTCTGGCGATACGGGCCGCGAACGTCTTCGACACCCCCGCTGCGCCACCGGCGAGCGCTGCATCGAACGGCAGTACGGTGACCGAATCTGCCCCGCCCACTCCGGCTCCGAACGACGCCAGCGTGGTTCGCAGCATGTTCACCCACGGATCCCGCTGGGACATCATCGCTTCCGAGGTGACGGCATGCTGTGGGGCATCACCGGCGTCCGGGGCTCCGCACACCTGCGCGATGCGCGCCCAGAGCGTGCGGGCGGCGCGGAACTTGGCGATGGTCTGGAATTGGTCGTCGGTGGCGGCGAACCGGAACTCGATCTGCCGCAGGGCATCCGAGATGGCGACGCCGGCGTCGGTCATCGACCGGAGGTACTCGAGTCCCGCGGCGATGGACGCGCCGAGCTCCTGTGCGTCCGCGCCACCGAGATTGTGGAACACGGTGCCGTCGACGGTGATGGCACGAACAGTTTCGGTGCGTCCGATCGACTCGTGGACCAGCTCCAGGGCCTCGGTCATGTCGATCGTGTCGGTGCCGACCATTCGGGCGGTGAGAGTGTCCACTCCGAGCCGGATGTCGACTGCACCGCGGTCGTCGATGTCTGCCGAATCGAGCATCCCGAACAACGCTGTGGCCGCTGCTCGAACTGCCCCGCGCGCATCGAGAGTCAGCGGTGCGAGTTCGAGGAACACCCCGCGCAGGACCTCCGGCAGAGCCTTCGGATCGATACCGGTGCCGACCGTCAACCACAGAGCACTGGTGCCGTTGGACAGTGACTCGAGAATCTGGGTGTTGAGGGTGGCCGCGTCGCCGTCGGCCGCGTCTCGACCGTGGCGAGTGCACACCTTCCACCCCGCGTTGACGTCGCGATGAGGGTCTCGGCCCCGCAGATACGGAAACTGCCCTGGAAGAGGGCCTTCCGGTCGCTCGTCGAATGCCGTGTACAGCGGGGACACGGTGATCCCGTCGTACGTCGTGGAATCGAGAAGGTGTTCGGGATCGTCGGGCAGATCGGCCACGTCGACCCGGCGAGATTTGGCCAGGACACCGGCCACTGCCTTCTGCCAGGCCGCATGAGCGCTGCGTGCGGCATCTTCGTGCGATGCGATGGACACGTGTGCTGCTCCCTCGGTTCGGCCGGGTAGTCCTGCACCCGACTTGAAGTGATGCTAACCCCACTGTGTTGCAGGTTATCGTGAGGATCACCTCACGTTCGACGGTGCGGCACCACTGTCGAACTTCGTGAAACACAAGGTGTCATCTCGCGCCGGTACGCTGACCTCTCGTGACCCGGCACCTGCGCGACCTTCGCCTGATTGCGCTGCTGGCGGTGATTCTGGTCTTTGCTCTCGTGGCGGTGTTCGCGCCCCATCCGAGTGTCGAAGAGATTCGCCGCTGGGGCACATCCGTCGGCCCCGCATTCCCGCTCGTCTTCTTCGCCGTGCATGCGCTCGTGACCGTGGCGCCGGTGCCGAGAACGCTGTTCACTCTCAGCGCCGGAGTGCTGTTCGGGCCACTGACCGGTCTGGCCGTCACCATCGGCGCATCCACGGTCAGTGCGATCGTGGCGCTGCTGCTGGTCCGCGCAATCGGACGGGAGGCCGTGGCTGCACGGATGTCGCATTCGGCCCTCGATTCGATCGACGACAGTTTGCGCCGACGAGGCTGGCTGGCAGTCGGTTCGCTACGCCTGATCGCCCCTGTGCCGTTCTCGTTGGTCAACTACGCCTGCGGTGTGTCGGCGGTACGGACTGTGCCGTTCGCGGTGGCTACCGCCGTCGGCATGCTGCCCGGAACGCTCGGAATCGTCGTGATCGGTGGAGCGATCGGAGGCGAGTCACACCCGGCACTGCTGGTGTTGTCCGGTATCTGCATCGCGATCGGACTGAGTGGCCTGGTGGTGGATTGGCGGCTCTCGCGGGGTGCCCGGTCCGAGTCGGTGCCCGCCGATGGTCGACAAGCCGAGAACCTTGATTCTGCTTAATCAAGCCTTGAAGCTTGACTGGTCCACATCAACGATCTAGCCTTGTCCCATGTTCGTGCTGACCGTGGACCAACGCCGCAGTAGACGCGACATCGACCGCGTGCCCGAACTGCTCGACCGATACCGCGACCACCAGCTGATCCGTCGCTTCGAGCGCACCGCAGGAGACGAAGTGCAAGCCGTGTGCGAGGACGCCGCGACCGTCGTCTCGATCGCCCTCGAATTGGTCTCCACGCCACATTGGAGCGTGGGAATAGGCATCGGCTCGGTCGAACTTCCACTACCCGAGACGACCCGCGCCGGTCGCGGACCAGCGTTCGAGGCAGCCCGAGACGCCGTGACCAGAGCCAAGACTGCCCCCGCTGCACTCGCTGTCAGCGGCCCCGAGCCTGCCGCCGCCGAGGATGCGGAAACCGCATCGACCCTCGTGGCTCTGCTCGTCGTCAGACGCTCGGATCAGGGCCGAGAAGCGGTCGAGCTCATGGCCCGCGGATTATCGCAGACCGACGCAGCCAACCGTTTGAAGATCAGCAAGCAAGCGATGTCGCAACGACTTTCGGTGGCCGGCTGGCACATCGAGAACGCAGGCCGCACCCTTGCCACGCGATTGCTCGACGCAGCGAACACGACAGGGAGTCACCGGCCATGATCGTCGCAACCCTCGCCCTGCTGTCACTGGCCGCAGTGGCTGCGCTCATCCCTGCGGGAAACCACATCCGTCAATGGATGCCCGCTGCAGCAGCATCGAGCCTGCTCGCAGCAGCAGCAATCCTGGCAGCGACAGCCGGACCGGCCTACGGCCTCGGCCACGCCGCCGCACTCGTACTCGGCGTCGTCACTGCGGCGGTGGGCGGAACAGCGTTGGTGCCCAGCGTCTTCCGAATTGCCAGAAGGCAGAACGACTCGACCGGAAACGATCCGGCCGAGCCGCTTCGCGGTGGGCTGACCATCGGGATTCTCGAACGCGTGGCGGTCGCCGTGTCGATCCTCGCCGGCTGGCCCGAAGGCATTGCCGTCGTACTGGCCGTCAAAGGGCTTGCACGCTACCCCGAACTGCGCGAATCCCACGCCTCCGAGCAATTCATCATCGGAACCTTCGCCAGCGTCCTGTGGGCTCTGGCTGCCGCGGGCGTGGGATTCGCGATCAACTCGTGATCAGCGCTGTTCCGGCTCGGCCTCGGGCGACGCCGACAGAGCACCGACGTCGAAACCCTTCGACAGCTCAGGTGCGGCCGCCAACGACGTGTCGACAGGTTTGCGCGCCACGGCTTCTGCGGCCTTGACGGCCTCTGCCACCGCCGGATCGGTCTTGGTCTCGAACCATTCGGCAACCTCGTCCGAATCGTCCTCGGGCTTGGGCTCGTTGCCCGCCGATTCGTTGGGCTCGTACCGGAACACACCGTCCTCGCCGGGCGCACCGAGTGTCTTGGCGAACCCCTTGAGGGCATCGCCGAAATCGCTCGGAATCATCCACACCTTGTTCGCGTCGCCCTGAGCCATCTGCGGCAGCGTCTGCATGTACTGGTAGGCCAACAGTTCCGGCGTCGGCTTGCCTGCCTTGATGGCACCGAACACCTTCTCGATGGCCTTGGCCTGGCCCTGCGCTTCGAGGTACTTCGCGGCGCGGTCACCCTGAGCACGCAGGATGCGAGACTGCCGCTCACCCTCGGCGGTGAGGATGGCGGCCTGCTTGCCGCCCTCGGCCGCGAGAATGCGGCTCTGCTTGTCGCCCTCCGCTGTCTTGATCGCAGATTCGCGATGACCCTCGGCGGTGAGGATGGTCGCACGCTTCTCGCGGTCGGCCTTCATCTGCTTCTCCATCGATTCCTGGATCGAGGGCGGCGGATCGATGCTCTTGAGTTCGACTCGGGCCACGCGCAGCCCCCAGCGACCGGTCGCCTCGTCGAGTACGACGCGCAGCTGACCATTGATCGAATCACGCGAGGTGAGGGTTTCCTCCAGCGTCATTCCACCGACCACGTTGCGCAGAGTGGTGGTCGTCAACTGCTCGACACCGACGATGTAGTTGTTGATCTCGTACACGGCCGCCTGCGGATTGGTCACCTGGAAGTAGACGACGGTGTCGATCGACACGGTCAGGTTGTCCTTGGTGATCACCGGCTGCGGCGGAAACGACACGACCCGCTCGCGCAGGTCGACCTTGGCCCTGATGCGGTCGACGAACGGCACGAGGAACGTCAGCTGACCGGACACGGTGCGGGTGTACCGACCGAGTCGTTCGATCACCGCCGCCTCGGCCTGCGGGACGATCGAGATGGACTTGGCCATCAACACCGCGACGAACACGACGATGACGGCCAGTGCGATGAGTGCTTCCACTGGACTACGGTCCCTTCCATACGACGGCAGTAGCGCCGTCAATTTCCATCACGGTCACGGTGGTACCAGGGGGATAGACCTCGGTTTCGTCGAGTGGGCGAGCGCTCCACACCTCTCCACCGAGTTTGATCTGGCCTTCGCGCGCGGTGACCTGCTCGAGCACGACGGCACTCTTTCCGGTGAGCGCAGCAATACCCATCGGGACATCCGGCGGATGTGCGAAGCGCCGCAACAGAATCGGCCGCAGGCCGAGAACCAAAGCCAACGACAACACACCGAAGACGATCGCATCGGCCCACACCGGGAAGTCGGTCAACGCCGAAACACCCGCGGTGCCGAGTGCACCACCGGCGATCATCAGAAGAAAGAAGTCACCCGTCAGTGCCTCGGCACCGGCGAGAACCACTGCCGCTATGAGCCACACGATCGCTGCCACAGCCTCCATCCAAGCACGAATAGGACAATTGCCGGTGCGTTGCTGGACACAGCCCTACTCGGTGACGAAGTCGACCAATTGTTCGACGGCTCCGATCAGCGGTGCCTCGAGATCGCGAAAGCTCGACACCGACGAATACACCCGACGCCACCCCTCCCGAGGACTACCCCACCCCAGCTCCCGGCAGATTCCGGTCTTCCAGTCCTCACCGCGCGGGATCTTCGGCCACGCCTCGATACCGACAGCCGCAGGCTTGACTGCCTCCCACACATCGATGAACGGGTGGCCGGTCACGAGGACGTACTCGCCCAACGACCGAGTCAACTTCGACTCCTTCGACCCCGTCACCAGGTGGTCCACCAGAACGCCCACACGACGACCGGGGCCGGGACCGAAATCAGCCAACCGCTCCCCCAGATTGTCCAGCCCTTCCAGATGCTCGACGACCACGCCCTCCACCCGAAGATCGTGTCCCCACACACTTTCCACCAGGGCCGCGTCGTGCACGCCCTCGACCCAGATGCGGCTCGCGCGGGCCGTGCGCGCACGCAATCCCTCGACCTTCGTCGAACCGGACGCAGATCGCGTCTGCTTCGACTGCGCTGCAGCCGGTTTGGGCCGGACCAGAGTCACCCGACGGCCGTCGATCAGAAACGCCGCCTCACGCAGAGCGAACAGACGCGTCGTACGGGCACCGTCCTCGAGCCGGACGAAATCCCCGTCGTAGGTGCGCTCGAAGCCGACCACCGCGCCGCAGTAACCACTACCGGCATCTTCGACGACCAAACCGCGCTCTGCCGGAACCTCCGGTGCGGGCACTTTGCGCATGCGACTGTGCCCTCTGAGAATGTCTCCGCCGTACATGTCGTTCACGGCGACCAACGCTAGCGACACCGGCGTCTCGAGCACGGTTCGCCACGCCGACCTATGCTTGTGAGTCGTGTGTTCTTCGAGTGCAAGTCTCGCCCTGTGGGCCGGTTCGTGGCTGGCCGGTGCCAGTTCCCCGGACGACGTGATCGACGCCATGTCCGAGTGGGCACCGATGCATCTGGTGGGTGCAGGCGACTCGGACGCGGCCACCGATTTCGGGTTGCAGTACCCGGGCTACACCGAAGGAATCGCGAGTCTGTTGCAGGCGATCAGAGCGGCCGCAACGGCGTCGACACCCGCCGCCGGGGACGCCGGGGTGAAGCTTGTCCTCCCAGCTCCCGGTGCGGTGAGCGGTCTACCCGCGAACACGGACTTCTCGCGAGCTGCCCTGAACACCGGTCAGGCGGTGATCGTCGGCACCTCGGGCAACGCCGGAATCGGGTTGGTGCCCGTCGTCGAGGGACCGGATGTGTTGCGCTGGACCGTGTACTCGATCGTCGTTCCCGAACACGGTCATCGCGATCGAGGACTGGGCGAGGCCGAGTTCGAGATGCGTGAGGCCGTGCGTGGCGCAGCGGAGGCTCTTGCACAGATGCAGTCGCTGCCCACCAGAACGCTCGACGCCGATCCACGCACCCGCATCGCCGCATCCATCGCCGACGCGGCCCGTCACCGCTACCCGGCCGAGATGTCCGACCGCGCGTTTCGGGTTCTCGAATCGGCCGATCGGGTCGCGGCCATCCTGACGGTGGCGGCCGGATCGGCTCCGTCGGAGGCCCCGACCGCGTCGGCAGCCGCAGCACGTGAGGAGCTCGTTCGCCCACTGTGGGCCGCAGTGCGCACTGCGCGCACCATAGCTGTGGCAACGAGCATCGAAGCGGCAATGCACTCCGCCTGACAGCGCGCGGAAAGCGGCTGTCAGGCAGAGGTATTCACGACGCGCTAGGTGCAGGCCTCGTCGGCCGGGTCGGCTGCTCGCAGCATCCGACGGCGCAGCGACTGCCGTCGAGAGTCGAGCCGTAGCCCGGCACCCGACCGAGACCACGACAGCTGCCGCCGACCCGATACTCGTCCACGAGTTCGCGGATCATCTTCGGAAAACGCGAGTCGGATCCGGGAGTTCCGGCGCGGGCGAAGGCCATTCCGAGTTCGTCGGCCTTCTCCTGCGCCTCGGTATCGAGGTCCCACACGACCTCGAGATGGTCGGAGACGAACCCGATCGGGCAGACGATCACGGCACCGACCGACCTCGACGAGAGCGCCTCGAGATGGTCGCAGATGTCGGGGTCGAGCCACGGAACCTGCGGCGGACCGGAGCGGGACTGCCACACCAGGTCGTAGTCTTCGACACCCGACGCGGCTGCAACGAGCCTCGATGCCTCGGCCACCTGGCGGCTGTAGAGGTGACCGCCGTCCGCGGGCGGGCCGGCGTTGGCGTCGGCTGCCGAAGGAATGGAATGTGCGGTGAACACCAGACGTGCACCGGCGCGGTGCTGTTCGGGCAGCGAGGCGCGGGCCGCTGCGACGGCGTCTGCGAAGGCGTCGACCATCAGAGGGTGGTCGTAGTACTGACGAATCTTGAGCAGGTGCGGTGCATCGTCACCGACGGCAGCGCGGGCTCGGGCGATGTCCTCGTGGTATTGCCTGCATCCCGAGTATCCGCCCCACGCTGAAGTCGGGAAGACGAGTGCATTCTCGATCCCGTCCGACTTCATTGTCGCCAGGGTGTCCTCGATCATCGGATGCCAGTTGCGGTTTCCGAAATAGATCGGCAGATCCACGCCGGCGGAATCGAATTCGCTACGCAGCGCATCGATGATGTCTCGATTGAGCTGATTGATCGGAGAGACACCCCCGAAATGCATGTAATGCTCGACGACGGCGTCGAGCCGCTCCGGCGGCACTCCGCGTCCGCGAGTGACGTTCTCCAAGAATGGGCGTACGTCGGCGGGCTGTTCCGGCCCGCCGAACGAGAGCACCAACAATGCGTCGAAGTCTCCAGGGGTGGTCATGTTTTCCATTGTGCCCCCGTCACAGACCGGCCCCGGTCGGGGTCCGATCGGCAAACGAAACCTGTCGGTGGGCGAAACCACGTGCGGTTTCGCCCACCGCGGCCTCACATGTTCTCGGGCAGGTACGTGTTGTGGCTGGCTCCGCCGTCGACGTACACGATGGATCCGGTGGTGCCGGGCAGCCAATCGGAGAGCAACGCGACGATGGACTTGGCGACGACGGTGGGGTCGTCGACATTCCAGCCGATCGGGGCTGCACCGTCCCAGTAGACGTTGAGCTGGTTCATCTTTGCCGCGTCGTCCGTTGCCGTGCCGGCGATGGCCTTGGCGGCGAGCGTCTTGATCGGGCCGGCCGCGACGAGGTTGGAACGAATTCGCTTGGCCGCGCCCACTTCCCGAGCCACGTAGCGGTTGACCGACTCGAGTGCAGCCTTGGCGACACCCATCCAGTTGTAGTACGGCATCGACGTGCGTGGGTCGAAGTCCATGCCGACGATGGAGCCACCCTCGTTCATGACCGGGAGAACTGCACGCGCGAGCGATGCGTAGCTCCACGCCGAAATCTCGAATGCCTTCGCGGCGTCGGGGCCGGGGCCGTCGAGGAAGGGCTTGGCGTCCGGACCCATCAGAGTGCGGGGCGCGAATGCGATCGAATGCAGGACCCCGTCGATGCCCTCGGGCGCCACTTCGCGTACGCGGTCGGCCAGCGCGGCGAGGTGCTCCTCGTTGGTGGCGTCGAGCTCGATCGCCGGGGGTACCGGCTTGGGCAGCCGCTGAGCGATGCGGTCGATGAGCCGCAGCCGATCGAACCCGGTGATGATCACCTTGGCACCCTGTTCCTGGGCCATGGCAGCGGCGTGGAACGCAATCGAGGCATCGGTGATGATGCCGGTGATCAGAATGGTCTTGCCTTCGAGCAATCCGCCCATAGTGCTGTGTTCCTTGCTTTCGGAGATGGAAATCTACTGGCTTCGAGCTGAATGAAATTGTGCGAGAGAAACTCTCAGTGACCCATTCCCAGACCGCCGTCGACAGGGATGACCGCACCGGAGACATAAGCTGCATCGGGCGACGCCAACCAACTCACGACCCCTGCGACTTCCTCAGCCTTACCTTTGCGCGCCAACGGAATTGCTTTGACGGCCATTTCCTGGATCTTCTCGTCCAAGACCTGAGTCATCTCGGTGTCGATGAATCCCGGCGCGACAACGTTGGCGGTGATGGACCGAGAACCCAGCTCTCTCGTCAGGGAACGAGCCAAGCCGATAACGCCTGCTTTGGAAGACGCATAATTTGCTTGACCGGCAGTGCCGGTCATACCAACGACGGAACCGAGAAAGATGAACCGGCCGTAGCGGGCACGGAGCATCGAGCGACTCGCTCGCTTGGCCACCCGGAATGCGCCGGTGAGGTTGGCGTCGAGCACATTCGAGAACTGCTCGTCGGTCATTCGCATGATGAGTGTGTCGTCGGTGGTGCCGGCGTTGGAGACGAGAACCTCTACCGGCCCCTGCTTCTCCTCGACCTCCTTGAACGCGGCGTCGACCGAGGCGGAGTCGGTGACGTCGCAGACGACTCCGAACAATCCTTCGGGAGCCCCGGAGCCGCGGTGAGTGACGGCAACCTTGTGTCCGTCGGCTTGGAGGCGCTGGGCGATGGCAAGACCGATACCTCGATTACCTCCGGTGACGAGTACCGATCGCGCGATGAAGTCAGGTGTGGACATGCCTAGCAACCTATCTGTTCGACCTGGAATGACAAAGCGAAACTTACTGGTGAGTAAGAACAACGATCACGGGATTCGTTGCCTCATCACCAACGCCGAACCGAGGCCGACCGAGATGCACAGGACACCGAGAATCAGCCAGGGGCGCGACGCGTCGCCGCGGGTGATCTCGAACCCGATCTGCTCTTCGAGGGTGTCGTAGACGTCCCTGAGGTCCTCCAGCGACGACGCGGAGAAGAAGCTGCCACCCGAGAGATTTGCGATCTCCCGCAGCGAGGGATCGTCGACCGGTACCGGAACTCGCTCGACGCCGTTCTCGTCCTCGATTTCGACAGATCCGTAGCTCGTGCCGAAGGAGATGGTGGAGATCGGCACGTTCTTGTCCTTGGCGGCTCGCGCTGCGGTGTATCCGCCGCGGGGGTCGTCGAGATTCTGCGGGACGGTCTGCTTGCCGTCGGAGAGCAGCACGATGCGGGCAGGTGGTGCTGCGTCACCGCCGCCGAGTATCGCTCCGAGAGTGTCGATCGACTGGAGCGAGGTGAAGATGGCTTCTCCGGTTGCTGTTCGCTCGCTGAGCTGCAGCTTGTCGATAGCGGACTTGGTGGCTTCGCGATTGGCCGTGGGAGACACCAAGACCGATGCCGTACCGGCGAACGCGACCAACCCGAGATTGATACCCGGTGTCAGACCGTCGGCGAAGGACTTCGCTGCCTCCTGCGCGGCAGCCAACCGGGTCGGTTCGACGTCGGTGGCCTCCATCGACAGCGAGACGTCGATGACGAGAATGACGGTCGCCCTGTTGCGCGGAACCCGCTGGTCGGCGGTGGGGCCGGCCAGCGCCACGGTGAGAAACAGCAGTCCGACCAGCACCAAGGCGGTCGGCAGGTGTCGCAGTCGGTTGGGTCGATCGGGCGCAACCGACTCGAGCAGTTCCATGTTGGAAAAGCGCAGAACGTGCTTCTGTTTGCGCCGTTGGTTCCACAGGTATCCGGCCGTCAGAGCGATGACGACCACGATGAAACCCAGCCACCACGGCGAAGCGAAATCGGTCAGGCTCATCGTGCCCCCGCCCGCGCGGTGTTGGTGAAGCCGGACCCGATGGTGTGTCTGCGAGCGGTGACGAACCGAACGACATCGGCAATCCAATCACCGTCGGTGCGCAAGGTCAGACGAGGTGCTCCACAGCGCCGTAGCGCCTTCTCCACGTCGTCACGGTGTGCTGACGCGGCGCGGGCGAAGTCAGCTCGCAGCCGCGGCGTCGTGCTGAATTCTCGGGTGCGGCCGGATTCCGGATCGTGCAGAACGACATCACCGACATCGGGCAGTTCCAGATCTCGTGGATCGAGTACTTCTACGGCCAAGACGTCGTGCCGAGCCGAAATAGCTCGAAGCGAGCGTTCCCAATCGATGGGGCCGAGGAAATCGCTGATCACCACGGCCATCCCGCGGCGTCGTTCGGGGCGCCGCAACGCCTCGATGGCAGCTCTCAGATCACCGCGGACTCCGTCGGCAGCAGCCGGTGTCGTGGCGATGGACCGGAGCATCGACTGGGTGTGTACGCGGCCACCCCGTGCCGGGATTCGCGTGGTGTCGGAACCGGTGGCCACCACCGCGCCGATGCGATTGCCACCACCGCCGGACAGATGCGTGATGGCTGCCGACGCCGCTACCGCGAGATCACGCTTCTCACACCCGGTGGTGCCGAAATCGAGACTGGCGGACAAGTCCACCACGAGCCAGGTCTCGAGCTCGCGATCGGCCACCGACTGCCGCACATGCGGATGCGTCGTGCGCGCGGTCACCGACCAGTCCATCTGCCGGACGTCGTCACCCGGCTGGTATTCCCTGGCGTCGCCCGGTTCGGATCCCGGGCCCGGAATCAACCCCAGATGGTCGCCGTGCAGCACCCCGTCCAGCCGTCGACGCACTGTCAGTTCGAGTGTTCGCAGCGCCGCAGCCAATTTCGGATCGCGCAGCTCACCCGATCTGAACGACGGTGGCCGTGAGACGACGGCGCGGCCTGCGTTCGTGGGAGCGGTGTCGGGTCCGCTCACTGCCCCGGCGTACCGATCGCCGATCCGTCACTCGACGGCTTCTGCAGCGACGGTGCCGGTTGGCCGTACTGACCGCCCTGCGGGTGTTGCTGGGGCCCGGGCTGCTGAGATCCGGGCTGGTGGGGCACGGAGACCTGCCCCTGAGCTGGAAACTGCCCCGGGGCGGGGAACTGGCCGGGGGCCGGAAACTGCCCCTGGGCCGGGTACGGCCCCTGCGGCTGGCGTCCGTCGAAATGCGGCGCGTCCGGGCCTGCTCCATTGCTCTGGGGCACCGGTACCGCCTGCGGCGACACCTGAGGCAGCCCCACGGTCTGCAACACCCGGGAGATGACCGTCTCGGGGGTCACCTCGTCGGCGAGAGCGTCGTAGGACAGGACGAGGCGGTGCCGAAGCACGTCCGGAATGACTTCCAGAACGTCCTGAGGTACGACATAGTCGCGACCCCGGAGCAGAGCCAGCGCGCGTGAGGCGGCAATGATGCCGAGCGTGGCACGCGGCGACGCACCGTAGGCGATCCAGTTCGCCACATCGTCCAGACCGAACTGCTCGGGCGTGCGCGTGGCCGAGATGACCCGCACGACGTAGTCGACGAGCGCATGGTGCACGAACACCGAACTGGCGAGGTTCTGCAGTCGAACCAACTCGACGGGGTCGAGGATCTGCTTGGGCTCGGGAGCCTTGATGCCCATGCGATAGACGATCTCGCGTTCCTCCTCGACCGTCGGGTAGTCGACGACGATCTTGAACAGGAACCGGTCGCGTTGAGCCTCGGGAAGGGGGTACACACCCTCGTTCTCGATGGGGTTCTGCGTTGCCATCACCAGGAACGGATCGGGCATCGGGAACGTCTTGCCACCGATGGTCACGTGTCGCTCGGCCATCACCTCGAGCAATGCCGACTGCACCTTGGCAGGCGCGCGGTTGATCTCGTCGGCGAGCACGAAGTTCGCCACGACGGGTCCGAGTTCGGTGTCGAACTCCTCGCGCCCCTGGCGGTAGATGCGGGTGCCCACGAGGTCTGTCGGAACGAGGTCGGGAGTGAACTGGACTCGAGAGAACGAGCCGCCGACCACGCGCGCGAAGGTTTCGACGGCGAGGGTCTTGGCAACGCCTGGCACGCCTTCGAGCAACACGTGCCCGCGAGCGAGCAACCCGACCAGGATGCGCTCGACGAGTCGGTCCTGACCGACGATCACGCGCTTGACCTCGTACACGGCCTTCTCGAGAAGCTGGACGTCCTCGGCCAGGCCAGGACTGTCCACCCGCTTCGGCTCCCCACCCGGTGGATTCGGAGTCGGAGACTCGGCTTGCGCCGCCGCCTCGTCGTTCGAAATCCGGCCGTCACGTGATGTCACCAAGAATTCACCGCTTTCAGTCGATCATCGTCGGGCACTGTTCGATACCGCCGCGATCAACTATTCCAGGTGATCCGAATGCGCGCCGAAAGGCACCCCCGACGGGAGGCCGGAAGTTGCCGGACGGCGGTCAGGACACCATTCGCACGGCGTACGGCGTCATTCCGCTGTAGCGCACGTCGGACACCTTGACCACCGAACCCGACTGCGGCGCTTCGAGCATCTTGCCGTCGCCGAGATACAGCGCGACGTGTTGGCTGGCGTTGGGTCCGTAGAAGATCATGTCGCCGCGCTTCATGTCCGATGACGGCACCTGCTTGCCCGCTGTGTACTGGTAGCCGGTGTAGTGCGGCAGGGAGATTCCCAGACCGGCGAAGGCGTAGATCATCAGGCCCGAGCAGTCGAAGCCGACCTTGTTGTAGTCGCCGTAGCTGTCTGCGACGCCGCCGTCTCTGATGCCTTTGGTCGGTCCGTTCTCGTCGCCTCCGCCCCATGAGTAGGGCACACCGAGTTGGCTCATTCCGCGGTCGATCGCCAACTCGACGGCCGCGCTCCCGGTGACCGACGGCGTTGTGGTCGTCTTCGGCTTGGTGGGCTTGGGTTTGGCCGGGGTGGTTGCGGTCGAGCTGTCCGATTCGGTGGTCGCGCTCGTATCGTCGTCGACGTCCACGTGCGAACGTTGACCCTCGGCGATGGCCGCGGCGCGTTGCTGCGCCGCCAAGTTGGCCGAGACGCGGGCGGCTGCCTGCACGGCAGCTTCCTTCGCTGCGGCCGTGGCGGCGGCGATGGCCGCGTCCTCGGCTGCCTTCTGTGTCTCCCAGTCGCCGTACGCTGCGCGCTGATCCTGTAGACCGGCGACGTTGCTGCGGGCTGCGTCGAGCTCGCTCTGCGCAGCATCGCGCTGAGATTCGATCGCGGCCTTCTGGTCGGCCTCTGCCTGCAGAGCTGCCTGTGCCTCGGCGATGGCCTGCTCGGCCTCGGCCTTCTTGGCCTCGGCTTCCGAGGCTGCGTCGTCGGCCTGTTGCTTGGATTCACGTGCCGCGGAATCGCGGTTCGCCTGCTCGGTGCGGGCCCTCTGCAGGCCGTCGAGCACCGCGTTCTGACTGTTGGACAGGACCTTCAGCACCTGGGCGCGGTCCAAGACGTCGTCCGGTCCGCTCGAACCGAGGAACGACGCCATCGAGGCCACGCCGGAGCCCTGGGTGTAGCTGGACTTGGCGAACTCGTCGAACTTTCGTTGCGCTGCCTGAATCTGAGTCCCTGCGTCCGCGAGCGCCTGTTGGGCAGCGCCGACGAGCGCGGCGGCGACATCGGCTGCGTCACGAGCATTCTGCAGATCGACCAGGGCTTTGTTGACGCCTTCTCGTTTTGAGGCGACTTCGTTGTCGAGCTGGGTGAGCTGCTGGTTGGCCGACGCGATTGCATCGATCAACTGGCCGACCTGACCCAGGCGCGCATCGACGGCGCTTCCTGCTGCAGCGATGTCGTTGTCCGAGGGGTTGGGCGGCGGCGGTGGTACTGCAGCGGCAACTCCGGGAAGAGTTGCCATCAATGCGAGTACGAGGCTTGCGCCCACCAGCGTGAATCGGGTACGGACGAGCGTTCTGCGGCGAGTTCCGCGGACTGGACGTCGGCTCACAAATGTCTCCCTCGGGTCCGGCCTTCACTCGGGTCCCTTCGAACCGTCGTGCCGTCGAGGTGCTCTCCGCCCTCCACCCCGATCGCAGGTGACGGTGAACGCGCTCGCCGAGCGGGAAAGAAACACGCAGCGATACGACAGGTGCGAACCACGTCAGTCACACCCGAAGCAGTGGCCTCCCGAGTTCCCCACGGATGACAACCGCCTTCTGCGACACTCCTTCCCCAGCAGTGCCAATGGCACCGTACGACACTTTGCACGCTAAAGAAACTCCAGTCACAAATGACACATTTGTGATTTCACCAGGCACAACGCTGTGAACTCGGAGTTTGTCGGAAACAATTTTTCCGACTTTTTCGAGGGGTGGGTCGCGACAAATCGCGAGCGCGTCGCGCGGCTCGGGCGTCGGTTGTGTGAACGACGCGGTGGAACTCGGTTCAGTTCGCGTCGGAGTCGGGACTCGACGCCGCACCAGCGCGGTACCGACGTACCTTGACGGCAGCGGTGAGGGTCGCCGCAGCGGCGACCACGACGACGAGGCCGCCCGTGATCAGACCCCACGGCGTCTGGTCCTCCACGAGGGTGTCGACGAAGTTGTCGGCGGCGACGACGTGATTGCCGGTGTAGGTACGGTCCTGACCCGCTTCGAGCGTCACTCGGCTGATGGAGTCGCTGAACGTGCCCACCTGCCCTGGACTGAGAACGAGGACCGTGCCGCCCTCGCGCGCGCCCACCGCGGTTGCGAGGTCGCGGAGCTGCGAATCGTGGCGAGGTTCCGTCGGCACGATGACGATGCTCAGATCGATGCCGTGGTCTTCGGCGCGTGCCACTGCTCCGGAGAGCCCGGCTTGCTCGTCGGCCGGCGCACTGACGCCGGACTCGCTGACCGTGGCGACGATGCTGTCGACGTCCAGACCTGCCGGAATGTCGGTGGCAAGTGGGGAAACGGCGTGAATCGGCTCAGGCATCTCTCGTCCAGTCGGTAGGAACCAGTCGCGTCGAACCCTACGTCACAGCCGCGTCCACACCTGGTAGGCGTGCAGCTCCGGTGCCACTACTGAGGTCGCCCTTCATTGCGTAGCAGGGAGCACTGCGTGAGGATCGTGGTGCGCATCCCTCTCTCGACACGCGCCGAGAACAGGACCGCAGGTTTTCACAGGACAAGCGTACTGTTAGACTTCCATCGAGACACTGATCGTGCGTCCGCCTCGAGATCCCGGTTTCGAGACTCGAGGCCGAGGCCCACGGTGAGCGCCTCGCTTCAACCGTCGACACAGCCCCGTCGGCGGTGTGCCTCAGAGACGAGTGGAGCAGAAGTGACCGCAAGTAATGATTCATTCGGTGCAAAGGGCACCCTCGAAGTCGGCGAGAACTCGTACGAGATCTTCCGACTGTCGGCCTTGCCCGGTGCCGAGAAACTGCCCTACGCGCTGAAGGTCCTCGCGGAGAACCTCCTTCGCACCGAGGACGGCGCCAACATCACCGCCGACCACATCCGTTCGATTGCCTCGTGGGATCCGTCCGCGGAGCCGAGCTTCGAAATTCAGTTCACCCCTGCACGCGTCATCATGCAGGACTTCACCGGCGTGCCGTGCATCGTCGACCTCGCCACGATGCGTGAAGCCGTCACCACCTTGGGTGGCGACCCCAACAAGGTCAACCCCCTCTCCCCCGCCGACATGGTCATCGACCACTCGGTCATCCTCGACGTCTTCGGCCGCGCCGATGCCCTCGAGCGCAACGTCGATCTCGAGTACGAGCGCAACGGCGAGCGTTACCAGTTCCTGCGTTGGGGACAGGGCGCATTCGACGATTTCAAGGTCGTCCCCCCGGGCATGGGCATCGTGCACCAGGTCAACATCGAGTACCTGGCACCGACCATCATGACTCGCAAGGGCCAGGCCTACCCCGACACCTGCGTCGGCACCGACTCGCACACCACGATGGTCAACGGCCTGGGTGTGCTGGGCTGGGGCGTCGGCGGCATCGAGGCCGAGGCAGCCATGCTCGGCCAGCCCGTCTCGATGCTCATCCCGCGCGTCGTCGGCTTCAAGCTCTCCGGTGAGATCCAGCCCGGCGTCACCGCGACCGACGTGGTGCTGACCGCGACCGAGATGCTGCGCAAGCACGGCGTCGTCGGTAAGTTCGTCGAGTTCTACGGCGAGGGTGTGGCCGAGGTTCCGCTCGCGAACCGCGCCACCCTGGGCAACATGAGCCCCGAGTTCGGTTCCACCGCAGCAATTTTCCCGATCGACGAAGAGACGATCAACTACCTGCGCCTCACCGGCCGCAGCGACGAGCAGCTCGCGCTCGTCGAGGCGTACGCCAAGGAACAGGGCATGTGGCACGACCCGAAGAACGAGGCCGTGTACTCCGAGTACATCGAGCTCGACCTCAACACGGTCGTTCCGTCCATCGCAGGCCCGAAGCGCCCGCAGGACCGAATCCTGTTGTCCGAGTCCAAGATCGCGTTCCGCAAGGACATCCACAACTACGTCGAGGAGAACCACCCGGCGCACGAGGGTGACAGCAAGCTCGACGAGGCACTCGACGAATCGTTCCCGGCCAGCGACTCCGCGTCGCTGAGCTTCGCCGAAGAGGACTCCGTCGACGTTCGTTCGGCCGCTTACGGTTCCGAGGGTCGTCCGAGCAAGCCGGTTCGCGTCACCACCGACGAAGCCGGCGAGTTCGTCCTCGATCACGGTGCCGTCGTGGTTGCAGGCATCACCTCCTGCACCAACACCTCGAACCCGTCGGTCATGCTCGGTGCAGCGCTGCTCGCCCGCAATGCCGTGGAGAAGGGCCTGTCCACCAAGCCCTGGGTCAAGACCAACATGGCGCCCGGCTCGCAGGTCGTCACCGACTACTACGAGAAGGCCGGCCTGTGGCCGTACCTCGAGAAGCTGGGCTACTACCTCGGCGGTTACGGCTGCACCACGTGTATCGGTAACACCGGCCCGCTGCTCGAGCCGATCTCGAAGGCGATCAACGACAACGACCTCTCGGTCACCGCAGTGCTGTCGGGCAACCGCAACTTCGAGGGTCGCATCTCCCCCGACGTGAAGATGAACTACCTGGCGTCACCGCCGCTGGTCATCGCCTACGGCCTGGCGGGCACGATGGACTTCGACTTCGAGACCGATGCGCTCGGCGAGGACCACGAGGGCAACCCCGTGTTCCTGAAGGACATCTGGCCGTCCTCGCAGGAAATCGAAGAGACCATCCAGTCCTCGATCAGTCGGGACATGTTCAGCAAGTCCTACGAGACGATCTTCGCCGGTGACAGCCGCTGGCAGAACCTCTCGACCCCCGAAGGCGACACGTTCGAGTGGGATCCCAAGTCCACGTACGTGCGCAAGCCTCCGTACTTCGACGGCATGACGATGGACCCGGCTCCGGTCGAGGACATCACGGGTGCACGCGTGTTGGCTCTGCTCGGCGATTCGGTCACCACCGACCACATCAGCCCGGCCGGACCCATCAAGGCAGGCACGCCCGCCGCGCAGTACCTGGACTCGCACGGCGTCGAGCGCAAGGACTACAACTCGCTCGGTTCGCGTCGCGGAAACCACGAGGTCATGATTCGCGGAACGTTCGCGAACATCCGCCTCAAGAACCAACTCCTCGACGACGTCTCGGGCGGCTACACCCGCGACTTCACGCAGGACGGTGGACCGCAGTCCTTCATCTACGACGCGTCGCAGAACTACCAGAAGGCCGGCATCCCGCTGGTCGTGCTGGGCGGCAAGGAGTACGGCAGCGGCTCCTCGCGCGACTGGGCCGCCAAGGGCACCTCGCTCCTCGGCGTCAAGGCCGTCATCACCGAGTCGTTCGAGCGCATCCACCGCTCCAACCTCATCGGCATGGGCGTCGTTCCCCTGCAGTTCCCGGCCGGTGAGAGCGCGTCGTCGCTCAAGCTCGACGGCACCGAGACGTTCGACATCGTCGGCGTCGCGAAGCTGAACGAGGGTACAACCCCGAAGACGATGACCGTCATCGCGACCAAGGAAGACGGCTCGAAGGTCGAGTTCGAGGCCGTGGTTCGCATCGACACCCCGGGTGAAGCGGATTACTACCGCAACGGTGGCATCCTGCAGTACGTGCTGCGCAACATGATCAGAGGCTGAGTGCGCGTCATCTGACGTACGCCTTGCAGCGGCGATGGGCCCGGAACCGACAACGTGTTTCCGGGCCCATCGCCGTATCGGTCGAGGCCCTCATCGAAAGTAGGGAACTCACACGTGCCCAAGGTCAGCGAAGACCACCTGGCCGCCCGCCGAAGCGAGATTCTCGACGGCGCGCGAAAGTGCTTCGGCGAGTTCGGTTACGAAGGCGCGACGGTACGACGCCTGGAAGAAGCAACCGGTCTCTCGCGCGGAGCCATATTCCACCATTTCAAGGACAAGGACGGCCTGTTCCTGGCGTTGGCGCAAGAAGACGCCCGACGCATGGCAGAGGTCGCGGCCACCCAGGGCTTGGTCCAGGTGATGCGAGACATGCTGGCGCAACCCGAGCAGTTCGAGTGGCTCGGAACCCGGCTCGAGATCACCCGGCGACTGCGCACCGACGCCGATTTCCGGACCAGCTGGGCCGAGCGTTCGGCGGAACTGACCGACGCGACTCTCGGCCGGCTCGAACGTCAGAAGACCGCGGGAAGACTGCGTGACGATGTCCCCAACGACGTCTTGGCCGATTACCTGGATCTCGTGCTGGACGGTCTGGTCGCTCGGATAGCGTCCGGTCAGGGTGGGTCCAACCTGGCGGCAATCCTCGACCTGGTCGAAGAATCGGTCCGCAGGCAGGACTGAGCACTGTTACGCGAGCTGGATCAGTTCCAGGTATTCCTGCGACCAGTGGTCCTCGGTCCCGTCGGGGAGCAGAATCACCCGTTCGGGTGAGAGCGCTTCCGCGGCACCGGGATCGTGGGTGACGAGTACGACGGCACCCTTGTAGCTACGGAGTGCGTCGAGGACCTGCTCACGCGAGATCGGGTCCAGGTTGTTGGTCGGTTCGTCCAGCAGCAGTACGTTCGCTGCCGACGACACCAACCCGGCGAGCGCCAATCGGGTCTTCTCGCCGCCGGACAACGTACCTGCAGGCTGGTCGAGCTGGGGGCCGGTGAACATGAAGGCTCCGAGCAGCGATCGCAGTTCCTGCTCGCCGGTGTCGGGTGCCGCGTGCCGGATGTTCTCCCAGACCGACGCGTGATCGTCGAGGGTGTCGTGTTCCTGTGCGAAGTATCCGACGCGCATGCCGTGGCCGGGTTCGATCTCTCCGGTGTCGGCCTTCTCGGTTCCGGCGAGGATGCGCAGCAGCGTCGTCTTGCCCGCGCCGTTGAGTCCGAGCACCACGACGCGGCTGCCTCGGTCGATCGCCAGGTCGACGCCGGCGAAGATCTCCAGAGACCCGTACATCTTGGTCAGGTTCTTCGCCATCAGCGGTGTCTTGCCGCACGGTGCCGGCTCGGGGAAACGAATGTGAGCGACCTTGTCGGACACTCGCTCGGCGTCGAGGTTGGCCATCAGCTTGTCGGCGCGCTTCGCCATGTTCTGTGCTGCAACGGCTTTGGTGGCCTTCGCGCCCATCTTGGCAGCCTGCACGCGCAGTGCTCCGGCCTTCTTCTCGGCGTTGGCGCGCTCGCGACGGCGCCGCTGCTCGTCCGTGGCGCGGGCGTCGAGGTACTTCTTCCAGTTCATGTTGTAGATGTCTGCTTCCCCGCGCACGGCGTCGAGGAACCACACCCTGTTCACGACGTCCCCGAGCAGCTCGACATCGTGACTGATGACGATCAGTCCGCCCTCGTGGCTCTGCAGGAATCCGCGCAGCCAGGTGATGGAATCGGCGTCGAGGTGGTTGGTCGGCTCGTCGAGGAGCAACGTCGTGTTCGAGCGTCCGCCACTACCGTCGGACGCGGCGAACAGAATGCGGGCCAGCTCGACTCGGCGACGCTGACCACCGGACAGTGTCCGCAGTGGCTGGCCGAGGATGCGGTCGGCCAAGCCGAGGCTGTTGCAGATGCGCGCAGCTTCGCTCTCGGCTTCGTAGCCACCGAGGGAGGCGAAGCGTTCTTCGAGTTCGCCGTACTTGCGGACGGCCTTGTCGAGCAACGCCTCGTCCGCGACCTCGGCCATCAGCGCCTGCTGCTTCTCCATACTGTGCAGGAGGGTGTCCAGGCCCCGGGCCGAGAGCACCCGATCCCTGGCCAGCACGTCGAGATCGCCTTCTTTGGGGTCCTGCGGCAGGTAGCCGAGGTCGCCGGTACGCACGACCTCGCCCGCGTACGGCTCACCTTCGCCTGCCAGGATGCGCAGAGTCGTGGTCTTGCCTGCACCGTTACGACCCACCAACCCGATGCGGTCGCCTGCCTGGACACGGAGCGCGGGCCCCTCGGTGGACAGAAGGGTCCGCACACCGGCACGAACTTCCAGGTCGGTGGCGGTGATCACGCGTGAGCTCCTAGCGATTGCCGAACAAGATCGTTGCCCGTCGACCGACGGGCGAACACAGGTGCGCCGAAGCACGGCACAGCAAACCCCCATTTTAGCTCAGCATTCACGTGCCCTCACCCAGTAACGACGGTGACACCGGTAACGTCTGATCGATGACCGACGCCTTCGAAACGGACTCTGCAACCAGCGCGCCGACCCTCGACCTCACCGGGCGCACCGCGCTCGTCACCGGAGGTAGTAGGGGCATCGGTAAGGCGATCGCCGCGGAACTGCTCGCTCGCGGAGCGAACGTGGCCATCACCGCACGCAAACGGGAACCGCTCGTTGCGGCGGCAGCCGAACTCGGCGATTCCGTACTCGCGATCGACGGCAATGCAGGTGATCCGGAGCACCGACGCGACGCGGTGACGAGAACCGTCGAGACGTTCGGTTCCCTGGACATCTTGGTGAACAACACCGGTATCAATCCCGTGTACGGCTCGCTGATGGACGCCGACCTGGCGGGTGTGAGCAAGATTTTCGACACCAATGTCGTCGGCACTCTCGGCTTCGTCCAGCAGGCGTTCCATGCCTGGATGGGTGAGAACGGCGGCGCTATCGTCAACATTGCGAGCGTGGCGGGTATCCGCTCCACCGGCGTGATCGCCGCGTACGGCGCATCGAAAGCTGCCTTGATCCGCCTCACCGAGGAGCTCGCCTGGCAGCTCGGGCCGAAAATTCGCGTCAATGCGGTGGCACCGGGTGTGGTGAAGACCAAGTTCGCGGAGGCTCTCGTTGCCAACGGAGAAGACGCAGCCGCGGCCGGCTATCCGATGAAGCGTCTCGGAAACCCGGAAGATGTAGCGGCTCTGGTCGCATTCCTGGTCTCGGACGCGTCCTCCTGGATCACCGGCGAGACCGTGCGCGTGGACGGTGGTTTGCTCGCCACCGGCGGAATGTGAACGATTACTCGGCCGACGTCGCTGTCGTCGGACTCGGCCCGGCGGGGCGGGCCGTTGCGCACCGATGTGCAGAGGCCGGACTCGACGTCCTCGTGCTCGATCCGCACCCGGCGCGGACGTGGACGCCGACCTACTCTGCCTGGGCCGACGAGTTACCGTCGTGGTTGCCCGCGGAAGCAGTCGCCTCGACCGCGCAGAAGCCGGCTGTGTGGACCGATCACCACCGGATCATCGATCGGTCGTACTGCGTGCTGCACACACCGAAACTTCAAGCAACCCTGTCTCTGGACCGAGTGCGCGTACTGGCCGGAGCAGCCGTCGATGTCACAGGTTCTCGTGTGACGACAACCGATGGGACCACCATCGACGCGCTGCATGTCGTCGATGCCCGCGGGACGCTCGATTCTCGCGATCTCGCGCAGCAAACCGCTTTCGGCATCGTCGTCGAACGGGACCGCGCCGAACCGATTCTCGAAGGGTCCGACGCCTGGTTCATGGACTGGCGCACCGACAACGGCGCTCGACCCGGCGAAGCCCCGAGTTTCCTGTACGCCGTGGCGCTCGACGATGATCGAATTCTGCTCGAGGAGACGTGCCTGGTAGGCCGACCGGCGCTGGATCTCGCGGTCCTTCGCAAACGTTTGCATCACCGTCTGGCGAACCGCAATGTGAAACCGAACGGCCAGGAGGATGTAGAGCGAGTTCGCTTCTCGGTCGAGCCACCGCCTCGGTCGCTGCTGCACACCGGGCGAAGCGGTCCGGTGCTGTTCGGATCTCGCTCGAATCTGATGCACCCCGCCACGGGCTACAGCGTGGCAGCGTCCCTGGCCTCGGCGGATGTTCTCGTCGACCGGTTCCGTGACGGGGATCGACCGCGGCGCCGCCGCGCACTCAACATCTGGACAGTGCAGAAGCTGCGAAACCTGGGGCTGCGTACGGCGCTCGCACTCGAACCGGAGATGGTTCCCCAGTTCTTCTCCAGCTTCTTCTCACTACCGGTCGAACTGCAGCGCTCGTACCTCTCAGGCCACGACGACGCTCTCGGGACGATGACCGCGATGCTGCGGATGTTTCCGACGCTGCCATCATCGGCCAGGCTGGCGATAGCGCGCACGATCGTGCATCGAACGTCCCGCAGCTGAGTTTCTTCGCCAACGGTCGACACGCGGGTGCCCGGTCGGCGATCATTGACAGATGCGCAGCATATGGAAGGGCTCGATTGCCTTCGGACTGGTCAACGTTCCGGTGAAGGTCTACTCGGCCACCGAGCAGCACGACATCAGGTTCCATCAGGTGCACGCGAAGGACGGCGGTCGCATCAAGTACGACCGCATCTGCCAGGAATGCGGCAAGTCGGTGCAGTTCGCCGATATCGACAAGGCCTACGACTCCCCCGACGGCGAACGTGTGATCCTCACCGACGACGATTTCGACAAGCTCCCAGCAGCGGAGAAGCACGAGATCCCTGTTCTGGAATTCGTGCCGACCGAGCAGATCGATCCGATTCTCTACGACAAGAGCTACTTCCTCGAGCCGGACTCCGCGTCACCGAAGGCGTACGTACTGCTACGGGAAACTTTGGAAGAGACCGAGCGCACTGCGCTGGTGCACTTCACTCTGCGGCAGAAAACTCGGCTGGCCGCGCTGCGGGTGCGCGACGACGTCTTGGTGATCCAGACGCTGCTGTGGCCGGACGAGGTCAGGGCCGCTGAGTTTCCTTCGCTCGAGGATGCACCGTCCGCGCGTCCGCAGGAAGTCAAGATGGCGACGTCGCTGGTCGAGAGCATGTCCTCGGAATTCGATCCCACCGAGTACACGGACGACTACCAGATCGAATTGCGAAAGCTGATCGACGAGACGCTTGCCAACGGTGGCGAGAAAGTCGTGCACACCGAGGCAGAATCCGACGACGACGGCGAGGACGCCGAAGTGGTCGACCTCGTGGCTGCGTTGCAACGCAGCGTCGAGGCGGCCGGTAAGAACGCCAAATCGGGGTCCACCACTACGACTCCGGCGAAGAAGGCACCCGCGAAGAAAGCGGCGGCCAAGAAGGCCCCGGCCAAGAAAGCCGCGGCGAAGAAGTCGGCTCCCGCGAAGGCAGATGCCAAGGACGCCGAAGCCAAAGGTGCCTGACGGCACCCAGCGGCCCTACGTCAGACGGTGAAGCCGAGAGCCCTGAGCTGCTCGCGTCCGTCGTCGGTGATCTTGTCGGGACCCCACGGCGGCATCCAGACCCAGTTGATCTTCAGGTCGGCGGCAAGCCCGCTGCGCACGAGCGCGCCGCGGGCCTGATCCTCGATGACGTCGGTCAGCGGGCAGGCCGCAGAGGTGAGCGTCATGTCCACCGTGACGATGTCTTCGGCGTCGATCTTGATGTCGTAGACCAGCCCCAGGTCGACGACGTTGATGCCGAGTTCGGGGTCGACGACGTCGCGCATCGCTTCTTCGAGATCCTCGAGCACTTTGATCTCTTCGGCGGTCAATTCCGTCGGTGTGGTCTCCGGCGTCGTCTCTGTTGCGTCCGTCATGATTGCTGTCCTCCGGAAAATGCCGACTGGGCGGTCTCGCCTGTCGTGGGTGTCGAATCTGCGTCCACTACTTGAACAACCGCGTCCTTGAAAGCCATCCAACCCAGGAGCGCGCACTTGACGCGGGCCGGGTACTTGGCCACACCGGCGAACGCGATTCCATCACCGATGACATCCTCGTCACCCTCGACGGTACCTCTGCTGCCGACCATCTCACTGAACGCGTCGACGGTCTTCAGAGCCTCGGCGACGGTCAGGCCGACGACCTGATCGGTCAGAACCGACGTCGCGGCCTGACTGATCGAGCAACCCTGGCCGTCGTACGAGACATCGGCGACGGTGCCGTCCTCGATCTGCACACGGAGGGTCACCTCGTCACCGCAGGTGGGGTTGACGTGATGCACCTGAGCACCGAACGGCTCGCGCAGCCCGCGGCCGTGCGGGTGCTTGTAGTGATCGAGGATCACTTCCTGATACATCTGTTCCATCCGCATCTACAGCTGACCTCCCGCGCCTGCGTCGGCGGTACCGAAGAACGCCTGCGCGCGGCGGATCGCCTGCGCGAGAACCTGCACTTCCTCGACCGTGTTGTACAGCGCGAACGAGGCGCGAGCCGTCGCAGCCACACCGAACCGGCGATGTAGTGGCCATGCGCAGTGATGCCCGACGCGGATGGCGACGCCCTCGTCGTCCAGGATCTGCCCGAGGTCGTGGGCGTGGATTCCGTCGACGACGAACGACACTGCCGAACCGCGGTCGACGTTCTCGGTGGGGCCGATGACTCGGACCCCGTCGATCTTCGCGAACTCGGCGAGAGTTGCTGCGACCAGGGTCTTCTCGTGCGCTGCAACGACATCGATGCCGATGTTCTCCAGATAGCGCACAGCAGCGCCGAGTCCGACCACCTGCGAGGTCATCGGAACTCCGGCCTCGAACCGCTGCGGAGGCGCAGCGAAAGTCGTCTTCTCCATCGTCACGGTCTCGATCATCGAGCCACCGGTGATGAACGGGGGCATCGCCTCGAGCAGTGCGGCCTTGCCGTAGAGAACGCCAACACCCGAGGGCCCGAGCATCTTGTGACCGGAGAACGCAGCGTAGTCGACGTCGAGCGCGTGGAAATCGACCTTCATGTGCGGCACCGACTGGCACGCATCGAGAACGACGAGTGCGCCCACGGACCTGGCTCGACGCACCAATTCCTCGACCGGAGCAACGGCACCGGTCACGTTGGACTGATGAGTGAACGCGAGAACCTTGACGGCGGAGGACAATTCGAGCGAGTCGAGATCGATTCGTCCGTCGTCGGTGACGCCGTACCAGCGCAGAGTCGCACCTGTCCTGGCCGCAAGTTCTTGCCAGGGAACGAGATTGGCGTGATGCTCGAGTTCGGTCACGACGATTTCGTCGCCCGGACCGAGATGCCGATCGAAGCGCTGGTCGGCCAGAACGTACGTGACCAGGTTGAGCGACTCGGTGGCGTTCTTGGTGAACACGATTTCGTCGACATCCGCCCCGACGAACGACGCGATGGCGCCGCGAGCGCCCTCGTAGGCGTCGGTGGCTTCCTCGGCCAACTGATGTGCCCCGCGGTGTACGGCAGCGTTGCAGGTGGTCAGAAACTCCCGCTCGGCGTCGAGTACCTGTACGGGCCGCTGCGAGGTAGCGCCGGAGTCCAAGTACACCAGTGGCTTTCCGTCACGGACGGTGCGCGAGAGGATGGGGAAGTCGCGCCGAACGGTGGCGACATCGAACGATGCCGCTACCGTTGCCGGCGCAGCCGTACTCATGCTCCGGTGGTCGCGGCCTGGGCGTAGCCGGCGTATCCGTTGGCCTCCAGCTCGTCGGCCAGCTCGGCTCCGCCGGACTTCACGATCTCCCCGTTGACGAAGACGTGCACGAAGTCGGGCTTGATGTAGCGCAGGATGCGGGTGTAGTGCGTGATCAGTAGTACTCCGCCGTCCTCGCGCTCCTTGTATTTGTTGACGCCCTCGGAGACCACGCGCAGTGCGTCGACGTCGAGGCCGGAGTCGGTTTCGTCCAAAATGGCGATCTTCGGCTTGAGCAGTCCCAACTGAAGAATTTCGTGGCGCTTCTTCTCGCCGCCGGAGAATCCTTCGTTGACGTTGCGCTCGAGGAAGTTGGGCTCGATCTCGAGTTCGCTCATCGCGGTCTTGGCTTCCTTGACCCAGTGCCGCAGCTTCGGTGCTTCGCCTCGCACTGCGGTGGCGGCGGTGCGCAGGAAGTTCGACATCGACACTCCCGGCACCTCGACGGGGTACTGCATGGCCAGGAAGAGGCCTGCGCGAGCCCGCTCGTCGACGCTCATCTCGAGCACGTCTTCACCGTCGAGGGTGATGGTGCCGGAGGTGACCGTGTATTTCGGGTGACCCGCGATCGCGTACGACAGGGTGGACTTGCCGGAGCCGTTGGGCCCCATGATCGCGTGTGTCTCACCGGACTTCACGGTGAGGTCGACACCCTTGAGGATGTTGATGGGCTCCGCGGTCGAGTCGGAGTTGGCGACGCTGACGTGCAGGTCGCGGATTTCGAGTGTGGACATCTTCACGTTCCTTTGTGCAGTCGAGAAAGGTTCGGGGTGAGACCTACGCGCCGACGACGGCGAGTTCGGTCTCGATGGCAGCGTCCAGACGCTCCCGCACGGCGGGGACCGGAATCTTGTCGATGACCTCGTGGAAGAAGCCGCGAACGACGAGTCGGCGAGCGACTTCCTCGGAGATGCCTCGGGCGCGCAGGTAGAACAGCTGCTCGTCGTCGAAACGACCGGTGGCGCTGGCGTGGCCTGCTCCGACGATCTCCCCGGTCTCGATCTCGAGGTTGGGTACCGAGTCGGCGCGAGCACCGTCGGTGAGCACCAGGTTGCGGTTGAGCTCGTAGGTCTCGGTGCCCTCGGCCTCGGCGCGGATGAGAACGTCGCCGATCCAGACGGTGTGCGCGTCGTGCTTGCCCGGGCCTACTTCACCCTGAAGCGCACCCTTGTACATCACGTTGGACTTGCAGTGCGGAGCCGAATGGTCGACCAACAGGCGCTGCTCCAGGTGCTGCCCCGCATCGGCGAAGTACAGACCGAGGAGGTTCGCGTCACCACCGGGAGCGCTGTATCGGACGGTCGGGCTGATGCGCACCAGATCGCCGCCGAGGCTGACGTTGTAGTGCCGCAACACGGCGTCGCGTCCGAGCATCGCGTGGTGCGCCGCCACGTGTACGGCGTCGGACTGCCAGTCCTGAATGAGCACCACGTGCAACTGCGAGCTGTCGCCCAGAACGAACTCGACGTTCTCGGCGTACGTGCCGCTGCCTCGCTGGTCGATCACGACGGTGGCCCGCGCGAACGTGCCGAGACGAATCTGAACGTGACCGTAGGCGACGTGATCGACACCAGGTCCGTCGATGGTGATCTCGATCGGATCGGCTACCTCGACCTCGTTGGGCACGGAGACGATCGTGGCTTCGGTGAATGCCGAGAACGCTTGGGCGGCAATGCGATCGGCCGGTACCCCGGCCTTGCCGAGTCGATCGTCCTCGCGGCCGACGGTCTCCACGACCACCGACTCCGGAGCATCGACGGTGACCTGTGCGGCACCATCGGCGACGGCGGAACCGTCGTGCAGCCCGCGCAGCCGACGCAGCGGCGTGAAACGCCACAGCTCGTCACGACCGGACGGGATTTCGAACGCATTCACGTCGTAGGACGTGAACTGCGCGCCCTTGTTCTCGACGAGCTTCGTCTTGTCTTCCTTGGCCGGGTTCTCGGACGCGACAGCGCCGATCACTCCCGTGAGGGGGTTGTTCACTTATCCGACCGACCCTTCCATCTGCAGCTCGATGAGCCGGTTGAGCTCGAGGGCGTATTCCATCGGCAGTTCGCGGGCGATCGGCTCGACGAAGCCGCGCACGACCATCGCCATGGCCTCGTCCTCGGTCATGCCGCGGCTCATCAGGTAGAACAACTGATCGTCGCTGACCTTCGAGACGGTGGCCTCGTGGCCCATGGAGACGTCGTCCTCACGGATGTCGACGTAGGGGTACGTGTCGGAGCGGCTGATCGTGTCGACGAGCAACGCGTCGCACTTGACCGTCGATCGCGAGCCGTGCGCACCCTTGTTGATCTGGATCAGACCGCGGTAGGACGTCCGCCCGCCGCCACGGGCAACGGACTTGCTGACGATGTTCGAGGACGTGTGCGGTGCCAGGTGCAGCATCTTCGAGCCGGTGTCCTGGTGCTGGTCCGGGCCTGCGAACGCGACCGAGAGAACCTCGCCCTTGGCGTACTCGCCCGTCATCCACACGGCCGGGTACTTCATCGTGACCTTGGAGCCGATGTTGCCGTCGACCCACTCCATCGTTGCGCCCGCTTCGGCCTTGGCACGCTTGGTGACCAGGTTGTAGACGTTGTTCGACCAGTTCTGAATGGTCGTGTAGCGGCAACGGCCGCCCTTCTTGACGATGATCTCGACCACGGCGGAGTGCAGCGAATCCGACTTGTAGATCGGTGCGGTGCAGCCCTCGACGTAGTGCACGTAGGCACCTTCGTCGACGATGATCAGCGTGCGCTCGAACTGGCCCATGTTCTCGGTGTTGATCCGGAAGTACGCCTGTAGCGGGATGTCCACGTGGACGCCCGGCGGGATGTAGATGAACGATCCACCGGACCACACCGCAGTGTTCAGAGCGGAGAACTTGTTGTCGCCCGCCGGAATCACGGTGCCGAAGTACTCGCGGAACAGCTCCGGCTGCTCCTTGAGCGCGGTGTCGGTGTCGAGGAACAACACACCCTGCGCTTCGAGGTCCTCACGGATCGAGTGGTAGACCACCTCGGACTCGTACTGAGCGGCCACACCGGAGACGAGGCGCTGCTTCTCCGCCTCTGGGATGCCGAGCTTGTCGTACGTGTTCTTGATGTCCTCGGGCAGGTCTTCCCACGTTGCGGCCTGCTTCTCGCTGGACCGCACGAAGTACTTGATGTTGTCGAAATCGATGCCGTCGAGGTTGGAACCCCAGTTCGGCATCGGCTTGCGCTCGAACGTCTTGAGTGCCTTGAGGCGCGCCTCGAGCATCCACTCGGGCTCGCTCTTCTTCTGCGAGATGTCCCGAACGACGGCCTCGGAGAGACCGCGCTTGGCGCTTTCACCGGCTACGTCCGAGTCGGCCCAGCCGTATCCGTAGGTGCCGAGCGAGGCGATGGTCTCGTCCTGGGTCAGCGGCGCGGTGGGTGTCACCTGGTCTGGTGTGACGGTCATGCGGGCTCCTTCCGGAGGCGTGGGCGTTCTCCGACACGGGGCTGCGCGTCGGAAGTCTTCTTGTCGGAACTATCGGTATTCGAGTGCCGCGCCACCATGAGCGGCACGTGCGTCGTGCAGGCGCAGTTCCCGTTGGCGATGGTCGCCAAGCGCTGCACGTGTGTGCCGAGTATCTCGGCGAACGCGGTCTGCTCCGCCTCGCACAGCTCCGGAAACTCCGAAGCCACATGCGAGACCGGGCAATGGTGTTGGCAGATCTGCACACCGTTGCCGACCTGCCGGGTGGTGGCCGAGAACCCCGCTGCACTGAAGGCGTCGGCGATTCTCCCCGCCGCGTCCTCCACGGCATCGGCGTCGGCCCCCGTAGCAGGTTCGACATCGGCCACGATGGTGTTGACGCGTTGCCGAGCGAACGTCTCGATGGCCGCATCGCCGCCGATCTTGCGGAGCTGCCGCATGGCTGCACCAGCCAGATCGTCGTAGGTATGACCGAGACGGTTACGACCGGCTGCAGTGAGCTGGAAATGCTTCGCCGGACGCCCCCTACCACGCCGACGCGCACCCGCGGGTGTCGTGATACGGGCCTCACCTGCATCGATGAGTGCATCGAGGTGACGTCGGACACCTGCTGCGCTCAACCCCAACCGAGTGCCGATATCGGAGGCGGTGATGGGGCCTTCTTCGAGCAGTAGTGTGACCACTGCGCTCCGCGTCTGTCCCTCGGGGGCCGAGGCAGGTCGCACCGACGAAACGCCTGCGCCGGCGGCCGAGGATTCGACACTTCCCGGACGCACGAGCGAGCTATCGGTTGTTTTCACAACACCAGTGTGACGGAATTGCCGAACCCGGTCCAGCAAGGGTGCCCTATGCAGGTCACCGCCACGGGTGTTGTGACGCCGAGTCGAGGAGCACGGTGCAGGTCGCGCTCGGACGCACCGCTACGCTCCCTTTGTGGCATCGACCGACAGTGAGCACAGTTCCGAGCGCTCACCTTCCACGAGCGGCGCCGACTCGGCACAGGACTCCCGCACCTCGAAGGCCACCCCGTCGGCGATCGTCCGCAGATTCGTCCTGGCCCCCGCACGCCGCGTCATCGGCCTCGAGCCCACTCCACCGGGCAGCGTTGTCGCTACCTTGCACGGCGACGAGCAGGAAGCGCCGGGGCTGAACCCGTCCGAAACGGGCCAACTCCGAAACATCCGCCGATTCGGAGCCGCGGGCGCCCTGCTGATGGCGATCGGAGCCCTCGGCGCGGGAGCGCAGCCGGTGCTGCAGAATCCAGTCTTCGGCGTTCGATTCCTGAGTCTGCCGTCCCGAATGGCCACCTCCGCGCTGACCGTCACGATGACCGGCACCGTCATCGTGGTCATCGCCTGGTTGTTGCTGGGCAGATTTGCTCTCGGTCAGACGCGGTCCGGAACCATTCCGCGGCGACTGAGTCGATCTCAGATGGACCGCACACTGATGTTGTGGATTCTGCCGCTGTCTGTGGCGCCGCCGATGTTCTCGCGCGACGTCTACTCCTACCTTGCGCAGAGCGAGATCACGGCGCGCGGACTCGACCCCTACGAGGTCGGCCCTGCGACGGCCCTCGGCGTCGACAACGTGCTGACCCGAACCGTTCCCACGATCTGGCGCGACACGCCTGCACCGTACGGTCCGCTGTTCCTGTGGATGGGCCGCGGCATCACCTACCTGACCGGCGAGAACATCGTCGCCGGTATTTTTCTGCATCGCCTGCTGGCGTTGGCCGGCGTCGCGTTGATCGTGTGGGCGCTGCCGCGCCTGGCTCGACGCTGCGGCGTGGCCTCGGTGAGTGCGCTCTGGCTCGGCGCTGCGAACCCGTTGCTGCTCTTCCATCTGGTTGCCGGGATCCACAACGAGGCTCTGATGATCGGGATCATGCTTGCAGGCACCGAATTCGCACTGCGGGCCGTCGAACGCACTGGGGCACTGCGTCGGATCGACTTCGCTTTTCTCATCGGAGGAGCCGCCCTCATCGCCCTGTCCTCCACCGTCAAGATCCCGTCTCTCATCGCACTGGGTTTCGTTGGGATGGCGCTGTCCAAACGATGGGGTGGCACGCTCCGGTCCGTGGTGTACGTAGCGCTGCTTCTCGGCACGGTCGTCATCGTCGTGCAGGTCGCCGTCAGCCTGGGTAGCGGACTCGGCTTCGGCTGGATCGACACCCTCGGCACGGCAGGCGTCGTACGAAGTTGGATGTCGATCCCCACGATCCTCGGCTTGGGTACCGGATTCGTGGGAGTACTGCTCGGCCTCGGCGATCACACCACCGCTGTGTTGGGTCTCACTCGCCCGATCGCTGCCGTGGTCGCAGGCGTGATCGTCGTGCGCATGCTGATCGCGGTCCTACGCGGCAGAGTGCACCCGGTCGGCGCACTCGGTGTCGCGTTGGGTGCCGTGGTTCTGCTGTTCCCGGTGGTACAGCCCTGGTACCTGCTGTGGGCTGTGATTCCGCTGGCGGCCTGGGCCACGACCCCGTCGTTCCGCCGGCCCGCAATCGCGTTCTCGTCCCTGGTCAGCGTCATTCTCATGCCGAACGGCAGCGAGTACCAGCCCTTTCAGATAGTGCAGGCAGCGGTCATGACGATTCTGACCATCGCGGTGCTGTACCTGATCACACGGAACCGACTCCCCTGGCCCATTCGCACCGGACCACCGGCACAGGGCCGTACCGCCGACGAATACGCTGAGTCCTCGTGATCTCCGGGGCGTCGAACGCGACGCAACCTGTCGTGCAGTTGACCGACGTACGCAAGTCGTACGACGGCGTCACGGCCGTCGACGGCCTGAGCCTGAACATCGGGCCCGGCGAGGTTCTGGCACTGCTCGGCCCGAACGGTGCCGGAAAAACCACCACGGTCGAGATGTGCGAAGGCTTCGTGGTACCCGACAGCGGATCGGTTCGGGTCCTCGGACTGGATCCCATCGCCGAGTCGGCGCAGTTGCGTCCACGCATCGGCGTCATGCTTCAGGGCGGCGGCGCATACCCCGGGTCCAAGGCAGGCGAGATGCTCCAACTCGTCGCGTCGTACTCGGCCGACCCACTCGATCCGGCGTGGCTACTCGACTGCCTCGGTTTGACCTCCGCCGTGCGCACCCCGTACCGGCGGCTCTCCGGCGGGCAGCAGCAGCGTCTGGCGTTGGCCTGCGCCATCGTCGGTCGGCCCGAACTGGTGTTCCTCGACGAGCCGACGGCCGGACTGGACGCACAGGCCCGATTGCTGGTGTGGGAGCTGATCGACGCATTGCGCCGCGACGGAGTCGGTGTACTGCTCACGACGCATCTGATGGACGAGGCCGAGCAACTGGCCGATCGTCTGACGATCATCGACAACGGACGCGTCGTGGCCTCGGGAACGCCCTCGGAACTGACCAAGCAGGGTGCCGAAGGGCAACTACGGTTCACCGCTCCCCCCGGACTCGAACTGTCCATGCTCGACGCGGCACTTCCCCCGGGTTACGTACCGTCGGAACCGACGCCCGGTTCGTATGTGGTCTCCGGGGTGATCGAGCCGCAGATTCTGGTGATCGTCACGTCCTGGTGTGCGCAGCAGGACGTGCTGGCGACCGAGTTGCAGGTCGACCAGCGCCGTCTCGAGGACGTGTTCCTCGAGCTCACCGGTAGAGAATTGAGGAAGTGACGGTGCGCAGAGAAGCCCGGCTCGCCGACAACCGATTCGAAACAGGTCTGTTCACGCCGCGACCGCAGCCCGCGTCGGCCGCACAGATGTTGTTCGCGCAGACTCGACTCGAATTGAAGTTGTTGCTGCGCAACGGTGAACAGCTGCTGCTGACGATGTTCATCCCGATCACCTTGCTGATCGGTCTGACGTTGCTGCCCTTCGGCGAACTGGGCGAGGATCGAGTGGCCCGGGTGGTTCCGGCCGTGATGATGGTGGCCATCATGTCGACGGCGTTCACCGGGCAGGCGATCGCGGTCGGGTTCGATCGCCGGTACGGCGCATTGAAGCGACTCGGAGCAACACCGCTGCCGCGTTGGGGCATCATCGGCGGCAAATCTGCTGCAGTGGTGATCGTGGTGATCCTGCAGTCGATTCTGCTCGGGTCGATCGGCGTTGCGCTGGGTTGGCGGCCGAGCGCGACCGGTCTGATGCTCGGGGCCGTCATCATCGCCTTGGGAACCGTCACGTTCGCGTCGATGGGTCTGCTACTGGGCGGGACCCTGCGAGCCGAGATCGTGTTGGCTCTAGCGAACATCGCGTGGTTCGTCATGCTGGGTATCGGCAGCGCGGTGTTCGTGGACGACCAGATCCCTCAGGGTCTGCAGAACGTTGCGCGGATCGTTCCGTCCGGCGCACTCGGCGAGGCACTGAGCCGCGGGGTCACCTCGTCGTTCGACATCTTCGGCGTGGTCGTACTGCTGGTGTGGGCAGCTGTATGCGGCACCCTCGCCGTGCGCACGTTCAAGTTCACCTAGGAGCCCTCACCACCCAACGACGCTGTGTAGTTGATCGGCGTTTACCATCGTGGGGTGCTGTACAGAGCGTTCTTGCGCGTCGTCGATCTCCTGCCACTGCCGTCACTTCGAGTACAGCGGGTGCTGGCATTCATCGCGATCGTGACGCAGGGCGGCATCGCCGTCACCGGGGCCGTGGTTCGGGTGACCGGGTCCGGTCTCGGCTGCCCCACCTGGCCGCAATGCTTCCCCGGTAGCTTCACTCCCGTCGGGGTGTCCGAGGTCCCGGTGCTGCACCAGGCGGTGGAGTTCGGCAATCGCCTGCTTACCTTCGTAGTGGTTCTCGCAGCCGCCGGCGTCGTCATCGCTGTGACCAGAGCGCGCCGCCGTCGTGAGGTGCTGTTCTTCGCATGGCTGATGCCGCTCGGTACCGTCGTGCAAGCCGTGATCGGCGGATTCACCGTATTGACGGGTCTGCTGTGGTGGACAGTCGCCGTTCACCTCGTCGTGTCGATGGCCATGGTGTGGTTGGCAACTCTGCTGTACGCCAAGGTCGGCGAGACCGACGCGGCATCGGAGTCGAGGCCCACGGTCCCCGCCGCTCTGCGCGCGCTCACGGGGCTGTCAGGGGTTGCTCTGACGGGTGTGTTGATCGCAGGCACCATGGTCACCGGGGCCGGTCCGCATGCCGGAGACAAGAGCATCGAAGAGCCCGTACCGCGTCTCGGTATCGAGATCGTCACGCTGGTGCACACCCATTCGCAGTTCCTGGTCGGCTATCTTGCCCTGCTCGTCGGGCTGGGATTCGCGTTGTACGCGGTCCGTGCGCCGCAGGTGGTGAAGTTCCGACTGCACGTGTTGATCGCGCTGGTACTGGCGCAGTCTCTGATCGGCTTGGTGCAGTACTTCACCGGAGTACCGGCTGTGCTCGTTGCGTTCCACGTTGCCGGTGCAGGCGCGTGCACCGCCGCCACCGCGGCTGTGTGGGCGGCCTGCAGAACCCGAGGTCCGGCCGTCACCGCGGATGTGGACGCCACCGAGAATCACGCAGTCCGCTCGTGACCGTCTGTCCGGCTTCGAACGAGGTGGAGGGGCAGCCGACCTCCCCCTCAGATGGCCGACTGCCCCTCCACTGACTTCGACGCACCGGGTGCTCGGATGGTTCCCGTCGAATCGAACAAGTTTCGCGGTCTTTCAGATCAGACGATCGCTTGGTTGCGCGCCTTCGGGAATTTCTTCTGGCCCGCGACCCAGCCGGCCATCTTCTCGTGGTGTCCTGGTGCCGGATTGACGGAGCTGACCAGCTCGCGGTCCCACTCGGCCTCGGTCAACTCGTCGAGACCGTCGACGATGGCGCGGGCGATCGCGTACGTGGCAACCACCTGATCGCCGAGTACGCCGTCTGCACCCACCATGGTGAGCCGAGTTCCGGCCCGTCCGATCGGCTGAATCACCACATTCGCAGAATTACCGTGATCTGCCAGGAAGCTCTTCACCGCCGCCAGCGTTCCTTTGGGAACGTCGTTCGACTCGTTCTTCTCGGTGCCCGCACTGTCGATTTCGGTAGCCATGTGGACACGATACCGAGTTCGTCCACCGTTCCCGCACCGACCCGTCCACTCGTTACTGATCGGTAACTTCGCTCCCTCGTGTCCTTCGACCGAATCCGTGCGCGCGGATGCAACTCCCCCGTGTAGAACGGTGTGCATGCGTGCCATCCGAATAGACAACACCGGTGGACCCGACGTCATGAAAGTCGTCGAGATTCCGATACCGACGCCGGGACCAGGGCAACTTCTGGTCCGGATCGACGCCATCGGCATCAATTACATCGACACGTACTTTCGGCGAGGTCTGTATCCGCGCGCACTCCCGTACGTTCCCGGCGACGAGGGATCCGGGGTGATCGAACACGCCGGCGAGGGCGTCACCGGATTCGCCGCGGGAGATCGCGTCGCCTGGGCTGCTGCTCCGGGTAGCTACGCCGAATACGTTCTGGTCGACGCGTCGTCGGCCATCGCCGTTCCCGACGGTGTTCCTGGCGATCGAGCAGCGTCGGCTCTGTTGCAGGGGATGACGGCGCACTACCTGATCGAATCCACCTATCCCGCCCAGCGAGGAGACACCGTCCTGGTGCACGCGGGCGCGGGCGGCGTCGGACTGTTGCTGACGCAGATGGCCGTGGCCAAGGGCGTGAACGTGATCACCACGGTCTCCACGGACTCAAAAGCCGAGCAGTCCACCCGGGCCGGCGCCGCGCTCGTGTTGCGGTACGACGAGAACATCGCGGCGCACGTACGCGAATTCACCGGCGGTGACGGTGTGCACGCGGTGTACGACGGCGTCGGCGCAGACACGTTCGAGGCCAGTCTGGCGTCGCTGAGGATCAGAGGGACGCTGGCTCTGTTCGGTGCGGCGAGTGGTCCCGTACCGCCGTTCGATCCGCAGCGGCTCAACGGCGCGGGGTCGGTGTTTCTCACCAGGCCCACGCTCGCGCACCACATCCGGGACCGGGCCGAACTCGAATGGCGCGCCGGAGATGTGTTCGCGGCGTTGTCGAGCGGCGCACTCACTGTCGAGGTGGGCGCTCGATATGCACTGGAGGACGCGGCTCGAGCTCACACCGATCTGGAATCGCGAAAGACGACAGGATCGATCGTGCTGATTCCTTGACCGATCTGCCCCGGTGGTTGCTCGCTCAGGAAAGGAGCTGGGCGAGCGTCTGCCAACCGAGGACCGAATCGACGGCCAAGCCGCAGAACACCAGGGCCAGATATTCGTTGGAGAGAATGAACAGCTTGAGCGGCTTGACCGGAGTTCCCGCTCGCACCCCCGCATACAGACGATGCGCCACGACGAGGAACCAGACGCCGGAGGCCACGGCAACGGCCGCATAGATGACGCCCGAGCCCGGTGCCAGCGCCAGCGTTGCGGCGACGGTGGCCCACGCGTAGATCACGATGTGCTTGGTGACCTTGGTCTCCGAGGCGACAGCAGGCAGCATCGGTACGTTCGCGGCCTGGTAGTCCTCCTTGTAGCGGAGCATCAGCGCCCAGGTGTGCGGCGGTGTCCACAGAAAGATCACCATGAACATCACCAGTGCCTGCCAACCGATGGTGCCGGTGACCGCAGACCAGCCGATCATCACCGGCATGCATCCGGCCGCGCCACCCCAGACCACGTTCTGCGAAGTGCGCCGTTTGAGAACGAGCGTGTAGACGAAGATGTAGAAGCCGATGGTCACGACGGCGAGCACGCCGCTGAGCAGGTTGGTCGTGGCCCACAACCAGAAGAATGACACCACCCCGAGGACGAGCCCGAAGATCAGGGCGTGCGAGACGGGCATGGCGCCGCGGGCGAGTGGGCGCTTCTCGGTGCGCTTCATCACCTTGTCGATATCGGCGTCGACCACCATGTTCAGTGTGTTCGCACTGGCTGCGGCGAGCATTCCGCCGAAGAGTGTGGTGAGGATCAGCCACGGATCGACGTGTCCGCGGTCGGCCAGCAACATCGCAGGAATGGTCGTGACGAGGAGAAGTTCGATGACCCGGGGCTTCGTCAGCGCGACGTACGCAAGTACGAGCGCGAGCGCCCTGCGCGGAGCGGACGCGGCCGGTGCGGTCTGCGCGGACTCACTCGCGTCGTCTGCTCCGAATCCGGGGCCGCCGGCGAAACCGTGTCCGCCCGGCTGCTGCCCAATTCGCACTGCGTCTCCTCGCACGACTGTCGTTCTCTGGCGCTGGGCCACTTGCGGGTTCACTGTTCACGGCGACCCTGGACGCCAACACGCACGGGTGATCGGCCCGCATACTCGAGTTGCGACGGGTGCCGACGATCGTGCGCCTACTACAGACGATGGTAGACGGCAGGGTTTGCACCTCCAATTCGCAGGGCACCCAAAGTGAGAATTATGTCGCCCACAGGTAACCCGCGCGCAATCGCCCGGGGGAAGGCACGACAGTAGGGTCGGACGGAACTAGGCTGGTAACGGACGCCCTTCGGCACCGACTTCGTGCGTGCTCCAACCAGGCGCATGGCAGTCTCTGCCGAGCGACGCTTCCTCGGAGCCACAACTCGAACGAATGTCAGGAGATTTCTGCTCGTGTCGATCACAGACGATATTGACGTCCTCACCACGGCGCACCACCCGAGCGACTGGACGGACCTGGACACCCGAGCGGTCGACACCGTTCGTGTTCTGGCAGCGGACGCAGTGCAGAAGGTCGGCAACGGCCACCCCGGAACCGCGATGAGCCTGGCTCCCCTCGCCTACACCCTCTTCCAGCGCACCATGCGCCACGATCCAACCGACACGCACTGGATCGGCCGCGACCGGTTCGTGCTCTCGTGCGGACACTCCAGCCTGACCCTTTACCTGCAGCTCTACTTGGGCGGTTTCGGACTCGAACTCGCAGACATCGAGGCACTGCGCACCTACAAGTCCAAGACTCCAGGACACCCCGAGTTCCGTCACACCGACGGCGTGGAGATCACCACGGGCCCGCTCGGTCAGGGACTCGCCTCCGCCGTGGGCATGGCAATGGCATCGCGTCGCGAGCGTGGACTGTTCGATCCCGAGCCCGCACTGGGCGAGAGCCCCTTCGACCACTTCATCTACGTGATCGCCTCCGACGGCGACATCGAAGAGGGCATCACCTCCGAGGCATCGTCGCTCGCAGGAACCCAGCAGCTGGGCAACCTGATCCTGTTCTACGACGACAACAAGATCTCGATCGAGCACTCCACCGACATCGCCCTCTCCGAGAACACGGCTGCACGTTACGAGGCCTACGGCTGGCACGTGCAGGTGGTCGAGGGCGGCGAGAACGTCACCGCGATCGAAGAGGCCGTCGAGGCAGCCAAGGCCGTCACCGACAAGCCGTCGATCATCGTGCTGCGCACCATCATCGGTTTCCCGGCTCCCACCATGATGAACACCGGTGCAGTCCACGGTGCCGCATTGGGCGACGAGGAGATCGCAAAGGTCAAGCAGGCGCTCGATTTCGACCCCGCCAAGACGTTCGAGGTCACCGACGAGGTCATCGGGCACACCCGCAAGCTGCAGGAACGCGGCCGCAAGGCGCACGCCGAGTGGACCGTCGAGTTCGACGCCTGGGCCGCGCGCGAGCCTGAGCGCAAGAAGCTGCTCGACCGCCTGACCCAGGGCACGCTGCCCGAGAACTGGACCGACGTTCTGCCCACCTGGGAGCCCGGTAGCAAGGCCGTCGCGACACGTGCGGCGTCGGGCGAGGTCCTCAACGCCGTCGGACCTGTTCTGCCGGAGCTGTGGGGCGGCTCGGCCGACCTCGCGGGCAGCAACAACACCACGATCAAGGGCGCGAAGTCCTTCGGCCCCACGTCGATCTCCACCGACGACTGGGACGCCGAGCCGTACGGCCGGACGCTGCACTTCGGTATTCGTGAGCACGCAATGGGCGCCATCTTGTCGGGCATCGTCATGCACGGTCCGACTCGCGCCTACGGCGGCACGTTCATGCAGTTCAGCGATTACATGCGGCCGGCGGTTCGCCTCGCGTCGTTGATGGACATCGACCCGATCTACGTGTGGACCCACGATTCCGTCGGCCTCGGCGAGGACGGCCCCACGCACCAGCCGGTCGAGCACCTCGCGGCACTGCGGGCAATCCCGAACCTGTCGGTCGTGCGCCCCGGTGACGCGAACGAAACTGCATTCGCATGGCAGGCAGTGCTGGCCAAGTCCAGCAGCAGCGGTCCCGTCGGTCTCGCGCTGACGCGTCAGGGCATCCCGATCCTGGAGGGCACCAGCTACGAGGGCGTCTCGAAGGGTGGATACATCCTCGTCGAGTCCTCGAAGGCAACCCCGGACGTCGTGTTGATCGGCACCGGCTCGGAGCTCCAGTACGCCGTGGAGGCACAGAAGCAGCTCGAGGCACAGGGCATTGCCGCCCGCGTTGTCTCGATGCCGTGCGTCGAGTGGTTCGAGAGCCAGGATCAGAACTACCGCGACCAGGTGATCCCACCCACCGTCAAGGCCCGGGTGTCGATCGAGGCCGGCATCGCAATGCCGTGGTGGAAGATCGTCGGCGGCTTCGGTGAGATCATCTCGCTCGAGCATTACGGCGAATCTGCCGACGCGGCAACACTTTTCCGCGAGTTCGGCTTCACCGCCGAAGCCGTAACGGCAGCCGCGCAGCGCTCCATCACCAATGTGAAGGGATAATTCATGACCCAGAACAAGAATCTCGCAGAACTGTCCGCCGCCGGAATTTCGGTGTGGCTGGACGACCTGTCCCGTGATCGCATCCGCTCGGGCAACCTGAAAGACCTGATCGACACCAAGAGTGTCGTCGGCGTGACCACCAATCCGTCGATCTTCCAGGCCGCTCTGAGCAAGGGCGAGGCGTACGACGAGCAGGTGAACAAGCTCGCCGGTGAGGGTGCCGACGTCGAGACCACGATCCGCACGGTCACCACTGACGACGTTCGCGAAGCGTGCGACATCCTGATGCCCCAGTACGAGTCGAGTGCAGGCGTCGACGGCCGGGTGTCGATCGAGGTCGATCCCCGCGTGGCACACGACGCCGACAAGACGTACGAGCAGGCCGTCGAACTGTGGAAGATCGTCGACCGTCCGAACCTGCTCATCAAGATCCCGGCGACCGAGGACGGAATCCCCGCCATCGCCAAGGTGATCGGTGAGGGCATCAGCGTCAACGTCACGCTCATCTTCTCGGTCGAGCGCTACGAACTGGTGATGAACGCGTACCTCGGCGGCCTCGAGGCCGCGCGCGCAGCCGGTCACGACCTCGACAAGATCCACTCGGTCGCGTCGTTCTTCGTCTCGCGCGTGGACAGCGAGATCGATTCCCGACTCGATGCGATCGGTACCCCCGACGCCGAAGCACTCAAGGGAAAGGCCGCGCTGGCCAACGCGCGTCTCGCCTACGTGGCGTACCAGCAGATCTTCGAGGTCGCTCCCCGGTTCCGTGAGCTCGTCGGCAGCGGCGCGCGTGCTCAGCGACCGCTGTGGGCCTCGACCGGCGTCAAGTCCGACGCCTACCCGGACACCATGTACGTCACGGAGCTGGTCTCGCCCAACACCGTGAACACGATGCCCGAGAAGACGATGGACGCAGTTGCCGATCACGGCGAGATCGTCGGCGACACGGTCTCGGGCAAGGGACCGGAATCGCAGGAGATCTTCGACCGTATCTCCGCGCTCGGGATCGACATCACCGATGTCTTCCTGACGCTGGAGAACGAAGGCGTTCAGAAGTTCGAGGCGGCCTGGAACGAGTTGCTCGAGGCCACCGGCGAGCAGCTTCGCCAAGCAGGTCAGAAGAGCTGACCGACTGTGCCCACCGCAGAAACCGAACCTCTCCACTCCGCGGATTGGGTCAACCCTCTCCGCGACGCGCGAGACAAGCGGCTCCCCCGCATTGCGGGCCCGTGCAGCATGGTCATCTTCGGGGTGACCGGCGATCTCGCGCGTAAGAAGCTCATGCCTGCGGTGTACGACCTGGCGAACCGGGGGCTCCTACCCCCCGGTTTCGCCCTGGTCGGGTTCGCCCGCCGGGAATGGCAGAACCAGGACTTCGCGAAGATCGTGCACGATTCCGTGCGCGATCATGCACGCACTCCCTTCAGCGAGGAGGTGTGGAACACCCTCGCCGAGGGGTTCCGGTTCGTCCAAGGTTCGTTCGACGACGACGCCGCGTTCGACGAGCTGTCACGAACACTGACCGAACTCGACGAGACCCGCGGCACCGGCGGCAACCACGCCTTCTACCTGTCCATCCCGCCCAGCGCGTTTCCTGTTGTGCTCGAGCAGCTTTCGCGCTCGGGCCTGGCGCAGAGCGAGGACGGAAATTGGCGACGTGTGGTCATCGAGAAGCCGTTCGGGCACGACCTGCAGAGCGCGAAAGAGCTCAATGCGGTCGTGAACCGAGTGTTCCCCGAGGACACCGTGTTTCGCATCGACCACTACCTGGGCAAGGAGACGGTGCAGAACATTTTGGCACTGCGCTTCGCGAACCAGCTGTTCGATCCGATCTGGAATGCGCACTACGTCGACCACGTTCAGATCACGATGGCCGAGGACATCGGATTGGGCGGGCGCGCAGGCTATTACGACGGAATCGGGGCCGCCCGAGACGTCATCCAGAACCACCTTCTGCAGTTGCTCGCCATCACGGCGATGGAAGAGCCGGTCAGCTTCAACCCCAGAGAGTTGCAGTCGGAGAAAATCAAGGTGCTCTCGGCAACAAAACTTGCCGAGCCCCTCGATCGAACGTCGGCTCGCGGTCAGTACTCCGCAGGTTGGCAGGGCAGCCAGAAAGTGAAGGGGCTCAAGGAGGAGGAGGGCTTCGACTCCGAATCGAACACCGAGACCTACGCCGCCATTACCCTCGAGGTGGACACACGACGCTGGGGCGGAGTTCCGTTCTATCTCCGCACCGGTAAGGCACTCGGGCGTCGAGTCACCGAGATCGCCATGGTGTTCAAGCGCGCGCCGCACCTGCCGTTCGACGCCACGATGACCGAGGAACTGGGTCAGAACGCGTTGGTCATCAGAGTCCAGCCCGATGAGGGCGTGACGATGCGGTTCGGATCCAAGGTGCCGGGATCGAGCATGCAGGTGCGCGATGTCAGCATGGACTTCAGCTACGGCCAGGCGTTCACCGAATCCTCGCCCGAGGCATACGAGCGCCTCATCCTCGATGTGTTGCTCGGTGAGCCTTCGCTGTTCCCGGTCAATGCGGAGGTCGAACTGTCGTGGAAGATCCTCGATCCAATTCTGGATTTCTGGGCCTCCGGTGGCACCGCGGAACCGTACGAAGCCGGTACCTGGGGGCCCTCCTCGGGTGACGAAATGATGCACCGCACCGGACGCGAATGGAGAAGGCCGTGATTGTCGACATTCCCGCCACGACAACGGCCGAGGTCGGCAAGAAGTTGGTGGAAGTTCGCGAAGCAGGTGGTGCGGTGACCATCGGCCGCGTACTGACGCTGATCGTCGCCAGCCGTGACCCAGCCAAGGCCGAACGGGCGATCGACGCAGCGAACGAGGCGAGCCGCGAGCATCCTTGCCGTGTCATCGTCCTCATTCACGGCGACCGCTCCGCCGAGTCGAGCCTCGACGCACAGATCCGGGTCGGCGGTGACGCCGGTGCGTCGGAGGTGGTGGTGCTGCGCCTCAACGGCGAACTGGCCGACCACGAGCACAGCGTCGTCATCCCATTTCTGCTTCCCGACACGCCCATCGTGGCCTGGTGGCCGGACGAGGCACCGGCCGTTCCGGCCAAGGATCCGTTGGGACGCTTGGCAATTCGGCGGATCACCGATGCCACGAATTCCCCCGACACCACCGCGACGATCAAGGGACGGCTCAGCAGCTACACCGAGGGTGATACCGACCTCTCCTGGAGTCGCATCACCTACTGGCGTGGTCTATTGGCCACGGCGTTGGACCAGGCTCCGTTCGAGCCTGTTGTCTCGGCGACGGTATCGGGACTGGCCGAGGAGCCCGCCCTCGATATTCTGGCTGGTTGGTTGGCCGCCAAACTCGACGTGCCGGTCCATCGCCGTGCGGGCGAGCTGAAGGTCGAGCTGATCAGGGAGAACAGCAGCATCTCGCTGACGCGGCCGCAGACCGGAAAGACCGCTACCCTGCGGCGCACCGGTCAACCCGATGCAGAAGTTGCGCTTGCGCGGCGCAACACTCGCGAATGCCTCGCAGAGGAGCTGCGCCGCCTCGACACGGACGAGATCTACGAACTCGCCCTCCACGGACTGTCGAAAGTGAGCTATGAGTAAGACATCGGTACTTCAGTACTTGGATGCACAGTCACTCGTCGACGCTGCTCGGTCTCGGTTCGTCGAGGTCATCACCGCGGCACAGGCCCAGCGGGGCTCGGCATCGGTGGTGCTCACCGGCGGCGGCACGGGCATCGCGTTGCTGGAGGCTCTGCGCAAGGACTCCGGTTCGGTCGATTGGGGCCGAGTCGACATCTATTTCGGTGACGAACGATTCCTGCCCTCGGGCGACCCCGAGCGCAACGAGGTGCAGGCCTCGGAGGCGTTGCTCGATCACGTCGACGTGCACCCGGATCGGGTTTTCCGAATGGCTGCCTCCGACGGACCGCACGGAAGCGACCCCGAGGTGGCCGCAGCGACGTACGCGCAGATTCTGCATTCGCGGACCGAGGGCGAGCCGACCCCGGAGTTCGACATCCATCTCCTCGGGATGGGCGGCGAGGGCCACATCAATTCACTGTTCCCGCATACGGATGCGGTACGCGAGCAGCATCGCTACGTGGTCGCGGTCGAGGACTCCCCCAAGCCTCCGCCCGTGCGAATCACCCTGACACTGCCCGCCGTTCGCCGCGCACAGCACGTGTGGCTGCTCGTCTCGGGAGCGAACAAGGCCGAGGCCGTCGCATCTGCAGTGGGAGGAGCGGACGCCGACGACGTACCGTCCGCCGGTGCGCTGGGCACCGAATCGACGGTGTGGTTCCTCGACAGCGGTGCAGCATCGAAACTGGACACCGTCTGATCCCGGACGACTAGGCGGGTTCCGCGTCGTCGGGGTCGGGTCCCTGCCGCTCGCCGTCGTAGTCCTTGATGCATACCGCACGCGCTGTGCTCGATCGACCGATCCGCCTACCGTTCACGCGGTAGGCGGATCCGTCGTGCCAGGCGTGGGTGTCGTTGCTGCACTGCCTCGTACCCGGTTGGACGCTCATACCTGGTTGGACGCGATCCGCCGCCGGCCGGTTCCTCCCCTCGTGCGCGTTTTGCGCGTGCAGGCCTACGCAAAACGCGCACGAAGGGGGAAGCCCGGTCTTCGGCATCAGAAGATTCAGGTGGCGAGCGAGCCGAGCGGAATGACCGTCCAGAGCATCGCATATGCGAGGCCGAACGCGTGCGCGACTCCCATCGCCACCACGACGAAAGTCCATGCCCACACGATGCCCCGGGCACACTCGGTTCGTTCGCGTACGCCTGCCGCCGTTCGCAGTGCGAACGGCCAGAACCCGATCCACAGCATCCACGCCGTAACGGCAACCACTTGCGTCGCGAACAGGTGCAGCGGGTCGGGTTCGGCCTCGGACACGATGAACCAGGCTGTGGTACCGGAGAGCAACCCCAGTACCGGTGCGCCGATCGCACAACCCACAGTGCCGAGAACGTGCAGCCACAGCCGTCGTCGAGGTACTTGCACCTGCGTCGATATCGTCATGGACAACACTCTGCTCGACGACAACGACACGGCGCGCGAGTAGAACTACTCGATCGACATGGGCATTACTCCCCGCGCTAGCCGCTGTTGCGCAGTGCCGTCGCGAGACCGTTCATAGTCAACAGAATTCCACGCTTGACGCGTTCGTCGTCATCTCCGTTGCGGTAGCGCCGCAGCATCTCGACCTGCATCTGGTTCAGCGGCTCCAGGTAGGGGAACCGGTTGTGCACCGAGCGCTCCAACGATGGGTTGTCCTCCAGCAGTCGACTGTGCCCGGTGATCTTCAGATACATCCGCACGGTCGTGGCATGTTCGGCTTCGATCATGCCGAATATGCGCGCACGCAGATCGGCGTCGGGAACCAGCTCGGCGTAGCGAGCCGCGATACCCAGATCCGATTTCGCCATGACCTGTGCCAGGTTGGACAGAACGGTCCGGAAGAAGGGCCACTTCCGATACAGGTCGGTCAGGACCTCGAGCTTGGAGTCGTCGTCGCCGACCCACTCCTGGAAGGCAGAGCCGGTCCCGTACCACCCGGGCAGCATGACGCGGCACTGACTCCACGACATCACCCACGGGATCGCGCGCAGGTCGTACACCGAGTTCGTCGGCTTCCTCGATGCCGGACGGGACCCGATGTTCAGCTCGCCCACCTCGGCCACCGGCGTCGATGTGCGAAAGTACTCGACGAACCCGGGCTCCTCGTGCACCAGACGGCCGTATGCCGCACGCGCCTTGGCTGCGAGATCGTCGAGGATGTCGTACGCGGCTTCTGCGCCGTCACCCAGGCCCTCGACGTCGAGCAGAGTCGATTCGAGCGTTCCTGCGACCAGGGACTCGAGATTGCGGCGCGCCATCGATGGCTCGGCGTACTTGGCCGCGATGATCTCGCCCTGCTCGGTGAGGCGGAGAGATCCTTGCACGACGCCGGGCGGCTGCGCCAGGATCGCGTCGTAGCTGGGTCCACCGCCGCGGCCGACTGTGCCACCGCGACCGTGGAAGAGCCGCAAGCGAATTCCCGTTTTGCGCGATGCCTCGAGCAGATCCAGCTCGGCGCGGTACAGGGCCCAGTTGGCGGCGAGGTATCCGCCGTCCTTGTTCGAGTCCGAATACCCCAGCATGACTTCCTGATTCATGCCGCGCCCTGCCACCAGGGCACGGTAGATCGGAACGTCGAGCGTGGCGAGCAGAGTCGCAGCACCCTGCTGAAGGTCCTCGATGGTCTCGAACAGCGGAACGACGCCCACCGTCGACGTGGGCGACGAGCCGTCGGCTCCAGGATCGAAGATGCCCGCTTCCTTGAGCAGCAACGCCGCTTCGAGCATGTCGCTGACCGACTGACACATGCTGATGATGTAGTTCTGGATGGTGTCGGGTCCCAGATGATCGATGGCCTCCTTGGCGGCCCGAACGATGCCCAGCTCCTTGGTTGCGAGCTCACTGAGCTGTGCGTTGGGGCCGACCAGCGGACGCCTGGTCGCCAGCTCCTGCGACAGAACGGAGACGCGCTCTTCCTCGGCGAGGGAAAGATAGTCCTGATGAACGCCTGCCCAGGCGAGCAGCTCCGCGACCACTTCCTCGTGCGTTTCGGAGTTCTGCCGCATGTCCAGAGCCTGCAGGTGAAAGCCGAACGTCTCCACCGACTGCCGGAGCCGGAGCAGCCGATCGTCGGCGATCAACCCGTCCCCGTCAGCGCGGAGCGCGCGGTCGAGGGTGTCGAGGTCGTCGAGTATCTCCTGCGGTCCCGCGTACTTCGTGGCACCGAGATCGATGCCGGACACCGGAACTGCGTCCAGAACGGCTCGTGCCGTCGCCGTCAGGCGGGCCCGGATTCCCACCACGGCAACTCGGTACGGTTCGTCGGCACGGCGATCGTCCGGTTCCGTGGATGCCTCGGCAAGAGCCTCCAGCTCGGCGGTGACCGCGACGAGTCGCGCGGACATCGACAATTCCTTCTCCAGCGCGACCAGTTCGTCGAGGTAGTGCTGGAACGCGACGTAGCCGGCCTGATGCGTCGCCGTGTGCACCACCTCGGCGGTGACGTTCGGGTTTCCGTCGCGGTCGCCGCCGATCCAGGATCCGGGCCGCAGAATGGGCCTCGGCAACAAGTCGTCCTCGGGCCACCGCGCTCGCAGCGCCGTGCGAACATCGGCATTGAGGGCAGGTATGACGTCGAAGAGGGAGGACTCGAAGTACCGGAGTCCCACTTCGATCTCGTCCTGAATTCGCAACCGCGACAACCGAATCAGAGCCGTCTCCCAGAGAGTGAGCACCTGCCTGCGGATCTGTACGTCGATGGCGTCCAATTCCTTGGCCGCACTGGCGGCTTTGCCCTCGCGCGCAGCGGTAGCGACATCGCGTCGACGCATCAGCTCGGTGATCTTCGACTGCACATCGAACACGGTGCGTCGACGCGTCTCGGTGGGGTGCGCAGTGATCACCGGCGCGACCAACGCGTCGGTCAGGGCGGCGGCCACTTGCTCACGAGAGGGCGCGGCCGCATCGATCTTGAGCCAGGTGGCGTCGAGACTGCTGTCCTGCGGCGGATCCTCGCGGTCGAGGTGAATGGCGCGACGACGTTCGCGGTGCAGATCCTCGGCAAGGTTGGCCAGCAGAGAGAAGTGACTGAACGCCCGAATGAGTGGAACAGCTTGTGCCACTTCGACGTCGGTGTACCGGCCGACCGAATCGTCACGTTCTATTTCGGACCGGCGTACCGCGAACGATTCGACGCGTGCAGCCTCGATCAGATCGAAGACGTCCTCGCCCTCGTGTTCACGAATGATCTCACCCAGTATGCCGCCGAGATAGCGGATGTCCTCACGAAGAGGCTCTGTCAACTCCCGACCCTGAGCTGTCGGTGGTACGAAAGCTGGGGAACCGACTGACTCGTAGGAGGATTCGCTCATCCACCCAGTATCGTCGCTCCACCACGAACTCGCACTCGGAGCCGAAGTGGATCAGGTGTACTTGATCTCGAGACCGATACCGAGAATCGCGATGAGCCAGATGAGGCCGGTGAACACCGTGAGGCGGTCCAGGTTCTTCTCGACGACCGTGGAACCGGACAGGCTGGACTGCACTCCGCCACCGAACAGACTGGACAATCCGCCGCCCTTGCCGCGATGCAGCAGGATCAGCAAGATCAGCGCCAGACTGGTGATGACCAGCAGAATATCCAGAAACAGATCCATGTCCACCTCAAACTCGATTCGATGCCCTCAGCAGCCTACCTGGCCCGTGAACGACTTCGGACACCCCGCCGAAGCGAGGTGTCCGAATGCGTGTCGTGCGGCCTCACCGATCAGGGCAAGGGTCCGCCTGCGGCGATTGCCGACAGTGTGGCGAACTCGTCCGCCTTCAGCGAAGCTCCACCGACCAGAGCGCCGTCGACGTCCGGCTGGCCGACGATCTCGCCGACGTTCTTCGCGTTGACCGAGCCACCGTAGAGCACGCGCACTCCCGCGGCAACCTCGGCCGAGGACAACGACTTCAGCTCCTCACGGATGGCACCGCACACTTCCTGAGCGTCCGAGGCCGACGCGACACGGCCGGTACCGATTGCCCACACCGGCTCGTAGGCGATGACGACCTTGGAGATGTCGTCGGCCGAGAGTCCGTCGAGGGAACCGCGCAGTTGCGCGACGTTGTAGGCCACGTGTTCGCCTGCTTCGCGGATGTTCAGGCCCTCACCGATGCACACGATCGGCGTCAGACCGTTCTTCAGCGCCGCCTTCGTCTTGGCAAGCACGACGGCGTCGTCCTCGCTGTGCAGCGTGCGTCGTTCGGAGTGACCGACGACGACGAAGGTGCATCCCAGCTTGGCCAGCATGGATCCGCTGATCTCGCCGGTGAAGGCACCCTTGTCCTCGGACGAGACGTCCTGCGCGCCGTAGGTGAGCAGGAGTTTGTCGCCCTCGATCAGAGTCTGCACACTCCGGATGTCGGTGAACGGCGGGATCACCGTCACGTCGACCTTGTCGAAGTACTTCTCGGGCAACGAGAACGCGATCTTCTGCACCAGCGAGATGGCCTCGAGGTGGTTGAGATTCATCTTCCAGTTGCCCGCGATGAGCGGCTTACGTGCCATGCGTTACGCCTCCAGGACGGATAGGCCGGGGAGCTGCTTGCCTTCGAGGTATTCGAGGGATGCACCGCCGCCGGTGGAGATGTGCGAGAAGCCGTCGTCGGGCAGCCCGAGGGTGCGCACCGCAGCCGCGGAATCGCCGCCGCCGACCACACTGAACGCGCCCTTCTCGGTGGCTCCGATGATCGCTTCCGCGATGCCCTTGGTGCCGGCCGAGAACTTGTCGAACTCGAACACTCCGGCCGGTCCGTTCCAGAAGACGGTCTTGGCGTTCGAGAGAACGACAGCGAAACGACTGACCGAGTCCGGTCCGATGTCGAGGCCCATCCAGCCGTCCGGAATCTCGGACGCCTTCACGGTCTTCGCCTCGGCGTCTGCGGCGAACTTGTCTCCGACGACGATGTCGACGGGCAAATGGATCACGTCGCCGAACCGCTCGAGCAGGTCCTTGCAGACCCCGATCTGATCTTCCTGCAGCAGCGAGTTTCCTACCGAATATCCCTGCGCTGCAAGGAAAGTGAAGGCCATGCCGCCGCCGATGACGAGGGTGTCGACCTTGGGGGCCAACGCCTCGATGACACCGAGCTTGTCCGAGACCTTGGAACCGCCGAGGACCACCGCGTACGGGCGTGCCGCATCCTCGGTGAGCTTGGCCAACACCTCGACCTCGGCTGCCACGAGCGTGCCTGCGTAGTGGGGCAACAACTGCGCCACGTCGTACACCGACGCCTGCTTGCGATGGACGACACCGAAGCCGTCGGAGACGAACGCCGCGTCGTCGCCGGCGAGCGCAACGAGTTCACGAGCCAGCGCTGCTCGCTCGGCCTCGTCCTTGCTGGTCTCGCGTGGATCGAAGCGAATGTTCTCGAGCAGCAACACATCGCCGTCGGTCAGACCCTCGGCGCGTGCCTCGGCATCCTGACCGACCACGTCACCGGCGAGCTGGACGTGGCGTCCGAGCAGTTCGCCGAGCTTGGCGGCAACCGGAGCCAGACTGTACTTCGCGTCGGGCTTACCGTCGGGTCGGCCGAGGTGTGCGGTGACGATGACCTTGGCACCGGCTTCGACCAGCGCCGTGAGGGTGGGGATCGACGCCTGGATACGACCCGGATCGGTGATCGTGCCGTCCTCGAGCGGGACGTTGAAGTCCGACCGCACGAGGACGCCACGGCCTTCGACACCGGCATCGAGCAGATCTTGCAGTGTCTTGACAGCCATCGGTGTCAGAGGGACTTGCCGACGAGACCGATGAGGTCGGCGAGGCGGTTGGAGTAGCCCCACTCGTTGTCGTACCAGGAGACGATCTTGACCTGGTCGTCGATGACCTTCGTCAGCGGCGCGTCGAAGATCGACGAGTGCGGGTCGGTGACGATGTCCGAGGAGACGATCGGATCGGTGTTGTACTTCAGGATGCCCTTCAGGGGTCCTTCTGCAGCTGCCTTCATCGCGGCGTTGATGTCGTCGGCGCTGGCCGACTTCTTCAGAAGCGCGGTGAGGTCGGTGACCGAGCCGGTGGGGATCGGGACCCGGAGTGCGTAGCCGTCGAGCTTGCCGAGCAGCTGCGGGAGGACCAGGCCGATTGCCTTGGCCGCGCCGGTGCCGGTGGGGACGACGTTGAGAGCTGCCGCGCGTGCACGACGCAGGTCGCTGTGCGGGCCGTCCTGCAGGTTCTGATCCTGCGTGTACGCGTGAATCGTGGTCATCAGACCGGAGACGATGCCGAATTCGTCGTCGAGAACCTTGGCGATGGGACCGAGGCAGTTGGTGGTGCACGACGCGTTCGAGATGATGTTCTGGCTGCCGTCGTACTTGTCGTCGTTGACGCCCATCACGATGGTGATGTCCTCGCCCTTGGCGGGGGCGGAGATGATGACCTTCTTGGCACCGGCGTCGATGTGACCCTGTGCCTTCGCAGCGTCGGTGAAGATGCCGGTGGATTCGACGACGACGTCGACACCCAGGTCACCCCACGGCAGTGCGGACGGGCCCTCGCGCAGCGACAGCGCCTTGATCTTCTGGCCGCCGACGACGATCGTGTCTTCGCCTTCGAGCGAGACATCGTGTGCCAAGCGACCCAGGATCGAGTCGTACTTGAGCAGGTGTGCGAGCGATGCGTTGTCGGTCAGGTCGTTGACAGCAACGATTTCGATGTCGGTGGTACCGAGCGCCTTCTGCGCGTCGACTGCCCTGAAGAAGTTACGCCCGATGCGGCCGAAGCCGTTGACGCCTACCCGGATCGTCACTGTTCGCTCCTAAAAGTTGTGAAAACAAATGTCTGATCGTGCCTGCGTGCGGGGTGCCACACGCGTGTCCCACCCTAGTGTGCGCGCAGGCAGAGCGCGCGCATCACACGATCGGAGCCGTTCACGCCTCGTCGAGCAGCTCGGCGGTGACCGCGGACTCGGTGTCCGGGATTCCGGTGTCCTTCGCCTTGCGATCGGCCATGGACAGCAGGCGGCGAATGCGACCCGCGACGGCGTCTTTCGTCATCGGCGGGTCGGCCAGTTGACCGAGTTCCTCCAGTGATGCCTGCCGGTGCTGGACTCGGAGCGAGCCGGCGGCCGCCAGATGATCCGGCACGTCGTCACCGAGGATGTGCAGTGCCCGCTCGACGCGTGCTGCGGCGGCGACGGCGGCCCGAGCCGAGCGGCGCAGGTTGGCGTCGTCGAAGTTGGCGAGCCGGTTCGCTGTGGCCCTGACCTCGCGGCGCATCCGGCGTTCCTCCCAGATCAACCGGGTGTCCTGTGCGCCCATGCGGGTCAGCAGAGCTCCGATCGCTTCGCCGTCGCGGACGACCACCCGATCGCTGCCTCGAACCTCGCGGGCCTTGGCGGCGACGCCGAGGCGTCGAGCGGCTCCGACGAGCGCGAGCGCTGCTTCCGGTCCGGGGCAGCTGATCTCGAGTGCGGACGACCGGCCCGGTTCGGTGAGCGAGCCGTGCGCCAGGAACGCGCCGCGCCACGCTGCCTCGGAGTCCCCCACCGTGCCGCCGACGACCTGCGCGGGCAGTCCGCGAACCGGGCGACCGCGCAGATCCAGGAGGCCGGTCTGGCGGGCCAGCGCCTCACCGTCCTTGGCCACGCGGACCACGTAGCGCGAGGTCTTGCGCAACCCACCTGCTCCGAGCATGTGCACATCGGACGAGTAGCCGTACAGCTCGAAGATCTCCCGACGCAGTCGTCTCGCGATGGACCCGAGGTCCACTTCTGCCTCGACCACCACTCGGCCTGCCACGATGTGCAGTCCGCCAGCGAATCGCAGGAGTGCGGACACCTCGGCCTTGCGGCAACTGACCTGACTGACGGTGAGCCTGCTCAGCTCGTCCTTGACCTCCGCTGTCATGGCCACGAAGTGATCCCCTCTCTGCGTGCGGCAGTCGGTGCGGTGCCGTCGGTGGACGACACGATGGAGCCGAGAGCCGCAGCAAGCTTGCCGTAATGATGTGCGTGGGTGCCGTTTTCGGCAACGTCGACGTAGACGACCTCGGCACCGAGCCGGGCCGCTGCCCGCGCCACGTGCTCGCGGTTGCTGCCTTCCGGGACCGAGGCGGAATCGACCAACACGTAGTCGATTCCCAAATTCGGTGCGTGTTGGGAGAGTACGTGGACATGACGCTCGGCGGAGAATCCGGTGGTCTCCCCCAGCTCGGGCGCCAGGTTCAACACGAGTACTTTCGGCGCGCTCGTGCGAGCCAACGCAGAGAGCTGATCCGGTACGAGCACGTGCGGAATGACGCTCGAGAACCACGATCCGGGGCCGAGTACGACGAGGTCGGCCGCGTGGATCGCAGCGAGGGCGTCGGCCGAAGCAGGCGGTTCGGCGGGAAGCAGTCGCACGCGGCGAACCTTGCCGGGAGTCGTCGCCACTGCGACCTGCCCACGAATGACGCGACTGACCCGCGGGTCGTCCTCCAGCCCGGAAACGTCGGCCTCGATGTCGAGTGCGATGGGCGACATCGGGAGCACTCGTCCGTCGATACCGAGCATCCGCACCATCTCGTCGAGAGCGGCGATCGGGTCGCCGAGTACCTCGGTGAGTCCGGCGAGGATGAGGTTGCCCACCGAGTGGCCCGCCAAGGCACCTGTGCCACCGAACCGGTGCTGCAGGACGTCGGTCCACAGCTGCGTTCGCTCGTCCGAGCGTGCCAGCGCGGCCAGTGCCATACGTAGATCCCCGGGTGGGATGACGCCGAGCTCGGCGCGAAGACGTCCCGAGGACCCCCCGTCGTCGGCAACGGTGACGATGGCGGTGACGTCGTGACCGAGCAACCGAGCGGCGGACAGGGTGGCGTACAGGCCATGCCCGCCTCCGAGGGCGACGATCTTGGGAGACTTGCTCATTCGCGACCCAAGTCGCGGTGCAGCACACGGACCGAGACATCGCCCTGCTCGGCGAGGATTGCGGCCAACGCCTCGGTCATGGCCACACTTCGGTGCTTTCCTCCGGTACAGCCCACGGCCACAGTCATGTACCTCTTGCCTTCCCGCACGTACCCTTCGATCGTCAGATTGAGCAGGTGCGTGTACGTCTGCAGATAGTCGCCGGCACCGTTCTGCCCCAGCACGTAGTCGCGGACGTCCGCGTCCTGCCCGGTGTGTTCGCGTAGCTCCGGCACCCAGTGTGGATTGGGCAGAAAACGGACGTCGCAGACCAGGTCTGCGTCCATCGGCAGGCCGTATTTGAAACCGAACGACTGCACGGTGACGCCGACGCCGGTGGTGTCGGCTTCGCCGAACACCGTCTCGATCTTGCGCCGCAGCTGATGTACCGACAGTGCTGTGGTGTCCACTGTGAGATCGGCCGCTGCCTTGACCTGAGCGAGCCGCAACCGCTCGGCAGTGATGCCCTCGGTCAGGGTGCCGTCCTGGCCGTCGTTCTGCAGTGGGTGGCTGCGCCGGTTGGATTCGAATCGACGGATCAGCACGGCGTCGGACGCGTCGAGGAACAGCACTCGGTTGCGTACGCCCTTGGAGTCGAGCTCCTTGACGACCCAACCCAGATCACCGGTGAACAGGCGACTTCGGACGTCCATCACCAGTGCCAGCCGCTCGATTCTGGGCTTGGACTCGAGCCCGAGATCGACCATCTTGGAAATCAGCTCGGGAGGCAGGTTGTCTGCGACGTACCAGCCGAGGTCCTCGAGAATCTTGGCCGCGGTGCGCAATCCTGCACCCGATACCCCGGTGACCAACGCCACCTCGATCTCGTCGTGCCGCGACTCTCCCTCGGAGGGTTGTTCGAGGTGCTCTTCGGACGATGGATGTCTCTGTGTCTGGTGTTCGCTCACTACGAAGCCTGTCCCGCCGATTCCACACGCGGTGCGATCGCATGTTCCGTCGTGTTCTCGCCCGATGTCGTTGCAGTTGCGCTGCCATCATCGCCTACATCGGCGTCGTCCGTGCCGGAACCCAGCGCGGCCAGCACCGACTTGGCCGTGGTCTCGCCGATTCCCGGAACCTCGACGATCTCCGCGACCGTCGCGCGCTTGAGATTGGCCACCGAACCGAAATGTGCCACCAGCGCCGTTCGACGCGACTCGCCGAGTCCGCGGACCGAATCGAGGGCCGAGGCGGTCATGCGACGCGATCGCTTGCTGCGATGGAATGTGATCGCGAAGCGGTGCGCCTCGTCACGGACTCGTTGCAGGAGATAGAGCGACTCGCTCGTTCGCGGCAGGATGACCGGATCCTCCTCCCCCGGAACCCAGACTTCCTCCAGCCGTTTGGCCAGACCGACCACCGCGACGTCGGTCACTCCGAGTTCGTCCAGCACGGCCGCGGCTGCGGCTACCTGAGGGGCTCCGCCGTCCACCACGAACAGGTTCGGTGGGTACGCGAACTTACGTGGTCTACCGGTCTGCGGATCCAATGCCGCTTCGGGGGCCAGATCGCCGCCGGACTCGGCCGAGCCGTCGGCAGAATGCCGCAGGAATCGACGCCGAGTCACCTCGGCGATGCTTGCCACGTCGTCGGAATGCCCATCGCCTGCGGCTTCCTTGATCGCGTAGTGGCGGTAGTCGCTCTTGCGGGGCAATCCGTCCTCGAACACGACGAGCGAGGCCACGACGTCGGTTCCCTGCACGTGCGAGATATCGATGCACTCGATGCGCAACGGTGCCGAGTCCAGATCGAGCGCCTCCTGAATCCCCTGCAGCGCAGCCGATCTCGACGTGAAGTCACCCGCGCGCTTGAGTTTGTGCTGCTGCAGGGCCTCCTTGGCGTTGCGTTCGACCGTCTCGGCCAACGCCTTCTTGTCTCCGCGTTGGGGAACACGCAGTGTCACGTTCGCCCCGCGGAGTTCACTGAGCCACACCTGCACCTCGTCGGCGTTGTCCGGCAGAACCGGCACGAGCACCTCGCGCGGAACGGCGTTGGAACCACCGTCGTCGCCGCCCGGTACCTGTGCGGACAGAGCTGCCTGCTCGCCGTAGAACTGCGTGAGGAACTGTTCGACCAGTGCGGGCAGATCGGCCTCGTCCTGCCGCTCGATCACCTCTCCCGCCTTCTCCACCACCCAACCCCGTTGGCCTCGCACGCGGCCGCCTCGGACGTGGAAGACCTGAACGGCGGCTTCGAGGGCATCGGTGGCGAAGGCGACGAGATCGGCGTCGGTGCCGTCGCCGAGTACGACGGCCTGCTTCTCCAATGCTCGACGCAGCGCACCGACGTCGTCCCTTAGGCGCGCGGCCGTCTCGAAGTCCAGGTCCTCGGACGCTGCCTGCATCTTCTTCTCGAGCTGCCGAACCAGCTTGTCGGTCTTGCCCGCCAGAAAATCGCAGAAGTCCTCGACGGTGCGGCGATGCTCGTCGGCGCTGACCCGGTCGACGCACGGCGCCGAGCACTTGTCGATGTACCCCAGCAGGCAGGGTCTACCGATCTGCTTGTGCCGCTTGAACACTCCGGTAGAGCACGTACGCGCGGGAAACACCCGCAGCAGCAGATCCAACGTCTCGCGAATGGCCCACGCATGCGCGTAGGGGCCGAAGTAACGCACGCCCTTGCGCCGGGGTCCGCGGTAGACGAACAACCGCGGGTACTCCTCGTTCATGGTCACCGCGAGCATCGGATAGCTCTTGTCGTCGCGGTAGCGGACGTTGAACCTCGGATCGAACTCCTTGATCCAGTTGTACTCGAGCTGCAGCGCCTCGACCTCCGTGGTCACCACGGTCCACTCCACCGACGCTGCGGTGGTGACCATCTGACGGGTTCGGGGATGCAGCGAGGCGATATCCGCGAAGTAGGAATTGAGACGACTGCGCAGGCTCTTGGCCTTGCCTACGTAGACGACGCGACCGTGTGGATCGCGAAATTTGTACACCCCCGGCTCCACCGGGATGGTTCCGGTGGCCGGGCGGTAGGTAGCGGGGTCGGACACGGCATCCACGTTAGCCGTCGGGTCCGACGTTCTCCGCATCCGCAGCTCAGCTGTGGTGCCGAGCCGAAACGTCAGTCCTGATCGACCGCGATGTCCGGAACAGACGCGGCGGGCGCATACTTTCGTTCGAGTGTGCGGAACGTGCGGACGGCCGCGACCGCATGGTCACGGTCGTTCGACTGGATGGCCATCACATTGATGAACTCGTCGTCGGGAATGTCGACCCTGGCCCACATCGCTCCATCGGGAAAGGACAGCCCGCGCACCAAATCCCACTCGATGAGCCGCTCCGACAACAGGTTTCGCACTGCCACACCTGCGGGACCGACGCGAATTCGCGGGCGGGTTAGCATCAGCGCGAGACCGGCGAGCAGCACGCCGATCCCCGCCATCGCAAGCTGGTCGGCGGTCCTGAAATACACCCCGGTCGGCGACACTCGCAGCAGAACGGCGACGGTCGAATGGACCACGACGAGCAGTACTGCGGTCGCGATGGCGTAGCGAGCCGACTTGCGCGACTTGACTTCCATGTCCCAGTGGGCCGCCGGTTCGCTCACTTGAACTCCTGGTCGGTCCAGGGCTGACGCAGATGCTTGAGCGTCAAGGCCGTGTCGATGGCAGCAGCGGTCGCCTGGGCACCCTTGTCCTCGAACGAACCGGGCAAGCCTGCGCGATCGAGTGCCTGCTGCTCGTCGTTGGTCGTGAGCACTCCGTTGGTGACCGGAGTGCCCTCGTCCAGTGATACTCGCGTCAGGCCTGCGGTGACGGCGTCGCACACGTACTCGAAATGCGGTGTGCCCCCTCGGATGACGACGCCGAGAGCGACGACGGCGTCATGGTTGCGAGCCAGCGCCTGCGCAACGACCGGAAGTTCGATGGCACCGGCCACTCGGATGACCGTGACGTCGTGAACTCCCGCCGATTCGGCTTTGCGGAGTGCACCGTCGAGCAGCGCCTGAGAGATCTTCCGATGCCACTGACCGGCCACGATCGCGAGCTTGAGATCCGATGCACCCGCGAGCTGCAGGGTGGGTTCGCCTTCGCCGCTCATGAGGTGACCCCTTTTTCGAAGTCGTCGAGGCCGGTGAGGTCGTGGCCCATGCGGTCGCGTTTGGTCCGCAGGTAGGTCAAGTTCTCGGCGTTGGCGCGCAACGGCATCGGCACTCGTTCGGTGACGTGCAGTCCGTAGCCGTCCAGTCCGACTCGTTTGGCGGGGTTGTTGGTCAGCAGCCGCATGGAGGTGACACCGAGGTCGACGAGGATCTGGGCACCGATTCCGTAGTCGCGGGAGTCGGCGGGTAGTCCGAGCTGGAGGTTGGCGTCGACGGTGTCGGAGCCTGCGTCCTGAAGCTGGTAGGCCTGCAGCTTGTGCAGCAGGCCGATTCCGCGGCCCTCGTGTCCGCGCATGTACAGCACGATTCCCCGGTCTTCGGCGGCGACCATCTCGAGGGCTGCGTCCAGCTGTGGCCCGCAGTCGCAGCGAAGCGAACCGAACACGTCGCCGGTGAGGCACTCGGAGTGCACTCGAACGAGGACGTCGTTGCCGTCTCCGTCGGGGCCGGCGATGTCGCCGCGGACGAGCGCGACGTGTTCGACCTCGTCGTAGATGCTCTGGTAGCCCACGGCGCGAAAGGTGCCGTGGCTGGTGGGGATTCGGGCGTCGGCGACGCGGACGACGTGCTTCTCGTGCTTGCGACGCCACGCGATGAGGTCTGCGATGGAGATCAGCGCGAGGTCGTGTTCGTCGGCGAAGACGCGCAGCTCGTCGGTCTGGGCCATCGCGCCCTCGTCCTTCTGGCTGACGATTTCGCAGATGACGCCTGCGGGCCGCAGATCGGCCATGCGGGCGAGGTCTACAGCGGCTTCGGTGTGGCCGGGACGACGCAGCACTCCGCCGTCCTTGGCGCGCAGGGGTACCACGTGGCCGGGGCGGGTGAAGTCGTTGGCACCGGTGTCGGGGTCGGCGAGCAGCCGCATCGTGGCCGCACGGTCGGAAGCCGAGATTCCGGTGCCGATGCCTTCGCGAGCGTCGACGGTGACGGTGTAGGCCGTGCCGTGCTTGTCCTGGTTGGTGGCGAACATCGGCGGTAGGCCGAGGCGGTCGCAGTCCTCACCGGAGAGCGGAACGCAAAGGTAGCCGGAGGTGTAGCGGACCATGAAGGCGACCAGTTCCGGGGTGGCCTTCTCGGCGGCGAAGATGAGGTCGCCTTCGTTCTCGCGGTCCTCGTCGTCCACGACCACCACTGCTTTGCCCGCAGCGATGTCCGCAACTGCGCGCTCGATACTGTCGAACCTGGTCACCACGGTGCGCTCCATACGTCTCGGGCCTGGCTCAGCGCCCTGGAAATTCTCCGATGCACCACTTCGATGCGTGCACGTCAACAGTACTTACTGTGCGTCGATCGTCTGCAGCCGCTCCACGTACTTGGCGATGACGTCGACTTCGAGGTTGACCGGTGATCCGACCTCGGCCGTGCCGAGTGTGGTCAGGTCGAGGGTGGTGGGGATCAGGGAGATCTCGAACCAGTGGGAGCCGTCGTCCACGCCGAGTCCGGACACCGTGAGCGAGACGCCGTCGACGGTGATCGAGCCCTTCTCCACGACGTAGCGCGCAACCGAGGTGGGTAGTCCGATACGCACGACGGTCCAGTTCTCGGACGGGGAACGGCCGAGGATGGTTCCGGTGCCGTCGACGTGGCCCTGTACGAGGTGACCACCGAGCCTGCTGCCGAGCGCTGCGGCCCGTTCGAGGTTGACGCGGCTGCCCACATCGAGGGCGCCGAGGCTCGACCGGTTCAGCGTTTCCTGCATGACGTCGGCAGTGAATCCACCGTCCGGAAGTACCTCGACGACGGTCAGGCAGACGCCGTTCACCGCGATGGAGTCACCGTGGCCCGCGTCGGAGGTCACCACCGGGCCGCGGACGGTGAAGCGAGCAGCGTCGGGCAGCTCTTCCTTGGCGACGATCTCGCCCAGCTCTTCGACAATTCCGGTGAACATCTACTTCGCTCCTTCGGGCACGACGCCGATCAGAATGTCGTTGCCGATCATGGTCACTGTCTCCGTGCGGAACCGAATTGCGTCGGCAATTGTTCCGATGCCCGCATTCTCCACCGCTGTGGGCCCGCTGCCCAACACGGCCGGCGCCACGTAGGCCACGACGCGGTCCACCAGACCGGCCGCGAGGAACGCTCCGGCCAGCGTCGGACCGCCCTCGATCTGGATGTCGGTGTGCTCGCGCAGAGCCTCGAGCACCGCCGCGGGGTCGTGTGTGTCGAGAAACACCGTTGGTGCCTCGGACCCGCGAATCGCCGCGGTGTTCGGTATCGGTCGCGATCCGACGACGACGCGTACGGGCTGATGGGACGCGAGGGTGCCGTCGGGACGTCGTGCGGTCAGTCGCGGGTCGTCGGCCAGTACGGTCCCGGTTCCGACGACGATGGCGTCGAGCTTGGCCCTCTCCGCGTGTACATGCGCTCGAGCCTCGGGTCCGGTGATCCACTGACTCGTGCCGTCCGCTGCCGCGCTGCGTCCGTCGAGGGTGGCGGCGTACTTCCACGTGACGTGGGGTCGCCCGGTGCGCTGCTTGTGCAGCCACGCTCGCAGTGGCCCGCAGCTCACCTCGGTCTCGCCGATCCCCTGTTCGACGCGAATGCCCGCCGCGCGCAAAGCTTCCGCGCCACCGGATGCGAGCGGATTCGGATCGGCGACGGCGTGCACGACCGAGGAGATTCCCCCCTCGATGAGGGCCTGCGAGCACGGCCCGGTACGTCCGGTGTGGTTGCAGGGCTCCAGAGTCACCACCGCGGTGCCGCCGCGGGCTCGATCCCCGGCCTCGGCCAGCGCGACGATCTCGGCGTGCGGTCCGCCGGGCGGACGCGTCGACCCGATTCCGACGACGGTGCCATCGGCGTCGAGAATCACCGCTCCGACCGCGGGGTTGGGACTGCTGATGCCCCGAGCGGTTTCGGATGCTTCGACGGCAATGGCCATGGCGTCGGCGATCGAGACCGCTCTGCCTTCGGCGCTCATTACGACAGGTGGTGCGATGCGCTGGCGGCGCGAGCGCGGAGATCGCGGACTGCGGCAGCCGGGTCGGCGGTGTTGTAGACGGCGGAGCCCGCGACGAAGCAGTCGATTCCGGCCTCGGCGGCCTGTTCGATGGTGTCGGAGTTGATCCCGCCGTCGATCTCGACGACCAGTCGCAGATCACCGGAATCGACAAGTGCGCGAACAGCTTTCGCTTTGGCGAGTACTTCCGGCATGAACGACTGTCCACCGAAGCCCGGCTCGACGCTCATCACCAGCAAGGTGTCGAAATCGCGCAGGATCTCGAGGTACGGCTCGATGGGCGTGCCCGGCTTGACGGACAGGCCCGCTTTCGCCCCCGCTGCCCTGATGTCACGCGCGACCGCGGACGGGTCGTCGGTCGCCTCGGCGTGGAACGTGACGTTGTATGCCCCTGCCTCGGCGTAGGGCGGTGCCCAGCGCGCGGGATCCTCGATCATCAGGTGGCAGTCGAGCGGGATGCTCGTCGCCTTCAGCAGGCTCTCCACGACCGGCAGCCCCAGCGTGAGGTTGGGTACGAAATGCGCGTCCATGACGTCGACGTGCAGCCAGTCGGCTCCGGACACGGCGTCGGCTTCGGCAGCCAGACGCGCGAAGTCTGCGGACAGGATCGAGGGAGCAATCATCGGGGAAACCACGATTGACGAGCCTAGCCGAGCCGGTATCGTTCGCCCATGACCACCATGGATTCCGTCACGGCGGTGATCGCCGGGCTTCCCGAGGTCACCGAGAGCGTCAGGTACGGACATCCGGCGTGGTCGGTGGGCAAGAACGTGTTCGCGTGGGTCCGCCCTTTCAGCAAGGCCGATCTGAAGCGGTTCGGCGACGAGATTCCGCCCAGCGGGCCGATCCTCGCCGTCCGCACCGCTGATCTGCACGAGAAGGAAGCAATCCTTGCCGCACACCCGCGGTCCTGCTTCACCATTGCGCACTTCGACGGATTCGCTGCCGTTCTGGTCGACATCGACAACACCGATGACGACGAAGTGCGCGAACTGATGATCGACGGTTGGCTCGTCTACGCCCCGAAGGACGTCGCCGAGACGTTCTTGGCCGGCAACTGATCACCGGCCTGCCGGTCACATCGGTGTGCGCAGCTCACACAGGTTTACGCAGCGCCGCCATGAACATCGCATCGGTGCCGTGCCTGTGTGGCCACAGTTGCACGGACGTACCGTCGCCGAGTTGCGGCACTCCCGGCACGAGCTCGCGGGTGTCGAGCTGTTCGACGCCGTAGCGGCGGACGGCGTCGGCAACGACGGCGGTGGTCTCGGACAGGTGCGGCGAGCACGTGGAATACAGCACCACACCGCCGGGGCGAACCAGGTCGATTGCCGCTGCCAGCAATTCCTTCTGCAGTGTCACCAGGGCCGCCACGTCCGAGGGTTGTCGACGCCACCGTGCCTCGGGCCTGCGGCGCAGAGCACCGAGGCCGGTGCAGGGGGCATCGACGAGTACGCGGTCGTAGCCGCTGTCGAGTCCGGATGCGCGACCGTCGACGGTGTGCACCGTCACGGGGAGGTCCTTCGTCGTCTTGGACACCAGATCGGCGCGATGCGGGGTCGGCTCGACGGCATCGACCGTGGCACCGTCGAGTTCGGCGATGGCACCGAGCAGGGCCGCTTTCCCGCCGGGGCCGGCGCACAGGTCGAGCCACCGGCCACCGTCCGCACCGAGGAGCGGTGCGAGGGTGAGCGCACGGCCGACGAGTTGACTGCCCTCGTCCTGAACTCCGGCGAGTCCGTCACGGACGGCGTCGAGCTTGCCGGGATCGCCGCCGTCGAGGTGTACGGCATACGGGGAATAGGGTCCTTCTTCTCCTCCGGTGATCAGCGCCAATTCTTCCGCGGAGATCTCGCCAGGACGGGCAACGAGGTGGACCGAGGGACGCGCGTCGTCGGCTTCGAGCACGGCCGCGAGTTCCCCGGCATCGGCTCCGAGCGCATCGGCGAAGGCCTGCGCGATCCACTTGGGGTGTGCGTACTCGAAGGCGAGGTGGCCGACGGGGTCGGTCGACGATGCGGGCGCGAGCTCGTCCACCCATTGCGAGGCAGTGCGTTCGGACACACGACGCAGCACGGCGTTGACGAAACCTGCCTTGCCGGTGCCGAATTCGGACCGAGCGAGGTCCACCGACGTGGCGACTGCCGCGTGCGGCGCCACCCGTGTGCGCAGCAGTTGATAGGAGCCCAGTCGCAGGATGTCGAGAAGCGGGCCGTCGATCTCTGAGGCCGGCCGACCTGCCGCATGGGCGATCACCGCGTCGAGCACCCCACGCGCGCGGGACGCGCCGTACGCGAGTTCGGTGGCCAGCGCGGCGTCGCGCGAGTCCAGCTTCCGCTCTCGGAGCAAGCCGGGCAGCACCAGGTTGGCGTATGCGTCACGTTCACGCACGGCCTTCAGAACGTCCCTGGCCGCGCGGCGCGCCGGATCGATCGCGTCGACAGCTCGCGGGCCTGCACCCTGCGGGGGCCGGTTTCCCTTGGGGCCACGGGCGCCCGGCGACTTCTTGACGTTCTTGCGGGGTGGACTCGACTCGCGCTTACGAGGCCTGTCGGGTTCTGTCATCGCGCTACCGCCGTATCGTCCAGCCGAGCGCCGCGCGCCCAGTCGAGTGCCTTCATGACCTTCTTGCCCTGCGGTTGAATATCGCCGAGAACCACTGCGGTGGTGCCTGTTCCGATGTGCACACCGGATTTGCGTACCTCGATCGCGCCGGGGGTCGACGTCTCGGTCGAGATCGCGACCGGGGCGATCTTGACGCGAAGATCACCGATCGTCGTCCAGGCACCCGGTGCCGGGGTGACCGACCTGATGTGCCGATCGATGTACGCCGCCGATCGGGTCCAGTCGATACGCGCCGCGTCGACGGTGACTTTGCTCGCGTACGAGACACCGTCCTGGGGCTGCGGATGGGCTCCGGCAGTTCCGTCCTCGATCGCGTCGAGGGTGGCGGTGAGCAACTCGGCCCCGCTCGATGCGAGTCGGGTGAGCAGATCTCCCGTGGTGTCGGTTGGGCGAATTCTCTCGGTGACGACTCCGAGCACCGGACCGGTATCCATTCCCGCGTCGAGCAGGAACGTGGAAGCCCCGGTGACGTCGTCGCCTGCTTCGATGGCGGCTTGCACCGGTGCGGCACCGCGCCATGCGGGTAGCAGCGAGAAGTGCAGGTTGATCCAGCCGAATCGAGGAACGTCGAGTACCGGCTGCGGCAACAGCGCTCCGTATGCGACGACCGGGCAGACATCGGGTGCGAGGTCGATCAGCTGTGACACGAAATCCGGGTCGGAGGGCTTCGCGGGCGTGAACACCGGTATGTCGTGTTCGTCGGCCAGGGCCCCGACCGGGGAGCGAACCGTCTTTCGCCCTCTACCGGCTGCGGCGTCGGGGCGGGTCACCACCGCGATCACCTCGTGGCGATCGGACTCCAACAGCCGCCGCAGCGACGGAACTGCGGGCTCCGGTGTACCGGCGAAGACGACACGCACTGAAGGCAACTCCCTGGGATGGACGAAATGATCTCGGGTGTCCATCCTAGGGAGTCGCGGGAGCTGCGGACGATTCCGTCCCCGTCGGTCACGTCGCGTCGGGAGCGTCGACCGTCTCGTCGGGCTCGCGATCGGTAGGACCGTCTTCGGCGAGGATCCGATACAGCGACTTGCGTGCTTCGGTGAGGATCTCGGCGGCTTGCTCGACCTGCCGTGACGTGCCGACCGCTACCACCTGACCGGCGGCGCCCATCAACTGCCCGATGAGCGCTCGTAGGTCCCGGGCGTCGACGCCCACGGACTCGGCCACGTCGTCCCACGGGCTACCCAGGTCGTCTCGATGACCTTCGACGTGCGCCCGACCCTCGTCGGTCAGGGCAGCCGTCTTACGACCGGCCACCTTGTCGATCAGGACCAAACCCTCGTCTTCGAGCTGCGACAGAGCCGGATAGATCGAGCCCGGGCTCGGCTTCCATGTTCCGTTGCTCTTCTCGGCGATCTGCTGGATCAGCTCGTATCCGTGCATCGCACGTTCTTCGAGCAGTAGCAGAATCGCAGCCCGCACGTCTCCGCGTCGGCCTCGCCCTCCCCTGCCGCGGCCTCGACCGAAATCGGCGTTCGGCCCGAAACCGCCTGCACCGAAACCGGGGCGTGCGCCGTCGCGTCCTCGGCCGAACGGACCACCGGAACCTCGCCGTGCCCGGTCACCGTGTCCCCTCTTTCCGCGACCTCGCTCATGGTGATCGTCGTGGCCCGACGCATCGTGCTCGTCACTCTGCGCGACCCACATCTGGAACGGTGCTCCGCGCATGTGTGCGCGTCCACCTCCCCTGCCTGCGAACGGTCCTGTACGAGGCCCTCCGCGGCGTCCGAATTCGTGTGCGAATCCTTCGAATGCGTAATTCATGTCCTTCTCCTTCTGTCGTTTGGACAAGTCGACGATATATCGACAATAGAACTTTGGCAAGGTCCAGAGGCAACCTCCCAATTATTAAATGCGCGGAACGCGTCGCCGAACGGCACTACTCGTCGACATGACCAGGTCGGCACGAGCTCTCGACGAACATCTCCGAGCAGCACTTCACAACGCCCGTAACAGCCGGGCACGTGCTGCCCTCCCCTTGATCGACCTGGATGACTCCGAGGGCGTCGACGACAGATTCGGGTGCGGCGGTGGCGACGAACGGTTGGTCGAACTGGCACACCGATGTCGACGAGGACGAGCCGATGCGGCTTGCCGATCACGCGATGTACCGAGCCGAGCGGGGAGGGCTAGGCCGGAATCGACGCCTACAGCACCGCAGGCACGCCCAGTGCTGTGCAGTGCTGTGCCGAGCGGTTCGGATCAGGAGAGCCTGGGTACCAACCCGAAAATGGTTGCAGGCGAACCAGATCCGGCCCGGTTGATCGGACCACCGACCAGAACGTAGGCACCCGTGGTGGGAATCGACTCCAGATTGGTCAGGTTCTCCAAGCTGATCCGACGCCGATCGTAGAGCTTGACCGAGACCGGATAGGTCTCGTGCTTTCCGAGGTCGGGCCCGAAGGTATCGGTGCCGAGCGCACCGCGATCGGCGAGCTTTCCGGTATCGATCAACCACTGCGCCGCCTCCGCAGAGAAACCGGGTTGATGGGTCACACCGTCGGCGTCCGCGTTGGCGTAGGCCTCGGTCCCCCAGCGCGCTGCCCATCCGGTCCACGCGATGACGGCCGCCCCCGCCGGTATCGCTCCGTTGACCGCCTCCCAATTCTGTAGGTCGGCGACCGTGACGGCGTAGTCGGCGTCGGCAGCCGCCCGCTCACGAATGTCGATCTTGACCGCGGGCAGAAAGAGATCCTCCGGATCGAGCTGGTCGGCGGTCAGCCCACCTTCCTGGAAATGCACGGGTGCACCCCAGTGCGTACCGGTGTGCTCGCCCTCCTTGACGTATTGGAGGTAGAAGCCGTCGTCGGCCACAGTGAATGCCGTCTCCAGGGAGAATTCCGGATCACCGGGAAAGATCGGGGTCAGCGCTGGATCGTTGACGTGAGACAGAGACACGATCTGCAGCAGTCGATCCAGCGGAACTGCTGGTCTCGACGGCTGCGCGGAGCCGGTACCGGGCAGGGCGTCGGCGGTGGCGGGTGCAACCAGGCGGGCCCCGAGCAGCACCGCCACACCCGTTGTCGCACGGCGGAAGAGCTGACTTCTTCGCATATCCCCGACCCACCTTTCGTCGGTGCGCAGCGCGCCGCCTCCCGACGCAACCCTAGGCCACGTCCCGCCCGGAATGCAGCGTCACCCGATCCGAATCGGGTCTATCTGCACCCGCACTCCCGCGCCGAGTTTCTTGGCACTACGCGAGGCCTGCGCGGTGGCAAGCGCCCGCGCCAGCGCCGCTCCGGTACTACGCGGCACCCGGATCAACAGTCGCTGCACATCGCCGGGGAGTGCGTCCTCGCCGCTGCCCGCAGGAGCACGTTGGCCGTCCGGCAGATCGACCGGTCCGAGTACCTCCACAGCCTCGGGCAGATCGGCGCTGTCCACCAGCGCTGTGATGGCATCGGTGGCTCCGTCGATCGCCGCAACGTGCACGGCGGGCGGAAAACGAACCTCGATCCGTTCGTTCAACTGACTGCGCGCGTGCCACAGCGGATCCCAGCGAACCAGCGCCTGCACCGTCGGAATCTCGGACTCGGCCACAACGACCACGCGGCCGCCCGCCGAGCCCGGCCGGACCATCGCCGCGGCCGTCATCCATCGACGCAGTGTCTCCTCCGCAGCGCGCAGGTCTGCCCGCCCCAGCAGTGCCCAACCGTCCAGCAGCAGAGCCGCGCCGTAGCCACCCTCGACCGTCGGCTCGGCCCCGACTGTGGACACGACCAGACCGGCACCCGGCGCGACGGCGTCGAGCACGGCAGCTCCCCCGGAGTTGTGTATCGGAACGCCGGGGAAAGCCCGCCCCAGTTCCTCGGCAGTGCGGCCGGCTCCGATCACGACCGCTCGCAGGTTCCGTGAACCACAGACCGTGCACCGGTGCGCGGTATCGGCGATGCCACACCACGAGCACGTCGGACTGCCTGCACCGTCGCTCCCCGGGGCCGAAGGTAGCGCCAACGGCCCGTTGCACCGGCGACACCGAGCGGGATGTCGACACTTCGCGCACGCCAGTGACGGAACGTACCCGCCGCGCGGAACCTGAACCAGCACAGGCGCATCGGCCTTCAAGGCGGCTCGCGCAGCCTCGAAGGCAATGGCAGGAAGCCGTGCGACGCGGGCCGCCGGATCCCGCGCGAGCGCGTGGTCCGAATCTGCCAACGCCACCACATGGGGTTGACGCTCTCGGATCAGTTCACGTGGAGCCACCAGGTCGTGGGCCCAACCGGAGTCGACGAGAGCCTCGGCCTCCGCCGTTCGCGAATGTCCGCCGATCACCACCGCCGCCCCGGATACGTGCGCTCGCAGTAGCGCCACTTCTCGGGCGTGCGGATACGGCGAACGGGGCTCGGCGAAGCTGTCGTCACCGTCGTCCCAGATGGCAATCATGCCCAGTGTGGTCACCGGAGCGAACACGGCGCTGCGCGTTCCCACCACGACGACCGGCCCCGATCGCAGGCCGCGCAACCACTGCCGGTAACGCTTCGCCGGGCCCAGTCCGGCCGACAACGCCACCACACGGTCGGCACCGAGCAGCGCCGCGCAGGCCACCTCCAGGCGATCGAGGTCGCGCTGATCCGGCACCACGATCACAGCGGACCGCCCGCCTGCCACCGTCACCGCGGCGGCCTCCGCCAGTCGAACGGGCCACTGCTCGCCGGGCAATGCCTGCCAGACCGCGCGAGGAACGCGCCCCGAGGCCAAGGCGTCGAGAAATTTCGAGCCATAGGTGTAGGCCGACCATGCCGACCGGTCTACGGCACCCTCGTCCGGCGGATCGAGAACAGGTTTGTCCTCCGCCTCGACTCGCGCGTGACGAGCCGGAATTGCCAGGCGCAGCACGTCGGCTCTGGTCCCGGCGTAACGATCGGCTACCGCCTCGGCGAGTTCGGCGATCTCCGGGGTCAGAACCTGCTCCGCGGACACCACCCGATCGAGCCAGCCGAGCTTGCCGGAATGCTCGGTCTCGGCCAGTCTGGCCAGCACGAAGCCGTCGACCAGTCGGCCGGCGAACCGCACTCGAACGCGGACCCCGGGCTGAGCATCGGCACTGATCTCCTCGGAAACGAGGTAGTCGAACTCGCGGTCGAGGTGCGGTAGGGGCAACATCGGAAGTACGCGCGCGATCGGCAGATCCGTCGCCGCAACCCGTGCTACGCCCGCCACCGCACCTCCATCTCGATTCTCACCCCACACTCGGTGTACGAGCACCGAGCCGGTGCGAGCAGGGTACGTGCAGAACTGTCGGTGCCGTTGCTACAGGCCGGCAGCATCCCGGAGCTTGTCGGCGCGATCGGTGGACTCCCACGGCAGATCGATGTCGGTACGGCCGAAGTGACCGTACGCCGCGGTCGGTGCGTAGATCGGCCGCAGTAGGTCGAGATCGCGAATGATGGCGCCGGGTCGCAGGTCGAAGACCTCGCTGATCGCCGCCTGAATGCGTGCGGGATCGGTCTTCTCGGTGCCGAACGTCTCCACGAACAACCCGACCGGAGCAGCCTTGCCGATGGCGTACGCCACCTGGACCTCGATGCGATCGGCGAGCCCCGCCGCAACAGCGTTCTTGGCTACCCACCGCATGGCATACGCAGCGCTGCGATCGACCTTGGACGGATCCTTGCCCGAGAACGCTCCACCGCCGTGCCGAGCCATGCCACCGTAGGTGTCGACGATGATCTTGCGACCGGTCAGCCCGGCGTCACCCATCGGGCCACCGAGTACGAACTTCCCGGTGGGGTTGACCAACAGACGTACATCGGATGTGTCCAGCGTCGGCACGTTCAACTCGGCGAGCACTGAGCCCAGCACCTTCTCGCGAATATCGGGAGTCAGCAGGTTGTCGAGGTCGATATCGGCTGCATGCTGAGTCGAGATCACCACGGTGTCGAGTCGAACGGCATTGTCGCCGTCGTACTCGATCGTCACCTGGGTCTTGCCGTCCGGACGCAGGTACGGCAGAACGCCGCTCTTGCGAACCTCGGTCAGACGCCGAGAAAGCCTGTGCGCCAACGCGATCGGCAACGGCATCAGCTCGGGAGTATCGGTGTTGGCGTACCCGAACATCAGTCCCTGATCGCCCGCGCCCTGACGGTCGATCTCGTCGTCGGACAGCCCCTCGACACGAGCTTCGTGCGAATGATCCACGCCCTGAGCAATTTCCGGAGACTGCGCACCGATCGCGACGTTCACCCCACACGAGTTTCCGTCGAAGCCCTTGGCCGACGAGTCGTACCCGATCTCGAGCACCTTCTCACGCACGATCTTCGGGATGTCGGCATACGCGGTGGTATTCACCTCACCGGCCACGTGCACCTGTCCGGTGGTGACGAGAGTCTCCACGGCAACGCGGGCGCGCGGATCCTCCGTCAACAATGCATCGAGAATCGAATCGCTGATGGCATCACAGATCTTGTCGGGATGACCCTCTGTGACGGACTCGCTGGTGAAAAGCCGACTACCGGACTTGCTCACGGACTTCCTCTCGACGCACGTTCTTGCTCGACCCGACGCCTCGCGCCTGCCGAGCACTCTACGAAAATTTGACGTTCCCTCGGTGTTATCGCCGTTGCCGGAATCCGGCAAACCTCTATCGCCCGCACACCTCGTGCTGCACAGCACCGTAGCCGCTACGACATCGCTCGTGCACCCTTGGCATCATCACGGATTCGAACTCGATCCGGGGCTCCGCACATCGAGGATCTGCGCCACCGAATCCAGCACGCGGCTGGCGAGCAGTGCTTTGGAACCCTCGCCCAGCGCCACCTCGGAACCGTCGGAACCGAGCAACCACCCGTCGTTGTGGTCGACCTCGAAGGCCTTACCGTCGCCGACTGCATTGACCACGAGCAGATCGCAGCCCTTGCGTTCGAGTTTTGCGCGCGCGTACGTCAGCACGTCCCCGTCAGCGTCACCCGTCTCGGCGGCGAAACCGACGATGACCGTGGACGATTCGAGTTCACCATCGCGGCGAGCGGCGACGAGGCCGGCCAGGATGTCGTCGTTGCGTATCAGTGGGATCGACGACGGTTCGTTCGACCCCTTCTTGATCTTGCTGCCCGCGATGGATTCCGGGCGGAAATCGGCGACCGCGGCCGCCATCACCACCGCATCGACTCCGACTGCCAGCTTGCGGACGGCATCCTGCATGTCCGACGCCGTCTTGACGTGCACCACGTCGACCGCGGCCGGAGTATCGAGGTCGCTGGTGTACCCGGCGACCAACGTCACCTGAGCTCCGCGCTGCGCAGCGACTCGCGCCAGCGCGTACCCCTGTTTGCCGGAGCTCCGGTTGCCCAGGAAACGGACCGGATCGAGAGGTTCACGAGTGCCCCCGGCAGACACCAGAACATGGCGTCCTTCGAGGTCGCGAGGAAGCGCGTCCACCCGTTCGGTCACGAGCATCGACAATGCAAATATTTCGTCGGGCTCCGGTAGCCGACCCGAACCGGTGTCGCGTCCGGTCAGACGCCCGGACGCCGGTTCGATCACGTGAGTCCCGCGGGAGCGAAGGGTGGCCACGTTGGCGACCGTGGCCGGGTGCTCCCACATCTCGGTGTGCATCGCCGGTGCCAGAACGACCGGACACCGCGCGGTGAGCAGGGTGGCGGTCAGCAGGTCGTCGGCGCGCCCGCCGGCGATTCGAGCCATGAGGTCGGCAGTGGCCGGGGCCACCACCACGAGATCGGCCTCCTGGCCGAGGCGCACGTGTGGGACCTCCGGCACGTCTGCGAAGACCCCGGTGTGCACCGGCTGGCCGGACAGCGCCTCGAACGTCGCGCGACCGACGAACTCGAGCGCGGACGCGGTCGGAATCACCCGTACCTGATGCCCGCTCTCGGTGAAACTACGGATGAGCGAACAACTTTTGTAGGCGGCGATACCTCCGCCGACTCCGACGACAACGTGCAAGTCAGATGTCCTCTGTGAGGTTCTTATTCGCCTTCGGTGTGCTCGAGAAGATCGGCGTGGATCTCGCGGAGAGCGATCGACAGCGGCTTCTCCTGCAGACCCGGCTCGACCAGCGGTCCCACATATTCGAGGATGCCGTCACCGAGCTGGTTGTAGTAATCGTTGATCTGACGCGCACGCTTGGCTGCGTAGATGACGAGGGCGTACTTGGACGACGTGCGGGCGAGCAGCTCGTCGATGGGTGGATTGGTGATGCCGAGCGGCGTGTCGTAGGCCGGCAGAGCGCTGCGTCCGTCGAAGTCGGAAACGGCCGCTGAAATGCTGCTCACTGATGATCTCCTGAAATTGCATCGTTGGTGCTACGAACTAGCTGGTCGGGGCCTCGTGCGCCGTGAAAATGGTCAGCTGTTGCCGACCGACGACCTACCGACCAACAAGGATACCAACTGTTCGCACGAATGGTCGACATCGGTATTGACAACCACCGTGTCGAACTCGTCCTGTGCGGCCAATTCCACCCGTGCGGTCTCGAGACGCCGCTCGGTGGCCGCACTCTCCTCGGTTGCGCGCCCGACCAATCGCGAGACCAGATCGTCCCACGTCGGCGGAGCCATGAACACGAGCAACGCCTCCGGTTTGGACACCCGCACGGCACGGGCACCGGCCAGATCGAGCTCGAGCAGAACCGGGCTACCCGCTTCCAGCGCAGACTCCACGGGTGCGGACGGAGTACCCGACCTCTGCAGACCACCGTGAATACTCGCCCATTCGAGCAGTTCGTCCTCGGCGATCATCCGGTCGAACTCGTCGGCCGAGACGAAGTGGTAGTCCTGACCGTCCACCTCGCCCGGCCGCGGGGACCGCGTCGTGACCGAGACGCTGAAGACGAGCTCGGGCAGTGCTGCGCGCACCAGCCGCACGACGCTGGATTTGCCGACGCCGGAGGGGCCGGACAGCACCACCAACCGGCCCCGTTCCGTGGCAGAGGGTACTTCGTGTGCCGTGGTGCCGTTCACGGTTGTCAGGCCTCGAAATCGAATTTCGTCAACAGCGCCTTGCGCTGTCGATCGCCGAGACCGCGGAGTCGACGGGTCGGTGCGATCTCCAGTTCCGTCATCAGTTCGGCGGCCTTGACCTTGCCCACCTTGGGCAGGGCTTCGAGCAACGCGGACACCTTCATCTTGCCGAGGATTTCGTCCGTCTCGGCATCTTTGAGTACCTGCTCGAGATCGGTACCACCGCGCTTGAGACGCTCCTTGAGTTCGGCGCGTACTTTCCTGGCGATAGCTGCCTTCTCGAGGGCAGCGGCACGCTGCTCGGGGGTCAACTGGGGAAGGGCCACTGTCGGTTCCTCCGTCTTCTCGTTCTGGGCGATGCGGCGCATCCGATCTCTGTCGGTACGTCGACCATCGGTGTTCGGCTACCACGGTGCGCGGCTCCGACCACCGGCTCGGCGGGGCCGATCCGCATTGTTCTGCGGCAGCGTTAGCGACCGTACCGACGACTCGCCTTCATCGCTAACTCGCCCCCGACTGCCGCAGCGCCACAGGATCGACTATGCGAGACCGGCTTCGATTTCGTCACGCAATCGCGTCGCCACGTCGCGCAGTGCAGTCACAGACGGGCCTGCGGCCAGGACGCCCCGAGAGGAGTTGGGCAGCAACAGTTCACGCGAGTCGCGGAAGATATCCGCGAGATCGGCAACCGTGGCTCCCTGCGCTCCCAGACCCGGCGCGAGGATGGGACCGGTGTAGTTGGACAGGTCGAGACCATGATCACGAGTGGCACCGACGACCAAGCCCACCGTGTCGGCATGGATGCGATTGCGCGTCGCTGCCGCGTCGACGATCGACTGAGCCACCGACCCGGTCGACGTCGCGGCCTGCTGGAGGGCAGTCCCCTCGGGATTCGACGTCCGAGCAAGCACGAACAGCCCGCGCTGGTGGTGCACTGCACGGTCGACGGTCTCCCCCAGCGAATCGAAACCGAGGTACGGCGAGACCGTGACGGCATCGGAGGACAACGGCGACTCGGGCTCCAGCCAGGCCTGCGCGTACGCGTCCATCGTGGTGCCGATGTCGCCGCGCTTGGCATCGGCGATCACCAGCGTGCCTGCATCGCGCAGCACACTGACGGTGCGTTCGAGCACCGCGTACCCGGCGGATCCGTACGCCTCGAAGAACGCCACCTGAGGCTTGACGATCGCCACCTCACCGACGAACGCCTCGACACACAGCTCGGCGAACACCTCGAGACCGTCCGCCGAGCGCGGCAACTCCCACGCGTCGAGCAGCGCTGGATGCGGATCGATGCCGACGCACAGCCGGCCGCGCGTACTCGCTGCTGCGCGCAACCGATCCGACCAACTCCGATGGCTCATTCCACTCCCAGCCCCTGCTTCAGCCCCGCATGCAGATCCTGCAGCGAGCGGACCCCGATGCCTCCCGCGATGCCGGCTTCGATTCCCTGCACGGCTGCCGAGGCACCCTGCACCGTGGTGATGCACGGAATGTTCTGTGCCACTGCGGCACTGCGGATCTCGTAACCGTCGACGCGAGGGCCGGAGTTACCGTACGGGGTGTTGATCACCATGGCGACGTCACCGGCGAGGATCCGGTCGACGATGGTCCGCTCGCCGTCCGGCACGTCTTCACCGGATTGCTTGTATACCTGCTCGCACTTGATTCCGTTGCGCCGCAACACATCTGCGGTGCCCTCGGTGGCCAGAATGGTGAAGCCCAGATCTGCGAGACGCTTCACCGGGAAGATGAGCGATCGCTTGTCCTTGTTGGCCACCGACACGAACACCGCTCCCCCTGCGGGCAAGGAGCCGTACGCGGCGGTCTGACTCTTGGCGAAGGCGGTACCGAAATCGAAGTCGATTCCCATCACCTCGCCGGTGGACTTCATCTCCGGGCTCAGCAAGGTGTCCACCCCGGTTCCGTCCGCCCGACGGAACCGGTTGAAGGGCAATACCGCTTCCTTGACTGCGATCGGGGCACCGGCCGGGACGGTGCCACCGTCCCCGGTCTCGGGCAGGATGCCTGCGGTCCGCAGCTCGGCGATGGTCTCTCCGAGCATCACTCGTGCGCAGGCCTTCGCGAGCTGCACGGCGGTCGCCTTGGAGACGAACGGAACCGTGCGGCTCGCACGAGGATTGGCCTCGAGGACGTACAGGATGTCGTCCTTGAGCGCGTACTGCACATTGAGCAGCCCACGCACGCCGATGCCCTTGGCAAGCGCCTCGGTGGACCGTCGGACGTTCTCGATGTCGGTCTTGCCGAGCGTGATCGGCGGCAACGCGCACGCCGAGTCGCCGGAGTGGATACCGGCCTCCTCGATGTGTTCCATGATTCCGCCGATGTAGACCTCGGTGCCGTCGCACAGTGCGTCGACGTCGATTTCGACTGCATCCTCGAGGAAGCGGTCCACCAACACCGGACGGTCGTCCGAGATCTCGGTCGCGTTGGAGATGTACGTCGCCAGGGACGCCTCGTCGTACACGATTTCCATGCCACGTCCGCCGAGCACGTAGGACGGACGCACCAGCACCGGGTAGCCGATGCCCGCTGCGATCTCGCGGGCTCCGTCGAACGTGGTCGCGGTGCCGTACTTGGCTGCGGGCAGACCGGCGTTGTCGAGCACCTTGCCGAACTCACCGCGATCCTCGGCGAGGTCGATGGCCTCCGGGGATGTTCCGACGATGGGGACGCCTGCGGCCTTCAGCCGCTTGGCCAGGCCGAGCGGGGTCTGGCCACCCAACTGCACGATGACGCCTCGCACGGTGCCCGACGCCGCCTCGGCCCGGTACACCTCGAGGACGTCCTCGAAGGTCAACGGCTCGAAGTACAAGCGATCGGCAGTGTCGTAGTCGGTGGACACGGTCTCGGGGTTGCAATTGACCATGACCGTCTCGTATCCGGCCTCCGACAGCGTCAGCGCCGCGTGCACACAGCTGTAGTCGAACTCGATGCCCTGACCGATGCGGTTGGGGCCCGAGCCGAGGATAAGGACCTTGGGACGGTCCGGCTGCGCGGCGACCTCGGACTCGGCCTCGGGATCGAGCTCGTAGGTGCCGTAGTGGTACGGGGTCTTGGCCTCGAACTCGGCGGCGCAGGTGTCGACGGTCTTGTAGACCGGGTGCACACCGAGCTCGTCGCGCAAGGCACGCACACCGTCCTCGCCGTCGAGTTCGGGTCGCAGCGCGGCGATCTGACGGTCTGACAGGCCGTGGTACTTCGCCTGTCGCAGCAACGCCTCGTCGAATTCGGCGGCCTCGCGGACCTGGACTCCGAGTTCGTGGATCTGCTGGAACTGGTCGAGGAACCACGGGTCGATCTTGGTCGCCTCGAAGAGCTGCTCGAGGGTGGCGCCCATCGCGAACGCCTTCTCGATCCCGTACATCCGACCGTCCTGAGGAACGGACAGGTCCTGCAGCAGCGCCTCGAGGCTTTCGGCCTCGACGTCGGGGCCGGTCCAGTAGCCCGCGCGCTTCGTCTCGAGCGAACGCATCACCTTGCCGAATGCCTCGGCGAAGTTGCGGCCGATGGACATCGCCTCACCGACGGACTTCATCGTCGTGGTCAACGTGCCGTCGGCACCGGGGAACTTCTCGAACGCGAACCGCGGTGCCTTGACGACGACGTAGTCGAGGGTCGGCTCGAAACACGCCGGGGTTTCCTTGGTGATGTCGTTGACGATCTCGTCGAGGGTGTAACCGATCGCCAGCTTGGCTGCCATCTTGGCAATCGGGTAGCCGGTCGCCTTCGATGCGAGCGCCGAGGAACGAGACACGCGCGGGTTCATCTCGATGACGACGAGGCGTCCGTCCGCCGGATCCATCGCGAACTGGATGTTGCAGCCACCGGTGTCGACGCCCACCTCGCGCAGGATGTCGATGGAGAGGTCGCGCATCTTCTGGTATTCGCGGTCGGTCAGCGTCATCGCCGGCGCGACGGTCACCGAATCACCGGTGTGCACGCCGACAGGATCGACGTTCTCGATGGAACACACGATGACCACGTTGTCGCGGCCGTCGCGCATGAGCTCGAGCTCGTATTCCTTCCATCCGAGGATCGACTCCTCGATGAGGACGTTCGCGGTCGGCGACGCGGCGAGCCCGCCACCGGCGATCCGGGTCAGGTCCTCGTCGTTGTACGCCAGTCCCGATCCGAGCCCACCCATGGTGAACGACGGCCGTACGACCACCGGGAATCCGAGCTCGGCGACGGTCTCGCGCACCTCGTCCATCGTGTAACAGACGGCGGACTTGGCGGATTCGCCACCGACCTTGGCGACGATGTCCTTGAACTTCTGCCGATCCTCGCCGCGCTGGATCGCGTCGAAGTCGGCACCGATGAGTTCCACGCCGTACTTGGTGAGAATGCCCTGATCGTGCAGTGCGACCGCGGCATTGAGTGCGGTCTGGCCACCGAGGGTGGCGAGCACGGCCTGGATGGGGTGACCCTGCTCGGCTTCGCGGGCGAAGATCTTCTCGATGAACTCGGCGGTGATCGGCTCGACGTAGGTGGCGTCGGCGAACTCGGGATCGGTCATGATCGTGGCCGGGTTGGAGTTGACGAGGCTGACGCGGAGGCCTTCCTCGCGCAGCACTCGGCACGCCTGGGTGCCGGAGTAGTCGAACTCGCAGGCCTGACCGATGACGATCGGGCCGGATCCGATGACCAGGACGTGGTTCAGGTCTGTGCGGCGTGGCATTACTTCTTCTCCTGAAGGACGCTGGTGAAACGGTCGAAGAGGTAGGCGGCGTCGTGTGGACCGGCCGCGGCCTCGGGGTGGTACTGCACCGAGAAGGCGCTGCCGCCGATCAATTCGACGCCCTCGACGGTGCCGTCGTTGGCGCAGGTGTGGCTGATGCGGGCGCGGCCGAAGTCGGTGTCGAACTCCTCGCCTGCTTCGCCCTCGAGTGCGAACCCGTGGTTCTGGGCGGTGATGGCGATGCGGCCGGTGGTGTGCTCGATCACCGGGATGTTCATGCCGCGGTGGCCGAACTTCATCTTGTAGGTGCCGCGGCCGAGTGCCCGCCCGAAGATCTGGTTACCGAAGCAGATGCCGAACAGCGGCAACTCGCGTTCGAGCACTTGCCTGGTCAACGCGACGCTGGTGTCGGCCGTGGCCGGGTCCCCCGGTCCGTTGGACAGGAAGACACCGTCCGGGTTCAGCTCGAGAACCTGCTCGATGGTGGTGTTCGAGGGCACCACGTGCACGCGGATCCCGCGCTCGGCGAACATCCGCGGAGTGTTGGTCTTGATACCGAGATCGACGGCAACGACGGTGAATCGAGCGTCGCCGGACGGCTCGATCGTGTAGCCGGCTCCGGTGGTGACTTCACCGGCGAGATCGGCGCCGAGCATCGACGGCTGACCGACCACTTGCTCGAGCATCTCGTCGGAGGTGCCGAGCGCGTCGCCCGAGAACACTCCCGCTCGCATCGATCCGCGGGTACGCAGATGCCGTACGAGGGCGCGGGTGTCGATCCCGGCGATGCCGACGACGTTCTGCGCCTCGAGTTGGTCCTGTAGCGAGCCGGTGGAGCGCCAACTCGAGATGCGGCGCGCCGGATCTCGTACGACGTAGCCGGCGACCCAGATCTTGTTGGGATCCTGCGCGCTTGCGGCTTCGCCGTCTTCCTGGTTCCAACCGGTGTTGCCGATCTGCGGCGCCGTCGCGACGACGATCTGTCGGTGGTAACTCGGGTCGGTGAGTGTTTCCTGGTATCCGGTCATTCCGGTGCAGAACACGGCCTCGCCGAGGGTGCGCCCCAGTGCGCCGAATGTGGTGCCGCGGAATGTCCGGCCGTCCTCCAGAACAAGAACTGCGCTGCTCACGCGGTTTCCTCCTTGGTTTCTCCGATGGAACTCGCTGTCCACACCGGGTAGATCTGCTTGTCGTCGGCCCGGAAGCCGGTGTCTATCTCGGTCCCCGTCGGCAGCTCCCAGCGAATGACCAGGAGCCCGTCCTTGGTCATGACCTTGCCTGCCAACCCGCGTTCGGTGCGGATTGCTCGAATCGATTCCGCCGGAATCCAGATGGGCGATTCGCCGTCTCGGTCGAGGAGGATGCCCTTCTCGTATCGGGACAGCTCACCGGTAGCGCGATGGCCGATGTCGCCGACGGCGATGCGGTCCTGCCAGCTCGGCGCAATGGTGCTGCCGACGTACAACCCGGTGGCGGGTTCGATGCGAGTGGCACCCAGGTTCTCGGGTACGGCCGGGAATTCTCCGATCCGCCCCTCCTGACGCTTCTGCCGTCCTCGCCAACCCCAGAAGATGAGCGCGATCATCAGTGCCCAGAACAGGACGAATCCGATGACGATGAGAACTCTGTCCACGCCCTACGCTCCCGTTCTGTTCGCTGCTGAGCCCCTGTGTGCCACTGCGCCGTCGCGGACCGTGATTCGTCCGCGAAGCACCGTCGTGCTCACCTTCGCGGAGAAGGACATGTCCTCGAACGGTGTGTTGTGCGCCACGCTGGCCAGATTCTTGCCCGATACCGTCCAGCTCGCGTCCGGATCGACCAGAGTGAGGTTCGCGATCTCACCGACCTCGATCGGCCTGCCCTGGTCGGCCAATCCGACGATCTGGGCGGGACGCTCGCTCATCACGCGCGCCACACCCCGCCAGTCGAGCAGGCCAGGGGTCACCATCGTGTCGACCACGATCGACAGTGCAGTTTCGAGTCCGAGCATCCCGGGACGGGCGATCGAGAACTCGCAACACTTGTCCTGCTCGGCATGCGGTGCGTGATCGGTTGCCACACAATCGATCACACCGTCGGCCAGGCCCTTGCGCAAGGCGTCGACATCGGACTTCTCGCGCAGCGGCGGGTTCACCTTGTTGATCGCGTCGTACGTCTCGAGCCGCGAGTCGTCGAGCAGCAGGTGGTGTGGGGTTACCTCGGCGGTGATCGAAATACCCTGTCCGCGTGCCCATTTCATCAATTCGACGGTTCCCGCGGTGGATGCGTGGCAGATGTGCACCCGCGCACCCGCGTCGCGGGCCAGCAGGGCGTCACGTGCGACGATCGATTCCTCTGCCGCGCGAGGCCAACCGGCCAGTCCGAGCCGAGCCGCGTTCGGTCCCTCGTGTGCGACTGCACCGACGGTCAACCGAGGTTCTTCGGCATGCTGCGCAATCAGCACACCGAGCGAACTCGAGTACTCCAATGCCCGGCGCATGATCAGTGGGTCGTCGACGCAGTGGCCGTCGTCGGAGAACATCTTGACCCGGCCGATTCCGGCTGCCATCGTGGCCATCTCGGCGAGCTGCTTGCCCTTCAAACCGACGGTGATCGCTCCGACGGGATGGACGTCGACGAGGCCGACTTCCTGTCCGCGACGCCAGACGTGGTCGGTCACGACCACCGAATCGGCTACCGGATCGGTGTTCGCCATCGCGAACACCGCGGTGTAGCCGCCCAGAGCTGCTGCAGCAGAACCCGATTCGATCGTCTCGGTATCCTCTCGGCCGGGTTCGCGCAGGTGTGTGTGCATGTCGACGAATCCGGGCAGCAGGATGTGACCGCGGGCATCGACGACGTCGGCACCGTCGGCGTCGAGGTCGGAACCGATTGCGGCGATCTCCTCGCCGGTGATCAACACGTCGGTCTCGGGACCCTCTCCGTAGAGAAGAACTCCGCGTAGCAGTACCGACGGGGTCGGAGCCGTCATGACGCTCCCCCGTCCGAACCGACCAGCAACCGGAACAGCACCGCCATCCGCACGTGAACTCCATTCGTAACCTGTTGCAGAACTGCAGTTTTCGGAGAGTCGGCCACCGAGGATGCGATCTCCATGCCGCGGAGCATCGGGCCGGGGTGCAGCACGACTGCATGCTCGGGCAGCAGCTCGAGCCGGCGCTGCGAGAGTCCGTACGTGATCGAGTACTCCCGAGCGGAGGGAAAGAACCCACCGTTCATGCGCTCGGCTTGCACTCGCAGCATCAGCACCGCGTCCACACCGGGCAACTCGGCGTCGATGTCGTGGGAGACCCGCACCGGCCAGCTGCTCACTCCGACGGGCAGCAGGGTCGGCGGTGCGATCAGCACCACCTCGGCACCGAGCGTTGCGAGCAGAATCGCGTTCGAGCGCGCCACCCGGCTGTGCAGGATGTCGCCGACGATGGCGACCCGACGGCCGGCGATGTCGCCGAGTCGTTGACGGATGGTGAGGGCATCGAGCAACGCCTGAGTGGGATGTTCGTGCGTGCCGTCGCCGGCATTGATCACCGCGGGGCCGCCCGACCCGCCTTGATCGGCGGTCCATTGGGCGATCTGGTGTGCGGCACCCGATGCCGGGTGTCGGACGATGAGGGCATCGGCTCCCGCGGCTCGAAGCGTCATCGCGGTGTCGCGGAGGGACTCTCCCTTCGACACCGAGGAGCTGCTCGCGCTGACGTTGATGACGTCGGCGCTCATCCACTTGCCCGCCACCTCGAACGAGACTCGCGTACGCGTCGAGTTCTCGAAGAACACCGTCATGATGGTGCGTCCGCGCAGCGTCGGGAGCTTCTTCACCTCGCGGCCGAGGAGCGCCTGCTCGAAACGTTCGGCTTCGTCGAGAAGCTCGGTGGCCGATTCGACCGTCAGGTCGGCGACCGAGAGCAGGTGCTTCATCGAGCGGATCCTCCCTCGGACAGGCTGACTCCGTCGCGGCCGTCGTGTTCGGACAGCAGCACCGACACGTCCTCGGTGCGCGCAGTCGGCACGTTCTTGCCCACGTAGTCGGCACGTAGCGGAAGCTCGCGGTGACCTCGATCGATCAGGACCGCGAGCTGAACGGCACGGGGGCGCCCGAGATCACGCAGGGCGTCGAGTGCGGACCGGACTGTCCGCCCGGAGAACAGCACGTCGTCGACCAGGACGACCAATGCGTCGTCGACACCGCCGACCGGCACCGAGGTCCGCTCGAGCGGGCGGTGCGGCTTGTTCCGCAGATCGTCGCGGTACAGAGTGATGTCGAGGGAACCCAGCGGGGGGCGCACCCCGGAGAAGGACTCGATGCGCTCGGCGAGACGCTCGGCCAGCGTGGTACCGCGAGTGGGAATGCCGAGCAACACCACACGCGGCGAGTCGGCGGCGTCGAGGGCGGTTTTCTCGATGATCTGGTGGGCCATGCGGGAGATGGTGCGTCCCACATCGGCCGAGGACAGCAACTCGCGAACGGCGGGGTTCGCGGACGAGCTTTCGGGCGCAGGCAAACTACGACCTCCTTCTCCGCCTCTCTGGACGGATCGTTAAAGGATGTCTGACACAGAACTGCACACAGCCTAGCAACGCTCTGCGAGCCACACCTACCAGGATCGCAGAGCGTTCGGTCACTACTCGGCGTCGACGGCCGTCTCACCGGTCGCAGCGGCTTGCGTACGGCTCGACACCGCCGCTGCAGCGGCCCGTACTTGCGGCGCGACCAGGACGATCTGACCGAGTACGCCGTTGACGAATCCGGGCGAATCGTCGGTGGACAGCTGCTTGGCCAGCTCGACGGCCTCGTCCACTGCAACGACCGGCGGTACGTCGGTGGCGTGGAACAACTCCCACACCGCGATGCGAAGGATCGCCCGATCGACTGCAGGTAGACGGGTGAGCGTCCAGTCCTTGAGGTGATCGGCGATCACCCCGTCGAGTCGATCCAGATTCTCCGCGACCCCCTCGACCAGAGTCGACGTGTACTCACTGACGGGCGCGATCGTGTCGTCGCCCCGCGCGAGTTCGATGCGCTCGGTGGTCAGATTCACCGGATCGACGTTGCGGGCCTCGGCCTCGAACAGAAAGTCCACCGCACGCTTGCGGGCCTTGTGGCGTGCACCGAGCTTCTTCGCACCGGGGGCACCGTGCTGCGAGGCGGAAGATGTCGACTTCTTCGAAGACACGTTAGGAGTTCACACGCCCGAGGTAGTTGCCGTCGCGTGAATCGACCTTGAGCTTGTCGCCGGTGTTGATGAACAGCGGCACCGAGATCTCGGCCCCGGTCTCCATGGTCGCGGGCTTGGTGCCGCCGGTGGAGCGATCGCCCTGCAGGCCGGGATCGGTGTGCTTGACCTCGAGCTCGACGGTGACGGGAAGCTCGACGTACAGCGGAAGGCCCTCGTGCATGGCTACCTGAACTCGCAGGTTCTCGAGCAGGAAGCGCGCGCCGTCACCGACGGTGGCCTCACCGATCGAAAGCTGGTCGTAGGTGTCGGCGTCCATGAACACGTAGTCGCTACCGTCGTGGTAGAGGTACGTCATGTCGCGACGGTCGACCGTTGCGGTCTCGACCTTCACACCGGCGTTGAACGTCTTGTCGACGACCTTGCCCGAGAGCACGTTCTTGAGCTTGGTCCGCACGAAGGCAGGTCCCTTACCGGGCTTGACGTGCTGGAATTCGATGATCGTCCACAGCTGGTTCTCCAGTTTGAGAACCAGACCGTTCTTGAAATCGCTGGTGGAAGCCACTTGCTTCGCGTCTCCTCAATCGTTTGTGCGCGTGACGCGCCGTCGGTCACGTGCGGGATGTCGCTCCCGCCCGCGCGCTAGACGGACGTGAGTTCCTTGCTTGTCAGGGTGAGCAGTTCCGGACCCCCGTCGCGAACGACGAGTGTGTCCTCGATCCGAACGCCGCCGCGGCCGGAGAGGTAGACACCCGGCTCGACGGTGACCGCTGCACCGCTCAGCAGTGTACCGGTGCTCGTCTTCGCAATTCCCGGCGCTTCGTGGATTTCCAGGCCGACACCGTGACCGAGCCCGTGCAGGAAGTACTCCCCGTACCCGGCGTCCTCGATCACCGACCGCGAGGCAGCATCGACTGCGGCGGTGTTCACCCCCGGTGCCAGTGCCTCCCGACCGGCCGTCTGTGACCGCTGAACGAGCTCGTACAGGTCGCGCTGCCACTGCGCAGGTGTGCCGATGACGAACGTCCTCGTCATGTCCGAGTGGTACCCGCCGACGAGCGCACCGAAGTCGAGCTTCACGAAATCACCGTCGGCGAGCACCGTGTCGGTGGGCCGATGATGAGGCACCGCCGAGTTCGCCCCGGCGGCGACGATGGTCTCGAACGAGATGGCATCGGCGCCGTGCTCGAGCATCAGCGATTCCAACTCTCGGGCCACTGCGCGCTCGGTCCGGCCGGCCCGGATGCCTCCGTCGTTCACCAACTGGGCCAGCGCGTCGTCGGCGGCCCGGCACGCATCGCGTAGCAGACCCACCTCGAACTCGTCCTTGACGATGCGCAGCGACTCCACGACGCCCGGCGCGCGCACCAGCTCGACGCCGCCGTCGATCTCGTTCCATGCCCGGTGTGCGTCGACGGTCACGACATGACTCTCGTAACCGACTCGACCACCGCGGCCCGAGGCTTCCGAACGAAGCAGATGCACCGCCGATGCCCGATCGATTTCGGCGCGCAGGTCCGGCACCTGCTCGGCCACCTGGGTGACATACCGACCGTCGGTGCAGATGACCGTTCGATCCTCGTCCGCGTCCGAATCGGCTGCCGAGACCAGTAACGCCGCATTGGACCCGGTGAAACCCGTCAGATATCGGACGTTCAGCAAATCGGTGATCAGTATCGAATCGAGGCCGTCGGCGGCCAACAGTTCACGCAGGGCACCACGACGGGCACCGAAGTCGGCAGGCATGATCTCGACATTACCGGGCGTCCTGCAGGCTCCGTCTGCGTAGAACCGGGCCGCAAACGTGTGGGCCCCGACACACAAACTTCCGACGTGCGGATATGCTGTGCCGCATGACTGGGTGGGCAGTGCGTGGCATAGCAATGGGATTGGTCAACGTCGTCGTTCGACTGCTGCTGGGGGCGGCAGTGTCGATGTGGCCGCTGAGCGGATCGGCGCTGCGGTGGGTGGCGTATGCCCTCGTGCTGCTCGTGATCATCGTGTGGGCCGGCATCGACGGCATTCGCGACCGACGCAAGCATCCTGACCCCGACGACGGCGAGGACCTGACGATGGTCTGGCTCAAAGCCGCGGTGGTCGGCGGCCTCCTCGGCGGCCTCCTCAGCTGGATCGTCGACTTCTTCGTCGACTTCAGCCTGGGGCAGAACGGTCTGATCTTCGAGCTCACCTCCGGTGCGGCGTTCACCATCCTCACCATCTTCATCGCCGCCAGCGTCGCCGTCTTCGTGGGTCGGCACATCGTCAACCGTGACGCCAAGAAGAAGCTGGCCGCATCGGACGCCGAGCGTGCACACGACCGCGAGCTGGTCAACGCGGGCAACACCGAGCGGACCCGGAGCACCGGACGCGACAACCGCGCACCGGATGCCGAACCTCAGTGGGCGGCCGAGCACGGCGAGGCCGACACCGAAGTGTTCTCGGCAGTCGACGCCGAGGGAAAGCCCCGGCTGGACAAGCGGGGCGGTCGTCACGGAAGCGCCGACGGTTCCTGAACTTCCCTGCATCGGACCACGGGCGATGATCGACGCACAACGCGTCGATCACCGCCCGTTTTTCGTTCGGCCCCACGTCGGGGACTTCGGGCTCACAACAGAACGGCCGACCCACCTGCAGCAGGGGCCTCGCGACCGACCGCGGAGAACGCGGCGACGAGCAGCGCCGGATCCGGGCCTTCGAGCCGGCCGGGCTTGGCCAGACCGTCCAGCACCACGAACCGCAGCAGTCCCGCACGATTCTTCTTGTCCTTCTGCATCCCCTTGAGCAGATCCGCGAATGCGTGCTCGTCGTAGGTGACCGGTAAGCCGACCGATTCGAGGATCGAACGGTGGCGGTCGGCCGTGACGTCGTCCAGGCGTCCGGCCAGCCGTCCCAGCTCGGCCGCGAACACCAGACCGACCGACACCGCGGCACCGTGGCGCCAGCGGTACTGCTCCCGCCGCTCGATGGCGTGGGCGAGAGTGTGCCCGTAATTGAGGATCTCCCGCAGGTTTGATTCGCGTAGATCCGCCGCCACGACTTTCGCCTTGACCTCGACCGAGCGCCGGATCAACTCCGGCAGAACATCACCGGTCGGATCGAGCGCAGCGGCAGGGTCGGCCTCGATGATGTTCAGGATTTCGGGATCGGCGATGAACCCGGTCTTGATCACCTCGGCCAGACCGGAAACGATTTCGTTCTTCGGCACGGTCTCGAGAGTCGCCAGATCGATCAACACGGCGGCCGGTTCGTGGAACGACCCGACGAGGTTCTTGCCTGCATCGGTGTTGATACCCGTCTTGCCACCCACGGCCGCGTCGACCATGGCGAGCAGCGTCGTCGGGACGTGGACGATACGCACACCGCGCATCCACGTCGCCGCGACGAATCCGGCCAGGTCGGTTGCCGCTCCACCGCCCAGGCTGACGATGGCATCGCTCCGGGTGAGACCGATGCGGCCGAGAACCTCCCAGCAGAACCCGGCCACAGCCAGGTCCTTGCCGTCCTCGGCATCGGGGATCTCGATGCGGTGAGCGTCGATTCCCTTGTCTGCCAACGCCGCCCGCACGGCCTCGGCGGTCTCCGCCAGCGGGGGCTGATGGAAGATCGCCACCGTGGCGGTTCCGGCGAGCTCGTCGACGAGGTCCGTCAACAGACCTCGGCCGATGATCACCGGATACGGGTTGGCAGTCTCGACCTGGACGCGCACTGGCTCTGTCATCGAATCACCTTCATCTACTGGGGGCTTTTCTCGTTCGCGTCGCGCCCGGGAACGGGGGCGATCGCCGTCAGCTTCGCCACCAACTGGCCCACGACACGAGCGGGGCTGCGACTGTCGGTGCGCACTCGCACCGTGGCGACCGAGCGGTAGAGGGGTCGCCGATGATGCATCAGTTCCTGGTACTTCGCGCGCGGGTCGGGTCCTGCGAGCAGGGGTCGGACCGTGTTGGCACCCGTCCGCCGAAGCCCTTCTGCCACACTGATTTCCAGGTAGACCACGGTGTGGTTCGACAGCAGAGCACGGGTCGCCGGAGACAACACGGCACCGCCGCCGAGGGAGACGATGCCGTCGTGCGAGGCCAGCGCACCGGCGACGATCCGTTCCTCGATCTGCCTGAAAACAGGTTCGCCGTCGCGGGAGAAGATGTCGGCGATCGTGCGACCGGTGTCTCGCTCGATGGCCACATCGGTGTCCAACAGGTCCAGGTCCAGGGCCTGCGCCAACCGCCGACCGATGGTCGACTTGCCTGCTCCCGGCGGCCCGACGAGGACCGCGTACGGGCTCATCGTGGAGGTCGGGCGGCGGTGCCCTTCACATAGTGGTCGACGTTGCTCGTCGTCTCCGCCAGCGAGTCCCCACCGAACTTCTCCAACGCTGCCTGTGCGACCACGAGGGCCACCATGGTCTCGGCGACGACTCCGGCGGCCGGAACGGCGCAGACGTCCGAGCGCTGATGAATGGCGACCGCCTCGTCGCCGGTGGTCATGTCGACCGTCGCCAGCGCGCGCGGCACGGTGGAAATGGGCTTCATGGCCGCCCGCACCCGCAGGGCTTCGCCGTTGGTCATGCCACCCTCGATGCCGCCTGCGCGGTTGGTCGAACGCAGCACACCGTCGGGTCCTGGCTTCATCTCGTCGTGGGCGACACTGCCGCGTCGACGCGCGGTCTCGAAGCCGTCCCCGATCTCGACGCCCTTGATGGCCTGGATTCCCATCAGGGCGGCCGCGAGCCTGGCATCGAGCTTGCGTTCGCCCGAGACGAACGAGCCGAGGCCGACGGGGAGGCCGTGCACGACGACCTCGACGACGCCACCGAGCGTGTCGCCGTCCTTCTTCGCGGCCTCGATCTCGGCGATCATCGATTCCTCGGCGGCCTTGTCGAACGCGCGAACGGGGGAAGCGTCGATCGCATCGAGGTCCGCACCTGCGGGCGGCGGACCGACGTAGGGGTCCGACGCGCCGATGGAGATCACGTGGGACACGACGTCGATACCGAACGCCTGCTTCAGGAACAGACGGGCGACGGTGCCGATAGCGACCCTCGCGGCGGTCTCTCGCGCGCTGGCGCGTTCGAGGACCGGACGCGCATCGTCGAAGCCGTACTTGAGCATCCCGGAGAAATCGGCATGCCCGGGCCGCGGCCGCGTCAGAGGAGAGTTGCGTGCGAGATCTGCGAGCACCGTCTCGTCGACTGGATCGGCAGACATCACCTGCTCCCACTTGGGCCACTCGGTGTTGCCGACCTCGATCGCGACGGGACCGCCCATGGTTCGTCCGTGGCGAACACCGCCGGTGAGGGTGACCTTGTCCGCCTCGAACTTCATGCGGGCACCGCGACCGTAGCCGAGGCGTCGGCGGGCAAGTTGAGAGGCAACGTCGTCCGAGGTCACCTCTACTCCCGCAACCATTCCTTCGAGGATGGCGACGAGAGCGGGTCCGTGGGATTCTCCGGCAGTTATCCAGCGCAGCACTCGAACATCTTTTCACGCCAGGGAAGCCGCGACTGCCAGCAGGGTGGCAGCGCACATGGACGGGCCGTGCGCGATGCGCGCTCTCCGATGCCCGAATACCGCGGCGACCGACCCCACCACCGCAGTTGCCAGCGGCGCCGACAGCGCGGCAATCACCCATCCCTCACTGCCACCGAGGCACGCGATCGAGCCCGCCGACCAGGCGAGCTTGACGTCTCCTGCTCCGAACGCCGCGGGGGCGAGAAGATGCACGACGAGGTAGATCGCAAACAACAGGGCGCCGCCGAGCAGCGCCCTCGCCGAGCCGGTGGCAACCAGCGCCACCGTCACCACGATCGCACCAGGAATCGTCAACGCGTTCGGCAACCGGCGCCGCTGCAGGTCGACGGCAGTGAGCGCGGCGAACCACCACGTCGTGACGCACAAAGGAACCACGTACTCGGAACCGCCGAACCGCCACCAGATCCATCCGGTGCCGATCGCGGACAGCAGCGGCAGGAACCGGGGATCCCACCGGACCAGGCCGCGGCGCATCGCCTCCCCGGCAACGGCACCGACCACCACAGCTACCCACAGACTCACCATCGTCGAAGGGTCGCATCGCCGCAGCAATGACCGGCCACAGAACCCCAGGTGGCACATTGCCCTGTGGACAACTCGACACCTGTGGACAACTCACGATCTGTGGACACCCGACGATGTCGTGCTCACATAACGGCGGTCAGCGCGTCCCTCATGATGTCTCGGGGAGCCGGCCTGCCGGTGAACTGTTCGACCTGCCCGAACGCCTGATTGAGCAGCATCGACAGGCCACCGATGACGGTCCCCCCGGCTGCCTCCGCGGCGGAAGCGAGAGGGGTCGGCCACGGATCGTAGATGGCATCGAGCACCACCGGCGCATGTGCGAGAGCTTTCGCGATCTCGGCGGCTCCGATTGCGGGAACGGTGCTGACCAGCACAGCGGACCCCGATGCGATCGCGGCGAGACCGGGATCGGTCGTGGGCGCGAATTCCGCGCGCATGCCCGCGGCGACGGCGCAGGCGAGTGTGTCTCGGGCGCGGTCGGCCGAACGCGCGACGACGGTGACCGCAGCGGCGCCGAGTCCGGCCAGCGCGACGATCGCCGGCCTCGACGTTCCACCTGCACCGATCACCGTCACGGCACAACCGGACAGGTCCTCGATTCCCGCGTCGCGCAGTGCACCCACGATTCCGTCGACGTCCGTGCAATCCGCGCGCCAGCCGGACGCGGTGCGCACCAGGGTGTTCGCGGAGCCGGCCAGAACTGCCCGCTGGGTGCGTTCGGTGGCGTACGTCAGAGCGGCGACCTTGCCCGGCATGGTGACCGACACACCGACCCATTCGGGACCGAAACCGTCGAGAAGGCCGGGCAACTGCTCACCGGTGCACTCGATGCGGTCGTAGGTCCAGTCGGCCAGTCCGAGTGCACCGTACGCAGCGCGGTGCAGCAGTGGCGACTTCGAGTGTTCGACGGGACTGCCGAGCACGGCGGCACGCACGTCAGCGACCGCTGTCGAGGAAGCCCGGCTCGACCTTCGTGATGTTCGCCAGGTGCTCCTCGTAGCTGCGGGTGAAGAGAGTTTCGCCCGCCTGGTTGATGGTCACGAAGTACAACCAGTCACCGTCGGCAGGCTTCTCGACCGCCTGCACCGCGCCGATGCTCGGCGCGGAGATCGGGGTTGCCGGCAGCCCTTCGCTGGCATAGGTGTTCCACGGGGTCACGCGGGCACGGTCGGCGTCCGTGGTGGCCACCTCGGTCGTGTCGAGCGAGTAATTGACGGTCGAATCGAATTCGAGCTTCTGCGGCACCGCGAGGCGGTTGAGGATCACCCGGGCCACCTTGCTGAAATCCTGCGGCAGGGACTCACGTTCGACGAGGGAGGCGGCGACGAGGGTGTCGTACGGCGTCAGCCCGGATTCGGTACCCGCGCTGAGGATTCCGGTGTCCTCGTAGCGGGTCGCGCTCTCGGAGACCAACTGCTTCAGAATGTCGGTCGGAGCAGCACTCGGATCGAAGTCCCAGGTTCCCGCAGCGATCAGACCTTCGAGCTGGCGATCGCGATCCGGTACTCCTTCGACGCGATCGGTGGCCCAGTCGGGCACGCCCAACGCCGCAGGGTCGTCGACGGCACCTGCGGCGTTGAGATCGTCGTAGCTCACGCAGGTGGGGGTCCCGCTTCCGGTTCGGTCCACGCAGCTGGCCTCGGAGATCAGCGTGTAGATGCCTTTCTTGACGGCACCGGTGTTCACGTCTCGCGCGTCGTGCAGCTGACGACCCTCCGAGATCACCATGTTGCCCACCCGCGACGCGGGGTCGACGAGTTCGCTCACTGCCCGCGCAGCAGGCACGTTGCCGGTGAGCAGATAGAAGCCGGGCTGGACCGAGGTGATGGCGTTGTTCTGCAGCGCTGCTTCGAGAAACGCGCCCGAGCTGGCAACGACACCCTTGTCCGCTGCCTGGGTACCGATCTGCTCGGCGGTGTCGTTGGGATGCACCTGAATCACGACTCCATCACCGGACTCGCCTGCAGCGAAATCCGCGTTGGGTGTCGTTCGATCGCCGAATTTGTTCACCGCGAAATACCCTCCGCCTGCTACCGCGAGGACCACCAGCAGCCCGAGGACCGCTGCGATTGCACGTCCACGACGCTTGCGGCTGGTCGCGGCTCGGTCCCTGCGTACGGCTGCGCGGCTGCGCCCGACTTCCTGTGGCACCGCTCCGCGCCCGGCCTCGTCGTCGAGCCCGCGATCTGCGTTGCGGGAGGCCCTGGGGTGCGGTTCCTGACGCTGCGGATGGCCGTGCACGCTCCGGTGGAAGTCGCTGCCCTCGTCCACGCGATACCCGATCGGGTCGGTGTGCGCCTCGTCCGAGCGCGCATCTCGCCGGTCCCGATCGGACCCTTGGTAGTTCACTCGTCGACCTCCGTCGATCCTGGATTGTTCGCTGCACGATCCGACACGGCACGACGCTCGTCGAGCCAGCCCTGCAGTATCGCCACCGCCGCAGCCTGATCGATCACCGAACGTTGATTCTTGGCTCGCACGCCGCTGTCCCGTAGAGCCCGCGACGCGCTCACGGTAGTCAGTCGCTCGTCGGCCATCCGAATCGGTACATCTCCCAACCGCCGGTGCAGGGAGCGTCCGAATCTCTCGGCCGCGTCGACGGCGCTGCCGCGCTCCCCCCGCAGGGTCCGAGGTAGCCCGATCACGATCTCGACGGCTTCGTACTCGGCAACGATCTCCGCTACGCGCACCACGTCCGGAGCGTCCGGACCCTTGATCTTCGACCGCGGGACGGTCTCGACCGGTGTGGCGAGTACCCCGTCGGGGTCGCTCGACGCGATGCCGATGCGGACGCTGCCGACGTCGATTCCGATCCGACGGCCACGGCCCGGATCGTCGACGCCGGGCCGATCGGGGCCGCGCCCCTGAGTTGTCACGATCGTCAGTGGGTGGTGAGTTCGGTCAATCGGGCCCGGGCAGCGTCGATACCGGCTGCGATACCGGCGACGTCCGACCCCGATCCCTGAGCCAGTTCGGGCTTGCCACCACCGCGGCCACCGATACTGGGACCGAACGCAGCGACCAGATCGCCCGCGGCGACGCCCTCGTCCTGGGCAGCCTTGTTGGTCGAGACCACGAACGGGACCTTGCCGTTAACCGTGCCGAACAGCACCACCGCCGCCGGATCCGTGCCCAACCGGCCCCGGATGTCGGTCACCAGGGTGCGCAGGTCGTTGCCGCCTACACCGTCCGGTGCCTGGGCGATCACCGCACGCACGGAACCGAATCGTTCGGCCTTTCCGACGAACTCACCGGCCGAGGCCAGCACCGCGGCCGCCTTGACCGCGTCGAGTTCCTTCTCGGCGACGCGCAGCCGCTCGACGAGGTTCTCGATGCGTGCCGGCACCTCCTCGGAGGGCACCTTCAGCGACGACGCGATGCCGGCCAGCAGAGCGCGTTCCTTGGCCAGATAGCGGTACGAATCGAGACCGACGAACGCTTCGACGCGCCGCACTCCCGAACCGACGGAGGATTCTCCGAGAATGGTGACCGGACCGATCTGCGACGAGTGCTCCACGTGGGTACCGCCGCACAGTTCCATCGAGAACGGGCCGCCGATCTCGACCACGCGGACCTCGTCGCCGTAGTTCTCACCGAACAGCGCCATCGCGCCCATCTTCTTGGCGCTGTCGAGATCGGTGACCAGGGTGTTGACCGCGAAGTCCGAGCCGACCGCATCGTTGGCCACGTTCTCGATGTCGTCGCGCTGGGCCTCCGAGAGCGCACCCTGCCACGAGAAGTCGAATCGGAGGTAGCCGGGCTTGTTCAGCGAACCGGCCTGCGTCGCGTTGGGCCCGAGTACCTGTCGCAGTGCGGCGTGCACCATGTGGGTACCCGAGTGCCCCTGAGTCGCACCCTTACGCCACGCATGGTCGACGTCGACGTGGACGGTGTCGCCCTCGGTGATCTGACCGGATTCGACCACCGACTTGTGCGTCCAGACCTTCTTGGCGATCTTCTGCACGTCGTTGACCTTGACGCCGAGCCCGGGTGCGGTGATGGTGCCGATATCGGCGATCTGGCCGCCGGACTCCGCGTACAGGGGGCTGCGATCGAGAATGATCTCGATGCTCTCCCCCGCAACCGCGGTCGGAACGCGGACACCGTTGGAGATCAACGCCAATACCGTTGCCTCGGAACCGAGTTCGTCGAATCCGGTGAACTCGGTCGGCGAACCGTCGACGAAGTCCTTGTAGACCGTGAGGTCGGTGTGCGCGTGCTTGCGGGCGCGGGCGTCGTCCTTGGCGCGGTTGCGCTGCTCGGCCATCAGCGACCGGAAGCCGTCCTCGTCCACCGACAGGCCTGCTTCGGCTGCCATCTCCAGGGTCAGGTCGATCGGGAATCCGTAGGTGTCGTGCAGGGCGAATGCTTCTGCGCCGCCGATCTTCTTCGCACCCGACGCCTTGACGGCCTCGGCCGCGCCCTCGAACAGGCGCGAACCCGACGTGAGGGTCTTGAGGAACGCCGTCTCCTCCCCCACGGCGACCGTGAGGATGCGATCGAAATCGGTGACCAGGTTGGGGTAGGACTCGGCCATCGTGTCGCGTACGACGGTGATGAACTGCGCCATCGTCTCGTCGGGAGCCCCGAGCAGACGTGCGGATCGGACGATGCGGCGCAGCAGCCGACGCAGCACGTAGCCGCGCCCGTCGTTTCCGGGGTTGACGCCGTCGGAGATGAGCAGCGCCGCGGTGCGCGCGTGATCGGCGATGACGCGGAAACGCACGTCGTTGTCGTGGTCAGCGCCGTAAGCGCGTCCCGAGAGCTCCTCGGCCTTGGCGATCACCGGGCGAACGAGATCGGTCTCGTAGACGTTGTCCACGCCCTGCAGCAGGAACGCAACGCGCTCGACGCCCATACCGGTGTCGATGTTCTTCTTCGGCAGCGGACCGAGAATCTCGAAGTCGTCCTTGCTGATTCCCTTGCCGCGTTCGTTCTGCATGAACACGAGGTTCCAGATCTCGATGTACCGATCCTCGTCGGCCTCGGGACCACCCTCGACACCGAACTCCGGTCCGCGGTCGTAGTAGATCTCGGAGCAGGGTCCGCAGGGGCCGGGGATACCCATGGACCAGTAGTTGTCGGCCATTCCGCGCCGTTGGATGCGCTCGTCGGGCAGACCGGCGATTTCCTTCCACAGCTCGATCGCCTCGTCGTCGTCGAGATAGGCTGTGGCCCATATGCGTTCGGGATCGAACCCGTATCCGCCGTCCTCGACACTGTCCGTCAACAGAGACCAGGCATGCCGAATGGCGTCTCGCTTGAAGTAGTCGCCGAAGGAGAAGTTGCCGGCCATCTGGAAGAACGTGTTGTGCCGAGTGGTGATGCCGACATTCTCGATGTCGAGGGTGCGCACGCACTTCTGGACGCTGGTCGCAGTGTTGTACGGCGGCGTCTGCTGACCGAGGAAGAACGGCACGAACGGAACCATGCCCGCATTGACGAACAGCAGGTTGGGGTCGTCGAGAATCAACGACGCACTGGGTACTTCGGTGTGTCCCGCCTTCACGAAATGGTCGAGGAAACGCCTGCGGATCTCATGGGTCTGCACTGATACAGGTTAGCGTCGTCGGACCCCGTCCCGAACCGAGGCCCTATCGGCCCCGGATGATTCGACGCAGTTTCCCCACCCTGGTCGCTATTTCTCGCTCGGCTCCGTGCTCGGTGGGCTCGTAGTAGTTCACACCCACCAGCTCGTCCGGTGGATACTGTTGCCCGAGCACGCCGCCCGGACTGTTGTGCGGATACTTGTACCCGACGGCGTTGCCCAGCCCCTGCGCTCCCTTGTAGTGGCCGTCGCGCAGGTGCGGCGGTACCGATCCGGACTTGCCTGCCGCGACGTCGGCCATGGCCGCACCGAGGGCGCTGATCACCGCACCGGACTTGGGGGCAGTGGCCAGATGGATCGTCGCCTGCGCCAAGGCCAGCCGCGCCTCGGGCATCCCGATCATCTGCACCGCGCTCGCCGCAGCCGTCGCCGTCTGCAGCGCCGTGGGATCGGCCATTCCGATGTCCTCGCTGGCGTGCACGACGAGACGTCGAGCGATGAACCGCGCGTCCTCGCCTGCCGTGATCATCCGCGCCAGATAGTGCAGTGCGGCATCGACGTCGGACCCTCTGATCGACTTGATGAACGCACTGATGACGTCGTAGTGCTGATCTCCGTCGCGGTCGTAACGCACGGCGGCCTTGTCGACACTCGCCTCGACCGTCGCCAGGTCCAATGTCCCGTCGGTCGCAGCGCCCGCCGCCGCCTCCAGCGCCGTCAGTGCACGGCGGGCATCACCGGCCGCGAGGCGAACCAGGTGATCCATCGCGTCCTCGGCGATGGTCACCGCACCGTCCAAGCCGCGAGGATCGTTGGCCGCACGAGTGAGCAACAATTCGATGTCCTCGGCTGCCAGCGGCTGCAATTGCAGAACCAGTGATCGAGACAGCAGCGGAGACACCACCGAGAACGACGGATTCTCCGTGGTCGCGGCCACCAGCAACACGATTCGATTCTCGACGGCAGCGAGCAAGGCGTCCTGCTGGGTCTTGGAGAAGCGGTGTACCTCGTCGATGAACAACACCGTCTGCTCACCCGAGAGCAGACGCCGTCGTGCCAGTTCGATGACGTTGCGTACTTCCTTGACACCGGCAGAGAGCGCGCTCAGCGCCTCGAACTTGCGTCCGGTGGCCCCGGAGATCAACGACGCCAATGTCGTCTTGCCGGTTCCCGGCGGGCCGTAGAGCATCACCGAGGACGCACCGGAACCCTCGACGAGCCGCCGCAGCGGAGCGCCCGGAGCGAGCAGATGGGACTGTCCGACCACCTCGTCGAGGGTCGTCGGACGCATTCTCACGGCCAGTGGTGCGTCCGGCCTGGTGTAGGTCGAGGTGGGGCGTGACTCAGCGATTGTCGCCTCCGGCGGAGCAGGCGTGTCGAACAGTCCGTCGTCGGAGTCGTCGCCGACCGATATGTCACTTCCGAAACCGCCGCTCACCGGTCGAACGCTACCGATCCAACGGCCGTGAACGCGAACGACGCCTCCCGCGTCAGCGTTCCCACTTCGTTCGCAGAGCAGCCGCGACCGACGCGGCGTATTCGGCGATCCCGGCTTCGCCCGCACGGGCCGCGCGATCGGCCAACACCGACCACCGGGAAATCAGCGCCTGCGACCGGGGAACCGACAGATGGTGCGCGCGGGCCGCAGCGATGCGGGTGTGGTCGTCGGGAAGGAACCAGTACGTGGTCAGCCACACCCAGATCAGACGCGCGTCGAGGATCTTGCTCGCCAGCGCGGTGTCGTCGGCCAACGCAGGCCAGATGCTCACCACTTCCGAGCGCCACGCGTCGATCATCGCCTGTTCGCGGACGTGGGAGAGCTCGAAACTGCACAGGCAGCCGGGGAACGACGCCAGCGCGTACGTGATGTCGAGGGTGGCATCGCGGAACCCGCCCCACTCGTAATCGAGGAATCGGACGCCTTCGTCGTTGACGATGATGTTGTCGGGGCACAGATCGGACGGGCTGAAGGCACGAAAGGCCCCGTGCGCGAACAGACGTCCGCTGCGGGAGACGCGATCGAGAATCGCGTCCGGGGTCGGCCCTACGCCGAGCAACCCGGTGAGCAAACTCGGAACCCGAGCTAGGGCGTCGGGAATCTGGGCGGAAATCCCGTCGGTGGAATCCGGCTGCCCGACGCGGCGCAGCAGAGCGGCGAAATCGTCCTCGCGGCCGACAGTGGCGGCATGCATGCGGCCGAGCGCCTGCGCCATCGCCATCAGCGAATTGGTCACCGCGGCCTCGTCCGAATTGCGCAGCAGAGTGGTGATCGGGCTGGCGTCACCGAGATCGCTGAGCACGAGCAGTCGGGCATCGAGATCGTAGGCGTGCAGCTCGGGTCCAGGCCTGCTGTCGGTGGCAAGAGCGTTGGCGAACTGGTAGGACGCCGCCTCGCGCAGGAAGGCGCTCTTACCGGAGATGTCGGCGAGCTCCGTGTGGAGTTCCGATTCCCCGGGCAGATCGCGTACCTGCTTGATCACCAGCGTGCGAGGAAGCTGAAAAGGGTTCTCGGACACTCGGACTCGCAACACGACAGCCTGGCCACTACCGCCCAGATTCACCGGGTCGATCAACGTCACCGGAGCTCCGGTGCGTTTGGTGAGGAGTCGCTGAGCTGCTGCTACTACCTCTGATACAGGGTCTGCCAGTGTTGCGGTCATCGATGTCCAAGCTACCCGTTCGCTGCGTTCTGCTGTGCCGTGTCGGCGGCTACGAATGAGACACGATTGCCCGTTTTGCGGCTTTCGTACGACTTCATCCCCAGATACGACCAGATGGTCGGTTACCCCCGAGCCACCGAATTATGCCGGGTTTCGCTACTGCGGCGCAACGTCGACCGACACCGCGATGGTGCTCTCCTCCGCTTCGGTGTAGATCACCCCACGCAGGGGTGGAACGTCGGCGTAGTCACGCCCCCACGCCACGGTCGCGTACCGCTCGTCGACCAGCTGATCGTTGGTGGGATCGAATGCAAGCCACCGATCGTTGGGCATCCACACCGCAGCCCACGCATGGGTCGCGTCGACGCCGATCATCCGCTCTTTCCCGGGCGGAGGTTCGGTTGCGAGATATCCCGAGACGTACCGCGCGGCCAGGCCCTGCGATCGCAGGCAGGCGATGGCCAGGCGAGCGAAGTCCTGGCACACCCCCGATCGCGCGGCGAGCACGTCGACCACGGTGGTCGAGACCGTCGTCGAGCCGGAGAGATACCGGAAATCGGTGAAGATTCGATGCGTCAGATCCACGATGACGTCCACGAGGGGACGACCGGGCCAGAAGCTGGGTGCAGCGTAGGCACGCACCTCGTCGGTGATCTCCGGAGTCGGTAGATCCAGAGCGAACTCGACGGCCGACGCGCGTGCAGGATCGGCGGGCACGTTCGCACCGAACAGTGCCATCCGAGCGGACTCCCAGGATGCCGTCGCCGGCCACGACGTGGTCTCGTCCTGCGGACGCGGGTAGACCTCCACCAGTGAATCAGCGGTCACCACCAGCTTCTCGTGGTCGTGCGTCACGTGGAAGTACACGTCCTCGTTGCCGTAGACGTCGACACCGAAGGATTGATCGGTGGGAGCCGGCTCGACGGTCACCGACTTCTCGACGCAGTGCTGTCCGTCCATGTCGCGTGGAGCCAAGAAGCCCCGACCGTACGAGGAGGTCACGCGATCGGAGTACGTGTACGTGGTGATGTGTTTGATTCGGTACCGACGACTCATCACCGCACCCCGTTCGCAGTTCGAATGCTCGAGCTGCCCCACAGTGGCTGTGTGCCACCGGGCAGAGACATGTGTGTGGCAAGGACGACGCGGGACAACTCTTCGAACGAGTCGTGGATACCGTCGACCAGCTCGAGCAGTTCCACCCGTCGACCGTTGGCATCGACCGATTCGAGATCGCCGGGGTCGACGCGGCGCAGCCTCACCCGCATCTGCTCGACGAGCTGCTCGGGCCGTGACGTACCCGAGGCGTCGGGCAGTGAGCCGAGGTCGTCCCTGAGGCGATCGAGATGGTAGACCAGCGCTCGCGGGTTGCCCTCGTCGAACAACAGCAGCTGGGCGACCGCCGCCGGGCGCGCGCGTCCGCTGTTGCGTCTGCGGTAGATCACCGAGGACTCGGCTGCCGACAACACCGAATCGATCACCGCCTGCTCGGTCGACGGCGTGAGGGCGTGGCTCAGTGTTGCCGAGAGCAGCGCAGTGAGCTGCAGACCGCGTTCGATCCGCTTACCCGCGTCCATCAGGTACCAGCCGGCATCGCGCACCATCGACTCCGACGCCAGACCGGCCAGCGCAAGCAGTCCACGCAACACACTCGATTGCGACGACGCCAGTTGCGCGCCGTTGTGCACTGCTGATTCCTCGAGCTCTTCGAGCGCAGTGTCGATGCGATTGAGAACAGCCCAGGTGTCATTGGAAAGCTGGTCGCGCACAGCGCGCGCCGCCTGCTGCATCCGGTCGACCGATTGCGCCAGTGACCCCATCCGCGACGTCGAGAGCATCAACGAGCGCATTTCCACGGTCGCATCGGCGCGAGTCTTCTCGTCGAGGAAACCCGGCCAGGTGCGCGAGACCTTCGTGACCGCTTCGAGAAGAATCGGAAGACTGTCGCTGCCCTCGAGCCACGGCATCGAGCGGTAGTCCTGATTGCGTTCGCGCGCGGCGATGAGCAGTCGTGTCATGTCCTCGGCCCGCTCGCTGTAGCGGCCGAACCAGAACAGGTCACCCAACACACGAGGTGAACTGACGACGTCCACGTTGGACGCGGCGTACTGCGGCAACTCCTCGACCGTCGCAGGCGGAGTGTGCGGAGCAGAATCGGCCGGGGTGACCCGTTCGATCGACTTGACCCACACGTCCTTCGACGCCACCGTGATGAGCGGCTCGGTGACCGGAGCGGTGAGCACCACCTGCCCGAGACCACCGCGCATCGGGGTGTACCCACCGCGCTGTGCGACCGTGAACAGCCTCATCCCCACCTGCGCGGGAGCAACGGACAGCTGCGCGCCGGGTCCACCGTCGATCGAGGAACCGACCGGAGCCAACGAGAACTCGGGGACCTCCTGCCCGGTCCACTTCCACGGCTCGGCAACGATGCGATCCCACAGCTCCCCGGCCGCGACATCGGTGAGATCGTGCCCCACGATCGTGCGACGCGTCGTGGTCGACCGCAGCACCAGCGAACGCATGCGATTGCGTATGTGCGAGAGCTGGTTCGGCTCGCCGCCCCAATAGGTGGGAACCGAACCGAGAACCAAGTCCTCGCCCAGCAACGCACGGCTGAGCTCCGGGAGCAGCGGAAGGAGAGCCGGGTTCTCGAGAACCCCGCTACCGAGGGTGTTGACCACGCTCACCGCACCGCGTCGCAACACCTCCACCAAACCGACGACGCCCAGATGCGAATCCGGCCGCAGATCGAGTGGATCGGCGAACTCGGCGTCGACTCGGCGCAGTACCACGTCAACTCGGCGCAGCTTACCGAGCGACCGCATCCACAGACAGCCGTCGCGGACCACGAGATCGGCATTCTCCACGAGAGGAAAGCCGAGAACCGTTGCCAGATAAGCCTGATCGAACGCAGTCTCGGAATGCGAACCCGGGCTCAACACCACCACGACGGGATTCTCTGCCGAGGCGGGCGCCGCATCTCGGAGAGCCAACCGCACCGCACGCGCAAAGGTCGACAACGGCCTGGGATTGCTGGCCTGGAACAACTCGGGCATGGCGCGCGACATCACTCGCCGATCCGCGAGCGCGTATCCCACCCCCGACGGTGCCTGTGTGCGGTCGGCGATCACTCGAAATCTGCCGTCGGACCCACGAGCGACATCGGCGGCGTGCATGAACAACTGATGCGGCCCCGGAACGGTGATCGCATGCGCCGTCCGCAGGTAACCGGGGTTGCCGAACACCAGCTCCGGCGGAATCAACCCCCGACGAATGGTGTCCTGGGCACCGTAGATGTCCGTGAGCACAGCGTCGAGCAACATCGACCGCTGAACCAAACCGGCTTCGAGGCGATCCCACTCGTCGGCCGCCACCACCAACGGGACTCCGTCGAGACCCCATCGGACGGCACTGGGCATCTCGCTGCTGCCCGACGGAATGGGGTTGTACGTGATGCCATGGTCGTCGACCAGACGGCTCACCCGCGACTGCAACGTCTGCATGGCGCCCGGGCCGGCCTCACGCATTCCATCGACCAAGTCGGTCCAGTGCGGGCGGACGGCACCCTCGGAGTCGAGCATTTCGTCGAACAGATCTCCGCGACCGACCACGGCCTCCCGCCGGCCACGATAAGCCAGCCACGGCGAACCGGACGCGTCGGACCGAACTGCATCCGCCGCCGACACCGACTCGGCTCCACTCGACACATGGTCGTTCCGGCCGGCTCCACTCGAAACAGGTTCGTTCCGACCGGCTCCACTCAGGGCAGTATCCACGGGCACCATCGAGCCGTTGTTCCTTCCGTCGGTCGATCACACTCCGCCGCCGGGTGACCGTGTTCGAGACCGAACCCACCCGTTGCGCGTCGGACCGAGATCGCTACCGGTCGACTCGTTCTCCTGTGCACGCGTCAGCGCGTGTGAACTCCGGTCCGGCGCAGGTCCAGCATGCCGGGCGCAGCCACATCGATCGCTTGGCGAGCGTGCATCTCGAGCAATCTTGCTACGTCGACCTTTCCGGACGTGAACCCACCCTCCTCGAAGCGGCCGTTACGACGTGCCTCGGCCTCCACCGAGTTGACCGGAGGGCCGTCGTACGAGCGCCCTCCCGGGTGCACCACGTGGTACGAGCAGCCGCCGACCGCGCGGCCGGTCTGCAACTCCACCAGATCGAAACGCAGTGGGCTCTGCACCTCGATCGTCGGATGCAGAGCACTCGGCGGCTGCCAGGCGCGGTAACGGACACCGGCGACCTGAACATCCTGACGATCGGTGCGAAGCATCGGTACCGGCACCCCGTTGCACGTCACCATGTAGCGGCCTACGTCGGCACCGGCGACCTGCACCTGAATGCGCTCCACCGACGAGTCCACGTACCGCGCCGTCCCCGAGGACGTCGACTCCTCCCCGAGGGTGTTCCACGGCTCGATAGCACCGCGAAGCTCGATCTCGGCGTCGCCGACGACGGTGGTTCCGATCCGTGGAAATCGGAACTCGGTGAACGGGTCGAGCCAGCTGGTGTCGAAATCGATCCCGTGTTCGCGGAGATCCTCGACGACGCGACCGATGTCGTTGATGACGAAGTGCGGCAACATGTATCGACCGTGCAGGTTTGCTCCGTGCCGAATCAGTGGTGCCTCGAGCGGGGTGTCCCAGAACCGCGAGACCATCGATCGTACGAGCAGCGACTGCACCATCGCCATCTGATGATGCGGCGGCATCTCGAAACCGCGCAGCTCGAGCAGGCCCAGGCGGCCGCGGGTGGAGTCCGGGCTGTAGAGCTTGTCGATGCAGAACTCGGCCCGGTGCGTGTTGCCGGTGATGTCGGTGAGCAGGTGCCGCAGCGCCCGATCGACGACCCAGGGCGACGCCGATCGGTCGGCCCCGGTCAGCCTCTTGATCTCGCTGAAGGCGACTTCGAGTTCGTAGAGGGATTCCTCGCGGCCCTCATCGGCGCGGGGAGCCTGCGACGTGGTGCCGATGAATCGGCCCGAGAACAGGTACGACAACGACGGATGCCGCTGCCAGTGCGTCAGCAAGGACACCAGCAGATCCGGTCGACGCAGAACCGGTGAATCCACCGGCGTCACGCCGCCCAGAGTGATGTGGTTGCCGCCACCGGTTCCGCGGGTGGTGCCGTCGTTGTCGAATCCTTCGGTGCTCAACCGAGACTTCCGCGCCTCCAGATACAGGCGTTCCATCAGGTCGTTCTGTTCGGCCCACGAGGACGTCGGCTGAACGTTGACCTCGATCACACCGGGGTCCGGTGTGACGGTGAGGGTTTGAATACGCGGATCCGACGGTGGACCGTAGCCTTCGATGACGACCGGGGTGTCGATGCTCGACGCGGCCTGCTCGACGCGGGAAACGAGGTCGACGAAATCGTCCAAGCGGTCCATCGGTGGCATGAAGACGTGCAGGACGCCGTCGCGGACCTCGGCGACGAGAGCGGTGACGGCGGTGCCGCCGACTCCGGACGTCTCGTTCACCAACTGTGCGTAGCGGGACTCCGCCGGGTCGATCGCGCGCGGCGGTTGCTGCGTCAGCTGAGGTGTGGGCAGGTCCGGTTTGGGCGCGGTGGGGTCGGCCGGATTCTCGACCGGGCCGCCGTCCCACGAGATTGCGCGCAGCGGCAACCGCAGGCCCGCGGGAGAATCGCCCTCCAGCAACACGATTCGACCGCGTCGCAATTTCCAGTCCGAACTCTCCCAGCCCGAGCCGTCCTCGGTACGCGAGATGGGCAGCACGAACGCCGCCGGCTCGTCGGTGCTGGCATCGAGCCGTTCCAGCAGCCGCTTTCTGGCGTCCGCGGAATCGGCTCCTGGCCCCAGATCCTCGTCGTCGGCGGGTGGGTCACCGTACGGCTGACGCACCAGATCGAGCAGTTTGACCAGCGGGTCCTCGTAGGCCGGGCGCGCTTGCGAGGCAGGCAGACCCAAGGCCTCGACGAGTTCGGTGATCAATTCCTGCGACGCGGAATTGTCCACCGGCTCCGGACGCACATCGTCTGCCAACCAGGGATCGGCAATGAGGTCGGAGTCGTGCCACAGGGCCTGGCCGTCGGTGCGCCAGAACAATCCGACCTGCCAGCGCGGCAACGGCTCGCCGGGGTACCACTTGCCCTGACTGCGCTGCACCAGGCCGTCGGGTGCGTAGATGGTCCGAAGCCGTTCGGCGAGAACACTTGCCAGCTTGCGCTTGTGCGGGCCGTCCGCGGTGGTGTTCCACTCGGGCGCTTCCTGGTTCTCGATCGCGACGAATGTGGGCTCACCGCCGACTGTCAGCCGGATGTCCTGATCGAGCATCCGCTTGTCGATCTTTTCGGCGGTGGCCTTGATCGACTGCCACTGTTCGGCCGTGTAGGGCAACGTCGTTCGCGGATCCTCGTGCACGCGGACCACGGTGTTGGAGAAATCGAGTTCGGCCTTGCACTTGCTGGTTGCACCGGAAATGGCAGCTGCGGTGGACGGATGCGGCGTTGCCGACAGGGGGATGTGGCCTTCGCCTGCGAACAGACCTGAGGTCGGATCCATCCCGACCCAGCCCGCGCCGGGGAGATACACCTCGGTCCACGCGTGGAGATCGGTGAAGTCCTCCACCGGGCCGGACGGTCCGTCCAACGACTTGACGTCCGAGGACAACTGAACGAGGTAGCCCGAGACGAAGCGCGCGGCGAGACCCATCTGGCGGAGCACCGAGACCAGCAACCACGCCGAGTCGCGACACGAACCGACAGCAGAGGTCAACGTCAGATCCGGAGTCTGCACACCGGGTTCCATGCGCACGGAGTAACCGACGTCACCCATGACCGCCTGGTTTGCCATCACAAGGAAATCGATGGTGCGCAACGACTCTCCGCGCTCGACGACGGCGGCCTGCAGCTTTTCCACCCAGGCGGAGACCACCGGCCCCGGCCCCGAGCCCGCCTTGCCCTCGTCCACCGGCCGCAGATACGGCTCGAGATCGGGAAGATCGTGCTCCTCGTACGCGAAGCCGAAATTCTCGGCCCACTCCTCGACGAAGAAGTCCAGAGGGTTGATCGCGCCCATGTCGGCGACTAGCCCGACGGTGATCGACAGATGGTCGGTTCGCTCGGGGAACACCACCCGAGCGAGGAAGTTGCCGAACACATCCTGCTGCCAATTGACGAAATGCTCCGCCGGTTCGATCTTCAGCGAATACGCCTCGATGGGCGTACGCGAGTGCGGTGCCGGTCGCAGCCGAATCTCATGCGGGAAGATCTTGACGGTGCGGTCGAATTTGTAACTGGTGCGGTGTTCGAGTGCAACTTTGATGCCCACGGCGAGCCCCTCGTGATAGTCCCGGTATGGGTAGAACACACAACCCTAGTGGGACCACGCCCGGTGCGCTCGGCGAGGAATCGTGTCCGAAATGTGCACAGCAGGCAGGCGTGTAGTGCTTGACACCTACCCCGTCGTGCGGTTCGCTCAGCGAGAAATCGAGTCTTCGACCTACGCACGTCAAACTTTCCAGCCAAGGGGAATTTCGTGAGCGACAACCCACCCAACGGACCGCAGTACGGCTCCGATCCGAATCAACCTCAGTACCCCTCGAACCCAGGGTCCGGCTACCCGCCGCCCGGCAACTACCCGCCGCCCGGCAACTACCCACCGCCCGGCAACTACCCGCCACCTCCGGCAGGTGGTAACGCGGCATACGGTGTCGGCTCTCAGCTGCCCGGCGGTGCACAACCCGGCAGCCTCGGAATAAGGTTCGCGGCCCGGTTCATCGACGGACTGGTGCTCGCAGTCGTCCAAATCATCCTGTACTTCATTCTCCCGAACGGGTTCATCGGGACATTCCTGCTGGGCGTCGCGACGGCACTGATCGGGTTCGCCTACTTCACGCTTCTCGAGTCGTCCCGCGGCCAAACTCTGGGCAAGCAGCTCCTCGGCTTGCGTACCCTCGGCGTGGCAGGCGGAATACCGACGCAGGCCGAAGCAGCCAAGCGAAATGCCTTCCTGCTGCTCAACATCGTGCCGCTGCTCGGCAACTTCCTGGTGCTGGTGGCGTACATCGTCATTGCGGTGACCATCAACTCCAGCCCCACCAAGCAGGGCAAGCACGACGAGATCGCCGGCGGAACCCAGGTCGTCAGCGTCAAGTAACGCGCCGTCCACCCCACGAGCGGACCTCCGGGATTCTCCGGAGGCCCGCTCGTCTGCATTCGAGTGTTCAGAGCAGTCGAGGCCCTGACGGACCCCGCTCGGCGCAACCACAAACCAGGAGAACGATGTGAGCGACAATTCGACCGACGACCCGAGACCCGGCGAGGGATCCGATCCCGACCGCCTCGAACCGCCGAGCAATCCCCCGCCGACCGCGGGCAGCACACCGCCTCCTGCCGGTGGCCAGTACCCGCCCCCGCCTGGTGGTTACCCACCTTCTGGAGGAGCGCCCGGCAACTACCCACCACCCGGCAACTACCCACCACCAGGAAACTACCCACCGCCCGGCAATTTTCCTCCCCAGGGCAGCTACCCGCCTCCGGGGCCCCAGGGCGGTTACCAGCCTCCCGGTGGCTACCCGTCTCCAGGTGCTTACCCACCACCGCCCGGAAACTACCCGCCCCAAGGCGGCACACCCGGCGGCTATCCACCCCCACCCGGCAACTACCCACCCCCGCCTGGGAACTACGGAAACTACGGAAACCAGGGATACGGGCAGACACCCTTCGGGCCGAACCCCGGCCGCCTGGATGTCGGTGCCGCACTGAGCTACGGCTTCGACAAATTCAAGGCCAATGTCGGTCCGTGGCTCGGACTGACCGCCATCGTGTTCGTCGTGGGTGCAGTGGCGTTCGGTCTGGCCTTCGCATCGACCTTTGCCGCCGCGATGGACGCCGGCAATCGGGGTGAGACCCTGGACGTCGGTACGTTCTCGATAGTGTCGGTACTCCTTACCGCCGTCGCGACCTTCCTCGGATATTTCGTCAACGCGGTATTCGTGCGCGGAGCGCTGGACGAGACCGGTGGCCCTCAGAAGCCGATGTTCGGCCAGTTCTTTCGGCTGACCAATGTGCCCCAGATCGCCGTCCTGGCTGTGATCCTGACCGTGGTCACTGGAGTACTCGGACTCATTCCGTTTTTGGGTCCCGTTCTGCAGATCGTGATCGGCGTGCTGACAGCATTCACGTTGACCTTCGTACTGGACCGGAACCTACCCGCAATCGACGCCATCAAAGCCAGTGTCGACCTGGTCGTCAAGAACTTCGGCCCCGTCATTCTGCTGATCCTCGCCTTGGCTGCGATCAACATCATCGGTGCCATCCCGTGCTTCCTCGGCTTGCTGGTGACGGTGCCCGTCTCAGTGATCGCCACCACCTACGCGTATCGCGTTCTCACCGGTGGGACACTGTCCCCCGCGCGCTGACCTGCGGCGAACAGACGAATGGCCCCGTAGCGCTCGAGCGCTACGGGGCCATTCGTATTCGAAGCTATTGAACCTCGGCCGGTTCTTCCTTCTTCTCCGGCTTGAAGTCGACGCCCGATTCCTTACGCTGCTGCGCAGTGATCGGCGCGGGCGCGTCGGTCAGGGGGTCGATGCCGCCACCGGACTTGGGGAACGCGATGACCTCACGGATGGAATCGACTCCGGCGAGCAGCGCGGTGATGCGATCCCAGCCGAACGCGATTCCGCCGTGCGGCGGTGCGCCGTAGCTGAAGGCGTCGAGCAGGAAGCCGAACTTCTCCTGCGCCTCTTCCTTGCCGATGCCCATGATCTCGAACACTCGTTCCTGAATGTCCTTGCGGTGGATACGAATACTGCCGCCGCCGATCTCGTTGCCGTTGCAGACGATGTCGTAAGCGTAGGCAAGAGCAGATCCCGGATCGGTGTCGAAGGTGTCCATCGACTCCGGCTTCGGCGAGGTGAAGGCGTGGTGCACCGCTGTCCACGCGCCGGATCCGACGGCCACGTCGCCACTGGCGGTGGCGTCGGATGTCGGCTCGAACAGCGGTGCGTCGACGACCCACACGAAAGCCCACGCCTTCGGGTCGATCAGGTCGAGCTTACGAGCGATCTCGCCGCGCACGGCACCGAGCAATCCGCGCGAGGCCTTGATCGGGCCCGCGGAGAAGAAGATCGCGTCGCCGTTGTTCGCGCCGACGTGTGCAGCCAGGCCGTCGCGCTCGGCATCGGTCAGGTTCTTGGCGACCGGGCCACCGAGCGTGCCGTCCTCACCGACGAGTACGTATGCCAAGCCCTTGTGTCCACGCTGCTTGGCGAATTCCTGCCACCGGTCGAGCTGCTTGCGGGGCTGCGAGGCTCCACCCGGCATGACCACCGCGCCGACATACGGGGCCTGAAACACGCGAAATGTGGTGTCGGAGAAGAAGTCCGTGCACTCGACCAGTTCGATCTCGAATCGAAGATCGGGCTTGTCCGAACCGTAACGACGCATTGCCTCGGCGTACGTGATCCGAGGAATGGGCTCGGTGAAGTAATGCCCGACGAGCTTCCACAGCGACGCCAGAATTTCCTCGGCCAGCAGAATGACATCGTCCTGCGTGACGAAGCTCATCTCGACGTCGAGCTGGGTGAACTCCGGCTGGCGATCGGCGCGGAAATCTTCGTCGCGGTAGCACCGGGCAATCTGGTAATACCGCTCGATGCCGCCGACCATCAACAGCTGCTTGAACAGCTGCGGGCTCTGCGGCAGAGCGTAGAAGCTACCCGGCTGCAGACGCGCGGGAACCAGGAAGTCACGAGCACCTTCGGGCGTGGACCGCGTGAGCGTCGGAGTCTCGACCTCGACGAACTCGTGGTGCGCCAGCACCGAGCGGGCTGCGGCGTTGACGTGCGAACGCAACCGAATGGCATGACCCGGACCCTCGCGACGCAGGTCGAGATAGCGGTACTTCAGCCGGGCCTCTTCACCGGGCTGATCGTCGAGCTGGAACGGCAGTGGTGCCGCCTCGGACAGCACCTCGATCTCGGATGCCTCGACCTCGATCGCGCCGGTGGGGATCTCGTAGTTGGCGTTGCCCTCGGGCCGACTCTCGACCTTGCCGGTCACCTTCACGACGTATTCGGCGCGCAGTCGGTGGGCCTGCTCGAGTGCTGCTCCCTCACGGAAGACGACCTGGGACACACCGGACGCGTCACGCAGATCGATGAAGATGACGCCGCCGTGATCGCGTCGACGGGCCACCCATCCCGTCAGCGTCACGGTTCGGTCGACGTGCTCGGGGCGTAATGAGCCGGCGAGGTGGGTGCGCAGCACGGGTGTCCTTTCGAGAAAAATCCGCTGATCGTGTTGTTCGCTCACCGATCCTACGGAGCACATCACCCTAGAAGGAAACGAGATCCTGTCCTGGCATGCGAAGCTAGGGCCGATAGAGGCGACATCGGTTCGCACCACAGTTGTGGGCTCGGCGGAGGGGAACTCGGTCATGACGTTCAGAGAAGGCTCGCAGTCCACACCGGGCCGGGTCTCGGTCGGCGGCGGCGGGGGCGGGGGCGGCGGACGCGGCAAGTTGGCCATCGGCGGCGGCGCGGGTGGCTTGGTGATCATCGTCCTTGCCCTGCTGTTCGGCGGCGACCCGGGAGCAATCTTGAACCAGATCAGCGGCGGCGACAGTTCCGCCGGACAGAACGACTCCGGGTCGTCCGGAACGCTCGACTGTGATGTCGCGGAAGCGAACAGCAACGTCGACTGCCGGGTCGATTTCACGGTGGCGAGCCTGGACACCGTCTGGGAATCCCAATTGCAGTCGCAGACCGGCGTCGCCTACGTCCAACCCGAAGTCAACCTGTTCTCCGGATCGACGAATACCGGCTGCGGTAACGCAACCAGCGCCGTCGGGCCGTTCTACTGCCCGGCCGATTCGACGGCATATTTCGATACGAGCTTCTTCCAGGTCCTCGTCGACCAATTCGGTTCCAGCGGTGGACCTCTGGCGCAGGAGTACGTTGTTGCGCACGAGTTCGGGCACCACATCCAGAATCAGCTGGGTGATATCGGCCGCGCGCAGGCCGATCCGCAGGGACCCGAGTCCGGCGGCGTCAAGGTAGAGCTTCAGGCCGACTGCTACGCGGGCATCTGGGCGCACTATGCGGCCGACACGGTCGACCCGAAAACCGGAGTTCCCTTTCTCGAACCGCTGACCCCCACCGATATCGCCGACGCCCTGTCCGCCGCATCCTCGGTGGGCGACGACCGGATCCAGGAAGCGTCGACCGGCCGCGTCAACCCCGAGGGTTGGACGCACGGCTCGTCGGCGCAACGGCAGGCGTGGTTCACCGCGGGCTACGAGACCGGACAGGTTGGGGCCTGCGATACGTTCTCGGCGCGAGACCTCGACAATCCCTGAACGAGTGGCCGTCAGAACAGAGTGAGGGCCGGCCCCGAGGTCACCAGCTCGCGAGGTTCGGCAGGCTCGTTCGCGGGCAGCGAGCGGGTCTGCTCAGCGGCGAATCCGTAGTTCTCGAGCAACGGATCGATTCTGCCCTTCAGCCACCGTTTGTACTCCGGCGTGACGTACGCCCCGTGGCCGTAGAGCTGGCGGTACCTGCGTACCAAGGCCGGATGCTCCTTCACCAGCCAGCTCATGTACCAATCCTTGGTGCTCGAGCGCAGATGCATCGGTAGTGCCGTCACGGTCGTCGCACCCGCCTCGGCCAGTGCTCCGATCAGCCCGTCCAGTTGCTTGGCACCGTCGGTGAGAAAGGGAATCACCGGCGCAACCAGCACTCCGCAGTCCAGTCCCGCGTCCCGGACGGCACGGATGAGATCCAATCGTGCTCGAGGACTGGGAGTTCCGGGCTCGAGCTGCTTCTGCAAGTCCGCGTCGTGAATGGCGAGGCTGATGCTCACGTGCACATCGACCTGCCGAGCGGCCAACGTCAACAGAGGCAGATCGCGCCGCAGCAGCGTGCCCTTGGTGAGGATGGAGAACGGCGTCCCGGATTCGGTCAGAGCGCGAATGATTCCCGGCATCAACCGGTACCGCCCCTCCGCGCGTTGATAAGGATCGGTGTTGGTTCCGAGCGCCACCGGCTCCCGCTTCCAGGACCGGCGCGAGAGTTCCTTGCGCAACACCGCCGCCACGTTCGTCTTGACGACGATCTGTGAGTCGAAATCGTTGCCGGAGTTCAGATCCAGATATTCGTGGGTCGGCCGCGCGAAACAGTACCGACATGCATGCGAGCACCCACGCATCGGGTTGACGGTCCACGAGAACGGCACCTGCGATTCGCTCGGCACCTCGTTGAGCGCACTCTTGCACAGCACTTCGTGAAAAGTGATGCCCTCGAACTCCGGGGTCTGCACGCTGCGAACCAGACCGGACCGCTCGAGCCCCGGTAGCGCGCCGTCGTCCGCGGCGTCGAGAGTCTGACCGGCCCATCGCATGCACACAGTCGAACATTTGTTCTATGAGGTGTCAAGGCCGACTCGATGTCGATCCCCGCTCGGAGGTGGTCACCGGAAGGCGATAGCGTGGGTCCCAGTCGATCCTAGGAGTGCACCGCACGTGACCGCCCCGAACACACCGACCCTCGAACCCATTCTGCGACTCGGCCTCACGCTCGGGCCTGCCATCGAGATCGGTTCGGTACCCCAGGGCGAACGGGTGGTCACCACCGTTCTCGGAGGCGCAGCCCCCGGACCCGACATCGAGGGAACCCTCGCCGCCCGGTCGACCGTCGTCAGCGTGACGCGGCCGGACGGCTGTACGGAGTTCAGCAGCGACCTTGTTCTCGAATTGGCAAGCGGCGGTTACCTTTCGCTCGACTATCGCGGCGTTCAGTTCGGCCCGGCCGAGGTGATCGAGGCGTTGAACGATCCGGAGCGCGAAGTGGACCCCGCGACGTACTACTTCCGCGGCACCCTGCGCGTGTCGACGGCGGTGCCGAAGTTCACCTATCTGAACCGCGCGCTCGTGGTCACGTCCGGATCCCGATCGGCCGAGGCCGTTGTACTCGACGCGTTCCTGGTGACCTGACAACTGCTCAATCGAGCAACCGAGCGACCTCGCGGTCGGTCAGTGTCGCCTGTGGGGTGCGACCCTTGCTGCGAACGAGTTCGATTGCGCGATAAAGCGGCCGCTCGTCGAGTCCGGCGTCGCGCGCCTCGGCGCGCAGCTGGTCCACCAGTACCGACGCGATCGCCGCGGCCGGCACCAATTCGGTGGTCCACAGCGAGTCGGCGAGGGTCCGCAGTGCCAGAATCGGCAGTTCTCGGCCCCCGCCCTTCGTGTAGAGCGCCAGCGGAACCACGATTCGAGTACGACCGTCGTACAGCCGCAACGAGATCTGGTCGATACCGGCCGTCCTGATCGTCATCTCTGCCGTCACCACCTCCGGCATCTTCAGCCGACGAGTGCGCAACCCTCGCGCACAGAGTTGCGGTCCGTCGAGCCACACCCGTCTGCGCAAACCCAGCCAGCCCGACAGTGCTGCCGGACCGCCGACAACGACCCCGACGAGCACTGCAACCCACAACGGTACGAACAACGCCAGCACGACGGCAACAACGATTCCGATCGCCGTCGACCCCACCATTATCTTGCGCAGTCTCGGTGCCAGGATTTCGACCGAGACCAGATCGAGGGCTACCGGTCCCGCAGCGGGCCGTGGGTCACCGTCCAAGGCGCACTCCGAGGGCGTCGACCACGTCGGCCAGAGCGACGGTGTCCTGCTCGCCGTTCGAGAGGTCCTTCACCAGAATCGATTCCGCTGCCAACTCCTCATCGCCGAGCACCAACGCATACCGGGCACCGGATCGGTCGGCGGCCTTCATCGATCCCTTCATGCCGCGATTTCCGTAGGCCATGTCGACCGCGATGCCTCGTTCGCGCAACTGGGCCGCGACGTCGACGATCGCCAGTTTGGCACCGGAACCCATCGGAACGCCGAACACCTCGCATCGCGATGTGGAACCCGCAGTCTTGCCTTCGGCCGCGAGGGCCAGAACGGTGCGATCGACGCCGAGACCGAATCCGATTCCGGACAGAGCCTGCCCGCCGAGCTGCTCCATCAGTCCGTCGTAGCGTCCGCCCCCGCCGATGCCCGATTGCGCCCCGAGCCCGTCGTGCACGAACTCGAACGTCGTCTTGGTGTAGTAGTCAAGCCCGCGCACCATTCGAGGGTTCACCAGGTACGGAACGTTCATCACGTCCAGGTATGCCAGCACCTCGTCGAAGTGCTCCTTTGCAGAATCGGACAGGTGGTCGAGCATCAACGGTGCGTCCGCGGTCATCGCGCGCACGTCGGGCCGCTTGTCGTCGAGCACTCGCAGCGGGTTGATCTCGGCGCGACGACGGGTGTCCTCGTCGAGCGGAAGCGCGAACAGGAACTGCTGCAACAACTCTCGGTACTGCGGACGGCAGGTGTCGTCGCCGAGCGAGGTGATCTCGAGCCGGAATCCGGTGAGCCCGAGGGCCCGGAAACCGGCATCGGCCACGGCGATGACCTCCGCGTCCAGCGCCGGGTCGTCGACGCCGATAGCTTCGACACCCACCTGCTGCAGCTGCCGGTACCGTCCGGCCTGCGGACGCTCGTAGCGGAAGAACGGACCGGCGTAGGCCAGCTTGACCGGCAGAGCGCCCCGGTCCAAGCCGTGCTCGATCACCGCGCGCATGACCCCGGCGGTGCCCTCGGGTCGCAGCGTCACCGATCGATCGCCGCGATCGGAGAAGGTGTACATCTCCTTGCTCACCACGTCGGTCGACTCCCCGACGCCGCGGGCGAACAGTCCGGTGTCCTCGAAGATCGGTAGCTCGATGTGGCCGTAGCCGGCGTTGCGGGCGGCACCGAGCAGCCCTTCACGCACGGCGACGAACTCGGCCGAGTCGGGAGGAAAATAGTCGGGAATGCCCTTGGGCGCAGAAAAGGTGGTCGGCTTGCTCACGCTCACAGCTTTCCTTGCTCGGGGCCCGTGAGTCCAACGAGGAACGGGTTGGACCCGCGCTCCTGGCCGATCGAACTCTGTCCGCCGTGCCCGGGGAGGACGACGGTGTCGTCGCTCAGCGGGAGCAGCCGGGTTGCGATGGACCTCAGCAATTGGTTGTGATCGCCGCCGGGCAGATCCGTTCGTCCGATGGAGCCGGCGAAGAGGGTATCGCCGGTCAGCGCCAGTGGAACCGAGCCGTCGGGCCCGTCGGCATGGGCGAGGAACACCACCGATCCCTGAGTGTGTCCGGGCGTGTGGACCACCGTGAATTCGATTCCGGCCAGTTCGAGTCGCTGCCCGTCGGTGAGCTCGATCACCTCGGCCGGTTCGTGGAACTCGAGGTCGCCCAGCACCGCAGCCAGCGTCGGACCGGTTCCCTTGATCGGATCGGCCAACATGTACCGATCCTCGGGTGCAATGTACGCCGGAATGCCGTACTTCGCGCAGATCGGCTCCACCGACCACGTGTGGTCGAGGTGGCCGTGCGTGAGCAGCACCGCGGTTGGGGTGAGCGAGGATTGCGTCAGAAAGTCGATCAACGGATCCGCGGCGTCCTGACCGGGATCGACGACGACACACTCGGACGCGTCGTCCTGGGCCAGGATGTAACAGTTCGTCTGAAACATGCCTGCGGGGAATCCGGTGACGAGCAAGGCGATCGCTCCTAAAGGCTGAGGCCGAAGTACCGAGCAAGCCTAGTGCTGCCTCTCCCGTCGGGTCCCCCCAGCATGCTCTCAGGCGAAGATGGCAAACTCGCGTTGGCCGATTTTCGGCCGGATACCACACGATCGGTCCGTGCAGCGAGCGGGCGAGGTCGATTGTCGACAAGCGGGAGGAACACGAATTGCCCAGCAACGAGCAACGGCGCGAGGCTGCCAAGAGAAAGCTCGAACGCCAACTCGTACGCCGTGCAGAGCGAGCGCGGCGTCGTAAGCAATTGACGATCGCAGGTTCCATTCTGGGCGTAGTTGCGGTCGTGGCCGTCGTCTCGGTCGTGTACGTGGTGACCCGCGGCGACGACGACGATGCGAGCACCGCCCAGGAATCGACGACGTCGGCACCCGCGGATTCGATCATCGCGGCCGGGCGCACCGAACCACTACCCGAAACGGTGAACTGCTCGTACCCCGCCGCGGCGCAACCTGCAGCCAAGCCCAATACTCCCCCGCGCACCGACAACGTCCCCACCAGCGACGAACCGGTGAGCTACAGCATGACCACGTCTGCGGGAAACATCGGCCTGACGCTGAACAATCCCGAGTCCCCCTGCACGGTCAACAGTTTCGTCTCACTCGCCAATCAGGGTTACTTCGACGGCACCACCTGTCATCGACTCACCACAGGTGCAGGCCTGCAGGTGCTGCAATGCGGCGATCCGACGGGCACCGGCTCCGGTGGGCCGGGCTACCAGTTCGCCGACGAATTCCCCACCGACACGTTCGCAGAGGGCGACCCGGCTGCGCAGACCCCGATCTCCTATCCTCGCGGAACGTTGGCCATGGCCAACGCAGGTCCGGGAACCAACGGCAGCCAGTTCTTCCTCGTCTACGGCGATTCGGAACTTCCGCCCGCCTACACCGCGTTCGGCACCATCGACGAGACCGGACTCGCCACCCTCGACGCGATAGCGGCCAAGGGGGCGCAGGGCGGCGCATCCGACGGAGCGCCCGCCGAACCGGTCGAGGTCACGTCCATGTTGAGCGACCTGTGAACCGTACTTCCGTTCTGACGATCACTGTCGCCGCCACCGCTCTGCTGCTGGCAGGCTGTTCCGGTTCTACCGAGCCTGCCGCCGCACCGACCACCACCACGCCGTCGTCGTCGACCTCGACTGCGGCGGCAACGACCACCCCGCGTCCGGCACTGGACCTGTCTCGTTTCGGTGCGTTGCCGCCGGTGCCCCAGCCGAGTACCGATACGGTTTCCTGCGCATATCCGAGCGGAACCCCCGCAGCCAAGAAGGTGTCTGCGCCTTCTGCGGACAACGTGGACGTGTACGGCACCGTGGATCTGACGTTGTCGACCGATCAGGGACCGATTGCCATCACTCTCGACCGGACCCAGGCCCCCTGCACGGTCAACAGTGTCGTCAGCCTCGCGCAGCAGGGATATTTCGACGGCTCCCCCTGCCACCGGTTGACGACGTCGCCGGGTCTCGAAGTACTGCAGTGCGGCGACCCCTCCGGAACCGGTAAGGGCGGACCGGGTTACAGCTTCGCCAACGAGTACCCCACCACGGCGTACACCGGCGATCCGGCGCAGGCCCAGAATCCGGTGGTCTACCCCCGCGGCACGCTCGCCATGGCCAACGCAGGCCCCGACACCAACGGGAGCCAGTTCTTTCTGGTGTACGCAGATTCGGTGTTGCCGCCTCAGTACACCGTGTTCGGCACGATCTCCGACACCGGTCTGGCCACCCTCGATGCCATCGCGGCAGGCGGCGTCACCGGTGGTGCCGAGGACGGTGCCCCCGCGAACCCGGTGATCGTGAAGTCCGCGACCTGAACTCGGATTCGAAAGACGAGAGGGTGAGCAGAGAATCTGCTCACCCTCTCGCCGTATTCGAACCGGTCAGGCTGCCGATGTCAGCCGATACACGTCGTAGACGCCCTCGACGTTGCGCACGACGTTCAGCACATGCCCGAGATGCTTCGGATCACCCATCTCGAATGTGAACTTGCTGATGGCAACCCGGTCCCCCGAGGTCGCGACGGATGCCGAGAGGATGTTGACCTTCTCGTCGGCCAACGCCTTGGTGACGTCGGACAGCAGCCGATGCCGGTCGAGCGCTTCGATCTGAATGGCGACCAGAAACACCGACGATGCCGACGGTGCCCACTGCACTTCGATGAACCGCTCGGACTGCTCTTCCAGCGAGCGGGCGTTGGTGCAATCGGTACGGTGCACGCTCACCGATCCACCGCGGGTGACGAATCCGAGAATCTCGTCGCCCGGCACCGGAGTACAGCACTTCGCGAGCTTCGCGACGACGCCCTCGGCACCGGTGACCAACACTCCGGCGTCACCGACCTGGCGGGGTCGCGTCGGGATGGTCGACGGGGTCGACCGCTCCGCGAGTTCTTCCTCCACGTCGCCGACGCCACCGAGATGGGCCACCAACCGCTGCACCACGTGGCGAGCGGACACATGATTCTCGCCGACCGCCGTGTAGAGCGCCGACACGTCGACGTACCGCAGCTCGTGCGCGATCGCCGACATGGACTCGGCGTTCATCAAGCGCTGCAACGGGAGTCCGCCTCGGCGAACCTCCTTGGCGATGCCGTCCTTACCGGCCTCGAGTGCTTCCTCGCGACGCTCCTTGGCGAACCACTGGCGGATCTTGGTCTTCGCTCGCGGCGAGGCAACGAACCCCTGCCAGTCCCGACTCGGGCCGGCGGTGGCAGCTTTGGAGGTGAACACCTCGACCACTTCACCGTTGTCGAGGGTGCGTTCGAGCGCGACGAGCCGACCGTTGACCCGCGCACCGATACAGCGGTGCCCCACCTCGGTGTGCACTGCATACGCGAAGTCCACCGGACACGATCCGGCAGGCAGCGTCACGACATCGCCCTTGGGAGTGAAGACGAAGATCTCCTTCACCGCGAGGTCATAGCGCAGCGATTCGAGGAACTCCCCCGGATCGGCGGCTTCTCGCTGCCAGTCCAGAAGCTGGCGCATCCACGCCATGTCGTCGACTTCGGCGTTGTCCTGTGAGTGCTTGCCCTTGGTTTCCTTGTATCGCCAGTGGGCAGCAATTCCGAACTCGGCCGTGCGGTGCATGTCGCGCGTGCGAATCTGCACCTCGAGGGGCTTGCCCTCGGGTCCGATCACGGTGGTGTGCAGCGATTGGTAGACGCCGTAGCGCGGCTGCGCGATGTAATCCTTGAACCGGCCGGCCATCGGCTGCCACAACGAGTGCACGACGCCCACCGCGGCGTAGCAATCGCGGATCTCGTCGCACAGAATGCGTACGCCGACGAGGTCGTGGATGTCGTCGAAGTCGCGACCCTTGACGATCATCTTCTGGTAGATCGACCAGTAATGCTTCGGACGGCCCTCCACCACCGCGCTGATGCGCGACGCGGCCAGTGTCGCATTGATCTCGGCGCGCACCTTCTCGAGGTAAGTGTCGCGGGACGGCGCACGATCGGCGACGAGACGCACGATTTCGTCGTACTTCTTGGGATGAAGAATGGCGAAGGCCAGGTCTTCCAGCTCCCACTTGACCGTGGCCATCCCAAGTCGATGAGCAAGCGGCGCAATGACTTCGAGCGTTTCCTTGGCCTTGCGCGCCTGCTTCTCCGGAGGCAGGAAGCGCATGGTGCGCATGTTGTGCAACCGGTCGGCCACCTTGATGACCAGTACCCGCGGATCTCGCGCCATGGCGATGATCATCTTGCGGATGGTCTCGCCCTCGGCTGCGGTTCCGAGCACCACCTTGTCGAGTTTGGTCACCCCGTCCACGAGATGCGCGACCTCGTCGCCGAATTCCTCGGTCAACTTGGCGAGCGAATACCCGGTGTCCTCGACCGTGTCGTGCAGCAGAGCGGCAACGAGCGTCGTCGTGTCCATGCCAAGCTCGGCCAAGATGCTCGCCACGGCCAGCGGATGCGTGATGTAGGGATCACCGGACTTGCGCATCTGAGAGGCGTGCAACTCGTCCGCGACGTCGTAGGCCCGCTGCAGCAGCGTGAGGTCGGCTTTGGGATAGAGCTCGCGGTGCAGGCTCACGAGCGGCTCGAGCACCGGTTTGACTGCCGCGCTGCGTCCTGCGGTGATGCGGCGAGCCAGACGCGCGCGCACACGTCGCGACGCCGACGTGGGGACGGGTGCCGAGTTTCGCGCACCGGACGGAGCCTGAGAATCGGTCGACGCCGGGTCTGCGGACACGGGTTCGTTGTTCGTGACGACTGCGGTCCGATCGGCGACTGCCGGCTGCTCGGCAACTGCGGGCTGCTCGACGGCGGCAGGCCCTTCCGGCAAGGGCTGATCGATGTAACGGGTCACTCTCATCACCTCCTGCCACACGTTCCACGGTGACCACGAACGCACCCGGTCAACGCACTACGAACAGACTTTAGTCCTCATACCCGAACCAGGCAGCCGAGCGGGTAGCCGCTGCACTTGTTCCGCCCACCCAGAGCCGCGATTTCGAGAACGACGGCGGCACCGGCGATCACCGCACCCTGATCGGCCAACAACCGAGCCGTGGCATCGACCGTGCCGCCGGTTGCCAGCACGTCGTCGACCACCAACACTCGACGGCCGGCCACATCGATAGCCGTCGGGATCTGCAGCTCGGCCGTCCCGTACTCGAGGTCGTACGACCGTGAATGCACCGGTGGCGGCAGCTTTCCGGCCTTACGCACCGCGAGCACACCGCACCCGAGCTCGAGTGCCACGCCTGCTCCCAGCAGGAATCCTCGGGCATCGATTCCCGCCACCAGATCGACGTTCTCGAAACCCTCCGCCAATTCCGACACGACACTACGAAGCGCCGCCCCGTCGGCGAACACCGGGGTCAGATCGCCGAAACGGACACCGGGGACGGGGAAATTCTCGACCCACCGCGTCAGCCGCGTCACGGCAGCGGCCGCACCTTCGCGATCACCTGCGTCGTTCATCGAAGAAGCACCCACCGATCCATGTTCCATCCGGCACCTGCGGCCGTCGGGTTGGGCACCACGTCCTGCATGCCGTCACTGACGACGGTGGTACGCGGCTCGTTGTACAGGGGAAGCGACGGCATGTCGTTCCACAGGATGTTCTCGCCCTCGGTGGCCAGCGCCAGTATTCGCTCGGGGTCGTCCGTCACCGCCAGTTGATCGATGATGGAGTCGATTCTGCCGTTGCTGTATCCGCCGACGTTCAGACCGATTCCCGTCCGCAACGAATACCGTGCGGTGACCCCAGCGGCCGAACCCGACGGTCCGGGAAGTGACCCACTGCTGCCGAGGACGGCATCGACAGCTCCGGCACGCAGAGCGGACGGAGTGAAGTCCGGTGAGCTCGCGTCCTGGACGGTGATGCCTGCGGCTGCGCAGTCGGTGGCCATGCGGCTCACCTCCTGGGCGCGACGCGCATCCGGTCCGCGGTAGCCGACACGAACGGTCAGGGCGTTCTCGCCCGCGGCGGCCAGTTCCCTGCCCGCCTGATCGAGGTCCGAGCGCTGGTACCGATCGCCGACGACCGTGGCGACCGACGGATACTCCAGTGTGTCGGGTCGGATCAGTCGTGAGTCGACGACGCCCGAGCCGAGACCCGCCGAGGCCGCCTCGACACCGGGGTGACCCAGTGTGTCGAACAGATCCGATCTGGGGATGCACGCCGCCACTGCGCGTCGGGCACTCGCGTCGGCCAGCACGCCCTGTGTAGCGAAGGTCAACTGCTCGACGCCTCGCGACGGCTCCTCGGTGGTCGTGAATCCCTCGATGGTGCCGAGGTCGACGGCACCGGCACCGGCACCGTGGTCGATCACGTCGAGTGAGCCATCCGCCGACTTCGCCGCCAGGTCGGTGCCCTTGGGCCAGACGACGACCTGCTCGGTCTGGGGTGGGACTCCCCACCAGGCGTCGTTCGAGACGAGAACGAGACCGTCCTCGGCCGTGTAGGACTCGATGCGGTACGGGCCCGCCGACGGCAGCAGTGACAGATCGATCGAGCCCGGTGTCAGAGTCCATCCGGTGTTCCAGAACTCGGCAATTCGACTCACGACGTCGTCGTCCTCGGCCAGGATGGGGTCGACGACATTCGGTACACCCGCAGCCCGCGCCGCCACGTGAGCCGGCAGTAGATCGGTGGCGCCGAACAGTGCGCGCCAGTTCTGGTAGCTGCGGCCCGGGGCGTAGACAACCGTTGCTTCCTTCGATCCCGGAACGCAGTCGATGCGTTGGATGTCGGAATACCCGGCCGTCGACGCCGCGTCGAACATGGGGCGGTCGGTGGCGAATCTGCCACTGTTCGCCGCCCAGGCCAGCACCAGATCGTCACAGGCCATGGGCGCACCGTCGGAGTAGGTTGCCGCCGGAGCGATGGAGTACTGGACGGTCAAGACATCACCGGGAACCACCGACACGGTTCCGATGTCGTTGTCCGACAACGCATCTCCCTCGGGCCCGAGGTAGCTGAAGCCCACCTGGACCCGAGTGAATGCCTGCCGGGCTCCGGATGCTGCACCGTCGACGGTTCTCGCGTTGTAGGTGTTCACCACGTTGTCGAACGAGTATCCGATCGAGGGCACCTTGTCCTCGGGCGACGAACACGCGGTGATGGACACCGCGGCGAGACCCGCCACCGCCAGTGCCGCGATCGACCTGCGTTTCACGTGCACTCTCCGTCCCTGTCGAGTGTGGTTCCTACCGACGCTTCTTGTTCCGCTTCCCGGTGGGGCGGTTGCCCGGCTGGGGAGCCGACGCCTTGGGGGCCGCGACGCCGACCGCCACCGGCTCGGGAGCGATACCGGCTGCGCGGGCCGCCGCATCGGCCCGCTTGGAGTGGACCTTGCGTGTGTGTACGGCGACGGGGCCCCACTTCTCCTTGAGGGTCACCAGCAGCGGGGTAGCGAAGAAGATGGACGAGTATGCACCGACGATCATGCCGACGAGCTGCACCAGCGCCAGGTCCTTGAGAGTGCCGACACCGAGCAGCCAGACCGCGATGATCATGAGCGCGAGCACAGGGAGCACGCCGATCACGGTCGTGTTGATCGAGCGCATCAGAGTCTGGTTGACGGCGAGGTTCGCCTGCTCTGCGTATGTCTTTCGGTGCAGGTTGAGGATGCCACGAGTGTTCTCCTCGACCTTGTCGAACACCACCACGGAGTCGTACAGCGAGAAGCCGAGGATCGTCAGCAGGCCGATGACCGTCGCCGGAGTCACCTCGAATCCGACGAGTGAGTACACCCCTGCGGTGACGATGAGGTCGAAAGCCAGAGCCGCCAGCGCAGCAAAGGCCATGTCACGCTCGTACCGAATGGCGATGTAGATGCTGACGATGACCAAGAAGACCGCGAGTGCGATCAGCGCCTTCTGGGTGATCTGGCTCCCCCAGGTCTCACTGACGTCGGACACACTGATGGCATTGGGGGTTGCGGTACCGGAGTTGTCCTGCGGCGAGAATGCCTCGAACAACGCCTGACGCAGGCTGTCGACCTCTCCGGCGTCGAGCGCCTCGGAGCGAATCTGCACCGTTGCTGCCGCACCGGACCCGACCGTCTGCACCGACACCGGCGGCATGCCGAGCGAATCGTTGTAGACGGTTTCGACCTGCTCGGTCGAGATGTTGTCGGCAGCGGGCAGAGAGATGCGGGTTCCGCCCTCGAAGTCGATGCCGAGGGTGAAACCGCGAACGAGGAAGCTGAGCAGGCACACCAGCACGATGACGCCGGTCAGAATGTAGTAGAACCGGCGACGGCCGACGATGTCGAAGGCACCGGTACCGGTGTACAGCCGCGAGAGCCAAGTGTGCTTGGGCTGGGCGGATTGGTCGACACTCGAATCGTCGAGGGGCGATGGGGTGGACGTGGTCGTGTCCGACATGTCATGCCTCCTTCGACGGCGCAGTGCCGGTCTTGACGGCGAGCGCCTTGTTGGCCGCGCGTTTGCGTTCGAGCGCGATCTGCTGAACGGCACCGAGTCCGTTGACGGACGGCTTGGACCAGAATTTCGACTTGGACGCGAGGTACACCAGCGGCCATGTCACGAGGACCACGACGATGATGTCGAGGATGGTCGTCAAGCCGAGGGTGAAGGCGAAGCCGCGGACCTGACCCACGGCCAGCAGGTACAGCACCGCCGCCGCGATGAAGCTGACCGCGTTACCCGACAGGATCGTCTTGCGTGCGCGAGCCCAACCGCGCGGAACGGCCGAACGGAAGCTGCGTCCTTCCCGGATCTCGTCCTTGATGCGCTCGAAGAACACCACGAACGAGTCCGCGGTCATGCCGATACCGATGATGAGTCCGGCGATGCCTGCGAGGTCGAGCGTGAAGCTGATCCACCTGCCCAACAGAACGATGATTCCGTAGACGACGAGACCGGCCAGCACCAGAGACAGGGCCGTGAGCAGGCCGAGGGCACGGTAGTAGAGCAGGCAGTACACCAGCACGAGCGCCAAGCCGATGGCACCGGCGATCAGACCTGCCTCGAGCGAGGCCAATCCCAGTGTGGCCGAGACCGTTTCGGCTTCGGAGGACGCGAAGGAGAGCGGCAGCGAGCCGTACTTGAGGGTGTTGGCGAGCTCGGTAGCGCTCTGGGAATTGAAGTTGCCGGTGATCGAGGTAGCGCTACCGGCCGGGGTGGCACCCTGGATGACCGGTGCGCTGATGACCTTCGAGTCGAGCACGAACGCAGCCTGCTTCTGCAGGTTGGCCGCAGTGAACTGAGCCCAGGTGTTCGATCCGTCCGAGTCGAACGTCAGGCTCACCTGGAACTGGGCCTGCTGACTGTCGAAACCGGACGTCGCGTCGGATATCTGCTGCCCGTCGATGATCGTCGGGCCGAGCAGGTAGACCGCCGTCCCGTCGGTCGAGCATGCGACGAGAGGGAGCGCTGGATCATCGTTGCCCGCCAGCGGATCGGCGGCATTGCAGTCGAGGGACTGCATGGCCAGCTGCTGGATCTGCTGGTCCTCGCTCTGTCGGAGTGCCTTGGCGTCGGCGATCTCCTGCGCTGCGCGATCGGCGTCGGACAGCGACGCATCGGCAGCGGGATCGTCGGTCGCGGGCGCATCCGTGGACGGGGCATCGGGTGCGGGTGTCGGATCGACCGCCGACGGATCCTGCGCCGGGAAAACGCGACCTTGCGGTGCGGGCGGCGCGGCCGGTGCTGCGGGATCTGGAGTCGCGGCCGGTGCTGCAGGGGCAGCCGGATCGACCGGCGCAGCTGGATCGACAGGCGCAGCTGGATCGACCGGTGTTTGCTGGGACCCTGCACCCTGGCCTGCCGTGGGGGCAACCGATCCCACCACCGGGCGGATGAACAGCCGTGCGGTCTGGCCGAGTGTGCGCGCCTGAGAACTGTCGTCACCGGGCACCGTGATGACCAGGTTGTCACCGTCGATGACCACCTCGGAGTTAGAGACACCGAGACCGTTGACGCGAGTCTCGATGATCTGCTGCGCCTGCTTCAGGCTGTCCTGCGTCGGCGCATTGCCGTCGGGGGTCCGCGCGGTGAGTGTCACACGCGTGCCGCCCTGCAGGTCGATTCCCAACTTCGGCGAGGGGTCTTTGTCTCCGGTGAAGAAGACCAGGGCATACACCGCTGCCATCAGCACCGCGAAAACGGCGAGATAGCGGGCGGGTTGCACCGATCCGCTGGAAGGTGCCACGGTGTGTGATTCTCCTCTGGGCGGTGGAAAGTATCGGGTTTGTTCCAAGGCCTGACGGCCCAATGTGTCAGCGATGAGCGTGTCCGCGGTGAGCGGTGCGATTGTGCACCACATCGGTCACCGCAGACGAAACCGCTGCCGGATTCGAGTCTCCGACAGCGGTTCGGATCAACGCCTGGTCACTCTTTTTCGAGCCTCTTCGACGTCTGCTCGACGGTCTCGTCCGGCCGGCTCGCATCTGCCTTGTTCAACGACGGTCCGGTGATGTCGCTCGAACCGAGGGCCGCGATGTCCGAGTGGGTGGTATCGGATTCGGTGTTGTCGAAATCGGAATCGTCGGGCAGCACCTCTCGGACCACGGCACGCGACCAGGTGGTGATGATGCCGTCGGCGATTTCGAGGTCGATGGTGTCGTCTTCGACCAGAACCACGCGGGCGTACAGGCCGGCCGTGGTGACGACCTCGTCGCCGACCTTCAGCGAGTCCTGCATCTCCGTGGTCTTGGCCAGCACCTTCTTCTGTCGACGCGCATTGAGAAACAGCGGTACCAGAAGGGCAACGATCAGCAGCGGAAACAGCAAATCCATCGGAAGGTCAGTCCTCGAAGTTCGGTTCGATAATCATCATTGTCTCGTGCGAAAACGTCGCTGATGCGGGCCTCGCAGCTACCCAGTGTGCCATCACCGGCAAGCGGTGCGGTCCGCTCGTGTCGTGTTGTGCCCGTTTCAGTCGAATAAGCCCTGCGCAGCCTCCGAGGATCGGACCGAAATTCCCCCGACCGCAAGATCGGGGGGCGGCGTCAGGCCGAGGTGTTGCCATGCGGCTGCAGTTGCCACCCGTCCACGTGGAGTTCGGGCGATCATTCCGGCCCGTACCAGGAACGGCTCGCACACTTCCTCCACTGTCGACGGCTCTTCGCCGACGGCGACGGCCAGCGTCGATACCCCCACCGGTCCCCCGCCGAAGCTTCGGATGAGCGCGCTGAGCACCGCGCGGTCGAGTCGATCGAGCCCGAGTTTGTCGACGTCGTAGACCACCAGGGCCGCCTTGGCAGTGTCCTGGGTGACGGTGCCGTCGCCCCGCACGTCCGCGTAGTCGCGGACTCGGCGGAGCAATCGGTTCGCAATTCGGGGGGTGCCGCGCGAGCGCCCGGCGATCTCGGCGCAACCGTCCCGGTCGATCGGCACGCCCAGGATCCCCGCCGATCGCATCAGGATGCGCTCGAGTTCGCTGGGTTCGTAGAAGTCCATGTGCGCCACGAATCCGAAACGGTCTCGCAGTGGTCCGGTGAGTGCACCGGATCTGGTGGTGGCCCCGACGAGCGTGAACGGTGCGACCTCGAGCGGAATCGACGTTGCTCCGGGTCCTTTGCCGACGATGACGTCGACGCGAAAATCCTCCATCGCCAGGTACAGCATCTCCTCCGCCGGACGGGCGATCCGGTGGATTTCGTCGATGAACAGCACGTCGCCTTCGACCAGGTTGCTGAGCATCGCCGCGAGGTCACCGGCCCGCTCGAGCGCAGGCCCGGATGTGAGCCGCAGCGAGGTACCGAGCTCTGCCGCGATGATCATCGCCATACTGGTCTTGCCGAGTCCCGGCGGACCGGACATCAAGATGTGATCGGGCGTTCCGCCGCGCATCTTGGCCCCCGACAACACGAGCTGGAGCTGCTCCCGCACTCGGGGTTGACCGATGAAATCGGTGAGATTCTTCGGACGCAGGCTCGTCTCGACATCCAGATCGTCGGACATGGCGTCCGCACCGACCTGGGATTCGCCGAACTGGTCGTCCTCGGTCACGTGGGTCTACCTGGACTTTCCGAGGTAGGCCAGTGCCGACCTCAACGCGATCGATGTCGTGGCCTCGGGCTGCTGCGCGAGTACGGCGTCGGTGGCCTCCTCGGCCTGCTTCACCGGGAAACCGAGACCGATCAACGCCTCGACGATCTGATCTCGCATCGAATTGCCGGCACCCGATCCCGGCACGACCGAGCTTCCAGCGCGCCCGATCACCGCGTCGACCTTGTCGCGGAGCTCGACGACCATTCTCTCCGCGCCACGTTTGCCGATACCCGGAACCCTGGTCAAGGCCCCGATATCGCTGTCCGCCAACGCTGTTCGCAGTGAGTCGGGCTCGTGTACGGCGAGCGTGGCCATGGCGATGCGCGGCCCGACTCCGGACACGGTGAGAAGCAACTCGAACAACTCACGCGACTCCTTGTCGGGAAACCCGTACAGAGTCTGCGAGTCCTCGCGGACGATCATGGTCGTCAGGAGCGTGGCCTCGCTTCCCCGGTGCAGCGTGGCCAACGTTGCCGGAGTGGCGTTGACGCGATATCCGACGCCCGCCGCCTCCAGCACTGCATGGTCGAGCGCGATGTCGACCACCGAGCCCCTGATGGATGCGATCATCGTGCGCCCGCCTCCTTCTTGGCCATTTTCTCGATTCTGCGTGCGACGACGGCGCGAGCCTTGCGCTCCTCGGCCAGACGCGCATCGTATTTGCGCTTCTGTTCTGCGGCCATGGCTTCGGCCTTGGCCATCCGGGCGATCATGGGAGCCCGCCAGCAATGACAGATACCGAGCGCCAGTGCGTCGGCCGCGTCGGCGGGAGTCGGCGCGGTCTGCAGGCCGAGAATGCGCATCACCATGGCGGTGACCTGTGCTTTGTCGGCCGAGCCGTTACCCGTGACGGCCGCCTTCACCTCACTGGGAGTGTGGAAGCAGACATCGACGCCGCGCCTGGCTGCCGCGAGGGCAATGACGCCGCCGGCCTGCGCGGTGCCCATGGCCGTCCGCACGTTGTGTTGTGCGAAGACACGCTCGATGGCCACCACCGAGGGCTTGTGGGTATCGAGCCAGTACTCCGCCGCCTCGGAGATCCGCAACAGACGCTGCGCCAGATCCATGTCTGCAGGCGTGCGCACCACATCCACGTCGAGTGCGACCACCGTTCGGCCCGCTCCGCCCTCGATCAAACTGAGCCCACACCTGGTAAGACCGGGGTCGACACCCATCACCCGCACGCCACCACACCTTCCGCTTACGAACTGTTGTTCGATAGCGTAGCGGAGCCCGCCGTCGGATCAGGGATACGACACCCGGCCTGTTGCCCGAACGGAACGCAGCAGGTCAGTCTTCTTCGTCGAGCTCTGCCATGACCTCGTCGGACAGCTCGACGTTGGACCAGACGTTCTGGACATCATCGCTGTCTTCGAGTGCGTCGATGAGCTTGAACACCTTGCGCGCACCATCCGCGTCGACGGGAACGCTGACCGATGCCTGGAAGCTCGCCTCGGCCGAGTCGTAGTCGATTCCGGCCTCCTGCAGCGCAGTGCGTACGGCGATCAGATCGGTCGGCTCACTGACGATCTCGAACGTGTCACCGTTGTCGTTGATTTCCTCGGCTCCCGCTTCGAGGACTGCCGTCAGGACGTCGTCCTCGCTCTGGCCGTTCTTCTCCAGGGTCACCACGCCCTTGCGCGAGAACAGGTACGACACCGAACCCGGGTCCGCCATGTTGCCGCCGTTGCGGGTCATCGCCACCCGAACCTCACCGGCGGCGCGATTGCGGTTGTCGGTGAGGCACTCGATCAGTATGGCGACGCCGTTGGGGCCGTAGCCCTCGTACATGATGGTCTGCCAATCGGCCCCACCGGTTTCTTCACCGGCTCCGCGCTTGCGCGCCCGCTCGATGTTGTCGATGGGCACCGAAGTCTTCTTCGCCTTCTGGATGGCGTCGAAGAGCGTCGGGTTGCCTACGGGGTCACCACCACCCGTGCGGGCCGCCACCTCGATGTTCTTGATGAGCTTGGCGAAAGACTTGCCGCGTCGGGCGTCGATCACCGCCTTCTTGTGCTTGGTGGTGGCCCATTTTGAGTGGCCGCTCATGCGATAGAGCCCCTTCCTGGTCGAAATCGGTCTTGCCGACTTTACTCGCCTGCTACGACCCTCGGGACCGACCGGCACCCAGGCGTACTAACTGCGGCGCACCATGTCGACGAACAGTCGATGCACTCGGTCGTCCCCGGTGACCTCGGGGTGAAAGCTCGTCGCCAAGACGGAGTTCTGGCGAACGGCCACCACTCGTCCGGCTGCCGGTCCGTGCGGAACAGTGGCGAGCACCTCGACGTGCTCCCCCACCCGTTCGACCCACGGCGCACGGATGAACACCGCTCGTACCGGGCCGCCGTCGATGTCGGTGACGTCGAGATCGGTCTCGAACGAATCGACCTGACGACCGAATGCGTTGCGCCGCACCGTGATGTCGAGGGAATCGAGATGCCGGGCGTCGGGCCTGGTGTCGAGAATCTCGGACGCCAACAGGATCATTCCCGCGCACGAACCGTAGGCGGGCAGTCCCTCGGCCAATCGAGCACGCAGCGGGTCGAGGAGGTCGAATACGCCGAGCAAGTTGCTCATGGTCGTCGATTCCCCACCGGGAATGATCAGCCCGCCGATCTGCGCCAGCTCGGCGGGGCGCCGCACGGTGACACCGTGCGCACCGCTCGACTCGAGCGCGGCCAGATGTTCGCGAACGTCGCCCTGCAGGGCCAGAACTCCGATGGTCGGAGCGGTCACTTGAGGCCGAAGGGATCGACGTGGGGCGCGTTGGCATCCCGTTCGTAGCGCATCAGCCCTTCTTGCACCACGGCGGCAACCATCCGTCCGGATGTGTCGAAAATGCGCCCTTGAGCCAGTGCCCGCCCGAAATCGGCGGACGGTGACGTCTGGTCGTAGAGCAACCATTCGTCGGCCCGGAACGGCCGCAGGAACCACAGTGCGTGATCGAGGGAGGCCGTCTGCGTGACGGCGTCCGGGTGCGGAACCTTGGCGGATCCGATCAGCGTCATGTCGCTCATGTAGGCGAGCGCGCAGACATGGAAGACCTGATCGTCGGGCAGCCTGTCTCGGTAGCGAAACCAGACACGTTGCTGTGCAGCAAAACTCGGATGTTTGACCGTCTGGTCGTCAGGAATGAGACGAATGTCCCACTCCGACCACTCCTTGTAGTACGAGTGGTCGTACTCGGCGAGGGTGGTGGGATCGGGCAGGCTTTCCGGACCGACGACCTCGGGCATGAGGTCCTGATGCGAAATGCCGTCGTCGTCACCGTGGAACGACGCGGACATCGTGAAAATTGCCTTGCCGTTCTGGATTCCGGTGACTCGACGCGTGCAGAACGATCGCCCGTCGCGAATTCGATCGACCATGAACACGGCCGGCTCGTTGGGATTGCCCGGTCGCAGGAAGTAGCCGTGCAGCGAATGGACGCGGAACTCGGGGGCAACCGTGCGTACCGCCGCGACGAGCGCCTGGCCCGCCACCTGACCGCCGAACGTACGGGGTAGCCGACTCGGGAACGTCCGTCCCCGATAGATGTCGTTCTCGATCCGTTCCAATTCGAGAATGTCCTCGATGCTGGCCATGGCTGGTGCCCACCTTTCTCCGGGGGCAAGGCTAACAATGGATCGACCAGGCAAGATGGTCGGTGTGGGTCAACCGGTGCCGATATTTCCCGAGCTTCTGATGGGGTCCATCGTCGATTCGTGCCCCGCAGGTGATCGATCGATCGTCCTGGTCGACGGCGCTGATGCCGCGCGTCCGGTCGAATTCGCCACGCGCACAGCCGAACACGCTCGCTCGCGCGGCCGTGCCGCGGCCGTGGTCGACCTGCACGACTACGTTCGGCCGGCGTCCATCCGCTTCGAGTACTCGCGTACCGACGAATTGAGTTATCGCACACTGTGGTTCGACTACGAAGCCCTCGTCCGTGAGGTTGTCGCCCCGTTGCGAGACGGTGGTAGCGGTCACTTTCTGCCGCGACTGTGGAATGAGTCCACCGACCGCTCGGCCCGCGCCCGCAGCGTGGAAGCCGCGCCGGATCAGATCGTTCTCATCGCCGGACCGATGTTGCTCGGACGAGGCTTGAAGGTCGATCTGTCGGTGCATCTACGGCTATCGGAGAAGGCCCTGCGGCGCAGAACCGATCCAGCCGACCTGTGGACGTGCCCGCCGCTGCTCGAGTACTACGACAGCCTCGCGAACTCGGCCGAGCGGCCGGATTTCCTTGTCCGATGGGACCACCCGGACCGCCCGGCACTCGAACGTCGCTAGCGGACGGCGGTCACCAGCCGCGCTCGGCGAGGCGGTGTCCGACGGGAAGGTCGTCGACGTTGATGCCGACCATCGCTTCACCGAGGCCACGGGAAACCTTGGCGAGAACGTCCGGGTCGTCGAAGAACGTGGTGGCCTTGACGATTGCCTCGGCACGCTCCTTGGGGTTGCCGGACTTGAAGATTCCCGATCCGACGAACACGCCCTCGGCACCGAGCTGCATCATCATCGCTGCATCGGCTGGAGTCGCGATTCCACCGGCAGTGAAGAGCGTGACCGGCAGCTTGCCTGCGCGGGCGATCTCGACTACGAGGTCGTACGGAGCCTGCAGTTCCTTCGCCGCGACGTACAACTCGTCCTCGGGAAGCGAGGTGAGTCGACGGATCTCGTCACGAATCTTGCGCATGTGCGTCGTCGCGTTCGAGACGTCGCCGGTACCGGCCTCACCCTTGGAGCGAATCATGGCCGCGCCCTCGGTGATTCGACGCAGGGCCTCGCCCAGGTTGGTGGCACCGCAGACGAAGGGAACGGTGAAGTTCCACTTGTCGATGTGGTTGGCGTAGTCGGCCGGGGTGAGTACCTCCGACTCGTCGATGTAGTCGACGCCGAGGCTCTGCAGAATCTGCGCCTCCACGAAGTGTCCGATGCGGGCCTTCGCCATCACCGGGATGCTCACCGAGGAAATGATGCTGTCGATCATGTCCGGATCGCTCATTCGCGACACCCCACCCTGGGCGCGGATGTCGGCGGGAACACGCTCGAGTGCCATGACGGCCACTGCTCCGGCGTCTTCGGCGATCTTCGCCTGATCGGCGGTGACCACGTCCATGATGACGCCACCCTTGAGCATCTCGGCCATCCCCCGCTTGACGCGTGCGGTGCCGATTCCGTTCTCGCTCGACCCACCTTCGGTGGATCCAGCGGGCGTGTCAGATGCGTGTGGGGTACTCAAGCGAAACTCCTGTGTTCTTCGGCGCCGACACGGCGCTCCGGGCTGATAATCGCGGTCGCTCGCGCGCGGACGAATCCGGCGCGGCGCGAACTCGCGCCCAGAACTGTAGGCCGCGGGGCCACGGATTCCCATAACCACTTCGATATTGCTGGACTGCTCGAAAAGGTCCAGATTTTCAGCGGATCGCGCGCACGTCCGGGTCGCCACGTCGAGCGAGAGCGACGTTGACCTCGTCGAGCAGTTCCGCCAGGTCCTGGGGATAGACGTTCTCGCCGACCGCGCTGAGCGCACGGATGTCGGACTCGGTGCACCACCGGTGTCCGGTCACCGTTCGACGCTCGAAGTCGGTGAAACCGGCGCTCTGCGGTTCGAACTCCTGCGTGCGGTGAGCGAAGAACAGTTCCTCGGACCGAATCAGCGTTCCGTTGAACGGGAACGTCGCGACCCGGCGCCACAGTGGACCGCGCAGATCGGCGGCAGCCACGGTCAGGCCGGTCTCCTCGTGCACCTCTCGCACCGCTGCGTCGCGGAGCGACTCGCCCTTCTCGACGGCCCCACCGATCGTGAACCAGAAGAAGGTGTCGGGCACCGTCGGATCGTGCCCGCGCAGGAGCAGCACACGGCCACGTTCGTCGAGCAGCACCACCCGCGCGGAGGTTCTCGGAGTGGCTCGGTTCTCGCTGCCGAACGTCGCGGCGGCAGAGCGCTCCGCGATCTCGAAGTAGGACGGCAGTGCCGCGGTTCCGCCGAGATGCAACCAGCGGACGGGGCGTCGGACTCGCAATGCCAGGGTGTCGCGGACGGCATCGTTGTGGAAGCGTCGAGCGATGAGCACGCGCGCCTCGGCGTCGGCCAGTTCCGCGACCAGTTGCGGGGGTAGCGCATTCGGCTCGACGACGGCCAGCGCCATCGACACTGCGTTCTCTGCCTCCTCGCGCTGCGATCGGTCGACCCGTTCGGCTCGATCGGCAAGCGCGGCAAGTTCTCTGCTCGACGGCACCGTCTCACGGGTGGCAGCCGACACCGCTCGCGCGACGACGGCTCGGCGAGCGAGTGCTGCGTCGAGCGCCTGCCAGGCGAGATCGGTGCGCACGTGCAAGCGGTCGAGTCGGTTCGCCGTTCCGTAGGCCCACAGGCCGACGACGAGGATCAGTACCGCGATCAGCCCGAGTACCAGGATCGTGAGCGCCGAGAGGGTCATCAGTTTGCTGCCCGCACTTTCTGGCCCCCGAGGGTGACGGTTTCGTAGACACGCAAGATCTGCTCGGCGACGACGGGCCAGTCGTACGTGGCCACGGCCACCGAGGCAGCGTCGACCAGTCGCGCGCGAACGGTGTCGTCGGACAGAATCGAGGTGACGGCGGCGGCGAGCGCGTCGGAATCGTCGATCGGGACCAGCAGTCCGCAGGTGCCGTCCCGCAGCACCCGCCGAAAGGCATCCAGTTCGCTTGCCACCACGGGTGTTCCGGCTGCCATGGCCTCGACGAGCACGATGCCGAAGCTCTCGCCACCGAGGTTGGGTGCGCAGTAGACGTCGGCGCTGCGCATCGCGGATGCCTTCGTCGCGTCGTCCACCTGGCCCAGGAAGGTCAGGTGCGACGCCAGTGCGCCTGCTTCTTTGCGCAGCTTGTCCTCGTCACCGCGACCGACGATGAGGATTTCGATGTCGGGATGAGATTCGACAAGTGTCGGCAGCGCACCGAGCAGGACGGCCATGCCCTTGCGTGGCTCGTCGAACCGGCCGAGAAAGAGCACGGTGCGGCCGGCCCGCGGGTAGCCGTTCAGCACAGGAGCGTCGGCGAATGCGGGAACGTCGACGCCGTTGGGGATCTCGACGGCGTCGGATCCGAGTGCCTCGACCTGCCAGCGTCGGGCGAGCTCGGAGACGGCGATCCGTCCACTGATCTTCTCGTGGTACGGGCGCAGCACACCTTGAAAAGTGCTCAGTACCAGGGACTTCGTAGTGGAAGTATGGAAAGTCGCCACGATCGGGCCGTCGGCGGCTTTGAGCGCCAACATCGACAGGCTGGGCGCGTTGGGTTCGTGGATGTGCAACACATCGAAGTCGTTCTCTGCGATCCACTTACGAATCCTCGAGTACGTCACGGGCCCGAACCGCAGACGCGCAACAGAACCGTTGTAGGGAATGGCGAGTGCCTCGCCCGCCGACACCACGAAATCCGGCAGCTCGACGCCCTCGGACGCGGGAGCCAGGACGCTGACGCGGTGTCCGCGCTCGATGAACACCTCGGCCAACTGCTGAACGTGAGCCTGCACTCCGCCGGGAACGTCGAACGAGTACGGGCACACCATGCCGATCTTCACGCGCCCTCGATTCGAGCGCGTCGCTCCGCCGACCAATCGCTCATCCACAGCGGTTGCAGCATGTGCCAGTCGGCCGGGTGAGCCCGAATGCCGGCGGCGAAATGATCGGCCAAAGCCTGTGTGGCAGGGACGATCCCGGCCGAAACGTCCACGGCGGGCGAGATATCGAAGCCCCAACCGTCACCGTCGAAGTAGCCGTGCACCGGCAGCAGAGTCGCACCGGTGTCGATCGCGAGCTTCGCGGCACCCGCGGGCATCCGGGTCGGTTCACCGAAGAAGGTGACCGGTACACCGTGCTTGGCGAGGTCGCGCTCGCCGAGCAGGCAGACGACCTTGTTCTGGCGCAGTCTTTCCGACAGCGCCTGCAGGGGCGGTTGTTCTCCGCCGCTCAGTGGGAAGATCTCGAAGCCCAGGCTTTCCCGATAGGCGACGAATCGCTGATATAGCGACTCGGGCTTCAGACGCTCTGCCACTGTCGAGAGCCCACCGTGCTTGCGCACCAACCACATTCCGGCCATGTCCCAGTTGCCGCTGTGCGGCAGCGCGAGCACGGCACCCTTGCCTGCGGCGAGCGCAGCGTCCAGATGCTCTTGGCCGTACACGCACCGGTCGATGACGGCGGCCTGGGCGGCCAGATCCATCGACGGCAGCCGAAATGCCTCGCGCCAGTAGCGCGCGTACGAGCGGACGCTGTCTCGGATCAGCTCGTCGGGCACCTCGGCTGGAGTGGTCGACAGAACGCGGGCGAGATTGCGACGCAATTGATCCGGACCGCCGTTGCGTGTCGACGCGAAGTCGGCTCCGCGATCGAACAGACCCCGCGCCACCGACTCGGGCAGCGACCGGACCAGTCGCCAACCGGCGGCGTAGCCCGCATCGCTGGCTCTCTCGGACAAATTCACGACGCGGCCACGTCACCGTCGTCGGAAGCCGACGGAACCGGGGGCGCGATGATCTCGCGCGCCCCCTCGGATCCGCGGACAGCCAGTACTCGCTGGAACACGGTCACAATGCTGAGCGCGGCCAGAATCCACATCGCCGGGTAGATGAGACTGTCCAGCCACGGAATGTCGAAATGTCGTCCCACACCGGTGAGCCCGGCTCCGACGAGAACGATGACGAGGCGGTCGGGGCGTTCGATCCAACCACCGTCGGCCGAGAGACCGCTCGCCTCGGCGCGTGCCTTGGCGTACGAGATCACCTGCGAGGTGACCAGGCAGATCAGGGTGGCCACCAGCAGCGGCTTGTCCTGTTCGGAATACACCGCCCACCAGGCCAATCCACCGAAGATCGCACCGTCGGCCACTCGATCGCACGTCGCGTCGAGCACGGCACCGTACTTGGTGCCACCGCCCCGAGCCCGCGCCATCGCACCGTCGAGCATGTCGAACAACACGAACAGGGTGATGACGACCGAACCCCACCACAGGTAGCCGGCGGGGTACATCGTGACCGCAGCCGTGACGGTGACGACGGTGCCGATGATCGTCACCGAGTTGGGGGTCAGTCCGGTGCTGTTGAGGGCGCGCCCGAGCGGGGCGGTCACCTTCGACACCGGCGCGCGGCCGAAAATGCTCAGCACGGCGCGTGCTCCTCTCGCCTGTTGTTCATTCGTTCCAGGCCGAGGCGAGCAGGGCCCGAGTGTCGCGGAGCAACTGCGGCATGACTTTGGCGCCGCTGATCACGGTGATGAAGTTCGCATCGCCACCCCACCGCGGCACGATGTGCTGGTGCAGGTGCTCGGCCAACGACCCGCCCGCGGCAGCGCCCAGGTTGAGTCCGACGTTGAAGCCGTGTGGACGCGACACCCGCTTGATGACGCGAATCATCTGCTGCGTGAACGACATCAGTTCGGCGCTCTCGGCGGGCGTGAGATCTTCCAGTGCCGCGACGCGGCGGTACGGCACGATCATGGTGTGGCCGGGGTTGTACGGGTACAGGTTGAGTACCGCGTAGACCGACTCACCACGAGCGACGACGAGACCGTCCTCGTCGCTCATCTTCGGGATGTCCGAGAACGGCTCGTTGGACTTCGCCGAGCTCTGGGGAGCCTCGGCGATGTAGGACATGCGGTGCGGAGTCCACAGTCGTTGCAGCCGATCGGGCTCACCGGCACCGGTGACGACGATCGACGCGTCCTGTTCCGGCATGATCAGCTCACTCCTGCGATGCTGGTCCGCACGAGCTCGGCAGTCGGTGATGCGTTGTTGCGTTGGGCGATCCAGTCGGTGACCAGGGTGATGGCCTCTGCAACGGGAACACCGTTCACTTGGGTGCCGTCCCGGAATCGGAAGCTCACAGCACCGGCCTCGACGTCGCGTTCGCCGGCGAGAAGCATGAACGGGATCTTCTGTGCGGTCTGATTGAAGATCTTCTTCTGCATGCGATCGTCACTGGCGTCCACCTCGGCCCGCACTCCGCGTTTCTTCAGTTCTTTCACCACCGCGAACAGGTGGTCCTGGTAGACCTCGGCAACGGGAATCCCGACGACCTGAACCGGTGAGAGCCACGCCGGAAACGCTCCCGCGTAGTGCTCGGTGAGCACCCCGAAGAAGCGCTCGATGGAACCGAACAGCGCTCGGTGAATCATCACGGGGCGTTCCTTGGTGCCACCCGAGCCGGTGTATTCGAGCTCGAAGCGTTCGGGCAGGTTGAAGTCGAGCTGAATGGTCGACATCTGCCAGGTGCGACCCAACGCATCCTTGGCCTGTACCGAGATCTTCGGTCCGTAGAAAGCAGCACCGCCCGGATCGGGAACCAAATTCAGGCCCGACGCCGCCGCGACCTCGGCGAGGGTGTTGGTCGCCTCTTCCCAGACCTCGTCGCTGCCGACGGACTTCTCCGGATTGCGGGTGGAGAGTTCGAGATAGAAGTCGTCCAGACCGTAATCTTTGAGCAGTCCGAGAACGAATTCGAGGGTGGTGGTGAGCTCTCCGCGCATCTGCTCGCGGGTGCAGAAGATGTGCGCGTCGTCCTGGGTCATGCCGCGCACTCGCGTCAGACCGTGGATGACGCCGGACTTCTCGTACCGGTACACCGAGCCGAACTCGAACAGGCGCAACGGCAGTTCGCGGTACGAGCGGCCGCGGGATCGAAAGATCAGGTTGTGCATCGGGCAGTTCATCGGCTTGAGGTAGTAGTCCTGGCCGGGCTTGCGGACGTCGCCGTTCTCGTCGAGTTCGGCATCGAGGTGCATCGCCGGGAACATGCCGTCGCGGTACCAATCGAGGTGACCCGAGACCTCGTACAGATGGCCCTTGGTGATGTGCGGGGTGTTGACGAACTCGTAGCCCTCTTCGATGTGCCGTTGGCGCGAGTAGTTCTCCAACTCGTTGCGAATCACCCCACCCTTGGGATGGAACACCGGCAGACCGGAGCCCAGTTCGTCGGGAAAGCTGAACAGGTCCAGCTCCGACCCGAGCTTGCGGTGATCACGACGCTCTGCCTCGGCCAACAGTTCGAGATGCGCATCGAGGGCTTCGGTGGACTCCCACGCGGTGCCGTAGATGCGCTGCAGGCCTGCGTTGTCCTGATTGCCGCGCCAGTAGGCCGCCGAACTGCGGGTGAGTTTGAACGCGGGCACGTACTTGGTGGTGGGGATGTGCGGGCCGCGGCACAGATCGCCCCAGATGCGCTCGCCGGTGCGGGGATTGAGGTTGTCGTAGGCAGTGAGCTCTCCCGCGCCGACCTCCATGACCTCCGGGTCGTCGATCCCGGACTTGTCGTCGATCAGCTCGAGCTTGTACGGCTCGTTCGCCAGTTCCTCGCGAGCCTGCTCGACCGATTCGTACACCCGACGCGAGAACCGCTGTCCGGCTTTGACGATCTGCTTCATCTTCTTCTCGAGCGCAGTCAGGTCCTCGGGGGTGAACGGCTGCTGTACGTCGAAGTCGTAGTAGAAGCCGTCCTTGATGAACGGTCCGATGCCCAGTTTGGTGCCGGGAAAGAGATCCTGAACGGCCTGCGCCAGCACGTGTGCAGCCGAATGCCTGATGACGCTTCGGCCGTCCTCGGTGTTCGCCGGAACCGGCTCGACTTCGATGTCGCCCTCCGGTGCCCACGACAGATCGCGGAGTTTGCCGTCGGGATCACGCACGACGACGATGGCGTCGGGTCCCTTGTTCGGCAGGCCGGTGTCGCGGAGCGCCGTACCTGCCGTCGTTCCGGCCGGCACCATGATGCGGGCGGGCGAAACAGCGGCGACAACGGGCATGCTCACAGCGATGTACTCCTCGATCGGTTGTTGCGGCCAGGAAAGCCTCTGACAGCCTATCGGCAACGGTCCACTCGATTGGCCTCAGCGCGACGCGTACGTCAGATCGGGCTCTCGAGCCACGTCCATTCGAGGCCGAACCAACCCCCGACCAGTGCGAAAGTACCGAGCAACCACAGCGTCGCGAGCACCACGACGGTGGTGAACAGGACGCCGAGTGCCTTGATCACGATGGACTGCTTCGAGAACCAGTCCATGAACGCGTCGTACCTCTTGCGGACGAACCGCAGTGCCCGCTTTGCCCACTCGAACTCCGAGGCCAGAATGCCCAGGCCCGCGAACACGATCAGCCAGCCGGGGCCTGGATACGGAATGGCGAGAACACCGAGAATCAGTACCACTGTTCCGACCACGCCGACCGTGATGCGGTACGCCAGGTCGAGCGACTTGTTCTCGGCAATGCGCGCCCGAAAACGCCGGTGCTTCTTCTTCACGGTGTCGGCCGGACCCTGCTCGGCGTCCACGGCCTGGCGTTTCGACTCTTCGGTGCTCACCGGCTCAGGCTACCGGCCGCCGTACACGAAGAAGGCCCACACCGACGAGCGGTGCGGGCCTTCTCTTCTGTGGTCCCGGCTGGGATCGAACCAGCGACCTTCCGCGTGTGAAGCGGACGCTCTTCCACTGAGCCACGGGACCGAACGAGGCAAAACATTAACACGAGGTGTTGGAGCGAACCGAATCGCCTGCTCGACCGTCGGACTCGTCGTCAGATGCCCCGTCGAGTGCCGTCACGCCACTGCTTTCACACCTTTCACACGGTCCGAATGCGCGAATTCCGCAGCTGACCACGAGATTTGTGAGTTTCACTCCCGTTGGGTTAATGTTTTCCCCGCACCACGGAGACAACAACTGCCCAGCAGTGAGCGCCTCCGGGGTATGCGGATGTGGCGCAGTGGTAGCGCATCACCTTGCCAAGGTGAGGGTCGCGGGTTCGAATCCCGTCATCCGCTCGAGGGTCTCGACCCATGGTGGAGTGGCCGAGTGGTGAGGCAACGGCCTGCAAAGCCGTGCACACGGGTTCGATTCCCGTCTCCACCTCGCTAGTGCATCGATTGCAAGATCGATGCGAGGACACGCGCGATTAGCTCAGCGGGAGAGCGCTTCCCTGACACGGAAGAGGTCACTGGTTCAATCCCAGTATCGCGCACCAGAGCAGAACAGATCAGACCCCCTTTCGAGGGGGTCTTTTTTGTGTTCATTGTTCAAGATGTGGTGATTCACGCCATAGAAGTGCACAGTGGAGACGACGCACACACTTCGATGGAAGGACACTCACGTGTCGGACGATGCTCAGAGCGAACCCACAGTCGACGACGCCACCCTGGAGGAGGCGAAGAAGTCCGTCGAGGGCCTCGACGATCGGTATCGACCCGGTGCCCGGCCCACCGTGGCCCTGCCGGGAACCAACGGCACCGTCGCGGGAACCGCCTTCGCGGACATGGTCGACGACAGCGGTGAGCTGGTGGACGCAGACGACCAGGACTCCACCGACTCCGACAGCTCCACTGACAGAGACCACGCCGACACCGAGAAAAAGGTAACGTCCTCCCACGATGCCTGATCTCGACGGTCCCGACGCCCCCGCCCATATCGAACTCGGCGGGGGCGTCGCGTTTCTGCACACACCCTCGATACCGTCACGGGGCGGCCTCGCACTCACTCACGGTGCGGGCGGTAACTGCGAGTCGCTTCTACTGCAGCGCATCGCCACGGTGTGGACCGCAGCCGGCTTCACGGTGCTGCGGTTCGACCTTCCGTTTCGAGTGCGCAAGCCCAAGGGTCCGCCGCACCCGTCCCGGTCGGCCGAGGATCGGCTGGGAATCGTCGCCGCGATAGAACGACTTCGCACCGATACCACCGGCTTCATCGCGTTCGGTGGGCATTCCTACGGCGGTAGGCAGGGGGCGATGATCGCGGCCGAACGCCCGGATCTGGTCGACGGACTCGTTCTTACGTCCTATCCCCTGCACCCGCCGGGTAAACCGGAAAAGGCTCGTACCCAACATCTTCCCGAACTGCGAACGCCGACGGTCGTGGTGCACGGCACGCGGGATCCGTTCGGCACCACAGCCGAACTGAGTGCGGCCCTCACGCTGGTACCAGCCCCGACGCTGCTCGTAGACATTGAGGGAGCCGGCCACGACCTCGCTCCCGTCAAATACGACGCAGCAGCGAAGACCCTCGACGGCGCCGTCTCGTTGTTCGGTTCCCCCACGTCCGATTCCTCGGTGGTCGTCCCGCTCTTCGACCCGTCACGCTGAAGTGGTCTACTAAGGCATGCCGACCTGGGGATGGTTCATCGTTGCGCTGATCCTTATCGATGCGGCGGTGCTGGCGGCGTGGTTGTTGGCCCGCAAGAAGCCCGGCTCGTCCCCCGAGACCTCACGCAACATCAGGCTGATCGGCCTCGACGACAGCGCCCGGGCAGACATTCATCAATTGTTGGCCGCGAACAAGAAGATCCAGGCCATCAAGATCTTTCGTGAACGAACAGGTGCCGGGCTCCTCGATGCGAAGAACGCCATCGAATCCCTCCAGCGCGGTGGGCAGTTCCCACCCTCGTCGACGATCCTCGATGCCGCACAGGCGGGCCCGGTGCCGTGGGACGACTTGATTCCTCGTTTGAGCACGCTCAAGTCCGAGGGCAAGGCGATCGCTGCGATCAAGCTCCTGCGCGACCGAACGGGTCTGTCGTTGCGCGATGCCAAGAACGCGGTGGATCTGCTGTGACGGTCCGAGTTGCCACGATCGACGACGCGCACCGCGTAGCCGAGGTGGCTGCGGCCACCTTCCCGCTCGCCTGCCCGCCGGGAACCCGACCCGAGGACATCGATCGGTTCATCTCGAACGTGTTGTCGGCCAAGCACTTCGAGGGCTACATCGCCGACGCGAGCAGAACTGTTCTGATCGACGAAACACCCGACGCCGACGTGGTGGGTTACGCCATGCTCGTGTCCGGGACGCCCGCGGACCCCGCCGTTCGCGCCGCCCTCTCGCACACCCCGACCATGGAAATCAGCAAACTCTACGTAACACCGACCGCGCACGGCAGCGGATCAGCGGCGCGCATGATGACATTCTCGGTGAGCCATGCACGCGAATCCGGTTGCGCTGCAGCGTGGTTGGGCGTCAACCAGCAGAACGTGCGGGCGCAGAAGTTCTACGCCAAACACGGATTCGAGATAGTCGGCACCAAGATTTTCGTCGTCGGTGACCAGACGCACGACGACTACGTCATGCAGGTTCAGCTCTGAAGCAGGTCAACCGACGGCGGCGAAGCGGGACAACGCCAGCAGACGCGACGTGGCACGTAGGTACTTCTTGCGGTAGCCGCCGGCCAACATCTCCTCGGTGAAGATCTCGTCGAGTTTGCCGCCCGAGGCCGTCACCGGAATGCCCGCGTCGTACAGACGGTCGGCCAAAACGACCAGTCGCAGGGCGATGGCCTGATCGGACGCCGGATGCACGTTCTTCAGGAACACCGCGGGAACTCCGTCGAGCAACTTGCCGTAGCGCGAGGGGTGCAGCGTGCTCAGGTGCGCCAGCAGCTCGTCGAAGTCGTCCAGGGTTGCGCCCTCGACGGTATCGGCGCGCTCGATCAGCTCGGACTCGGACGTCGGCTCCGGAGCCGGGGGCAGATCGCGGTGGCGGTAGTCGGGGCCGTCGACACGAATGGACTCGAAGATCGAACCGAGCTTCTTGATCTCTCGCATGAAGTCCTCGGCGGCAAATCGGCCCTCGCCGAGCTGCCCGGGCAGAGTGTTCGACGTCGCAACTATCGACACTCCGCGCTGCGAGAGCTCGGAGAGCAGACGCGAGACCAACATCGTGTCGCCCGGATCGTCGAGCTCGAACTCGTCGATACACAGGACGCTGTGGTTCGAGAGTTCTTCGAGTGCCTTGTTGAATCCGAGCGCACCGACCACGTGGGTGAGTTCGACGAACGTGCCGAACGCCTTGGGCTCGGGGACGCTGTGATAGATCGATGCGAGCAAGTGGGTCTTACCGACACCGAAGCCGCCGTCGAGGTACAGCCCGGCACCGATGGCCGGGGTCTTCTTGCCGAAGAGGCCACGCTTGCCCTTGCCGCGGATCTTCTGCACCTTGTTCGCGAACTCCTCGGCCTTCGCAACCGCAGCAGCCTGCGTCGGCTCCTTGGGGTCGGGGATGTACGAGGAGAAACTGACGTCGTCGAACATCGCCGGCGGGACCATCTGCGCGATCAACTGATCGGACGGGACCACGGGATTTCGGTCGACAAGGCGTGCAGGCATTCGTCGAGCGTAACGACGTGGTCTGATCACTCTCATGCAGCTTCTCGATATTGGGACCTACCTCACAACGGACCTCACCGTCGGCTCCGACGTGGACGACGATGCAGTGCGCGCGCTGCATGCCTACCCGGAGGATCTGAACCGACCGTGGATCCGGACCAACTTCGTCTCCAGCATCGACGGATCGGTCACCGCGGACGGCGCTTCGGCCGGTCTGGGTACCCCCGCCGATGCCCGGTTGTTCGGCATCCTGCGAGAACTCTGTGATGCGGTTCTGGTCGGTGCCGGGACCGCTCGAGCCGAGAACTACGGCGGCGTCTCGTTATCCGCCGAGGAGAAGGCACGGCGGGTAGCGAGCGGACTGGCACCGGTTCCGACGATCGTGGTGGTCACCGCGTCGGGTTCGATCGACGCGGAGTCTCGATTGGTCACCGACACCGAGGTGAAGCCGGTGGTGGTGACCTCGGCCGCGGCCGACGGCTCGAAGGTGGCCGCGCTTCGAACGGCGGGTGTGACGGTGATCGAGGTATCCGGCGACACGGTGTCGACCGGCGACATCGTCGCGACTCTCGACGATCTCGGGTTTCACCGCATCCTGTGCGAGGGCGGACCAGGACTGTTCGGGCAGTTGGTCTCCGACGGGGCGGCGGACGAACTGTGCCTGACGATCTCGCCGATGCTGGTTGTCGGATCGGCCGGCCGCATCGCTCACGCTGCCCACGCGTCCGACCTGCCGATGGATCGAGCTCACGTTCTGGGCGATGCGGACGGCACGTTGCTCACGCGCTGGGTGCGCGCGCGGCACCGAGCCGAAAGTCGATAGCCTCGCAGCGTGACGCAGAAACGAACGTTGCTCGCCGCGGCCCTCGCCGTCGCCACGTTGTGCACGGCCTGTGGCGGCGGTCCGTCGATCCGACCCGACGTGGCGGTGGAACAACGCTCCCCCGGTCAGCCCGCCGAGTCGCCGTCGGCTGCGCCTCCCGAGCCGGTCGCGATTGCCGTTCCGGCAACCGATCTCGACTGGGCCGACTGCACCGGCGCGACGCTGGATACATTCGGCCTCACCTCCAACACTCCCGGTCTGACGCTCGAATGCGCGGAGTACGAAGCCGATGTCGACGCGAGTGGGCAGATGCTCGGCACCTTCGCAGTCGGAGCGCTACGAGCGCGGCTCGATCGGACACCCGTCGACGCAGGACCTCTGGTGTTCACGTCCGGTTCGGATCGTTCGTCGATCGCGACCCTGGCCACCATGGCCGCGGGTCCGCTCGCGACACTGCTCGAGGCGCACCCCGTGGTCGCGGTGGACCGACGCGGCATCGGACGCTCGACTGCCGTGGACTGCATCCTCGACACCGCTCAGTCTCCTACCAAGTCTGCCGTCGACGCGCTGGGGCAGTTCACCAGATCGGACGCGGACACCGTCGACCGCGCCGTCGACGCGGGCCGAGACGCCACCATCGAGTGCACCGACACGTTGCAACCGCAGGAACTCGCCTTCGCAACCACCTACGCCGCGGACGACCTGGACCGCCTGAGGCAGCTCTGGGGTGTGGACCGAATGGGACTGATCGGATCGGGCAACGGCGCCCTCACCGCGTTGGCCTACGCGGCAAAGTTCCCCGACAACATTTCTCGTTTGATCCTCGATTCACCGACCGGGGTCAACGCCGATCAGATCACGCTGGCCGAGCAACGAACGCAGGGCAAAGAGGCGGCGTTCGCGGCGTTCGCGCAGCGGTGCGTCGCGCTGAACTGCTCACTCGGCAGCGATCCGACGGCCGCTGTCGCGCAGCTGCTCCGACGCGCCGCGGGTGGCGAATTCGCACCACTGTCCACCCACGAAATTCTCGACGGCATCACCTTCGCTCTCGCATCGACCGCGGGTGACGCCTCCTCGCGGGCCACCGGCCTGGCGAACACCCTGTCCTCGGCTGCCGGGTCCGACACCGATGGCCTCGCGGCCCTCGCCGAACGAGGCAGAAACGCGTACGGCACCGACGGTCAATTCGTCTCCCGCTGCACGGACGGGCAACAGTGGCCGTCACCGCAGGGCGTCCGCGACCTGTCGTCGCAGTGGACCGACCGGTATCCGATCTACGGCACCGACGCTGCCTTGACTGCGCTGCTCTGCTCGTCCTGGCCGACGGCTCCGTCGATCCCCCTGCCGAGTTCTCTCGACCTTCCGGTGCTGGTCCTGTCCAACGCAGGCGACCCGATCGTCGGCAACGGCGGGCTGTCGTCGATCACGGGGTTGGTCGGGGCGACAGGTGCAGGCGTTGCCTCGGCCGCGTGGCAGGGCAGCGGGCATCCGAGCCTGGGCGGATCACAGTGTCTGCAGAGCGCCGCGGTGAACTACGCGCGCGACACCGCGCTTCCGACCGATGGCACCGTGTGCCCCGCCTGATTCTGGGACCCATCGGCAACCCGACCCGCGAGGGGTGTCCTACGCCGGTGCGGTGACCGCCTCGGGTACCGTTCCCGGGTGTCACTTAGCTTTCTGGAGCCGCGGTCAGGGCGGACGACCGCCGAGGTAATCAAGTACGCCCTGTGGCCGATCGCCATCATGACCGTCATCCAGCGCGTGGTCATCAAAGCGGTCAACGGCGACGTCACCAACGACTTCAACCCCGTGTACAGCGCGGCCCTTGCGTTCCTCAACCGTCAGCCTGTGTACACGGCGAACTTCGACTCCGTCGATCCGCACTACCTGTATCAACCGAGCGCAACGATGCTGCTCTCCCCCATCGCCGTCATCGATCCCGAGCGGTCCCGCTGGCTGTTCATCATCGCCAGCACCATCGCAATTCTTCTGGCGCTGTACATCCTGCTGCGGATCTTCGGGTTCCGGCTCGATTCGGTCGCCGCACCGGCACTGCTGCTTGCCGCATTCGTCAGCGAAACGGTGACGAACACGTTGGTGTTCACCAACTTCAACGGCTTCGTACTCCTCGGTGAGGTGGCCTTCCTCGGATTTCTCCTCCAGCGCAAGGATCTGTCGGCCGGCGTCGCCATGGGACTGACCCTGGCCGTGAAACCGATGCTCGCACCGCTGCTGCTACTTCCGCTGATGACGCGTCAATGGAAGGTCTTCGTCACCTCGATCGCGATCCCCGTGGTGATGATGGCCATCGCCTGGCCACTGTCGGCCGATCCGATGAACTTCATCGACCGAACGTTGCCGTACCTGCTGCAGACTCGCGACTACTTCAACAGCGCAATTGTGGGTAACGGCCGCTACTACGGAGTTCCCGAACTTCTCACCCTCGGCATCCGTGCGGTTCTCGCGATCATGGTTCTCGTCTCGCTGTGGTTGCTGTACCGGTACTGCCGCGAGGACCGCCTGTTCTTCTTCGCCACGACTTCCGGATTGATCCTCACCGCGCACTGGCTGCTCGGCTCCCTGGGCCAGATGTACTACTCCATGATGCTGTTCCCACTACTGATGACCGTCGTACTGAAGAACTCGCTACTGCGTAACTGGCCCGCCTGGCTCGCGATCTACGGATTCATGAACTACGACCGATGGCTGTCGGGGCGGTGGATCGAAACCGGTCGCGCGCTCGACTACCTGCGGACCACGTTCGGGTGGGCGCTACTGATCGTCGTCATCTTCGGTGTTCTCGTCGGACGCTATTTCGCCGCTCGAAGCGAAGGGCGACTGGCCGACGGAATCGAACCGAGTTACCTGTTGCCGAGCACGTCACCAGCGAAAACGGCACAGACCGACAAATCGTATTAGCGTGTGAGCATGAGTTCAGCAACCGCCAACAATTCCGCCCCGGCCGTCCAGCTCACCGACGCTCAGTGGCGCGAGAAGCTGACCCCCGAAGAATATGCGGTACTTCGTCAGGCAGGCACCGAACGCCCGGGCGTGGGCGAATACACCGACACCACCACCGAGGGCATCTACGAATGCCGCGCGTGCGGGGCAGAACTGTTCCGCAGCACCGAGAAGTTCGAGTCGCACTGCGGTTGGCCGTCCTTCTTCGACCCGGCCGACAGTGACGCCGTCATCCTGAAAGAAGACACCACACTCGGAATGCGCCGCGTCGAGGTCATCTGCCGCACCTGCCACAGCCACCTCGGCCACGTCTTCGAGGGTGAGGGCTACCCCACGCCGACCGACCAGCGCTACTGCATCAACTCCATAAGTCTCGTTTTACACCCGTCCAAGTGACAAAAGAAACGCCCCGGTTCACTGAACCGGGGCGTTTCTTTCGGCCTAGCGCCTACTTGCGCTTCTTGCCCGCGTCGCTGCGCTTGTCACGCCAACGACCGTCGTTGTTCTGCGACCGATCCTGCGTACCGCCTCCACGCTTGGGCACCTGCGGAGGCTGATGCTTACCCGCGCTCATCGCACAGGCTTGATCGTGATGGTCCGCGTAATGCGAACTCGACGGACAGGGACGGTGATGATGCGCTTGGTGCGCCTAATTGTCGCCACGGCGAACAACTTTCTACTGGACACGGCGGAGAAGCCTTACGCCCGATAATTGGACGGAAAACCCTCTTAGCGAGTAGCCTAGCTAGGCACGGGCTAGTGCAACCTAATCAGACGGACCCCGCCTCGAAACCCCTTGGCGGGGCTCTTCTGCGTGTGATCGATTTCTCGATCGGTTCAGATACTACCCCTAGTGTCCGACATCTGGCTACAACACGAGATGTTGCGAACAACATGCTTGGTATTCGCAGGTCAAGGCTCTGTGCTTGTCGTCAGGCCGTGTCCCGCTGGCGTGTCGCAGAGAACAACAACTACCCGCGTCTCTCGTAACGCCCCGTCTACTGAGCTGCCGCGTAGGCCTCGATCACGGGCGCAGCAATGCCGCGCTCGGTCGGCTGAATCTTGTCGTAGTTGCCGTCACCCCTGAGCTTCTTCACCGGGTTCTCTTTGAGCCAGTCCTCAAGCGTGCTCGCGAACTCGGCGTTGGTGCTGCCCTCAGGCTTGAGTTCGAGGAACTTAGCCCAGGCCTCGCGCTGCTTCTCGTTGACGGGCGGCGCGCTGCTGGACGTCGCGCTACGGCTGGCAGGCCTGCTGGCAGGCTGAGACCTCGGAATAATCGGCTGGCCCGACTCGATATTTTCGATCAGCTCGGCTAGCTCGCGCTCGGACACATAAATTTCGAGTGTCGTAGCGTCCTTGGCGGCTGTACCAGCTGGTTGGATGGTGATCTTGGTCGGTTTCGTGTCATCTGGCAGTTCATCGCCCGAGTAGTCGCTAACAACGATGGTACGAACGCCCATTGAACTATCCTTCTGTGTCGGTGTGTTGTAACTGAACGACCGTAGCACCGGCACTATCATCATCAGATGCAACCGTTGTCGATTGGTATATCAGTGCTCGCGCTGTTCGTATCACTCGGCGGTGTGGTGTGGGTTCAACGACGCACCGACAGCCGTGAATATGCCAAGTGGCGACGGGACACACTGACTAAAACTGCAGTTGATTTAATTAAACTGTCCACCCAACGCAGCAAATACATCAGTAGCTACATCACCGAATTCTCGTCACACAAGCGATTTAACAAGTTCGACGATCAAAGCGGATTCATGATTTCGACCAATTCCCTACTCGCCACAATCGAAATATGCGAAGCGGAAGCGTTATACATTGAGGTCCAGAAGATCATCAGCCTACATCGACAAAGCGACGACCTAGTGCGACGATTTATATCGGACAATGCAACCCAGATGAGTCCGACGATAATCGATGAAATCGGCAACATCCTTGGCTATCTCAATAGGGTTGACACTTTGCATTTCAGCCTTATTCTCGAAACCAAGAAGGCAGTACAGTGAACCCGCCGGATACTGCCCTGACTTTAAAAGACTGGATGCCGCTGATAGCAGTGGGAGTCGCAAGCCTGTTTGTAACTGTCGGCTGGTTCGTAGTACACAAGACTAGTCGAAATAGAGACCTCGACAATTGGCGACGGACAACTCTAGCTAAGGCGTTCACCGATATCGCGGAGGCTGTTGGACAGATCGCTTCACGAATTAGTGCCGATCAATCGAAAATAATACAGGTTCTAATCAAAGCAGAAATCGACGAACCGCTCCAAACAATAATGCGAAACATCCACCTCATTCGATCGACTTACAGCAAACTAGAGGAACCTGCCACAAAGCTGTCGAACTGCGCTTTGGACCTAAATGCGAAACTGAACTATTTTCAATCGACATGCCTCGCTGCTCTCGCCGACAAGGACAACGAAGAACTAGACTACAGAGTGAGACGACTAGATTACACAGACATCCTGATGACTGGCAAAAAGCTAGAAGGTCTATCAAAGGGCCTGACAACGGCTTCGATGGTCGTGATAGATAAAAGTGCAGGCATCAGGCCAGTGAAGTCAATAGCTCAAGCAATCGGCACTGTGGTTCGATATTTCATCATGGTTATTGGGCAAATCTACATGGCCGCACGAAGAAGGATCATTGCGTTACGGACGCAGAGTAGGAATTCAGAACGAAGAATAGGCGAGGAAAACAATGACCATTGATGTGCTCCAACTGTTGGCTTCGTTCTTTGGACCCATCATAGCGGCGTCGGTTGTCATGTTTGGCTGGCGACGGACGCACAAGGATGCCACCAACCGAGACCTAGACAACTGGCGACGCAACGCCCTACTTGGTCTAACAACCCGTCTTCTCGACCTGTCGACTACGCGCGACAAGATTATTCTCCATACTTGGAATTCATATGTCAGTGACGGGTCTTCGCACTATGCAGACTGGGCAGGCACAAAGTCTGCGGTTGTAGCGATGCCAGGCATCGCCGAGCAGGTACGACTGTTACAAGCACCTCAACTTGCATCGGCGATGGAAGAACTAATCAGACTTCATGACGACAGCGACTCGACCTTAGCAGACGCACATCTGATTGAACCTGACCTTCAAGACGATCTACAAAACATTATGATTGATGACGACTCCCTGAGGACCGCACATCATAGAGTAGCTATAGCATTCGAAAGCGAAATAGACATAAAAGCACGCATCAAATCTGATACAACTAGAAAAGAACTTAGTTGACTCCTTCGTTCATTCGGGCCTCAACCCAGCAAACAAACCTAAGCGGCAGGCTTAGGGTTGTTTTGTATCTATTGAGTCAATTCTAAATATAATTCGTAGCCGACAATGAGACCATTAATGTCTACCTGTTTAGCCACACCGGAAACATTGAACAGGTCCGGCTCGGAGCGTTGACCGTTCCATGACTGATAATAGTATTCACCGCGCTTGGATCGTAGATTACCGGCGCGCTGATCTAGCCACCACTCCCCTAGCGGCACTTCAACGCGTACAAACTTCTTGTTGGCGTACTCTTTGCCGAACTGTTCCAGGCTGTCCTCGGAATTGACGGCAGCAATTACACACTCAACTGTGTCGTACTCCAGATAGTCCCAATCTCCTACCGTCTCGTTGGTGTCAGGATCGATCACAGTGCGCTGAGTGTAAATATCGATCAGCGACGGACACAGCGCGCATAGATAGCGGCTGACCTGGGCAAACGGCTCATACGGCCAATGGCACCCGCGACCGGTGCAAATGGTAGGTAAAGCATCAACTCGATCTCGTTGACGCTCAAGCCTGCATCCTGATCGGCTCTGCTTCATCCATACTGTGAGCATGCGCACTTTCACCTCACCAGAGCAGATCAAAGCAGCCGTCGGCGAAGACCTCGGCACCAGTGACTGGCTACAGATCACCCAGGAACGGGTCAACACCTTCGCCGACGCGACCGGCGATCACCAGTGGATCCACGTCGACGTCGAACGGGCGAAGAAGGAAAGCCCGTTCGGTGCGCCGATCGCCCACGGATTTCTGAGCCTGTCTCTGGTGTCGATGCTCAACTGGCAGATCTACACCATCGAGAACACCAAGCTCGGAATCAACTACGGCTCCAACAAGGTTCGTTTTATCAACCCGGTGAAGGTCGGAGCCCACGTCCGATTGCAGAGCACCCTGACCTCCGTCGAGGATGCGTCGGGCGGGGCACTGCAGATCGTGACGACGGGAACGCTGGAGATCGAGGGCGAGGACAAGCCGGCTCTCGTCGCCGAGATCATCTCGCGGGTGGTGTTCTGACCTTCTGTCGCACCGGTGGATCGAACGCGGTGATCGGCGGCAGTACGTCGTCGTAGCGTTCGATCTCCACCAACACATGCTGTCCTGTGCATCCACGCGACAGCGCGGATGCACCGTCGTCTGCGGTGAGTACGTTCACGCTGCCGTGCTTGCACATGGAGCCAGGATCGGCCGGATCCAGCGGGTCGTACCACGCCCCGGTGGACAACTGAACCACCGATTCCAACATCGCGTCGTCGACGACGACACCGGCCAGGCACGAACCACGATCGTTGAACACCCGCACGACATCGCCGTCCGTCACTCCCCTGGCCTTCGCCGCCGAGGAATGCATGCGTATCGGCTCGCGGCCCTGAATTTTCGAGTCGCGGCTCACTGCACCGTGATCGAGCTGACTGTGCAGCCTGGTGCGAGGCTGGTTGGCGATCAGGTGCAACGGGAACTGCTCGGCCCGGCCTCCGCCGAGCCACTCCTGCGGCTCGAACCACATCGGATGCCCGCGGCAATCGTCGTAATCGAATCCCGCCACCGTCGCCGAGAAGATCTCGATCTTCCCGCTCGGGGTGCGCAACGCGTTGCCCACCGGGTCGCGTCGGAAATCCTCGAAGAACGTCAGATCGTCCTCGGTCTTCATCCGAAACGAGCCCTCGCGCCGAAAATCCTCGTAGTGCGGAGTCTCGACATCCGCGGCGCGTAGGTATCCGCGCCACTGCTCGTACAGGTGCTCGAGCCACTGCTGCGAGCTGCGTCCCTCGGTGAACTGTTCTCCCACACCGAGTTTCGTAGCCAGCTGCGCGAACGTGTCGTAGTCGTCACGGGAGTCGGCGAACCGCGCCGCGGCCGGTTCCATGGCGACGAGCAAGGGATCGTTGCGTGTGCAGCTCAGATCCGATCGCTCCAACGAGGTGGTCGACGGCACGACGATGTCGGCGTGCTTGGCCATCGGAGTCCAGTACGGATCGTGCACCACGACGGTGTCGGTTCTGCCCAGAGCGCGACGCAGCCGCCCCAGATCCTGGTGGTGGTGGAACGGATTTCCGCCGGCCCAGTAGACGATCTTGACATCCGGATACGTCGATCGTCTTCCGTCGTAATCGAATTCTCCACCCGGATTCAGCAGCATGTCCGAGATCGCAGCGACCGGAATGAGGTCGGGAACGGGATTGACACCCTGCGGCAGGGTCGGGAGCGGATACGGCACCGGCGCCAGACCGGGCTCGTTCATCGACCCGTACCCGTGCCCGAATCCTCCACCAGGAACGCCGATCTCACCGAGCATTGCCGCCAATGTGACGCCCATCCACGGGGCCTGCTCGCCGTGCTGCGTCCGTTGCAGCGACCACGTGACCGTCACCATCGTGCGTTTCGACGCCATCTCCCGAGCCAGGTCGGCAATCACCGTGGCCTCGATGCCACAGATCGCCGACGCCCATTGCGGGGTCTTGGGGGTGCCGTCCGTGATACCGAGCAGGTAGCGCTCGAACTCCGCGTAACCCTGGCAGTACGTACCGAGAAATGCTGTGTCGTGCAGCTTTTCGTCGGCCAGCACGTAGGCGAGGGCCAGCATCATCGCCACGTCGGTTCCGGGCCTCGGGGCGATCCATCGCGCGTCGCCGTCCATGTCGTCGCGTAGCGGACTCACGGTGACGATCTGCCCGCCGCGGGCGCGCATCGCGTCGAGCGACCCGCGCGTCGGATGATCCGACGTCCCACCGTGATTGATACCGGTGTTCTTCACCGGGACACCACCGAAGGCCACCAGCAATTCGGTGTGTGCGGCGATGACGTTCCAGGATGTGGAGCGCGAGAACATCTTCCAGTGGGCACCGAGCACGTGCGGCATGATGACGCCGGTAGCGCCGAGGGAGTAACTGTGCACCGATCGTGTGTAACCGCCGATGCAGTTGAGGAATCGGTGCACCTGACTCTGTGCGTGATGGAAGCGCCCGGCACTGGCCCAGCCGTACGATCCGCCGTAGATGGCACTGTTGCCGAATGTGTCGACCACCCTGCGCAACTCGGCCGACAACAGATCGGTCAGCTCGTCCCACGAGACGTCGACGAACTCGTCGCTGCCGCGCTTGTCCGTCGGCCCCGGCCCGTCCTCGAGCCAACCCCTGCGCACCGCCGGTGACGTGATGCGCGACCGATGGGTGACCGAACCGACGATGTTTCCCAGTACCGGGGAGGGATTGCTGTCCGTTGCCTGCGGATGGATTGCGGTGACATCACGTCCGTCCGATTCGGCACGGAACATGCCCCAGTGCCCCATGTGCTGAACGCCGGCATCTCCGGTCATCGAATTCCGAACGCGCTCAACGCTGCCAGCAGTGCATCGGGCCGCTGCGCCGTCGGCACCGGATCGACGAGCGCAAAGCTGCACCCGATCTCCTGCGCGGCACCGTCGGCCTCGGCGCTGTCGCCCACCATCAGCGTTCGTGCGGGCTCTACGCCCAACGCCGCGACCGCGTGCCGAAAGATCTCCGGTTGCGGTTTGACGTGACCGACCTCGAACGAGAGCACGAATTCGTTCACATACCGATCGAGGCCGCGATCGACGAAGGCAGGACGGATGTCGAACGCGATGTTGCTCAGTACACCGACCCGAACCGACTCGTGCGCAAGCTTTTTCAGGACAGCCTCGGTGTCCGGATACGGCGTCCAGGAGTCTGCGTCGATCACACGTCCGTACACCGATTCGGCCTGCTGCGGGTCGGTGACACCGGACTGCGCAAGCACGTGCAGGTACGCCTGGCGGTGCAGTGCCGGGTCGAGATCGCGATGACGCCACGCATGACGCGTCGCGTCGTCGAACTCGACCGTCTCCCCCACCGGTGCCGTCATGCGGCGCATCAGTTCAGCAGCTCCGGCACCGTCGACGGGGGTGCCGTCGCCGTCGTGCACGCCTTCGAACCACGAGGGGTGCTCCTCGAGCCGAAACAGCGTGCCCGAGAAGTCGAACAGGACGGCCTCGATGGTGGGTGTGCCCGTCGTCGTCACGGCAGCGATTCGACGAGCGCGTCCACCTCGACCCGAGGGCCGGTGAAGAACGGGGTTTCCTCGCGGACGTGTCGCCTCGCCTCGGTGGCACGCAGGTCGCGCATCAGGTCCACGATGCGATCGAGTTCGGGGGCCTCGAACGCGAGGATCCACTCGTAGTCGCCGAGCGCGAACGAGGGCACGGTGTTCGCACGTACGTCCTTGTAGTCGCGTGCGGCCTTGCCGTGATCGGCGAGCATCGTCCGACGCTCGTCGTCGGGCAGCAGGTACCAGTCGATCGAGCGGACGAACGGGTACACACAGATGTACGCGCCCGGATCCTCACCGGCGATGAAGGCCGGAACATGGCTCTTGTTGAACTCGGCCGGGCGGTGCAGCGCAGTGTTGCTCCAGACCGGCGTGCTTGCCTTGCCCAGCGCGGTGGTGCGACGGAAATCGGAGTACGTGGCCTGCAGGTCCTCGATGCGCTCGGCGTGCGTCCACACCATGAAGTCGGCGTCGGCGCGCATACCGGCGATGTCGTACACCCCGCGCACTGCAACACCCTTGTCCTCACGACCTTCGAAGAACATCTTCGCTTCCTTGGCAGCTGCAGCCCGATCCTCGCCCAGAACACCGGGCGTGACCTTGTAGACCGAGAACATCAAGTAGCGAAGAGTCGAGTTGAGCGCTGAGTAATCGAGGCGTGCCATGGCCCCTATCGTGCCACCTCGATCAGACGGGCGGCAGCGGTGGTGGCGGACGCAATACATGCGGGTACCCCGACGCCGCGCTGCCAGGCTCCGGTGACCTCGAGACCGGGAAGATCGGCAACTCCGGCCTCGATGGCGGCGACGCGATCGAGATGTCCCGGTGCGTACTGCGGTAAACCGCCCGGCCAGCGCTGCACCGTCGCGGCCAGTGGCTGGGCATCGATGCTCGCCACCGTCGCGAGGTCTCTGCGCGCCGTCTCGATCGAGTCCTCGTCGGATCGGTCCGAGGCCGTGGTGTCGCCGAAGCGGCCGAGCGAGGCCCGCAGCAGTACCGCGTCACGCTCACCGAGGTGCGGCCATTTGCGGCTCGACAGCGTGAACGCCTTCACGTTCAGGCCCGCATCCGTGGCCACCAGGATGCCCGAATTCTGCGGCAGCTCCGTCGACGTGGGGAAAGCGAGCGCGACGACGACCGACGACGCGAGCTCGATACTCCGCGCGGCCTGCGACGCCTCGGGTGCCACATCGGCGATGAGACGACCGAGGGTCGGCGCAGGTACGGCCAGCACGACCCCGTCGACGAGTCCCACGCCACCGACGAACCAACCGGCGGACTCGCGGCGGATCTCACCGACAACTGCTCCGAGGACCGTCCGCGCATCCGCCGCGGCGACGAGGGCGTCGAGCAGCACCGCGTAACCGTCGCGCAGCCCACCGAACACCGGGCCCGGTGACGGTGTGGGCAGTGCAGCCAGCACTGCCTCGGTCAAGCTCGCCGCTCCGCCGTCCAACGCGGCTGCCAGCGTCGGCAGCGCCGCTCTGACGCCGATCGAGCTCGCCGAACCGGAGTAGACGCCGCCGAGCAACGGATCGACCGATCGGCCGACCACCTGAGAACCGAACCTGGCACCCACGAGATCGGCCACGCTGACATCGGAGCCCGCGATCCACTGGAACGGCCGTGAGGTCTCGGTCTCGATGAAATGCAGCTGCTCGCTGTCGACCAGGTCTCGCACCGATTCGGCAGAGGAAGGTATACCCATCAGGGTTGCGAGCGGGAGCGGATGCGTCAGGCCTCCCGAATAGACCAGTGGGCGCGCCGACGACGGGTGCACCAGCTGATCCGCAAGACCGAGTTCGGCGAGCAGTGCCGGTACCTCCGGCCGACGACCGACGAAGGCCTCGGCACCGACGTCGAGCGAGTCGGTGCCGACCTGGGTGGTGCGCAGGGTGCCGCCCACACGGGGCGAGGCCTCGACGAGAGTGATCTCGGCTTCGGGTCCGCAGGACTGCCGCAGGCGGTACGCCGCGACGAGGCCGGAGATTCCGCCGCCGACGACGGCATACCGCCGAGCTGTCACAACGAATGCACCAGCGACACCACGCGCGTCAGGATGTCCGGATCGGTGTCGGGCAACACCCCGTGGCCCAAGTTGAACACATGTCCGCGCGCACCCGCCGCGACCGCACGGTCCGCCTCGGCGGCGATGCGTCGAACTTCGGCCTCGACGGCGTCCCAGCCCGCGAACAGCACCGCGGGATCGAGATTGCCCTGCAGGGCTTTGCCGCCACCCACTCGGTGCACGGCGTCGTCGAGCGGGATCCGCCAGTCGACGCCGACCACGTCGGCACCGGCTTCGCCCATCGCACCGAGCAGCTCTCCGGTTCCGACGCCGAAGTGGATCTTGGGTACTCCTGCCGAGGACACGGCGTCGAACACTCGGGTCGAGTGCGGCAACACGAACTCGCGGTAGTCGGCGAGAGACAGTGCGCCCGCCCAGGAGTCGAACACCTGGACTGCGTCCACTCCGGCGGCCAGCTGAGCCTGAAGGAACGTGATCGTCGTGGTCGCCAGCGCGTCGAGCAAGGCATGCCAGGTCGCGGGATCCGAGCGCATCAGTGCCTTGGTCTTCTCGTGATTGCGGCTCGGGCCGCCCTCGACCAGGTACGACGCGAGAGTGAACGGTGCGCCTGCGAAACCGATGAGCGGCGTACCTGCGAGTTCGCGGGTGAGGATTCGCACTGCATCGGCCACCGGCTCCACCTGATCGGTGGACAGAACCGGCAACGCGGCGACGTCCGCGGCAGACCGCACCGGTTGAGCTACGACAGGTCCTGTCCCGGCAACGATGTCGAGATCGATACCGGCAGCCTTGAGCGGTACGACGATGTCCGAGAAGAGAATGGCCGCGTCCACGTCGTGCCGACGGACCGGTTGCAGAGTGATCTCGGCCACGAGGTCGGGGCGGAAGCACGAATCGAGCATCCCGATACCGGCCCGAATCTCGCGGTACTCCGGCAGAGACCGACCGGCCTGACGCATGAACCACACCGGCCGACGCGAGGTGGCTCGACCTGCGATCGCGGCCAGAAATGGCGCGTCCGGGAGTTCTCGGCGGGTAGGGGCTGTGGCGTGCAGTTCGGCGTTCATCGACTTCCATGCTGCCACGCGCGAGAATCGCTTCTGCCACCAAGGGCGACACACCCGGCGCAGTTCGATCACGACTCGGCGCGCCTCCGCGTCAGCGCAACGTGACGCGTCTAACGTCCGGTGACGTGACCGAACCCGAATCCACCGCCGAACCTGCGCCTTTCCGCGCCGCCATCGACGCGATGCATCGGGCTCAGGTACACCCGGCAATCGAAATCGGTCCGATCCGACCGCCGCAGCGACTCGCGCCGTACAGCTACGCGATCGGGGCCGAAGTCAAGCACTCCGATTCCGAGCAGGTCGACGAACAGAGCGACGGCGACGCGTTCGGCCGCCTGATCCTGCTCTACGATCCCGACGGCGCAGAAGCATGGAACGGCACGCTCCGACTGGTGGCCTACATCCAAGCGGACGTCGACGAATCCCTCGCCGACGATCCCCTGCTGCCCGAGGTCGGCTGGAGCTGGCTTGTGGACGCGCTGGAATCGCGGTCGGAACCACTCAACGCGCTCGGCGGCACGGTCACCTCGACCAGTTCGGTGCGCTACGGCGACATCGCCGGGCCACCCAAGGCCCACCAACTCGAACTACGCGCCTCGTGGACGGCTACGTCGGAGGATCTCTCGACGCACGTCGAGGCGTTCTGTGAAGTCCTCGCGTACGCGGCCGGTCTGCCACCCGCGGGCATCACCTCACTCGGTCAGCGCAGTTCGAGCCGGACATAGTGGGCGGTCCGAGCGTCCGCAGGGCTTAGAGTCTCATCTCATGTCAGCCGAGAGTTCCCCCGACAACGCGTCGGACAACACCACGTCGGACGAGCAGGCGAACGAGCCTGTCGCCGTTCCGCTCCTGACCCCGGCTGACGGCGTCCCGGACGTCGTGGACACGCCGGACGCGGTTCGCGCCGCCGCCGCGCTTCTCGCCGCAGGCCACGGGCCCCTCGCCGTCGACGCCGAACGCGCCTCGGGCTTCCGCTACTCCCAGCGCGCCTACCTGCTGCAGTTCCGTCGCCGCGGCGCAGGCACGGTTCTGCTCGATCCGATCCCGGTCACCGGCGACCTCGCTCCGCTCGCCGAGGTGATCAATCCGCTCGAGTGGGTGCTGCACTCCGCCGATCAGGACCTACCGGGACTCGCCGAACTCGGCCTCGTTCCCACCACCCTCTACGACACCGAACTCGCAGGCCGCCTCGCCGGGTTCGATCGAGTCGGGCTCGGAGCCATCGTGGAACGCACCCTCGGCCTGGCTCTGCAGAAGGGCCACGGTGCCGCCGATTGGTCCACCCGGCCGCTACCCGACACCTGGCTCAACTACGCAGCACTCGATGTCGAAGTCCTGCTCGAACTGCGCGACGCGATGGCCGCCGAACTCGAACAGCAGGGCAAGACGGAATGGGCGGCACAGGAATTCGCCCACATCCTCACGCTCGGTCCGCCCAAACCCAAGACCGACAGATGGCGTCGGACATCGGGGATTCATGCGATCAAGTCTCCACGCACTCTCGCCGCGGTCCGCGAATTGTGGACCACACGAGACGAATTGGCGGCCAAGCGTGATGTGGCACCGAGCCGGGTACTGCCCGACTCGGCAATCGTGGCCGCGGCGACGGCGGATCCGAAAACCTCGCGCGAACTCGAGCAACTACCGGTATTCGGCGGTCCCCGTCAGCGCAGATCGTCCCGATTGTGGGCCTCGGCGCTCACTCGCGCGCGAGCCCTGACGACCTCCGAATTGCCCTCCATGGCAGCGTCTTTCGATGGTCCTCCCCCGGTCAATCGGTGGGCGAGGCGCGATCCCGACGCAGCGGCACGTCTCGCCGACGTGCGAGCAGCCATGACCGAGCTCAGCGAATCGGTATCGGTTCCGGTCGAGAATCTGTTGATGCCGGATCTGCTGCGGCGGTTGGTGTGGGATTGGCGAACGCCCGATTCTGCCGAGGATCCGGCCGAGCTGATCGACGCCCGACTGGCCGAAGCCGGAGCTCGACCGTGGCAGCGCACGCTGGTGGTGCCGGTACTCACCGAGGCGCTACACCCTTCGCAAGTTACCGACGGGTAATAGCGGCTACAGTAAGGACCGCGTCCGGGCACCCGGGCGAGCCGTCCGCATTTTCTCGGGAGGATCGAAAAGCGTGTCTGTACCCGCGTCCACCAGCTCACAAAGGAATGTTGTCTTCGTCGACGGCATCCGTACCCCGTTCGGCAAAGCAGGCCCCAAGGGCATGTACGCCGACACTCGCGCAGACGACCTCGTCGTCAAGGCAATCCGCGAACTTCTCCGCAAGAACCCCAACCTTCCTCCCGAGCGCATCGACGAGGTCGCCATTGCAGCGACCACGCAGACCGGTGACCAGGGCCTGACCATCGGCCGTACGTCCGCACTCCTCGCCGGACTTCCCCGCAGCGTCCCCGGATTCGCGATCGACCGCATGTGTGCGGGCGCGATGACCTCGGTGACCACCACCGGATCCGGCATCGGCTTCGGCCAGTACGACGTCGTCATCGCCGGTGGCGTCGAGCACATGGGCCGCCACCCGATGGGTGAGGGAGTCGACCCCAACCCGCGCTTCCTTGCCGACAAGCTCGTCGATCCCAGCGCACTGGTGATGGGTAACACCGCCGAGAACCTGCACGACCGGTTCCCGAGCATCACCAAGGAGCGCACCGACGCGTACGCCGTCGCCAGCCAGAACAAGTACGACGCCGCCAAGAAGGCCGGCTTCATCGCCGACACCCTCGTTCCCGTCGCCACCAAATCCGCCGCAGGATGGGGCCTGGCCACCGAGGACGAGCCACCTCGCCCCGGCACCACCGTCGACGATCTCGCCAAGCTCAAGACGCCGTTCCGGCCCGCAGGTCGGGTCACCGCCGGTAACGCCGCGGGACTCAACGACGGTGCCACCGCCGCGATTCTCGCCGGCGAGGACACCGCGCACGAGCTCGGACTGAACATCGGCATGCGGATGGTCGGCTTCAGCTTTGCAGGCGTCGACCCGGCCGTCATGGGCATCGGCCCGGTTCCCGCAACCGAAAAGCTGCTGGGCCGAACGGGATTGAGCATCGAAGACATCGGCCTGTTCGAGATCAACGAAGCCTTCGCCATCCAGGTACTCGCCTTCCTCGAGCACTACGGCATCGCCGACGACGACCCCCGCGTCAACCAGTGGGGCGGTGCCATCGCGTGTGGCCACCCCCTCGCATCCTCGGGCGTTCGCCTGATGACACAGCTGAGCCGACAGTTCGCCCAGCAGCCCGACGTCCGTTACGGCCTGACGACCATGTGCATCGGTCTCGGCATGGGCGGAACCGTCATCTGGGAGAACCCCAACCACGCTGATTATTCGGGAGCCAAGGCATGAGCGACATCACCACTAGCCCCACGAGCGAAGCGACAAGGAAACCGGTGATGCCGGACGAGGTTGTCACGAACGCGTTCACCAAGATCATCTCCGTACCCGGGCTCGACGGCTCCATCGCCCTCGTGACGCTCGACAACGGTTTCGACCACACCAAGCCGTCGACCTTCGGTCCCGGCGGACTGGCCAAGTTCGACGCCGCACTCGACGAAGCATTCGCAGCGAACCCGGTGGCGATCGCCGTCACCGGCAAGCCGTTCATCTTCGCCGTCGGTGCCGACCTCAACGGTGTGCCGAACATCAAGACCAAGGACGAGGCTCTGCAGATCGGGCAGCTCGGCCACAAGGTCTTCCGTCGCCTGCGTGAGTCGAAGATCCCGACGTTCGCCTTCATCAACGGTGCCGCTCTCGGCGGCGGTCTCGAAGTGGGCCTGCACTCGCACTACCGGACCGTCGCGGAGAACGCTGCCGCGCTCGGCCTGCCCGAGGCCTTCCTCGGCCTGGTGCCGGGATGGGGCGGAACTCAGTTGCTGCCCAACATCATCGGAGCCTCGAACGCCGTCACCGTCGTCATCGAGAATGCACTGAATCAGAACCGCGTCCTCAAGCCGCAGCAGGCACTCGACCTCGGTATCGCCGATGCCCTGTTCGGCGGAGCCGACTTCATCGAGCAGTCCCTCGCATGGGCCGCTCAGGTGATCAAGGGCGAGATCGTTCCCAACCGTCCCGAGATCGACCGCGGGCAGGCCTGGGACGACGCGATCGCTCGTGCCAAGGGGATCGTGAAGGGCAAGACCAACAACTTCGCCCCTGGCCCGGTTGCTGCGGTGGAGCTGCTCGAGCTCGCCAAGAACACCGACATCACCGATTCGGCGTCCCTCGACAAGGCCTTTGCGGCCGAGGACGAGGCTCTGTCCACGTTGTTGGTCAAGGACGAACTGCGCGCGGGCCTGTACGCCTTCGATCTGGTGCAGAAGCGTGCGAAGCGTCCCGCCGGTGCACCGGACAAGTCGCTCGCCCGCAAGATTTCCGGCGTCGGCATCGTCGGTGCCGGATTGATGGCCAGCCAGCTCGCACTGTTGTTCGTGCGCCAGCTCAAAGTGCCGGTGATCCTCACCGACATCGATCAGGAGCGCATCGACAAGGGCGTCGGGTACGTGCACGGTGAGATCGACAAGCTGCTCGGCAAGAAGCGCCTGTCCCCCGATGCCGCAAATCGGTTGAAGGCGTTGGTCTCCGGATCCATCGACAAGTCCGCCTTCGCCACGACGGACTTCGTCATCGAGGCAGTGTTCGAGAACCTCGACGTGAAGAAGAAGGTGTTCGCCGAGGTCGAGGAATTCGTCTCTGCGGAAACGATTCTCGCCACCAACACCTCCTCGTTGTCGATCACCGAGATGGCCGCGGACCTGAAGCACCCCGAGCGCGTCGTGGGCTTCCACTTCTTCAACCCCGTTGCAGTCCTGCCACTGCTCGAGGTCGTCAAGGGCGAGAAGACCGATGACGCAACTCTCGCAACGGCTTTCGCGACCGCGAAGACGCTGAAGAAGTCGGCTGTACTGTCGGCCGATCTTCCCGGATTCGTCTTCAACCGTCTCGTCACTCGCGCATCGAACGAGATCATCAGTGCCATCGACGAGGGCACCCCGTTCGATGTCGCCGACGGCGCAGTGGGCGAGCTCGGCATGCCGATGAGCCCGCTGACTCTGCTGGCCCTCGTCGGCCCGGCGGTGGCACTGCACACCGCCGAAACCCTCGCCGAGGCATACCCGGAGCGGTTCAAGGACTCTCCCGGTTTCCGCGCACTCGTCGAGGCCAAGAAGCCGGGCGTCTGGACCTACGGCCCCGAGGGTCAGGTCGTCGATCCCGAGGTCGCCGCGCTGTGGCCGCAGGGTGACTCGCCGTCGACCGCCGAGCAGGTGCTCGAGCGCACCCGCAACGCCATCGCCGACGAGATCAAGATCATGCTCGACGAGGGCGTCGTGGCAGCAGCCGAGGACATCGACCTCTGCCTGCTCCTCGGCGGCGGCTTCGGTTTCTGGAACGGTGGCATCACCCCGTACCTGGACCGCAGCGGTGCATCCGAGGCCGCGACCGGTCAGCGCTTCCTGGCACCGGGCGTAGCCAGCGTCTGACCCCAAGGCACGCCGAGTTCGAGGTTGTGGACGGATTTTCCGGAATCGACGTCCATGACCTCGAACTCGGCTTTGTCGTGTCGGGCTAAGGTCTGACGCGATGAACAACGAACGCGGTCGGCTGATCAACGTCGGCTATCGAATGCTGGGTTCCTACAGCGACGCCGAAGACGCAGCATCCGAAGCGCTGGTCCGCTGGTACCGGCTCACCGAGGCCGAACGCAACGCCATCGACGTACCGGCAGCGTGGCTCACCCGCGTCGTGAGCCGCATCTGCCTCGACGTCCTGGCGTCGGCCCGCGTTCGCCGCGAGAAGTACGTCGGTCAGTGGCTTCCCGAACCCATCAGCGGGCTCGGTGCCGACAATGTGACCGCCACGGACCCGGCCGACCGAGTGGCGCAGCAGGAGTCGGTGACCATGGCCCTGCTCGTCGTCCTCGAATCACTCACTCCGGCGCAGCGCGTCGCGTTCGTCCTGCACGACGCATTCGCCGTTCCCTTCGACGAGATCGCGACCGTCCTCGATCGATCTCCGGCTGCGTGCCGTCAACTCGCCTCTGCCGCGCGGACTCAGGTGCACTCACGCCGTTCCAGCGCCGACCCCCGCGAGCACGACCGCGTCGTGCGGGCGTTCGCCGCGGCCTCGGGAGGTGGCGACATCGCCTCGCTGGTCTCCCTACTCGCCCCCGACGTCACCCTGATCAGTGACGGAGGCGGAGTCGTGTCTGCGGCCCGCAATCCCGTCGTCGGCTCCGATCGAGTAGCGCGGTTCATCCGAGGAGTTGCCGAGAAGTCGAGGGCCCTCGAGTGGTCCATCGAATCCGTCAATGGTCTCTCGGGCATCGTGGCCCGGAGCAACCGCGTTGTGGTCGGCGTCATGGGGTTTGCTACTTCGAACGGGTCGGTGTCCGATGTTTGGATCGTGCTCAATCCCGACAAACTCCGGCACTGGAGGTGACGCCATACATTCTCGCGCCCTGCGTCGTCAGAGAAGTATGAAACGACATTCGAGCAGGTTGATCGTCTATGTATCCGGTCCCCACCACAACACTGCCAAAGTTGCCGAAACCATGGGCTCTGTGCTCGACGCGATCGTGACGACGCCGGACCGGATCGATCCCGCACAGATCGCCGATTGCGAGTTCGTGGGCTTCGGGTCGGGAACTTACATGGGTAAACATCACAGGCAGCTTCTGTCGTTCGTGGAGTCGCTGCCTGCAATTTCAGGACAGCGAGCCTTCACATTTGCGACCAGTGGCTTCCCCGAGTCCGGACTACACAGATTTTCGCGTTCTCTCACCCTCCCACTCGAACGCAAAGGATTCGTGGTGAGCAGTTCCTTCTCGTGTCGAGCCCACGATACTTTTCTACCGTTCAAGGTCGTCGGCGGAATCCACAAGTCCCACCCCGACGATGCCGATCTACGAAGCGCTCGGAGATTCGCGGAGACCTTGCTCACCTCTGCCTGCGCTCCGACGCCAGGGAAGGATTCTCGATGAGAACAGCCGTAGCCGGTGGAACCGGAACCGTCGGCGTGCATGTCGTCGAGGTCGCTCGCGAACGCGGCCACGAAGTTGTGGTTCTGTCGCGATCCGCGGGCGTGGATCTGGTCAGCGGATCAGGACTGTCCGACGCGTTGTCCGGCGTCGATGTGGTGGTCGACGTCGCCTCGACTCAGACGGTCTCGGCGAAGGAATCGACGGCGTTCTTCTCCGCCGTCACCCGCAATGTGCTCCGGGCGGAAGTCGAGGCCGGTGTCGGTCATCACCTGGCGTTGTCGATCGTGGGAATCGACACGGCCCCGCACTCCTACTACGCCGGAAAGGTCGAGCAGGAGAACATCATTCGCTCGGGAACCGTGCCGTGGACGATCCTGCGCGCCACTCAGTTCCACGAATTCGCGGCGCAGATTCGCTCCCGGGCCTCGTTCGGACCCCTGTCCGTCATCCCGAAGATGGTCTCGCAACCGATCGCCGCCCGCGAGGTAGCCGAGCGTCTGATCGACTTGGCAGAACGTCCGCCCGCGGGCCGCGTCGCCGATCTCGGAGGACCGCGCCGGGAGCGCATGGCCGAGATGGTGCGGGGCTACGCGCGGGCCATCGGGGCGCGGGGAATTGTGCTCGAAGTACCCATTCCGGGTGCCTACGGCCGCGCGATGCGTGACGGGTCGTTGGTTACCTCGGACGATGCCGATCACGGGACACAGACATTCGAGGACTGGTTGGCCACACGATCGCGATGATGGCCTTCCGTCGAACTCGACGCTGTGGACGATTTTCGGCGGATTTTCGTCCACAACGTCGAGCTCGGCGAAAATGAGGCGATTTCACTGACGAGCCGCCCCTGCGAGGACGATGATGGCGATCGACCACCACGGACGCTGGTTCACCTCGAAAGCTGGGTCACGCGATGACGCAATCCACCGATCGGCACACCGCAAAAGTTATCGGAGTCACGATCGCCGCTGCAGTCGGCGGCTTCTTGTTCGGATTCGATTCGTCCGTCGTCAACGGCGCGGTGGACTCCATTCAGGAGAACTTCGCACTGTCGTCGTTCGTCACCGGCTTTGCGGTGGCCATCGCACTTCTCGGCTGCGCGGTCGGTGCCTGGTTCGCCGGCCGCCTTGCCGACAGCTGGGGCCGAAAGAAGGTGATGCTGCTCGGTTCTGCGCTGTTCACCATTTCGTCCGTGGGGTCCGGTTTCGCTTTCAGCGTTCCGGATCTCATGCTCTGGCGTGTGCTCGGTGGCCTCGGCATCGGCATCGCGTCGGTGATCGCGCCCGCATACATCTCCGAGATCGCCCCCGCCCGCTACCGCGGCGGATTGGCATCGCTGCAACAGCTCGCGATCACCGTCGGAATTTTCGCTGCTCTGCTGTCGGACGCGGTGCTGCAGAACGCCGCAGGCGGACCGTCGAACGACCTGTGGTTCGGACTCGAAGCCTGGCGGTGGATGTTTCTCGTCGGCGTCGCACCGGCTCTCGTCTACGGCTTTCTTGCCACGCTGATTCCGGAATCGCCACGGTATCTGGTCGGGAAACACCTCGACGAAGAAGCGGCTCGCATTCTGGGGGACATCACCGGAGAGGTGAATCCGAACGAGAGGGTCAAGGAGATTCGACTGACCCTGCGCCGAGAAACCAAGTCGTCCTTCGCCGACATCCGTGGACCCAAGTTCGGTCTGCAACCGATCGTCTGGGTCGGAATCACGATGGCAATTCTGCAGCAGTTGGTCGGAATCAACGCGATTTTCTACTACTCGACGACTCTGTGGAAGTCTGTAGGTTTCAGTGAGAACCAATCGTTCGTGACCTCGGTCATCACCTCCGTGATCAACGTGTCGATGACATTTGTCGCCATCTTGTTCGTGGACCGATTCGGCCGCAGGAATCTGCTCATGATCGGCTCGATCGGAATGTTCGTCGGCCTCGTACTCGCTGCGGTCTCGTTCACTCAGGCAGTGGGCAGCGGGGACCAGCTCGAATTGCCGTCGCCGTGGGGCCCGGTCGCGCTCGTCGGTGCGAACCTGTTCGTTGTCTTCTTTGCCGCGACCTGGGGACCGATCATGTGGGTGATGCTCGGCGAGATGTTCCCCAACCGTATGCGAGCCGTCGCTCTCGGTATCAGTACCGCGGCGAACTGGATTGCGAATTTCGCCATCACCCTGGCGTTTCCGCCGTTATCCGATTCCATCGGACTCGGTTTCATCTATTCGTTCTTTGCGTTCTTCGCGATCCTGTCGTTCTTCTTCGTCAAGTACAGGATCAGGGAAACCAAGGGAATGGAGCTCGAGGACATGGAGATCTGACATGCCGATGTTCGTCGTCGAATACGCGTATTCCCCCGAAACATCCTCCGGCCGTGACGATCACCGAACCGATCACCGCGCGTGGCTCCGCGAACTCGAGCGCCGCAAGATCCTTCGATCGTCGAGTCCTCTCGCCGACCACAGCGGCGCGACGATGATCGTCGAGGGTGCCGACAAGGAAAGTGTCGAGCGGATGTTCGCGCACGATCCCTTCGCTCTGGCCCATCTCATCGACCGTGTTCAGGTCGAAGAATGGGTAGCGGAACACTAGCGTCCGCCCGCACACCGTCATCGCCGACAGCCGACTCCACTCTTCTGCCCCGTCTCAGGACTTCGGCACCGGCCAGTTCCGACGCTTCTCACTCGCAAACCGCGCACTCCGTCTGCCCGGTGTGTCCAGGCGAGATCTCACTTGACCGATAGTGCATTGTGAGTCAGGGAAACAATCCGTCGATCTGCCGCCGAAAGCAGGCCATGAATCCACGAAGTGTGTTCGCTGTAGTGACCGTCGTACTGTTCGGTCTCGGTCTTCGCCTGCTGTTCGGCAGTACCTCCGCCCTCACCTCCGACATAGCGGCGTTCTACTCCGCCGACTCCGTATCGATGGCCCTGTTGACGACGGGGCCGGTGATCTGTCTCGGCGTGTGCGCCGCCGCCGCAGGCTATTTCGTGCGCCGCGCACGGGTGGAGAACGTGCTCGTCTGCTGTCTGATCCTCGTCGCCGTCGGAACCGCGGTGCGCGCGGTTCCGTCCTGGCCGATCCTGGTGGCGGGGACCCTTGTCGCCGCTGCTGGTATTGCGGTAGCGAATGTGTTGGGGCCGGTTCTGGTGCGCGTGATCGTGCAGGAGTGGAGCCGGCCGGAACGACCTGAAGATCGGGCTGTTTCGGGCCGGCGGTTGGGGCTGTTGACCGGTGTTTTGACTGCTGTGATCAGTGCCAGTGCCGGTGTCGCGTCGGGGGTTTCGGTTCCGGTGGCGGAGGCACTCGGCGGTGGGTGGCGGTGGGTCCTGGGATTGTGGTCGGTGCCGGTGATGATCGCGGCTCTGTGCATGGCGGTGTTCTCCCGGACGTTCGTCGGATCGAAGTCGCCTGCGGTTCCCGGTGCTGTGGGCGCACAGGGCACTTCGGGCGTACTTCGCTCCCCCGTCGCGTGGGCGGTGACGGCGTTCATGGGGTTGCAGTCGCTGATGGCGTATTCGTTGATCGCGTGGCTGCCGACGATCTATCAGGATCGCGGAGTGGACGCGGCCGCTGCCGGTGTGTTGTTGACGGCTCTGTCGGTGAGCAGCGTCGTGACGGCGCTGACCGTTCCCAATCTGGCGACCAGGCTGCCCGATCAGAGCCTCCTGGCCGCTGCCGTGGTGTTGCCGACATGCGCGGGCCTGGTGGGTGTGTTGTCCTCGGCCGATTCCTGGGCGCTGCTGTGGGCGGTCTTGCTGGGACTCGGGCAGGGTGGACAGCTGTCCCTGGCGATGACGTTGATGAATCTGCGGGCTGCGACCGCACGCGACGCTGCGTCGCTCAGTTCCATGGCGCAGACGGTGGGCTACGTATTGGCTGCCTGCGGCCCGCTGGTGTGCGGGGCGATCCATTCGGCCTCGCAGCGCTGGGAACCGTCGGTGATGTTCCTGCTCGCGGTGACGGCTCCCATGGCCGTTGCCGGCGCGCTGGCCGGACGCCGCGCCGTGTTCGGCGTCGACGTCCGGCGGGATGCGATCCTCAGAGACTCTTGACCCAGTGCGAGACTCGCTGCACCACGTCGTCGCACGTGAGGCCGAGTTCGTGGTGTAGTTGCTCGCGTGACGCGTGGTCCAGAAAACGTTGTGGCACACCGAGATCGCGGCACGGAGTATCGACGCCCGCCCCCCGGAGAGCCGCCGACAGCGTCGAACCGATGCCGCCGTGCAGGCCACTGTCCTCCAGGGTGACCACGAGTCGGTAGTCCTCCGCCAATTTCAGCAGCGCCTGCGGGATCGGCAGCACCCATCTGGGGTCGACCACGGCCACCGAGATGCCGTCCTGCTGCAGTTTTTCCGAGGCGTGCAGTGCAAGCGGACCGAACACACCGACTGCGACGATCAACACATCGCCCGTCGCCTCGGCCGGTTCGGTCAGTACGTCGACAATTCCGTCCAGCCTGCGCACGGCCGGCACGGTCTCGGTGACTGCACCCTTCGGGAAACGCAGCGCGGTCGGTCCGTCGGACGTCGCGATCGCCTCTGCCAACTCCTCCCGCAGGGTTTCGGCATCTCGCGGTGCCGCCACCCTCATGCCGGGGATAATCCCGAGCAGAGACATATCCCACATGCCGTTGTGGCTGGCACCGTCGGCACCGGTGACACCCGCGCGGTCCAGCACCACGGTGACCGGTAGCCCGAGCAGTGCCACGTCCATCAGCAACTGATCGAACGCCCGATTGAGGAAGGTCGAGTAAATCGCGACCACCGGATGCATGCCGCCGAGCGCCAAGCCGGCAGCCGATGTCATCGCATGCTGCTCGGCAATACCGACATCGAACAACCTGTCGGGGAACCGAACCCCGAACGCTGCGAGACCGGTGGGCGCAGCCATCGCTGCGGTGATGGCGACGACGTCCTCGTTCTGTTCGCCCTGTTCGATCAGTGCGGCCGAGAACACGGAGGTCCAGTCGGGGGCGGACTTCGATCGCGCCAGACCCGTCAACGGATCGATGATGCCGGTCGCGTGCATCTGGTCGGCGATGTCGTTCTCGGCGTGGACGTAGCCCATACCCTTGCGGGTCACCGCGTGGACGATGACAGGACCGCCGAACGCCTTGGCCCGGCGCAGGGCAGATTCCATCGCGTGCTGGTCGTGTCCATCCACCGGACCGAGGTATTTGATACCGAGGTCGGTGAACATCACCTGGGGGCTGATCGCGTCCTTCACTCCGGCTTTCATGCCGTGCAGCATCGCGTAGGCGGTGGGGCCGACGATCGGAATGCGGCGCACGATGCGGCGTCCGTTGTCCAGCACCTTTTCGTAGCCGGGCTGAAGTCGAAGCGCGGCAAGGTGGTCGGCCAGGCCGCCGATGGTCGGTGCGTACGAGCGGCCGTTGTCGTTGACGACGATGACCAGTGATCGGTCGCGGCCGGCAGCGATGTTGTTCAATGCCTCCCAGCACATTCCGCCGGTGAGCGCACCGTCACCGACCACGGCAACGACGTGCCGGTCGGTCTCACCCTTGAGGGCGAACGCTTTGGCGAGGCCGTCCGCGTACGAGAGGGACGCCGACGCGTGCGAGGACTCGACCCAGTCGTGCTCGCTCTCCGCCCGTGACGGGTAGCCCGACAAACCGCCCTGCTTGCGGAGCGTGTCGAAGAGATCGGCACGCCCGGTCAACATCTTGTGCACGTAGGCCTGGTGGCCGGTGTCGAATATGACGGGATCGCGCGGCGACTCGAAGATGCGGTGAATCGCCAGCGTCAGTTCCACCACGCCGAGGTTGGGACCGAGGTGCCCGCCCGTGGCAGACACCTTCTCGACGAGAAACGCACGGATCTCGCGGGCCAACTCGGCCAGCTCCGCAGTACCGAGGTCGCGCAAGTCCTCGGGCGTCTGAATTCGCGCTAGGACACCCAACGAGATCGCTCCCTCCGGCCGGAAAACATGATCGAACTTTCAGTCTACGGAGTCACCGCTGCGTGCTGCTCCGCCCAGCACGGTTCCGCTGACAGTACAGCTGGGCATCGAGGTTCCCCGGATCAGCCGCCCCTAATCTCGACGGTGTCGAATCGGACATCACACATACAGTGTGGCCCATGAGCAACGTCGTCGATGCGATCCTGCGCCGAGTCCACGAACTGTGCCGAGACGATACGTCCGGGCAAGTGGCGGACTACATTCCCGAACTCGCCGCTGTCACGCCGGACGGGTTCGGAATCGCGCTGACGACAACCGACGGCTACGTCTACGAGGTCGGGGACACCCGGTTACCCTTCACGATCCAATCGATCTCCAAGCCGTTCACGTATGCCCTGGCGTTGGCCGACCGTGGACTCGATGCCGTCGCACGCAAGATCGATGTGGAGCCGTCCGGCGAACCGTTCAACGAGATCAGCCTCGACCCCGTCACCGAGCGGCCACGCAACCCGATGATCAACGCCGGTGCCATCACGTCGGCGTCGCTGATCGCCGGGCGAAGTGCCGAGGATCGATTCGAGCGCATTCGTGCCTCGTACTCGCGTTATGCGGGTAGGTCTTTGACCTTCAACGACGCCGTCTACCGGTCGGAGGCCCGCACCGGCAATCGCAACCGCGCCATCGGGTACATGCTTCGATCGTTCGACATCATCGAGCACGACCCCGATGCTGCCGTCGATCTGTACTTTCGCCAGTGCTCGATCGACGTCACCGCAGAGGACCTTGCGATGATGGCGGCCACCATGGCCAACAACGGCGTCAACCCGCGCACCCGAGAACGGGCACTGGCACCGGATCTGGTCGAACGAGTGCTGTCGGTCATGACGACGTGTGGAATGTACGACGGCGCGGGCGACTGGGTCGCGCGGGTGGGCATGCCGGCCAAGAGTGGGGTCGGAGGCGGGATTCTCGCGGTACTCCCGGGTCAGATGGGGATTGCCGTCTACTCACCACGGCTCGATTCGCACGGGAACAGCGTGCGCGGAGTCGCCGCCTGCCGAGAACTCTCGAGCCGCCTCGAACTGCACTTCCTGCACGTCACTCGCGCGGCCAAGTCCTCGATTCGGCGTCGATACGTTCTCACCGAGGCACCGTCGCGCAAACGGCGATCCGACGTCGAACAGGCCACCTTGGCCGCCGTCGGAGATCGCGCCCGCGTGTACGAATTGCATGGAGACCTGCTGTTCTCCGGTGCCGAGACCGCCGTCCGCGAGATCGGCGACCTGGACCGGGAACTGGATGCCCTCGTCATCGACATGCGGGGAGTCGACGAGGTCAGTGACATCGCTCGGACCATGTTCGAGGATCTACGCCGGGATCTGGCGGAACACGGCTGTGTGGTGGGCCTGGTGGATCCGAGAGCGATCATGGGTCACACCACGTCGAGCCTCGACCCGGCCGATCCGGCGGGTCGGGTCTATTCGAGCCTGGGTTCGGCCATCCAGTGGGCCGAGAACCTGCTTCTCGATCGGCATTGTGCGGGTGTGCGACAGCCGAGCGTCGTCGCACCCGCCGAGCATCCGTTGCTCTCCGGGCTGTCTGCTGCCCAATTCGAGGCGGTGACTCCGTATCTGGAGAAGCGGCACTACGCGCGCGGTGACGTCATCGTGCGCCACGGCGACTCGGCGGCAGGCCTGTTTCTGATGCTGCGCGGGGAAGTGACATCCACGGCCGTGTCCGCCGACGGTGGCAGCCACCGCATCACGACACTGTCGCCCGGCATGAGTTTCGGTGAGATGCCGCTGCTGATGTCGGTGCCGTTTCTGCTCGACATGGTGGCCGACACCCCGGTCGATCTCATGGTCGTGTCCACGGCGCACTTCGAGGCGCTCACGCGCGACGCGCCGGAGATCAAGCTGGCCCTGTTGGAAAATCTCGCGACCGGAGCGTACGGCCAGATGGCAGCGGTGATCCGAACGCTCGGGCGGTTCGACATCGGCATCTGACGCCGACGGTCGAACCGCCCGGGTTGTGTACTCCGGTCAGGCGTTCAGAGTCACCATCGTGAGAACCTCGGTGGGCTGCGGCGATCCACCGGCGGGCTCGAGCGAGACCGCGAAGTTCGTCGCAGCTCCGAGACCGTCCACCACTGTTCCGGACTTCGACGTGACCTGCTCTTCGGTCATCACACCGGCCGATCGAGGAGAGCCGTCGACGAACCACATCTGATAGACGCGGCCGGGCGGCGGCTGCGAAACCCCGTCGAGGGCGACCACGGCCGCGTTCTGGGACAGCGAGTACGACACCGTCGCCGAACCACCACCGGGGAACTCCGCCGTCGCCTGCCGGGCATCGGAAGCAGCGACGATCTGCTCAGCCTGCGAAGGCTGCGGATCGGTGCCCATCGTCTGCGTCACGATCACGACGCCTCCGACGGCGACGACCACTGCCGCAGCAGCCGACATCATCGAGTATCGCCACGTCTTCGACCGTTCACGCCGATGCCCGTGCAAGGACGTGACATTGGGCGGAAGTTCCCGAACCGTCGGTTCCTGGTTGCTGGAGGCGACCTGATCGAGAATCACCTGCCGCATGCGATCGGGAGCCGGTGTGGCGTCGACCGCAGCGGCCAATGCCAGCGTCTCCTGGATCTCACCCACGAGCATGTCGAACCGATCACGCGAGGCGTCGTCGACGCGCAGCCGCTCGGCTTCGATGTTGCGCCGCTCGGAGTCCGTCGTCGCGTGGAGGGCGTAGATCTCCGCGTCGTCGAGCAGTCGTTGCCGTGGTTCGCTCATTGCGGGATCACCCCCAGACATGTCTTCAATTTGATCAATCCGTCTCGTATGCGCGACTTGATGGTGGGAACTGCGACCCCGAGCCGCTCCGCAACTTCGCGATAGGTGTAACCGCTGTAATAAGCCATTCGTACCGACTCGCTCTGCGTATCGGTCAAGGTTTCGAGACAGGCGACCACTGCCTCCGATTCGAGCCTCTGCGTCACCGTCTCGAGCACCTCGTCGTGCTCGGGTGTGTGACTCACCGCTCCGTAAGCGGCTTCACGGTCGGTACCCGACTGTTCACTTCGAACCCGATCGACAGCGCGGCGGTGGGCAAGCGTCATGATCCAGGCAAGCGGGCTGCCCTGATTCGGATCGTAATTCGGTGCTGCACGCCAGATCTGGAGGAACACTTCCTGCGCGGTTTCCTCGCTGTACCCCGGATCGCGAAGCACCCGCAACACCATGCCGTAGACCCGAGAGGAGGTCGCGTCGTACAGCTCGGCGAACGCAGCCCGATCGCCCTGCGCAACCGACGCCATCAATCGACGGAGTCGATCCGCTTCTTCGGCCCGCAGGTTCTTGAGCTGCGGACTGGGAACAGCACACACCGCATCCTCGGCCGCATAGCTCTCTGCGGCGTCGGACGTCGTCCGGTCCCGGCCGGAATCCGACGATTCGGACGCGTCGAACAACGGCGTGCTCATCGGAAGGTCGTCCCAACAGACGTGTTCATGATCGAGTTCATCGATCACGACACTAGTGGTCATATCGCTCTCATATCGAAACCTCCGCCTTTTCCCGCCGCAGTACATATTCGGAACAAACCGACCCGAGGATGGTTCGCGACGGAAAATCGTTTGCGCGGAAGTGGACTGAGTTTCATCCTTGATGGAGAATCGGACAATCGTGGGTAATCGGGCGAGTGGCCCGCTGGAGGAATCGAGAGACATGTCGGCCATCGAGACACACGCTCTCGTCAAGCGTTTCGGGACGAACACCGCGGTCGACGGAGTCGATCTGTCCATACCGTCCGGCGGGGTCTACGGAGTACTCGGGCCGAACGGCGCAGGTAAGACGACGACCATCCGGATGCTTGCCACCTTGCTCCCGATCGACGGTGGCAGCGCTCGCGTACTGGGTCACGACGTGGCGACCGAACCCGAGGCCGTCCGGCAGAAGGTCGCTCTGACAGGGCAATTCGCCTCACTGGACGAGGACCTCACCGGCACCGAAAATCTGGTGCTCCTCGCTCGACTGCTCGGCTACTCGCGGCCCGCAGCCCGGTCGCGAGCCGAGCAGTTGCTGACCGCGTTCGACATCGCGGACGCAGGCCCTCGACAGGTCAAGACCTATTCCGGCGGCATGCGCAGGCGCATCGACATCGCCGCGAGCATCATCGTCACTCCCGAACTCATCTTTCTCGACGAACCCACCACCGGACTCGATCCCCGCAGCCGCAACCACGTGTGGGAGATCGTTCGCGCATTGGTGGCCGGCGGGACGACGGTGTTGCTGACCACTCAGTACCTCGACGAGGCCGATCAGTTGGCCGGGCGTGTCGCGGTCATCGACCGCGGCAAGGTCATCGCCGAAGGTACGACGAGCGAGCTGAAGGCATCGGTGGGATCGAATTCCCTGCACCTACGCGTTCTCGATTCCGCCCAGCGGACCGCCGCCGCGCAGATCCTGCGAGATCTACTCGGTGGCAACATCACCGAGGATCCGGACCCGTCCACTGTCACCGCTCGCTTGGACAACACGGCACAGGCCGCGCCCGTACTGCCCGCCCTCGAAACGGCGGGCATTGCCATCGCATCCTTCACTCTCGGCCAACCCAGCCTGGACGAGGTGTTCCTCGCTCTCACCGGGCACGATGCCGGCTCCACAACCGAGATCGAATCCGACCGAGAGGTTGCGTCATGACTGCCGAAACCCAGCAGTCGACGCCGAAAGCGTCGACCATCATCGATGTGCTCGCTGCCGCCGGGCCTCGTCCACCGCGTCCGTCGTCGTTGTCGACGTCGCTGAGCTTCGGCTGGCGAGCGCTGCTCAAGATCAAGCACGTGCCCGAGCAACTGTTCGATGTGACGGCCTTCCCCATCATGTTCACCTTGCTGTTCACGTACCTGTTCGGCGGCGCGCTGGCCGGGTCGACCCAGGCGTACATCCAGTTCCTGCTCCCGGGGATCCTCGTGCAGACCGTGGTGATGATCACGATGTACACCGGGGTGACCATGAACAAGGACATCGAGAAAGGAGTGTTCGACCGTTTCCGTTCGCTGCCCATCTGGCGGCCTTCACCGCTGGTCGGCGCGCTGCTCGGAGATGTCGTTCGCTATACGTTGGCCTCGGCGATCGTGCTGATCCTCGGATTGATCCTCGGTTTCCGACCGCAGGGCGGTCTCCTCGGCGTCGTGGCCTCGATTGCACTGCTGCTGGTGTTCTCGTTCTGCCTGTCCTGGATCTGGACGATGATCGCCATGATCGTGCGCACCGAGGCCGCCGTGATGGGCGTCTCGATGTTCATCCTGTTTCCGCTGACCTTCGCGAGCAACATCTTCGTCGACCCCAACACGATGCCCGGATGGCTCCGCGCGTTCGTCGACGTCAACCCGGTCAGCTTTCTGGTCACGTCTCTGCGTGGCCTGATGCAAGGCGATGTAGACACCGGCCAATTGGGCGTGACGCTTGTGCTCTGCGCCGTCATGCTGGCGGTGTTCGGACCGATCACGATGCGCCTGTACAACCGAAAGTCCTAGCTTTCCGGTCGGCGGAGGTGGTGCGAGGGCCGATCCGATCAGGACGCTGCACGCGCTCGATGCCGGCGCACCGCGTCGCGATTGGAGCACACCGTTCCGCAGTACCGCTGCCTGCCGGTTCTCGAGGTGTCCGCGAACGCGAGCGTGCAATCTGCGGCGGCGCACCGATCGAGGCGAGACATGCCGCGGCCGGTCAGGTGCAGTGCGGTGCCGACACTCACCAGTGCCCTGATGACGCCGCCGAGTTCGATGTTGGGATCGCGGTAGTGCATGTGCCAGCCGTCGTCGGCGTGGTTGGTCAACCGCGGGTACGCCGACGCCTGTGCCAGAAGTGCGTTGAGCGCGTCGGCCCGCTCGTTCTCGGAGCGCGCGTCCACCACACGCGCCCAGTCTCGCAGGAATTCGAGGGTGTCGACCAGGTCTGCATCGGTTGCGGTCCAGTCCGGCACGAGGCCTGCGTCGATGCAGCGATCGCCGAGTTCGGTCGCGGAGGTGGGTGGCGAATTGAGCAGATCGATGCCGAGCTTGACCGCGTACTCGCCGTAAGGGTTGATGTGCACAAGACCATTACATCACGATGGACGCATGAGCACCGAACACACCGCACACACCTGGACCACTCACTCCACCCACGACACGAGCGAGGGGCTCGTCGGATACCAAGGCTGCCGATGCGGCGCCCAGCGCATCGTGACCGTTCCCGCACACAGCTTCGCCCCGGTGGCCGAAGTAGCGCACCGCCCGTGACCCGCAGCGGCCGTCACCGACGTACGAAACGGCCGATGCACTCGACGTGGCTGGTCAACGGGAACGCGTCGAAGGCGCGCATGTCGACCAACTCGTATCCCGCAGCGCGGTACAGGCCGACATCTCGTGCGAACGACGCCGGATCACAACCGATATGCACCACCGAACGCGGCGATCCGACGGCGAGTGCGTCGATCACGTCCCGCCCGGCTCCCGCACGAGGTGGATCGAGCACCGCTACCGAGATCGGCTCGCTCAACGCATCGATCGTCCGCTCCACCCGACCCGGAACGAACGAGACCTGCGGCAGATCCTGCAGCGCCGAGCGGCCGTCCTCGGCAGCGCGGCGGGAGAATTCCACACTGGTGACGCGGCCGCTCGGACCCACCCGATCGGCCAGCGCGGCCGCGAACACACCGACACCGCCGTACAGGTCCCAGGCACCGTCACCCGCGGCCGCGTCCGCCCAGTCCCCCACCACATCGGTGTACACCTGCGCCGCACCGCGGTGGGCCTGCCAGAAACCGGTGGCGTCGAGGGTCCATTCCCGGTTCGAGACGTACTCCCTCACGCGTCCCGATCCGATCACGGCCTTCTCCGGCCTGGACCGAGACGACGCTGCCCGACGCGCCGACGCCCCGCGACGACCCGGTGATCGACGTCCGGTGGGTGAGAGCTGCGCCGGGGCGACTTCCACCACATGTCGCTCGCCTGCCCCGTCGAGCACCACCTGCAATTCGGCACCCGGCCGCCATTGCTGATCCGACAGACCACCGAATGCTGCAGAATCCATTTGCGGACAGGACAATTCGTTGACGATGGAGCTACTGCGGTAGCGGTGAAAGCCGGGCCGCCCACCGGAATCGACGGCCAGTCGCACTCGGGTTCGCCACCCGGTACCGTCGCCGGTCCCCGGTAGTTCCTCCACCTGCACCTCACGCTCGATGCCCGCGACGCGACGTAGCTGTTCGGCCACGACGAAGGACTTCAGTCGCCGTCCTGCATCGGCAGTGGCGTGTGAGTAGTCGCAACAGCCCGAGCCGCCGGGACCGGAGATCGGGCACCGCGCGTCCACCCGATCCGGAGACGCCGTCAGGATCTCGACGGCATCGGCGCGGCAGAACGATCCGCCTCGGTCCTCGGTCACCTTGGCTACGACCCGTTCACCGGGCAGTCCGTGACGGACGAACATCACCCGCCCGTCGTGGCGGGCCACGCAGAATCCGCCGTGACCGGGTGCGCCGAGTTCGACCTCGAGCAGTAGCCCGAACCAGCTCTCGCTCACTTGCCCGCCGGGGGCTCGTAGCCGCGCCGCGACGCACCCGGTGCGTTGCCGAGGACCTCGCGTCTGGCCTTCTCCGACGATCGCAGCTGCCACGGCACACTGGTGACCATCACACCCGGCTGGAACAGCAGTCGGGACTTCAGTCGCAGCGCGCTCTGATTGTGCAGAACCTGCTCCCACCAGTGCCCCACCACGTATTCCGGAATGAAGACCGTGACGACGTCACGCGGTGAATCGCGACGGACCCGCTTGACGTAGTCCAGGACCGGTTTGGTGACCTCTCGGTAGGGCGACTCGACGACCTTGAGCGGTACCGAGACGTCACTGGCCTCCCACTGGCGAACCAGCGCTCGGGTGTCGGCCTCGTCGACGTTGACGGTCACCGCCTCGAGGGTGTCGGGCCTGGTCGCCCTGGCGTAGGCCAGCGCGCGCAGGGTCGGCATGTGGAGCTTGGACACCAGCACGATCGAATGCGTGCGGCTGGGCAGCACGCCGTCCCATTCCTCGTTCTCGAGCTCGCGCGCCACGGTGTCGTAGTGCTTTCTGATCATCCGCATCAGGACGAAGATCGCCACCATCGCGACGATTGCGATCCAGGCACCGGCGGCGAACTTGGTGACCAGCACGATCACCAGCACCGTTCCCGTCATGCCGAGCCCGACGCCGTTGACCACTCGCGAGCGATGCATCCGACGGCGCTGTTCGGGGTCGGTCTCCGCCGACAGCAGCCGCGTCCAGTGCCGAACCATGCCGGTCTGGCTGAGGGTGAACGAGACGAACACTCCGACGATGTAGAGCTGGATGAGTTTGGTGACCTCTGCACCGAAGACCACGACGAACGCGATCGCGGCACCGGACAGGAAGAGAATTCCGTTGCTGAATGCGAGTCGGTCACCCCGGGTGTGCAGTTGCCGAGGCAAGTAGCGATCCTGGGCCAGCACCGACCCGAGTACCGGGAAGCCGTTGAACGCGGTGTTGGCCGCGAGCACGAGGATCAGGGCAGTCACGGTGGTGATGAAGAAGAATCCGGCGGGGAAGCCACTGAAGACGGCTTCGGCCAGCTGCGCGATCAGGGTCTTCTGCTGGTAGCCCTCCGGAGCCCCGATCAATTGGGTGTCCGGGTCGAGGGCGTACTTGATGCCGATCTTCTGCGCGAGCACGATGATGCCCATCAGGAGCGTGATGCCGATGACACCGAGCAGCAACAGCGTCGTCGCGGCATTGCGAGACTTCGGCTTCTCGAAGGCGGGTACGCCGTTGCTGATCGCCTCGACTCCGGTCAGCGCGGCACATCCGGACGAGAACGCCCGCGCGACGAGGAATGCGAACGCGATCCCGTACAGGTGCGAATCCTCTGCCTTCAGATCGAAGTTCGCCGACTCGGCATGGATATCGTCGCCGAGCACGTAGACCCTCAGCAGGCCCCACGCCAACATCAAGACCATTCCGCCCATGAACGCATACGTCGGGATCGCGAATGCAGTCCCGGATTCACGGATTCCCCGAAGGTTGATCGACGTGATGAAGACGATGGCCACGACGGCGAACAGAACCTTGTGTGTCGCCACGAAGGGCACGGCAGATCCGATGTTCGACGCGGCCGCCGAGATCGAGACCGCGACGGTCAGTACGTAGTCGACGAGCAACGCGCTGCCGACGGTCAAACCGGCCGCCGGGCCGAGGTTGGTGGTCGCCACCTCGTAGTCGCCGCCACCGGAGGGGTAGGCGTGCACGTTCTGCCGGTAGCTGGCCACCACCACGGCCATCACCACGCACACGGCAAGACCGATCCACGGGGTGAACGCGAGAGCGGAGATACCCGCCACCGAGAGCACCAGGAAGATCTCTTCGGGTGCATACGCCACCGAGGACATGGCGTCCGAAGCGAACACCGGCAACGCGATTCGCTTGGGAAGCAACGTATGACCGAGCTTGTCGCTGCGGAACGGCTTACCGAGCACTAGCCGCTTGGCGGCAGTCGAGACCTTGGACACGCTGAGAAGCGTAGGCCGTCCGATTGCGGACGTCTCAACCACGCGTCGTAAAACCGCGTCGGAGTGCACCCTCGGTCGATCCGGCGACGGATCCCCGATACGTTGGTGCACGCATGCCCATCGTGGCAGTGTCGGTCGGCAGTGGTCGGCAATCGAGATCGGGACGGAGCTGGGCGTTGTACGTAGTTGTGATGGGGTGTGGCCGCGTCGGCGCATCGCTGGCCGGGGCGTTGGAGCGCATCGGCCACGAAGTAGCGATCATCGACCGCGACGAAACAGCATTTCTGCGTCTCGATCCCGACTTCGGCGGACACCGCGTCGTCGGCATGGGGTTCGACCGAGATGTGTTGGTGAGCGCGGGAATCGAGAAGGCCGAGGCTTTCGCCGCCGTGTCCTCCGGCGACAACTCGAACATCATCTCCGCACGCGTCGCACGCGAGACGTTCGGCGTCGACAAAGTGGTCGCGAGGATCTACGACGCCAAGCGCGCCGCGGTGTACGAGCGCCTCGGCATCCCGACGGTGGCCACTGTGCCGTGGGCCACCGATCGCTTCCTGCACAACCTGCTGCGCGACGACCCCACCACCAAGTGGCGCGATCCGTCCGGCAGCGTGGCCGTCGTTCTTCTCGACTTCCACGACGCCTGGATCGGCAAGAAGCTCTCGGTACTCGAAGATGCCACCAATTCGCGGGCAGCGTTCGTCATCCGTTTCGGCAGCGGATTGCTGCCGGACAAGCGCACCGTGATCCAAGCCGGCGACGAGGTGTACGTCGCGGCCGTCTCGGGGACAGTTGCCGAAGCCATCGCGCTCGCAGGCAATCCTCCGCCCTCGGACGACTGATGCCCGGCCGTACGTTGTTCTCCTCCCCCATCGACCCGAACGGGAAGCCATGAAAGTCGCCATCGCCGGTGCCGGCGCAGTCGGCAGATCCATTGCACGCGAGTTGATCCGCAGCGAGCATCAGGTGATGCTCCTCGAACGCAAACTCGACCACGTCGACCAGGCGGCGGTACCCGAGGCCGAGTGGGTGCTCGCCGACGCCTGTGAGCTGAGCTTGCTCGAGGCGGCCCATCTGGAGAACTACGACGTGGTGATCGCCGCCACCGGCGACGACAAGGCGAACCTGGTGCTCAGCCTGTTGGCCAAGACCGAGTTCGGGGTCAATCGTGTGGTGGCTCGGGTCAACGATCCACGCAACGAGTGGCTCTTCGACGCCGCGTGGGGCGTCGACGTCGCCGTGTCGACTCCACGCATGCTTGCCTCACTGGTCGAGGAAGCCGTCTCCGTCGGCGACCTCGTGCACCTGATGACGTTTCGCAAGGGCCAGGCCAACCTGGTCGAGATCACTCTGCCCGAGAACACTCCCCTGGCGGGAAAGCCGGTTCGGAAACTCCAATTGCCCAGGGACGCAGCGCTGGTGACAATTCTGCGCGGCGGCCGCGTGATCGTTCCGCAGCACGACGATCCTCTCGAGGGCGGCGACGAACTGCTGTTCGTCGCAGCCAAAGAGGTAGAGGACGAGCTACGCTCCGCGGTCGGCCTGACCTGAGGGCAGCTCTTCGACGTCCCGGTCGCCGCTCGATGCCACGTCGAGCGCGCGATCGGCCGACCGGACCGCCCAGAGCGTGACCAGCAGCGCCACTCCCGTCAGCGGCCAGCCCATCCCGATACGCGCAACGGCGAGCCAGCCCGTCTGATCGGTGTCGTAGAGCTGAGACTGAACAATGTATCGGGCTCCGAACACCGACGCCCAGGCGATCGTGGCCACGTCGTAGTACCGCACGGCCGATCGGTCGCGACGCCACGAGCTTCCCTTGCCGTTGAGATATCCCCAGATGACACCGACCAACGGCCAACGCGCGAGCACCGACAACACGAATGCAGCGCCGTATACCAACGAGGTGTAGATGCCGAACAGGAAGTAGCCCTTGGCATCTCCCGTGCGGTACGCGATGAACGCGCAGATGCCGACCCCGAAGAATCCCGAGATGGCCGGCTGAATCGGACTACGGCGGACCAACCGCCACACCAACACTGCCGCAGCGACGCCCAGTGCCGACCACAGAGCGATCGCGAGGTTGGCGTAGCTGTTCACCGGAACGAACACCACGACAGGCAAGGTCGAGTAGACGAGGCCACTCAACCCGCCGAGCTGTTCGAGGACGGTGGGAGCCACCTTCTCGGCGCCGTCCGTATTCGACGCGTCGGGCGTGGGTTCCGGCGCGCTCGGCGTTGTCGGGGGCGGCACGGCATCGTCGCTGTTGGTCACGACAACGAGAGTGCCATACCGGCGACGATCAGCTGTCGTCGCGCAGTTCGTAGTACGGGTTGTACACGATCTTGCGTCCGTCGCGCTCACCGACGCGGCCACGAACGAGCACCGTCTTACCCGTCTCGATTCCGGCGATCTTGCGGCGTCCGATCCAGACGAGCGTCACCGTGTCCGTGCCGTCGAAGAACTCGGCCTCGATGTTGGCATTGGCTGCCTTGGAACACGCCTCGACGCTGCGCAACCGACCCAGCATCGTGACTTCCTCGCCACGCGTGCAATCGCACGCGCGTCGGGCCCCGGACGCTTCGGAGGTTTCGGCCATCTCCTCGGCGTCGAGTTGATCGATGTCCTCTGTCAACTTTCGCGTCAAACGGCGAAAGTATCCTGCGGCAGCGGGTGCCATTCTGTGCTCCAGCGGTGTGGGTCGTTCCCTCGTCAGGGTGGGTACTTCGCCACTGTAGACCCGAAGTGTCACGCTGACCAACCACTGCTGTGCCTGCAGTCGGCGGCGTGCACAATCGTGTCGTGCACAGCCGATTCGATACCTGTACCGCAATCGTTCTACCGGGGACGGGATCGGACGCCAGGTTTGCCGAGGACGCGTTCTCGGCGGCATTCGACGGTGTGGGATCGACCACCATCGCCGTCGAACCCGACCCCGCTGCCGTGGTCGAGAGCTACTTTTCCGCGCTCGACGACGCGGCGAGCCGACATGGACGCATCATCGTCGCGGGAATCTCCCTCGGTGCCGCCGTCGCAGTTCGCTGGGCTGCAGACCACCCGGCGAGCATCGTTGCCCTGGCACTCGCACTGCCGGCGTGGACCGGTGACCCGGCCGGATCTCCCGCGGCCCTGAGTGCCGAGTTCACCGCACGGTCGCTGCGCGAGCGGGGGCTCGACGCCGTCACTGCGGCCATGGCGTCGTCGAGTCCGGAATGGCTCGCGCGCACGTTGCGAAGGTCATGGGCGTCTCAGTGGCCGGCTCTACCCGATGCTCTGGACGAGGCCGCACGCTTTCGCGGCCTCGAACTCGACGAGCTCGCCCGCATCGACGTTCCCGCCGTCGTCATCGGCGCGGTGGACGACGCCGTCCATCCGATCGAGGTGGCGCGGCAGTGGGCAGGGGCGCTACCGAACTGTGCGCTGCGCACCGTGACGCTGGACGCCGTCGGGAGCGATCCCGGCTGTATCGGTCGAGCGGCCGTCGACGGTCTCGACCGGCCTCGGGCTCATCCGCCCAGCTGCTGAATCGCCGATCCCGCCGCGCCGCGCCTCGGGGCGGCGTCACGTTCGGCCACCGTCTGCTGGGGAGTCGAATTCTGCTCTGGCTCAACAGTTTCCGTAGGGGGAGCCACAACCTGGGGCTGCGCCGCCTGCTGCGCCGCTGCTTCCTGCTGTTGCTGCGCGGCAGCAGCGAGTTGCTCGGCCAGGATCTGCGGCAACACCACCGGCAGCGGGGTACGAACCGGATGCGGCTCGGCACCCCGATCCACCACGGTCTGCCGCAGAATCGTGTGCGCGAGGCCGACGAGCGGTTGCCCCTCGCTCACCGCACCCGCCGGACCGGCCAGAACGCAGCGCACCATCCAGCGGTAGCCGTCGACTCCGATGAAACGCAGGTCGGCGTTGGCTGTGACTCCGAGGAGTTCGCGGCCCCACGGGCCCGTCTCGACCGTCGTCTCGGCTTTGTCGTTGCGCAGCGACGTGGCCAGATCGGCGGCCACCTCGCGCCATTGTCCGGGTGATTTCGGTGCGGCGTATGCGGCGATGGTGATGCGGCCGAACTGGGTCACGATGTGCACCGCCTGCGGCGTTCCTGCTTGCGACATCTCGACCTGCAGTTGACCACCCTCCGGCAGGGGGATCAAGACAGAACCGAGGTCGAGTCGAGTCTTCGCAACCGTCTCGCGATCGTCGTCGAGGTCCGCGAGATCGTGAGGCCCGTCGGCGGACGTGTCCGCGGCCTCGACATCGTCGTCATTGGCTTCGACGCTGTCGACGAATGGCTCCGCAGCGGGCGCGGAGGCACTGCCGGCGTCGTTCTTCTTACGCCGTCCGAACATGTTCAGCTCTCTTCTTCTCGGATGCGTCCACTGTTGCTCCCAGCGGCGAACGTCATGGCGGCTTTCACTGATTCAGGCTGGCATGGCCGCCGGTCGAACCGTGACCACCGGCCCCGCGAACGGTGTCGTCCAGTTGGTCGACCTCGACGAACGTCACCAGCTCGACCCTCTGCACGATCAGCTGGGCAATTCGGTCGCCTCGCTCGAGCACGATCGGGGTGTGCAGGTCATGGTTGATCAGACACACCTTGATCTCGCCTCGATACCCGGCGTCGATGGTGCCCGGGGTGTTGACCACGGACAGTCCCGACTTCGCCGCGAGGCCCGAGCGCGGATGTACCAGCCCGACGGTTCCCAGCGGGAGTGCGACCGCAATACCGGTCCCCACCAGAACGCGCTCGCCCGGCGCGATCGTCACCGCAGCCGTGGTCCGCAGATCCACGCCCGCATCACCCTCGTGTGCCCGTGTCGGAACCGGCAACTCGGGGTCCAGCCGGCGCACTCGAACTGCCGGCCATGGATCGGCGGGTTGCGGGGGGCGGTCGGCGGACGGTTCGATGCCGGACTCGGTGACTTCGTCGCTCACGTCGATCGAGACTACGCTGGCCCGCTCCCGGCTCGGAGTGGCGACTACCCTGGATCTCGTGACTGCAGATCGACAGACCGAACACGCGCCGGAGTCAGGCGACTCCACTCCCCGTACCGGTTCCTCGGCACCCGCCGGCTCGGTGCTCTGGTCCGAGCGGCTCTGGGTGCCGATCTGGTGGTGGGCGGCCGGCGGCGCAGTGGCGGTGTTGCTGGCGGCCGAGATCCACATGGGCGCACCGGGCATCCGTGCCTGGCTCCCCTACGTCGTGTTGCTTCCCCTGATCGCGTGGGCGTTGTTCGCGTTCAGCAGACTGCGCGTCGAGGTGGTCGCCGATACCGGCGCGAGCGGAGCCGAGTTGCGCGTCGGAAAGGCCCACCTGCCGCTCGACGTGGTCTCCAAGGCAGCCGTCGTGCCCGCGACAGCAAAAAGTGCGGCGCTGGGAAGGCAGCTCGATCCGCTGGCCTTCGTGCAGCACCGCACCTGGGTGAAGCAGATGGTGATCGTGGTTCTCGACGACCCCGACGACCCGACGCCGTACTGGCTGGTCAGCACCAAACGCCCCGAGGAGCTACTGGCCGTGCTCACTGCCCACGGCGTCGAAGCGCGCTGACCGGTTGCCCGATCGAGAGTCGGAACCTACCTGCACAGACCCGAGCTGATTTATCGGGCCTGCGCGGACAAGGTCACGCCGCGCAGTCGCGGCACATCAGTACGCCGTTGGCGTCACTGGCCAGCCGGCTGCGGTGATGGACGAGGAAGCAGCTCGAGCAGGTGAACTCGTCCGCTTGCTTCGGAACCACTCGAACCGAGAGCTCCTCGCCGGACAGATCTGCGCCCGGGAGCTCGAACGACTCCGCAGTGTCCGATTCGTCGACGTCGACAACGGCGGACTGGGCCTCGTTGCGTCGGGCCTTCAATTCTTCGAGCGAGTCCTCCGACACATCGTCGGATTCTGTTCTTCTCGGTGCGTCGTAGTCGGTTGCCATTGTCTTCGTACCCCTCATCTTCGTGCGTGTGTGTGGTGAAAGCTGCCGATGTGGTCGGCTTGTGGCCGTCGGCTGTGAAGAGGGCTCTTGCTCGCTTCCACCGATGTTCGTATCTGTTCGAATCGTTCGTCGTCGCGCGGTGCCCGAAACTACACCGGGTAGTTCCCGGAACTCGCCGGTTGAAACCCGATCGAGACCTCGCTCACCTGATCGATGGTGCACCGGCGTCCAATTCTTGAAGCACCGCGGCCGCCAGACAATAGCCGAAGCCGGTCGCAAAGTTGAAACCGAACCGCCGGAGACTCCATTACCTGCGTGCACGCCGCATCAACACCGCGATGACACGCTTCATTCCGTGACCCGCAGAAGACGTCTCGACGCCGGTTTCGAGGCCGAAATCGGGTGCTGAGGCCGTGCGCTAGGAAGGTCGGGCCGTGTGTGCCGTCCCTCGGGCCCCGCGGGCATCTACAGTAGGCACCGCGTCGGTGTGAACCGACTCTGTGGACCGGTCTCGGCGACTGCCGACGGAAAGGCGAAGATCAACTGTGGTTTCTCTGATCACCGAAGGCAGATCGGTCGACGGTCGAGGTCGTCCGTTCCGTCGCCGCCGGGCATTTCCGATCATCGCGGTCTTCGCGGTACTGGCTCTGATCGGGGTACTCGTGTGGGTCAAGGTGTTCACCACCTCCGAGGCCACCTCGGCAACCGTCGAATGCAACGCGCCCACCACCGCGGCCGCGACCGACGGGACGCAGCCGGTAGCGCTGGGCGACGAAGTGGACCCGACGACCTTGCTCGACGTCGATCCCGCCGCCCTGTCCGCATCGAAGGTGCGCGTGTTCAACGCCAACGGCGAGCGCGGACAGGCTGCTCATGTGGCCGCCCAGCTCAGCGATTACGGTTTCGCCAGCGCGCCGGACGTGCAGGTCGGCAACGACCCGGTGTACGTCGATCAGAACATGCAGTGCCAGGGCCAGATTCGCTTCGGCGCGGCCGGGATGGCCGCGGCCAGTGCACTCTGGTTGGTCGCCCCGTGCGCCGAGCTCATCGAGGACGCCCGCACCGACGATTCGGTCGATCTGGCACTCGGCACCTACTTCAGCGAGATCCAGCCGAACGACGACGCCGAGGAAGTCCTGCGCACCCTCGCCGGGGCTGCGCCCGGTGCCGCGCCTGCACCACTCGATGCCGATCTGCTTGCGGCGGCACGCGAATCGCGCTGCTGACGTCGTTACCGCGCGTCAGCCGGGAATCGGATCGAGAGCGCCCACGCTGCGCAGTAGGGCCAGGAAAGCGTCCGAGATCCCCGGGGCCATCGCCACCGTCGCCGCACCCTGCGCGCTGGTGCTGTTCGCGCCGGGCAGCCTGATCACTGCACCTGCCTCGGACGCGATCAGTGCACCCGCCGCCCAGTCCCACGGACTGAGCCCGTGCTCGAAGTGAGCGTCGACGGCTCCGGACGCCACCATGCACAGATCCAGTGCGGCCGAACCGATCCGGCGAATGTCGCGGACCTGCGGCAGCAGTTCGGAGATGATCGCGCCCTGCACTGCTCGGCGCCGTGATCCATAGCCGAAACCGGTGGCCAGCAACGCCATCGACACGTCGGTGACACCCGAACACCGCAGTTGCTCTCGGGTGCCGTCGGCTCGCTGCACCGTGGCACCGCGTCCGAGCGCGGCGGAGTACACGAGTTCGCTGGCGACGTCGACCACGGCCCCTGCCACGCTGACTCCGTCGATCTGAGCAGCAACCGAGACCGCATATGCCGGAATTCCGTACATGAAGTTCACGGTTCCGTCGATCGGGTCGAGTACCCAGCGCACGCCGTCGATCGAGTCGTCCTCGCTGCCTTCCTCTTCTCCCAGGATCGCGTCCTCGGGCCGCAGTTCGGCCAGCATCTCGCGCAGTACTCGTTCGGTTTCGGTGTCCACGACTGTCACCGGGTCGGTCGGCGTGCTCTTGGACTGCACCGCGCCGTCGGCCTCGCTCGAGCTGCCGCCGAACACCTGCGGACGTCGGAGCCGAACGTGCTCGGCGGCTCGCGTCGCAACCCGTACGGCAACCTCGTGCAGCGCGCCCACGTCGCGAGTATTCGATCCCCCGGGTTCCACACGCTCTCCCGGCAATTGCGTACTGGCGGTGTCGTTCTGCGATCCGTCTGGTTTCGGCACGCGTACATCGCAACACACACCGGCGTCCGAGCACCACCGCAGCGACCACCGGTGGCGTCGCCGTCCCGTGAACACCGAATCGGCACTATTGTTCCCAAGCGACGGCACCACACGGATTCGATCAGGCCAGGAGCGGCATCCACATGACACAGGCAGGTTCGGACAACACCACCGCCGCGGCAGCGCGCCACGGGTTCGGCGTCGACGTCGGCGGCAGCGGAATCAAGGGCGGAATCGTCGACCTGAGCACCGGAGAGCTCGTCGGCGACCGCTACAAGATCGAGACACCCCAGCCGTCGACGCCGGACGCGATCGCGCGCACCGTTGCCGAGATCGTCGCGCACTTCGAGTGGACCGGCCCGGTAGGCGTGACACTGCCCGCCGTGGTGACCAACGGTGTGGCCCGCTCGGCCGCCAACATCGACAAGTCCTGGATCGACACCGACGCCCGTGCCCTGTTCGCGAAAGCCATCGGTACCGAGAACATCACCGTGCTCAACGACGCGGATGCGGCCGGAGTCGCCGAGGACAAGTACGGCGGAGGAAAGGGCAAGGACGGCGTCGTCGTACTCCTCACCTTCGGCACGGGAATCGGATCGGCCGTGCTGCACAATGGAGTTCTGCTACCCAATACCGAATTCGGCCACATGGAGATCGACGGCAAGGAAGCCGAGCACCGTGCGGCATCGTCGGTGAAGGAGAACCAAGGCCTGTCCTACAAGGAGTGGGCCAAGGAGGTCTCGAAAGTCCTCGAGACGTTCGAGGCGCTGCTGTGGCCCGATCTGTTCATCGCCGGTGGCGGCATCAGCCGCAAGAGCGAGAAGTGGATTCCGCACCTGACCAATCGCACCCCCGTCGTCCCGGCAACCCTGCTGAACACTGCCGGAATCGTCGGTGCCGCACTCGCGGCGGACTCCGCCGTGCCCTCCGCGGAGACCGGCACATCCGCGGGAACAGCGGACTGACACGCGTGTGGCCACCTGCGAAGGGCGAGGGTCGGTAACAAACTCCTGAGAGGTCGTTACAATGGTGTGTGCCGGTACGCAGCCGGCCGAATCCGAAGACCTCTCCGCCGGAAACAACTCTGGCGTGACGCCGCACGACTTCGTCACGAAAGGGCGTACGTGGCAGCCACCGATATCCGTCAGACCGTAGATTCCGAAACCGAGTCTGCGACACCTGCACCTGCTGTCAAGGCACCCGCTGCGAAGGCACCGGCAAAGAAGGCACCGGCCAAGCGCGCCGCGGCCAAGAAGGCACCGGCCAAGAAGGCCGCAGCAAAGAAGACAGCAGCGACACCGGCAACCGGGGACGACGCCGAAGAGGTCACCCCCGGGATCGAAGACATCGACATCTCGGAGGGCGACCTCGCCGCTGCCGCCAACGACGTCGTCGAGGTGGTCGCCGCCGGTGACGACACCGAAGAGGACGCCACCGCCGAGCCGACGGCCGAAGACAAGGCATCCGGCGACTTCGTCTGGGACGAAGAGGAATCGGAGGCGCTGCGGCAGGCCCGCAAGGACGCCGAGCTCACCGCCTCCGCGGACTCCGTCCGCGCATACCTCAAGCAGATCGGCAAGGTCGCTCTCCTCAACGCAGAAGAGGAAGTCGAGCTGGCCAAGCGCATCGAGGCCGGCCTGTTCGCAGTCGAGAAGATGCGCGAGTCCGCGGAGAAGGGCGAAAAGCTCCCCGTTGCTCAGCGTCGCGACATGACGTGGATCTGCCGGGACGGCAACCGCGCCAAGAATCACCTCCTCGAAGCAAACCTTCGACTCGTCGTCTCCCTCGCCAAGCGCTACACCGGCCGCGGCATGGCTTTCCTCGACCTCATTCAGGAGGGCAACCTCGGTCTGATTCGCGCGGTCGAGAAGTTCGACTACACGAAGGGCTACAAGTTCTCGACGTACGCCACCTGGTGGATTCGTCAGGCGATCACCCGGGCGATGGCCGACCAGGCCCGCACCATCCGTATCCCGGTGCACATGGTCGAGGTCATCAACAAGCTCGGCCGCATCCAACGCGAGCTGCTCCAGGACCTGGGTCGCGAACCCACTCCCGAGGAACTCGCCAAGGAAATGGACATAACGCCGGAGAAGGTGCTGGAGATCCAGCAGTACGCGCGTGAGCCGATCTCCCTCGATCAGACCATCGGCGACGAAGGCGACAGCCAGCTCGGTGACTTCATCGAGGACTCCGAGGCAGTCGTCGCCGTCGACGCCGTCTCGTTCACCCTGCTGCAGGATCAGCTGCAGTCCGTGCTCGAGACGCTGTCCGAGCGTGAGGCGGGCGTGGTTCGTCTGCGCTTCGGCCTCACCGACGGTCAGCCGCGCACACTCGACGAAATCGGTCAGGTCTACGGCGTCACCCGCGAGCGGATCCGCCAGATCGAGTCGAAGACGATGTCCAAGTTGCGGCACCCGTCGCGCTCGCAGGTACTGCGCGACTACCTGGACTGATTCGTTCTCCCCACCTCGAACAACGACCGTCGATCATCGTGATCGACGGTCGTTGTCGTTCGCTGTCCGAACGCCGTCACACCTGCGGCACCCCGAATGTCCCGTCCGGCCCCGGCCGATAGTCGAGAACCGCCGTGACGGCCGCGATGGGCAGCGGTCCGTACAGGTGCGGGAATCGCATGGACTGCGGATCGGACGGCACCCCCGGTTCCCACCGAACGGGTGCCGTCAGACGAGCCGGGTCCAGGCGTAGCAGTACCAGATCCGTGCGGCCGGCAAAGAGCCGATTCGCCGGCAGATGCACCTGATCCGGCGTCGACAGATGTACGAAGCCCACGGCGTCGTACGAATCGGGGGTGTACTCGGCCTGCCCGCGCATCGACAGCCACTCCCCAGCCGTACAGATGTGAACGAGGTCGTCCTGCGTGTTGGTCACGACCCCATTCTGCAGTCGGTGACGGGTCAGGGCGGTGGAATGTCGGCAACGCCGCGATCTCGGCGGGTCGGCAGCCCACCCACCACCACCGCCGTGATCACGGCCGCGATTCCGAGCGCTTCGAGAACCGTCGGAATCTGGGTCAGTACCACGGCGCCGACCACTGTGGCCGTCGCCGGGAGCAACGCCAGGAGCAGCGCGAAGCGGGCCCGCCCCACTCGGACCAGAACGTACTGATCGAGAACGTAGGGAACCACACTGGAAAGCAAACCGACCCCCACACCGAGCACCCAGATTCGCCAGTCGCCCAACGTGTTCGAGTGCGCAACTGCGAACGGTCCGAACAACGGCAATGCGAGGAACACCGACGCGATTGCGAACCCGGCGGCCATGTCGTCGAGCCCCTGCCCCGCGTCTGCGACAGATTTGCCCAGCACGATGTACGCGGCCCACAGGGCGGCCGAGCCCAGTGCGAACGCAATCCCGACCAACCCGACCTCGCCGCCCTCGAACTGCGCGGAGGCGATGGCACCGACGCCGGCCATCACCAAGAGCAATGCGCACACATCGGCGGGCTTCCTCGACCCGGCCGCGGCGACGGCGATCGGCCCGAGAAACTCGATGGCCACAGCCGCTCCGAGCGGGAGCCTGGCGATCGCCTCGTAGAACATCGCGTTCATGCCGATCGTCGCGCCGCCGAACGCGGCAGCCGTCAGCAATCGTCTACGCGTCCAGGCGGAGCCGGCCCGGGCCCGCCACGGTCGTCGCCAGAGCACCAACACCAGGGCCGCACCGAAGCCGCGCAACCACGCCACCGCGGCCGGATCGACGGTGTCGAACAAGAACACACCGATCGCCGCGCCGACATACATGCACAGGGCACCGACGACGAACAGCGACGGGATACCCAGCCTCGAGGCACCGGACAGCGAAGGAGAAGTCGAAGCCACAACGGCGACCCTACTGCCGCGACTCGCGGTGAAACCGAATCAGCTCTCAGCGAACAGATTCGATGACGTTCCTGCTCGTGAGCCATGTTTCGTGTTAGTGACAACACAAAGAAACGCGCTCGGGAACAACGCATGGCCGCCATACGTCTGACAGAGTGAACGAACCGCGCCATACCGACGCGGCGGACCGGCCCCAGGCGAGCGGGACAACCCGCAAGCCAGTACGGAGGAGTCATGCCCGGAACATTGACCAGCCCACAATTGACAGCAGCGGACCGGTGCGACCGGTGCGGTGCAGGGGCTCGCGCGCGTGTCGTGCTCTCGACCGGTGGAGAACTTCTCTTCTGCGGTCACCACGCCACCGAGCACGAAGCCCGTTTGCGTGAAGTGAACGCAACGGTGATGACCGAATCGGACTCCACGGTGTAACCGACCTTTTGCGTCGGGGCAAACAGGTTCGCCACGATCGACGAACACGAGAAAGACGGACGGCCTCAGGCCGTCCGTCTTTTTCGTGCGCCGGCTCTACATCTTCCTGAGCTGTGCGATCCGCTCGCCCAACTGATCCGCCGAGGCCATCGCTGTCGGTGGCCCACCGCAGATGCGTCGCAAATCGCCGTGAATCACACCGTGAGGCTTCCCGGTGCGGTGGTGGTACACCGCAACCAAACTGTTCAGCTCACGCCTCAGGCCGGCCAATTGGCCCGCACTGGTGGCCCTGTCGTTGACGACGGGAGGAACCGGAACCGCGGGCCCGGCGGCCGGCTTGTCGATCTGCTCTTGCTGACGCTGGCGCAGCAGGTCGCGCATCTGCGTCGCGTCGAGCAGTCCGGGCAGACCGAGGTAGTCGGCTTCCTCGTCGCTTCCCGAGAATGTCGCGGTTCCGAACGAGGACCCGTCGTAGATGACCTGGTCGAGTTCCGCGTCCGCTCCGAGCGAGGTGTACGCCTTCTCCTCCTCGCCCAGTTCATCCTTCTGCTTGTTGGCGTCGGCCAGCAGTTCGTCGTCGAAACCGTCCTTCTCCCGGTGCGGTTTGCCGAGGATGTGATCGCGTTGCGCCTCGAGCTGCGACGCGAGATCCAGCAGCACCGGTACCGACGGCAGGAAGACGCTCGCCGTCTCACCCTTGCGGCGCGACCGCACGAAGCGACCGATCGCCTGCGCGAAGTACAGCGGCGTCGACGCACTCGTCGCGTAGACCCCGACTGCCAGACGCGGAACGTCGACGCCCTCGGACACCATGCGAACGGCAACCATCCAGCGTTGGTCGCTCTTGCCGAACTCGGCAATACGAGCCGAGGACGTGGGATCGTCCGAGAGGACGATGGCCGGCGTCTCCCCCGTGATGACCTCGATCAGCTTCGCGTAGGCCCGCGCCACCGTCTGGTCGGTTGCGATCACCAAGCCACCGGCATCGGGCATGCCGCCGGCGCGCAGCTGAGCGAGCCGCGTGTTCGCCGCCAACAACACGGCGGGCATCCAGTCGCCCTGCGGATCGAGTGCGGTACGCCACGCTCTCGCGGTCTGTTCGGCACTGAGCGGTTCACCCAGCCGGGCGGTGTACTCCTCCCCTGCACTGTCCCGCCACCGCGCTTCGCCGGAGTACGCGAGGAACACGACCGGGCGGACGACGCCGTCGGCGAGAGCATCGGAGTAGCCGTACGCGTGATCGGCTTTGGACCGCATCAACCCGTCCTGGTCCGGTTCGTAGTTGACGAACGGAATGGGACTGTCGTCGCTGCGGAACGGCGTACCGGTCAACGCCAACCGTCGGGTGGCGTCGCCGAACGCCTCGCGAATCCCCTCGCCCCAGCTCTTCGCGTCGCCGCCGTGGTGAATCTCGTCGAGGATCACCAGGGTCTTGCGCGACTCGGTGCGCACCCGGTGCTTGAACGGATGCGAGGCGATCTGTGCGTACGTGACGACAACGCCGTGATAATCGCTCGACGTCTGACCTGTCGAGTTCGAGAACCGCGAGTCCAGTGCGATGCCGACTCTGGCCGCCGATTCCGCCCACTGATGCTTGAGGTGCTCGGTGGGAGCGACGACGGTGACCTGATCGACGGTCCGATGAGCCAGCAACTCCGCGGCCACGCGCAGAGCGAAGGTCGTCTTGCCTGCACCCGGCGTCGCGACCGCGAGGAAGTCCTTGGGTGAGGCGACGAGATATTTCGTCAGCGCACGTCTTTGCCATGCACGGAGCGGAGCTCCTCCGCTCACCGGGGCAGCAGCTTGCTCGGTGGAAGGTGGTGTGGGATCGAACATGTCAGCGCTCACTGGCCGCCGGTTCCTGGCATCGATGTAAATTCCTCGCGCTCTCGGTAGCCCTGCAGTGTCCGCCGTGGAGCCTATCGCTCCGCACCGACCGATTCCGCATCGATCGACCGACTCGAAGACGACACGGCGCGTCGGTGGTTAGCGAAGTGGGCATATGTCAGGAATGCTGGAGTCACCATGAGCGAGTCTGCAGGCGAAACTCCGGCACCGGAACGGTTGTCGGCGAGAAAGCCGATACGTGCAGTGTGGAAAGTGACTCTGCGCACTCTGAGCAAGGCATGGGACGACTCGATCTTCAGCAAGGCGGCGACCGCCGCGTTCTGGCAGACGCTGTCGCTGCCGCCGCTGCTCCTCGGAGTGCTCGGCAGTCTGGGATTCGTCGGCGGATGGTTCGGACCCAACACGGTCGAGATCATCGAATCCAAGATCATCACCTTCAGTAACACCCTGTTCAGCGGCAGCGTCGTCGACCAGATCATCGCCCCGACCGTCAAGGACGTCCTGGCTCAGGGCAGCGGCGAGATAGTGTCCGTGGGGTTCCTGTTGTCGTTGTGGGCCGGGTCGTCCGCAATTTCCACGTTCGTCGATTCCATCGTCGAGGCACACGGGCAGGCCGACGCCCGAAATCCCGTCTGGCAGAGGTTCTTCGCACTGCTGCTCTACGTGGGATTCCTGGTCATCGCGGTGTTCGTACTTCCGCTCGTCGCCCTCGGGCCGGTGTACCTGCAGCGCATTCTTCCGGGTTCGTGGGTTTCCGTCGGCAGCGAGCTGATCGACTTCTTCTACTATCCGGCCGTCGGGCTGCTGCTCATCGTCGGCCTCACGACGTTGTACAAGCTCGCCCTGCACACGTCGCTTCCGTGGCATCGACTTCTCGGCGGGGCCCTGCTGGCGGGTGTGTTCTTCATGATCGCCAGTGCAGTGCTTCGCCGATACCTCGGCTGGGTGACGAGCACCGGGTACACCTACGGGGCGCTGGCGACGCCCATCGCGTTTCTGCTCTTCACGTTCTTCCTCGGCTTCGCAGTCGTTCTCGGTGCCGAGTTCAACGCGACCATCCAGGAGTTCTGGCCCGCGCGGGCCACCCGGATGGACCAGATGCGCGAGTGGCTCGCCGCGCAGACAGCGACCGACGAGGACAAACCGACGAGACCCGTGACGGCCGTCGCACGACGGCTGGCCACGGGGCCGATCAAACTGGTCGGAGACCGAGCCCGTGCGGACCGTCCCGAACCGACCCCCGATCGATGACGGGGACGGTCGACGTCAGTCGCCCTTCTTGAGGCCTTCGTAGACCTTCTTGCAGTCCGGGCACACCGGGGACCCGGGCTTGGCGGACTTGGTGACGGGAAACACCTCACCGCACAGGGCGACGACGTGCGTACCCATCACGGCGCTCTCGGCGATCTTGTTCTTCTTCACGTAGTGAAAGAATTTCGGCCGGTCGTCGTCGGTGGTCTCGTCCGGTGCTATGTCGGGACGATCCTTCGTCTGAGTGCTCATGGACACAGATTAATCCGTGGATCTCCAACGAGGGGTAACCGGTTACACAAGCTCGTCGTATGCATTCTGTGAGCGGTAGTGCCACAGTGGAGTTATGACGAGAACCCCAGGGTTCGACGGAAGCGCGTACAGCGACTCGCCGGATGGGCCCGTCCTGATCACCGAGGCGCAGCAATCGGTCGAAGAACAGCACAAGAAGCGTGTTCGCAAGTACATGTTCATCATGTCCTTTCGAATCCCGGCGTTGGTGTTGGCTGCCCTCGCCTACGGCATGTGGATGAATCCGTGGATCTCCATGGCGATCGTCGGCGTGTCCATTCCGCTGCCGTGGATGGCAGTGCTGATCGCCAACGATCGACCGCCGCGCACGAAAGACGAGATGAGCCGGTACGACTACCGAACCGTCGACGCGCCGCAGCTGGAATCGAGCAATCACCGAGTGATCGAACCGGGCGACGACTGACACGTCGTCGGCGGCCGGTGGGACACTTGCGTCGTGACTGCACCGACATCCACCTCCCGGCTCGTAGCCGCTTGCCCGCACCTTCGTGACGCTTTCGAGCGTGCCGGGTACGACGCCGACGGCGTTCTGACGCTGCTCGGAGACGACGCCCACGGTGCGCTGGGACGAAGCGAGCCCGTTCCGGTCCGCAATGCGAGTCTGGACGGCGGCGCGCTGGGTGTTCTGGTGCGCCTGTTCCTCCTCGTCGACGACTGCCCCGAGTCCGATGTGGCCGACGCCATCGCGCCGTTGACGATCGAGGATGCCGTTGCGGCCGGCATCCTCACTCGGACCGGATCGGCGGTGCGAGCTCTGCTCGACATCCGACCGCTCGACACCGGGCACGGTACTCGGTGGATCGTCTCGGATCCGGACGGCAGCATGCGAGCCGCCGAGACTGCTCCCGACCACGTGCTCGGAGTCGGTCAGGCCTCGTTGTCTCTGTTGCGTGGCACACCGACGTCCCCGGTGGCGACGGTTCTCGACGTCGGAACCGGCTGCGGCGTCCAGGCAGTGCACGCCAGCGGTTACGCAGCACAGGTGACGGCGACCGACATCAGTGAACGATCGATGGAGCTCGCGGCCGCGACGATGGCGCTCAACGGCCTCGCCGTCGAACTGCTGCACGGTTCGTGGTTCGAGCCCGTGGCCGGACGCCGATTCGATCGCATCGTCGCCAACCCGCCCTTCGTCGTCGGCCGCGCCGAAGTGCTGCACTCGTACCGCGATTCCGGCCTCGATCTCGACGGTGCCAGCGCGCTGATGATCCAACAGGCACCCGACCACCTCGAACTCGGCGGCACCGCCGCCATCCTGGCGTCCTGGATCCATGTGCGCGGCGAGGACTGGCGCACGCGCGTCGCATCGTGGCTGCCCGCACACGGGATCGACGCCTGGGTGGTCGAGCGCGACGTAGCCGATCCCGCGCTGTACGTGGGCACCTGGATGCGCGACGGTGGACTCGACCCCCGCGATCCCGACGCGGCTGCGGTGGCGCAATCCTGGCTCGACCATTTCTTCGCGGCCGACGTCGAAGGAATCGGTTTCGGTTTCGTCTATCTCCGGAGGACGGACACGTCGACCGACCTTCTCGCCGAGGAGCTCACGCACGGCTTCTCCGACCCTCTCGGCAACGAATCGGTGGAGTACTTCGCCCGGCTCGACTGGCTGCGTGAGCACGACATCCTCGACTCGGTGTTGACCCTCGACCCCAACACCGCACTCGAACGCGTCTACCTTCCCGGAGACGAGGGTTGGGCTCCCGTGGCGGTGCGGGTCCACCGCGGCAACGGTCCGCAGTGGCAGCACGACATCGACGAACTGGGTGCAGCCCTGCTCGCCGGGCTGCGACCCGACGGCCTGCCGGTCGGTGAACTGGTCGAGTTGCTCGCTGCCGCGCACGACGAGGATGCCGAGGATCTGGCCGCCCATGCGGTCACGATGATGCAGGGGCTCGTCCGGCACGGGTTGGTTCGGCCGGCCCGATGAGTCCGCGACCTCGGCCCGTGAGCCGGGCCGTTCCCGGCGGTTTCACTTCTCAGCAACTTCTCAGGACGAGAGTGACGTAATCCCTGGTCACGCGGGTATCACCAGGATCGGCGTGGGAACTTATCGGAGTCTCCCGAGCGTTGAACCTTGTGAGACACCACCGACCAGGAGGCAAGTCATGACCAGCCCCAGCACCACGATTCGTCCGCGGCCCACCGATGCCGATCTGGACGCCCAGAGCCCAGCAGCCGATCTCGTTCGCGTGTACCTCAACGGCATCGGCCGCACCGCACTGCTGACGGCTGCCGAGGAAGTCGATCTTGCCAAGAGGATCGAGGCCGGTCTCTACGCGAAGCAGGTTCTCGAGAACACGAAGCGGCTGAGCGCAGTCAAGAAGCGCAACCTCGCGATCATCGTGCGCGACGGTAGCGCCGCACGCAGCCACCTGCTCGAGGCGAACCTTCGCCTGGTCGTGTCCCTCGCCAAGCGCTACACCGGCCGCGGCATGCCGCTGCTCGACCTGATCCAGGAGGGCAACCTCGGTCTGATCAGGGCAATGGAAAAGTTCGACTACGCCAAGGGGTTCAAGTTCTCCACATACGCGACGTGGTGGATCCGGCAGGCCATCACCCGCGGCATGGCCGATCAGAGCCGCACGATCCGGCTGCCCGTCCACCTCGTCGAGCAGGTCAACAAGCTGGCCAGGATCAAGCGTGAGCTGCATCAGCAGCTGGGACGCGAGGCAACGGACGAGGAACTGTCGAGCGAATCGGGTATCGCGGTCGAGAAGATCGCCGATCTGCTCGACCACAGCCGCGATCCGGTCAGCCTGGACATGCCGGTCGGAAGCGACGAGGAAGCACCTCTCGGCGACTTCATCGAGGACTCGGAAGCCACCTCTGCCGAGAATGCCGTCATCGCCGGTCTGCTGCACAGCGACGTTCGCGTCGTGCTCGGCACTCTCGATGAGCGCGAGCAGCAGGTCATCAGGCTTCGTTACGGTCTGGACGACGGCCAGCCGCGCACCCTCGACCAGATCGGCAAGCTCTTCGGACTCTCCCGCGAGCGTGTTCGTCAGATCGAGCGCGAGGTGATGGTCAAGCTTCGCCAGGGCGACCGCGCCGAGAAGCTGCGCTCGTACGCCAGCTGAGCCGAGCCACCGACCGGTGGAGCAGCGGTGACCATCCCTGTTCGCGCCACCTCACGCAGTAGCCGAGCCGACGTTTCCTCCCCTCGGGACGTCGACTCGGCTGCTGCATTTGTGGGGAAGGTTCGATCCTCGTTCAGCGCAGACGACGCGGACCGAGGTCGGCCTTGGTCGGTTCGGGCCCGATGCGCACCCGGGCGTCGGTGATCTGTGCACCGTCGGCGGAGGCAAGAACCGGCTCGCACGAGATCTCGCGAATATCCGCGATGTCTTCGGCCAGTGCAGAAATGCGCTGAACGAGATCGATCAGCGCATTCTTGTTGACGGGCACCGCATTGCGATATCCGGACAGCAGCGGAGCCGCCTTGGGCGCATCGATCAATTGCGCCGCCTCGTCCTCGGTCAGCGGCAACACCCGGTAGGCGCGGTCGCCCAACAGGTCCGAGATCACCCCGGCCAGGCCGAACGAGATGAGCGAACCGAACGATGGGTCGTCCTGGACTCGCACGACGCAACCGATTCCTTTGACCGCCATGCGCTGGATGTGCAGAAGCGGTTCGCCCGAGTCCGCCGCCAGGTTGCGATATGCCACCCGCACCGCGGAGGCGTCGGCCATGTCCAGTCGCACTCCCCCGAGGTCGGGTCGGTGCCGCCATTGCTCGCCGGTCGCCTTCACCGCAACGGGGTATCCCAGTTCGTCGGCCGCTGCGACGGCCTCGTCCTCGTCGGTCACCGTCCGGAACGCCACGACATCGAGTCCGTAGCAGGCGAGAAGATCCGCAGTCTCGAAGTCCGACAACCACCGTCCCTCACTACCCGCCGAACGCCACCCTTCGACCAGGTGGTTGGCGCGCTCGGAGTCGATGCTCTTGGGCCGGACCAGATTGGACACAGGTCGCGAACGCCAGGACGAGTAGCGCCACGCGGCGGCCAACGCCGCAACCGCGCGTTCCGGGCTCGAGTACGAGGGCACCGAACCGCGAACGGGATGGCCACCCGGTCCGCGCACGGCCAATACGTCGGGGATTCCCTCGGTGGCGAGGAACGTGGAGAGTACGGGCTTGTCGGATCCGCGTACGGCATTGCCGAGAGCGGCCGCGAACGGTTCGACTTCGACGGCGACCGGGGGCACGAAGACGACGATGACGGCGTCGATGTCCGCCGCGGCCAGTGCTGCGGACACGGCCGAGGCGAACTCCTCGGGTCCCGCCTGCGGACCGACGTCGGTCGGGGTACTCGCATGCAGCCCCTTGGCTCGTGCAGCGTCGACGGCCAGCACGCCCAGAGCCGTCGAATTTCCCACCACGGCCACCCTCGGTCCGACCGGCAGAGGTTGGTTGCCGAACAGAACGGCGCAGTCGAACAGTTCCGAGATGGTATCGACCTGGATGACGCCGGCCTGCGCAAACAGTGCCCGCACGATCGAGTCGTCGATGTCGGCACCGATCGCATGTGCGGGCGGGACGGCACCACGTCCGCTCTTGACGGCGATGATGGGCTTGCTCCGCGCGACCCGCCGAGCGATCCTGGTGAACTTCCTGGGATTACCGAAGCTCTCGAGATAGAGAAGAATCACTTCGGTGGCCGGGTCGGAGTCCCAGTACTGGAGCAGATCGTTGCCGGAGACGTCGGCGCGGTTTCCGGCCGAGACGAAGGTCGACAATCCGAGCCTGCGGTTGGCGGCCTCGTCCAGAATCGCGATGCCGAGAGCGCCGGACTGACAGAAGAATCCGACGTTGCCAGGAGTGGGCAGATGCGGCGCGAGGGTGGCATTGAGCCCGAACTCGGGATCGGTGTTCGCCACACCGAGCGCGTTGGGTCCGATCAACCGCATGCCGTGCGCCCGAGCAGCGAGCACCAACCTGCGCTCGCTCTCCTGCCCCGCGGGTCCGGTCTCGCCGAACCCGCCGGAGACCACCAGCAACGCTTTGACACCTTTGTCGAGGCAGTCGTCGAGAACCGCGTCGATGGCATCGGCCGGAACCGCGGCGATCGCCAGGTCGACCGGGTCCGGGATGTCGTGCACCGTCGCGTAGGCGCGGACCCCTCGGACGGACCGGTGGTCGGCGTTGACGGGGTACACCGGTCCGGTGAAGTTGCCGGCCAGCAGATTGGCCAGGACGGCGTTGCCCACCTTCGAGCTGTCGGTCGAGGCTCCGATCACGGCCACCGATCGGGGGCTGAGCACGTTGCGCACGCTGCGGGCCTCGGCCGCACGCTCACGCGAATTACGCACGGACAGAAGGGCTTCGCTCGGGTCGATGGCAAATTCCAGCCGCAGGACGCCACCTTCGAAGGACCTGCTGACCTGGTATCCGGCTTCACGGAAGACGGACACCATGTTCCGGTTCTCGGCGAGCACCTCGGCGACGAACATGTTCACCCCGTTCTCGGCGGCAGCTCCGGCGAGGTGTTCGAGCAGAATGGGCCCGAGCCCACGGCCCTGATGCGCGTCGGCGACGACGAAGGCCACTTCGGCGGAGTTGCCGTCACCCTCGGGCAGTCGCTCGTATCGGCCGACCGCGATGATGTCGTCACCGAGAACCGCCACGAACGCGACCCGGCCGTGATGATCGACGGTGGTGAAGTTGAGCACGTCACGCTGGGGCATCGTCGGATACGGACCGAAATACCGTAGATACCTCGTTCGCTCGGACAGGCGCCCGTGGAACGCGACGATGCGTTCGGAGTCGGACGGGACTATCGGGCGCAGGTGCACCACGCCGCCGTCGGAGGTGAGAACATCGGCTACCCAGTGCCGCGGGAACGATGTCTCCGCGCGCTCTCTGGCCAGGTCCTTGCTGCTCGGTTCCGATACCGAAGCGGTCGACGCCTCGGCCGAGGGGCCGTCGGTCGGATCAGTCACGCGGGTCCTCCGGATCGAGTCCGAGCAGTGGGAACACTGCTCGACGGGTGGCGATGATCGCCGAGTCGACGCGTTCGAGCGCCCTGTCGGTGCCGTCGGTTCCGGCGAGAGAACCACCGGGGCCGTCCCACGCGGGATAGTCGACGTCTCCCCCGTCGCCCATGGTCTGTGGCAGGTCGACACTCGGTGCCATGGTCCGTACTCGCTCGCGCCACGTGTCCGGCAACGCCGACATCGGGTCGATGTCGCGGCCGAGTGCAGCAGCGATGAGGTGCGTCCAGGACCGTGGAACGACACGCACCAAGTCGTACCCTCCTCCGCCGACGGCCAACCATCGGCCTTCGGAGTGCTGGTCGGCGAGGTCACGCATGGCCAGGAACGCAGCGTTCTGGCCGTCGACCGTCAGGGCCAGGTCTGCGAGCGGATCTTCACGGTGGCTGTCGACACCACACTGACTGACGATGATCTGAGGCTTGAAGGCCCCGATGGCACCCGGCACGATCGCGTGGAATGCACGCAACCACAACCGATCCGCGGTTCCCGGCAACAGCGGAACGTTGATCGAGGTTCCTTCGCCGCGTTCGGTTCCCACCTCGGTCGACCAACCGGTGTTGGGCCACAGCGTCGCCGGGTGCTGATGCAACGAGACGGTCAGAACTCGCGGGTCGCCGAGAAACGCCGCCTGAACCCCGTCGCCGTGGTGGGCGTCGACATCGATGTACGCGATCCGATCGAAACCGTTGTCCAGCAACCACGAGATGGCGATCGCTGCATCGTTGTAGACGCAGAAACCCGAGGCCCAGTCGGACATCGCGTGGTGCATACCGCCACCGATGCTCACCGCGCGTCGAGCGCGTCCCGACGCGATTTCTCGGGCGGCGGCAAGCGACCCACCGGCGAGCATGGCGCTCGCCTCGTGCATCTGCGGAAACACCGGGTTGTCGTCGGAGCCGAGTCCGTGGACGACGTCGTCGGGATCGCGGAGGGCCGGTCCCTGCGACGGAGCTCGTTTGACGGCCTCGATGTAGGCGCTGGTGTGGAACCGCAGCAACTCGGAGTCCGGTGCAGCGGCCGGCTCGACGAGTTCGATGCCGTCGAGGAGGCCGATGTCGGTGGCGAGCGCCATGGTGAGATCGAGTCGAGTGGGGTTCATCGGGTGGTCGTCGCTCCACCGGTAGCCGAGGTAGTCCGCACTCCAGACGACGATGTCCTCGGGGCGGTTCGGGATGGACGCGGCGGCGCGTGTCGCCTGATCAGACATACGAACAAAACTACGTCGTCCGGCGGGATGGTGTTGCCGGGTTCCGGTGTTGCTCCAACAGTCCCTTTGTGAGAAGCCATGGGAAACCCAGTCCATCGTTGTGGTGCGCCGCGCCCGTTGCGGCTGGGTGCAGCGCCGATTTCGAGACGCTGACGGTAGGATCGAGCCCGACGAAGGGGTTGAGTGTGAAGGATCTGGTCGACACCACGGAGATGTACCTCCGGACGATCTACGACTTGGAAGAAGAGGGCGTGATCCCGCTTCGCGCGCGGATCGCCGAACGGCTCGAACAGAGTGGTCCCACCGTCAGCCAGACCGTAGCTCGGATGGAGCGCGACGGTCTGTTGTCCGTCGCCGGGGACCGGCACCTCGAGCTGACCGAGAAGGGCCGCAGCCTGGCGGTTGCCGTCATGCGCAAGCACCGGTTGGCCGAGCGTCTCCTCGTGGACATCATCGGTCTGCGCTGGGAGGACGTCCACGCCGAGGCGTGCCGTTGGGAGCACGTGATGAGCGAGGAGGTCGAGCGTCGTCTGGTCGCCGTTCTGAACAACCCGACGACATCGCCGTACGGCAACCCGATCCCCGGATTGGAAGAGCTCGGTCTCGGCCGATCCACTCTGGCACCCGAGGCTCTGATCCGTCTCACCGATGTTCCGGTCGGCCAGCCGACTGCGGTCGTGGTTCGTCGCCTCGCCGAGCACGTTCAGTCCGACCCCGAGGTGATCGCTCAGCTTCGCGAGGCAGGCGTGGTCCCCGATGCTCGGGTTACAGTCGAAGCCAAGCCCGGGTCGGTCACGATCACGGTGCCAGGACACAGCGGTGTCGACATATCCGACGAAATGGCGCACGCCGTCCAGGTGAAGAAGGTCTGACCTCGCACCGACGACGGCGTCGGACGCATGTGAGGGAGAACGAACAGTGAAGCTTCTGGTTACCGGTGGTGCAGGGTACGTCGGCAGTGTGTGTGCGGCCGTGCTCGTCGAGCGCGGCCACGAGGTCGTGGTCGTGGACAACCTCTCCACCGGTAACCGGGACGCAGTTCCCACCGGTGCCACATTCGTCGAAGGTGACATCAAGGACGTGGCCGCCGACGTGCTGATGGGCGGCGGTTTCGATGCCGTCCTGCACTTCGCAGCACAATCTCTGGTCGGCGAATCGGTGGTCTCCCCCGACAAGTACTGGAGTGGAAACGTCGTCACGTCGCTGGCGCTGCTCGACGCCGTACGCGCCTCGGGCACCCCGAAGCTGGTGTTCTCCTCTACCGCCGCCACGTACGGCGAGCCGGAGAAGAGCCCCATCACCGAGGACGCTCCTACCCGGCCCACCAATCCGTACGGTGCCACCAAACTCGCGATCGACCACGCGATCACGTCCTACGCAACGGCGTACGGACTGGCCGCCACCAGCCTGCGGTATTTCAATGTGGCCGGTGCTTACAACGGTTTCGGCGAGAACCGTGTTGTCGAGACACATCTCATTCCGCTCGTGCTGCAGGTCGCTCTGGGGCAGCGCGAGAAAATCTCGGTGTTCGGTACCGACTGGCCCACTCCTGACGGTACGGCCGTCCGTGACTACATCCACGTCGCCGACCTCGCGGAGGCGCACATCCTCGCAGTCGACGCGGCCCAGCCGGGCGAGCACACCATCTACAACCTCGGTAGCGGCACGGGATTCTCGGTACACGAGGTGATCTCGTCCTGCGAACGCGTCACCGGGCTGCCCATCGCCGTCGAGCAGGCTCCCCGTCGCGCCGGCGATCCGGCAGTCTTGATCGCCTCGAGTGCGCGCGCGGTCGAGGAACTGAAGTGGACACCGGAGCTGACCGATCTCGATCGCATCGTCGCCGACGCGTGGGCGTTCCTGCAGGAGCTCGGCGACCGTTCCCACGCGGCAAGCTGACCCGACCTGCGTGAGGACTCACCGTCGACCGAACGGGTCGCCGGGTAGCCGAACTCCGCAGGCTCGGGCACACGCGAAGCCAGTCTCGGCAACTTCACGCACGAGTTCGGGGCCGGCACCTGCGCTGAGCGATCTGTCCAACAGCCGAGCCAGGCTGTAGGTCTCCTCCGCCTCCAGTGCTGCATCGATCGCGATACGGGCCATCGGACCGTCTCCACGCACGTATGCGCTGAAGGCCAGAAGTGTTGCAGCGATGGCCCTTTCGCCCCTCGGCAAAGTTCGGCACATCGTCGCCCAGAACTCTTCGACGAAGCCCGCATCGTCGCCTAGGGTCAAGGCGAGCAGTGCGTCACGCACCTGTACATGACCGATCGCAATGGCGATCCGGGCGATGTCGGTCGGGTCCAATTCGGTGTCGTACGGTCCCCGTGCGACGTACGTCAGCACCGACGTCAATTCGTCGGCTGGAGACCGGCCGCGGTCGCGTCGTTGTCGTGATATCTCGGCGGCCACGGCCCGCACGGTCTCGTCGGGGCCCGGCGCGACGATCTCGACCAGCTCACGCCTGGACCGTCGGACGGGGTAGCCGTCGAGCACGCGGGCGACGGTCATCGGCGATGTCGACGGGTCGGACATCACTCCGTGCCGCTGCGGTCCGCGAACAGACCACCAGTCGGCCGAATCGGCGATCTCCGATGCTGCCAGGGCTTCGCTGAGCTGCACCCCGAACGATGCGAGTGTGGCGTCCAGTTCGACGACCAGCGCTTCGACGTCGAGCAGATGAGGTGTCCTGACGGCTCGATCCAGCCTGTCGTCGATGAACACGGCCATGACTGCGGGAATGTTCTCCAACGCGCAGTAGCCGGCGAGATACCCGATGACGTCGAGCATTTCGGGGGTTGCACGGGTGTGACTGCCTGCGCGCCGATCGATGTGTTCGCCCGCCAGGACGAGGTCGTGACGCATCGTGGGTCCGACGCTGGCACCGCCGTCCTTCACTGCGATGAGGACCATCGACCGATGCGGGTGGAACCCGAGCATCGCCGGGACGGCTGCAATCAGGTCGCTCGCGTCGCCGAGGCGCACGCGATGGCGAGAGCCGAAACTGTCATGGGAATTCGTCGGTGTGTACATACCGGAGAATCCTGGCGGCGAACCGTGCGAGGAATCGGGCACGACCTGGGGTTTCGTACTGCCCTGTGGAGGACTGGATTCCTGTGGATGGATCGGGTCGCTGGGGCTTCCGGCGATCGATCCGTGTCGGCCCCGTCTGCTACTGCGGCGTCATCGCTTGCCGACCTTCTGGACTGCCGCGGTGAACAGCTCGTCGAGGGTCATCGCATCCGGCGTGCCCTGCCCGAACGACATGAACGTGGCCGACACTCGCACACCGTCGATCTGGGCCATCAACGTCAGCATCGACTGGGTGACGGCGTCGCCGCCCGCCCCCGAAGCCACCGTCTGCCGGACGGCCAACGTGTCGTCCGCATCGATGGGTGGTGCAGGCGTCAGTGTGGAGGTCACCGTCGAGGTCGCGCCGGACTTGGTCGCGGTGACCTCGCCGCATTGTTCGAGCTGCTGCTTGCGCGCCGAGAGCGGTTCGTCCACCGCGGTCAACTCGATCGAGATGGTGGACCGGCTGTCGTTGTCGGTACCGACGATCATGGCCGTGCCCGTGGGGCCGAAGTCCTGGTCCGCCGGCTTGCAGCCTGCCGGGCTGACCTCTGCACCGGCAGGAATTCCGCTGAGGTCCGGTGCGGCCTGCGAGATGGCTTGCTGAGGCAGTACCAGCGCGTCGTACGGTGCCGGGAAGATCGACGGGTCGATCAGCAGCGTGTTGAGATCCACGCCGGACGGCGACGACGAGGTGGCCGCACCCGAGCTGGGTTCGGGGGTCCCGGTGACGGTGGAGCTGCAGCCGACCAGCACGAGAGCCCCGATCGCCGCCGACGTCATAACGATGGACAGGCGGGTTCTGGGTGCGGCGGGGCTCACGATGCGTCCTCTTCGAGTCGGTGGGGACGCCGGAGCACACGCTCCGGCGTCCCCACCACTGTCTCATTTCGACCACCTCGAACGCGGCAGGCGAGCTACCGCAGTGTCGCGAACTCAGTTGCCGCGGGCGATCCATTCTTCGAGGTGTGGTGCTTCGTCGCCGATGCGGGTTCCGTCGCCGTGGCCGGTGTTGACGCGCGTGTCGACAGGGAGTGCGAAGAGGCGGTCTCGGATGGACCCGATGATGGTCGGAAAATCCGAGTACGAGCGTCCGGTGGCTCCGGGTCCGCCGGAGAAGAGGGTGTCACCGGAGAACAACTGTCCTGCTTCGGGCAGATACAGGCACGTCGAGCCGGGTGAATGCCCGGGGGTGTGCAGTGCCAGGATGTCGGTTCCGGCGACGGTGATGCGCTGGCCGTCCTCGAGGGCGTCGTGCCCGACCCCGGGGTGGGTCTGATCCCACAGCATGTCGTCGGCGGGGTGCAGCAGAATCGGCGCATCGAGCGCCTCGGCCAACTCGGGGGCGACGGTGACGTGGTCGTTGTGACCGTGGGTGCAGACGATCGCCGTCACATTCCGGCCGGCAACAGCGTCGATGATGGGGGCGGCGGTGTGGGCGGCGTCGACGATCACCACCTCGTCGTCGTCACCGATGAGCCAAATGTTGTTGTCGACATCCCAGGTGCCACCGTCGAGCGCAAATGTCCCGGAGGTGACGACGTTCTGGACACGGAAGGTCCCGCTCACAGGATCACCACCGACCGCAGGACGGTGCCCTGATGCATCTTGTCGAACGCGGCTTCGACGTCGTCGAGGGTGATGCGTTCGGTGACGAACTTCTCGAGCGGCAACCGGCCCTGCTGGTACAGGTCCACCAACTGCGGGAAGTCGCGTTCGGGTAGGCAGTCGCCGTACCAGGACGATTTCAGTGATCCGCCGCGGGAGAAGAAGTCGATCAGCGGCATCTCGAGGGTCATCTCCGGTGTCGGGACACCGACGAGGACGACGGTTCCGGCCAGATCGCGGGCGTAGAACGCCTGCTTCCACGTCTCGGGGCGGCCGACGGCGTCGATGACCACATCGGCACCGAACCCCCCGGTGAGTTCCTGGACGGCCTCGACGGCGTCGACGACCGAGGAGTCGACGGTGTGGGTGGCTCCGAGTTCGAGTGCCCATTCGAGCTTGCCCGGGTCGCGGTCGACGGCGATGATCGTCGACGCCCCCGCCAGGCGGGCTCCGGCGATCGCGGCGTCGCCGACACCGCCGCAGCCGATCACCGCGACCGAATCTCCGCGCGAGACGTTGCCGGTGTTCATCGCCGCGCCGAGTCCGGCCATCACGCCGCAGCCGAGCAGTCCGACAACGGCGGGGTCGGCGTCCGGGTTGACCTTGGTGCACTGGCCTTCGTGGACTAGGGTTTTCTCGGCGAATGCGCCGATGCCCAGGGCCGGGGTCAGTTCGGTGCCGTCGTCGAGGGTCATCTTCTGTGCGGCGTTGTGGGTGTCGAAGCAGTACCACGGGGTGCCGCGTTTGCAGGCGCGGCATTCCCCGCACACGGCGCGCCAGTTGAGGACGACGAAGTCTCCGACCTCGACGTGTTCGACGCGGTCGCCGATGGTCTCGACGATGCCGGCGGCTTCGTGTCCGAGCAGGAACGGGAATTCGTCGTTGATGCCGCCTTCGCGGTAGTGCAGGTCGGTGTGGCACACCCCGCAGGCCGCGATCTTCACCACGACCTCGTTGGGCCCGGGATCGGGGATGGTGATCGTCTCGATGGAGACGGGTGCGCCCTTGCTCTTGGCGACGACGGCGCGGACCTGCTGCGGCATGTGTTCCTCCACTGTAAATCGGGTGTTTCGTGCTGTGTTCAGCCTCGCACAACGCATCAGTACGTGGCGACATCTGCATGGGTTCGGCGCACCGAATCGTGGAGTTCACAAGCTTGTGACCGGGTGGGCACGCAGTCTTTGCGTGCGAGCGGTAACTATGACGAATGTCTGAACCCATGGAGTACGACCTGGTTGTCATCGGCTCCGGCCCCGGCGGCCAGAAGGCGGCCATCGCGGCTGCGAAGCTCGGCAAGCGGGTGGCGATCGTGGAGAAGGGCCACATGCTCGGCGGGGTCTGCGTCAACACCGGCACCATTCCGTCCAAGACGCTGCGCGAGGCCGTCCTCTATCTCACGGGCATGAATCAACGTGAGCTGTACGGAGCCAGCTACCGGGTGAAGGCCGACATCACTCCGGCAGACCTGTTGGCGCGCACCCAACACGTCATCGGCAAGGAGATCGAGGTGGTGCGCTCGCAGCTGCTCCGCAACCGCATCGAGCTCATCACCGGCGTCGGCAAGTTCCTCGATGCGCACACCATCGTCATCGAGGACGAGCTGCGCGGTGAACGCATCACGGTCAAGGCCGCCAACGTGGTGATCGCCACCGGCACCGCGCCCGCCCGTCCCGCCGACATCGCCTTCGACGACTACCGCGTGCTCGACTCCGACGGAATCCTCAATCTCGAGTTCATTCCGGCATCGATGGTCGTCGTCGGGGCCGGCGTCATCGGGATCGAGTACGCGTCGATGTTCGCTGCCCTGGGGACCAAGGTCACCGTCGTCGAGAAGCGTGATTCGATGCTCGACTTCTGCGATCGCGAGATCATCGAATCGCTGCAGTTCCACCTCCGCGATCTCGCTGTGACGTTCCGATTCGGGGAGGCAGTCACCGCCGTGGACGTCGGCCCGAACGGCACGGTGACGACGCTCGCCAGTGGCAAACGCATCCCGGCTGAGACGGTGATGTATTCGGCCGGCCGTCAAGGTCTGACCACGGCCCTCGAACTCGAGAACGCCGGCCTCGAAGCCGATGCGCGAGGTCGCATCTTCGTCGACGAGCATTTCCAGACCAAGGTCGATCACATCTATGCCGTCGGAGATGTCATCGGGTTCCCGGCGTTGGCCGCGACGTCGATGGATCAGGGCAGGCTGGCGGCGTATCACGCGTTCGGCGAGTCCAGTGCGAAACTGACCGACGTTCAGCCCATCGGCATCTACTCCATCCCTGAGGTCTCGTACGTAGGTGTGACGGAGGTCGAACTGACCAAGGGTTCCATCCCCTACGAGGTCGGGGTGTCGAGGTACCGCGAACTCGCGCGCGGCCAGATCGCCGGTGACTCGTACGGGATGCTGAAATTGCTCGTCTCCACCGAGGACCGGTCGATACTCGGTGTCCACATCTTCGGTTCGGGTGCGACGGACCTGGTGCACATCGGGCAGGCAGTGATGGGCTGCGGCGGCACCGTCGACTACCTCGTCGACGCCGTGTTCAACTACCCGACACTGTCCGAGGCCTACAAGGTCGCGGCCCTCGACGTCACCAACAAGATTCGAGCGCTGGCCAACTTCGACCGTTGATGTCGTCCCGCGGCGTGGGGATCGAAGCCGCGCCGGGGAATGAACCGCGGTCCACCGGTTGTTCTTTCGGGTAGTGATTCACCACGTTCGACGTCGCGCGTACGCGGTGTGGGCCGAGGGTCGGCGTATTCTGACCCGAATCTCGCGTCGAGGTACCGACGAGTCGATCCGAAAGGGGCCCGCCATGACCGAACAGTCGAAGATGTACGAGCTGGAGTTTCCGGCACCGCAAATCTTTTCCAACGACGGTGTCGGACCCGTCCTCGTGCACGGCCTCGAGGGCTTTTCCGACGCAGGTCACGCAGTCAAGCTGGCTACCACTCATCTGCGCGAGAGCCTCGAATCCGAGCTGGTCGCGTCGTTCGATGTCGACGAACTGATCGACTACCGGTCCCGTCGACCCACCATGACGTTCAAGTCCGATCACTTCTCGGATTACGACGCTCCCGAACTGAACCTGTACGCGGTCAAGGACCGCGCGGGCACCCCGTTCCTGTTGCTCGCCGGCATGGAGCCGGATTTGCGGTGGGAGAAGTTCACCACCGCAGTTCGTCTGCTCGCCGAGCAGCTCGGAGTGCGGCGCACCATCGCTCTCGGCTCGATCCCGATGGCGATTCCGCACACGCGACCACTCGGAGTGACGGCCCACGCCAGCGACAAAGAGCTGGTCAAGGAAGGCAACAGCTGGGCAGGTGACCTGCAGGTGCCCGGCAGCGCGTCGTCCCTGCTCGAGCTGCGGATGGCGCAGCACGGCCACGAGTCGATGGGCTTCTCGGTGCACGTCCCGCACTATCTCGCACAGACCGACTACCCCGGTGCAGCGGAAACCCTCCTCGAGAACGTCAGCGAGGCGGCCGACCTGGATCTGCCGCTCGCGGCGCTGGGTGAGGCCGCGGCACGCGTACGCGAACAGGTGAACGAGCACATCACCGGAAACGAAGAGGTGCAGTCGGTGGTGCAGGCGCTCGAGCGTCAGTACGACACGTACGTGGCCGCACAGGAACAGCAATCCACCCTGTTGGCCAGCGACGAACCGCTGCCGAGCGGGGATGAACTCGGTGCCGAGTTCGAGCGTTTTCTGGCCGAGCAGGCGGGTCTCGACGAAGGCGACGACACCACCGACCGGTAGCGGAGTGTCATCGGTCACAGTAAGAAGCGGCGTAAGCGGTCATATCCGACAGCGCACGGGGATCGAAACATACCTGTAACCGTAAATCCGCTCGATGTTCTGCCCTGGGCGTCATCTCGTGCAAGAGTCGTAGCAACACGTACTCCGGTACGTACGTCTACACACTCGTGCACGGCGTCGCCGTACTGTGCCGCCGCCTGCGGCGCACCAGGGAATTTCAGGAGGCGCAGATGACCACCAATCCGCGCAGTCGTAAGCTCCGCCCGGTTCCCGACGAAGAACCTCGGCTGATCTTTCGAACCATCCACGGCTACCGGCGGGCGTTCCGGATGGCCGGTGAAGGTCCGGTGTTGCTGTTGATCCACGGGATCGGCGACAACTCCGAGACCTGGAACGAGGTGATCCCACACCTCGCGAAGCACTACACCGTCATCGCCCCGGATCTTCTCGGGCACGGTCGCTCGGACAAGCCCCGTGCCGATTACTCCGTCGCCGCGTACGCCAACGGCATGCGTGATCTGCTCTCGGTACTGGGCATCGAACACGTCACCGTCGTCGGCCATTCACTCGGCGGCGGCGTCGCCATGCAGTTCGCCTACCAGTTCCCCAACATGGTCGACAGGTTGGCGCTGGTGTCCTCCGGCGGCGTCACCAAGGACGTGCATCCCATTCTTCGGCTGGCATCGATGCCGTTTCTGAGCGAGGCGGTCAAGTTGCTGCGCCTGCCGGGCGCGATCCCTGCGGTGAAGCTTGCGGGTGGCCTCCTGAGCAAACTGCACAGCTCACCCCTGCGGCCCGGTTCGCTTCTGCACGACACCCCCGATCTGATTCGTGTGCTCAGCGAACTGCCGGCCCCGACGACCTACGAGGCGTACCTGCGGACGTTGCGCGCCGTCGTGGACTGGCGCGGTCAGGTGGTCACGATGCTGGACCGGTGCTACCTCACCGAAAACCTGCCCGTTCTGCTCGTCTGGGGTGATCAGGACTCGGTGATACCCGTCAGCCATGCGCACCTCGCCCACTCGGCCATGCCCGGCTCGACGTTGGAGGTCTTCGAGAATTCCGGACATTTCCCCTTCCGCGACGACCCGATGCGCTTCCTGCAGGTCGTGGAAGACTTCATCGATTCGACGCCGTCTCTGACCTTCGACGAAGTGCGATGGCGCAACCTACTGATCACCGGTGTCGGTGAGGACATGATCACCGGAAGCGCAAGCACCCGCCTCGCCGTGCTCGGAGCCATGGGCTCGGACGAACGCAGCGCAACCTGAGGCCTCGGACTCGACCGGGTGTCTGTGTCGATGCTAGACCGACTGTCGATCCCACATAGCCTGTAGAGGTGCTTCTCACCGAACTGATTCCCGATGTCACCGCTGCGCAGTCCGACGGCGTCGACCCGGACGTCCTGTTCGACACCTTCACCACCTGGACGGCCGACCGCGGTCTGACCCTCTACCCCGCGCAAGAGGAAGCTCTCATCGAGCTCGTTTCCGGCTCCAACGTCATCCTCGCAACACCGACCGGTTCGGGTAAGTCGATGGTTGCCATCGGAGCGCACTACGCGGCGATGGCCGCCGGCATTCGAAGCTTCTACACAGCGCCGATCAAGGCGCTCGTCAGCGAGAAGTTCTTCGGGCTGTGCGAGATCTTCGGTGCCCAGAACGTCGGCATGATGACCGGCGATGCGTCGGTCAATTCCGGTGCTCCGATCATCTGTGCCACCGCCGAGATCGTGGCCAACCTCGCCCTCCGTCAAGGTGCAGGCTCGGACATCGGCCAGGTGATCATGGACGAGTTCCACTACTACTCCGAGCCCGATCGAGGGTGGGCCTGGCAGGTGCCGTTGATCGAACTGCCGCACGCCCAGTTCTTGCTGATGTCGGCAACCCTGGGCGACGTCTCGTTCTTTCGAGACGACCTGACCCGACGCACCGGGAGGACGACCACCGTCGTCTCGGGCACCGAGCGTCCGGTTCCGTTGATGTTCTCGTACGTGACCACCCCGATCGGCGAAACCATCGAAGAATTGGTGCAGACGCACCTCGCACCGGTCTACGTCGTGCATTTCACGCAGGCCGCGGCGCTCGAACGAGCCCAGGCGTTGACGAGCGTCAACGTCGCGTCCAAGCAGGAGAAGGCCGAGATAGCCGAGGCCATCGGCAATTTCCGCTTCACCACCGGTTTCGGGAAGACTCTGTCGAGATTGGTTCGGCACGGCATCGGGGTGCACCACGCAGGCATGCTGCCCAAGTACCGACGGTTGGTCGAGAAACTGGCGCAGGACGGTCTGCTCAAGGTCATCTGCGGGACGGACACGTTGGGGGTTGGCATCAACGTCCCCATTCGCACCGTGCTGTTCACCGGACTCACCAAGTACGACGGCATTCGAACTCGCAAGCTCAGAGCGCGCGAGTTCCACCAGATCGCGGGACGCGCGGGGCGAGCCGGGTACGACACCCTCGGCACCGTCGTGGTCGAGGCTCCCGAACACGACATCGAGAACGCACGTCTGGTGGCCAAAGCCGGCGACGACCCGAAGAAGCTCAAGCGCGTGCAGCGCAAGAAGGCTCCCGATGGTTTCGTCTCGTGGGGCGAGCCGACTTTCGAGCGGATCATCACAGCGAGCCCCGAGCCGCTCACGTCCCGGTTCTCGGTGAGCAACGCCATGCTGCTCAATGTCATTGCGCGCCCTGGCAATTGCTTCCACGCCATGCGTCATCTACTCGAAGACAACCACGAGACGCGGCCTGCGCAGCGCAAGCACATCCTGCGCGCGCTCTCGCTCTATCGCGGTCTGGTCGATGCGGGCATCGTCGAGCAACTCGACGAGCCGGACGCCGACGGCAGACATGCGCGACTGACCGTGGACCTGCAACCGGACTTCGCGCTCAATCAGCCGCTGTCGACCTTCGCGGTCGCGTCCTTCGATCTGCTCGACGCCGAATCACCGACCCATGCGCTCGACGTGGTCTCGATCATCGAATCGACACTCGACGATCCCCGCCAGATCCTGATGGCACAGCAGCATGCCGCACGGGGCGAAGCGGTGTCGCAGATGAAGGCCGACGGGATCGAATACGACGAGAGGATGGAGCTGCTCGAGGAGGTCACCTGGCCGAAACCGCTTGCAGAGCTGCTGGTTCCTGCGTTCGAGATCTATCGCGGCACCCATCCATGGCTTTCCGAAATCGGCCTCTCGCCCAAGTCCGTGGTGCGCGACATGGTGGAGCGGGCGATGACCTTCGCGGAATTGATCAGCCATTACGGTCTCATGCGATCGGAGGGACTCGTCCTGCGGTATCTCGCCGACGCCTATCGCACGCTGCGGCAGACCGTTCCGCCGGAGTCTCGAACCGAGGAGGTTCAGGACATCACCGAGTGGCTCGGCGAGCTCGTTCGTCAGGTCGATTCGAGCCTGCTCGACGAGTGGGAGAATCTGACCGATCCCGGCGCCGAGCCGGAGGCTCTCGTCGAGGCATACGGATCCGACGCGCCACGGCCGATCTCGGCCAATCCGCGCGCGTTCCGAATCCTGGCGCGCAATGCCATCTTCCGGCGAGTGGACCTGGCGGCGCGTCGTCAGTGGAATGCACTCGACGAACTCGACGACGGCCCTGACTGGGAGGCGGAGTTGGAGCCGTTCTTCGCCGAGTACGGCTCGATCGGAACCGGACCATCAGCCAGAGGGCCCGCGCTGTTCACCCTGAACGTCGGGGCGCAATCCACGACGGTGCGTCAGGTGCTGGAGGATCCCGACGGGGACCACGGTTGGTCGCTCGACGCCGTGATCGATGTGCCGGAGTCGGATGCGGCCGGGGAGATCGTGTTCGACGAAATAGTCGTCACGCCCGGCTGAGGCCGGCCCGGGTGTCGGCGAGAACGTGCGCGGCGAGAAGACCTGCCAGCGCGCCGTATTCGGCGGAGCGCGCGCTCGAGGATCGATGCACCAGACCGATGGTGCGTCCGGGTGCAGGGTGGGCGAACTCCGCGGTGGACAGTCCCGCGCGAGCGACCTCGACGTCGACGGCGCTGCGCGGCAGCAAAGTCAGGCCGAGCCCTCCCGCCACGCACTGAACCACCGTGGTCAGCGACGCCGCCCTGGTGTCACTTGCGTCGGGCGCGATGTCCACCGAGCGGCACAGGTCGAGGGTCTGCTCGCGCAGGCAGTGCCCCTCGTCGAGCAGGAGCAGGGGTAGGCCACGGAGGTCGGCGACCGTCAGGTCACGGCGCCCGGCCATGGCGTGCTCGGCGGGCAGCGCAAGCACGAAATCCTCCGTGTACATCGGTATTTCGACCATGCCGGAGTCCACGACGGGTACCGCGAGAACGGCAACGTCGATCGCACCGGACCGAAGTGCATCGAGCAGCCGAGCGGTGTGGTCTTCGACGATCCTCGGTACCAGGTCCGGATACTCGGCGCGAACGGCGGGGAGCACCGTGGGCAGCACGTACGGTGCCACGGTCGGAATGATGCCCAGACGCAGGCTGCCGTTCAGACGACCACCCAGTCCTGCTGCGGCAGAGACCAATCCGTCTGCCGCATCGAGCGCGGCGGTGGCGCGGCCCAGTAGCTGGTTGCCGGCGGCCGTCACCAGGACCCGGCGGGTGCTGCGCTCGATCAACTGCACACCCAGCCCCTGCTCGAGTGCAGCCAACGCCTGCGACAACGACGGCTGACTGATGTTCAATTTCGTTGCAGCGGTGCCGAAATGGCGATACTGCGCGATTGCGACGAAAGCACGCAGATGCGACAGGGTCGGTTGATAGCTTCGATCGGTCACGCCTATCAGTGTAGTGCCACTCATCACGTTTACCTTTCGCGAAATTTTTGGCACACTCGTACAGGTCGGTCGGGTCCGTGCGTCTTCCCATAGACCCCACTGCCCACATACAAAAACGACGCGATCATTCGATACGAGGAGACCCCATGCCACTGTTGACAATTGGCGATCAGTTCCCTTCATACAACCTCACCGCCGTGATCGGCGGAGACCTGTCCAAGGTGAACGCGCAGCAGCCCGACGATTACTTCACCACCGTCACCAGTGACGACCACGCCGGCAAGTGGAGGATCGTCTTCTTCTGGCCGAAGGACTTCACGTTCGTCTGCCCCACCGAGATCGCTGCGTTCGGCAAGCTGAACGAGGAGTTCGCAGACCGCGATGCTCAGGTCCTCGGAGCATCTGTCGACAACGAATTCGTGCACTTCCAGTGGCGCGCTCAGCACGACGAACTCAAGACACTCCCCTTCCCCATGCTCTCCGACCTCAAGCGCGAACTCGCCACCGCTACAGGCGTTCTCAACGCCGACGGTGTTGCCGACCGCGCCACCTTCATCGTCGACCCGAACAACGAGATTCAGTTCGTATCGGTGACGGCAGGATCGGTGGGGCGCAACGTGGACGAGGTGCTGCGCGTACTCGACGCCCTGCAGTCCGACGAGTTGTGCGCCTGCAACTGGAAGAAGGGTGACCCCACCATCGACGCAGGCGAACTGCTGACGGCGAGCGTCTGACATGTCGATCGAGAACCTCAAGAGCGCTGTACCCGAATACGCCAAGGACCTCAAGCTCAACCTCGGTTCCATCGCCCGCTCCACGGTGCTCAGCGAGCAGCAGCTGTGGGGCACTCTGCTCTCGGTCGCCGCGGCGTCGAAGTCCGCGACCACGCTGAAGGAGATCGCCGAGGACGCGGCCGACACGCTGTCTGCCGAGGCCTACAACGCGGCGCTCGGTGCCGCGTCGATCATGGGCATGAACAATGTCTTCTACCGAACCAAGGGATACCTGGACGGTAAGTACGACGATCTGCGCGCCGGTCTGCGGATGAACATCATCGGTAACCCCGGCGTGGACAAGGCCGACTTCGAGCTGTGGTCGCTCGCGGTTTCGGCCGTCAACGGCTGCAACCACTGCCTAGAGGCGCACGAGAAGACACTGCGCGACGAGGGTGTCGACCGCGAGAAGATCTTCGAGGCCATCCGCGCCGCGTCGATCGTCGCGGGCGTTGCCCAGGCAGTCGAAGCAGGCCGAGTTCTCGACGGTGCCGCCGTCTGACTTTCGAGTCGAATCCGTACCGCGAACGAGGGATCCGCATCTGCGGGTCCCTCGTTCTGCATTTGCTAGCGTCCAGGCATGGCTACCGACGTCTCCGTCGTCCGAGTGTTCACCGATGCCCGAGGCAACTTCGGCAACCCACTGGGCATCGTGGCCGCCGGCGCCGTGGAGGAGCGAGACCGGCAGCGCTTCGCCGCCGAACTCGGCTTCAGCGAGACCGTGTTCGTCGAGTGCACTGCATCGGGAACGGCCTCGGCCACCATCTACACCCCCGCCGCCGAGCTGCCCTTCGCCGGACATCCGACCGTCGGACTCGCCTGGTGGCTCCGTGAACAGGGCCATCCGGTCACTACCCTGACCGTTCCTGCTGCCCAGCTGAACATTCGCTACGACGGCGAACACACCTGGGTACGCGCCCGCGCCGACTGGGCACCGCAGGTCAGCTTTCGTCAGGTCCACGACGCAGCCGAGGTGTCGGCAACGGACCCGGGCGCATACGACAGTGGGCACCACTACATCTGGGCCTGGACCGACGAGGAGAACGGCGCGCTGCGCTCTCGCATGTTCGCACCCGTGATGGGTATTGCTGAGGACGAGGCGACCGGTTCGGCCGCGGTCCGGCTCACCGGAGAACTCGGCCGGGGGCTGAACATCGTGCAGGGAGCCGGTTCCGAGCTACGCACCACCATCGACGACGACGGTTGGGTGGAACTGGGCGGACGCACCGCGGCCGACGCGTCGATCAGTGTGTGACGGGCACATCCACTTCGATTTCCTCGCCCAGACGAACCCCGTCGGCGAGCGGGAGTCGGTCGCCGCTCCAGAACTTTCCTGGGTCGAACCAGTTGGCTTTCTTGTTGCCGGTGAGCAGACCCATCGAGTCGTAGGTCATGGCGACGACCTCGGCGCAGTATGCAGTTTCGAGGGCTGCTCCCTCGCGTTCTGTGCGGCGCAACGACGGCACGCGTCCCCGGAACCACCGTCCGGCGAGCGCGGCAGTGGTCGGAAAGGCCGTTCCGTCCATGCGAGCGATCGTCCGAAGCAGCGCGTCCTCCTGCGCTTTCGTGACGGACTCGTCCAATTGCCGCAGCCAGCAACGCTGTTCGTACTTCGTGGACCACTGGGTGACGGCCGCACGCAGATCATGCAACTGCACTCCGCGCTGATAGTTGCCGGTCCACATGTCCTGCAACGATTTTCCGAGTTCAGCGTGCCACATCAGCGGCGGCAGGTCGTCGATCACGACGGCCATCCCGACGTGGTTGACGGGGCTGTTCGTCAGAGCCTGGATTGCGCGATCGGCGCCCGAGTGGCCGCGAAAGATCCAGATGTCGCCCGTCCTGGTGGCGTCGACGGCGGTATCGAGGCTGATTCGGGACGGGTTCATACGTCACACCCTAGATCTCGCCGCACCTGCACCCACACCCCGTGACGGTACGGTTGCCGCATGAACGTATGGAAGGCTCTCGGTCTCGCCGGCATGGTGGGCGTCGCGGCCACCGGGGCGTTGGTGGTTCGCTCGGAGCGCAAGCGCCGTGCCTACGCTCCCGAGGAAGTACGTGATCAACTGCATCGGCGCTTCGCGGCGGTTTCCGAAGATCCGATACCGGCAGCTGCTCCCCCGCTCTCACGGGGCAAGCAGCTGCTCGGCAGGCTCCGGTTCAGCCGAGCGCGCTGAGGATCCGCGAGACCAGTTCCTCGATCTCTGCGTCCGTCATGACGAATGCGGGCGAGATCTGCATTGCACCCTGACCTGCGGCGCGGCCGGAAACCCCATGAGCGCGAAGCGTTTTGACGAACGGCAACGCCTCGGTGGGATCGGCGAGCTGAACGGCGGCAACCGCACCGATCCCGCTGCGGATCTCCGAGACACGCTCGTGTGCGGCCAGCGGCGCGAGATGGGTGTGCAGCGCCGCTTCGATGCGCTTGGAGTGCGTCAGCAACTCTTCGCGCTCGATGATGTCGAGGTTGGCCATGGCTGCTGCTGCCGCACCGGCATGCCCGCCGTAGGTGTACCCGTGTCGCCACCACACCCCGCCCGCGAAGAACGGTTCGGCGATCTTCGGCGCGATGAACACCGCACCCATCGGCACGTATCCGGACGTCAGACCCTTGGCGGTCGTCATCAGATCTGGTTCGAGCTCGAACCGAGTCGAGGCGAACCAGCTACCGCCTATCCGGCCGAACCCGGTGACCACCTCGTCTGCCACGAACAACACGTCGTTGTCGCGGCAGATCTGCCGCACCTCACGCAGGTACCCCTCCGGCGGCAGGTAGATACCGCCCGCACCGATCACGGGCTCACAGAAGAATGCGGCCACGTTCTCGGCACCGACCTCCTCGATGAGCGCGAGCAGCGACTTCGCGTCGTCCCACGCCACTGTTCTGGCGTCGGACATGAGCTCGCCGTAGTGCTCCTTGTTCACCGGAATGCCGGCGAGCGCGGTGCCCGCAACATGCATGCCGTGATACGCCTTTTGACGACCGACGATCAGCGTCTTGCTCGGTCGACCCATCTCCACCCAGTAGCGCCGTGCCAGCTTCGCGGCGGTGTCGATGGAGTCCGAACCACCCGAGGTGAAGAAGATCTTGCTGCCCGGTACCGGGGCGATGGCGGCGAGACGATCGGCGAGAGCGAGCGTGGTCTCGGGTACGAAGTCGCCGAAGTTCGAGTAGTGGGCGATCGAGCTCAGCTGCGTCGCAACGGCGTCCGCGATCTCGCGACGGCCGTGGCCGACGTTGGTGAACCACAGGCCCGCAGTGGCGTCGAGGTACTCGGTACCCGCCTGGTCGTAGATGTAGGCACCCTCACCGCGAGAGACGACGAAAGGGCCGCTGGCAGTGACGGCACCCATGTCGGCGAAGCCGTGCCAGAGCGCGGAAGAAGGTGTGGTTCCGGTCGCAGAAGACATGCGGTACACAGTAGTGGAGCCGCTGCGACGGTCGGCGGTTCGGACGGCCCCGCCGCAACGGATATCCTGGACGAAGTATGTCTACCTCGAATCCGTCCGGTCAGCGTCGAGCTCTCGCCACACGCCTGGCACAGGTCACCATCCGCGACGAGAATCGGTTGCGTCGACGCCTGGACAAGGCCCGCACCGACGACGCGTTCGCTGCCCTCGAACGTGATGTAGCCCGTGCCGAGACCGTGGTCTCCAATCGCCGGGCCGCGGTGCCCACCCTCGAATTCCCCGAGTCGCTTCCGGTCAGCCTTCGCAAGGACGACATCGCCGCTGCCATCGCCGAGCATCAGGTGGTGATCGTCGCCGGCGAGACCGGCTCCGGCAAGACCACGCAGATTCCCAAGATCTGCCTCGCGCTCGGTCGCGGGATCAGAGGATCGATCGGCCATACCCAACCGCGCCGTCTCGCCGCCCGCACCGTGGCCGAGCGCATTGCCGAAGAGGTGGGCGAGCCTCTCGGAGAGTCCATCGGCTACAAGGTGCGATTCACCGATCAGTCCTCGGACTCGACCCTCGTGAAATTGATGACCGACGGCATCTTGTTGGCGGAGATCCAGCGAGACAGACTGCTTCGGCAATACGACACCCTGATCATCGACGAGGCCCACGAACGTAGCCTCAACATCGACTTCATCCTGGGTTACCTGGCGCAGCTCCTCCCCCGGCGACCGGATCTGAAGATCATCATCACCTCGGCGACGATCGACCCGGAACGGTTTGCACAGCACTTCGCGCGCGACGGCGTACCCGCACCGATCATCGAGGTCTCCGGCCGCACGTTCCCGGTCGAAATGCGGTACCGCCCACTGACCGTCGACGCCGGAGACACGACGATCGATCTCGATCCCGTCGACGCCACCTGCCAGGCCGTCGACGAGTTGATGGCCGAGGGCGACGGCGACATACTGGTGTTCCTGTCCGGTGAACGCGAGATCCGCGACACTGCCGACGCCTTGAACGATCGGAATCTGCGCAACACCGAGATCGTTCCGCTCTACGCGAGACTTTCTGCGGCCGAACAGCATCGAGTGTTCTCACCGCACTCGGGCCGGCGCGTCGTGCTCTCGACCAACGTCGCGGAAACGTCGCTGACAGTCCCCGGTATCCGCTATGTCGTCGATCCTGGCACCGCGCGAATTTCGCGATATTCGTTGCGCACCAAGGTACAACGACTCCCGATCGAGCCGATCTCCCAGGCGTCGGCGCGGCAGCGAGCAGGACGATGCGGCCGCGTCGCCGACGGTATCTGCATCCGCTTGTATTCGGAAGAGGATTTCGAGTCGCGTCCGCAGTTCACCGAGCCCGAGATTCTGCGGACCAACCTGGCCTCGGTGATCCTGCAGATGACCGCTCTCGGACTCGGCAAGATCGACGCGTTCCCGTTCGTCGAACCGCCGGATCCGCGCAGCATTCGAGACGGAATCGGATTGCTCGAGGAACTCGGAGCGCTGAAGCCTGCCACCAAGGACGGCACTGCAGAGCTCACCCCCGTCGGCCGGGAACTCTCGGCCCTGCCGGTCGATCCCCGGATGGCGCGAATGCTGGTCGAGGCCAACGGCAACGGATCTCTTCGCGACGCGTTGGTGGTCGTCGCCGCCCTGTCCATTCAGGACGTGCGGGAGCGGCCGGCCGAACATCAGCAGGCGGCCGACGAGAAACATGCCCGTTTTGCGGTGGAGAACTCCGATTTCCTGGCGTACGTGAAGCTGTGGACGTACCTGCGGGAGCAACGTGACGAGTTGTCGTCCAACCAGTTCCGACGCATGTGCCGCACCGAGTTCCTGCACTACCTGCGTATCCGCGAGTGGCAGGATCTGCACGGCCAATTACGTCAGATCACCCGTGGACTCGGGTGGACGGTGCCCGACGCGGACTCCACCGAGACCGCTCTGCATCAGTCGCTGCTGTCCGGGCTGCTCTCGCACGTCGGGCTCAGAGAAGGCGACAAGCGCGAATTCCTCGGCGCGCGTGGAGCGCACTTCGCGATCTTCCCCGGATCCGGTCTGTTCAAGAAGCCCCCACGCTGGGTCATGGCCGCCGAACTGGTCGAGACCGGACGGCTGTGGGGCCGCATGGCCGCTCGCATCGAACCGGAGTGGGCCGAGCGGCTCGCACCACACCTGGTCAAGCGGACGTACTCGGAGCCGCACTGGTCCATCAAGCGCGAATCGGCGATGGCCTACGAACGGGTGACGCTCTACGGCATTCCGTTGGTGACGCAACGCCCGGTGAACTATCACCGCATCGACGCGGAGGCATCGCGGGAGCTGTTCATCAGACACGCTCTGGTGGAGGGTGAATGGAAGACCCAGCACGCGTTCTTCCACAAGAACCGCGCACTGCTCGACGACGTCGGTGAACTCGAGCATCGCGCCCGACGTCGAGACATCGTGGTCGACGACGACGCGCTCTTCGACTTCTACGACGACCGGATCGCCCCGGAAGCGGTGTCGGCGCGGCACTTCGACACCTGGTGGAAGAAGGCCCGCAGGCAGGATCCACACCTGTTGGATTTCACCACCGCCACCGTCGTCAACTCCGACGCGGCCTCCGTCCTCACCGGCGCGTATCCCGATGCATGGCGACAGGGTGAGATCCAGTTCCCGCTGACGTACCAGTTCGAGCCGGGTACGGCGGCCGACGGAGTCACCGCACGAATTCCGATCGCTCTGCTCGCCCAGGTACAACCGGTCGGATTCGACTGGCTGGTCCCGGGGATGCGTGGTGAGTTGGTGACCGCATTGATCAAGACGCTGCCGAAAGCGTTGCGTCGCCACGTCGTTCCGGCCCCCGACTTCGCGGCCGCCGCACTGGCGGTGATGAAGCCGCGTGCGGAAACTCTGGTCACGGCTTTGGCACGCGAACTCTCCCGGGCTGCGCAATGCCACATCACGGCCAAGGATTTCGACACCGCGGCGCTGCCCGAGCATCTGAAGATGACGTTCGCGGCGCTCGACCCGTCGGGAAAGGTGTTGGGCAGCAACAAGGATCTGACTGCTCTTCGCACGGGCCTGTCCGGCGAGGTCGGCCGTCAGGTCGCGAACGCGGTCGGCGATGCGGAGCGCGCACCATCGCTGGCCTGGACCTCGGGCACATTGGGTCGGTTGGAATCGACGGTCACCAGAGAGGTCGGTGGACAGAAGGTCACCGGCTACCCGGCATTGGTACCCGAGGGACCGGGCGTAGCGGTGCGAGTTCTCAGCACGCCCGCCCAGCAACGAGCTGCGATGCGTTCGGGAACCAGAGCACTGTTGCTGTCGACGGCTCCGAAGGGAACCAAAGCCCTGCTGGCCGGCCTACCGACGGCGGAACGTCTTGCGCTGAGCCAGAATCCGTACGGCGGAGTCGATGCACTGCTCGAGGAATGCCGGGTTCTGGCGGTCGAGGAGGCAATGGATGCGCACGGTGGGCCGGTTCGCGATCCGGAGGCTTTCGACAAGCTCAGGACCGAGGTCAACGCCGAGGTTCCTCGACGGACCGCCGCGGTGCTCGCCCTGGTTCGCCCGGTACTGACCGCTGCGCTGGCGTTGTCTGCGCAACTTCAAGCCTCCTCCGGGGAGCCGGCCGACGATGTTCGAGAACAGCTCGACGGGTTGATCTTTCGCGGGTTCGTCACCGAGTTCGGTTCTCGCCGGTTGGCGGACCTTCCGCGGTATCTCGCTGCGGCAACCAAACGGCTCGCGACGCTGCCGAGCAGTGCGGGCCGCGACGCCGCGGCGATGGACGTACTCGATCGCGTCTACGCCTCGTACGGGCGGCTGTTGGATTCGCTCCCGGAGAGCAGAAAGAACAGTTCCGGGGTGCAGGAACTGTTCTGGATGATCGAGGAGTTGCGAGTCGGACTGTTCGCCCAAGGGATTCGCACGGCGTATCCGGTCTCGGAGAAGCGCATCGAGAAAGCGATCTCGGATCAGTCTCGTTGACCCGTGCTGCCGTCAGTCGACGTCGGCGGACTCTCGATGCTTGCGAAGTTCGTGGATTTCCTTCTCGAAGTCCTCGGCCGAGCTGAACGAGCGATAGACGGAGGCGAAGCGCAGGTAGGCCACCTCGTCGAGATCGCGAAGGGGCCCGAGAATCGCCAAACCCACCTCGTTGCTGGGGATCTCTGCGGAACCGGCGGCGCGAATGGTGTCTTCGACCTGTTGAGCCAAGAGGTTCAAAGCGTCGTTGTCGACATCTCTGCCCTGGCAGGCGCGTCGAACACCCTTGACGACCTTGTCGCGGCTGAACGGCTCGGTCACGCCGCTACGCTTCACGACGGCCAGCACTGCAGCCTCGACGGTGGTGAATCGACGACCGCACTCCGGGCAGGAGCGACGACGCCGTATTGCCTGCCCCTCGTCCATCTCACGCGAGTCGACCACGCGTGAGTCGGGATGCCTGCAGAACGGGCAATGCATGAGGAAGCCTCCGTCGTATCCAACGCTCCGACGACGAGCACGCGCATCGGGGCAGTCAGTCGAGGATACTCAGTCTTCCCGGACGCGAGGGGGCCGGTGGTCATCTGCCGGGCGCATACTCGACGACTGCTCCGTCGTGTACTTCGACCACACCGGCCGGCTGCGCGCCCGACTCGGCTGCAGTGGCCCGCAGGTTCGCGATGCCGATCAGTCCCCCTGCGACGACCAGGACCGCCAACATCGACAGCACCAGCGATCGCATGCGAACCGGCTGACCCGCGAAGTGCGCAGAAGTCCGGTCGAACTCGAGATCGGCCTGCTCACGATCGGTGACATCCGTCCACGACGGGTCCAGGACGGGCAGGCACGGGCCGGACGGCGCGGCGACGCCGTGCACCGCCGGACGCGCCCGGCGGCGGCGCTCGACGACGGTGGACCGTGAACGGACGGCGGTGGCGGTGGGGCGATCGGTGATGATGGTCATCGGAACCTCGTCTTCACTCGTTGGATCGATTGTTCGATCAGGCGTTCGATGGACGCTTGTTCGAAGTTCTATCACGAGCCTCCGACAAAGTCTGTAGAAAACGCGACACGAGTCGAACAGATGTTTGATTCAACAGCTGATACACGCTAGATTCGTGTCAGAAACCACACGCCACACGAGTCGACACCATCAACTCCAGTCCGCGCAGACCGACCACGCAGACCGGATCCAGAACTTCAGCAGGAGGCCGACAGCATGAAGGACGAGACCTCGACGAGGTCGACCACGCGAACCACGGGTCCCAAGACGACCGGCGCCAAGGCCACCGCTACCAAGGCCGCCGCAGGAAAGCCGGCCGCAGAGCCGACATCCAAGGCCATGGAGGTCGGAACCGATATCAGTGCGGGTCTGACCGAGCGGCAGCGCAAGGTGCTCGAGGTCATTCGCGCCTCGGTCACCGAGCGCGGCTACCCGCCGAGCATTCGTGAGATCGGCGATGCGGTCGGTCTGACGTCGACCTCGTCGGTTGCTCATCAACTTCGCACCCTCGAACGCAAGGGGTTCCTGCGCCGGGACGCCAACCGCCCCCGCGCCGTCGACGTGCGTGGGCTGGACGAGGTGCAGGCCGATCAGGCTGCCGCCGCCGTAGACGGTTCCGCGGCGTCCGACGAACAGGATCGCCTGCCGACCCCGACGTTCGTGCCCGTTCTGGGACGTATCGCCGCAGGCGGTCCCATTCTTGCCGAAGAGGCCGTCGAGGACGTGTTCCCGCTCCCACGCGAATTGGTGGGGCAGGGTTCGCTCTTCCTGCTCAAGGTCGTCGGCGAGTCGATGATCGAGGCGGCCATCTGCGACGGCGACTGGGTGGTGGTTCGCCAGCAGTCCGTGGCCGACAACGGCGACATCGTGGCTGCGATGATCGACGGCGAGGCCACCGTCAAGACGTTCAAGCGGTCCAAGGGTGAAGTGTGGCTGCTGCCGCACAATCCCCTGTTCGAGCCGATTCCAGGCAACAACGCCGCAATCCTCGGCAAAGTCGTCACCGTGATGCGCAAGCTGTAGGGATCGTCACCGTAGTGACACGAGAAGGGCCGCAGCACATGTGCTGCGGCCCTTCGCGTGCATCGGATCAGCGGATCACAGATTCAATCCGCGGCCGATGATCTCCTTCATGATCTCGGTGGTCCCGCCGTAGATGGTTTGGACGCGAGAGTCCATGTAGGCCTTGGCGATCGGGTATTCCTTCATGTAGCCGTAACCGCCGTGCAGCTGCAGGCACCGGTCGATCAGCTTGACCTGATTCTCGGTGGTCCACCACTTCGCCATCGCGGCTTCCTGGACGGACAACGTCCCTGCATTGAGCAGTTCGATGAACTTGTCCACCATGATGCGGGTGGCGGTGGTCTCGGTTGCCAACTCCGCCAACACGAATCGGGTGTTCTGGAACTTGCCGATCGACTTTCCGAAAGCCTTGCGATCGCGGCAGTACTGAATCGTCATCTCCAGCGCCGACTCCATCGCGGCTGCCGCGACGACGGCGATCGACAGGCGTTCCTGGGGCAGATTCTGCATGAGGTAGATGAACCCCATGCCTTCTTCGCCGAGGAGGTTGGCGGCGGGCACGCGAACGTCGGTGAAGCTGAGTTCGGCGGTGTCCTGTGCCTTCATGCCGATCTTGTCGAGGTTGCGACCGCGTTCGAATCCGGGCATGTCGCGTTCGACGACCAGCAGGCTGAAGCCCTGTGCGCCCTTCTCCGGGTCGGTGCAGGCCACGACAATGATCAGATCTGCGTTGATTCCGTTGGTGATGAAGGTCTTCGAGCCGTTGAGCACCCAGTCGTCGCCGTCGCGGACGGCCTTGGTCTTGATGCCCTGCAGGTCGCTGCCCGTGCCGGGTTCGGTCATGGCGATTGCGGTGATCAGCTCACCGGAACAGAATCCGGGCAGCCAGCGCTGCTTCTGCTCGTCGTTCGCCAGCTCGATCAGATACGGCGCGACGACGTCGTTGTGCAGTGTGAAGCCGATGCCGCTGTACCCACCGCGGGTGGTTTCCTCGGTGACGATGGCGTTGTAGCGGAAGTCCTTGACTCCGCCGCCGCCGAACTCCTCGGGTGCTGCCGTTCCGAGGAAGCCCTGCTTACCGGCCTCGACCCAGACGCCGCGGTCGACGATGTTCTGCTCTTCCCACTTGGCGTGGTTCGGTGCTACGTGCTGGTCGAGAAATTTCCGGTACGACTCCCGGAACAGCTCGTGCTCGGGCTCGAAAAGTGTGCGTTCCACGAATGTCTCCTTGCTCGGTGCATACCGACGTCGACCAGGTGAAACTCCAAGCGGATCACGGTCGTCGGCACGACTGACGTCACGTAGGCAACACTACGTCCGCGGTGTCGAGCCGGTCGATGACCAAAACGCGCGCGATCCGTGACCCACTAGCGGCCCCGGTTGCCCGCAGTTCTCGCGAGCGCCGAGACGATCGGGTAGCCGAGGAGAATTCCGACGGAGCCCCAGGCGATACCGCCGAGTTCGACCGATCCGATCGACAACGTCAAATCCCCGATCCCGGCGACGAGCGCCGCAGCGACCACGGTGAGGTTGACCGGATCGGTGAAGTCGACCTTCGCATCGGTCCAGATGCGCACGCCGAGCAGTCCGATGAGCCCGTACAGAACGAGAGTCGCTCCCCCGATGACGCCGTCGGGAACCGTGAAGATGAGGGCACCGAACTTGGGCGAGAACGCGAGCACAATCGCGGTGATCGACGCGACCCAGTACGCGGCGGTCGAGTAGACACGCGTGGCTGCCATGACGCCGATGTTCTCCGCGTAGGTGGTGGTTCCGGAGCCACCACCGGCTCCGGCCAGTGTGGTCGCCAACCCGTCGGCGATCAGAGCGTCCCCGGCCACGTCATCCAAGTTCTTCCCGGTCATCGCGGCGACGGCCTTGACGTGCCCCACGTTCTCGGCGACGAGGACGATCACCACCGGCAGCGCCACCAGGATCACCGACAGCTCGAAGGACGGGCCACGGAACTCGGGCAGACCGATCCAGCTCGCCGCGCTCAGGGCGTCGAGACGCGGTTGCGCGATTCCCCCGGTGACTGCGGCGAACACCCAGCCCACGACGACACCGAGCAGGATTCCCAGTCGGCCCACCAGCCCTGGCCCGACGGCCGTGGCCAGCAGAATCGCGACCAGGGTGACCGCGGCGACGAGCGGCTGCGCCTCGAACGACGTGGTAGCGGCCGGTGCCAGGTTCAGCCCGATCAGCACGACGACGGCTCCGGTCACCACGGGCGGCATTGCCGCGTCGAGCACCCGTTGGCCGGCGAACTTCACGACGAGGCCGATGAGCGCCAGCACGACACCGACGCAGAGAACAGCACCGAGTTGCGCGGCGGGGCCGTCGGCTGCGGTGGCACCGAGCGGGGCGAGGAAAGCGAAGGACGAACCCAGGTAGCTGGGAATGCGCCCCCTGGTGATGAGCAGGAACAACGCTGTTCCGATACCCGAGAACAACAGCGTGGTCGATACCGGGAACCCGGTGATCGTCGGAACCAGCAGTGTGGCACCGAACATCGCGACGACGTGCTGCATTCCGATACCGATGGTGCGTGGCCACGTGAGCCGTTCGTCCGGCGAGACCACCGCCCCGGCCTCGACGGTCTTACCGTTTCCGTGCAGCGTCCAACCCAGATTTCTCATGATCGACAAAGACTAGGGGGTCATCCCAGAATCGCGCTCACTGCCTCACGAGCGGCTGCTGTGCTGTCCGTTTTCAGGGCAGCGGCGGCCGCTGCCTTGCACTGATCGAGTGTGACCGTGGCCAACTTGGAGCCCACGTGTGCGACGGCTGCCGAGGCCGCCGAGAGCGAGGTGATGCCGAGTCCGACCAGCACGCAGGCCAGCAGAGGATCGGCCGCGGCCTCGCCGCAGACCCCGACGGGCTTTCCGGCCTTGGCTCCCGCGGCCGCGGTGTGCGCCACCAATGCCAGCACGGCCGGCTGCCACGGGTCGGTGAGTCCCGCGAGTTGAGCCGACATGCGGTCGGCGGCCATCGTGTACTGCGCCAGATCGTTGGTGCCGATGGACAGGAAGTCCACGTGCTCGAGGATGTGTTCCGCAAGCAGTGCGGCGGCGGGGATCTCGATCATGACGCCGGGGGTGAGCCCACGCTCGCGCACGTCGGCGGCGAAGTCCTTCGCCTCCTGCGCGGTTGCGATCATCGGTGCCATCACCCACGGGGAGGAATCGGTTGCTTTCGCGGCGGCGGCGATGCCGTCGAGTTGCCGATAGAGAATCCCTCTGTCGGCCTCCGCGATGCGGATACCGCGGATGCCGAGCGCCGGGTTGGCCTCGTCGGGATGAGTGGCGAACCGCAGAGGCTTGTCCGAACCTGCGTCGAGGGTGCGCACCACGACTTTCTTGCCCGCGAACGCGTCGAGCACCTGGGCGTAGATCTCGGCCTGCTCGTCCACGGTCGGTTCGGAGTCACGGTCCAGGAAGCACAGCTCGGTGCGAAAGAGCCCGACGCCGTCGGCTGCACTCGAGCGCGCCGCGCGGGCACCTGCCCCGTCCTGGACGTTGGCGAGGATGTCGACCGCGTGGCCGTCGGCAGTCCTGCCGGGGCCGACCCACTGGGACACCCGGTCGAGTTCGTCGCGGGCGGAAACCACCGCAGCGCGGGCCGAGTCGGCGTCGGGTTCGAGGTCGATGCGGCCGCTGGTTCCGTCGACAGATGCGTAGGTACCTGCGGCGATGTCGTCGAGGCCGGCCACGGCAACGATGCACGGAATGCCGAGCTGGCGGGCGATGATCGCGGTGTGGCTGGTCGGACCTCCGAGCGAGGTCGCCAGTCCGACGATCAAGGTGGGGTCGAGGCCCGCGGTGTCGGCGGGCGCAAGGTCGTCGGCGAAGAGGATCGACGGTTCGGCCGGTACGGGAACCCCCGGCTCCGGAACACCGAGAATCTCGGCGATGACGCGATCGCGGATGTCACGCAGATCGGTCACTCGCTCGGCCATCAGGCCACCGAGCTGGGTGAACATGGCAGCGAACTTCTCCGTCGCCGCAGCGGTTGCGGTGACGGCAGAACTGCCTTTGGCGATCGAGGAGCGAGCAGCACCGAGCCATCCGCGGTCGGTTGCCATCGCGGCATTGGCCGACAGAACCTCCGAAGCAGCTCCCGTCGCCAGCTCCGCACGACCGCGCAATCGAGTGGCGACGGCGTTCGCCGCGGCGTCGAACACAGCCTTCTCGGACTCCCGATCGGCCTCCGGCACCTCGCCGGTATCGGCGGGAATGGAGGGACGGGCACCGGGACGGATGACGGGACCGTATCCGACACCGGGCACGACGGGCGTGCCGCGCAGTGTCGTCTGCGCTGCTCCGGTCCCGTCCGCATCGACTCTCGTGTCGGTGTGTCCGGTCGAAGCGGTGCTAACCGATCCCGTCATGTGGTCCTCCTCGGATACTGCGTGAACAAAGGTCATCGCATCTGTTCGGCGAGCTGTGGTCGAGCCGATCGCTCACTCGTGTTGTGACCGAGATTACTCCAAACCCTTGACATGTCAACACACACGGGCGTAAAACAACATAAAGCAACATCAACAGGAAAGGAGACGCAGGTGTACGCAGAAGAACGACAGCACGCCATCGCCGAGCTGATCAGCACCCACGGCCGCGTCTCCGTCAACGATCTGTCCGCCACGTACGGCGTCACCACGGAAACCGTGCGCCGCGATCTCGCCACTCTCGATCGCATGGGAGTCGTGCGCCGCGTGCACGGTGGAGCTGTACCCGCTTCTGCGCTGACCACACTCGAGCCCGGCGTCTCGGAACGAGAGTTCACGCGAGCCGATCAGAAGGACGCGATCGCAGCGGCAGCACTGTCCTTCCTCCCGCCGGTCGGGGGTAGCGCAGTGTTCGATGCAGGCACCACCACGGGCAGGCTGGCCGGGCTGCTACCCCACGATCGCGAGCTGACGTTGGTGACCAACTCGGTCCCGATCGCCGCTCGCGCCGCCACCATGCCGAGCGTCGGCCTTCGCCTGCTGGGCGGACGTGTACGCGGAACCACCCAGGCGGCCGTCGGCGACGAAGCACTGCGCGCCCTCGAATGGCTCCGCGTGGACGTCGCGTTCATCGGCACCAACGCCATCAGCGTCGGGCACGGACTGTCCACCCCCGACAGCGACGAGGCAGCAGTCAAACGTGCCATGGTCGAGGCAGCCAACCATGTGGTGGTGCTGGCAGATTCGTCGAAGATCGGCCGCGAGCACCTGGTCAGCTTCGCCCGCGTGGGATCCATCGACGTCATCGTCACCGACAGCGACATTTCGACCATTGACCGAAAGAAACTCAGCGACAAAGGAATCGAGGTGGTGATCGCATGATGGTCACACTTACGGCCAACCCGAGCATGGACCGCACGGTCACACTCGACACGCCGCTCGTCCGTGGCGGCGTACACCGGGCATCGACGTCGGCCACCGACCCGGGCGGTAAAGGCGTCAACGTCGCTCGCGTGCTGGGCGGATCAGGAGTCGAGGCCCTGGCCGTGCTCCCGGCCGATACCGGAGACCCCCTGCTCGACGCGTTGGCCGCGAAAGGCGTTCGCTTCTCGGCAGTTCCGACGTCGGGCCTGGCGCGAACCAACATCACGGTCAGCGAGATCGGTGGCACCACCACCAAGATCAACGAGCCCGGCGCGACGGTCTCGGAGCAGACCCGGGCCGAGTTGCGAGAGCGAATCCTCGCTCTCGCGGTCGATGCAGAATGGGTCGTTCTGTCGGGTTCGCTTCCGCCCGGTCTGCCCGTCGACTGGTATGCCGAACTCGTCATCGCGCTGCGCGCCACGTCGGCGAAGGTTGCCGTGGATACGTCCGACGAGCCTCTGCTCGCTCTCGCGGCAGCATTTCCGGCGTCGGCACCGGATCTGATCAAACCCAATTCCGAGGAGCTCGCCCAACTCACCGGGTACGATTCCGAGGAGCTGGAAAGCGCGGCGGCACAGGGAGATCCGACGGCCGTCATCGCTGCCGGCGCAATCCTTCTCGGCCGAGGCGTCGGCGCGGTACTGGCCACTTTGGGCAGTGCCGGAGCGGTTCTGGTCACCCAGGACGGTTCCTGGTACGCCAGCCCGCCTCCGATCACTGCCGTCAGCACGGTCGGCGCAGGCGATTCCTCGCTGGCCGGCTACATCCTCGCCGATGCCGAGAACTGTTCCGACGCAGACAAACTTCGCCGCGCCGTCGCCTACGGAACGGCAGCAACCGCACTGCCAGGCACCACGCTTCCCCTGCCCGAGCAGACCCACCCGAATTCGGTGACGGTCCGTGCGCTCGACATCCCCACGACCGTCACCCAGTCCACGCTCTCCACACCCGCACACCGTCTCTAGGAGTCTGCAATGTCCACCCCCACCGAAGATCAGCAGATCATCGCCGAGGATCTGATCGTCCTCGACGCCGATCTGGGCGAATCCAAGGAAGCCGTCATCGAACGCCTCGCCGGCGTTCTGGCCTCCGCGGGTCGCGCGACGGAGACCGACGCGTTGCGCGATGCCGCTCTGGCCCGCGAAGCGCAGTCGGCAACCGGCCTGCCCGGCGGCATCGCCATCCCGCACTGTCGCTCCGAAGCGGTCACCTCGGCCTCGCTCGGGTTCGCCCGGCTGAGCCCCAAGGTGGATTTCGGTGCCCCCGACGGTCCTGCCGATCTGGTGTTCCTCATCGCGGCACCGGCCGGTGCCGGTTCGGCGCACATGAAGCTGCTCTCGAGCCTGGCGCGCGCCCTGGTCAAGCCTGAGTTCGTCACCTCGCTGCGCAACGCGTCCTCGGCAGCCGAAATCGTCTCGCTCGTCGACGGCGTCATCAATCCCGCCGCGAAGCCCGCCGCGCCTGCCGCTGCAGCGGTCGATACTGCAAAGCACAGTGCTGTCGAGACCCCGACGCAGGCCACTGCCCCGAAGCACATCGTCGCAGTCACCGCCTGCCCCACCGGAATTGCGCACACCTACATGGCTGCCGACTCTCTCGTCGCGGCCGGTGAGCGCGCCGGAGTCACCGTTCACGTCGAGACCCAGGGCTCGAGCGGCAGTACGCCGCTGGATCCCGCGATCATCGCCGGAGCCGAAGCGGTCATCTTCGCCACCGATGTGGGCGTCAAGGGCCGCGAGCGTTTCGCAGGCAAGCCCGTCGTCTCCTCGGGCGTCAAGCGCGCCATCAACGAGCCCGACGTCATGCTCACCGAAGCGCTTCGCGCAGCGCTGAACCCGGACGCGGCCCGCGTCGGCGGCACGGCAGTGGCTGCCGGCTCGAACGACTCGGCCGGCGAGCTCGGATGGGGCACCCGCATCCGCCAGATCCTGCTGACCGGCGTCAGCTACATGATCCCGTTCGTCGCTGCCGGTGGTTTGCTGATCGCCCTCGGCTTCCTGCTCGGCGGGTACGAAATCAAGGACGTCGCGGCAGACATCGTTCTGGACAACTCGCTCACATCGCTACCCGACGGCGGACTGGCCGCCTACCTCGGTGCCGTCCTGTTCCAAATCGGCGCACTGTCGTTCGGCTTCCTGGTGCCCGCGCTGGCCGGCTACATCTCCTACGCCATTGCCGACAGGCCAGGCCTGGCACCAGGTTTCACCGCAGGCGCGGTAGCCGTTCTGGTGGGCGCAGGCTTCATCGGCGGCCTCGTCGGTGGTCTGATCGCCGGCTTCGTCGCACTGTGGATCAGCAAGTGGAAGATCCCCGCAGTACTTCGCGGCCTCATGCCGGTCGTCATCATCCCGCTGTTCGCCACACTCATCGTCGGTGCCATCATGTTCCTGCTGCTCGGCAAGCCACTCGCCGCGATCACCAGCGGCCTCACGGACTGGCTCAACGGCCTCAGCGGATCGTCGGTCATCATCCTCGGCATCATTCTCGGTCTGATGATGTGCTTCGACCTCGGCGGACCGGTCAACAAGGCCGCCTACGCATTCGCCACCGCAGGCCTGTCGGTCACCGACACCGCATCACTGCGCATCATGGCAGCGGTCATGGCAGCCGGAATGGTTCCGCCGCTCGCCATGGCACTCGCCTCTACCGTTCGCTCACGCCTGTTCACCGAGGCCGAGCGCGAAAACGGTAAGGCCGCATGGTTCCTGGGCGCTGCATTCATCTCCGAGGGCGCAATCCCGTTCGCCGCAGCCGACCCGTTCCGCGTCATCCCCTCGATGATGGCAGGCGGCGCCGTCACCGGCGCGATGATCATGGCGTTCAACGTCACTCTCAGCGCACCGCACGGCGGCATCTTCGTATTCTTCGCCATCGGAAACATCCTGTGGTTCATCGTCTCGCTGGCAGTGGGCACCATCGTCTCGGCATTCCTGGTGGTCTCGGCCAAGCAGTTCATCAAGGGCAAGAACGCCCCGTCGGACGCCGAACTCGATCCCGCACTCGCCACCGTCTGACACTCGCTACGATCGCAACAACCCCACTACGAAGGAGCAGCACATGCCCAGCACCACAGTCGCCGTCGGATCCTCGATCGGTCTGCATGCCCGCCCCGCAGCACTGATCGCCGACGCCGTCGCCGAAGCCGGCGTGGACGTCACCCTCGCAGTGGCCGACTCGGAGCCGGTCGATGCAGGATCGGCCCTGATGATCATGACCCTCGGTGCAACCAAGGGCACCGAAGTCACCGTCAGCAGCGACGACCAAGCAGCACTCGACAAGGTGGTCGCACTCGTCGCAGCCGACTTGGACGCTTAAGTCGTTCCGCAGGCTCCACTCCTGCGACGCATAGGTCGTTCCGCAGGCTCCACTCCTGCAACGCCTAACGAGAGCGCATCGATCGCCGGACGGTGAATCCCACCGCTCCGGCGATCAGCACCACACCAGCAGCGACGGCCGCTCGGAGTATCCATTCCGAGTCCGTCGCTGCCGGCGTTTGCGAGGACTGCTCATCGGCGACGACCGGCGAATTCTGTTCTTCCGCCGTAGGTGTGGGTGTCGAGACGTCCCGCGCCGCCGCGTCGGGAATACGCAGAACAGCGGGAAGCGTCCCCGCATTCGGCCCGAAGCCGGCCTCCGATGCGATGAGCAGAGATCCATCGGCGGTGAAGGCCACCGCCTCACCCTGCGGCTGATCGGGCAGTGGCAGCACGGCACGAGGGGCTGTCGCGTCGATCAATGCGGACGCGATGTCGCCGTCGGTCGGACGAAACAGATAGACGTCGGTGTAGGAGCGCACTGCCGCGACGGAGCCGTCTGGGCTGACCGCTCCCCCGGTCGCCAGAATCGATCCGACCACGAACGGCGGCCCACCGACAGTCCCGGTAGCGGTGAACGCCAGCTCTCCCACCTTGCGGAGCGGCGTCGGACCCGGACTGCTCAGATCGGAGACGGATTCGTCGCCTGCCGGCACGTACACCCCGCTGACGCCCGACAGTTCCTTGGTGACGACGACGGGACGACCGCCCGGCTCGATCAGTAGCGTCTCGGCGTCGTGCGCACCGTCCGGGTAGGTGAGTCGATGCAGTTCACCCGCACCGGTTTTCGGATCCATTCGTGTCAATGCCACTGTGTCACGTCGCAACTCGTTGTCGCCTGTGTCCGCCAACCAGAGCGAGCCCCCGTACGACGTCAGGTCCTCGACGTCGTACGGGTCGACGGGTACGTCGATCCACCGTTCGACCGCGCAATCGGCATCGAGGGCCGCGACGCGATGATCGGTCCCGCTATCACCTATCGCGTACAGGGTGCCCTCGATCGACGCCAGCCCCGACAGCTCGGTCAGATCGGGATCTGTTGGCCGACAGTATGTTTCGGCCTCGACCGGGGCCGCGAAGGCGGTTCCCGAGAACGCGATCGTCATGGCCACTGCCCCCGCGGCAGCACGGCACACCACCGGTTGCCGCACCACCGAGGTCAGGCGCTGGGGACGGTCGCGGTGAACTCGACGAGCGCCGCCGCAAGCGACTGCGGCACACGGGCTTCGACGCGTGTGCCGTCCTCTTCGTGGGTGGACTGCACGATTCGTCCGTCGGTGTGGATGCGCGCGACCAGATCGCCACGCGTGTACGGCACCAGCACATCGACCAACACGTCCGGTTCGGAGAGGATCTCGGCCAGGTGATCGCGCAAGGCGTCGATTCCCTCGCCGGTCTTGGCCGAAACGAACCGTGCACCGTCGAGCAGTCCGCGAAGCTGAGTCAGCTGTACGGGATCGGCGGCGTCGATCTTGTTGACCACCAACAACTCCGGCGGCATCTTCGCATCCTGCTCGCGAACCACCTCGGTGATCACCTCACGAACTGCCGTGATCTGGTCGATCGGGAGTGGATCCGATCCGTCGACCACGTGCAGCAGCAGATCTGCGTCGGTGACTTCCTCCAGCGTGGAGCGGAACGCCTCGACCAACTGAGTCGGTAGGTGCCGAACGAAGCCGACGGTGTCGGTCAGTACGATTTCGCGGCCGTCTTCGAGAGTCGACTTGCGTGTGGTGGGATCGAGGGTGGCGAACAACGCGTTCTGCACCAGTACGCCGGATCCCGTCAACGCGTTCAGCAAGCTCGACTTGCCGGCGTTCGTGTATCCGACGATCGCGATGGACGGAACCGTACCGCTCAGTCGCTGTTCACGTTTGGTATCGCGGGCCTGCTTCATGCCCTTGATCTCACGGCGCAGCTTGGCCATGCGCTCGCGGATGCGTCGTCGATCGGTCTCGATCTTCGTCTCACCCGGTCCGCGCAGGCCCACGCCGCCGTTGCTGCCTGCACGGCCACCGGCCTGACGCGACATCGATTCGCCCCAGCCGCGAAGCCTGGGCAACATGTACTCCATCTGCGCGAAAGCGACCTGCGCCTTGCCTTCTCGCGACGTGGCGTGCTGAGCGAAGATATCGAGGATCAAAGCCGTGCGGTCGATGACCTTGACCTTGACGACCTTCTCCAGAGCGTTGAGCTGAGCAGGGGTCAGTTCACCGTCGCAGATCACCGTGTCGGCGCCGGTCGCCAGCACGATGTCGCGTACCTCTTTGGCTTTACCGGAACCGATGTACGTCGCAGCGTCGGGCTTGTCGCGCCGCTGCATCAGCGCTTCGAGTACCTCGGAGCCTGCCGTCTCGGCCAGTGCGGCCAATTCGGTCATGCTGGACTCGGCCTGCGCGGCCGTGCCGGTGGTCCACACTCCGACCAGCACGACGCGTTCGAGCCGCAGCTGTCGGTACTCGACTTCGGTGACGTCGGTGAGTTCGGTGGACAGTCCGGCGACTCGACGCAGCGCGGTACGTTCTTCGAGCTGCATGTCGCCCGAGGACGGGGAGTTCTCGTCGTTGAGCGGGGAGCGCGCCAGGCGCCTGGACCACGCGTCCGACTCTTCGCGAGTCCAGGCGGATGCAGTGTCGGAAGCGCCGTCGACATCGTCGCGACTGTCGTCCACCGGTTCGCCTGCAGGGGATGTTTCATGTGAGTTCGTCATACATCCCCCATGATCCACGAAAACCCCAGCGTATGCACGCGGGTTTCGGTGCGCGCGTGCCGCGACGGGTCAGGACTGCGCCTCGAACCATCGATCGTCGATCTCACCGCGGGCCAGTAGCACCGACGGTCCGCGCAGGGTCGCGCCGACATGGTCGATGGCCACGCGCACCCGACCGCCGAGCACACCGACGCTCACCTCTCCGGTCTCGAGTCCCTCGTAGGAGAGCGCGGCCGCAGCCGCAGCCACGGTGCCGGTCCCACAGGATCGAGTTTCTCCGACGCCACGCTCGAACACGCGCATCTCGACCGCTCCGTCGTCGAGCCTGGTCAGGAGCTCGACGTTCGCACCGTGCGGGAAGAACTCCGCGTCCAGGGTGGGTGGCACGGAAAAGTCGAGGGCACCGAGGGATGCCCGAGTCAACGCGCCGTCGACGCACGCGAGGTGAGGATTGCCGACGTCGATTCCGACGCCCTCGTACGATCCGCCCGCGATGGTCGTCGCGCTCGACCCCATCAACGTGACGTCCCCCATCGCGACAGTGACGTCGGCGTCGGTGTCGTCGAAGGAGTGCACGGTCACAGCCCGCGCACCGGCCCGCGAGCCCACCACGAACTGATCGCGGTGTTCGAGGTCGTGAACGCGAAGGTAGTGCGCGAACACCCGGACGCCGTTACCGCACATTTCGGCGATGGTGCCGTCTCCGTTGCGGTAATCCATGAACCAGTCCTCGGGTTCGACGCCCGACGGGATTCGATCCAACACGCCTGCATCCCTGAGGACACCGGCTCGGGCGACACGCAGAATGCCGTCGGCTCCGATGCCCTGGCGTCGGTCGCACAGAACGGCAACGGCCGACCTGGTGAGTTCGAGTTCGGCTGCCGGGTCCGGCAGTACGACGAAGTCGTTCTGAGTTCCGTGGCCTTTGGCGAATTCCATGGCCGCGAGTCTACGGCGGTTCGGCTACGGAGCGTCGATGGCGGCCAGGGCGTCCGAGGTCAACGTCGGCGATGCGCCGTCCAGCCAGCACACCCGGTCGTCTCGGCGGAACCAGGAACGCTGCCGTCGTACGTAGCGCCTGGTGCCGATGAACGTGCGCTCGCGGGCATGCTCGATGTCGTATTCCCCCGCCAACACGTCGAGCGCCTGCGCGTAGCCGATGGCCCTGGACGCCGTCACTCCCTCACGCAGTCCGAGGCTCAGCAGTCCTTCCACCTCGTCGATCAGTCCGGTCTCGAACATCAGACGGGTGCGCTCGGCGATTCGCTCGTCCAGTTCGGCAGTGTCCCTGTCGACGCCCAATACGACCGTGCCCCAGCGAGGTTCGCCGATCTTGGGGGCCGATGCCGCAAACGGCTGCCCGGTCAACTCCACCACCTCTAGTGCGCGAACCATGCGGCGGCCGTCGGTGGGCAGGATCGATGCGGCGGCCTCGGGATCGGCTGCTGTCAACGATCGATGAATCTGCTCGACTCCGTCACGCTCGAGAACTGCTTCCCATTTCGCACGGACGGCAGGGTCGGTGGCCGGAAAGGCCCATTCGTCGAGCAACGACTGCACGTACATCATCGATCCGCCGACGATGACGGGTCGCAATCCCCGCGATCGAATGTTCTCGACGTCCGCGACAGCCGCCGCTTGGTACCGCGCCACCGTCGCGATGTCGGTGACCTCGAGCACATCGAGTTGATGATGCGGGATGCCACGTCGCTCCGACACGGTCAGCTTCGCGGTGCCGATGTCCATCCCCCGGTACTGCTGCATCGCGTCGATGTTGACGATTTCGCCGCAGAGTTGCTCGGCCAGATCGAGGGCCAGATCGGACTTCCCCGCGGCCGTCGGCCCGATGACAGCGATGGGAGTGGTGGCTGCATCGCCCGTCCTTTCAGGCACGAGTCCAGGTCCCCACGTAGTACCCGACACCGAATGGTGCTCCGCGATAGAGCTCCGTCGCTGTCGTCGCATCGGTCCCGGCGAGCGCTGCCAGCACCTGCCACGCAGGCCTGCCCGCTGCGCCGACCGCTGCACACAGGTCGGAATCCAATCGCGCCAGAGCGTCGACATCGGCCGTTGCCAGGGCATCGTCGATGAGTTGCTGAACTCCTGCGGCCCGCTCGTCGAACGATCCTGGGGCCTTCGCGGTCAGAGTGTTCGCACCGTCTGCCAGCACCAACACGCCCCAGGTCTCGGCCGATTCGTCGAGCTCGCGGCGCAACGCAGCGCCGAAACCCGCACACCATCGCGCGTCGGCGTCGGCGGGAACTGTCCGAGCTTCGACGGCCGCGGCCGGCGCAGCGACTCCGCGCAACCAGCCCGCGATCAGTACCGGCAGCGGCAGATCGGGATCCGGCGCTGTGGTCATGGGTCCGCCGGACAGACTCACCGACACATCGACTCCGAACCCGCGCAACGTTCCGATCGTCTTCTCGTCGTACGACCCCTGGGCACGATCGACGCCGACGGCGAGCCACCGGTCGACCACCGAGGTCAAGTACGTCGTCGCGCTGACGGCAGCGGACCGAAGGTCGGCCGTCTCGGCCGCACTCGCGCCCGTCAGTTCGGGGACGAGCAACGGTGGGGAGGGCACCAGGGCCGCGGCACGAAACACGGACACCAACGTAGTCGGTGGCGTGAGTTGGCCCGACGAGTCCACCTCGAGGCGTCTGAGCTGTTTCAATGGTCCGATCGGTCGTCACCTAGTTCAATGGTGTCCAGATCGCGATTGAGGCAGCCGTGACGCGCGGCAGAGATGAGGAACAATGACCGACCCGAACGCCGGCACCCCCACCGCCCCCGAGGCCACATCCTCGGATGCGCCCGTCCAGACCCCCGGTGTCTCGCAGCCCGGTGCGTCCGACTCCGGCGGACCGAAGCCCGGCGGCGGACCCAAGCCCGGTGGACCCAAGCCCGGCGGCGGACCCAAGCCAGGCGGTGCCGGTACCGGTTCTCCTCGTCCCGGAGCTTCGGCGGGTGCCAAGCCGCACCCGACGGCCTCGCACGTCCCCACCGTGATTCCGACCGTTGCACCGGCAAGCGATCCCAGCAAGTTCGGCAGAGTCGACGACGACGGCACCGCGTGGGTGACGACCGCCGACGGCGAACGGCAGATCGGATCGTGGCAGGCCGGGGACGCCGCGGAGGGGCTCGCTCACTTCGGACGGCGCTACGACGATCTGGCCACCGAGGTCGGCCTGCTCGAGGCCCGCCTGACGTCGGGTACCGGCGACGCCAAGAAGACCAAGGCCGCCGCGTCCGCGCTGCTCGAGAGCCTGCCGACCGCCGCGGTGATCGGCGACCTGGATCTGCTCGCCCGGCGACTCGACGCGGTGGTCGAGCATTCGGACGCTGCAGCGGCTGTTGCCAAGCACGAGAAGGAACTCGAACGCGCCGAGCACACGGCGCGCAAGGAAGCGCTCGCTGTCGAGGCCGAGCAGATCGGCAGTGAGTCGACCCAGTGGAAGCAGGCCGGAGATCGGCTGCGGGAGATCCTGGACGAGTGGAAGACGATTCGTGGCGTCGACCGCAAAGTCGACGACGCACTGTGGAAGCGGTACTCCAAGGCCCGGGAGAATTTCAACCGTCGTCGGGGCGCACACTTCGCCGATCTCGATCGCGAGCGCGGAGCGGCCAAGACCCGCAAGGAGGAGCTCGTCGAGCGGGCCAAAGCCTTGTCCTCGTCCACGGATTGGGGTCCTACCGCAGCTGCGTTCCGCGATCTGCTCGTGGAATGGAAGGCGTCGGGACGAGCCCCGCGCGACGCAGACGATGCACTGTGGAAGAACTTCAAGGCCGCCCAGGACGTGTTCTTCGCCGCCCGCAATGCCGCCGCCTCGGAGCGCGACGCGGAGTTCGATGCCAACGCAGAGGCCAAGGAAGCACTGCTGGCAAAGACTCACATCGATCCGAGCAAGGATCTCGATGCCGCCCGTTCGGCGCTGCGCGATCTCCAGGACAAGTGGGATGCCATCGGCAAGGTGCCGCGCGAGAAGATGCAGGAACTCGAAGGCAAGTTGCGGGCGATCGAGAAGTCCGTCCACGACGCAGTGGAGTCCCAGTGGCGTCGTTCGGACCCCGAGGCCGTGGCCCGCGCTGCTCAGTTCCGCGAGCGGGTTGCTCAGTTCGAGGATCAGGCAGCGAAGGCAACGGCGGCAGGCAAGACCAAGGATGCCGAGCGTGCACTGGCGCAGGCGCAGCAGTGGCGCGAGTGGGCCGACGCGGCAGAAAGTGCCGTCGACGAACTGTGACACACGAGTTGTGACGCCCCGGCCGTCACGTACGGCCGGGGCGTCCACTGTCGAACCTCAGGGGTTCGAGTGGCCGTCCCACAGGCGCAGCTTCTGTTCGCCGGAGGCAGCAGCGACACGACGCTGCTCCTGAGCTGCGAGCTGCGAGTTGGTCTTGTTCCACACGGCCTTGAGCCAGTGGAACGTCAACGCCATCACGGCAACCCACGCAACGATGAGACCGATTCCCGGTCCACCGCCCTGCAGGTTGTCCGGCACGGTCTGCCTCGACCAGATCGAGAGCATCCCGAACACCGAGGATACCGCGCATCCGGCCAGTGCAGCCCAGGCCAACGCCCACATGCGGGTGACCAACGCAAGCACCGACATCACCACACCGAAGGTCAACACCAGCACCACGAAGATGCGTGAGGGCAGCGCAATCGATTCCGCGATGGCCGCGTCGCTGCTCGAGAGCACGTCGAATCCGGAGGCAGACCCGGTGTGCGGCAGTGCGAACGTGACCAACAGGACGAGCACCAGACCGGCCACGACCATGGCCCGCGCACCCGGATCCAGCTCGGTCATCACCGCTCTCTCCGCTCGCTCCAGCTCCTCGGGGGATCGCGAGGGCGTGACGCGGTGCGGTCCGTCTGGCTCTGTCATGCGGTGCATCCTGTCTGAACCGGAAGCGGCGCCGGAGCGCCGATCGAGGGAAGTCCGAGGCCGACGCCGATCGGAGCCGTCTTCGGCATCACTCCGAGCTCGTGGGCGTCTCCCGCTGCCGTGCGCCGGTGCGTGAGTACTCCGGCGTCGGCGATGAGGTGATACGGGGCGGCAGCGGTCAGTGTGGTCGTGACGACGTCGCCCGGGCGGATGTCGCTCGCGCGATCGGCGTCGACGGCGAAGTGCACGAGTCGGCCGTCGCGGGCCCGCCCACTCATCCGATGCGTTGCGGCGTTCTTGCGACCTTCACCGGTGGCAACCAACAATTCGACCTCGGTGCCGATCAACGCCTGGTTGGCAGCGAGAACGATCTCTTCCTGCAGCGCGATCAAACGCAGATACCGCTCTTGCACAACCTCTTTCGGCACCTGGTCGGGCATCTCCGCAGCGGGTGTTCCCGGGCGCTTGGAATACTGGAAGGTGTAGGCGTTGGCAAACTTCGCTTGTCGTACCACCTCGAGTGTCTGCTCGAAATCTTCTTCGGTCTCCCCGGGGAAGCCGACGATGATGTCGGTGGTGACGGCCGCGTGCGGCATGGCCTCGCGGACTTTGTCGATGATGCCCATGAACTTGCTCTGCCGATAGGACCTGCGCATCGCCTTGAGGATTCGGTCCGAGCCGGACTGCAGCGGCATGTGCAACGTGGGGCAGATGTTCGGCGTCGATGCCATTGCTTCGATGACGTCGTCGGTGAACTCGGCCGGGTGCGGTGAGGTGAATCGCACTCGTTCGAGCCCCTCGATCGCGCCACAGGCCGTCAACAGCGCGGCGAACGCGCCGCGATCACGAGGCATGTTCGGGTCGGCGAACGAGGCACCGTATGCGTTGACGTTCTGGCCGAGCAGGGTCACCTCGAGTACACCCTGATCCACCAAAGCCTGTACCTCGGCGAGGATGTCGTCCGGCCTACGGTCGATTTCCTTGCCGCGCAGAGCAGGAACGATGCAGAAAGTACAGGTGTTGTTGCAGCCCACCGAGATCGACACCCAACCCGCGTACGCAGATTCTCGCTTCGCGGGGAGGGTGGAGGGAAATGCGTCGAGCGATTCGAGGATCTCGACCTGAGCTCGTTCGTTGTGACGCGCGCGCTCGAGCAGCACCGGCAACGAGCCGATGTTGTGGGTGCCGAACACGACGTCCACCCACGGTGCCCTCTCCACGACCGTGCTGCGATCCTTCTGCGCCAGGCAACCACCGACCGCGATCTGCATGTTGGGGTTACGCGTCTTCGCCGGCCGCAGCATGCCGAGGTTGCCGTACAGCTTGTTGTCGGCATTCTCACGCACCGCACACGTGTTGAATACCACCAGATCGGCGTCGGTACCGGAATCTGCCGGTACGTACCCGGCTTCTTCGAGCAACCCGGACAGTCGCTCCGAGTCGTGAACGTTCATTTGGCAACCGTGCGTGCGCACTTCGTAGCTGCGAGGACTCATCGCCGACGGGTCGGTGAGCGGCGCGGGATCGGAAACTCCGCGTTCGGTCACGTCCACGGTCGGAAAAACACTTCTCTGCACCCCTCCAGGGTACGTCCATCGCACCGACCGGTACGTCGGGGTGGCGGCCCCACCGGGGACTGTCCAGGGCCGATGCAGTCCGACAGTAAAGTTTCCATTACATAATCGAAGACTGCGGGCGAAAACGCCGGTCGGCGAGGAAACTACGCATAGGGTTCCGACTTATGACGCACGCCACCGACGCGCCGGCATCGACACCCCCGCCGGGCGCACCTTCGATGATCTCGCTCAAATCCGTCGACAAACACTTCGGTGATCTACACGTCCTCAAGGACATCAACCTGGAGGTGCCGGCCGGACAGGTCGTCATCGTCGTCGGCCCTTCGGGATCGGGCAAGTCGACGCTGTGCCGCACCATCAACCGGTTGGAGCCGATCGACTCCGGTGCCATCGAGGTCGACGGAGATCTGCTCCCCGCCGAGGGCAAGGCACTTGCTGCCCTGCGAGCCGACGTGGGCATGGTGTTCCAGTCGTTCAACCTGTTCGCACACAAGACGATTCTGCAGAACGTCATGCTCGCGCCCATGAAGGTACGCAAGCAGAAGAAGGACGCGGCAGAGAAGAGTGCGCTGGCGCTCCTCGAGCGAGTCGGCATCGCCAACCAGGCCGACAAGTACCCCGCCCAGCTCTCCGGCGGTCAACAGCAGCGCGTGGCCATCGCACGGTCACTGGCAATGAACCCCAAGGTGATGCTGTTCGACGAGCCCACCTCGGCCCTGGACCCCGAGATGGTGAACGAGGTACTCGACGTCATGACCTCGCTCGCGAAGGAGGGCATGACGATGCTCGTGGTCACCCACGAGATGGGTTTCGCCCGTAAAGCCGGAGATCGCGTCATCTTCATGGCCGACGGTGCCGTCGTCGAAGACACCGATCCCGAGTCCTTCTTCAAGTCCCCGAAGTCGGAACGAGCCAAGGACTTCCTCGGCAAGATCCTCGGTCACTGACTCACTTCACCGTTCATCCCACGAGTACGACCCGATCCCTAAGGACATTCACTGTGAGAATCACCCGACCGCTTCGCCTCGGTGTCGCCATCGCCGCCCTTGCCATCGTCGCTACCGCCTGTGGCGGCGGCGAGGAGGCCCGCACCATCTCGAGCAGCGCCGAAGGCGGCAAGCTCACCGTCGGCATCAAGTTCGACCAGCCCGGTCTGGGATTGCGTAATCCGGACGGCTCGTTCAGCGGATTCGACGTCGAGGTGGCCAAGTACGTCGCAGGCAAACTGGGCGTGGACGAGGCGAACATCGAATTCAAGGAGTCCCCGTCGGCTCAGCGCGAGACACTGATCCAGAACGGTGAGGTCGACTACATCGTCGCCACCTACTCGATCACCGACACTCGCAAGGAGAAGGTCGGCTTCGCCGGACCGTACTTCGTGGCAGGCCAGTCGTTGCTGGTTCGCGAGGACAACACCGACATCACCGGCCCCGACTCTCTGAGCGGCGGTAAGAAGCTGTGCTCGGTCACCGGTTCGACTCCGGCGCAGAACATCGCCGACAAGTACCAGGGTGTTCAGCTTCAGCCGTACGACACGTACTCCGCGTGCGTCGAGGCCCTCCGTAACGGTTCGGTCGACGCCGTCACCACCGACGACATCATCCTCGCCGGCTACGCTGCGCAGTCCCCCGGACAGTTCAAGGTCGTCGGTGAGCCCTTCACCACGGAGAAGTACGGCATCGGCCTCAACAAGGACGACACCGACGGACGCAACAAGATCAACGACGCCATCGAAGAGATGGTGACGAGCGGTGCCTGGGAGCAGGCGTTCAACGACACCGTCGGGGCGTCGGGCTACCCGCTCCCCGCCGAGCCCACTGTCGACCGCTACTGATCGACTCGATCGTCGTGTCCCCCATCAACGCATGCGGGACACGACGATCGATCTCGCCGAGCCGTGAGGATCAACAAGCACCGTGAACCTATTGAGCAAGTACGGCGATCAACTGATCGACGCGTTTCTCTCGACCATCTATCTGACGTTGGCATCCCTGATCGGTGCCTTGATCATCGGAACGATCATCGCCGCGATGCGGGTGTCCCCCATCCCGATCGCACGCGGAATCGCTGCCACGTACGTCACCATCTTTCGTAACACCCCGCTGACCCTGATCATTCTGTTCACCTCGTTCGGCCTGTACCAAACACTGGGTGTCTCACTCGCAACGGAATCGTCGTCGACGTTCCTCGTGGACAACAACTTCCGTCTCGCAATCCTCGGTTTGAGCATCTACACCGCGTCGTTCGTCGCGGAATCGCTGCGTTCCGGAATCAACACCGTTCCGGTCGGTCAAGCGGAAGCAGGCCGCTCCCTCGGAATGACGTTCACCCAGAACATCTCGATAGTCGTTCTGCCGCAGGCATTCCGAGCCGTGGTCGGCCCACTCGGTAGCGTCGTCATCGCACTCACCAAGAACACCACCATCGCGTCGGTGATCGGTGTAGCGGAGGCGTCGTTCCTGATGAAGAACATGATCGAGAACGAGGCCGCGATCTTCGTGGTCGGCGGTATCTTCGCGCTCGGCTTCATGGTCCTGACGCTGCCGACCGGGCTGCTGTTCGGCTACATCAGCAAGCGATTGGCGGTGTCATGATGAGTGATGCAGTAGCAGTTCTGTACGACGTACCCGGCCCGAAAGCTCGTGTCCGGTACCGCATTCTCTCCGGTGTCGTCGCGATCGTCTCGCTCGCAATCGCGTTTCTGATCTACCGCGCTCTCGATTCCCAGGGGCAGCTGACTGCGGCCAAGTGGGATCCGTTCCTCGAATCGACCACGTGGACCACCTACCTGCTGCCCGGCATTCAGGGCACGCTGGTAGCGGCAGCATTGTCGATCGTGTTGGCACTTGTCCTCGGTGCCGTGCTCGGAATCGGACGGCTCTCCGATCACAGTGCGGTACGGATAGTCAGCGGTGTGATCGTGGAGGTGTTCCGCGCGGTCCCGGTGCTGATCCTGATGATCTTCCTCTACGCGGTGTACGCCGACTACGAGGTATTCAAAGTCAAGTACCTGGCGCTGGCGGCGGTGGTCACCGGCCTGACTCTGTACAACGGCTCGGTCATCGCCGAGATCGTGCGCGCAGGCGTCAACTCCTTGCCGAAGGGCCAGCGAGAAGCCGCGTCGGCACTGGGTATGCGCAAGAGCCAGGTCATGATGTTGGTGCTGCTCCCCCAGGCCGTGACAGCGATGCTCCCTGCGATCATCTCGCAGATGGTGGTGGCGCTGAAGGACTCTGCGCTCGGTTATGTCATCGGCTACGTCGAAGTGGTCCGGTCGGGTCAGCAGGTGGGTGCGTTCTACAGCAACTACCTGCCGTCGTTGATCATCGTGGCCGTCATCATGATCATCATCAACTCGGCATTGACCAAGCTTGCCACCGTTGTCGAACGGCGCTTGCGGTCTCGTAAGCGCAAGGCCGGGCCGACTGCGGTCGTGCCGGCTCTCGACGGCGGTCAGGCAGCCTGACCACTGTCGGCTACATCTGACAGAGGCCCTCGACAAGTAAGGCCCGCAACACCGATGGTGTTGCGGGCCTTACTGTTTCTCGACTACCCAGATTCGAGGTGGACGATCACATCGAATCTGGGCCGTCGAAGTCTTCTGTATCGGCTCCTGCGCGGTCGAGTTGTTCCTTGACGACCGCAAACGCCATCCCCTGCGAGTAGCCACGGCGTGCGAGCATGCCGACCAGCTTGCGCACCATCTTGTCTCGCTCGGCGCGGGCTTCGGGTGCGTCCGGATCCGGCAACTGCAGAGTCCGGAATCGCTTGCGTACCAACTCTGCTGCACGCCTGCGCTCGTCGTCGGCATCGATCAGATCCAGTGCGTGCACAGCGAGTTCGTTGCTCACACCCTTGGTGCGGAGCTCCATGCTCAGTGCGCGTTTGCCCTTGCCGGAGTATTTGTGCCGGGATTGGACCCACTGCTGAGCGAACGATTCGTCGTCGACGAGTTTGGCCTTTTCGAGCCGGTCGAGAACTGCCTGGGCAATCTCGGCGGTGAAACCCTTCTTGGCCAGGCTCACTTCGAGTTCATGCCTGCTGCGCGCTCGGTCGGTCAGCAGCCGAAGGCAGGCATCTTTCGCCTGCGCCTCGGTGCCGCCGCCTTCGTCTTGCTGCTGCACAGCGACAACAGGTTAGAAGTCGACCGGAGCAGCTGCGGGCTCCTCTGCGGTGACGTCCGCGCCGATCTGCAGCTTCTCCATGATCTTCTTCTCGATCTCGTCCCGCACGTCGGGATTCTCGAGCATGAACTTGCGGGCGTTCTCCTTACCCTGGCCGAGCTGGTCACCCTCGTAGGTGAACCACGATCCCGACTTGCGAATGAAGCCGTGCTCGACGCCCATGTCGATCAACGAGCCCTCGCGGCTGATGCCCTTGCCGTAGATGATGTCGAACTCGGCCTGCTTGAACGGCGGCGCAACCTTGTTCTTGACCACCTTCACCCGGGTGCGGTTACCGATCGCGTCGGTTCCGTCCTTCAAGGTCTCGATGCGGCGGATGTCGAGGCGTACCGAGGCGTAGAACTTCAATGCCTTACCACCGGTGGTGGTTTCGGGAGAGCCGAACATGACGCCGATCTTCTCGCGCAGCTGGTTGATGAAGATGACGGTGGTACCGGAGTTGCTCATGGCACCGGTGATCTTGCGCAGCGCCTGGCTCATCAGTCGCGCCTGCAGACCCACGTGACTGTCGCCCATCTCGCCCTCGATCTCGGCGCGTGGCACGAGTGCAGCCACCGAGTCGATCACGACGATGTCGAGGGCTCCCGAACGGATCAGCATGTCGGCGATCTCGAGAGCCTGCTCACCGGTGTCGGGCTGCGAAACCAGCAGTGCATCGGTGTCGACACCGAGCTTCTTCGCGTAGTCCGGATCGAGAGCGTGCTCGGCGTCGATGAAGGCGGCGATGCCGCCGGCCCGCTGAGCGCTGGCCACAGCATGCAGGGCAACGGTGGTCTTACCCGAGGATTCCGGACCGTAGACCTCGATGACACGTCCACGCGGCAACCCTCCGATGCCGAGTGCCACATCGAGCGCGATGGATCCGGTGGGGATGACGGCGATGGGCTGGCGGACCTCGTCACCGAGGCGCATCACCGAACCCTTGCCGAAGTTCTTGTCGATCTGCGCCAGTGCGAGATCGAGTGCTTTGTCGCGATCGTATGCAGCCATCGTGAGCTCCCTGTGTCGTGTCGTTCAGCTGTGTCGTGTCGATCAGCTTGTCGTCGGTAACGCTAGAACGGGGTACCGACAAGAAGTTCTCGAGACCGCTCAGCGGCCGTTGACACAAGCATAGGCGAACACGTGTTCGAGTCAACTACCACGGCTTTCGACACGCCGAGAAGATCGAACGGTCTCGACGACCTACCAGCGTTCTTTCGGCACATCGAACTCGTAGCAGATCGATCGCCACACTTCCCGCGGATCGACGCCGTCCTCGATGGCCTGCGCCCCGGTTCGGCCGATACCGGAGAGCACATGATCGGCCAGCAGGGAATTGCCTCGAACGGAGCCGAACTCCTCGGTGAGCAGTTCACGAAATTCGGTCAGACGCACAACGTCAACCCTAACGCCCGCGCCGTGGAGTGCTACGGGCGAGCACCCCGTGACATACCGACACCGGATCCTCCACGCAGTGCGCTCCCTCCGCAGCCACCGCCGCGGCCCGGGCGAAGCGCGGATCGGCCAGGACCGTTGCCACCGCGTCGGCGATCGAGGTCGACGTCGGGGGGCGCACGATGACGGCGCTCCCCTGCCGGGCGGCCCTGTTGGCCAATTCCCACTGGTCGCCGCCGCCGGGCACGGTCACCACCGGTACGCCGTGAATGAGGGCTTTCGCCAACATTCCGTGGCCAGCACCGCACACCACCACGTCGGCACGACGCAGCAGCTCGTCCTGGCGACCCAACCCGGCATTCGCCCAGTCCGGCAGCACATCGGGGCCACCGTCGAGAACGGAGGCCACGACCCGAACTCCCTTGCCACCCAATCCTTTCAAAGCCATCTCGAGCATTCCCTCGGCACCGGTGAACGCAGTCGACGGAGCCACCATCACCAACGGCGACTCACCGTCGGGAACGTCGAGCAGGTCTTCGGTCGGCTCCCACAACAGGGGGCCGACCACGTGGGCGTCGGTCGGCCAGTCGGGTCGTTCCACCTCGAGCGCAGGAATCGTTGCGATCAGTCGAGCAGCCGGGCCGGGATCCTGCGGCGGGAGTCCGATGCCCGCCCTGGCGAGCGAGCGTTGGGTTCGGCCCTGCGCGATCGAGCGCGCCGTCAACGCACGCATCACGGTGTCGCGCAGTCTGCCGCGAAGTCCGGTGCCGGGCGCGAGCCCACTTCCGATGGGCGGCAACCCTTTCGACGGCGAATACAGGGGGTGGGGCGAGAGCTCGACCCAGGCGATTCCAAGACGTTCGGCAGCCATCCCGCCTCCCGCGGTCAGAATGTCGGATACGACGAGGTCGACATTCTCCCGGGCGAGGTCGGGGAGCAATTCGGTCGAGACGAACGCCGCGCGCGAGTGGATGCGCTGTCCGGCGTCGAGGTCGTCGTCCTCCGGCCGCGGTGCGAGACCGCCCAGTGGGAATGCTCGCAGCCCCACAGCGTGGGCGTCGGGAATCCACCGACTTCCGGTGAAGAGGACCGGCTCGTCGCCTGCCTCGCGAAACAGCAGAGACAACGCGATTGCCGGAAAAGCATGCCCTGGGTCCGGCCCGGCCACCACTGCTACTCGCACGGACTCAGCGTGTCACACCCCACCGATCGAGCACGACGCGCAACGCGATTCCCGTAGGATTCACGCGCTTTCGGGCCGCAGATAACTGTCGACTGCGTACGCCATCTCGCGCATCACCTCGCCGCCGGATACGCGCTCGGAGACCATCTCGGCAGACTGTACTGCCGATTGCACCATGAGCAGGACCAGCGTCGCCAGCGTGGAGGGATCCCCGGGACGAATCGAGGAATCACGCTGCCCGGCAACGATCAGAGAAGACAGAGCATCGATGATCAACGACTGACTGGTTCCGAGTCGATGCAGAATGTACGTGGCGAGCACGTCGGAATCGGACCTGAGTATCTTCACGAAGAGCGGATGGAGTCGAATGCGGTCGGCTACTTGACCCACGGCCGCCACGATCTGTTCTCGCGCCGATGCCGTGGCGTCGAAGTTCGGCACCAGGGCACCGATTTCGCGAGTGAGCAGGCTCGATACCACTGCCCGAGTATCGGCCCATCTTCGGTAGACCGTGGGCCTGCTGACCTTGGCACGGCGAGCGATCTCGGCCAAAGTCGTACGTTTGACTCCGTGTTCGAGGATGCACGATCGAGCCGCGTCGAGAACGCTGTCCTCCACCGACTTCTCCGGCGCATCCGTCGCGGACGGTGACTGCGGGGGCTCGGACGAGGCGGGACTCGACACCGGCTGCTCTGTCACGTGCCACCCTTCACTATTCGGACAAAAGGACTGTACTGCGGGTCGTAACAGTCTGTTTCGTTACAGTACCTCACGGTTACAGTCACATTCGGTCCGCGAGACGCCGGTGACGCGGATGCACGATCGTCGCCGGACGCGATCGGAACGGGTTTGCCTCGGTCACCACCACGCCACATCGTCGACCCTGGCAAGCTGATCGATGTGACCGAAGAATCGATCCAACCGTGACCCGATCGGTGACCGTGTTGACCAATCCGGCGGCCGGTGGGGGCCGCGCAGCGCACGCCGGACGTCGCGCCGTGGCCCGGCTACGTGAGCGCGAACTTCACGTCACGGCCATCGAAGGACGTACGCCCGGAGACGCGTTGACGCTGCTCGAGAAGGCCGTCGGCAGCGGAACGGACGCTGTGGTCGCAGTGGGTGGCGACGGATTGGTCAATCTCGTGATTCAGGTACTTGCCGGCACCGACATCCCGATGGGTCTGATACCGGCCGGCACCGGCAACGATCTGGCCCGCGTTCTGCGACTGCCACGCGACGACGCTGCCCACGCCGCCGACATAGTCGTCGACAATGCTACTCGCACAATAGATCTCGGACGGATCGGCGACCGCTGGTTCGCCACCGTTCTCTCCAGCGGTTTCGACTCCCTCGTCACCGAGCGGGCCAGGCGACTGACATGGCCCCGTGGACCCTTGCGGTACAACGCGGCCATGCTCCTGCAGTTGGCTTCGCTCCGAAAGCTTTCGTACGTCATCGAACTCGACGATGCCGAGCTTCGGCTCGATGCCACCCTGGTCGCCGTCGGGAACGGTAATACCTACGGCGGCGGTATGGCCATATGCCCCGCCGCGCGGGTGGACGACGGTCTGCTCGATGTCACCGTCGTACGTGGGGTGACCAGAACTCGGCTGCTGGGATTGTCGCCGACCCTGTACCGGGGAACACATGTCGACCTGCCAGAGGTGGATACCTACACCTCGACGCGGGTCACGTTGCGGTGCAACGGAATTGTTGCCTACGCAGACGGCGAGCGTGTCGCCGATCTACCGGTGACCGCGCACTCGGTACCGCGGGCACTACGGGTGTTCGTCGATCGGGGTTCCGCGTCTCGCGCCTGACCGAACATCCGAGTCAGAACTTCGACGACGAGCGGTCGCCATCGGAGGCGATCGCTTTGTACAGCCACACCAGTCCCAGCACGATGGCGCCGGCCACGACGAGCCAGAACACACCCTTGATGATGGGGCCCAGAAGCGCGAGCGCAATCCAGATCAGAACGATGAATCCGAGAACTTTCCAGAACATGCAGTGCTCCTACCGTGTCGCCGCGCACCGTGTCGTAACGCGTACATCGATACTGGCACCGGAGCGCGGCCGACACATCGGGGTGAACCCTGAAATGTCTCTGAGGGTCTCAGCGGTGCCGCGAACGGATCCGATCGATCTCGGTGAGCGCCTCGGCCCATCCCTGCAATCGATCCGTGGCCGACAGCAACTCGCGTCGGTGCGATTCCACGACCGTCGTCGACGCCGAGCCGGCAGGTCCGGTCATCCGCGCGGCAGCCGCGACGAGCTGCTCGTATTGATCGACCCCCGTCGCGAGTTCGGCTGCAGCCGAGGCAATTCCGTCGCGCAGATGCTCGCGCGTCACAGCACTCGCCGCCCCGGCGCGTTCCAGGGCTGCGATGTCGACCGCCACTGCCTCGAGACCGCGGGCAGCATCGGAGGTGACGCCGATCATCTCTTCGACGTCGTCGGTACCGATCGTCTCGGACCTCGCCAGAATTCCCAGCAGCTCGAACAGACTCTGCTCGGCCCCGGCCAACCGGGTCATCGACTCGTAGGCAGCAGATCCGCGCTGCGGCAACACACGCTTGGTCGGCAGGCCTACCGGCAACGGTTGGGATCGAAGACGCCGTAGCCGCGTTACCGCGAACGCTGCCGGGACGGCCATCAGCGCAGCGCCACCGCCGCCGACGAGCAAGGTCCATTCCGGCGCCGACAACACAGCCATTCCCGCTGTCCCCAGTGCCGTCGTGGTGGACGCCGCGCCGAACCTGATTCCACGTCGTCTGGCCCGGCGAATCTTCTTCAGATGCTTGGCGCGGGGATCCCTTCTACGGCCGGCCGCGTCGAGAATCGAGGTGCCGACATTGCGAGCGGACTCCGCCAGAGATCTGACCACCGCGCCGGACTCCGTCACCGCTGCGGTCACGGAGTCCCGATCGAGCGAAACGGCCGGCCGCTTACGCGACCGGCCGGATTCGTGCTCTCTGCTACCCATGTCGAAACTGCTGTCAGACGACCGAGCTGTTCGTTCGCTCGATCACGCCTGAGCCGGAGGCTCGGGTGTCGCGTCCGGGGACTTGGCGATCGAGGGCTTGGCCGCAGCATTGCCCGATGGGAGCGAATCGCCTGCCATCGATGCGCGAATCTGCTCGAGTCGACTGTGGCCCGCCATCTGTACGGACGCCTGCTGCACCTCGAGCATGCGACCCGAGACCGTGTTCTGAGCCAGCTCCGCCGATCCGAGAGCATCGGCATAACGCCGCTCGATCTTGTCGCGCACTGCATCGAGACTCGGAGTGTTCCCCGGCGCGGACAGCGTGCTGTCCATCGACCGCAGGGATTCGCTGACCTTCTCCTGCATCTTCGCTTGCTCGAGCTGGCTCAGCAGCTTGGTGCGCTCGGCAACCTTGGACTGCAGCGCCATGGCGTTCTGCTCGACGGCCTTCTTGGCCTGAGTGGCAGCCTGGAGCGACTGATCGTGCAGAACCTTGAGGTCTTCGACGCTCTGCTCCGCGGTCACCAGCTGCGCAGCGAATGCCTCGGCAGCGTTCGTGTACTGCGTCGCCTTCTCGATGTCGCCCGCGGAGGCGGCCTGATCTGCCAGCGTCACCGCCTGCCGTGCGTTCGCATTGAGCTTCTCGACCTCGTCCAGCTGCCGGCTGAGCTTCATCTCGAGCTGGCGCTGATTACCGATGACGGACGCGGCCTGCTGGGACAGTGCCTGATGCTGCCGCTGTGCGTCCTCGATGGCCTGCTGGATCTGAACTTTGGGGTCGGCCTTCTCGTCGATCTTGGAATTGAAGAGCGCCATCATGTACTTCCAGGCTTTGACGAAAGGATTAGCCATGGGGTGGTCCTGCCTCCATCTGTTGCGCCGCGGTGGCCGCGTACGGGTCGGCTGCTCTCGCAGTGACCGAAATGAACCTGTCCGTGCTGTGAAAGTCGGGTGCGTGGTGTGGATCAGGAAGTGGAACTGGGTACTTTGCCGATCTTAGGCGGCAGCGAGTGCTCTGGCAGCAGGTGCCGGAATCACGACGCGAGTATCGCCGTCGATCCGAGTGGCGACAGCTGCCTCGTCGGATCGCGCTGCGGCGATCGATGCGTCGGACAGGACCACACTGACATCGCTCATGACGTCCGCCAGCGGGACGGCGAGGGCATCGCAGATCGCGGCGAGGAGTTCGCTCGACGCCTCCTTGCGGCCACGTTCCACCTCGGACAGGTATCCGAGGCTCACGCGTGCGGTGTTCGAGACTTCACGCAGGGTTCGGCTCTGTGCGACGCGAGTACGCCGCAAACTGTCGCCGAGTGCTTCACGCAATAGCAGCGCCATCTCGCTCCTCCTCGTTGGTGTTCGTGCCGACGACTGTGCCGTCGAGACGACAACGTTCATATCTCGTTCGTCCGGAGCCGTCATGATGTTCAACGTTCCGGCCGGTGCGATTGGTTCCCGACCCTATATGCCCCTTCACTCCAACACGTGCCGAAGCAGTTCCGACACGGCTGTCAAGACTGTATCCCGCCGAATCGATCGACTGCTCGTGCGTGCGCGACACGGCCGTCACCGAGGTCGCGTCGCAGCCGTTCATACCGAGGACACGCCCCGGCGCAGGCGAATGGCCTGCACCACGTAGTCCGCTCCGGTGTACACGGTCAGCAGTACCGCAAGCGCCATCAGAGCAACGGCAACCGGATCGACGACGCTCGGCAGCGGGCACAGATACACCCCGATGGCGAACGTCTGCACCAGCGTCTTCACCTTCCCGCCGCGGCCTGCGGGAATGACGCCGTGGCGAATGACGGCGAACCGCACCGCGGTGATGCCGATCTCCCGCACGCCGATGATCACCGTCACCCACCAGGAAAGCTCGCCCAACATGGACAATCCGACGAGCGCCGCACCGATCAGTGCCTTGTCCGCAATGGGGTCGGCCATCTTGCCGAAATCGGTGACCAGACCGTACTTGCGAGCCAACTGGCCGTCGATTCGATCGGTGATGGCAGCAGCCGCGAAAATCGCGGTCGCTGCCAACCGCCACGCAGTGTCCTGACCGTCGCCGACGAACAGCGCCGCCAGGAACACCGGGACCAATGCGATTCGGAGCACCGTCAGGACGTTGGCAATGTTGAGCAACGGCACCTCGTCCGTTCCGCCGGGGGCGGCGTTGCCGTGAGGTAGTGAGGAGTTGCGCGAAACACCCCCGGTACTCGGGGCCCCGCCCACGGGAATCCCGCCGGTGGACGGAACACCGTGATCGGGCGCGACCGGCCCGCTCATCGCCGAGCTCGCACGCCGTGGGCGATACATACGTGGGTGTGTCGGGCTGTGCACAGCACGGACCCGTCGAGACGGGGACACAGCTCACTGATCGACACACGAAAAGTTTATCGGTTGTAGTACTGACTACTGTTCACCACATGACTTCTGGGCCGAATCGGGCGAGTCGCGACACTGCAGATCCCGAATCCGACGTGCACTCCGACATCGTGGACCGTAGTTCCGCGAACGACGGCACTCTCGTAGTGCGTCGAGCCAGGACCTCCGACATCCCCGAGATCAAGCGCTTGATCGACATCTACGCCGGACGCATTCTGCTGGAGAAGAACCTGGTCACCCTGTACGAGGCAGTGCAGGAGTTCTGGATCGCCGAGCGTGACGGCGAGGTCATCGGTTGCGGTGCGCTGCACGTGCTCTGGGCCGATCTCGGCGAGGTTCGCACTGTCGCCGTCGATCCAGCCGCCAAGGGTCACGGCGCCGGCCACCTGATCGTCGCCAAACTCATCGAGGTCGCGCGTGATCTGGCGCTGCAGAAGGTGTTCGTGCTGACGTTCGAGGTGGATTTCTTCTCCCGACACGGGTTCACCGAGATCGACGGAACCCCCGTCACGGCCGAGGTGTACGCGGAGATGTGCCGCTCGTACGACACCGGCGTGGCCGAGTTCCTCGATCTGAGCTACGTCAAACCGAACACTCTGGGTAACACGCGAATGTTGCTGTCCCTCTGACAGAATTCTCCGAACCACCCCTTGAAATTCGGAAGAGACCTCATGCCCCTGATTGCCGTCACCTATACCTACTCGACCACCACAACGGACGGCCGTGACACCCACCGCGCGGCCCACCGTGCATGGCTTGCCGACTTGCTCGAAAGCAAGACCCTGGTCTCGAGCGGCCCGTACGCCGATGGCAGCGGAGCACTGCTGCTGGTGGAGGGTCCCGATGCCGCCACAGTGCAGACGCTGTTCGCGCAGGATCCGTTCGCGGTGGAGAACCTGATCGAGTCGGCCACCTTCCACGAGTGGACACCCGTCATGGGCACCTTCACGTCCTGAGCTACCCGCTCACCCGGTTCGCGTGAATGGACCACTGCACCGCCCAGACGGCTGCAGTGGTCCATTCACCCCGACCGGGGAGCGATCAGAACTCGTCCGACGCCGGCTGTTCGTCCGGGTCGCCGCCCTTGATCGACCACAGCAGACCGTCGAGTTCGTCCGGTTTGACCAGCACCTCGCGGGCCTTCGATCCCTCGCTCGGACCCACGACTCCGCGGTTCTCCATCAGGTCCATCAGTCGTCCGGCCTTCGCGAAGCCGACACGAAGCTTGCGCTGCAGCATCGACGTCGAACCGAACTGACTCGTCACGACCAGCTCGACCGCCTGCAACAGCACGTCGAGATCGTCGCCGATATCGGGGTCGACATCCTTCTTGTCCGACACCTTCGCTGCGGTGACCGTGTCGTTGTACTCGGGCTCGGCCTGGTTCTTGGCGAAGTCGACGACGGCGGCGATCTCCTCGTCGGTGATGAACGCTCCCTGCAGACGCGTCGGCTTGCCCGCACCCATCGGCAGGAACAGCGCGTCGCCCATGCCGATGAGCTTCTCGGCCCCGGGCTGATCGAGGATGACGCGGGAGTCGGTCAGTGACGAGGTGGCGAAGGCCAGACGCGAGGGCACGTTGGTCTTGATCAAACCGGTGACCACGTCGACGGAGGGCCGCTGGGTGGCGAGCACCAGGTGGATACCGGCCGCACGAGCCTTCTGGGTGATCCGCACGATCGCTTCTTCGACGTCGCGCGGAGCGGTCATCATGAGGTCGGCCAGCTCGTCGACGATCGCCAGGATGTAGGGGTACGGCCGGTAGACGCGCTCGCTGCCGAGCGGTGCGGTGATCTCGCCGGATCGCACCTTCTTGTTGAAATCGTCGATGTGCCGAACCTTGTTGATCTGCATGTCCTGGTAGCGCTGCTCCATCTCCTCGACGAGCCACGCCAGGGCAGCAGCAGCCTTCTTGGGCTGCGTGATGATCGGGGTGATGAGGTGCGGAATACCCTCGTAGGGCGTGAGCTCCACCATCTTCGGGTCGATGAGAATCATCCGCACCTCGTCCGGAGTAGCCCGCGCGAGCAGCGAGACCAGCATCGAGTTCACGAAACTCGACTTACCGGAACCGGTGGAGCCGGCCACCAGCAAGTGGGGCATCTTCGCGAGATTGGCACTGACGAAGTCGCCCTCGATGTCCTTACCAAGACCGATCACCAATGGATGGTGATCCTTACGCGTCGACGGCGCGGTCAGCACGTCGGCCAGGCGAACCATCTCGCGGTCCGAGTTCGGCACCTCGATACCGACCGCGGACTTGCCCGGGATCGGCGCGAGCAGGCGCACGTTGTCGGTGGCGACGGCATAGGCGATGTTGCGGGCGAGTGCGGTGATCTTCTCGACCTTGACGCCGGGGCCGAGCTCCACCTCGTAGCGCGTGACCGTCGGGCCGCGGGTGAAACCGGTGACCGCGGCATCGATCTTGAACTGCTCGAGTACCTCGGAGATCGCCTCGATCATCGCGTCGTTGGCCTGGCTGCGGGTCTTGGGCGGATCGCCGTCGATCAGCAGCGACAGAGACGGCAGCGTGTAATCCCCGTCGACGACGCGATCGACGACGATCTTCTCGTCCTCGGCTGCCGGCTTCGGCTCGGCCGCCTTGACGATCGGCTTGGGCTTGGGACGTGGGGGCGCAACCGGCTCGGGAGTGGGCACAGCGGCGGCAGGCGCGATGACCTCGGTGGCGGCCTCGGGCGGCGGGGTCTTGCGCGCACGTGGGGGCTTGACGACCGGGATGTATTCCTCGGTCGGATAGTTGTCGTGCGGGTCTGCGCCGCCGTGGACCGGGTAGCCGTCGGCGTCGAAGTTGGTGTCGTAGTCGCCGTAGCCCTCGTCACCGAACTCGGAACCGAAGTCGGCCGGGTCGTACTCGTCGTATTCGTCGCCGCGGCTGTCGGTGCCGAACAGGGCACGCATTCGATCCGGCACGTCGCGCACGGTGGTACCGGTGAGCAGCAATACGCCGAACAACCCTGCGAGCAGGAGCAACGGCACTGCCAGCCAGACGGTGAGGCCGTCGGCGATGGGCCCGCCCGCCACATAGCCGACGAAGCCTGCACCCTCGGATCGGCCGGCCGCGTCGGTCGGTGAGCCGGCTGCCATGTGCCACAGTCCGAGGATCGGGAGGCCGAGAAGGATCGACCCGAGAACCAGTCGCGGCCGGACCTCCGGATGAGGCTCGGAGCGCATGAGAACGACGGCGATGGCCACGCCGAGCACGGGTGCGACGTATCCGGCCTCTCCGATGACGGCGCGGATTCCCACCTCGATCCATTCGCCGACCGGTCCCCCGGCGCTCAACCACACACTCGCGGCGACGACCACGCTGACGGCGATCAATCCGAGGGCGATCCCGTCCCTACGGTGGCCGTGCTCGATGTCGGCAGCCTTGCTCACCGTCCGGGTCGTGGCACCGACTCCGCGAGCCGCCATCGACCAGGTGGACGCAATGCCTCGCCCGATCGCGTCGAGGGCACCGCGTGACTTCTTCTTGGCTGCGGGCCGCCGAGCTGCGGACGCACCCCTCGCCGGCGCCTTGCCTCGCGATGACGCGTTCGCGCGGGAGGTCGCCGGGTTGCGCGGCGCGGTGGGCTTCTTCGGTGTCGTGACGGTGCGCGCGGTGCGGCCGCCACCGGGTTTACGGGCGGTGCCGGACGCGCGCGAAGAGCCGGATCCGCTGGACCCGGCCCTGGCGGTGGAGGTGCTGGTCTTTCCTGCCATGACCCCAGGCTAGTCGCAACAGCCCCGTCGAAACCATCCGCAACACCAGTAACAGCGGACGGGAATGCGTCAGAAGCTCAGATCGAGTGCCTTCACAGCCGCAACGTCGCCCGCGGAACCCTCGTACTCCACCTGGACCTGGTCGCGACCGAATGCGTAGAGCAACAACTCCGACGGCTCCCCCACCACCGTCACACCGGGACCCGAGCCACCCTTGAAGGTGGCCCGTCGACCGTCGGGGGTCCGCACGTGCACGGGAACGGGCGAGGATCGGTGACCGCCCCGGCCCACCAGACGCACCTGCGGCCAGAGTCGGTTCTCCACGGCACCGGGGAGCGCTCGACGAGTCCAACTCTCGCCCGCTCGGCGAAGGTCCTCGTGGTGCACGAACATCTCTCCGAGATTGATCAGAGGATCCAGCAGAGCGAACGGCGACCACATCGGCGGACCCGTGCGCACGTCCTCCACCACGGACGCGAACGGCTTGCGCGCCACGGACTGCTGCACTCGCTCGGTGTAGCCCGCGAGTGGGGAAAGAAAGATGCCGGGTGAAGCGTCGAGTCGTCGTTCTCGGACCACGAGATGCGCGGCCAAATCGGCTGCAGTCCACTCACCGCACAGCGTCGGCGCATCGGGACCCACGTCGAGGAGGGTCTGAACAAGCTGAGATCGTTCGTCCTGGGCAAGGCTCACGCACTCCACGGTACGTCCCGAGCGAACCGACGGCATCCCGCTGGGCCACACTCCCCGGTGACCACACCACCCGAGGCATCGGTAGCCTCCCCATCGTGCCGGTATCGGAAATTCTCGTCATCCTGCTCGCCGGCCTCGGGGCCGGGGCGATCAACGCCGTCGTCGGTTCCGGGACGCTGATCACGTTTCCTACGCTGGTCGCCTTCGGCTATCCCCCGGTGGTCGCGACCATGTCCAACGCCATCGGCCTGGTCGCGGGGAGCGTCTCGGGCACGTGGGGATATCGCAGAGAGTTGCGCGGGCAGTGGCATCGACTGCGATGGCAGTTGCCCGCCTCGTTCCTCGGGGCGCTCGGCGGGGCATGGCTGCTACTGCATCTACCGGAGAAGGTCTTTGCCTCCGTCGTTCCGGTATTGCTCGTCGGCGCGCTGATTCTCGTTGTCGCACAACCGAAGATCCAGGAATGGGCCAAGCGCCGCTCGGAGGCCGCCGGAAAGGCCGCGAATCACATAAGCCGAACCCGGATGGCCCTGGTCACTTTCGGCACTCTGCTGGTCGGCATCTACGGCGGCTACTTCACTGCCGCACAAGGCATTCTGCTGATCGGTGTGATGGGGGCGCTGCTCCCCGAGTCGATGCAGCGCATGAACGCCGCCAAGAATCTACTGTCGCTTGTGGTCAATATTGTTGCCGCAGTTGCTTTCACGATCTTCAGGTTCGACGACATCAGCTGGCAGGCCGCGGGTCTGATCGCCGTCGGTTCTCTGATCGGTGGAGCTGTCGGAGCACGTTACGGCCGCCGGCTTTCGCCGGCGGCCCTGCGCGGTGCCATTGTCGTCCTCGGGCTGATCGGCCTCTGGCGACTGCTCGTCTGACTTCTAGGACTGCGGTTGCGGCTTGACCGCGATGATGGTCGGCACGATCATCGGCTTACGGCGGTACTTGTCCGCTACCCACCGACCCACGACACGGCGCACAGCCTGAGCGATGCGGTGCGTATCCGAGACGCCGTCGGACGCCAGACGTTGCAATTCCGCCTCCACGAGTTGCCCGGCTTCCTTCAGGGCGGCGGGATCGTCGGAGAACCCGCGGCCGGACACCTCGGGTGCAGTCACTGCACGACCGGTCGCCGAATCGACGGCAACGCTGATCGCGATGAATCCACCTTCGCCCAGCACCAGTCGATCGGAGAGCGTCGAATCGCCGACGTCGCCGACCGAGAGGCCGTCGACGTAGACGTGCCCGACGGGCACCTGTCCGACGATCTCGGCGAGACCGTCGACCATGTCCACCACAACGCCGTCCTCGGCGAGCACCACCCGATCCTCGGGGACGCCCGTCGCCTTGGCCAGTGCGGCGTTGGCCCGCAGGTGACGCCACTCACCGTGGACCGGCATGGCGTTGGTGGGCCGGACCGCGTTGTAGAGGTACAACAGTTCACCCGCCGAGGCGTGACCCGAGACGTGGACCTTCGCGTTCTGCTGCGTCACCACGGTCGCACCGCGCTTGGCGAGGCCGTTGACCACCGCGAAAACGGAGTTCTCGTTGCCCGGAATGAGTGAGGACGCCAGCACCACCAGATCGTTCGCCTTGACGTTGATCTGCCGATGCTCGCCGCGCGCCATCCGAGACAGCGCCGACAACGGCTCACCCTGCGAACCGGTGGAGATGAGCACCAAACGGTCGTCGGGAAGCGTTGCGGCGGTGTCGACATTGACCTCGAGGCCGTCGGGAACCCGCAGGTATCCGAGCTCCTGGGCGATCTGCATGTTGCGCACCATCGACCGGCCGACGAATGCCACCCGGCGGTTGTACCGCTCGGCGACGTCGATGACCTGCTGGATGCGGTGCACGTGACTGGCGAACGACGCGACGATCACACGCTGTTTCGCCTTGCCGATGACGGTGTCGAGGACTCCGCCGATCTCGCGCTCGGGTGTGACGAACCCGGGCACCTCGGCGTTGGTGGAGTCGACCAGAAACAGGTCGACGCCCTCGTCGCCGAGCCGCGAGAACCCGGCGAGGTCCGTCAGACGACCGTCGAGCGGAAGCTGATCGAGCTTGATGTCACCCGTGTGCAGCACCAGCCCTGCGTCGGTTCTGATGGCGATGGCGAGCGCATCGGGAATCGAGTGGTTCACCGCGAAGTACTCGCAGTCGAACGGGCCGTGCTGCGTGTGCTGGCCCTCGATCACCTCGACGAGGTTCGGTCGCAGCCGGTGCTCACGGCACTTGGCCGCCACCAGAGCGAGAGTGAACTTCGATCCGACGACGGGCAGGTCCGGACGCAGGCGAAGCAGGAACGGAACTGCACCGATGTGGTCCTCGTGACCGTGTGTCAGGACCACTGCCTCGACGTCGGCCATGCGGTTCTCGATGTGCCGGAAGTCGGGCAGGATCAGGTCGACCCCGGGCTGCTGGTCCTCGGGAAAGAGGACGCCGCAGTCGATGATCAGCAACTTGCCCTGGTGCTCGAACACCGTCATGTTGCGACCGATTTCGCCGATTCCGCCGAGTGCGACAACTCGAAGGCCCTTGAACGGGGCCTTCGGTGGTGTGCCGAGGCGCTGCGTCGGGTCGAACTCTGTGCGCTTGTCGGGGCGCTGAGTTCGCGCCGAGTTCTGCACCATCGGCTTGCCCTGTGTCGGGGCGGGACGCTCGGACGGAGGTCCGGCGTTTCGGGTTGCGCGTCCGCGCGATCTGTTCGGTCGTGTCATACAAGAACTCCTGCCGCCCGCAGCTCCGCTGCAAGCAATTCGATGTGTTCGATGCTCGGTGGCACCTGGGGAAGTCGTGGTTCGCCGACATCGATTCCGATGAGGCGAAGGCCGGCCTTCGATGCGCTGACGCCGCCGAGGCGCGCGACCGAACGAATGACCGGGATGAGGCTGACATTGATCGCCTGTGCGCGCGCAATATCGCCCATCATGAAGGCAGTGTGCAGCTCGCGCAGGCGTGCCGGGACGAGGTGGCCGATGACGCTGACGAAACCGGTCGCACCGACCGAAAGCCACGGAAGATTGAGTGGATCGTCGCCGGAGTAGAACTGCAGGCCCGTCGAGGCGATCAGTTCGGCACCGGCGTTCAGATCGCCCTTGGCGTCCTTGACGGCGAGAATTCGCGGGTGCTCTGCGAGCCGGCGCAGCGTCTCGGTCTCGATGGGGACGACCGAACGCGGCGGAATGTCGTAGAGCATCACGGGCAGGTCGGTGGCGTTCGCGACCGCCGTGAAGTGTGCGAACAGACCGGCCTGCGGTGGCCGGGAGTAATACGGCGTGACGACCAGGAGACCGTGGGCACCCGCACGAGCTGCGTCCCGGGCGAGTTCGACGCTGTGGGCGGTGTCGTTACTTCCGGCCCCGGCGATGATGCGAGCTCGATGGCCGACCGCGGCGATCACCGCGCGGAGCAGTTCGAGCTTCTCGTTCTCGGTGGTGGTGGGCGATTCGCCCGTGGTTCCGGCGAGAACCAATCCGTCGTTGCCCTGCTCGACGAGATGATGCGCCAGGCGAACGCCGGCATCGATATCCAACTTACCGTCCGCTGTGAACGGAGTCACCATGGCGGTGAGCACCGTACCGAACACAGGCGCAACGGAAGGAGCGGCGTCACCGTAGGTCATGGCAGCAGATTACCCGGTGCTTTGCCCACTCTTGCGCAGCGGGACTACCCGATGGCATACCCGGTATCGGCCGCGGCCGAACCTCGCTTCTAGACCTCGGTCACGAACGGACTTCGTGCCACTTCGGTGCCGTCCGGCAGCGTCGAGATCTCGAAGTCACCGAACACGTCCGGAGCCACTTCCACGAGCTTACGCAGACATTCCACAGCGACGCGTCGAATTTCGACGTCCGCATGCTCCGAAGCGCGCATCGACACGAAATGCCGCCACGCGCGATAGTTTCCGCTCACCACCACGCGCGTCTCGGTCGCATTCGGAAGTACCGACCGAGCTGCTTGCCGCGCCTGCTTGCCTCGCAACGCCGCGTTGCTGACCGATTCCAGCTTCCCCTCGAGAGCCCCGAGCAGTTCGGTGTACGCCGCGCGACTCGCCTCGGTGGCCGATGCGAACAGCGCCTCCAGTTCAGGGTCGCCTTCCACCGCAGGCGGCAGCACGACGTTGGCGTCGTGCTCGGGGACGAATCTCTGCGAGAGCTGCGAGTAGGAGAAGTGTCGATGCCGAATCAACTCGTGTGTGCAGGACCTCGAGATACCGGTGATGTAGAAGCTCACTCCGGCGTGTTCGAGGACGGACAAATGCCCGACGTCGAGCAGATGACGCAGATACGAGGCGTTGGTGGCAGTCCGAGGATTGGGTTTCGACCAGCTCTGGTAGCACGCACGCCCGGCGAACTCCACCAACGCCTGCCCACCGTCCGCATCGGTTTCCCAGGGGATGTCGGCGGGCGGTACGAACTCGGTTCGGGCCACCAGCTGCACTTTCAGGGCAACCGTTCGCGGCACAGCTCTTCCTTCGATTTCTGACGACACCGCACAACCCTAATCGTGGCTGTGCATGCCCCGCGCCGGGTGGCGTCACTACAGCCTCCACGTGACACCACCAGGCTCGCTTGACCGACGTCACACGTGACGCCACACTGACGTCATGGAACTTCACAAGTACACCGAGTCGCTGCGGACCGATCTTCTCGCGGCAGCGGCTCTGGGAGACGAACACACTCGACAGACGGCCGAGGCACTCGGCAAGACGGCGGAGGCGTCGGCGAGATTGATGCTGCTCACCGCGCTGTCCGACTTCGCGGCCGAGGTATCGAACGGCCTCGACGGCCATACGGTCACCGTTCGCCTCGACGGTGCGCAGGCGCACGCCGATGTTCGACGCGACATCCCGGCACCGGGCCTGGACGACGCCGATCCGACAGAGACCGTTTCCGACGATTACCCGACGATGGACGATGTGTCCGGCGAGGTACGACGGGTGACGCTACGGCTGGTCGAGCAGATCAAGGAACGCGCCGAGGATGCCGCGAACAACAGCGGGGTGTCCCTCAATTCGTGGTTGTCGCAAGCAGTTCAGGGTGCATTGCGCGATCAGATGCGCAAGGACCGCGGCTGGAACAACTGAGCTGCCTATTTCTTTTCGCGCCACTCCCGCTCGAACGGCAGTCGCCACGCGTGTGGAGCTATCAATTGATGAATTGCGTTGGGACCCCACGATCCTGGCGCATACAGGCGCACCGGGGGCGGATCGGCCAGCAGCGGCTCGGACACCTGCCACAGGCGTTCGATTCCCTCTGCGGTGGTGAACAGGGTGTGATCGCCGTACATGGCGTCGAGGATGAGCCGTTCGTACGCCTCGAGGACGTCGCCCACTCGTTCGGTTTCCTGGATGGCGAACTGCATACTGAGTTTGTCCAAGCGCATTCCAGGCCCTGGACGCTTGCCGTAGAACGACAGTGACACCTTCGAGGCATCCGCGAGATCGAAAGTCAGGTGGTCGGGGCCTTGCGCGCCCACACCCGAGCCGGCCGGAAACATGCTCTTCGGCGGTTCCCGAAAGGCGATCGAGATGATGCGTTGGCCTTCGGCGAGGCGCTTGCCACTGCGGAGGTAGAACGGCACTCCGGCCCACCGCCAGTTGTCGATTTCGCATTTGAGTGCAACGAAGGTGTCGGTGTCGGAATCGGGAGCAACCCCCTCCTCCGAGCGGTAGCCCGTGTACTGCCCTCGCACAACGTTTTTCGGGTCCAGCGGCATCATCGATCGGAAGACCTTGTTCTTTTCCTCGCTGATCGCGCGGGGCTCGAGTGCCGTCGGCGGCTCCATTGCCATGAAGGCCAGCACCTGGAACAGGTGGGTGACGACCATGTCCTTGTACGCGCCGGTGGATTCGTAGAATCCGGCTCGGCCGTCCAGCGCGAGCTTCTCCGGGATGTCGATCTGGACGTGATCGATGAAGTTGCGGTTCCAGATCGGCTCGAACAATCCGTTGGCGAAACGAAAGGCCAGGATGTTCTGAGCGGGTTCTTTGCCGAGAAAGTGGTCGATTCGGAAGATCTGGTCCTCGTCGAACGTCTCGTGCACCCGGGCGTTCAACGCGATCGCGCTCTCGAGGTCGGTGCCGAACGGCTTCTCCATGATGATCCGCGATCGCTTCACCAGATCTGCCGATGCGAGCGTATCCACCACTGCCAGAGCAGCTCTCGGCGGAACGGACAGGTAGTGCAGCCTCTTCGCGCTCCCGCCGAGTTCGATTTCGGCCTCGGCCACGGCTTCGCTCAGAGCTGCAGGGCCTGCCTTCTGCGAGACGTAGGTCAGCCGCGATGCGAAGTGCTTCCATTGCTCGTCGCCGACCTTACGACTCGAGAACGTGTTGATCGATTCGCGAGCGAGAGCGCGGAATTCGTCGGTGGACATCTCCTCGAGCGATGTGCCGACGACACGGATGTTGGGTGCGAGATCGGACAGGGCCAGGTGCATCATCCCGGACAGCAGTTTTCGCTTGGCCAGGTCTCCTGTCGCCCCGAACAGCACGACGACCTGAGGTGGAAGTTCGGAGGCGGTGTCTGTCCGGCGCGAAGTCACGGTTCGAATACTGGCACCGATTCTGTCGGTGTGCACTTCGGCAGAATCGGTGCACTCGGCAACTTCAACGCAATGCGTCGACGAGGTCGCCCCGCTCCCCCACCACCACACGTTCGAGCTCGAGCCAGTCCGCCATCTCCCGGAGTACGTCTCGTAGTCGCGGCGCGATGTCACGCGCATCGCGGTCGCCTTCCACGTACGCCGCAATCACGTGCAATTCGGACTGCGCACGCACAGATTTGAGATCCACGCGGGCCACCAGATGGCCGTCGAGCAGGAACGGAAAAACGTAGTAGCCGTGAATTCGCTTGTGCTGCGGGGTGTAGATCTCGATCCGGTAATGGAAATCGAAGATCCGCTGCACGCGCGGCCGAAAGAAGATCATCGGATCGAACGGGCACAGCAGCGCGGCAGCGGTGGCGGTTCGCGGCGTCCTGGCCTCACGGTGGAGGTAGGCCGGTGCGTTCCAACCTCGGACGGATACCTGTTCGAGTACGCCGTCCTCCACGAGTTCGGCGATCGCCGCCTTGGCCTGCTTCTGCGAGAGTCGGTAATAGTCCCTCAGATCCGGCTCGGTGCCGATACCCAGTGCCCGAGAGGACTTTTCGACCAGTGCCCGCACCGCGTCCGGCTCGGCGATGTGCCTGCGCAGAACGTCGTCGGGAATCACCCGTTCACTGAGGTCGTACCGGCGCACGAATCCGGTTCGTGCCGGCACGGTCACCACGCCGGCCGCGAAGAGCTGTTCGCAGACGATTTTGACGTCGCTGCGGTCCCACCATGGTCCTTTTCGACCGGGTGTGTCCACCTCGAGGTGCTTCTCGATCTCACCGGCGCTGGCCGCGCCGCTGTCTCCGATCACGGCGAGGACGTCGTCGACCAGAGTCGGCTCACGGTCCAGAATGTGGGCGGCTCCGCCCCACCTCCCGTGTCGATACAGCTCCATTCGCCACCGCATCAACGGCCAGTCCTCGACGGGCAGCAGGGCGGCCTCGTGGGCCCAGTACTCGACCATTCGACGGGGTCGACGCGCAGTGTCGGTCCACGCGGCGTCGTCGACGATCGTCCGGTCGTACGCACCGACTCGGCTGAACACCGGCGCATAGTGCGCGCGCACCACCACCGATACCGAGTCGATCTGCAACAGTCCGGTGGTCTCGATCGCTGCGTGGACCGCCGCCTTGCTCGCCGGTCGAGTACGCGACCGGGTCGAGGCCAGCCCCTGGGCAGCCAACGCGGTGCGCCGAGCCGAAGCGGCACTCATTTCTCGCATCGGACCACGATGTCACGACCCACCGACAGGGCGCGTCAGCTACCGAACAGATTCGCCGCCTTCAGGATCAGTTCGTACAGTCCGTAGGCGAACGGTACGGACACCCATGCCCACGCGAGCGCGGTCGTCACCTTGATCCGTGCCTCGTTCATGCCTGTGCTCCTGCGGTGGTCTCGGAGTGTGTCGGGTCGGGTTCGTGGTACTTCGACGCGACCGGCTTGATTGCTTCGTTCGCAAGGAACCCGACCACCAGCAGTCCGATCATCACGTAGAACGCCGGCAGGTATCGGCCGGTGGTGCCGGGCTCGCCTGCGTCGGCGATGGCGTTGACGATCAGTGGCCCCAGCACGCCCGCTACCGACCATGCAGTGAGGAGTCGTCCGTGAATTGCGCCCACCTGATACGTACCGAAGAGGTCTTTCAGGTAAGCCGGAACCGTCGCGAATCCCGCACCGTAGAACGAGAGAATCAGCAGAGCCGAGACCATGAACAAGATCTTGTTGGTGTTCGTGAACAACGCGATGTAGAGGTACAGCAGCGCGCCGACACCGAGGTACATCCGGTAGATGTTCTTGCGTCCCACCACATCCGAGACCGAGGACCAGACGAAGCGACCGATCATGTTGGTCAGGGAGAGGAACGCGACGAAGCCGGCCGCAGCAGCGGCAAGAGATTCGGGCGAGGTCGCGTCGGGAAAGAAGTCCTGGTAGATGCCCGAGCCGCGCTCGAGAATGCCGATGCCGGCAGTGACGTTGAAGCACAGCACAACCCACAGCAACCAGAATTGCGGAGTCTTGACCGCATTCGCAGCCGAGACGTTGTGCGTCGAAATCATCGCCGACGCCGTGGGCGGGGTCCACCCGGCCGGCGTCCACCCCTCGGCGGGCACTCTGATGAGCACGACGCCCAGTGCCATGAACACCGCGTAACCGATACCGAGCGTAAGGAACGTCTTGGCGATGGAGCCGTCGGTGAAGCCGCCGAAGTTCACCATCAATTGGCTGGTGAGGGGGGACGCGATCAGTGCGCCGCCACCGAAGCCCATGATCGCGATGCCGGTGGCCATGCCCGGCCGGTCGGGAAACCACTTCATCAACGTCGACACGGGTGAGATGTAGCCGATACCGAGCCCGATACCGCCGACGAACCCGTAGCCGAAGATCACCAACCAGAACTGTCCGAGGGCCATGCCGAGCGCGGACAGCAGTAGTCCGGAGACGAAGAAGACCAGAGATACGGCCATGGCCCACCGGGGGCCGTTCTTCTCGACGCGGGTTCCGAAGATCGCAGCGGAGAGGCCGAGCATCACGATCGCGAGTTGGAACGGAATGGCGGTCACGGTGCCGCTGAGCCCGAGCGCGTCGGGCTGCGAGATGGCGTTCTTGAACACGCTCCATGCATAAGCGGACCCGATCGCGAGGTGGATCGAGAGAGCGGCCGGGGGTATCAACCAGCGACTCCACTCGGGTGTGGCGACGATTCTGGTTCGGTCGAGAATGGGGAGGGTCATCGAAATCCCTTGGTATGGAATGCAGTACAAACTTGTACTATCTCCTGCAGTCAAACACGGTCACCGCTCCGCCTGCTCACAACCAGCAATAGTCACTTCCCCGAACTCACCTTCTCGCGCCGCGTATCCTCGAGCCAGTGGATGTCGAACGGTGGCGTAGCAGATTGCCGGTGAAGCGAGCCTCCGACGGTGAGGTGATCGGGTGGACCGTCGCGCACTATCCGGGCTCCCCGAACGAATACGACGAGGGCTATCTCGTCGATGCCGTCAACCCCGTCGGAATCACAGTCGCCCAGGGCGTCCCGCTCGAGACTGCGATCGCTCGCCTCGAGGATCACGGTCTGGCATCGCTGTCGGCACCGCACTGGACGAAGGCCCCGCTGCCGATGGAGCCCGAGACCGATCTGTACGCACCACAAGATGATTGGCCGTGGCGGCGGGTACTGATGACGCAACTCGACGACAATCGGGTGTGGATTCGCCCCGCGTATCCGAGTTGGCCGGAACGCCTTCTCGAAATTCCGCTACCGATCCCGGCCGACGACATCCTTCGCCCGGACTCACCGGAGAATTCCGACTGAATCAGTAGCGGCGCAGGACCTTCCTCAGTGTGTCGGCCAGCTGCGTCAATCCGGGTTCCTCGACCGGCAGATGCCCGCACCCGTCGAGCATCACGATCTCTGTGTCGCCCCGAATGCGCTCCAGGAAGCCGATACTGACCTCCGGCGGCGTCCACCGGTCCTCGGCGGGGTGGGTCAGCAGCACCGGCGGACCGTCGTAACCCTCGGGTCGGGTGTGCACGTAGCCGAAAAAGCTGGCAAGGAAGGCAATCGGGACACGCACCCCGCCGCCTTTCGGGTCTCGCGCGCAGAGGTCGGACAACTCCGCGTTCAGGCTCATGTTCGCCATATCGGCCATCCACCTGACGGGAATTCTCACGTGTCCTGCGACGGCCGCGAGCATCCGGAGCAACTGTGGCGCCGGCCCGCCGAGCATGTCGAACCGAGCCGCCGCCCGGCGAGCGCTCGGATCGGCAGGATCAAGAAGGCAGGTAGCAATTACCCTGTCCACCAGTCCTGTTCGGTGCGCCACTTCGTATGCGAGCATCCCGCCCATGCTTGCACCCAACAGCACGAGCGGACGGTCATCGCGGGCTTTCTCGGCAATCACCAGCTCACACAGCAGGTCGATCCAGTCCCGATAGCGCATCGACGACGGGTCCTCTACGACGGTGTCGCCATAGAGGGGCAAATCGGGACACATCACCTCGAAGCCCTCCCTGGCGGCGATGGCCGCATACGGCCACAACAGACCGTAGTAGCCTCCGGCACCGTGCACGGCCATGACGCGGACCCTGGACTCGGGCCTCACAGCGCGGGCGATGTGGACGCGCGTATCCCCCCACATCCAGTACATCGACTCAGGCTTCTCCCCTGCTACCGGCCGATATTGCTCGGGCAGGAACCGGGCGTAGCGGTCGACATCCATCGACACACCGTAGCCGTCAGTCCGACAACCCGGCCGCGACGGTTCCGCCGAGTTCGTAGCAGCGCTCCCGTGCGGTCTTGCCACCCTCGGTGAGATGCACTGTGCCGTACACCTTGTCGAGGCCCCACCCCGAGGCGATGCTCTCGATCGCCCGTCCGGCACCCACGGTGTCGTCGTTCCCGTGAACCCATGCACCGTAGGGCTTTCCGGCCACCGCGTCCAAGCACGGGTAGTACACGGTGTCGAAGAAATGCTTCAGGGCGCCACTCATGTAGCCGAAATTTGCCGGCGTCCCGAAGACAAAGCCATCGGCGGCAAGCACATCGGGAACCGTCGCGCCCAAAGCGGGCACGCTGCGCACATCCACTCCGATGATCTCGGGGTCGCGCGCGCCGCCGAGAACTGCTTCGAGGAGCTCACGGGTGAGCGGGCTCGGGGTGTGATGAACGACCAGCAGGGTGCGCGCCATCGTCGTCAGCCAGCGGCCCGTTCGAGTGCGACCGCGCGTTTCATCGTTTCGCGAGCGCGCCCGCGGTCGCCGGCGTAGTCGTAGGCTCGCGCCAGCCGGTAGGAGCTGCGCCAGTTGTCCGGGTCTTTCTCCCACTCGGCCTTGATCTGCTGAAAGAGCTCGTCCGCAGCGTCGCGTTCGATTCGTCCCGACGGCCTCCGCGGGAGTTCGGAGACGTCGAGTTCGAGGCCCTCCTCACGAATGCGCGATGCCAGTCTCTGGTGGTCGAAGCCGGCTTTGAGGGTGGCCCACACGATCCACAGCCCGACGATGGGCAACAGAATGACCCCGATACCCAGCGCGATACTGGCTACGCCGCCGTTCTGGATCAGCGTCACGCCACGCTGGCCCAACAAGAAGAAGTAGAAACCGAGGATCAGCACCATCACCGCGATGATGGCAACGACCTTTGTCGCTTTGTTCACCGTCGATCAGCTCACAGATCCAGAAGTGGATCGAGGCCGACAGTCAGGCCGGGTCGTCCGGCAATCTCACGAACTCCGAGGAGCACACCGGGGGCGAAAGACGTCCGATCCAGCGAATCGTGCCGAATGCTGAGCGTCTCGCCCTGCGTGCCGAGCAGAACCTCTTGATGCGCAACGAGTCCAGCGAGCCGGATGGAGTGCACGCGCACTCCGTTCACGTCTGCTCCGCGCGCACCGTCGAGTTCGGTCGTCGTCGCGTCGGGGCTCAGCGGTGTTCCCGCGGCGGCGCGCGCCTCGGCGATCAAAGCGGCGGTACGGTACGCGGTGCCCGACGGCGCATCGGCCTTGTTCGGGTGGTGCAGTTCGATCACCTCGACCGAGTCGAAGAACCGAGCGGCCTGCTGAGCGAAGCGCATCGACAGCACCGCACCGATGGCGAAGTTCGGAGCGATCAGCACACCCGTCTGCGGCGATCCCGACAGCCATTCACGGACCTGTTCGAGCCGACGGTCGTCGAACCCGGTGGTGCCGACCACCGCATGGATGCCGTGCTCGATCAGGAATTGCAGGTTGTCCATCACCACATCGGGATGGGTGAAGTCGACGACCACCTGGGCACCGGCATCGACGAAGTTCGCCAACGGGTCGCCTTGGTCGACAGTCGCCACGAGCTCGAGGTCGTCCGCTGCCTCGACGGCCGCACAGATGGCCTGGCCGACCTTGCCGCGTGACCCCAGTACCCCAACTCGAACAGGTGCCGTTGCACTCACGTCGTACCCACACTCATTTCGTCGTCGTCTCACGGTCTTACCGACCTCAGAGCCTACTTTCCTCTCGGTCCGTCCCGGCAGCTACGGTCTCCCGGTGACATCCAGCGTCCTGTTCGCCGACCGAGTCGACCTCGTCCGCGGCGGCCGATACCTGCTCAGCGATGCATCGATGCGGGTCGAAGAGGGCGAACACTGGGTGCTGCTCGGTGCCAACGGCGCTGGCAAATCCACCCTGCTCAGTTTGCTCGGCGCGGTCGTTCATCCCACGCACGGTGCCGTCCATGTTCTGGGTCATCGCCTCGGGCGGGTGGACATGCGCGAATTGCGGACGCACATCGGGCACGTCGATCCGCGGTTGAAGATCGACGCTCCTCTGACGCTGCTCCAGGTCGTCCTGACCGGGCTGACGAACACGCCGGACCTGATTCCCAGATGGTCTGCCGCCGACGCCGACGTCGCCCGCGCTCACAAGCTTGTCGAGTCCCTCGGGGTCGCCCATCTCAGCGACGCGTCGTGGCACACGCTCTCGCAGGGCGAACGTGGACGTGCGTTGATCGCGCGCGCTCTGCTGCCCGATCCGGCGCTGCTACTGCTCGACGAACCCGCCACCGGGCTCGATCTCGCTGCGCGCGAACAACTTCTGAGTGCACTCGACTCGCTGCGCGCCGAGCATCCGGACCTGGCCAGCATTCTGGTGACTCACCACCTCGAGGAAATCCCTACCTCCACCACCCACGCCCTGCTCATCCGCGACGGCAAGGTACAGGCGCAGGGAGCCGTGGATACGGTGCTGACCACCGAGAACATCAGTGAGTGTTTCGACCATCCCATCGACATCTCGAAGCAACGCGGTCGGTGGGTCGCCACCGCGTCCTACTGCTGACGCTCAATCGAAGACGATGACCTGACGGATCGCGTTGCCGTCGGCCAATTCGTCCATGCCTCGGTTGATGTCGTCCAACGTGATTCTCGACGAGATCAACTTCTCGACGGGAAGCCGTCCCTCACGCCACATCTGAGCGTACGTCGGGATGTCGCGCGCCGGGACCGCGGAGCCCAGGTAGCTGCCGATGATCGTACGAGCCTCGGCCACCAGGCCCAAGGGCGAGATGGACGAACGGGCGTCGGGTGCCGGAAGGCCGACCGTGATGGTCTTGCCGCCGGGAGCCGTTGCCGCGACAGCCGTTTCGAAGGCGCGGGCGTTGCCTGCCGCCTCGATCACGATGTCGGCCTTGATGCCCTTCTCCACGAGCTCGGTCGGTGAATAGACCTGCGTTGCACCGAGATCGGTTGCGGTGGAAAGCTTGTCCGGGACTCCGTCGACCCCGATCACCTCACCGGCACCCACCGACACCGCCGTCAGCACAGCCGCCATGCCGACTCCGCCGAGGCCGACCACCATCACCGACTGTCCGGGCTTCGGAGTGCCGGCGTTGAGCACCGCACCGCCGCCGGTCAGCACCGCGCAGCCGAGCACTGCCGCGATATCGGCTGGAATGTCGTCGTCCACCGGCACCACCGACTTACGGCTCACCACAGCATGTGTGGCGAACCCGGAGACTCCGAGGTGATGCTTGACCTCGGTACCGTCGCGATGCAATTTGATGCCACCGCCGAGTAGCGTTCCGGCATTGTTGGACGCACTGCCGGTGACACAGGGCATCTGGCCGTCGGTGGCGCACCCGGCGCACTCACCGCAGCGCGGCAGGAACGTCATCACCACGCGGGTGCCGACCGCGGTGTCGTCGACGTCTGGCCCGACTTCCTCGACCCGGCCCGCGGCCTCGTGGCCGAGCAGCATCGGAACCGGACGGACGCGATTACCGTCGACCACCGACAGGTCCGAGTGGCACAGTCCTGCAGCTTCGATTCGTATCAGCAGTTCGCCCTCGCCCGGCGAGTCGAGCTCGAGGTCGGAGACGGTGATGGGATGCGAGTCCGCGAAGGGACGAGATCGGCCGATTTCTTCGAGTACTGCGCCGCGAATCTTCATCCCGCCAGACTATGCGGCTCCGCCGCAGTGGTGTGGAAAAGTGCCGTGGAGGGCACTCAACCGCACCACTGCGCGCAGCGCACTACAGCGGCAGACGCGGCCTGAGCAGGTGCGCAACCAGCGCCGTCCAGCCGGTTTGGTGCGTTGCCCCGAGCCCTTCGCCGGTGTCTCCATCGAAGTACTCGTTGAAGCTGGGGTGCTGGCTCCACAGTGGGTCGAGACTGGATTCGATGCGGTTGCCGTCCGCGGGCCTCTTGCCGTCGACCGGCCGGAACAGTCCGGCGAGGCCGTTGTCGATCAGATCGGCGGCGTCGGTGAGCGTGCGATGGTTGCCCGAGCCGGTGGGAATCTCGATGGTGAACGAGTCGCCGTAGTACCGGCCGTACGCGCGGAGCTTGTCCGCCAGCAATACGTTGACCGGGAACCACACCGGTCCGCGCCAGTTGGAGTTGCCACCGAACATTCCGGTACGCGACTCCCCCGGCTCGTATTCGATGGACAGGCTACGGCCGTCGACGTCGAACGTGACCGGTTCACGATAGGAGGCCGAGAGCGATCGAATCCCGAACTGCGACAGGAACTCCTCGGAGTCGAACATGCGCGCCAGGATCCTCTTGAGACGCTCGGGCTGGACCAGTGTCAGCAGCATCCGCACCTCGTTGCCCTCGCGACGCGCCAGCAACGGACTGACCATTTCCGGGCGTCGGTGCTGAACCCACCGCAACCGCGCGGCGAGGTCGGGGCATTCCGCCTCGACCCAGGGCGGGATCTCGGTGGCACCGAGGATGGGTAGCAGGCCCACCATGGACCGCACCCGCATCGGCACCGCATCGCCCTCGGGCTGGACCAGGACGTCGTAGAAGAAGCCGTCCTCCTCGTGCCACAGCGAAATATGCTGAGAGCCGAACGAATTGACAGCCTTGGCGATCGAGAGGAAGTGCGAGAAGAACTTGGTCGCGACGTCGTCCCAGGCGCTGTCGTGCCGCGCGAGTTCGAGCGCGATCTTGAACATCTGCTGGCAGTAGAACGCCATCCAACTCGTCGCGTCGGACTGCTCGAGCCGGAAGCCGGGTGGCAGCGGTGCGGATCGGTTGAACAACCCGATGTTGTCCATGCCGAGGAACCCGCCCTCGAAGATGTTCGACCCCTCGGAGTCCTTGCGATTGACCCACCAGGCGAAGTTCAGCAGCAATTTGGTGAACACCCGCACCAGGAATTCGCGATCCCGGTACCCGTCGATCCGGTAGACGTGCCATGCCGCCCACGCGTGCACGGGTGGGTTGACGTCACCGAACTCCCACTCGTATGCGGGTAGTTGGCCGTTGGGGTGCATGGCCCACTCCCGGCACATGAGGACCAACTGCTCCTTGGCGAAATCGGCGTCGACGTGCGCCAGTGGAATCGCATGAAAAGCCAAGTCCCAGGCCGCGAACCACGGATACTCCCACTCGTCGGGCATCGAGATCACATCGGCCAACGCCAGGTGACGCCAGTGCGCGTTGCGTCCCCCTGGGGCCTGCCTCGATTCCGGAGCCGGAGCGCCCACCTTGTCGCCCTCGATCCACTCGTCGACGTCGTATCGATAGAGCTGCTTGGTCCACAGCAAGCCGGCGTAGGCGCGCCGAGCCACGTGCCGGTCGACGTCGGTGAGGTCGGCACCGATCACGGCGCCGTAGAACTCGTCGGCCTCTGCTCGGCGATCGACGTTGACAGCATCGAATCCTGCCCCGAACGTCTGCTCGTCCGGCCGGTTGGGCGACAGCCGCAGTTTCACCGATTCCGTTGCCCCGGAGGCGATGTTGTCGAAGCTGTACCAGAATGCAGCCTTCGTTCCACTCTGCTCGGGGTTGACCGCGTCGAGTTCGCCGTCGACGACTCTGCGGCCGATGCCGTCCTTCGAGTAGGCCGAGACGTTCTCCTGCCCCCACAGAGCCTTGGCGTTGGTTTCGTTGTCGCAGAACAGAACTGACGGCGTTCCTTCGGCGCTCAGATAGTAGCGACCGAGAAATCCATGATCGACGGCGATGGCCTGGAGGCCACCCGCCAGCAGTTCCGGCGGTGTCAGTTGCGCCAACGAGCCGCCCCGATCGTCGCGTCCCCACGACCAGGTGTTGCGCAACCACAGGTGCGGCAGCAGGTCGACCGATGCCGCCTCGGGGCCGTGGTTGGTGATGGAGATGGTGATGCAGATGTCGTCGGGTGAGGCCTTGGCGTAGGTGACCTGGACGTCGAAGAACCTGTTCTCGTCGAGAATTCCGGTGTCGGCCAGTTCGTATTCACGGTCGTCACGCCCACGCCGAGCATTTTCCTCGCGCAGGTGGGCGTACGGGTACTCCGCGTCCGGATAGCGGTAGAGCCATTGCATCCAGCTGTGCGTCGGAGTGCCGTCGACGGCCCAGAAGTACTCCTTGACGTCCTCGCCGTGATTGCCCTCCTCGTTGGCGAGACCGAACAGACGTTCCTTGAGGATCGGGTCCTTGCGATTCCACAGTGCGAACGAGAAGTTCAAGAACCCGAAACGGTCGCAGATTCCGCCGATACCGTCCTCGCCCCAGCGGTAGGCGCGCTTGTGCGCCTGATCGAACGGAAAGGACGCCCAGGCGTTTCCGTCGGCCGAGTAGTCCTCGCGCACCGTCCCCCACTGACGTCCCGCCAGGTACGGGCCCCACTGACGCCACGGGCCGCTGACGCCGGGCGATTCCGCCAACCGATTGTGCTCGACGGTGGAGGGGGTGGGAACGCTCACGGGATTGGTGGTCACGGCACTCAGTCTGGTGGTTCGCGGTCAACGATGCACGCCGACGTTTGCCGCCAGATAGCCGACGCGGCGCTGCACCGCGGCGATCTCTCGGACGCCGTCGGTCAGCAGGCTTCGTTCCAGCGGAGTCAGATCGGCCATGATCAGCACGTCGCCGGGTCGATGGCCCGCCGAGATCTGGTCGATCTGATGCGAGAGTCGAAGGCGTTGCAGCAGCGCGAACACCTCGGTCAGGGTCGAGACGTCACCCTCGGAAAGCATGCCGTTGCCCGACGCCGCCGCCAGCCGAGCGGGGGTCGAGGCCGACGCCATGCCGACCGACAGCCCACCCCATCGAGCGAGATTGACGATGGGAGTCAGCGCATGAGCCTTGAGGTCGAACGTGCCGCCGCGCCGAGCCAGCACGTCTCGCAGCGAGCGCAGCCGGGCACGGCCGGCGAGCGCATCACGCAGTTGCAGCCGCAATGCGTCGGGGTGATCCACGAGGAGTCGACGGTATGCCTCGGGCACGGTGTGCAACTCTTTCGGGCCCCACACCACCCTGCCGTCGATCATGAGGGAGGACATGATCAGGCCGGAGTCTTTTGCCGGATTGCCACGTTCGCCGAACGGGTTGCTGAGCCAATGGGCCGCGGCGCTTTCCCATTGCCCGGCCGAGCGTGCGAATCGGGGTGAGCTCGCCACGGCACCGTTGGTGTCCGACGGCAGCCCGGCACCATCGAGGCCTGCGTGCACTCGAGCGGCCAAGTCCATCAATGCCTCGTCGCGGGTTCTCGGCACCGCGTTCGATTGCCCTCGCGCATCGGGGTCCGCGGTCGCGTCTGCCCAGGTCAAGGCACTGTCGACATCGGAGGACGGCATGGCCTCTCGACGCGCCACGCTACCGAGGGTGATCCAGGCGAAATGGTCGCGCGGCACCTCCGGACGCGCCGACCATTCGATCTCGACGGCCCGGCGCACCAGGCTGTCGACCACGACGGACAGGATCGCGCTGACCGCCGTCGCATCTGTTCCGCCCCGGAACAGATCCACCACCAGGCGCGGAACCAGCTTGCCCGCGTCGGCGAGTTCGGCGGAGCTCGATGCCGACGCCACTGCTCGGCGGACCACGAAACTGCGCCTCGTGGACGCAGCGTGCAGATCGGAATCCTCGACGACGCCCAGGACCTCCCCGCGGGACGACACCACCGGCATGTGACGCAGGCCCAGCTCGAGCATGTCCATCAGCACGGTGCCGGCCAGACGATCCGCTGTGACGGTCTCGGCGGGCGATGTCATGACCCGCTCGATGGGCGTATCGACGCCGATCCCGGCGGCCACCACTCGAATTCGTAGGTCGCGGTCGGTGAAGATGCCATGACGAGAACCACGCAGAGGAACCAGAACGTACGAGCTGCCCTGATCGGTCATATGCCGGACGGCGTCTCGAACCGTGGTGCCGACGGGCACGAATACCGCAGGGGCCGAGAGTAATTCACCGACAGTCCGGCCGGCGCTACCCTCGACCGGACCACCGCGACGCGTGGAGGCAGAGGTGACGGCGTCGGCCAGAAACGCCAATCCGGTCGGCGTTGCGAACAACGGTCTGATCAGCTCGCCGGGCAATCGAATCACGATGCTCGGTTCCGTTGCCCGCGCACGGAATTCCACGGCTCCGCCGGACAACAGAGCCGAGAAGCCGAAGACACCACCGGGACCGATGGTGTCGATCGGTACCTCGGTGGGAGAGGTCGCGTCCGGGTGCGTGATCACCACCCGTCCGGTAAGCACCACCCACACGGTGTCGGCATCTGCCGAGACGTCCGTCCGTGGAGGGTCCAGAACCCATGCTCCACCGGCATACTCGGCTTCGACGGCTGCTTCGGCCATCTCGGCCAGTGCAGCCGGTGGCGCGCCCTGAAACGGTGGATGCGCGCCGAGAAAATCGGCAAGGCTCGGGCTATCGGCCACGGATCAGGTCGGCGCATTTCTCCGCCATGGTCATCACCGTGATGTTGGGATTGACGTACGGCAGCTTCGGCATCGCCGACGCGTCGACCACGCGCAGGTGCGAGATCCCCTTGACTCGAAGCTCGGGATCGAGCACGGCCATGGTGTCGTCCACCGACCCCATACGGGCGGTGCCGGCCGGGTGATAGACGGTGTTGTGGGTCTTGTGCACGTAGTCGAGCAGGTCGTCGTCGGTGACGGCCTCGGGCCCTGGGGCGAGTTCACGTTCGATCCAGCCTGCGAGCGGACCGTCCGCCGCAATCCGACGAGCCAGCTTCAGACCGGCGAGCATCACCGCGTCGTCGTGGCCGTCGGCGTCGGTGAAGTAGCGCGGGTCCACTTTGGCACGGTCACGAAAGTCTCTGCTGCGCAGACGAACAGTGCCGCGCGAGCGCCCCTGCGTCACGTTCGGAGTCAAGCAAAATCCGTTGTCGGTGGTCGGGTAGCCCCACCGGAGCGTATTCATGTCGAACGGCACGCTGCCATAGTGCATCATCACGTCCGGGTAGTTCAGCGAGCTGTCGGTCTGCGCGAACACTCCGATCTCCCACCACTGCGAGGATGTGGTGACCATGGGCTTGCTCGCCTCCCAGAACACCAGCCCTTCGACGTGGTCGTCCAGATTCTCACCCACACCGGGCGAGTCGACCCGCACGGTGATTCCCATCTCGCGTAATTGTGCTGCCGGTCCGATTCCGGAGAGCATCAACAGCTTCGGCGTGTCGATGGCCCCGGCTGTCACGATCACCTCGCGCCGCGCGGACACCGTGTCGTAGCCGGTGAGATCGGGGCGTTGGTACCGCACTCCGGTCGCGGTCAGCGATTCGTCGATCAGAATCTCGCTGATCCAGCAGTCCGTGCGCACCTCGAGGTTCGGGCGCGTGCCGATGATCGGGTGCAGGTAGGCGTGTGAGGTCGACATGCGCGAGCCGTCCTCACCCGCATTGATCTGGAACCAGCCGGCACCGTTGAGTACCGTCGTTCCGCGGTTGAATGCGACGGTGGGTAGGCCTACGGCTGCGGCCGACTCGAGTACCGCGGCCCCGCACGGATCGTTCGGTGGCACGTCGCGAATCCGCACCGGTCCGTCGTGGCCACGACCGGTGTCGTTGTTCTCCACTCGCGAAACCAGCGGCAGGATGTCCGACGCGCCCCACCCCGTCGCGCCCGCAGCCGCCCAATCGTCGAGGGTTTCCGCAGGCGGGTGAAAGGCGATGCAGGAGTTGTGCGAGGAGCAACCACCGAGCACTTTCGCCCGCGCGTGCCGCATGAAACTGTTGCCGCGCTCCTGCGGTTCGACGGGATAGTCCCAGTCGTAGCCGGAGTCGAGCAGATGCATCCACTCCACCAGCTCGAGAATTGCCTTGTCGCCGACGTCGGTGGGACCTGCTTCGACGAGGCAGACACTGACAGAGGGGTCCTCGCTCAGCCGTGCAGCGAGGACACACCCCGCCGTCCCGCCACCTGCGACGACGTAATCGAACTGGGTGTCTGTCACTGCACGCTCCTTCTAGTTGCTCGTGGAGGCATGTGATTTCAGAGTGCCGATGTGCTTGCGTCCCTTGACTGCGTACCACAGCAGGCCTACGCCCAGGATGCCGCCGATGTAGACGAACGCACCGAACGTGTTGTACCAGGGGGTTCCGTACACGGCCTCGCGCGGCCACGCGAGGTTGATCGCCATCCCGGCACCCCACACCACTGCCGCGATGTTGACCGGCAGGCCCCACCTGCCCATCGTGAAGTACCCGCCGGGCTTCAGATCTGCCGGCGGCCACTCACCCTTCACTCGTTTGACCAACAGCGGCCCGGTGACCATCAGATACGCGAGGTAGATCATGATGATCGCGATCGAGGTGAGGACCGTGAAGATCTGCGGCTGACCGATGTTCACGACGAGAATGACGATGGCCAGCACGCCGATGGTCACCGCGGGCACCACCGGGGTCTGGGTCTTCGGATTCACCTTGGCCAGACTCTCGCCGAAGGGCAACGCGTTGTCTCGGGCCATGGCGAACGTGAGCCGGATCGCCGCGGTGTGCACTGCCAGCGAGCAGACGAAGACGGCAATGACTATGCAGATGAGGAAGACGGTGCCCAGCGGGCCCCACATCACCGATTCGACGATGGACTGCAGGCTGCCGTCGGGGCTTCCGAGGGACGGATCGTCCAGGTCCGGCGCGGCCATGACGGCGAACACCAGGATGGCTCCCCCGATGACGAACGACGCGAGGATGGCGCGAAAGATCGCTTTGGGGGCGGTGCGCCGAGGTTCGACCGTCTCCTCGCCGAGCGAGCTCGCGGTGTCGAATCCGTACATCACGTAACCCGAGGCCAGCGACGCGACCAGGAAGGCTCCGAGGTAGCCGCCGCTCTCGCCGGCTCCGTAGCCGTTGGTGGAGAAGAACACCTCGGGCCCCCGAGTGATGTTGGCCGCGAGCAGGATCGCGATGAGCACGGCAGCGATGAGTTCGATGAACACACCCGCACTGTTGATCATGGCCATCAGTCGAACGCCGAGTGCGTTGATCGTGGTGGTGATGGCGATCAGAATCGCACCGAGCAGAACCGCGTTGGCCGCGAAGTCAGTGGAACCCGAGCCGTCACCGATGATCTGGAACCCGCTCCAGATGCGTGGCAAGTTCAGCTGCAGAGCGAGGGCTACGGCAGCCAGTGTCACGATCGATGCCGTGAGCATCAACCAGCCCGCCGACCAACCGACGATCCTGCGGCCCAACAGCTTCGCCCAGTTGTACACCGATCCTGCCACCGGATACTTCGCGGCCAATTCCATAAAGCACAATGCCACGCAGAGCTGACCGACGAAGACTGCAGGCCACGACCACAGGTACGCCGGCCCGGCGGTGCCGAAACCGAAGTAGAAGAGCTGGAACGTGCCGGTGAGAATGGAGATGTAGCTGACGCCCGCGGCGAAGCTGGCGAATTTGCCGAGACTTCGATCGAGTGACTCCTTGTAACCGAAGTCGTCCATTCCGCTCGAACTGTCGTTCAGTAGTGCCATGCGCCTGGCCTTTCCGATCTTTTCGTTATCGGGTGCCGAACCACCCCGCCGCCGTGGGTGAGGTGTTGTGCCAAATATGCTTCGCCTCTTGATATTCGGACATTCCGGACGGTCCGAGCTCACGTCCGTTGCCGGACTGCTTGAAGCCGCCCCATTCTGCGGCCGCGGTGTAGACGCCGAAGTCGTTGAGCCACACCGTGCCATGGCGAAGCCCACGTACCATTCTTTCGCCTCGTGCGGCGTCGGCTGTCCGAACTCCCGCGGCGAGACCGTAATTCGTATCGTTGCCCAACAGGAGTGCCTCGGCCTCGGTGTCGAAGCGCTCCACAGTGAGTATGGGCCCGAATGTCTCCTCCTGCACGATATTCATGGACCTGTTGCAGTGGTCGAAGATCGTCGGAAGAAAATAGCTACCTTCGTCCAGGGCCGGGTCGTCGGGTCTCGTTCCGCCGATGACCAACGTCGCGCCCTCGTCGATCCCGCCCGCGACGAAGGCCTCGATCTTCTCTCGCTGCGCCTGTGACACGAGTGGCCCGGTCTCGCTTGCCGGGTCCATCCCCGGACCGATCACGATGGTCTTCGCGCGTTCGGCCACAGCAGCAACGAAGCGATCAGCGACCGATTCTTCGACGATGAGTCGAGTGCCTGCCGAACACACCTGACCCGAATGCAGAAACACCCCGGTCAGCACGTTGTCGACGGAGTCCGCGAATGCCTGATCGTCGGCCACCGCGTCGGCGAAGACGATGTGCGGATTCTTGCCGCCGAGTTCGACGGCAACCTTGGTGACGTTCTCGGCCGCTGCGGCGAGGATGTGCCTGCCTGTCGCCAAACCGCCGGTGAACGAGATGAAATCGACGTCGCGGTTCCTGGTGAGTGCATCGCCGAGCACCGCGCCACTTCCCTGGAGCAGGTTGACCACGCCGGCCGGTACTCCGGCTTCTTCGACCAGCTTGGTGAACGCGATGGTGCTGAGCGGAGTCACCTCGCTCGGCTTGAGGACCATCGTGCAGCCGGCCGCCAAGGCGGGGGCGATCTTCCACGAGATCTGCAGCAGTGGATAGTTCCACGGCGCAATCATGACGCAGACACCGATCGGCTCGTGCACCACTCGACTGAGGATTTCCGGCCGGTCGACGTCGATCAGCCGATCTGCCTGAACCACCGCAAGATCGGCGTAGAAGCGGAAGACCGACGTGACGTCGTCGATGTCGATTTCGCTCTCGCCGAACGTTTTTCCGGTATCGAGGGTCTCGATACGAGCGAGCTTCTCTTTGTCCCGCTGAAGAAGATCGGCAATGCGGTTCAGCAGATCGCTGCGCTCGCCCACCGTCACCGAGCGCCACGGTCCGTCGTCGAATGCTGCGCGCGCCGACGCCACCGCACGCAGAGCGTCATCCGGTGTTGCCTCGTCCACGACGGCAACCGTGCTGCCGTCCGCGGGGTTCACGATGTCTCGGGTTCCGCCGTCACCGGATCCCTCCCATTGCCCGTCGACGAACAACGACGGCCGCAGCGAGGTCGAGTCGAATGGTGTATCGGAGTCGGTCACTGAAACACCTTTTTCCGGATAGGGGGTCGGGTCGTGTGTCTACGATATGCCCTCAGCGGCCGGTGACTCCATCGATCTGCTCGCGAATGATGTCTGCATGCCCGTTGTGTCGAGCATATTCACCGATCATGTGCACGTAGACCGTCCGCAGCGACATCGGCCCACCCCGGGAATCGACCAGGTCGTCCAACGAGTGCCGACCAGCAACCTCGTCCGAGGCATTGCACTCGACGGTGAATCGCGCGAAGTCGGATTCGGCCCCCTCCGCCGTCGCTCCCAGAAAGTCGGAGTCCTTACCCCAGGACGGGTCGTACATCGGGTCGAACGACATGGAACCCAATCGCTCTCGGAACCAGACTCGCTCGACCTTGGCGAGGTGCCGTAGGAGTCCGAGCAGCGAGAGCGTCGAGTTCGGAAACGGACGGCATGCCAACTGCTCCGCATCTGCGCCTGCGCAGACATTGAGCAGCGTCGCTCGATGCCATCGCAGCATTCCTTCGAGAATCGGCCGTTCGTCGCCCACCAGTGGACCGTCGACCGGTTCCGGTGCGGGGGCTGTCCATGTGTTGTGCGGATCCGTCATACCGCCGATTGTCGAACATCCGGCGGCACTGCGCAGAGGACCGCATTACGGTGGGGTTCATGACTATCGAAGACGTGAGTGGCAGGCGAACGGTGACAGCGGACGAGCTTCTTCTCCTTGTGGGTGATCATCTGCTCATCGAGGAGGGTGTGGCGACCGGGTTCATCGAGAGTGCGGGCCAGGTTGCCGAGAACGTGGCGGTGACGGTGACCGACGGCGTCGACGCAACGACGACGACCGAGCGGGTCTTCCTTCCCGACGCCGAGGTGACCATCGAACCCGCCGATCGCGGACGCGCCCCGGTCACTCTCTGAAAATCGCGTCCACACCTCATCGTCGCGACCATCCTCGCAATACGGCGTCCTTTCCGGCGTCGAACATCGCCCGACGAGTCTCGTCGTCGGAGGTCGAGGGCATTGCCAACTCCAACGACACCAATCCGTGCACGATCGCCCAGAACGAGTGGCTGATCGACTCGACCGACGCCCCGGCCATGGTTCCCGCAGCGACGGCCCTCGCTACTGCGTCGCGGAGCGGGTCCATGGCCGCGTCCGCGCGATGCGCCTCGGCTCCGACATCGATCGAGCCGAGCACTCCGCCGAACATCACCGCATAGAGATGCGGATTGCGTAGCGCCCAGTCGCGATACGCGACGGCGAGTTCGCCGAGGTCCACCTCGGAATTATCGGTCACCGGTACGCGTCGCTGCGCGTCCCCGAAGCTCGTGAACGACGTGGCGAACAGTGCCACCAGCAACTCGGCGCGCCCTCCGAACAACGAGTAGATCGCTGTGGTCGAGGTGTCCTGCGCCGCTGCGAGTTTGCGCAGGGACAATGCGTCGACGCCGTGTTGCGCAACGGTTTCCGCGGCAGCCTCGAGCAGCCGGGTACGTAGCTCCGCGTCGTGAATTCTAGGTCTCGCCACTTGCGAAACGTATCACAACGGTGTTTCATAACAGTGTGACAAAACAACCGGCCACACACCCCTTCGAGCAGTCAGGAATCTGATGTCACCCATCATCGACGGCCGATCCACGGTCGAATTCGACCGCGAGACCGTCACGGTCTTTCTCATCGGAATGCGTATCAACAACCCCGCTGCCGTTCGCTCCTGGCTACCTTCGGTGCGCGCGATGCCGCGGATGCTCAGCCACCTCGAGCGCGACCCCAACTCCGGTCTGCTCGGATACCACTCGTGGTTGGGCCGCACGACGATGCTCGTCAGCTACTGGCGCAACGCCGAGGATCTGAGGCGGTTCGCCTCCGATTCCGACGCCCCCCATGCGCCTGCCTGGCGCGAGTTCAATCGTAAGGTGGCCGCAACCCGCCACGTCGGTGTGTGGCACGAAACCTACACGGCGACAGCGCAGAACAGCGAAGCCATCTACGTCAACATGCCCGCGTTCGGACTTGCCGGAGCCATCGGCGGAGTGCCGGTCGGTAAGGGCTCGCACACATGGAAGCAACGAATGAAGTCCGCGCGATAAGAGACTGTCGATTACAGGAGGTGTCCGGCGCGCGCAGCGATATCCAGAACGGGCTGCGGGAAGACTCCCAGAACCACGGTGACCGCCACCGAGACCCCGATCGCGCACGCCACCGACGGTGTCGGGCGCACGATCGTGGCCGTCGTCTCTGTGGGTTCGGTGAAGAACATCAACACGATCACTCGCACGTAGAAGAACGCTGCGATCGCGCTACACACCACTCCGACCACCACCAGCGCTGCTCCGCCTGCACCCGAGGCGGCACTGAACACCGCGAACTTACCGATGAATCCGCTCGTGAGCGGAATGCCCGCAAACGAGAGTAGGAACAGGCCGAACACCGCCGCCACCAGCGGAGAGCGGCGACCGATTCCTGCCCATCGGGCCAGTTCGCTCACCTCACCGCGTTCGTCGCGGGCCAACCCGACGATCGCGAAACCGCCGAGAGTGCTGAATGCATAGGCCAGCAGATAGAACATCGTGGCCGAGACTCCCGAATCACCCACATCACCTGAACGACCCAATGCGGTCACCCCGGTGAGGATGAATCCGGTGTGCGCAATCGAGGAGTACGCCAGCATGCGCTTGACGTCGGTCTGCGTCACCGCCACAACGGAACCGAGCACCATCGTCGCAATGGCGACAACCCACAGCATCGGTCGCCAACTCGATTCGAGGCCCTGCAGCGCCATCGCGAAGATACGCAGAATCGCGCCGAACGCGGCCACCTTGGTCACCGTGGCCATCAGAGCCGTCACCGGCGTCGGGGCGCCCTGGTAGACATCGGGAATCCACGAATGAAAGGGCACCGCACCGACTTTGAACAACAGACCCACCGCGAGCAAGGCAGTGCCGATCAGCGCGAGCGATCTGCCCTGTCCATGTGCATCGATGGCGTCGGCGATACCGTCCAGCCGAACGGTACCGGCGTATCCGTACAGGAACGCGACCCCGAACAGAAAGAATGCGGACGAGAACGCGCCCAGCAAAAAGTACTTCAGGGCTGCTTCCTGAGAGAGCAACCGGCGTCGGCGCGCCAGACCGCACAGCAGATACAGCGGAAGGGATAGCACTTCGAGCGCAACGAACATCGTCAACAGATCAGCAGATGCCGGAAACAGCAGCATGCCACCGATGGCGAACATGGCGAGCGGGAACACCTCGGTCTGCTCCACTCCTGCATCGACGGCTTCCTTCTCGGCCACACTGCCCGGGGTGGTGGAGGCCTGCGGGGTGAACGAGTCGATCCGTCGTTCTGCGCCGGTCGAGGTGACCGCGACGGTCCGCTCCGCGATGAGCAGCACTGCCGGAATCGACACCAGGACGATGATTCCCTGCAGAAACAGTGTCGGACCGTCGATCGCGACCGCCCCGGACATCGCCGACGCCTCGGTGCCTGCCAGACCGAGGATCGCCGCCAGCGCCACCACCAGTCCCGCGAGAGCGAGACCCAGATGCGTGATCCGACGGGCTCGCAGCGGCACGAACGCTTCGACGAGTACCCCGAGAACCGCGACCGAGAACACGATCAGCATCGGTGCCAGCAAACCGTACTGCACGTCGGGTGTGGTCATCGCTGACCTCCTGAACTGTCGACGATCGTGGATTGCACTGCCGGACCGATGACATCGAGCGCAGGTTTCGGATACACCCCGAGCACGATCAGCAGTGCGATCAACGCAGCCACGACCGCCAGCTCACGGCGAACGAGATCGGATATCGTCTCGTTTCCTTCGCGGACCGGCCCGGTCATGACGCGCTGGTAGAGCCACAGAATGTAGACGGCCGAGAGCACGAGCGCCCCGGTGGCCACGATCGCGGCTACCCCGTATCGACCGAAAGTGCCGATCAGAACGAGGAATTCACTGATGAACGGAGCCAGGCCGGGGAGTGAGAGGGTAGCGAGTCCGGAAACGAGGAACGTTCCGGCGAGCACCGGTGCCACCTTCTGCACACCGCCGTAGTCGGCGATCACCCGTGATCCTCGACGAGAGACCAGGAAGCCCGCGATCAAGAACAGTGCGGCCGTGGAGATTCCGTGGTTGACCATGTAGAGCGTGGCACCCGTCTGGCTCTGCCCGGTCATGGCGAAGATGCCGAGAACGATGAACCCGAAGTGCGAAATCGAGGTGTAGGCAATCAGTCTCATCATGTCGGTCTGGCCGATAGCCAGTACCGCACCGTAGACGATGCCGATCACCGCAAGGGTGATGATCCACGGTGCGAACGTGTTCGACGATCCGGGGAACAACTCGAGACAGAAGCGCAACATCGCGAAGGTGCCGACCTTGTCCACCACCGACATCATCAGCACCGCCGTCGCGGGAGTGGACTGCACTGCGGCGTCGGGCAGCCACGTGTGAAACGGCCAGAGCGGTGCCTTGATCGCGAAAGCGAACATGAAGCCGAGGAACAGCGCGTTCAGCACCGCAGAATCAACCCCGAGTCCACCCGATGCCGCCGCGTCCGCGATCGCGCGCAGATCGAACGTCCCGCCGTCGAAAGGCCCGTCGGGCCTGGCGGTCACCACGTACAGGCCGATGACGGCAGCCAACATCACCAGACCGCCGAACAGGTTGTACAGCAGGAACTTCACTGCGGCGCGGGTTCTTTCGGTACCACCGGAGTGGAGCCTGCGGAATGACCCAGAACCACCGGAGTGGAGCCCGCGGAATGACCCAGAACCACCGAAGCCGCCGATGAGGAAGTACATCGGGATCAGCATCGCCTCGAAGAAGATGTAGAACAGCAACACGTCCAACGCGAGGAAGGAGACGAGCACCATGGACTCGACCAGCAGAATCAGTGCCATGTAGGTGTGCGAGATCCGTCGGGAACCGTAGTCGGCGACGCGGCTGCCGTCGTGCCAGCCGGCGACGAGCAAGAGAGGCGTCAGAACGGTGGTGAGCAACACCAGGACCAGGCCGATTCCGTCGAGGCCGAGGGTGTATCGCGCACCGAAAGTCGCTATCCACGAATGGTCCTCGACGAACTGGTACCGATCGCCGGCGGAGTCGAACAACACCGCCAGCACCACCGACACCGCCAATGTGCCGGCGGCGAAGCCCACCGCGATACTGCGCGCGATGGTCGGACGGGCGGCGGGGACGAACGCGACGACGATCGCACCGATGATCGGGAGCAGCCACAGCACAGTCAGCCAGGGAGTCGTCACAGGATCACCACCATCAGCACGACGAGTACGGCTCCTACGAACATGGCCAGGGCATACGACCGCACATACCCGGTCTGCAGCCGCCGAGATCGCGTCGATGCGCCGCCGATCGCACTCCCCACTCCGTCCACGACGGCGTCGATACCGTTGTCGGCGTGAACCATTGCGCGCGTAAGGGTCTGACCCGGCCTCATGAACACGGCCTCGTTGACGGCATCTCCGTAGAGATCCGCGCGCGCCGCTCTGGTCAGCGGCGAGACTTCATCGGGTGGCGTCGGCGGAATCTCGCGCGCGATGTACTTGCGGTAGGCAAAGGCCGCGCCTGCGAGCACCACCACCAGCACAGCGACCGTGACGACCCAGGCCGGAACGGCGTGCTCCTGGTGCGCCGATCCCACGACGGGTTCGAGCCATGCCTCGAGGCGTCCGCCCACCGCGAGAAAGGCACCCGAGAACACCGAGCCGACGGCCAACACGATCATCGGGGCAGTCATCGTCGCCGACGCCTCGTGCGGATGCACCTGCGCGGGCCAGCGTTTCGGACCGAAGAACGTCATCAGCATCACTCGAGTCATGTAGAAGGCCGTCAGGCCTGCACCGAGCAATGTCACGCAGCCGAGTATCGGACCTGCCGCTCCCCCAGCTGCGAACGCGACTTCGATGATCGGATCCTTGGCAAAGAAACCGGAGAACGGCGGCAGTCCGATGATGGCGAGATAGCCGAGGCCGAACGTGACGAACGTGATCGGCATCGCGGCGCGTAGCCCACCGAACCGCCGCATGTCGGTCTCGTCGTTCATCGCGTGCATCACCGAGCCCGCGCCCAGGAACAAGCCCGCTTTGAAGAAACCGTGCGATACGAGCAGCACGATCGCGAAGGCGTAGCCGGCCGGACCGAGACCGGCGGCGAGCACCATGTACCCGATCTGACTCATCGTCGACGCCGCGAGCGCCTTCTTGATGTCGTCCTTCGCACAGCCGATGACGGCACCGAACAGCAACGTGACCGCCCCGACCGTGACGGTGGCTGCGCGGGCGGTCGGCGACGCCTCGAACACCGGCCCCGAGCGCACGATGAGGTACACCCCGGCCGTGACCATCGTGGCCGCGTGAATCAGCGCCGAGACCGGGGTCGGGCCCTCCATGGCGTCACCGAGCCACGACTGCAGTGGCACCTGCGCCGACTTTCCGCATGCCGCCAGCAGCAGCATCAGCGCCATGGCGGTGGCCACCGACTCACTCGCGCCACCAATCCCGGCGAACACGTCGTCGTACTGGACCGATCCGAAGTTCACGAACATGATCATCAGCGCGATGGCCAAGCCGATGTCACCGACTCGGTTGACCACGAACGCTTTTCGGGCGGCCGACGCGGCCGAGGGCTTGTGCTGCCAGAAGCCGATGAGCAGGTACGACGCGAGACCGACACCCTCCCACCCCAGGTAGAGGCCGAGGAAGTTGTCGGCCAGAACCAGCAGCAGCATGGCAGCGAGGAACAGGTTGAGGTACGCGAAGAAGCGCCGTCGCTCGGCGTCGTGACTCATGTAGCCGATCGAGTACACGTGAATGAGCGACCCGACCCCGGTGATCAGCAGGACGAAGCAAATCGACAATTGATCTGCGCGCAAGCCGAAGTCGACCTGCAATTCGTCCACCGGCACCCACCGGAACAGGGTCTGGGTGAGTGCTCGGCTCGACTCCTCGCGTCCGAGCATCGCGCTGAACGCCATTGCCGCCACAATGAACGAGGACACCGCTGCTGCCGTTGCAACGAGGTGTCCCCACGGGTCGGTTCTCCTGCCGCCGAGCAGTAGCAGCGCCGCACCGAGTGCAGGCAGAGCCGGAAGAAGCCACAGTATCGACGTCATTTCTGCGCCCCCGTCAATTCTTCATCAGGGAGTTCTCGTCCATCGAAATCGAACGACGAGAACGGAATATGGCCATGATGATGGCCAGGCCCACCACTACCTCGGCGGCAGCGACCACCATGGTGAAGAACGCGAACAACTGGCCGTCGAGATTGCCGTGCATACGCGAGAAGGTCACGAACGCGAGATTGACTGCGTTGAGCATCAATTCGATGCACATGAACACGATGATGGCGTTGCGCCTGACGATGACACCCGCCGCCCCGATCGTGAACAGCAGAACCGACAGATAAAGGTAGTTCTCCGGATTCATCGCTCGTCACCCCCGTCCACCTTGTACTGGCTCCGAGGATCGGCGAACATGGCGTTGACGGAGGACTGGGATTCGGTTCCGTCCGGCAACAAGGCCCGGCGATCGACGCCGTTGTGCCTGGCGTACACCCCTGGGCTCGGTAGAGGCGTCACCCTGGAGCCGTCACGGAATCGATCCTGCGACATCTCGCGCTGCCCTTTGACCGGTCCCAGAGCTTCCCGGTGCGCAAGGATCATCGCCCCGATGGTGGCCGTGATCAACAGCGCACCCGTCAGCTCGAACGCCCACACGTACTCCACGAAGATCAGCTCGGCCAGACTCTCGACGTTGCCGGCGGAGTTCACGTCGTCGAGCCCGGCGAAGTCGAGTCGGCCGTTCTGTACCGAATCGCGCAGCAGTACTCCGATGATCAACAATCCGAATCCGATTCCGATGACGACCGCCGCGATGCGGTGCCCCCGTAGGGTTTCGGTGAGTGACTCCGAGGTGTCGACTCCGACGAGCATCAGCACGAAGAGGAACAGCATCATGACCGCGCCGGTGTAGACGACGATCTGCACGACACCGAGGAACAGCGCACCCTGCGCCATGTAGAACGTTGCCAACACCACCATCGTGGCGGCGAGGAACAACGCCGAGTAGACGGCTTTGGTGCTCATCACCACGCCCAGTGCGCCGAGGACGGCAACGACACCCAGGGTCCAGAACTGTACGGCCTCACCGGTGGACGTGGCGTCGAGGGCGAGCTGCAAAGTGGCAGTCATCGAACCGGACCTCGATCGGTTTCGGTCTCGCTCTCGGCACCGGTGACAGTACCGCGGTAATAGTCTTCGGCCGAACGGCCCGGCGCCATTGCGTGCGGCGGCGCGACCATGTCCGGCTGCAGCGGTGCCAACAAGGATTCCTTTTCGTAGATCAGGTCGGCCCTGTTGTCCCCGGCCAGTTCGTACTCGTTGGTCATCGTCAGAGCCCTCGTGGGACAGGCCTCCACGCACAATCCGCAGCCGATGCACCGGAGGTAGTTGATCTGATACACCCCGCCGTATCGTTCACCCGGAGAGAATCTTTCGGTCTCGGTGTTGTCGGCTCCTTCGACATAGATCGCGTCGGCCGGGCAGGCCCACGCGCAGAGCTCGCAGCCGATGCACTTCTCGAGACCGTCGGCGTACCGGTTGAGCTGATGCCGACCGTGATAGCGAACCTCGGTCGGCTTCTTCTCCTCCGGATACAACTCGGTCTCGGCCTTCTTGAACATCGTCGCGAAGGTGACCCCGAATCCCGCAATCGGACCAAGAAATTCAGGCATCTGCGTTCTCCTTCGGTGACCGGACGGTGCGGGATCGAACACCGGCGTGCCGGCTCGGAAAAGTCGAGCCCTGCTCGGGAACGGGAGGTACCGGGAATCCGCCTGCCACAGCATCGAACTGCGTGACGCGCGCTGGAGGCGGCACGTTTCTCTCCCGTGCCCGCCTGCGCACCATCAGCAGCAGCGAACCCAGCACGGCCACAGCGAAGATCATCGACACGAAAAACGTCACCAGTGGCACGTCGTATCGATCGGCACCAACCACCCGCACGGTCGCGATCACCATCACCCAGATCAGAGCAACGGGAATGAGGATCTTCCAGCCGAAGTTCATGAACTGGTCGTAGCGCAGCCTCGGCAGAGTCGAACGCAACCAGATGAAGACGAACAGGAACACCCAGACCTTGAGGGTGAACCACAGCACCGGCCACCATCCGGAATTGGCACCGCTCCACAGGCTCAACGGAATCGGCGCACGCCAGCCACCGAGGAACAACGTGGTTGCGAGTGCCGACACGGTGACCATGTTGATGTACTCCGCGAGCATGAACATCGCGAACCTCAGCGACGAGTACTCGGTGTGAAATCCGCCCACCAGCTCGCCCTCCGCCTCGGGCAGATCGAACGGAGCGCGGTTGGTTTCGCCTACCATCGCCGTCACGTACACCAGGAATGAGGGCAGCAGCAAGAACACGTACCAGGTGTTCTGTTGCGCAGCAACGATTCCGGACGTCGACATGGTTCCCGCGTACAGGAAGACCGCCGCGAACGACAGGCCCATCGCAACCTCGTACGAAATCACCTGCGCCGTCGAACGCAGCGCACCGAGCAGCGGGTACGTCGAGCCCGACGCCCACCCGGCCAACACGATCCCGTACACACCCACCGAGGTGACCGCGAGAATGTACAGAACCCCCACCGGCAGGTCGGTCATCTGCAGCGGCGTTCTCGTACCGAACACCGACACCTCGGGACCGAACGGAATCACGGCGAAAGCCATGAACGCGGGAACCACCGAGATGATCGGAGCCAGAACGTAAATCGGCTTGTCGACCCCGGACGGGGTGATTCCCTCCTTCAACGCCAGCTTGATGCCGTCCATCAGCGACTGCAGCAGACCCCACGGGCCGACCCGATTGGGGCCGACCCGCATCTGCATCCACGCCATGATCTTGCGTTCGGCATAGATCGCGACCAACGGTGTGAGCACCAGGAAAACAAACACCGCCAAGGCCTTCCCGACGACCAACCACCACGGGTCGTTGCCGAACATCGACAGGTCGGTCGGCGCGGCCACAATCACGATTGCCCCCGTTCGGGTCGTTCCGCAGAACCGCATCGAAGGTGCACCACCGCGCCCGACTGCACGCCCAGCGACCGGTACACCGTCGAACCGGGAGAGTTCGTCGGCACCCACACCACGTTGTCGGGTAGATCGGTGATCGTCAGCGGTAACGTGATCGAGCCACTGTCTGTCACGACGCTCACCTGGTCGCCGGCCTCCGCCCCGATGGCCGAGGCCGTTGCTGCCGACAACCTGACCGTGGGGATGCGACCGGTCGCTGCGAGGTTGTCCTCACCGTCCTGCATCCGCCCCGAATCGATCAGCATGCGCCATGTGGCGAGGATTGCGTCACCGGGCTTCGGAGTCGGCACGTCGACGCGGGGTACCACCCGGGCCACCGGTGTGCGCGGGCCGTTCCATACGCCCAGACGCGCCAATTCGTTGCGGGCCGCCGCCGCGTCGGGCAAGGCCAGCTCGACGCCCATCTGTGCGGCTATGGCGTCGAGAATGCGTTGGTCCGGCATCACCACACCTGTACCGAGTGCAGTGTCGAAGGTGCGGGGTCTTCCTTCCCAGTCGACGAAGGTTCCCGACTTGTCGACCACCGGGGCCACCGGGAACACCACGTCGGCCAGCTCCGTGACAGCGCTGTGGCGTAGTTCCAGGCTCACCACGAACGCCGACCGCTCCAGTGCGGCGAGTGCTGCGCGCGGATCCGGTAGATCGTCGAGATCGATTCCGGCAGTGATCAGTGCGCGTTCGGGTCCCGCGTCGGCCAGGATCGTCGCGGAGTCGCGGCCCGCGTCCGCCGGCAGTTCGGGCGCTCCCCACACCGCTGCCACCTCGGCGCGCGCAGCCGTGTCGGCCACGGGCCGTCCGCCCGGCAACACGTTCGCCAGCGCCCCCGCGTCGAGAGCGCCGCGCTCTCCGGCGCGTCGCGGAATCCAGGCCAGGCTCGCCCCGGTGTCGTCGGCGAGTGTCGTTGCAGCCGAGAGCCCCCCGGGCACGGAGCACAGGCGTTCGCCCACGAGAACGATTGCCCCGGGCTCCCGGAGAAGTTGCGCGACCGATTCGGTTCCGTGATCACCGATGTGCAACGCATCGAGCCATCGCGGCTCCTCACCCGGAATCGACTGCAGCAGGACGCCGTTCAGCTTTCCCAGGCCGCGGCTGGAATACGGCGCGATCGAGGCCACTACAACTCCGCGTTCGCGGTGTGCTTTGCGCAGCCTCAGGAACACCAGTGGCGACTCTTCCTCGGGTTCGAAGCCGACCAGCAACACCACGGGAGCATGCTCGAGGTCGGTGTAGGTCACCCCGAGCCCGGTCGCTGCGATTCGACCGGCCAGGAAGTCCGCTTCTTCGGCGCTGTGGTTACGATTGCGGAAGTCGATATCGTTGGTGTGCAGCACTGTTCGAGCGAACTTGGCGTACGCGTACGAGTCTTCGACAGTCGTCCGACCGCCGACCAGCACCGCGGCTCGGCCCACCGATGCGGCCAGTCCTGCCGCCGCGACTGCCAGCGCAGCCGACCACGACGTCTCCTTCAGCTCTCCCGATTCGTCTCGGATCATCGGCGCGGTGATGCGATCCGGTTCGGTGGCGTACTTGAACGCCCACCGTCCCTTGTCGCAGTTCCATTCCTCGTTGACCTGGGGGTCGTCTCCGGCAAGACGTCGGAGGACCTTGCCGCGTCGATGATCCGTGCGTTGAGCGCAGCCCCCTGCGCAGTGCTCGCACACGCTCGGCGACGAGGTGAGGTCGTACGGTCGCGCCCGAAACCGATACTCGGTATTGGTCAGTGCCCCCACCGGGCAGATCTGCACGGTGTTGCCCGAGAAGTAGGAATCGAACGGTTCGGTGCCGAAGATGCCTACCTGTTGCACGGCACCACGTTCGAGCAGCTCGATGGACGGGTCTCCAGCCACCTGGGCGGCGAAACGAGTGCATCGGGCGCACAGGACGCACCGTTCTCGATCGAGCAGGATCTCGGCCGACAGCGGAATCGGTTTGGGGTACGTGCGTTTGGTTTCGGTGAACCTGGACTCCGTCCGGCCCGTACCCATCGCCTGGTTCTGCAGCGGACATTCACCGCCCTTGTCGCACACCGGGCAGTCGAGTGGGTGATTGATGAGCAACAGTTCCATGACGCTGCGCTGCGCCTTGTCCGCCGTCTCCGACGTGACCTGAGTACGCACGACCATCCCGTCGGCCACCGTCGTGGTGCAGGACGCCAACGGCTTGCGTTGACCCTCGACATCGACGAGGCATTGCCTGCAGGCTCCCACCGGGTCGAGCAGAGGATGATCGCAGAACCGCGGGATCTGCACACCCATCAGCTCGGCGGCACGAATCACCAACGTGCCCTTGGGAACACTGATCTCGTGGTCGTCGATGGTCAGTGTCACCATCTCCACTGGCGGGACCGACTGCTCAGGCTGTACAGGAGTGGAGCCTGCGGATGCTGCAGCGGTCATGACGTCAGCTCCTCTGCCATCAGGGTCGATCGGTGTGGATCGAACGGGCATCCCTGTTCGGTGACGTGTCGGATGTACTCGTCGCGGAAGTACTTCAACGAGGACACGATCGGGCTTGCAGCACCGTCTCCCAGTGCGCAGAAGGACTTTCCGGCGATGCCGTCCGCAATGTCGAGCAGGGTCGTCAGGTCGGCTTCGGTGCCGGTTCCACCGTCGAGACGGCGCAATATCTGCACGAGCCAGTACGTGCCTTCCCGGCAGGGTGTGCATTTGCCACAGGATTCGTGTGCGTAGAACTCCGTCCATCGCAACACCGCCCGCACCACGCAGGTCGTGTCGTCGAAGATCTGCAGAGCTTTGGTCCCCAACATCGATCCGGCGGCGCCGACACCCTCGTAATCGAGTGGCACGTCCAGGTGATCGCCGGTGAACATCGGCGTCGACGATCCTCCCGGCGTCCAGAATTTCAGCTCGTGGCCTGGCCTGACGCCGCCGGCGTAGCCGAGGAGTTCACGCAGGGTGATCCCCAGCGGGGCCTCGTACTGACCCGGACGACATACGTGCCCCGAGATCGAATAGAGGGTGAAGCCCGGTGATTTCTCGCTGCCCATCGAGCGGAACCATTCGATTCCCTTGCGCAGGATCACCGGGACGCTGGCGATGGATTCCACATTGTTGACCACCGTCGGTCGCGCGTAAAGGCCGGCCACCGCGGGGAACGGTGGACGCAGCCGGGGTTGACCGCGGCGGCCCTCCAACGAGTCGAGGAGGGCCGTTTCCTCGCCGCAGATGTACGCCCCAGCCCCGGCGTGGATCACCAGCTCGAGGTCGAAACCCGACCCGAGAACGTCCTTGCCGAGATAGCCCGCGGCGTAGGCCTCGGCGACCGCTGCCTGCAGTCTCCGCAGCACCGGCACCACTTCGCCCCGGACGTACACGAATGCGTGCGATGCACGAATTGCGTAGGCCGCGATGATGATTCCCTCGATCAGGGTGTGCGGAGTCGCCATCATCAGCGGCATGTCCTTGCACGTACCCGGCTCGGACTCGTCCGCATTGACCACCAGGTAGTGGTCCTTGCCATCTCCTTGCGGGATGAAACTCCACTTGGTCCCGGTCGGGAAGCCTGCGCCGCCGCGGCCACGCAGACCGGAATCCTTGACGAAGGCGATGAGGTCGTCGGGATTCATCTCGAGGGCCTTCTCCAGTCCGAGATATCCGTCGTGCCTGCGGTAGCTCTCGAGGGTCCACGAGTCCTTCTCGTCCCAGAACTCGCTCAGCACCGGCGTCAGGGTCATGTCACTCGCCCTTCGTCGCTGGATCGGTCTCCGTGGTGCCGGGCTGCGGTGGCACAGTGGCAGAGGGTGCCGGAGCCGGTTTGTCTCGCACGGTGTCCGCGACTGCTTCGGCCCCGAGATCCGGGTGACCGTCCTCGCCGGGAACGGCAGCCTGGGGAGCCGACATCGCATGTTCCTTCGCGTATCGCAGACCGGCGAGACTGGCTTCACCTGCGCCGCCAGATGATTCGAGTGCCCCGGGACGATCGTCGGCGAACCCGGCCAGAATCCGCTCGGTCTCGCGAAACGTGCACAGTGGAGCGCCGCGGGTCGGATTCACCTGCTCGCCGGATCGAAGCGCATCGACCAGTTCTCGCGCCGATGCCGGAGTTCTGTTGTCGAAGAACTCCCAATTGACCATCATCACCGGCGCGAAGTCGCACGCGGCGTTGCACTCGATGTGCTCGAGCGTGATGGCACCGTCGGCGGTGGTCTCGCCGTGGTCGATGTCGAGGTGATCCCGTAGGGCATCCATGATGGCGTCGCCGCCCATCACCGCGCACAAGGTGTTGGTGCACACTCCGACGCGGTAGTTGCCCGTGGGCTCGCGGCGGTACATCGAGTAGAACGTCGCAACCGCAGTCACCTCGGCTCCGGTGAGTCCGAGTACGTCGGAGCAGAATTCGATTCCGGCGGGCGTCAGATACCCGTCCTCGGATTGCACGAGGTGCAGCAACGGCAGCAACGCCGATCGAGGCTGGGGATACCGAGCGAGAACGGTGTCGGCGTCGGCGCGCAGGCGGGCACGGACGTCGGTGGGATACGACGAGCGCGCGTCGGGGCTCATCAGTTGCACCGGTTCCTCGGGGCGCGCCCCGAGTTCGATCAGCACCGGTCCCGATCGCGGCAACTGCGCAGTCATCGGTCGACACCGCCCATCACCGGATCGATGCTGGCGACGGCAGCAATGACGTCGGAGATCATTCCGCCCTCGCACATCGCGGCCACCGCCTGCAGATTGGTGAAGGAAGGATCTCTGAAATGCACTCGGTACGGTCGACTTCCACCGTCGCTGACGATGTGCACACCCAGCTCGCCTCGGGGCGACTCCACCGTGGAGAGCACCTGGCCCGCCGGTACTCGCATCCCCTCGGTCACCAGCTTGAAGTGGTGGATCAGCGATTCCATCGAGGTGTTCATGATGGTGCGTACATGATCCTGGGAGTTACCGAGACCGTCCGGTCCGGATACCAGTTCGGCAGGCCACGCGATCTTCTTGTCGTCGATGACGACCGGTCCGGGTCGGAGTCGATCGAGGGTCTGCTCGACGATCTTGAGCGATTCCTTCATCTCTTCGACGCGAATCAGATAGCGCCCGTAGCAGTCGCATCCGGTGTCGGTGACGACATCGAACTCGTAGTTCTCGTATCCGCAGTAGGGATCGGTTCGCCGCAGATCGTAGGGAAGCCCGGTCGACCGAAGCACCGGACCGGTCACGCCGAGGGCCATGCATCCGGTGAGGTCGAGGTAGCCGACGTTCTCGGTTCTGGCCTTCCAGATCGGATTGTCGTTGAGCATGAGCTCGAGGTCGCGCAGCCGTCCCGGCAGAACCCGGAGAAGTTCGCGTACCTTGTCCACTGCATCGGCCGGCAGATCCTGCGACAGCCCGCCCGGGCGAATGTAGGCGTGGTTCATACGAAGTCCGGTGATGGCCTCGAAGACGTCGAGGATCAACTCGCGTTCGCGGAAGCCGAACAGCATTGCAGTCACGGCACCCAATTCCATTCCGCCCGTAGCCAATGCGACGAGATGAGACGAAATGCGGTTGAGCTCCATGAGCATCACCCGAATCACCGTGGCTCGTTCGGGAATGTCGTCGGTGATGTCGAGCAGCTTCTCCACTCCGAGGCAGTAGGCGGTCTCGTTGAAAAAGGGCGAAAGATAGTCCATCCGAGTGACGAAGGTGACGCCCTGAGTCCAGTTGCGATATTCGAGATTCTTCTCGATTCCTGTGTGCAGGTATCCGATTCCGCATCGAGCCTCGGTGACGGTCTCGCCCTCGATCTCGAGAATCAACCGCAGCACACCGTGGGTCGACGGGTGTTGCGGGCCCATGTTGACCACGATGCGTTCGGTGGTCGACCCACGCGCCAGTTCGACCACGTCGTCCCAGTCCTGGCCCGATACCGCGTAGATGGTTTCGCCTGTTGCACTCATCAGTTGTACGACCTGCGTTCGTTGGGTGGCGCAACCCGAGCGCCCTTGTACTCGATCGGAACTCCGCCCAGCGGATAGTCCTTGCGTTGCGGGTGACCGACCCAGTCGTCGGGCATCTCGATTCGTGTCAGCGCGGGATGGCCGTCGAAGACGATGCCGAAGAAATCGAAGACCTCGCGCTCGTGCCAGTCGTTGGTCGGATATACCGCACAGAGGGAGGGGGTGTGCGGATCCGCATCCGGCACTGCCACTTCGAGACGCAGCCGGCGTCCGTGGGTGATGGACACCAGATGGTAGACCACGTGCAGTTCGCGGCCGACCAGGTCCGGGTAGTGCACTCCCGATGCGCCCGTGCACAATTCGAATCTCAGTTCTTCGTCGTCACGTAGTGCCCGAGCCACCGCCGACACATGCTCCCGCGACAGATGCAGCGTCAGTTCACCTCGAAAGACCACCACACGTTCGACCGCGTCCTCGTACGACGGAGTTGCGTCACCGGCGGCGAGAACAGTCGCCAGGCGGTCGACCACTGCGTCGAAATAGTTGCCGTAGGGTCGAACCGCGGTGTCCACCGTCGTCGCCTGTGGCCGCAACCGGCCGTAGCCGGAGGTGTCGCCGCTCCCTCGGACGCCGAACATTCCACGGGGCTCGTGCGCCGTCATCGCAGCAGTCCCTTCAGATCGATGGTCGGCGTGGACGACAGTGCGGCGGCTTCGGCGGCCGCGCGCACCTGCTCGCGATTGACACCGAGCGGCATCTCCTGAATCTTTTTGTGCAACTCCAGAATTGCGTTGAGCAACATCTCCGGTCGCGGTGGACAACCGGGTAGGTAGATGTCCACGGGAACGATGTGGTCGACACCTTGGATCACCGCGTAGTTGTTGAACATTCCGCCCGAGGATGCGCAGACCCCCATGGCCAGAACCCATTTCGGCTCGGCCATCTGGTCGTACACCTGCCGCAGCACCGGCCCCATCTTCTGGCTGACGCGGCCTGCGACGATCATCAGATCCGCTTGCCGAGGAGAGGCGCGGAACGCTTCCATACCGAAACGGGCGAGGTCGAATCGGCCGGACGTGGTGGCCATCATCTCGATCGCGCAGCACGCGAGGCCGAAGGTGGCGGGCCACAGCGAACCCTTACGGGCGTACCCGGCCAACCCCTCGACAGTGGTCAGCAGGAATCCGCTGGGCAGCTTCTCTTCGAGTCCCATCGATCACGCTCTTTTCGCATCCGGAGAACGAGAACAGTGCACCGTGCCGTCGATCAGTGTTCGGATCAGTCCCAACCGAGCCCGCCTCGCCGCCACTCGTAGACGTAGGCCACCGACACGTTGACCACGAACAACGCCATGGCGACCAACCCGAAGACACCGAGTACGTCGAGGTGGACTGCCCACGGATAGAGGAAGACGATCTCGATGTCGAAAATGATGAACAGCATTGCGGTCAGATAGAACTTCACCGGAAATCGTTGGCCCGTAGGCGCATGCATCGTGGGCTCGATACCGCACTCGTACGCATCGAACTTCGCCCGGTTGTATCGCGCTGGGCCCACCATGGTGCCGACCATCACCGAGAACACCGCGAACACGACCGCGATGGCACCGAGCACGAGAATCGGAACGTAGGCGTTCATCCCGGCATCGGCTCCCTCGATCGACTACTGCCCCGCCGCGAGTAAATGCAACGGGCGTACCAATGTGACCTGAAACACACAGTATGGGTTCGGTGTCGATCTCGCGGGATTTCGAGGAGTCCAGTTTCGTAATCCGTTGACGCGCATGGGTCACCCGAACCCTCGGACCGGCTGGGGTGTGATTCAGATCACTTCGTTGGGTCATGCGATCCGCCCGGACGGAAACGACAAATTACCCGACAATCCCGGCTGCCCACCCACGAGGTAGCCGCAGTGGAACAGGAGAAGTGATGAAGTCGATTTCCTTCCCAGCACTCGTCGCCGAGACGCTCGGAACTGCCCTGCTGGTGATTTTCGGTGTGGGTACCGCCGTCGTCGGGGGCGACACCGTCGGAACTCCCGGCATCGCCCTGGCGTTCGGACTCACCCTGCTCGCCCTCGTCTACGCCATCGGCCCGATCTCGGGCTGCCACGTCAACCCGGCCGTCACCGTAGGAGCGCTGATCGCACGTGCGATCACCCCGATCCGAGCCGTGTTCTACATCCTCGCTCAGGCGATCGGAGCCCTGATCGGTGCAGCGGTCGTCCTGACGGTTGCCTCGGGTCGTCCTGGATACTCGCTGTCCTCGGACGGATTGGGCACCAACGGTTTCGCGGGTTCGTCGCCGGGAGAGTACGGGCTGGCCTCGGTCGCGTTGTTCGAGACGATCGCCACCGCCACGCTCGTCCTCGTCGTGCTCGCAACCACTGCCCGATCCGTTCACCCCGCACTGGCTGCCGGAATCCCGATCGGTCTGACGCTCACAGTTGTCCACCTGCTCGGCATCGGGATCGACTCGACGTCGGTCAACCCCGCCCGATCCTTCGGACCCGCGCTCCTCGCCGGCGGTCCCGCACTGTCTCAGCTGTGGGTCTTCGTGGTCTTTCCCGTCCTGGGAGCGGTCCTCGCCGGACTGACTCACCGATTCGTGCTGACCGTGCCCGCCGCGGCCCGGACGTCCGAGACGGTGTGACCGCCGAGCAGGTCCCTAGCGCCGCACAGGTGCTTCCGACGAGGTGCGCTGTCGCAACAGACCGACAACCGCGCGACCCAGTCGGATCGGATCCAGCGGGTGCGGTACCGCAGCCTCGGCGCGTGACCAGTCGGCCAGCCACGCGTCGTCCGGCCGTCCGATCAGTACCAACACCGGCGGGCAGCGGTCGATCTCGTCCTTGAGTTGTTTCGCCAGGCCGAGACCGCCGACGGGCGAGGATTCACCGTCCAGGATCACCAACGCAACACCGCCCGCGTCCAAGTGCTCGATGACGACGGCTGCCGTTGCGACGTCGACGTACTCGATCTCGCCGAGCGAGAGGTCCGGTCGAGTTCCGACCGCAGACCTCACCTGGGCACGCGTCGACGCGTTGCTGCTGTAGACGAGCACCCGCACGCGGCCTGACGAACTCGATCTCGCTGTGACGTCGGACACATCGCGATGCTACCGCGAGGGCATCGCCGGACGGGCCGAAACAGCTATGGCGGAGATACTTTCGATCGTGTGACGGGTCATCGAGGTTCGACGGTGACGATCACTGCTGCGGGGTTGTCGGTGGTGGTCACCGTGAACTCGGGGCGTTCGGCACCCACTCCGATGAACGACTGCGAGATTCCGCCGGGATCGGCCAGAAAATCGACCGAGACGACGTTCGAATCGGCCGCGCTGCGAACCCGTTCCGGCCCGGCATAGGGCGTGAACGTCTCGTCCGACTCGGTCGAGGTACCCGACAGGTCGACCTGCAACACGGACTTTCCCGGAACGGCCACCGGTTCACTGGTGGCGTAGCGGACGGCCTCGTCGACGTAACGGACCGTGTAGGACACCGGTCCGTTGCCCGCCAGCCGGTACTCGACCGTCGACTCCCCTCCGAGGACCACCTCCGTGACAGCGACCGGCGATGCGCTCGGCAGCCGCGCACCCTCGAGGCTCGGAGGAAGTTCCACCACTGCGGGCGGCAGCACCTCGGTGGGTGCCGAAGGGCCGGCGAAGGGATCACCGACCACCAACGACCCCGTGACCGTGGAGAAGTTCGTGCGCGCAGAGACCCCGTCGATCGGACCGCTGCCCTCGCCGCTGGAACAGCCCACGATGACGCCGATCAGCAGCGATCCGACGATCGACAGCGCGACCGGGGCGCTGCGGTGGCCGTCGTACATCGCCATACCGTACGGAAAGGACCGATCGGTTCGGTAGTAGCGTCTCGACGCAATTCGGTCACGATTGCGCCGGCCGTCGATCCTGCTAGCGTCGGAGGGTATGGAGCCGAAGAGCTATTCGTCCGGTGAGCGTGTGTTCGGTCCACCCAACGGGACGTTCGACGCGGATTGGGCTGCCACAGCCTTGCGCTCGAACCGTCCCGAGTTGGACCACCCCACCTCGGTTCGACTGGTCGAGCAGGCCTGGGAGCTACTCCGCACGCAGGGCCTACGCGGTGAACGACTCGCACGCGCACTCGACTTGGAGCCGGGGCTTGCCGCCGCGGTCTCCGCGGTCGCCACCGAGACCGCCGAGCTCTATCTGGACCCCAGGTAGGCGAGCAAAGACCCGACCGATTGTCACCGGACGGCACCGTCGAACGTTCTGTGCATCGACCCGATACTCACCGTCACCGATGGAATCCCCCGACTGTCCATGCGGATCCTAGTTCGGCCGGACGAACTGCTCGAGTGCGAAACCAACCACCAGCACCGCTGTTCCGCCGATTTCACCGACGATCAACAGCACCATGAACAGATGCGTTCCGGCCACAGGGTGCACGAACTGGTTCTCGGTGTCCCGACGAATGCCGTGCACGGTGTAGCTCAGGATCGCGCCGACGAAGAACACCAGCACCACCGATGCGGCGACCAGATCCACCGTGACAGACCACGCGCTGAACTGCGCCAGGACGGCCAGTACAAGGGCGGCGAAGGAGTACATCAAAGCCGCCCGATGGGCGATGTCGACGTAACGATGCGCCGTTCCATCCGTCGATGTCGACATCTGGCGATACTTGAGCACGCCCAACACCAGAGCCCAGAGCAGCAACAGGCCGGCCGCGAGGACGATCACCTTGGTGTCCAGATCCAACTGCATGTTGGGCTCCCCCCACTCGATCACGCCGAAGGTATCACCGGCACCGGGCTTGATACCGTTCCGCGGTGCCCACCGACCCCGGACAGTCCCAGAGTGCATTCGGGCTCCGCTTCGACTGGGGGCTTCGCGGTGCCGACGCGATCATCGACGGTGCCGACATCGCTGTCGTCGTGGACGTCCTGTCGTTCACGACGACCCTGACGGTGGCTGTGGACGCAGGCATCGACGTCATTCCGAGCCGGTGGCGCGACGACCGAGCCACGCACTTGGCCGAGCAGTTCGATGCGGTCCTCGCCGTCGGGCGTTCGGAGGCCTCTGCGGGCCGGATCAGCCTGTGCCCGGCCACCGTCCGGGCAGCGCCGGCCCCGGCACGGCTGGTGCTGCCGTCACCGAACGGGTCCACCATCGCCCACGAGCTCGCGAGCAGGGTCGAATGGTGTGTCGGCGCGTCGCTGAGAAACGCATCTGCGGTAGCGCAGTGGATACGGGCACGGAACCCGAGTTCGGTGACAGCAGTCATAGCGGCCGGCGAGCGTTGGCCGGACGAGTCCCTCCGGCCCGCTGTCGAGGACCTCTGGGGTGCCGGTGCGGTCCTCGCCGCACTCGTCGATTCCGAGGCAGGCGACGTCTCTCCCGAGGCGAGGGCGGCAGCGGCGGCGTGGCGAGCCGTCGAGCGCGATGTGGGCTCCGAGCTGCACCGATGCGTTTCCGGCAGAGAGTTGATCGGGATGGGGCATCCGGAGGACGTGGCGATAGCCGCCGAGGTCGATTCGAGTTTCTGCGTTCCGATTCTGCGCGACGGCACCTTCGTGGACTGGACCCGACGGTGACCATCCATGCACCCGCTCGGTCCCGAAGTTGCCGATCCGACACGGCCGACCGTGTCCGATATTTGGATCGGACACCCGAATCACGGATCATACGGTGGTGAGTACGGAACGAGTCACCCCGAAGACCACCGTCGTCGTGCCGACGTACAACGAACGCGAGAACCTCCCCAGGCTCGTCGAGCTGCTGGCCGGGCTACAGGTCGAGGGGCTCGGCGTGCTGGTGGTCGACGACAATTCGCCCGACGGTACCGGCGACGTTGCCGACAAGTTGGCCATCGACGGTCCCCTCGAGGTCAGCGTTCTGCACCGCACTGAAAAGAACGGGCTCGGACGCGCCTACGTCGCGGGCATGACGCGGGCACTGGACGAGGGCGCGGACATCGTGATTCAGATGGACGCCGATCTCTCGCATCCCACCGAGGTGATCCCGGCAATGATCGACAAACTGAACACCACCGACGCGGCCGTCGTGCTCGGTTCGCGATACGTTCCCGGCGGTGCGGTAGCCGCCGACTGGCCCTGGCACCGCAAGGCGCTGTCTGCTTGGGCGAACTTCTACGTCAACACGATCCTTCGCCTCGGTGTCAAGGATGCGACCGCGGGTTTCAAGGCCTGGCACGCGCGCACTCTGCGCACCATCGATGTGGCCTCGGTCGAGAGCAACGGCTATGCATTTCAGGTGGAGATGAACTACCGCACGGTCAAGCACGGCCTCACTCTCGCCGAGGTGCCGATCACCTTCGAGGAACGAAGCGAGGGTGAATCCAAGATGAGTCTGTCGGTACAACTCGAATCGGCACTGGTGCCCTGGAAGTTGTTGCTGAACAAGAAGAAGCTCTGATTCGGCCGGCCCACACGCTCACGGCATGAAGCGACGGAATCCACCTTCGGCCCCGATGACCTGACCGGTTATCGACGCCGAATCGGGCGAGAGCAGCATCGCCACGACGGCCGCGGCCTCCTCCGGTGAGTTCCACCGACCGCGCGGCATGTGGCGTGCGACGAACTCGTCCAGATCGGCACTCGCCCAACCGGTGTCGGTGGGACCCGGATTGATCGTGTTGACGGTGATGCCTCGCTCGATCACCGCATCGGCCAGGGTCGGCGTGATCGACGCGATGGCACCCTTGCTCACCGCGTACGGAATTTCGGTCGACATCGGTCCCTCGTCCTGCCCGGACGTGAACAGCACGACCCGACCACCGTCGGGCCGATCGACGTAACGCCGCGCGAATTCCTGCACCAGAAGCAGAGATGCTCGTACATTCACCGCCCACGTCAGGTCGAGCGTTTCTGCGGTCAACGTCGCCAGATCACCCAGTTGTGATCGGGCGTGATTGACCACCAGAGAATCGACGCTGCCGAACGTGGATTCAGCTGCATCGAAGAGCGTGGCCGGTGCCGACGGATCGACGAAGTCGATGTCGAGGTGGCCGAGCCTGTCGGCGGTGGACAACTCGGCCAACACCTCCCGTGCTCCCGGTGTGCCGACTCCCCACGGCTCGGTGACGTCGTAACCGTCGCAGGAGTGCGCAAAGACCCGCATGCTCTCGTCACGCAACAATCGGCGCGTGATGGCGAAGCCGATTCCCGCTCGCCGCCCGACGCCCGTAACGAGGACTGTTCTGCCTCGTGCCGGCACGTCCGAAGTCATGCCGCGTCCTTGACGGTGGCGGCGTACACGTCGACGTATTCCTGTCCCGACAGTTCCGCCAACGCGGCCATCACCTCATCCGTCGCGGCACGCAGGATGGCCTTGTTGTTCTCTCCCCCTGCATATCTCGTGAAATCCAGTGGATCGCCGACGATCATACGCACCTTGCCGGGCCGCCAAATCCTCGAGCCCACTGGGTTGACTCCGAGCGTCCCGTGCATCACCACCGGCACGACGGGTGCACCCGATTCGATCGCCACTCTCGCCAGCCCGGTCTTACCCTTGTACAGCCGACCGTCCGGAGATCGCGTCCCTTCCGGATAGACCGCCCACACATTCCCCTGTCGGAGAATGCCTTTCGCGGCCTGCAGCGCCGGTTCCGCGGCCGCGGCCCCACGTCGATCGACGGGCACCTGGCCAGTCGCCGAATAGAACCACCGCAGTGCCGCACCCTTGACCCCTCTGCCGGTGAAGTACTCGCTCTTGGCGATGAAGGTGACCCGTCGTCGAACGAGAAGAACGAGGAAGAAGGAGTCGACGACTGTCAGATGGTTTCCGGCGATGATCACCGGACCATTCGTCGGCAAGTTCTCCAGCCCCGCCACCGATGGGCGTCCGAGTATTCGGAGAATCGGCCCGATCAGCACGTACTTGAACAGCAGATACCACATGGTTCGACCCCTTCGGCTGGACTTCGTCGACGCCGAGAGTAGACAATGTCTACGTGATGGACAACCTCAGAACGCGACTGATCGACGCAGGTGTCCGATTGCTCGAGCGGGATGGACTCGACGGGCTGACCATCAGGGCGGTGACCCGCGAGGCGGGGGTGTCGCACGGTGCCCCACGGCGCTACTTCCCGACGTTGCACGCGCTCGCTGCGGCCGTGGCCCGAGTCGGTCTCGTCGATCTCGATGCAACGATGAAAGTTGCTGCGCAACAATCGGATTCGCCCCTGGCTGCGCTGGATGCGGTTGCCGACGCCTACGTGCAGTTCGCCGTCGAGCGACCGGCGATGTTCGCGTTGATCTTTCGACACGACATGCTCGAGGGTTCGGGTGAAAATCTTCGCGATACTTCACGCCCGCTGTTCCACGCTCTGATCGAGTCGATCCGAGCGGTCGCGCCGGAGAATCCACAGTTCGCAGCCCTACGACTGTGGACCTCCGTGCACGGGATAGCGGCGCTCAACTCCACCCGTGCATTCGAGCCGATCTCCGACTCTCCGTCGGTGACGGAGTTGACCCGCCGAGCAGTGCGCGACGTGATCGCGAACGTCAGCGAACGAGAGACTTGACCGACGCGGGCAGTTGCCGAACCGACTTGTAGGGCCCAACGACGGCCGCGCCGAAGGGACGATCGAGCAACAACGCCGCGACCTCGCGCACCTCGTCGTTGCCGACGCGATCGATACGCGCCAGAGTGTCGGTGATGTCGCGGTGATTGCCGTAGTTGAGTTCGCTTCTGCCGATGCGGTTCATTCGGGAACCCGAATCTTCGAGTCCGAGAACGAGTCCGCCGCGCAACGAGCCCTTGGCGCGAGCGCACTCCGCATCGGTGATGCCCTCGGCCGCAACCTTGGCCAGTACCTCGCGAATCACCGTGGTGACTTCGCCGAGATTTTCCGGCTGACACCCCGCGTACACCGAGAACGCGCCACTGTCGGCAAACGTGTCCACCGAGGAGTACACCGAGTACGCGAGACCCCGCTCTTCCCTGATCTCCTGGAACAGGCGCGAACTGAGTCCGCCGCCCACTGCCGAGTTGAGCACGGACAACGCCCAGCGGTGCCCTTCGTGACGCCCGAACGCCCGCACCCCGAGACACAGATGCGCCTGCTCGCTGTCCCGGGTGGTCAAGCTCAACGTTGGGGCATTGCGTAATCGCGCAGTGCCACCTCGCCTTTCGGCCGGGCGCATGCCCTTCTCCAGGTGACCGGAGAATGCGCGGCGCACGAGTGAGACGATCTGCTTGTGATCGACGTTGCCCGCAACGGCAACCACCATGCGCTGCGGCGTGTAGCGCCGAACGTGGAACGAGTGCAACTGCGCACGAGTCATCGACTCGATGGACTCGACGGAGCCGATGATCGGACGCCCGATGGGGTGATCACCGAACATGGCCTCCAGGAAGGCATCTCCCAGCAGATCCTCGGGATCGTCGTCGCGCATGGAGATCTCTTCGAGGACCACCTGCCGCTCGACGTCGACATCTGCCGATCGACACCGACCTCGAAGCACCACATCGCTGACGAGATCGATGGCGAGCGCGACGTCCTCGTCGAGTACGTGAGCATAGAAACAGGTGCTCTCCTTGGAGGTGAACGCGTTCAGCTCTCCCCCGACACCGTCCATTACCTGTGCGATCTCGAGTGCACTGCGCGTCGGCGTCGACTTGAACAGCAGATGTTCGAGGAAGTGCGCGGCACCGGCAACACTGGGCTGCTCGTCCCGTGAGCCGACTCCGACCCATACGCCGACCGAGGCCGAGCGCACACCGGGCACGAACTCGGTGACGATCCGGAGACCGCCGGGCAGAGTGGTGCGTTGCACACCCGTGTCGATGCCGGTGCTGTCTGGAACGGCCGAACGGTACGTCCCGAGGGGACGTACCGTTCGGCTCGGTTGCTTCTTACTCAGCGCTGACCTCGGCGGGTGCCTCGGGAGCGTCGGCGGGAGCAGCCGCGTTGTCGTCCTCGACGGGAACGAGGCTGATCTTGCCGCGGTTGTCGATATCGGCGATCTCGACGCGCAACTTGGATCCGACGCTCACGACGTCCTCGACCTTGTTGATGCGCTTGCCGTTACCGAGCTTGGAGATGTGCACCAGTCCGTCGCGGCCCGGGAGCAGCGAGACGAATGCGCCGAAAGCCGTTGTCTTGACGACGGTTCCGAGGAATCGCTCGCCGACCTTCGGCAGCTGCGGGTTGGCGATGGCGTTGATCATGTCGATCGCGGCCTGCGCGGACGGGCCGTCCGCTGCACCGACGTAGACAGTGCCGTCATCTTCGATCGAGATGTTGGCACCGGTCTGCTCGGTGATGGAGTTGATCATCTTGCCCTTGGGCCCGATGACCTCGCCGATCTTGTCCACGGGCACCTTGATCGCGGTGACGCGAGGTGCGTACGGGCTCATCTCGTCCGGGGTGTCGATGGCCTCGGCCATGACCTCGAGGATCGTCGTGCGAGCATCCTTGGCCTGCGACAGCGCGCCGGCGAGCACCTTGGAGGGGATGCCGTCGAGCTTGGTGTCGAGCTGCAGTGCGGTGACGAAGTCCTTGGTTCCGGCGACCTTGAAGTCCATGTCGCCGAACGCGTCCTCGGCACCGAGGATGTCGGTGAGCGCGACGTAGCGAGTTTCGCCGTCGACCTCGTCGGACACCAGGCCCATGGCAATTCCGGCAACCGGGGCGCGCAGCGGCACACCGGCATTGAGCAGCGACAGGGTCGATGCGCAGACCGAGCCCATCGAGGTCGAGCCGTTGGAGCTCAGTGCCTCGGAGACCTGACGGATGGCGTAAGGGAACTCTGCCTGGCTGGGCAGAACCGGCAGCAACGCGCGCTCGGCGAGTGCGCCGTGACCGATCTCGCGACGCTTGGGTGAACCGACGCGACCGGTCTCACCGGTGGAGTACGGCGGGAAGTTGTAATGGTGCATGTAGCGCTTGGACGTCTCGGGCCCGAGCGAGTCGACCTGCTGCGCCATCTTGACCATGTCGAGGGTGGTGACGCCCAGGATCTGCGTCTCGCCACGCTCGAACAGGGCCGATCCGTGGGTACGCGGAATGATCGCGACCTCGGCGGACAGCGACCGGATGTCGGTGATGCCGCGGCCGTCGATGCGGAAGTGATCGGTGAGGATGCGCTGGCGAACCGACTTCTTGGTCAGTGCGCGGAATGCGGCACCGATCTCCTTCTCGCGGCCGGCGAAGCTGTCTCCGACCGACGTCAGAACCTGAGCCTTGACCTCGTCGAGCTTGCTCTCGCGCTCGGCCTTGCCCGCGATGGTCAGTGCCTCGTTCAGCGGGATCTTCGCGGCGTTCTCGACGGCTTCGAAGACATCCGACTGGTATGCCGGGAAGACGGGGTAGTCGCCGGTGGGCTTGGCTGCCTTGGACGCCAGCTCCTGCTGCGCGGTGCAGAGTGCCGCGATGAAGGGCTTGGACGCTTCGAGGCCCTCGGCGACGACCGACTCGTTGGGGGCGGTGGCGCCACCTTCGATGAGTTCGATGACGTTCTCGGTGGCCTCGGCTTCGACCATCATGATGGCGACGTCTGCGTCGGCACCGGAGCCGGAGACGATGCGGCCGGCGACGACCATGTTGAACACGGCCTTGCCGAGCTGCTCGTTGGTCGGGAAGGCGACCCACTGCTTGTCGATCAGTGCGACGCGAACGCCACCGATCGGGCCGGAGAACGGCAGTCCGGCGATCTGCGTCGAGGCCGATGCCGCGTTGATCGCGACGACGTCGTACAGATCGGCGGGGTTGAGGCTCATGACCGTGATGACGACCTGGATCTCGTTGCGCAGTCCGTCGACGAACGTCGGACGCAGCGGCCGGTCGATCAGGCGGCAGGTGAGGATGGCGTCGGTGGACGGACGGCCCTCGCGGCGGAAGAACGATCCGGGGATACGGCCCGCGGCGTACATACGCTCTTCGACGTCGACCGTCAGCGGGAAGAAATCGAACCCTTCACGGGGGTGCTTGCCTGCGGTCGTTGCCGACAGCAGCATGGTGTCCTCGTCGAGGTACGCGGCGACTGCGCCTGCGGCCTGCTGTGCGAGGCGGCCGGTCTCGAAGCGGATGGTCCGCTTGCCGAACGTGCCGTTGTCGATGATCGCGGTTGCTTCGTAGACGCCTTCTTCGACGTCCAAGGTTGTGGTTTCCGACATGTGTTCTGTTCTCGTCCTCTCGTCTTTGCCGTGCCCGCGTGGACACACCGCAAGCCCTCCTGGCTGCGGCGGCATACCCGTGCCGTCCATCTCCGAGAGTGCTCTCGGGACGCGGCTGAGCGGAGGCGGCCATCGATCGAAGCCCATCGGATCTCGTATCCGAAAGGCCACTACCGAAGACCGACACCACGTCGTGACAGGCATACACGGCGGTGTGCGGATGCCGTGCATCCGCTTTTCTCGTGCTGGCGAAACTGTTCTTGCATTACAAACACAGATAGCCAACGAGGAACAGTCTAAGCACTGCCTCGTTGGCTACTGCACTATTGCTGCGAGTCGGGTGCGCACCGGCGCGTCGAACCCTGCATCGGTGCCATCCTCGCGTCGCTGAAGACTATCGACGCAGACCCAGACGCTCGATGAGCGAGCGGTAGCGGGTGACGTCGACCTTCGCGATGTACTTGAGCAGACGACGACGACGTCCGACCAGCAGCAGCAGGCCGCGGCGGGAGTGGTGGTCGTGCTTGTGCATCTTGAGGTGCTCGGTCAAGTCGACGATGCGCTTGGTGAGCATTGCAACCTGCGCCTCGGGCGAGCCCGTGTCGGTGGGGTGCAAGCCGTACTCGCCGAGAACGGCCTTCTTCTGTTCTGTGGTCAATGCCACTGGGAATACTCCTGATCAATGACGTCCGCGTGAAAGGAAGCAACGCATGCCGATCGAACGACCGAGGTCGACACGATGGGATCGAAGCCGGTACAGCCGCCACGGACCGCAGCGAGCACCGAGGGGACAGCCTATCAGGCCGTGCTCGCCGCCAGAATCGAGCGGGCCCGCTCGGCGTCGCGTCCCATTTCCTCCACGAGCGCTTCCATCGAGTCGAACTTCTCCATGCCGCGCAGCCGCTCGACGAAGTCGACCGCGACATGCTGCCCGTACAAGTCGGCCTCACCGTCGAGTACGAATGCCTCGACAGTCCTCGTACGACCCGAGAACGTGGGATTGGTACCCACGGACACGGCGGCCGGATGCCGCTCCCCCGGAGTGACCGTCCCCATGATCGGACCGGGCCCCAGCACGGTGAACCACGCGGCGTAGACGCCGTCGGCGGGAATGGCCGAGTACATGGGCGGCGCGACATTGGCTGTGGGATAACCCATTTGGCGACCACGCCCGTCACCGTGCACGACGACACCCTCGACACGATGCGGTCGGCCGAGTGCGGCAGCAGCTGCCGCGACGTCGCCGGCGTCCACACACGATCTGATGTAGGTCGAGGAGAACGTCACGGCATGCTCGGCGAGCAGGTTCACTCCGTCGACTGCGAAACCCGACCGTTCGCCGATCTTTCGCAGCATGGGAACCGTGCCGAGCGCCTTCTTCCCGTAGGTGAAGTTCTCGCCCACGACGACCTCTGCGACGTGCAGGCGCTCGATCAGAATTTCGTGAACGTAGCGCTCGGGCGTGAGCTTCATCAGCTCGGGCGTGAACGGCATGACGCAGAACACGTCGATGCCCAGTTTCTCGGCCAGTTCGGCTCGCCTCGTCAGGGTGGTCAGCTGAGCAGGATGACTACCCGGCCGCACGACTTCCATCGGGTGGGGATCGAACGTCATCAGCACGCTGGGAACACCGCGATTCTTCGCCGCGGCGACCGCCCGCCCGATCAGTTGTGCGTGTCCGCGGTGAACGCCGTCGAAGACGCCGATCGTGAGCACGCACCTGCCCCAGTCGGCAGGCACATCGTCGAGACCTCGCCATCTCTGCACACCGCGAAGCCTACGGCCCGACGGCCGCTCGGTCACCCTCGGACGGGCGTGTCGCGTCCGTCGGGTATGGACAAAAAGGTATCCCCACGGTAAATATTTCGGTGTGCCTAACTTATTTCTTCGACAGCGTGGATATCGCGTCGTGCGAATGCTCGCGAGCTGGGCCGTGGCCGGAGCACTGGTGGCAGCCTCGAGCAGCTGCGCCCGCGCCGTGGGCGAGGAGGATCCGACCGTGCTCGACGACGGCAGACCTCTGGTTCTGACAACGTTCACCGTGCTCGCCGATATGGCCGCCAACGTCGCCGGTAACCACCTGAGAGTGGAATCGATCACAAAAGCCGGGGCCGAGATCCACGGGTACGAACCGACGCCAGGAGACCTGCGTACGGCCGAGCAGGCCGAGCTGATCCTGGACAACGGACTCGGACTGGAGGCCTGGTTCGAGAAATTCGTCGAACGAATACCGGCACCCCATGCCGTGGTGAGTGCGGACGTCGATCCGATCTACATTCGCGACGATGCCTACGCGGGCAAGGCGAACCCACATGCCTGGATGTCACCGGTCGTCGCGGAGACGTACGTCGAGAATATCGCCGACGCCTTCGTCGCCCTCGACCCCGCCAACACCGACGACTACCGATCGAACGCAGCCGAGTACATCGGGCAACTCCGCGAGGTGGGCGCAGAACTCGCTGCAGATCTGGCTGCACTGCCCGAGCGTCAACGTGCGCTCGTCACCTGCGAGGGCGCGTTCGGATACCTTGCCCGCGACTTCGACCTGCAGGAGGCATACCTGTGGCCGGTCAACGCCGAGCAGGAAGGGACGCCGAAGCAGGTGGTCCGCACCATCGACTTCGTTCGGGACAACGACGTACCTGCTGTGTTCTGCGAGTCGACCGTCTCGGACAAGGCGCAGCTCCAGGTCGCCGAAGACACCGGCGCTCGTTTCGGCGGACAGCTCTACGTCGATTCACTGAGCGATGTGACCGGGCCAGTCCCCACGTACCTGGATCTACTGCGCTACGACGCACGGTTGATCGCCGACGCTCTGGTAGGAGAACGATGACCCAGCACACAGGGACCCCGAGTGACAAGCTGACGGCGCTGACGATCGACACCGTCAACGTCCGATATCGCGACGTCGTGGCTCTCGTCGATGCCAGCCTCACGCTCGAATCCGGCCGAGTCTGCGGGCTGGTCGGAATGAACGGATCGGGCAAATCGACGCTGTTCAAGGCCGTCATGGGAGTGGTCAAGCCGAACTCCGGCTCGATCACCGTGTTCGGCGGTGACCCCGCCCAGGCGCGCAGAGCCGGCACGGTCAGCTACGTGCCCCAGGCCGAATCGGTGGACTGGACCTTTCCGATCAGCGTGCGCGACGTCGTGATGATGGGGCGGTACGGCAAGCAGAACTTCTTCCGCACTCCCCGAGCAGCCGATCGACGTGCCGTCGACGAGGCACTGCAGCGCGTCGACCTCGCCGACCTCGCGAGCCGTCAGATCGGCCAGCTCTCGGGCGGCCAACGCAAGCGCGCGTTCGTCGCTCGCGCCATCGCCCAGGAGGCGTCCTTGTTGTTGCTCGACGAGCCTTTCGCCGGAGTGGACAAGAAGACCGAAGCCACCATCACCCGGCTGCTCCGTGAACTCGCAGGCGACGGTGCCTCCGTTCTCGTGTCGACCCATGACTTGCATGCACTCCCGGAGCTGTGCGACGAAGCGATACTGCTGCAGCAGCGGGTGCTGATGCACGGCAGTCCGGCCGAGGTACTGCGCCCGGAGAACTTGGCACTCGCCTTCGGCATCGACCCCTCCAGAGTCGGGGAGCTGGGTGCAGGCACCTCGCCGTTCATCGATCCGACATCGGGCACACCGGCCCCGAAAGCGAGCTGAACCGTGTATCTCGTCGACTTTCTCGTCGATCCCCTCGAATACACCTTCATGCAACGGGCTCTCCTGGTCACCGTCACCGCGTCGATCGTGTGCGCGGTGCTCAGCTGTTGGCTCGTCCTCATCGGCTGGTCGCTGATGGGCGACGCCGTCTCACACGCCGTTCTGCCCGGCGTCGCGCTGTCGTATCTGCTCGGAGCACCGTTCGCGGTCGGAGCGCTTCTGTTCGCCCTCATCGCGGTCGGTGCCATCGGCGTCGTTCGCAACACCACCATCGTCAAGGAGGACGCCGCCATCGGCGTCGTCTTCACCACCCTGTTCGCGCTCGGCGTCGTCCTGATCTCGAAGTTTCCCAGCCAGATCGACCTCAACCACATCCTGTTCGGCAATCTGCTCGGCGTCTCGCAGGCAGACATGGTCCAGGTGTTCGTACTCGGTGGCATTGCGTTGGCCGTCATGATCGTCAAACGTCGCGACTTCACGCTCTTCGCCTTCGACCGCACCCAAGCTCGCGCGGTCGGCATCAACCCGACGGTCATCTCTGCCGTGATGCTGACCCTGCTGGCCTTGACGACCGTCGTTGCCCTCCAGGCCGTCGGCGTGATCCTCGTGGTGGCGATGCTCATCACTCCCGGGGCGTCGGCGTATCTGCTCACGCACAGTTTCGGGCGAATGCTGGTGTTGGCTCCGCTCATCTCGGTGGGATGCGCGCTGGTGGGGATCTATGCCAGCTTCTATCTCGACGTCTCTTCCGGTGGCAGCGTCGTGTTGACCCAGGGGCTGGTCTTCGTCCTCGCCTACCTGTTCAGTCCCTCCCAGGGCATCGTGGTGCGTGCTCTGCGGCACCGCGGCCAGGTGCCGGTCGCCCCGGCCGGGTGAGATGTCTTTTTCCATTGGATTGCCTAAGCTCGGCGACGTGGTGCAACGAAAAGACGATCCTGCTTCGGCCGCCGAAGGCGTCCAGCTCTCGGCGGTTGCGCAGGATTACCTCAAGGTCATCTGGACCGCCAGCGAATGGAGCGAGGATTCCGTCAGCACGAAGATGCTCTCCGAACGCATCGGCGTGTCGGCCTCGACGGTGTCCGAGGCGATTCGCAAGCTCGCCGACCAGGGCATGGTCGACCACGCCCGCTACGGGGCGATTTCGCTCACCGAGAAGGGCCGACTGGCTGCCATCGGAATGGTCCGTCGGCACCGTCTGATCGAGACCTACCTGGTTCGCGAACTGGGCTACGGCTGGGACGAAGTGCACGACGAGGCCGAAATCCTCGAACATGCCGTATCCGACCTCATGATGGACCGCATCGACGCAAAACTCGGCCATCCCGCACGGGATCCGCACGGAGACCCGATTCCCTCGGTCGACGGCGCGATCGACACACCGTCCGCGACCCGTCTGAGCGAGTACCTCGACGGACAATCCGGCCGAGTTGCAAGAATCTCCGATTCCGACCCCGCGATGCTCCGCTATTTCGACTCCGTCGGCATCACGCTCGACCTTCCGATCACGGTGATAGAACGCCGCGACTACGCAGGCACCGTCGCCATCGAACTCGGTCGCACCGAGGCCACGGATTCCATCGACCTCGGCCACCGCGCCGCAGAGGCGATCTGGATGGTTCCGGCGAACTGACGTCGAACGGCTCAGTGCCCGCGCAGGGTCGCGGGCCGCACGACCATGACAGAGCTGGCTCGCTTGCCCTTCTCCTGGAGCAGAGCGATGGTGTGCCCCGTCGGATCGACGGCCGCGTAGACGCCGTCGATTCCGACGGGGTCGAGCCACCGACCCTGGCTCAGCGATTCCGCCTCCGCCGCATCGATCTGCCGGTGTGGAAACGCCGTGCGCGCGGCCTCGTCGATGTCCAGGCTGACGGCCGGATCATCGGCCAGTTCTTCCAGGGTCCGTGCGTGCTCGAGCGTGAACGGCCCGACGCGGGTACGGCGTAGCACCGTCAGGTGACCGCCGACACCCAGTGCTGCGCCGAGATCACGAGCCAGAGCCCGCACGTACGTCCCCGACGTGCAGTCGACCTCGACATCGAGATCTACGAAAGCCGATTCGCTCTCGACCACATCGCGCCTGGCCGTCACGTCGAACCGGGTGACGCTCACCTTGCGGGCATTCAGGGTGAACTCCTCGCCTGCGCGGGACAACTTGTGTGCTCGCTGACCGTCGACCTTGATGGCGCTGACACTCGCAGGAACCTGCTCGATGTCGCCGGTCAGAGCGGCTATCGCGGCCGCGATATCGGCATCGGACACGTGCTGCGCCGCGACGTCCACCAGGACGTCGCCCTCGGCGTCGTCGGTCGTCGTGCTTCGGCCCAAGCGCACGGTCGCGGTATAGGACTTGGTGGTCAGCGACAGCAGTCCGAGCATCTTGGTCGCACGCTCCACACCGAGCACGAGCACGCCTGTCGCCATGGGATCCAGAGTTCCCGCGTGACCGACCTTCCGCGTGCGCAACAGCTTTCGGCACGACGCAACGACATCGTGGCTCGTCACACCCGGCCCCTTGTCGACCACCAGCAGGCCGGCACCGACGAGACCGGACGAAATCTTTTCGCGAGCACTCACGAGTGAGCATTGTGCCAGGCTCGCCGAGCCGGTCGTCACATCACCGAGATCGCGGTCATCACCAGACCGCCCGCCACCAACCATCGACCGTCGAACGCCGTCAGAGGTGGCCCGGAGACCGTGTCGCCCGGTACCAGCAGCTCGGAGTGGAAGGTTCCCGAGATGTCGTCGCCGGAGCCGGTGCGCTCGAAGGTGATGTGCGCATCCTCGAAACCGAGCCACCGTCCGGTCAGCGGCTCCCAGGCCTTGTACGTGGCTTCCTTGGCGCAGAACAACACTCGATCCCAGTGGACGTCCTCACGTCCCGCGGTCGCGAGCCACTCCCGTTCGGCTTCGAGGCTCACTGCATCGAGCACACCGTCCGGTAATGGTCCGTGCGGCTCGGCGTCGATCCCCACCGATCGCACCTGCATCGAGTAGGCCAGCACGGCACCGCGATATCCGTCGCAGTGCGTCAACGATCCGACCACACCCTTCGGCCACTGCGGTGCACCGGATTTGCCGCGCATGATCGGGGCCGGCTCGACGCCCAGCTTCTCCATCGCCACACGCGCACAGTGCCGTGCCGAGGTGAATTCACGCTTGCGCTTGTCCACTGCCTTGGCCACCAACGGAGCTTCGAGCGGATGCGGCGTCAATCCCGGTGGATCGGCGAACAATTCGGCCGAGACGACACCGTTGGGGAGTATCGATTCGATCACTTGCCGGCCCTCATATTCTCGACCTCTGCCTCCATCTCGGGCGTCACCGTGAAGTGACCGCCCCATTTGTTCAGCGCACCCGGCGGATATTCGGGGACCGGAAGAATTTGTCGCAGAACGTTTTTCGGTAGACCGCGGCGCTGCCATTCACGGGGGTAGCCCACCGACACCTCCTCGAAACGGACACCATCGTAATAGGTGGTCCGCGGGATGTGCAGGTGCCCGTACACCGAGCAGATCGCGTTGTAGCGCGTGTGCCAATCCGCCGTCAGGGTGGACCCACACCACAGCGCGAACTCCGGGTAGAACAACACCTCGGTCGGCTGCCGAACCATCGGGAAGTGGTTGATCAGCACGGTCGGAACGGTGGTGTCCAGCGCGTCGAGGCGGTCTCTGGTGGCATCGATACGCGCGTGACACCACGCGTCTCGCGTCGCATACGGCTGCGAGGACAACAGGAATTCGTCCGTGGCGACAACGTTCTTCTCGCGTGCGATCGCGAGACCGTGCTCCTTGTCTCGAGCTCCGCGTGGCAGGAACGTGTAGTCGTAGAGCAGGAACATCGGCACGATCGTCGCCGGGCCACCCTCACCCTCCCACCGCAGATACGGGTCTTCCGGGGTGACGACATCGATCTCGCGGCACATGTTGACCAAGTACTCGTATCGGGCCGCTCCGTGAATCTGGACAGGATCTTTGACCGTCGTCCACAGCTCATGGTTTCCGGGAACCCAGATGACCTTCGCGAAACGGCTACGGAGCAGTTCGAGTGCCCACTTGATGTCGTCGGTCTTCTCCGACACGTCACCGGCAACGATCAGCCAGTCCTCGGGCGATTCGGGAAAGATGTCCTCGGTGACGGGCCGGTTGCCCCGATGTCCGACGTGAATGTCGCTCACTGCCCACAGCTTCGCTACCACTGAAAATTCCTTCCGATGTGCTCGGCCGCCGGCGTCCGATCGCCGAAACCGTCCGAGAACGTGTCAACGTTCAATACTCCACGCAGATTCCTCGGCAGATCTCGTTGGGGTGAGACGACGCGTCACCGACAGCGAGATCCCCGCTCCTCATCCGCAATTTCGGGTATATGGTGCCAACCATGACCTATTTGCGGATACAGCCCGCAGTGCGGGCGTCCAGGTGACGGTGCCCCCCGTCCGCGTTCGAGACGCCGCGGCACTCCTCGGCGTCAGTGACGACACAGTGCGCAGATGGATGGACAGCGGCGCACTCGCCTCGCACGAGGACGACACCGGACGCAAGGTCATCGCCGGACGGGACCTGGCCGAGTACGCACGCGAGCACGCCGTACCCCCGCCGGAGATCTCGTCGGGCGGTAGCTCCGCGCGCAACCGACTCGTCGGATTGGTCACCGAGGTCGTCTCTGACGCGGTGATGAGCGAGGTGAGCATGCAGTGTGGACCGTTCACGATCGTGTCCCTGATGAGCACCCGCTCGGTTCGTGAACTGGGGCTCGAACCCGGCAAGGTCACCGTCGCAGTCGTCAAGGCGACGACCGTCATCGTCGAGACACCGTAGAAACGCAGGAGATACTCGTGACAACGATGCGTCCGATATCCACGGCACTGGCCGCTGCCGCCCTGATCCTCGTCGGGTGCACCTCGCAACCCGGTGCGACCGCACCCGATGCGACCACCGACGGAAGCGCAGTCGAGGGCGAGATGACGGTTTTCGCCGCGGCATCGCTCCGCGCGAGCTTCACCGATCTCGGTACGCGATTCGAGGCCGAACATCCCGGTACCTCGGTGGAGTTCAGCTTCGCGGGCTCCTCCGACCTGGCCGCGCAGCTGATCTCCGGCGCGCCTGCCGATGTCTTCGCCTCGGCGGATACGAAGAACATGACGAAAACGGTCGATGCCGGCCTCGTCGCGGGCAATCCCGTCGACTTTGCCTCCAACACCCTGACCATCGTCACCGCACCAGGTAACCCGGAAGGCATCACGTTCTTCGCCGATCTGGCGAACCCAGACGTCCTGACGGTGATCTGCGCACCCCAGGTGCCGTGCGGCGCGGCGACGGCGACCGTCGAGGCCGCGACCGGCACGACCATCCCGGCAGTGAGCGAAGAATCCTCGGTCACCGATGTGCTGGGCAAGGTCACCTCGGGACAGGCCGATGCCGGACTGGTCTACGTCACCGACGCTGCCGGGGCAGGCGAGGCCGTGACCTCGGTACCCTTCGAGGAGTCGAGCGAGGCCGTCAACACCTACCCGATCGCTGCACTGAGCGGTTCCCGCAACGAAGCCACAGCTCGCGCATTCACCGATTTCGTCACCGGACCCGTCGGCCTGGACGTGCTGGACCGAGCCGGTTTCGGGGCACCGTGACCGGACAACCCGCAGGCCCCAGGAGTCCGACCGTCGGTGTGCCGCTCTGGATTTTCGTTCCGGCCGCTCTCGGGGCGCTTGTCGTCGTGGCCCCCTTGGCTGCAATGTTCACCCGAATCGACTGGTCGAATTTTCTCGGGCTCGTCACCTCGGAATCCGCGGTTGCGGCGCTGATCCTGAGCCTGAAGACCGCGACAGCCAGCACCGTGATGTGCCTGCTTCTGGGCGTTCCGATGGCAATCGTGCTCTCGCGCAGCTCGATTCGGGGACTGCCGATCCTTCGCTCCCTCGTCGTACTGCCCCTGGTTCTGCCCCCGGTGGTCGGCGGCATTGCGCTGCTGTACACCTTCGGACGCCAGGGCCTGTTGGGCGAACATCTCGATGCCTTCGGGATTCGAATCGCGTTCACGACCACGGCCGTCGTATTGGCACAGGTGTTCGTGTCGTTGCCGTTTCTCGTCGTCAGCGTCGAAGGTGCCCTGCGTACGGCCGGTGACCGCTACGACGTGGTGGCTGCCACCCTCGGTGCCACCCCCACGACCGTCCTGAGGCGGGTCACCGTCCCGCTGATACTCCCCGGACTGATCTCCGGGACCGTTCTCGCTTTCGCACGTGCACTGGGAGAATTCGGAGCGACGTTGACCTTCGCCGGCTCGCTCGAGGGCGTCACCAGGACGCTCCCCCTAGAAATCTATCTCCAGCGCGAGGCCGATCCCGATGCCGCGGTGGCACTGTCGCTGGTGCTGATACTGGTGGCTGGGCTCGTTGTCGTCACCGCCCGCAGTACTCGGTCGTCGGGAACGATGTGAGCGCACTGCACCTACGCGCCACGCTCGGGGTCCGCAAAATCGACCTCGAACTGGACGCCGTCGAGGGTGAGACCGTCGCCATTCTCGGGCCCAACGGGGCAGGCAAATCGACTCTGCTGCAGCTCGTCTCGGGTGTGGCCGTACCGGACAACGGGCTCGTCCGGCTCGGCGAGGACGTACTGACCGACACCGCCTCCAAGACCGTCGTGCCGATTCACGCCCGCGGCGTCGCGACTCTCGCACAGGACGCCCTGCTGTTTCCCCACATGACCGCGCGCACCAACGTGGCCTTCGCACCACGCAGTGCCGGGGCGAACCGGTCCGCCGCCGGGGCCGTGGCCGACAGGTGGCTCGACGCGGTCGGTGCCTCCCACCTGGCCGATCGCCGTCCAGGCCAGCTGTCCGGCGGTCAGGCCCAACGTATCGCCATCGCGCGCGCTCTGGCGGCCGATCCTAAGCTGCTGCTGCTCGACGAACCCCTGGCGGCCCTGGATGTCGATACGGCTCCGGCCATTCGGCGAGTGCTGCGCGCGGTGTTGCGCGAGAGCGCTCGCACGGCCTTGATCGTGACCCACGATCTGCTGGACGTCGTCGCGCTCGCCGATTCCGTCGCGGTCGTCGAGGGTGGACGCGTCGTCGAGCGAGGCTCGGTCGCGGAGGTGCTCACCGCGCCCCGAAGCGAGTTCGGTGCCCGCATCGCCGGGGTGAACCTGCTGTCCGGCCGCGCGGTCGACGCCGACGACACGACGACTCTGAACACGAGTTGGGGGTTGCAGGTTCATGGCTCGGGCCGGTACGACACCGGAACTGCGCTGGTCGCTGTGTTCTCCCCCGCCGCCGTCTCGGTGCACCCGACTGCCCCGCACGCCAGCCCCCGCAACGTCTTCGAGGTGGAGATCGAGGAGCTGGAGGTACAGGGGTCGGGAATCCGCGTCCGGTCACGTCCGCATCCCGACGGCTCCCCCGGGATGGCTGCCGACATCACTCCCGCTGCCGTGTCCGATCTCGGGCTCGAACCGGGCCGCACGGTGTTCTTCGTCGTCAAGAGCCGCGAGGTGGCCCTGCACCCTGCGTTACCGTCGCAGTCCTGACAGCGGGCTACGTGCGTAGTTGTCGATCGCTGCCGATCACCAGCCATTTTCCGGACAGCACCCGGCCCGCGACCGCGATCATGCGCAGGGCGACGAAGACACCGAGACCGATCCAGATACCGACCAATCCCCAGTCGAACACCAGGGCCGACCAGATGAACGGCAGAAAGCCCACGACGGCGCACGCCATGGTCGCGTTCCGCAGAAACGCTGCATCGCCGCTGCCGAGCAGCACCCCGTCCAAGGCGAATACGACCCCGGCAATGGGAATGATCGCGACGAAGATCCACCAGATCGCATGCATCTGGTCGATGACCGACACATCTGCGGTGAACAGATCAGGAACGAACGACCGCCCGACGGCGAACACGCAGGCGAGGACAACCGCGAATACCGTCGACCATGCGGTCAAGCGCCACGCGAGTGCGCGCGCGTCCTCGGTCCTGCCGGCCCCCAGGGCGGCACCCACAAGGGTCTGGGCGGCAATTGCCAGTGAATCGAGCATCAACGACACCAGGTTCCACAAGTGCAGCACCACCTGGTTGGCGGCGACCGAGGCCGCCCCGAACCTCGACGCGACGGCAGCAGCGGACAGGAAGCAGGCTTGGAACGCCAGACTGCGCACGATCAGGTCACGGCCCAGCACCAGTTGCGCACGCATCACCGACCATCGCGGGCGCAGGTCGGTGCCTTGTCGCACGACTGCGGCGACGAACAGCGCGCCGGCGACGGCCTGGCCGATCACGTTCGCCACAGCCGATCCCACCAGCTCCAGGCGCGGGAATCCGAGCAGACCGTGAACCAGAAGCGGGCACAGCACCGCTGACACACCGAAGCCGAACACGACGAATCGCAGAGGCGTCACCGTGTTCTGAACCCCGCGCATCCATCCGTTTCCGGCCAGGGAGACCAGGATGAACGGCACACCCAGCAGAGCCACCCGAAGCCACGCGAGCGCCTCGGCCGCGATGTCGCCACCGCCGGTGAGCACCGACACCACGGGTTCGGCCGCAAGCTGCACGAGGGCGACGATCGCACTACCGATGACGAAGGCCAGCCAGGTTGCCTGCACACCCTCACCCACCGCGTCGCCGCCGCGACCGGCACCGTGCATGCGGGCCGCTCGCGCGGTGGTGCCGTAGGACAGGAAGGTCAACTGGGTGCTCACCTGAGCCAACACCAGTCCGCCGATGGCCAGGCCGGCGAGAGCCAGCGCACCGAGTCGGCCGACCACCGCTGCGTCGAACAACAGGTAGAGGGGTTCGGCGGCGAGGACACCCAAAGAGGGAAGCGACAAGCCGAGGATTTTCCGAGCGGTGACCGGGGTGGAGCTCACGACGCCGACAGTGCCTCGCACAGCGCATCGATCACGACGGCGAGTTCACCCGTGGCGGTGTAACCGGCCGCGTTGCGGTGCCCACCACCGCCGAGACGACACGCCACCGCCGAGACATCCACCTCGGTCTTCGAGCGCAACGAGACCACCCAGACCGCGCCGAAGTCCTGCTGCTTCAACACTGCTGCCACCTCGGCTTCGGAGGTGGTGCGCACGATGTCGATCACGCTCTCGATCTCCTCGGACCGCATTCCGGCCGCATCCTCGCTCCGAATGACCGCGTACACCAGCCCCCGGCCGTCGCCGGCGTCGGGAATCAACGACGCTGAACCGAGAACCGTGCCGAGCATCGGCAGCCAGTCGAACGGATGGGTGTCCAGTAACTTGCGTGCGATGTGTGCGCCGTCGATCCCCGTGGCCAGCAGCCTTTCTGCGAGCAGATGCGAACCGGGGCGGACCCAACGGAACGAACCGGTGTCGGTGACCAGGCCTGCGAACAGCAGATGTGCGAGATCGGCGTCGATCTCGACACCCCACAGGTCCAACAGTCGGGTGATCACCGCGGTGGTCGACTCCGCGGATGCATCCACCACGTTCAGCGTTCCGAATCGAGTGTTGCTGCGGTGATGATCGATGACGAGGCTGGCCGAGGCGGTATCGAGTCGCTCGCCCAGCGAGCCCAGCCGACCCCGACTTCCCGCGTCCACCGTGACCACCAGGTCGACGGTATCGGCGACCTTGTCGGCGTCGACCAGAAGGTGCAGGCCCGGCAGCTCGTCCATCGACTCGGGCAGAGACGCCGGTGCAGCGAACGCCACCTGGACGCTCGCGCCGCGACGTTCGAGTACCGAACCGAGCGCGAGCCCACTCCCGATCGTGTCCGCATCGGGCTGAACGTGACACAGCACGGTCACCGAGGATGCGCGTTCGAGCATGTCGATCGCCCGCGCCAGATCCTCGTCCGTCTCCGAAACTGTCCCCGAACCGTCGGACATGTCAGTCGGCTTCGGCGGGCTCGACGTCTGCAGGAGTGGAGCCTGCGGAATGACCATCCAAGTCTGCGATCTCGCGTGGGGCTTTGTACGGATCCGGGTCTCCGGCGGGCTTGGCGTTCGCACGGGCACGGGCGAGCTCCTCGTCGGCCAGTCGGGCGCGTTCGAGGAGATCTTCCATGTGGCGTGCGGTGTCGGGCACGGTGTCGGTCACGAACGTCAGTGTCGGCGTGTACCGCACGCCCGTTCCGGCTCCCACCTTCGAACGCAGCACACCCTTGGCCTTCTCCAGTCCTGCCGCGGCAGCCTGCAGATCGGGCGGCGTATCGAGGTCTTCGCCCATGACGGTGTAGTACACCGTGGCGTCGTGCAGGTCGGCTGTCACCTTCGTGTCGGTGATGGTCACGAATGCCAGCCGTGGATCCTTGATTTCGTGATCGATCGCCGTTGCAACGATGGCGGCGATTCGCTTGGACAACTTACGAGCCCTGGCCTGATCCACCACGACAATCACACTCCTCTTTCATGGCCGAACGTCGATTCTGTACGACGCGTCGACGGTTGTGCACTTCATGTCTGCCGAACAGTGCTCGGCAGACTTCCCGAGTCAATCCTCGGGTCCGAAAATTCTTCGGCGTACTGCCAACAGTTCCAGATCATGGCGTTCGGCGACATGCCGCTCGCACTCGTCCAGCTTGTCGTGCAGTAGATCGACGTCGGTACCGGCTGCGGCGACACCCAACAGGGATCGCCGAATACGTTCTCGCTCACCGGTTTCCGCAGCCGAGACTCCCAGCCTGTGCAGATCACCGAGAACCGGTTCCACCATCGACCGCTTCTCGGCGAGCGAGCGCACGTCCCCCAACAACACGTCCAACTCCAGAGCACCCAGATACACGCTGACGTCCTTCGATCAGCTTCGACGACAAAGCCGGTGGCGGTACAGCTGTCGTACCACCACCGGCTCGAAAGTCGGAGCGCAGTGTCACTCCCCTGGCTTCACCACCGAGCCGACGCGACCGGATGCGGAGCCGAACGGCTCCGCATCGGTTCTAGTCGCGCGGCTTTTCACGGAGTTCGTACGCCTCGATGACATCGCCCACCTTGATGTCGGAGTACGTCACCGTCAAACCACACTCGTATCCCTCACGAACCTCCGTCGCGTCGTCCTTCTCACGGCGGAGCGAGGAGATCGTGACGGTTTCCGCGACAACGGCGCTGTCTCGGATGAGTCGCGCCTTGGCGTTGCGACGGATCGTACCGGAGGTGACGAGGCAACCCGCGATGTTTCCGACCTTGGAGGAACGGAACAGCGCGCGGATCTCGGCCTGCCCGAGGGCGACCTCCTCGTACACCGGCTTGAGCATGCCCTTGAGGGCCTTCTCGATCTCGTCGATGGCCTGGTAGATCACCGAGTAGTACCGGATGTCGACGCCTTCGCGGTTGGCCAGCTCGGTGGCCTTGCCTTCCGCGCGAACGTTGAAGCCGATGATGATCGCGTTGGATGCCGACGCCAGGTTGACGTTGGTCTCCGTGACGCCACCGACACCGCGGTCGATGACACGCAACTCGACCTCGTCGTCGATCTCGATACCGAGCAGCGCCTCTTCGAGGGCTTCCACGGTTCCCGAGTTGTCACCCTTGAGGATCAAGTTGAGCTGCGAAGTCTCCTTCAGAGCTGCATCGAGATCGTCGAGGCTGATGCGCTTGCGGCTCTTGGCTGCCAGAGCATTGCGCTTGCGCGCATTTCGACGGTCGGCGATCTGACGGGCGATCCGGTCCTCGTCGACGACAAGCAGGTTGTCGCCTGCACCGGGCACCGACGTGAAGCCGATGACCTGCACGGGACGGGACGGCATCGCTTCGGTGACGTCCTCGCCGTGCTCGTCGACCATCCGGCGCACGCGTCCGTACGCGTCACCGGCGACGATCGAGTCACCGACGCGCAATGTTCCGCGGGCGATGAGCACGGTCGCGACCGGGCCACGACCACGGTCGAGGTGCGCCTCGATGGCGACACCCTGAGCGTCCATGTCCGGGTTTGCGCGCAGATCGAGCGAGGCGTCGGCCGTCAGCAGCACCGCTTCGAGAAGGGCATCGATGTTGGTGCCCTGCTTGGCGGAGATGTCGACGAACATCGTCTCGCCGCCGTACTCCTCGGCGACCAGACCGTACTCGGTGAGCTGCTGCCGGATCTTGTCCGGGTTCGCGCCCTCCTTGTCGATCTTGTTGACCGCGACCACGATCGGCACATCGGCCGCCTGCGCGTGGTTGATGGCCTCCACCGTCTGCGGCATGACGCCGTCGTCGGCTGCGACCACCAGGATCGCGAGGTCGGTGGCCTTGGCACCGCGGGCACGCATGGCCGTGAAGGCCTCGTGACCGGGGGTGTCGATGAACGTCACGAGACGCTCGTTGCCCTCGAGCGTGGTCAGCACCTGGTAGGCACCGATGTGCTGCGTGATTCCGCCGGCCTCGCCTTCGCGCACCGTGGTGTTGCGAATCGAGTCGAGCAGTCGCGTCTTACCGTGGTCGACGTGGCCCATGACAGTGACCACCGGGGGACGCTGTTCAAGGTCGTCCTCGCCGCCGGCGTCCTCGCCGTAGGTGAGGTCGAACGAGTCGAGCAGTTCGCGATCCTCGTCCTCGGGGCTGACGACCTGGACCACGTAGTTCATCTCGCCGCCGAGAAGCTCCAGCGTCTCGTCGTTGACCGACTGCGTCGCTGTGACCATCTCACCGAGGTTGAACAATGCCTGGACCAGTGCGGCCGGGTTGGCGTCGATCTTGTCCGCGAAGTCCGACAGCGATGCACCGCGAGCGAGACGAATGGTCTCACCGTTGCCGCGGGGCAGCCTGACGCCGCCGACTGCGGGTGCCTGCATGCTCTCGTACTCGGCGCGTTTCGCCCGCTTCGACTTACGGCCGCGACGGACTGCTCCGCCGGGACGACCGAAGGCACCTGCTGCAGCTCCGCGCTGACCGGGGCGTCCGCCGCCGCCGGGACGGCCACGGAAACCACCTGCGGGAGCGCCGCCTGCGGGGGCACCACCGGGAGCACCGGGAGCGCCGCCACCACGGTAGCCACCGCCACCGGCACCGCCGCCGGGACGACCACCCGGAGCGCCGCCGGGACGACCGGGGCGTCCTGCCGCTGGGCTCGGACGTGCCGAACGGGTCGGCATCGCACCGGGATTCGGGCGAGGAGGCATCGAGCCGGGGCTCGGACGAGGTCCGGCCTGGCCTGGAGCGGGACGAGGCCCACCCTGTCCGGGAGCCGGACGAGCGCCACCGGACGGTGCGGCGGGACGAGGCCCACCCTGTCCGGGAGCGGGGCGTCCGCCACCGGGGCGGGGTGCACCGGGAGCAGGCCGGGGAGCCGGCCGTTCCACGGGAGCCGAGGAGTACGGGTTGTTCCCGACACGCGGGGCCTTGGGTCCGGGCTTGGGGCCGGGACCTGCCGGCTTGGGCGCGGCCGGAGCCGATGCCGTCTCACCGGTGCCTGCCGAAGCGGCCGGAGCCTGCTCGACGGGGGCAGCGGGCGCTGCGGGCGGCGGGGTGGGTGCAGCCGGGGTCGGTGCGGCCGCCGGGGTCGGTGCGGCCGGAGCTGCCTCGACCGGAGCTTGTGCTGCGGGTGCTTCCGGCTCTGCAGCGCGGGGTGCCGGCTTGGGGCCGGGGCGGGGTCCGCCCGGCTTGGCCGCGCCCGGCTTCGCGGAGCTGCTCGCTGCGCGGTCGGCCGCTGCGCGACCGTTGGGTGCCGGTGCGGTTGCTGCCGACGCATCCGAAGTTTCGGACGGGAAGGATTCACGCAGTCGACGAGCCACGGGGGCCTCGACTGTGGATGATGCGGATTTGACGAACTCGCCTTGCTCTTTGAGCCGTGCGAGTAGTTCCTTACTGGTGACACCGAGTTCTTTGGCCAACTCGTGCACGCGGGCCTTGCCTGCCACTGCTCTCCTCACTGAGAGGCCGAGCGAGGCTTGGTGCCCGCACGACCTCGGGTTATCTCCGATGGACGTTCATCGTTGGTGCTTCACGGTGTGCTCATCAGTGCTGTTGCCTGTTCTTGTCGACGGGTGTTGCTCTTGTCGTGTTGTCGTCGTGCAGCTGCTCGTACTCGTCGAGCACGATTGCCACTGCGGACGATTCCACATTTCCCGATATCCGAAACGCACGACCGAAGGCTCGGCGTCGCTCCGCATTGTGCAGGCATTCTCGGCTGTAGTGCAACCACGCACCACGACCGGTCATCGAATGCCGGACGTCGGGGACGAGAGCGAATTCGTGCGAACCAGCTTCTCGAACCACGATCCTCAACAGATCGGCGGCCGGCACTCGCTCCCTGCACCCGATACATGTACGAATCGGCCGGCTTGTCACAACCGGATACTCGCGTTCATGTCTCGTGGCAACGAGGTCGTTACCGGACCATCGACCACTCTACCGCTGTATTGCCCCGAACTCCGCATTCCGGCCCTACGCGCTGGTCGTCTCGGGTGCCGCCGCATCGCTGCGGATGTCGATGCGCCAACCGGTCAGTCGAGCGGCCAGTCTGGCGTTCTGCCCTTCCTTGCCGATCGCCAGCGAAAGTTGGTACTCGGGAACGACGACGCGGGCAGCGCGAGCAGCCGCGTCGACGACGGTCACCGAGACGACCTTCGACGGGGACAGCGCATTCCCGACGAACGTGGCCGGGTCCTCGTCGAAGTCGATGATGTCGATCTTCTCGCCGGCCAGTTCGCTCATCACGTTGCGCACTCGCTGACCCATCGGACCGATGCAGGCACCCTTGGCATTGAGACCCGACACCGTCGAAGCGACGGCAATTTTCGACCGGTGGCCCGATTCACGCGCGACCGCCACGATGTCGACCGATCCGTCGGCGATCTCCGGGACCTCGAGGGCGAACAGCTTGCGTACCAGGTTCGGATGGGTACGCGACAGGGTGATCTGCGGACCGCGATTACCTCGGGCGACACCGACGACGTAGCACTTGATGCGCTCCCCGTGCTCGTAGCTCTCACCGGGCACCTGCTCGGCGGGCGGCAACAGCCCGTCGGCTCCGTTGGCATCACTACCGATGCGGACGATCACGGTGCCCTTGGCGTTGGCGCGGGTGTCGCGCTGAATGACGCCGTTGACGATCTCTCCCTCGTGAGTGGAGTACTCGCCGAACGATCGCTCGTGCTCGGCGTCGCGCAGTCGCTGCAGAATGACCTGCCGCGCGGTCGTGGCCGCGATGCGTCCGAAGCCCTCGGGGGTGTCGTCCCATTCGGAGATCAGGTTGCCGTCTGGGTCGAGCTCCTTGGCCATGACGCGAACGGATCCGGTCTTACGATCGACGTCGATCCACGCGTTGGACTGGTGCCCCTCGGTGTGCCGGTAGGCCGTCAGCAATGCGGTCTGAATCGTCGAGATCACCATCTCGATCGGAATTCCCTTGTCTGCCTCGATGGCCCGCAATGCGGCAATATCGATATTCACTTGTCCGACCCTTCTTCCGGTGCTTCCACATCCACGATCTCATCGGTGTTCGCAGGCGAGGGCCGGCTGCCGACCACTCCACCCGCCAGGTCCATCTCCTCGGCGCTCGGCCGCGAGAACTCCACCTGCACAACAGCTTTCACAACCTCCGGCAGCGCAACCGACCGAGTCGACAGCACGCCCTTCTCCTTGATCACCACGGTGACCGAATCGCCGTCGAGCACCCCGACGCGCCCGTCGAACTTGCCGTCGGCGAGTTCGATGCGCACCTTCCGCCCGCGGGCCCGACGCCAATGCCGGGACTCGGTCAGCGGGCGGTCGATTCCTGGGGTGGTGACCTCCAGCGTGTAGGGAGCTTCACCGAAATCTGTCACGGCATCGAAAGCATCGGAGATGTCGCGGCTCAGTTCCGGGAGCGCGTCGAGGTCGATTCCCTCTTCGCGATCGACCATGATCCGCACTGCGCTGTGCTTACCTGCGGCCACCACGTTCACGTCTTCGAGGTCGTAACCCCGTTCTCGTACGAGGTCGGCGAGTAGTTCGACAACCCTTTCCTTGGACGGAACAGGCATGTCGCGAACTCCTCGTGTGTAGTTGTGGGCGATCCGGCGAGCGGCAGCCGGACTGCGTTTGGTGAACCAACAGCCTACCGCCCCGCAGGTAGTGCTCGTGACCACCGTTGTTTCACACCACGGCTGTCGACGCGACACGCGGGCTCGGCGCGCACGAAGCCTTCGGTCTGGCACGATATCGGGGTGCCCACGCCGACAGTCCACTTCGCGCTCAGTCGCCGCGGGTTGTTCCGACTCGCCGGTGCCGCCGCCCTGTCCGCGGCCACCGTGTCGACCGTCGCGGCCTGTGGTCAGGAGGAGATATCCGGGCCTGCCCTCGATACCCTCACCTCGCAGTTGCGCGCTGCACGCGCCGATGCAGCCGATGCCACCGCGGCCGCCACCGTGATTCCCGACTACGCAGTTGCCCTCGGCATCGTTGCGGGGCAGAGAACCGAGCACGCCGACGCGCTCGATACCGAGATCGCCCGCGCTACCGGCGCATCGACGCAGACGTCGTCGTTGCCGGCCACCACGACGGTCGCACCCACGACCCCACCGCCCGATCTCGCCGCCGTACGGGAGAGGCTCACCGCGTCCGCTCGCAGTGCAGCAGATGCCGCTCGCAACGAAAGCGGTTACCGAGCAGGCCTTCTCGGTTCCATCAGTGCCTCGTGCACGGTCTCGACCATGGTGGTCCTGGCGTGAGCGATCTCGGTCCGGAACAGCAAGGCCTCGTCGACGCACTGCACGCCGAGTACGCAGCGGTGTTCGCCTACGGCGTCGTCGCTGCGTTCTCCAATCCCTCGCGGGCCGAGGTGGTGGCGTCGAACACCGCAGCCCACCGCGCGCGCCGGGACTCGACGATCGACGCACTTCAGGCGGCCAGTGTCGATGTGCCGCTACCGGATCCGGCGTATGCGTCGCCGTTCCCGGTGACCGATGCGATTTCGGCCGCGCAGTTGGCTGCGCAGGCCGAACTCGATACCAGCGTCGCGTGGCGTTCCCTGATCGAACGCAGTAGGTCCGGTGCCACTCGCGACATGGGGGTACAGGCGCTGACCGACGCAGCGGTACGGCTCGCGACGTGGCAGCAGATCCTGGGTGTCAGTCCGTCGTCGACCGCATTTCCCGGCCAACCGTGACGGCGTCCGGCGGATCGTCGGCAGGTCGCGTCACAGACTAGGGACGCATCTCGTATCTGCCGTCGTAGGAAACGACCTCGTTCCAGACCGTCTCGAAACGACCCGCATCGACCACGGGCTTGCGGATCGCGTCCAGGGCCCACTTCTGTTGCGCTGCAGACGACGATGGCTTCCCGTACAGCGCGACGGCATAGCCGGAGAAGTCTCTGATCTGGAAGTCGAAGATCTGGTCCAACATCTCGGGCGAGATGTCGTCGGCTTGTTCGAGCACCAGATGGCCGTAGACGACGAGTGAGAACAGGTGCCCCACCACGAGAAGGAAATCGAGATCCTTCTGCTGCGATTCGTCGGGCGCGCACTCGGCGAGAAATGACCTGAACGCCTGTGCCTGCTCGTAGAACCGTCCGATGTTGGGGATTCCGGAATGCTTCTGGTACACCGGATTCCAATCGTGGAACCGCACCGAGCTCGCACCTCTGGCCGGGCCTTGAGCGAAGAAGAAACTGTCGTCGACCGGCTCGGTCCGAGTGCCGACGTCGGGGTAGTCGGTGGGCGAGAACATGTACGCCGGCATGAATTTGAGCATCAGCGCCACGTTGACGTGCACTGTGCCCTCCAGCTTCGGCAGTGTTCCGATCAGCTGGGCGGCTTCACGGAAGTACGTGTTCTTCTCGTATCCCTTGGCCGCGATGACGTCGTGCAACAGACGCACGACCGTTTCGCCCTCGGACGTGACCTTCGCCTTGGTCATCGGATTGAACAGCAGGTAACGCCGGTCTTCGGGTCCCGCGGCACGGAAGTAGTCCAGCGCCCGCGCGCTGAACATCTTCATGGCGATCAGCCGGGAGTACGCGTCGACGAATGCACTGCGGACGTGTGGGAAGTCGGTGACGCGATTGCCGTACAGAATTCTGTTGTTCGCGTGTGTGATCGCCTCGTAGAACGCGTGCTCACAGATTCCGATGGATCCGGTGCACAGGTTGAACTTTCCGACGTTGACCGTGTTGAGAGCGGCCGAGAACGCGTCGGCACCGGTGTGCAGGATGTCCTGTTGCCGGACGGGGTAGTTCTCGAGCGCGAACGTGCTGACGTACATCTGTCCGTGGACGACGCTCTCGCGGAGCCGATAGGCCGGGTGCGCACTGTCGGCCACGAAGAAGACGTACGAATCGGGTCCTTCGACGTCGGTGCGTCGGCCGAACACCGAGACCATGCCGGCAACGTTGCCGTTTCCGATGTAGTACTTCTCCCCCGACGCGGTGAATGCGAGTTCGGAGTCCTCGGACTCGGGCGTCAACAGCATGTCGGTGGAGTAGACGTCGGCACCGTGCGCGCGCTCGGACAGTCCGAATGCCATGACGCCGCCGCCGTCCAGCGACCGGGCGGCCAGACGCTTGGCGTCGTCGTTGGCACTCATCCAGATGGGGCCCAGACCCAGCACGGTGACCTGCCAGGTGTACCAGTACGCCAGACCGTAGAAACCCAGAATCTCGCTCAGCGCAGCATTTCGAGCGGCGTCCCACCGCGTGTTCGGCGATCCGTCCGCATACGCGGCGGGCGTGGAGAAGGTTGCGAAAAGTTTCTGCTCGGCGACGAACTCGACGAAGTCCGCGGGCCAGACTGCGTCGAGGTCGTCGGCAAGCAGTCGGCCCTTGCCTCGGCTCTCGAACCACTCGATCAAAGCCCGCAGCTGTCGACGAGAGTCGTCGTCGAGCTCGGCCGGATCGAAGGTTGTGGGATCGAACAGCGCGTAGTGAGACACGGCATGACCTCTCATAGTCGTTGACCCGAAGCTACCAGCGGGTAATCGACCGCGCAGACGGATCGCGAGACTCTTCTACGGCGTGTGCCGCACAGCCTTCACGATCTCCTCGACCGCCGAGTCGACGTCCAGTTCGCGACTCTCGCCGGTGAATCGATCACGAATCTCGACCTTGCCGTCGGCCCAGCCGCGGCCGATGACGACCACCAGCGGAACTCCGATCAGCTCCGAGTCCTTGAACTTCACTCCCGGCGAGGCCTTGCGATCGTCGAACAGGACCTCGATGCCTTGCGTATCGAGCTGTGTCGCAATCGATTCCGCGCCCTCGCGAGCGGCGTCGTCCTTGTTGGCGATCACCAGGTGGACATCGGCGGGCGCGACCTCCGCCGGCCACCGCAGACCCTTGTCGTCGTGCATCTGCTCGGCGATCACGGCGACCAGACGCGAGACGCCGACGCCGTAGGAACCCTGCGTCAGGCGAACCGGCTTACCGGTCTCGCCGAGAACGTCGACCGAGAACGCATCGGTGTACTTGTAGCCGAGCTGGAAGATGTGCCCGATCTCGATTCCGCGAGCACTGACGAGCGGCCCACGACCGTCGGGAGACATGTCGCCGTCACGCACCTCGGCTGCTTCGATGGTGCCGTCGGGAACGAAATCGCGACCGGCGACGAGGTTCACCACGTGCTTGCCCTTGACGTCAGCGCCGGTGATCCACGACGTTCCATCGACAACTCGCGGGTCGACGAGGTAGCGAACTCCGTTGGCCTGCAACGCACGTGGACCGATGTACCCCTTGACGAGGAACGGATTGGCAGCGAAGTCGGCGTCGGTCAGCAGAGCGAACTCGGCAGGCTCGAGGGATGCCTCGAGGCGCTTCTCGTCCACCTCGCGGTCACCGGGCAGGCCGACGGCGAGCAGTTCCCACTCCCCCTCCGCGTTGCGGACTTTGAGCAAGATGTTCTTGAGCGTGTCCGCGCCGGTGACGGTGCGTCCGAGATCCACGGAGTTGGCCCACTCGACGAGCGTCGCGATGGTGGGGGTGTTGCCTGTCTCGTAGTCGACTGCTGCCGGCTGACCCTCGATCGCGATGGGTTCGGGTGCGGGGGTCGTGACGGCCTCGACGTTGGCCGCGTATCCCGATTCGATACACCGCACGTAGGTGTCCTCACCGATGTCGCTCTCGGCCAGGAATTCCTCGGAAGCACTGCCGCCCATGGCACCGGATGTCGCGGCGACGATGACGTAGGTGACGCCGAGGCGGGCGAAGATGCGCTGATACGCCTCGCGGTGGGCGGCGTAGGACTTCTTCAGTCCGTCCTCGTCCATGTCGAAGGAGTACGAGTCCTTCATCACGAATTCGCGGCCGCGCAGGATGCCGGCGCGGGGCCGTTCCTCGTCGCGGTACTTGGTCTGAATCTGGTACAGCGTGACCGGCAGATCCTTGTACGAGTTGTATTCGGCCTTGACCGTCAGCGCGAACAGCTCTTCGTGAGTGGGCCCCAGGAGCATGTCGTTGCCCTTGCGGTCCTGCAGCCGGAACAGCGCGTCGCCGTATTCGGTCCACCGATTGGTGGTCTCGTACGGCTCGCGTGGCAGCAGTGCAGGCAGAGAGATCTCCTGCGCACCGATCGCGTTCATCTCCTCGCGCACCACGCGCTCGACCTGACGCAGCACCCGCAGACCCAGCGGCAGCCAGGAGTAGACGCCCGGAGCGATACGACGGACGTAACCGGCGCGGACCAACAGCTTGTGGCTGTCGACCTCGGCGTCGGCCGGGTCGTCGCGAAGGGTACGGAGGAACAACTGCGAAAGACGGGTGATCACGGGTTGTCAGACTAGTCGCTGACGCGGCACCTGTGAGCAGGCGGTCGTGCAGTGAGTAGCCTCGAGCCCGTGCTGATTCTGCTGCCTCCCTCCGAGACGAAGTCCGACGGCGGTTCCGGAGCACCTCTCGATCTGGACCGTCTGTCGTTGCCTTCGCTCTTGCCACTTCGCAGAAAGCTGGCCGATGCGCTGGTCGAGCTGTCCTCCGACGTCGATGCCTCGACCACCGCGCTCGGCCTCGGCCCCACCCAGGTCGACGAGATCGAACGCAATGCTCGGTTGTGGACCTCACCCACCACTCCTGCTCTGAAGCGCTATACCGGGGTCCTCTACGACGCCCTCGACGCGGCGTCGTTCACCCGAGCAGGCCGCGCACGAGCGGACGCGAGGCTGTGGATCGGTTCGGCGCTGTTCGGGGCCGTCCGCGCCTCGGACCCGATTCCGTCCTACCGACTGTCCGGCGGATCGACCATTCCCGACTTCGGCACGCTGCGATCACACTGGAAGCCGGAACTCTCCGATGCCATCGACGCCGAGGACGAAGGCATCGTCGTCGACCTCCGATCCGGCACCTACCAACAACTCGGTCCCATTCCGGGCGCGATCACCGCTACCGTGCTCACCGAGAAGCCCGATGGCAGCCGATCGGTGGTGAGCCACTTCAACAAGCATCACAAGGGACTGCTCGCACGCGCGTTGACCCTGACCACCGCAGAGCCGAAGGACGTGAAAGCCGTTGCGCGCGTAGCATCCAAGGCCGGACTGCGCGTGGAAGTGGCGTCGAGCACCGAATTGATCGTGTTGACCGAATGAACGACATTCCCGGACTGCTTCGCCGCGGTGCCGACGCCTCGGTCGGCAAGACCAAGAGCCAACGCGTCGCCGACGACGTCGCCGATCGGCTGGTGTCGATGAATGCGACCGAACTCGGCTCTCGGGCGCTGACGAACATGATCGAGACGCTGTACGAAAACGGCTGGCAGCCCATGGATCTGCTGCATGTCGTCCGGCGTCAGCAGCCGGTGGCCGTAGGCACCCTCGCTGCTGCGGTTCTGCTGCATCAGGCCGATCTCACCGATGCCGACTCACGGGCACCGCAGGACTGGGTGGACCAGATGTCCACGATCTGCGAGCAGTTCCCCAAGGTTGCTGCGCGGGTCGAGGCCACACCGGACTTCCTGACGGCATACCTGACCTCGTCAGGTAAATCGGATTACATTGCCGCCAGCGATCAGTGGCTCGATGTACTCACCTTGCTCGGTGCCTGGCAGACACTCCCCCGCTGGCCTGCGCTCGGCGCGAAGCCGTCTCAGTGGCCGCGCTCTCGTCCCACGGTGACCGGTGTCGCCGGCTCCGACGCGCCGAACACCAAGATGCTGACCAAGATTCGCGGTCTGCTGGCCAAGGCCGACGCCACGGATTTCGAGGAGGAAGCCGAGACGCTGACGGCCAAGGCCCAGGAGTTGATGACGCGCTACTCCATCGACACCATGCTGCTCTCGCAGGGACACATCGACATTGCGGGCCGACGCGTCCATGTCGACGGCCCACACGCCCCCGCCAAGGCGCAGTTGCTGCACGTCGTCGGAACCGCCAACCGAGTCAAGGCCATCTGGGACTCGGAGTTCGCCGTCGCCACCCTGGTCGGAGCTCCGGTGGACGTGGAACAGACCGAACTGCTGTTCACCTCTCTACTGGTTCAGGCAACCCGCGCGCTCGGCCATTCGCCGGAGGCGAAGAAACGCAAGAAGGCCGGTTCGGCGGCGTTCGGCAAGGCGTTCCTCTATGCCTATGCCGTCCGCATCGGAGACCGACTGACCGATGCCGACGCACAGGTGCTCGACGAAGCAAGCCACGAAACGGGCGACCTGCTACCGATTCTCGCGGCTCAGACCGTCGCTGTGGAAGCCGAGTTCGATCGACTGTTCCCGACGGCGAAGCCGATGCGCGGGCCACGCCTGGACGCCGAAGGATGGGATTCGGGGCAGGCCGCGGCGGATCGAGCGGATCTGTCCCGCTGAAACATTCCTTTCGGTTTGTCGCCCGACTCGGGAACCGTTGTAGCTTCAAGTTAGTTGACATGACATGACCCGACAGCGATCAGTTCCCCTCGTCCAACTCACCGCGCCCGTTCTGGTCGCACTCGCCGCCCTCACAGCATGCGGAACATCGACGGCCACGCCGGACGCGGAGCAGGTCTCCACCTTCGCGACCTCGTCCGGTGACCGCTCCGACACCGCCGCCGAAACACGCAACGAAGAAGCAGCACTGACGCTCTTCGAGTCGGCGTTCACGGCCGAAGAACCCTCAGCAGCCAGGGACGCCGTCGCGTCGGTCGTGGCCGAGAACGCTGTCGACCGACCGGGACCGGCCGTCGGGCCCGACGCCATCGTCGACCGGTTCGAAGCCATCCGCGCGCGAGTCCCCGGTGCCCGAGCCGTCGTGAAGCACGTCGCAGCCGACGGCAAATGGGTGGCGGTGCACTGGCAGGCAACTGCGGACCCGGCCTCCGAAACGACCGGTGAGGCGAACATCGACCTCTTCGCATTTCAGGGCGGCAAGGTCGCCGAACATTGGGCCATGACGCAATCCGTGCCGCCCACGTCAGTGAGTGGCAACAGCATGTTCAGTGACCTCTACAGCTACCCGACCGGCCCCACCGCCCCGACCGAGGACCAGGAAGAGCGCCAGCGCGCGTCGGTGGTGGCAACGTACGATGCGCTATTCCGCGAACACGACGCGTCGGTGCTCTCGACCGACTTCGCCCCCACTTATGTTCAACACAATCCGATCGCGGGGAACGGCACCGAGGCGTTGCAGCAGTTCTTCGCCGGCGGCGTGCAGTTCCCCGCATCGGAATCGGTCGTCTCGCTGGCCGACGGCGATCTGGTGTGGACCTTCGCCAAAGCGCCCGGCGCAGCGGAATCCGATCCCTTCGTCGCGGGCGACATCTTCCGGGTCGACGGCAATATCGTCGAGCATTGGGACGTCGTTCCCGAGTAATCGAGGCCCACCCACAAGCCAGGTGGGCCGATCAGCTTCGCTCGTCAGCCCTTCTGCGCGTCTTCCTGCGCGGCCTGGGCCTGAGCCACCTGCTGCGGGGTGAAGCGAATGAACACCGCAGCGATTCCGGCTACCACCGCGCAGACGGCGCAGCAGAACAACGCGAACATGTAGCCCGAACTCAGTGCGTCGAGCTGACTGGCGTTCATCAAGGTCGCCGGTCCCGAGATACCGCCCAGGGAGATGGTGCGCGAGGTCACCAGTGCGCCGATCACGGCCAGGGCCAGCGGCCCACCGAGAGTCTGGGCAACCAAGGCGATAGCGGTCAACGGGCCGATCTCGGTGGGACTCACTCCGGCGATGGCGCACAGCGGCAGCGGCACCACCGTCAGGCCGACACCGAATCCGATGCCGATGACGGGGAAGAACAATCCGGGGAAGTACGACGAATCCGCATTCATCGTTGCGACCGACACCATCAGCCAGCCGACCATGATGACCGCACCGCTCAGGATCAGCCACCGCGGGGCGATGCGCGTCACCAGTTGTGAGGCCAGGAAGGCGGCAGCACCGAGTCCGAAGGCAAACGGCACGAACGCCAGACCCGCGTGCAGTGGGCTGTATCCCAGGATGTCCTGAACGAACAGCGCCACATAGGCGGCGAGGCAGAACATCACGCCACCGGCGAAGAAGATGGCCACGAACGTCGCCACGCGGTCTCGGCTGCCGAACAGCGAGAACGGGAGCAGCGGGTTGTCTGCTCGCCGCTCGACCAGCAGGAACAGTCCGAGGAAGAGCAGGCCGGCGATCAGCGAGACGATCACGATCGGGTTGGTCCAGCCCAGTTCGGTGCCTTCGCTCAGGGCCAGCACCACTCCGGTACAGCCGAGCGTCGCCAGAATCGCGCCGGGAACGTCCAGTGCCAACTTCGCACCCACTGTCTCCTGCAGCGATACGACCGCGAGCACCACGATGACCACACCGATCGGCACGTTGATCAGGAAGATCCACCGCCACGACACCTCGGTGAGCGCACCGCCGATGATGAGTCCGGCGATGGACCCGACACCGGTCATGGCCGCGTAGATCGCAATGGCCTGGTTCCGCACCGGCCCCGGCGCAAAGGTGGTCGCCACCAGCGCGAATGCTGTGGGCGACGCCACCGCGGCTCCGACGCCCTGGAGCGCGCGGGCCGCTACCAGCGTTGCCTCGTTGACCGCGAGCCCGCACAGCAACGATGCGATCGTGAACAGCACGACACCGGCCAGGAACATCTTCTTGCGGCCGAATGCATCACCGAGTCTGCCGCCGAGGAGCATCAGTCCGCCGAAGGCCAGGGCGTAGGACGTGAGCACCCAGTTGCGACCGGCGTCGGACAGACCGAGATCGGCCTGCAACGGTGCCAGGGCCAGGTTGGCGACGGTGCCGTCGAGCACCACCATCAACTGCAGGCCGCTCAGAACGATGATCGCCAACCCGAACGCTCGGGTCGTCACCGGGTACTTGATCTCGGTGCTGGAGGTCTCGGACATCGGTGATTCAGGCACGGGCGTTCACGTTACCGGCGTTCACAGAAAATCCCGCAACGGTTCCGATCACCACGATGGCGGGAGGTCTGATCTCCGCCTCGCGAACGGCGTCGGCGACGGTGCTCAGAGTCGCGCGAACTTCACGTTGTGTACGCATGGTGCCCTCCTGGACGACGATCACCGGAGTGTCGGACGGTCGGCCACCGGCGATGAGGACGTCGGCGAACAGGCCGATGCGTTCGACGGCCATCAGCAACACGATGGTGCCCTTGAGCTTGGCCAACGCGTTCCAGTCGACCAGCGAATCCGGGTGGTCGGGTGCCACGTGACCGCTGACGACCACGAACTCGTGGGTGACTGCGCGGTGGGTGACCGGGATACCGGCGGACGAGGGCACCGAGATGGCGCTGGTGATGCCGGGTACGACGGTGACCGGAATGCCCTCGGCCGCCAGCGCCTCCAGCTCCTCGTAGCCCCGACCGAACACGTACGGATCGCCGCCCTTGAGCCGGACGACGAATTTGCCTGCCTTCGCGCCGTCGATCAACGCCTGGTTGATCGCCTCCTGCGCCATCGCGCGGCCGTACGGAATCTTCGAAGCGTCGATGACCTCCACGTTCGGACCCAGTTCGGCCAACAGCTCGGGCGGGGCGAGCCGATCGGCCACCACGACGTCGGCGTACGCCAGCAATCTGCGCCCTCGAACGGTGATGAGATCGGGATCGCCGGGTCCGCCGCCGACCAGGGCGACGCCCGTCAGCGGCGCATGCGCCGAGTCGGCGACCACACCGGACTGCAGAGCTTCGATCACGGCGTTGCGCACGGCCGCCGACCGGCGGTGTTCGCCGCCGGCGAGGACACCGAGGGTCAGCCCGTCCCACTCGGCCGACGCCGGAGTGACGGCGGTGCCGTCCTTGGCGATGTCGGCTCGTACGCAGAAGATCTTGGACGCGGTGGCCTCGGCGACGATGGCAATGTTGGTCTCGGCCTCGTCCGTGCAGGCGACGGCGTACCACGCGTCGGCGAGATCGCCTTCGCGGTAATCGCGCAACTCCATGGTCACCTGGCCGGCCGTCGCCATCGCTTCGACAGCGGGCGTGGCCTCGCGAGTGATGACGTGCACCACGGCACCGCAGGAGATGAGCAGCGGCAATCGACGCTGCGCGACGGTGCCGCCGCCGACGACGACGACGCGTCGACCCTCGAGATTGAGGCCGACCAGATAGGGAGAGTCAGTCGCGTTCACGAGAGGAAACGCTACCGCGCGCGCTGCACCCGCTTTTCGTCCCATACGGGCTCATCGGATTCGTAGGCCTGGCCGGTACTGCCGAACACCAGGAATCGATCGAAACTGCGGGCGAACCAACGGTCGTGCGTGACGGCGATGACGGTGCCGTCGAACGCTGCGATCGCGTCTTCGAGTGCGTCGGCGGACATGAGATCGAGGTTGTCGGTCGGCTCGTCCAGCAACAGGAGCGTGGCACCGGAGAGCTCGAGCAGCAGAATCTGCACCCGCGCCTGCTGGCCGCCGGACAGGTTGTCGTAGGACTGTTCGGCGGCTCGGGCCAGACCGTAGCGATCCAGTGCCCGGCCCGCAGCCTCCCGGCCCATGCCGTCGCGATGCTCGTTGCCCATGTGCAAAATGTCGAGCAACGTGTTGCCCGCAAGATCCGGACGAGTGTGAGTCTGCGCGAACAGACCTGGCCGCACGCGAGCACCGAGCACCGCCGTGCCGGTGTGCGGAACCGGATCGAGTGCCAGTTCCTGGACCGGCTCGTGCTCCTTCTCCGGGTCGGTACCGCCGTTGGCGAGCAACCGAAGGAAGTGCGACTTACCGGAACCGTTGGACCCGAGCACCGCAACTCGGTCGCCGTACCAGATCTCGGTGTCGAAGGGCTTCATCAGTCCGGTCAGTTCGAGAGCGGTACAGACCAACGCGCGCTTGGCTGTTCGACCGCCGCGCAGCCGAACGGTGACGTGCTGCTTGAGCGGCACCGCTTCCGGCGGGCCGGCCTCCTCGAACTTTGCCAGCCGAGTCTGGGACGCGTGATAACGAGCGGCTACCCCGTCGTTGAATTTGGCCTTCTCGCGCAGTCGCAACACCAGTGCCCGAAGTTTGACCAGTTCCTCGTCCCACCGTCGTCGCAGTTCGTCGAGTCGAGCGTTCCGATCCTCGCGCGCGGCGTGATACGTCGCGAAACCGCCGCCGTGCACCCAGGAGGTGGCACCGCTGACACCCGGTTCCAAAGTGACGATCCGATTCGCAGCATTGGCGATGAGCTCACGGTCGTGACTGATGAACAGGACGGACTTGTCGGAATCACGAATGGTCGCTTCGAGCCAGCGTTTGCCCGGCACATCGAGATAGTTGTCCGGCTCGTCGAGCAGCAACAGATTGTCCGAGCCGGCGAACAACGCCTCGAGTGCGAGGCGCTTCTGCTCACCACCGCTGAGGGTCGACGCAGCGCGCCACTTCGCGCGGTCGAACGGCATTCCGAGAGCTGCCGTGGTGACCTTGTCCCAGAACGGCTCGAGATCGTAACCCCCGACGTCGCCCCAATCCGACAGCGCCTGCGCGTACTTCATCTGGGTCTTCTCGTCGTCGACCTCGATCATCGTGTTCTCGGCGGCGTCGAGAGCGGCAGCGGCGGTCCGTACGGCCGGCGACGCGACCGACAACAGCAGATCGCGCACGGTCGAGTCGTCGCGCAGCTGGCCGACGAACTGCCGCATCACCCCGAGCGATCCCGAACTCGACACCGATCCCTCGTCTGGGGTCTCGTCGCCTGCGATGATGCGCGTCAGCGTCGTCTTACCGGTTCCGTTGGGCCCGATCAGGGCGGTCTTGGCACCGTCGCCCACCCTGAAACCGACGCCGTTCAACAGCTGCCGCCCGTCGGGCAGAAAGTAGACGATGTCGTTCAGTTCGAGGTGGGCCACAACGAACCAGCCAACCTCATCGGCCCCACGATGGCCAATCGTTTACCCGTCAGGCCAGGGCCAGCGTCTGCTCCAGGCGAGGGCCAGCGTCTTCCCTAGGCGAGGGCCAGGGTCGATGTCTCGGTGAGAACCTGCTCGCCTGCATCGTCGACGCGAGCGTGGTGCACCTGCAATCGCGCCGAGTCACCGTCCAGGGTGAGCAGCATGACTCCGTTGTCGAACCAGGGGCCTGCCTCGGCCTCCCACTCGACACCGGACGGGCCCACGTGTGCTGCGCGCGCCAGCTTCGAGAGAATACGGGCGGCGGGACGTTTGATGGCCAGCTTGTTCACCGCTCGAATGGGCAGATCGAGAGGATTGCGGAACGGCGACATGGTCAGCTGATACGTCGCCGGTACCTCGCGTCCACCGACCCCGAAGTTCGCGTTCGCCACGTAGGAACAGTGCACGTCGCCCGAGAGCCACATGATCGACGCGGGTTTGTTCTCGCCGCGGGAGAGCTCACGCGTCAGGGCGGCCATGTCGTTGAAGGAGTTGGTGAAGGCAGCCCAGTGTTCGAGATCGAGACCGATCCGCATCTTCTCTGCCACCTTGGCCGGCATGGAACCCCAACTCCCTTGTGCCACAGCCTCGTTCCACTGCTCGAGGTAGTGCAGGGCGGGCAGCATGAGGTACGGCAAGGACGAACCGAACAGCAGGTGCCGTGGACTGGCTTCGAGCGCGCGATCGCGTACCCACGCCCATTCCTTCTCGTCCACCATCTCTCGGTTGTCCGGATCCAGGTTCCGCGAGCACCGAGAATCGATCATGATCAGCCGGGTGTCGCCGAAATCGCGATAGAAGCTCCACCGTCCGGTCTCCGGTTTGCGATCGACTCTTATCGCGAAGTCCGCCAGTATCTTCTCTCGGTCTGCGTCGGAGTCGGCAGACCGCACCGCGGCATACATTTCATCGTCCGCCAATTCGTGGGGCGAAAGGTTGCCCAGGTGTTGATACACCCAGTACGACGAGTAAGCGCCGATCACCCGGTCGTTCCACCACGGCCGAGTCACGATGTCCCGACGCCATGACGCCGACGAGTTCCAGTCGTCGCGCAGATCGTGGTCGTCGAGGATCATGCACGACGGAATACTCGCCAGCAGTGTTCTGACCGGCTCGAGTCCCCACGACTCCCGGTACAGCCACGAGTACTCCTCGAAATCGCAGATCTCGTTCTCCGCGTCGGTACCGATCGCGCTCGACGGGCCCTCGCCCGAGCGGCGCCGCGCCTGGAGCCGTTCGACGATCTCCGGCGACGGGTCGTCTGCGTAGACCTGGTCACCGAGGAGCAACAGGGCCTGCGGCCACCGACTGGGATCCTCGTTCGCCAGCTTCGATCCGAGACCCGCCAACGCGTCGGCTCCGATCTGCTTCAACGATTCGTCGCTGTAGTTGTCGCCCCGTCGACACGATCCGAACGCCAGGGTCACAGGTCCTTCGGCGTCGACGGTATGAATCGCGGCCGTTCGACCCTCCGGCGGCCACACGCGACGCTCGTCGACGAACACCTCGTAGTTCACTGTCGAGTTGGCAGGCAGCCCTTCGAGTGGCACCAGCGCATAGTGGTGGCCGTGCACTCCCCATGTGCGTTCCGCGCCGCGGGCACCTGCGTCGGTGACGACCGAGACGGTGGACGGTTCGGCCATCTCGAACCACAGAGTCGCAGTCTCGGTGCCGACGTACCGAACGATGGGGCCGAGTAGGACGGTGCTGTCGGAAGTCATTCGATCCACAGTGCCCTCGTCGGCCGGCTTTCGCCAGTCAGTCGGGCGGATTCGCTGCCCTTTCGTTCACCGCGGCGATCGCCACAGTGATCATCCCGTCCACAGTCCTCGGGACAGTGAGCTGCCGCGCTCGGCCCGCGAGAAGCGCTGCTGCTTCGGCCACGCTCCCGCTGCCCACGGCGTCGTGTACTCGCTGCGATACGTGAGGAGTCGGCACCGCCGAGAGTTCCTCGGCCGAGTAGGTGACCCCCCGAACCCCCATGCTCGACGCCACCGCCTCCACCAGTTCTGCTTTTCGGTCGATCGAGGCGATGGCCTCGACGTGCCAGTCCTGGTGCAGCACCGTCGAGATCGCGGCCACGACATCGCCCGCCCCGACGCCCGTTCGGGCACCGATCCCGACCACAACCCACATTCTCGGCGAGCCCTACACTCGCGCGTAGTCGATTGCGGCGGAGACGAATCGGGTGATCGACTCGGGATTGCCCGCGGCATGGGTGTGCAGATACGACGCGTGGACGCCGCCCTGGACGAAGCCTTCGCGCGCCGCAGTTCTACCGTCGGCGCTCTGCTTGTACCAACCCCAGGCCGCCGGGGCACTGTCGCGGACGTCCCTGAATTGGGTCGTTCCTGCAGGCTCCACTCCTACGAGCTTGGTTCGGTGGAACTCGTGGCCGGTCACGCGGGCCCCCGCGTCGAACAGCGTCGACGATTCGAGGGCGACCGCATCGCGGTACCCGAGGGTGAGCGTGTTTCCGAATTCCGCGTCCACGTCGACGACCCCGGCCATGGCATGGCCGTCCAATCGCCGTGCCAGATAGAGCAATCCGGCACACTCGGCATGGATGGGAAGGCCGCGGGTTGCGGCCGTCCTGATGTCGGCGAGCAACAGTTCGTTCGCGGCCAGCGCGGCCGCATGCTCCTCGGGGAATCCGCCGGGCAGGACGACTCCTGCGGTGCCGGGCGGTAATCCGTCGCGCAACGGATCGAACACGGCGACGTCGGCCCCGGCGGCGCGGAGAAGTTCGACGTGTTCGGTGTATCCGAAGGTGAACGCGGGTCCACCGGCCACCGCGATGACCGGCGATCCCTCGGACCTGCGAACCTCGTCCTCGGGGAACCATTGCGGCGCGCTCACCGACGACCGGGCCAGTGCGCTCACCGCCTCGATGTCGACGAACTGCGAGACCAGAGCGCTCATCGCGTCGACGGCATCGGTGGCCGCACCGCCGTGTTCGACTGCGGTGATCAGCCCGAGATGCCGAGAGGGAACCACCAATTCGCTCATGCGCGGCAACGCGCCGAGGACCGGAACTCCCACCCGTTCGCACGCTTGACGCAACACGTCCTCGTGCCGCTGACTGCCGACGCGGTTCAGAATCACACCACCGATGCGGACGCTGGCGTCGAACGTCGAGAACCCGTGCAGCACAGCGGCAAGCGACTGACTGTGTCCGCGGGCGTCGATCACCAGGATGACCGGGGCACCGAGCATCGCGGCCACCCGTGCGGTCGATCCCTCGGCGGACGCCTCCCCCGGTCCGGTCATGTCGATCTTGCCGTCGAAGAGCCCCATGACGCCCTCGACAACGGCGATGTCGCAGCCCCGGCTGCCGTGTCGGAAAAGTGGCCCGATGCGGTCGGCACCGACCATCACGGCGTCGAGGTTGCGGCCGGGGAGCCCGGCTGCGAGCGAGTGATAGCCGGGGTCGATGTAGTCCGGGCCCACCTTGAACGGTGCAACCGTGCGGCCGGCCTTGCGCAGCGCACCCATCAAACCGGTGGCCACGGTCGTCTTGCCGCTGCCCGACGCGGGGGCCGCGATCACCACGGCAGGACAGGACGGGCTCACCATTCGATGCCTCGCTGACCTTTGCGTCCCGCGTCCATCGGATGCTTGACCTTGGCCATCTCGGTGACGAGGTCCGCCGCCTCGATCAGCGCGGCAGGCGCGTCGCGTCCGGTGATGACGACGTGCTGATTGCCCGGTCGATGCGTCAGAACGTCGACGACCTCGGCGACGTCGACCCACCCCCACTTGAGTGGGTAGGTGAACTCGTCCAACACGTAGAAGCGGTGCGACTCCTGCTCGATCCGCCGGGCGATCTCCCGCCAGCCCTCGGCTGCGGCCTCGGCGTGGTCTACATCGCTGCCCTTCTTACGAGTCCACGACCACCCCTCGCCCATCTTGTGCCACTCGACGGCTCCGCCGACCCCGGTGCTCTCGTGCAGTTCACCGAGTGTGCGAAATGCCGCTTCCTCGCCGACCTTCCACTTGGCACTCTTGACGAACTGGAACACCCCGACGTCGAAGCCTTGATTCCAGGCCCGCAACGCCATTCCGAATGCGGCGGTCGATTTCCCCTTGCCCGGGCCGGTGTGCACGGCGAGCACGGGCAGATTCCGGCGCTGACGCGTCGTGAGGCCGTCCTGCGGAACGGTTCCGGGAGCCGGTACACCCTGAGGCATCGCGTACCCCCCTACGCCGCTGCGCGAACGACGGCGGCGACCTGCTCGGCCGACAGATCCGCGAGGGCCACGTAGCCGCCGCCGAGGCACGCTGCGAAATCCGCTGCCAGCCCGAGTCGAACCATTCCCGATTCGCAGTCGACGACGACGGAGGCGATCTTGTCCGACGCGATGCGCCCGGCAGCGATGCGAGCCCGGCCGACGGGGTCGGTGCCGCCGGTGGCTCGGCCATCGGTCAACGCGACCACCAGAGCGCGCCGCAGCGGATCTCGAACCCGTTCTCGCAGAACGAGTTCGCGGGCCTGCAGAAAGCCCTGTGCCAGTGGCGATCTGCCGCCGGTCTTCATCTTGCGCAGTCGCGTCACAGCCACGTCCACCGACGACGTCGGCGGTAGAACCGTCTCGGCTTCCTTGCCGCGCACGGTGATCACGGCGACCTTGTCGCGACGCTGATACGCATCACGCAGCAGCGACAACACGGCACCGGTCACCGCGGACAGCCGATCTCGCGCAGCCATCGATCCCGACGCGTCGACGACGAAGACGATCAGGTTGCCCTCGCGCCCCTCCTTGATCGCGCCCCGCAGATCCGCAGGCTCGAGCTTCAACCGGCCGGAGGTGCGGCCGCGGACCACCTGCTGTTCGGCCGCGGCGAACAGGGTGCCCACCAAGTGCAGACCCTTGCCTGCCTCGACGGTGGGCCGCACCGATCGGCCGTGCGAGGACCGCGACCGTGAGCGTCGACCCGGCGCGCCCTCACCCACACCTGGCACCTCGAGCAGTCGTGCTCGGAACTGTGCACCCGGGGTGCCTGCCTGCTTCTCGTTTCCGGTACCCGCGGGCGGCGGCTGCGGTGACTCGTCCTGCGCATCGGAGGACTGCGCATCGGAGGACTGGGTATCCGAGGACGGGGACTGGGAGGTGTCGTCGGTCGCCTCGGGCTCGGGCGCTCCCCCGCCACCGTCGGGGTCGGTATCCGGATCGGGCTGTTGCTCGGCCTGTTCGGCGGCGTCCCGCATGGCGTCGTCGAGCTGCTTGTCGTCGATGCCGGGCTCGTCGAAGGGATCGCGCCGACGCCGGTGCGGCAGAGCCAGTTCGGCTGCGATGCGCACGTCTTCCTCGGTCACCTCGTTTGCGCCCCGCCAGGCGGCGTGGGCGGAAGCGGTACGAGCGACCACCAGATCGGCGCGCATACCGTCGACGTCGAACGACGCACACAGCGCAGCGATGCGCCGAAGTTCTTTGTCGCTCAACACCACATCGTCGAGAATTTTCCGCGCGGACAGAATCTGCTCGGCCACCGCGATGTCGTCGTCGCGGAATGCGGCGGCGAACGCGTGCGGGTCACGCTCGTAGTTCATCCGGCGACGCACGACGTTCATTCGGACGTCCACGTCCCGCGAGGCCGTCACCTCGACCGCAAGACCGAACCGGTCGAGCAGCTGCGGGCGAAGCTCGCCCTCCTCGGGATTCATCGTGCCGACGAGAACGAATTGGGCTGAGTGAGAATGAGATACACCGTCGCGCTCGACGTGCACGCGGCCCATCGCGGCCGCGTCGAGCAGCACGTCGACCAGATGATCGTGCAACAGGTTCACTTCGTCGACGTAGAGAACACCACGGTGTGCAGCCGCGAGAAGACCGGGCTGGAACGCACGTTCACCGTCCCGCAGGACCTTCTCGAGGTCGATGGACCCCACCACTCGATCCTCGGTTGCCCCCACCGGGAGCTCGACGAGCTTGGCCGGACGCGAGCCGTCCTCGTCCTCCACAGCGGGTAACAGCGTCGCGAGCGCGCGCACCACCGTCGATTTCGCGGTGCCCTTCTCCCCGCGCACCAGTACACCGCCGATACCGGGGTGCACGGCGCACAGGATCAACGACAGCCGCAGCTGATCCTGACCGACGATCGCACTGAACGGATATCCCGGTTCGGGAACACTCCCACCTTGCTGCACAGCCAATTCCCTTCGTGCCCGGAGTTCCGCGCTGGGCAATCGGTCGAGATACGCGAAGCCGAGCGGCGATCTGGCTGACAGGAGAACACTCCTGAACACAGTGGCGGGACCGCGCCTGATTGACACAGGACTTCTCCGCGACCGACTTCGAAGCGAACACTACCGCCGAACGAACGAATGCCACACACGGTAGGGCCGTGTGCGGCATTCGTTCCGGGAGTGGAGCCTGCGGAATGACCTCACTGGTAATGCAGTACTGCAGGAGGTCATGCCTCACTCCAGGCGGTGCCGCCGCCCCGACGCATCGGGGTGTGCGGGATGCCGTCTTCGAGAACTTCCTCGCCGTCGGGCAGGAATCCGTGCTTGGCGTACATGTCGACGAGGTAGCTCTGAGCGTTGATCCGGCACGGTGCGGAACCGACCTCGGCGAGTGCGGCCCGCAGGATCCGGGTGGTGTGGCCCTGTCCCCTGGCCGAACGCTGGGTGCACAGTCGTCCGATACGGAACGCCTTCTCCCCGTCATCGTGCTCCTCGAGCAGGCGAAGAGTGCACACCACTTCGCCGTCGCGTTCGAGCCAGAAGTGCCGTGTCTCGGTCAGCAGGTCACGCCCGTCCAACTCCGGATACGCGCATGCCTGCTCGACGACGAACACCTCGACGCGCAGCTTCAGCAGGTCGTACAGCGTGCTGTTGGACAGGTCTAGTGCCCATGATCGTTTGAGAGCTGCTGCTTGCGTATTCATACCTTTTGCTATCACACACCCGTGGGCTGTGCGAGCTCACGCGTGTTTTCGAGTAGCAGTGTCTTGGACGTCCAACCCCACACCTCGTCGAACAACGAGCTGTTCTGCGCAAGCTTGACCCCGAGGGACGGGACCATTTCCTTGAGCTTGGGCTGCCATGCGTCGTACTTGTCTCCGAAGCACCGCTGCAGTACGTCCAACATGGCCGGGACAGCGGTCGACGCGCCGGGAGAGGCACCGAGCAGCCCGGCGATGGTGCCGTCCGCAGCGTTGACCACGGCTGTGCCGAACTCGAGCACGCCGCCGCGTCCCTTCTTGCGGATCACCTGGACACGCTGTCCTGCGGTGACGAGCTCCCAGTCCTTGCCGATCACCGTGGGAGCGAATTCGCGCAACGTCTCGACACGATCGGCCTGAGACTGAGCCAACTCGCTGACCAGGTACTTGACCAGTCCGAGTTCGGTCACGCCCACGCCGAGCATCGACATCAGATTGCCGGGCTTGACCGAGCTGGGTAGATCTGTGATCTTGCCCTGCTTGAGGAACTTGGGCGACCAACCGGCGTACGGGCCGAACAGCAGACCCTGCTGCCCGTTGATGACGCGGGTGTCCAGGTGCGGCACCGACATCGGCGGAGCGCCGACCGACGCCTTGCCGTACACCTTGGCCGAATGCTGCTCGATCAGTTCGGGATTGGTGCACCGGAGCCACTCGCCGCTGACCGGGAAGCCGCCGAAGCCCTTGATCTCCGCGATGCCGGACTTCTGCAGCAGGTGCAATGCGCCGCCGCCCGCTCCGACGAACACGAACTTGGCGTTGACGGTCTTCTTCGCACCGGTCCGCTGGTTGGCGACCTTGACGTCCCAACTGCCGTCGGACTGCTTGGTGATGTTGCGCACATCGTGGCCGAAGTGCACGGTTCCGCCCGCGGACGAGAGGTAGTTCAGCAGCTGCTTGGTGAGCGCTCCGAAATCGACGTCCGTGCCCTCCTGGCTCCAGTTCAGTGCCACCGGATCGGAGAAGTCACGGCCCTTCGCCATCAACGGCAGTCGCGCCGAGAACTCGTCCTTGGTGTCGATGTACTCCATGCCTGCGAACAGGGGGTTGCCGACGAGCGCCTCGTACCGCGCCCGAAGGTACTTCACGTTCTCGGACCCGTGCACGAAGCTGACGTGCGGAATCGGGTTGATGAAGTTCTTGGCGTCGGAGAGAACACCGGTCTCGATGCCGTGTGCCCAGAACTGACGCGACACCTGGAACTGCTCGTTGACGTTGAGCGCCTTGGCAATATCGACGCTGCCGTCCTTGTTCTGCGGCGTGTAGTTCAGTTCGCACAGGGCCGAGTGGCCGGTGCCCGCGTTGTTCCACGCGTCGCTGCTCTCGGCCGCGGCGGCGTCGAGTCGCTCGTAGACGTCGATCGACCAGTTCGGCTCGAGCTGACGGAGCAGCGCACCGAGGGTGGCGCTCATGATTCCGGCACCGACAAGAACGACGTCGGTCTTGATCCGCTTACCCTGCTCATCTTTGGACACTGGAGAATCGACTTCCTTGTCTGTAAAGGTCCCGGCCGGTGGCGGTATCGACCGAAGAACTCTTCTGTAGAGGGTTACTCACCCGATGCGGTCAGGTTACTAGCTGGGCCTACCCGATCGGACACCACGTCAACCTGCTCTCGATTGTGCTCCTCGGACACCGCCCACAGCGCCCACTACAGTTGTGATCTGTGACTACCTGGGTGCCCGATGTCCTCGGCGACGGCTACGAACAGACGACCATTGCGCTCGGCGACGATCCGGACGGCGAGGGGCAGGTCGAAGCCACTCTCGTGCGGTATCAGCCCTCGGGTGCCACCGACTTCGAGCGCGCGGTGATCTACGTCCACGGTTTCACCGACTACTTCTTCCAGCGTCACATCGCCGAACACTTCGCCGCGAAGGGATATGCCTTCTACGCTCTGGACCTGCGTAAATGTGGGCGCTCACGCCGCGAGGGCCAAACAGCGCACTTCGTGACCGATCTAGCGTTGTACGACGCCGAGCTGAACGAGGCTCTCGCCCTCGTCCGTGCAGAGCGCGCGGGTGCCCCCGTGCTGCTGATGGCGCATTCCACCGGCGGTCTCGTTTTGCCACTGTGGTTGAACCGCCTCAACCGCCAGGAGGGCGGCTCGGCCGGCCTCGGCTTGGCAGGAGTGGTGCTCAACAGCCCCTGGTTCGACCTGCAGGGTCCGCCCGCGATCCGCAGCGTCGGCACCGCAGCGATCGACGTGATCGGCCGTTTCCGATCCAAGACTCAGGTTCCCGGCAGCGGACTCGACACCTACGGGGTCTCGCTCGCTGCGTCCGAGAGCGGCGAATGGGACTACGACCTCGACTGGAAGCCGCTCGCCGGCTTCCCGATCACCTTCGGATGGATTCGCGCCGTCCGCCACGGTCATGCCGAACTGCATCGCGGCCTCGACATCGGTATCCCCTCGCTGATTCTCCGCTCCAAAGTGACGCACTTCTCACGGCAGTACAGCTCGGCCGTCGACGCCGCCGACGCAGTCCTGGACGTCCGCCAGATCGCCCGCTGGGCCGGCTGCCTGGGCGACCGCACCACGATCGTGCCCATCGAAGGCGCCCGACACGACGTCTTCCTGTCCACCGAGGGCCCCCGCACACGGGCCTTCGAGGAAATGGACGAGTGGATCGAGTGGTTGCACCGAAGCGAGCGCACCGACCACGCGTCGGGCAAGGACCACACCGAGATCGGACACATTTCATGACCGAGCATTTCGACGTCGCCATCATCGGCTCCGGATCGGGCAACTCCATCGCCGACGCGCGTTTCGCGGACAAGAAGGTGGCTCTGCTCGAGGAGAACCCCACGTTCGGCGGCACCTGCCTCAACGTCGGCTGCATCCCCACGAAGATGTTCGTCTATGCGGCCGAAGTCGCTCGCACGGTGCGTGATTCCGCCAAGTACGGCGTGGACGCCCACGTGGACGCGGTGCGTTGGCCGGACATCGTCGACCGCGTCTTCGGCCGCATCGACCCCATCTCCGAGGGCGGCAAACGCTACCGCGCCGAAGGCAGCCCCAACGTCACACTGTTCGAGGGCCACGCGAATTTCGTCGGCCCACGCACCATCGATACCGGCACAGGAACGGTCATCACTGCCGACCAGGTCGTCATCGCGGCCGGTTCCCGCCCGGTGGTTCCGCAGTCCATCGCCGATTCGGGCGTCGAGTACCACACCAACAGCGACGTCATGCGTCTGCGCGAGCTTCCCGAGCACCTGGTGATTCTCGGATCCGGTTACATCGCAGCAGAATTCGCGCACGTCTTCTCCGCTCTCGGCTCGAAGGTGTCGATAGTCGCCCGCAAGGATGCGCTGCTGCGCGGTCTCGACGCCGACATTTCTGACAGGTTCACCGAACTCGCTCGCGCCAAGTGGGACGTCCACCTCGATGCCGGTGAGACTCGCGCCGTGACCGACGGCGCACTGAAAGGCGTCGAACTGGCCGACGGCACCAAGGTCGTCGGCGACGCCTTCCTCGTTGCCGTGGGCCGCGAGCCGAACGGTGATCGTTTGGATCTGGGCGCAGCAGGCATCGAGCTCGACGACGAGAACCGCATCGTCGTGGACGAGTTCGGTCGCACCACCGCCGAGGGCGTGTTCGCGCTCGGTGACGTCTCGTCGCCATACCAGCTCAAGCACGTGGCCAACCACGAAGCACGGGTGGTTCAGCACAATCTTCTTCACGACGCGTGGGGCGGGAACACCTCCGCGCTGCGTGCCAACGACCACCGGTTCGTTCCCGCGGCCGTGTTCACGGATCCGCAGATCGCCGAGGTGGGCCTGACCGAAGAACAAGCGCGCGATGCAGGGCTGGACATCACCGTCAAAGTCCAGAACTACGGCGACGTCGCCTACGGCTGGGCGATGGAAGACAGCGAGGGCCTCTGCAAGATCATCGCGGAGAAGGGCACCGGAAAGATCCTCGGCGCTCACATCATCGGTGCGCAGGCTCCGACGCTGATCCAGCCCCTCATTCAGGCGATGACTTTCGGATTGTCCGCGCAGGACATGGCCCGTGGCCAGTATTGGATTCACCCCGGCTTGCCCGAGGTCGTCGAGAACGCTCTGCTGGGACTCGACCTGTAATTTCGAGCGGCTACCAGGGGCTGGTGCGGAGCACGATCTCGGTGGCCAACGCCGCCGGCGCATCGGCGACGACATTCGAGGTGCCGTCGAGCTGAACCACACGGAAATCCGAGTAGACGAACCGGCCGCTCGCGTCGGCAGAGGCCCGACCGAGTGAGGACCCGACGACCAGTGTCGTCGGCAACTCGACGGGTGGGCAGTCCGCGACCCGCACCGTGCCCTGCTCGTCGGCGATCGCCGGGTGGCAGCGGTTCACGGCGATCAGGCTGGCAAAGCGTCCGAACGTTGTGGCAGCCAGCGTCCATGCCGACTCCGCACCCGCACCGCTGCCGACGAGGTGTACCCACGACAGCTTCAGCTCGTCGAGGACCGCCAGTATCGCCTCGTCACCGACGCCGTCGATGCTTTCCAGCGCAACGGTTTTCAGATCCGAGTTGTGCAGCCGTTCACCGACGGCGTCGTACACATCCACCGGATCACCTGCATCGGGAAGCAAGAGAACGGCGTGCCTGCTGTCCGGACCCGCGACTCGCACCGAACATTGCCCACCCGCAGCACTCACATGCGTGAACTCCATGGGGACGACGGTACTGCCTCTTGCGCCCACAGGACATCGGTTCTATGGTTAGTTACATGAGTAATGAACCAGCGAGGCAAACAACCTCGACGCATCGGCGGTGCTTCTGATGGACGAGGGCAGGCCGATCTTCCTGCAGATCGCCGAGATCGTCGAGAACTCGATCATCGACGGATCCCTTGCCGAGGAAGAACAGGTCCCCTCGACCAACGAGCTCGCCGCATTCCACCGCATCAACCCGGCCACCGCGGGCAAGGGGCTGGCCAAGCTCGTCGCCGACGGCGTCGTCTACAAGAAACGAGGAATCGGAATGTTCGTCACTGCAGGGGCTCGGGACGCTCTTCGATTCCGCCGCCGCGACCTGTTCGCCCGCCAATACATCGACCCGCTCGTCACCGAGGCACGCAAGCTCGGCATGACCGTCGACGAACTCAAGACCATGCTCGACAACTGGGAGGTGCCGCGATGAGCGTCCACGAATTCGATCCGATCAGCGAACCCGGCCGAGTCGTCGCGTCGGCCACCCATCTGACCAAGAAGTTCGGCTCGTTCACCGCTGTCGACGACGTGAATTTCGAGATCGAGCAGAACAAGATCTACGGCTTTCTCGGCCGTAACGGCGCAGGCAAGACCACCGTCATGCAGATGATGACCGCCCAGATGCGACAGAGCGCGGGCGAGGTGTCGGTATTCGGGCAACCGCCCTGGGAGAACCCGCTCGCACTGAGTCACGTGTGCTTCGTCAAGGAGAGCCAGAAGTACCCCGACGACCTGAAGGTCAAGAACGCCATTTCGCAGGCGTCCCACATTCTTCCGCATTGGGACAACGACTTCGCCGCCGAATTGCTGGAAGACTTCGACCTGCCGGTCGGCCGCAAGATCAAGAAGCTCTCGCGCGGAATGACGTCGGCGCTCGGGATCGTCATCGGGCTCGCATCGCGGGCACCGCTGACCTTCTTCGATGAGCCGTACCTCGGACTGGACGCTGTCTCTCGACACCTGTTCTACGACAGATTGCTGGCCGACTACGCCGAGAACCCCAGGACAGTGATCCTGTCCACGCACCTCATCGACGAGGTCAGCGATCTGATCGAACACGTGATTCTCATCGACAAGGGAAAGATCCTGCTCGACGCCGACTCGGACGCATTACGCGAGAGCGCGTTCGAGATCACCGGACCGACGCCCGCCGTCGACTCGTTCACCTCGGGCCATCGAACCCTGCATCGCACGGCCCTCGGCGCGAGTGCGCGCGCGACCATCGACGGCCGATTGACCGACCGGCAGAAAACGGACGGTGCAGCAGCCGGACTCACGATCGAAGCAATTCCTCTGCAGCAGTTGATCATCGAACGCACCAGTGCCCGATCGGACACGGATTCCACCGCTCTCACCGCCGAGGAGGCACTGTCATGAAACGGATACTGAACGTCGCTCGCGTACACAACACCTCCTGGGCAGCGACTTTCGCCTGGCCACTGGCAATACTCGCGATCGTTTTCGCTCTCACCTACGGCCTGTTCTCGGTGATCCCGAACTCGGAATCCGACACGTACTTCACCGGAGGCGTCTTCTCGGTGTTCGGATTCACCATCGCGTTCTACCTCACCGCCATTACCCAGTGTTTTCCGTACGCTCTCGGCCTGAGCATCACCCGACGTGAATTCCTCACTGCCACAGCCTTGGTGGGCGTCGTGCAATCCTGCGCGATCGGAACGATCGTGTACGCACTGTCGGTGATCGAGGAGGCGACCGACGGATTCGGACGGCGGATTCGCATGTTCGGCGTTGCGCGTTACGCGACCGATGTTCCGATTCTGCAGTGGGCGACTGTTGTGATCGCGTTGCTGCTGATCGGCTCGATCGGAGCGTTCGTCGGCGTCGTGTATCGGCGGTACCGCACGAATGGGTTGTTCACTCTCGGACTGATCGACCTCGTCCTCTTCGGCGGTGGCGCGATCGTGATCACCTGGCAGAATTGGTGGCCCAACGTCGGCAGCTTTTTCGCCGACACCCCACGCATCCTTCTGCTGGTGGTGATTCCCTTGATCATCACCGCAGCGCTGTCCGTGGCCAGCTGGGTCGGACTCCTCAAAGCAACTGCGTGACAATCTTTTTCAATGCAGGATCGGCGCCGTGCTCGATCACTTCGAGTACGGCGTCGATGTCGATGTTGTGCTCCACCAGATCGGCCAACAGGTCCAACTGTTGCTCCCGCAAAGCCGCGACCGACGTATCGGGTGCCACCGCGAAGCCCGCGCGACCCGATTTTCCCGCCACCCAGGTGAGGAAGGAACGCCGGAAATCATCGGATTCGAGCAGCCCGTGCCAGTGGGTTCCGACAACACTGCCGCGTAGGCTCCCCTCGGAAGTCCCCGAGGACGAGGCCAACACACCTTCGTCGCCGTTCCGCACGACCCGTCCGTGGTGAATCTCGTAGCCCGCCACCGAAGTCGAGCCGAAACGCACCGAGCGACCCGTCACCTGCGCCAGCACTTTGTCGGCCGCGAATTCGACGGCAAGATCGAGCAGACCCAGACCTTTCACCACGCCTGCTCCGGATTCGACGGTGTCGTCGATTGTGTGCCCGAGCATCTGATACCCACCACAGATCCCGAGCACAGGTAGCCCCGCCCGTCCGCGTGCAGAAATCGCGTCGGCAAGTCCGGTGCGCCGCAACCACTCCAGGTCCGGCACGGTGGACTTGCTTCCCGGGACGACCACCAGATCCGCGTCCTCGAGTCGAGACGGCTCGGTGACCCAGTGCACCGACACTCCGGGCTCGCACGCCAAGGCCTCGACATCGGTGGTGTTGGAGATTCTCGGCAATCGCACCGCCGCGACGCGCAACCACTGCGAACCACGCGGTGGGCGCGGCCGACCCACCGGCGCGTCGGGGACGGTTCCGAGCGAATCCTCGGCGTCCATCCACAATCCGTCGGCAAACGGGACCACTCCGTACGTCGGCCGCCCGGTCGACTCGCGCAACTGGTCGAGCCCGGGTGCCAGCAGCGCCGGATCACCCCTGAACTTGTTGATCACGAATCCCGCAACGAGCGCCTGATCCTGCGGAGACAGTACGGCCACGGTGCCGAACAGATGCGCCAGCACTCCCCCGCGATCGATGTCTCCCACCACGATCACCGGAAGCGACGCTGCCGTCGCCAACCCCATGTTCGCCAAGTCGGTAGCGCGCAGATTTATCTCGGCTGGCGAGCCGGCACCCTCGCATATCACCACATCGAATTCTGCACGCAGAGAAGCCAATTCCTCGGCCACCACGGCGCGCAACGACTGCCGATGCTCGATGTAATTGCTCGCGCTCACCTGCGCCACGGCCTGCCCCCGCACCACCAGTTGCGACGTCCGATCACTCCCCGGCTTCAGCAGTACCGGATTGAAGCGCACACTGGGCTCGAGCCCACAGGCCGCCGCCTGCATCGCCTGCGCGCGACCGATCTCGCCGCCGTCGAGCGTGACCACCGAATTGTTGGACATGTTCTGCGCCTTGAACGGAGCCACCCGCACGCCACGACGCGCCAACATCCGGCACAGACCGGCAACCAACACGCTCTTGCCTGCATCCGAGGTCGTACCGGCAACCAACAGCGCACCGGTAGGACTCACGGGAGAGTCAGAATCTCGCTGCCGGTATCGGTGACCACGAGCGTGTGCTCGAATTGCGCGGTCCACTTTCGATCGTGCGTGACCACGGTCCAGCCGTCGTCCCACATCTCGGCGTTGATCGTGCCGAGGTTGATCATCGGTTCGATCGTGAACGTCATTCCCGGCTCGAGGACGGTGTCCACCGACGGCTGGTCGTAGTGCAGAACAACGAGACCGTTGTGGAAGGTGGTGCCGATGCCGTGGCCGGTGAAGTCCTCCACCACGCCGTAGCCGAACCGGTGCGCGTACGACTCGATGACGCGGCCGATCACGTTCAGCGCCCGACCCGGCTTGACCGCCTTGATGGCACGCATCGTGGCCTCGTGCGTGCGCTCGACGAGCAGTCGGGCCTCCTCGGAGACGTTGCCTGCCAAGAAGGTTGCGTTGGTGTCACCGTGGACGCCATCGATGTACGCAGTGACGTCGATGTTGACGATGTCACCGTCCTGGATCACCGTCGAATCCGGGATGCCGTGGCAGATGACCTCGTTGAGAGAGGTGCAGCAGGACTTGGGAAACCCCTTGTAGCCCAACGTGGACGGGTAGGCGCCGTGATCGATCATGTACTCGTGGGCAATCCGGTCCAGTTCGTCGGTGGTGACTCCGGGTGCCACCGCCCGGCCCGCTTCCTGCAACGCCCGTGCGGCGATCGTCGACGCCACCCGCATCTTCTCGATCACCTCGGGGGTCTGAACCCACGGCTCACTGCCCTCGGCGACGGTCGACTTCCATGCGTATTCCGGGCGCTCGATCGACTTCGGCACAGAAAGGACTGGCGACACGACGCCTGGTACGAGTGGCTGACGGGGCTTGCTCTCGGCGGTCACAGACATGGTGTCCACAGTAGTCGGCTGGTACAGGGCCGTAGAACGCAGCGCGTGGCCCCGAGCCGGTCGAATCGACGGTCGCCGTCACCGATATGATCTGGATCACGTTCGTCGCTCGCGCAGCCGTAACCAGAGGGGAAGCACCGTGGTCCGATCGAATCTGCTGCGACCTCGTGACGGCGATGCGTTGCGCGCCGAGCTGCGCCAGGTTGCGGCGACCTCCGAGGTCCCCGTCGTGTTCGGCGGCGAGGTCGCCTCGGACACCCTGTATCTGAGCGAATTCCACGGCACCAGAACCCGCGGACTCGACGGGCTCGCCATCCCACCCAGATCGGGCCTCGGTGGACGAGTCATGGAACAGCGCAGACCCGCGGCCGTTAGCGATTACGGCGCATCGATGTCGATCACCCATCACTTCGATCGACCGGTGCTCGGCGAAGGCCTCAAGTCGATACTCGCTGTTCCCGTCGTCGTAGCCGGTGTGGCGCGGATGGTGATGTATGCGGCGCTACGCGAGCGCGGCCCCCTCGGCGATCGCGTCGGCGACATCATGACGACCGCCGCCCGGCGTCTCGGCCAGGAAATCTCCGTGCGTGACGAGGTCGACCGCAGGGTCCGTCTGCTGGCGACCACCCGATCGATGCTCGACTCGGTTGACTCGCACGCGGCCGAGCTGCGCAGCGTCCACGAGGAACTGTCCGACCTTGCCCGGTCCATCGGTGACGCAGCGATCCGCCGCAGACTCGACGCAGTCGCAGCGCGGATGGCCGCGTCACTCGGTCAGGAGATGCCCCACGACCAACGGACCCAGGAGGTGTCACAGTCGTTGACACCACGCGAGATCGATGTCATCTCGCAGGTTGCACTGGGCTGCACCAACATCGAGGTCGCTGCGCGCCTGTCGATCGGTGCCGAGACGGTCAAGTCTTACCTGCGCAGCGTGATGCGCAAGACCGATTCGCACACTCGATACGAAGCCGTAGTGGCGTGCCGACGGCTCGGAGTTCTTCCTTCCTGAACCAGGCGGCGCAGCGAGGACTTCGAGGCAGGCCTGCGCACAACGAGCACGACCTGGGCCGCTCGCGCAGCTATTCACATCATTCGTACAACCGGGAATTGGGCAGTCCCCACAGAGCACCGGGCGCATTACAGCTCATGTTCTGCAACCGCTTCACCCCGAAAACGAACGGGTCCTAGTAAGTCTGTGACGGAATCCGCGCCGAGCTGCTCGCAGGCGAATTCGAGCCCGCGCAGACCACCACCCGAGGCCGTCGGAGAAGGCCCGCCTGTTCGAGATGTGCCGCACCGGAAAGGTCTGGGTGGTGTTCGGGTCCACCGAGAAGATGGGCACCGGCACCAATATTCAGGACCGGGCGATCGCGCTGCATCACGTCGGCGTGCCGTGGCGACCGGCGGACCTCGAACAACGTGAGAGCCGAAGCATCCGACAGGGCAACCAGAACGCGCATGTGAAGGTGTTCAACTACGTCGCCGAGAAGACCTTCGACACCGTCATGTGGCAGACCGTGCATCGTAAGTCCCATTTCATCGAACAGCTCAAGAAAGCGGACCGCTCGATGCGGCGGGTGGTCGACCTTGACAGCGACTCGCTCGCCGAGAACTCGGCCATGACCAAAGCCCTTGCCACCGGCGACGATCGGTACATCCAGCAGATCGAACTCGACTTCCAGCTCCAAGAGCTCCAGTCCGAAGCGGATTCGCATTTCGCCGAGCAACGCTCGGTCGAACGCGACCGCGACCGGTTGCGACGTGAAGTACCGCGGGGACGCCAGAGGGTCGCACAATTGACCGAGGCAGCACCGATCCTCAAAGGCCGACGCGAGGTCGAGCAGTGGCCCGGTATTACCATTCGTGGGGTGTTCTACGACAAGCGTAGCGACGCCGCGAATGCGATGGCCATAGCGTTGCAGGGCACCTACCGGGCCCTCAAGGGCGAAGGGTTGACCAAGTCGATGGTGATCGCGCAGATGAGCGGATTCCCGATCGAGGCCTCTCGCCCGGCACAGGCCAGTGCGCTGATATGTCGTCTTCCGGGCTCGGGTCGTCCACCAAAACAATCGAAGCGCATGACCTGTATCCGAGAATCGGAGACGGAGACCGCAGTCAACACTCATTCGGTCTGATCACCCGCGTGGAGAACATGGCGTACACCGTCGACACCGACCTGGCGAAAGCCAAACGCTCCCTCGATCGAGACGAACAACGCCTCGACGACCTCGAACTGATCGAGCTGTCCGACTTCCCGCAAGCGGTACAGCTCAAGGATCTCTCGAACGAAGTCGCCCGGCTACGGCGCGAGATCAAAGAGGCCGAAACCAGTCCCGAATCCGTCGCCCGGGACGCAGCACTGCCGGGCGCGCGGCAGCGAAGGGACGGCAACCAGGGTGGTCGCTGATGCTCAACCCCACCCCGGCGTACGTCGAAGAACTCGGAATGGGGAGCGCGGACAACGTCCGCGCAATGATGCGCCAAGCCGAAGTCGAAGCACTACAGCGCAGCTCATCGTCGATGATCGATCCAGTCGATCCCGACAGGCCGCGCCGCGGGCTGTCGGCACCGCCTGAACACCGTGGACCCGGCAGTGGTGGCCCCGCCGTCGACCGGCGACGCCCGCCCCCCGATCCGACCGAACCCACTCGAGGTACCGGCCACGAGCTCGAATAGGACCATCTATTCCTAGAGGAGAACCTTGGTCAGATGCACACCGAAGACGAGCCGTAAGCCTCACTACCCGACCATTCGCCATCAGTTCGAAACCAGTGTTAGCGGAAGATCGAATCGATCATTGCAGCGACGATCTTGAGAGTGCGACGCGCAGAACGTCGGCGCTCCGGATCCTTGTGCGAGACCGAGACGAAAACGACTGCGGCGATAGTAAGCAGAATCAAGGCGGTGCTAGCGGCGATAAGGACGAAAACCGCGAGGGGATAACTGTGGGCGATGGCGTTCAGCAGTTCGGTAGTCATTGGCTCCTCCAACTGATAGGTGAAGACCAAAAGTGCAGTTTCGAGGCTTCGTTCTCCACCAGCCCGGAGCATATCTATGCTGGTCAAAGGCCAAATCACAAGTTGAGTCGACATTTGCGGCAGCAAAGCTAGGATGCTCCAGGGGCATGCCGAGGCATGTGGATACGCACAAGCGGAGGGTGTATTGGCAGAACTAGATCGGCGAACGAGATTTGCTACGGAGCTCAAAGACCTCAAACTGCGGATCGGCCGACGGGTCTCGAACCAGCAGATCATCGAGCGCGCGAATGAGATTCTGTTAGCCGATCATCAACGCAATTTGAACAGCGACAAAGCACTTCGTGCCACGAAGCCCAAACTCATGCCGTCGAAACTGCCGCCTCCAAAGCCGATAGGCAGCCGGCGGGCCTTGGAAGGTTGGCTCAACCAGGGGAAGATTCCGTCGTGGGACCATCTGTGGGCGGTGGTCCGCGCCGTCGCTGGTTTCGCTGAACTTGGCCATGCGCAGATCGAAAGCAAGTGGCGCAGACTTCACGCCGAAGCGGCACAAACGCCGCGCAGCCAGGCCTCAAATTCAGCCGCCGAAGGCCACAGAGGTATCTCCGCGTCGCCCTACATTCTGGAGCCGGTGGTGCCAGCGCCGCAGAACTTCGATGTCGATTGGCTCCTTCAGCAACCAAGCCGGGTTCTCGACGCGAGAAGTCAGATCGTCAACTTCGGCGGCCGACTCGCCGAGATGGCCAGACTGATCGATTGGCGTGATTCGGAGAGAAACGGGCTGTCAGTTCGACTGCTACACGGCCCAGGTGGACAAGGTAAGACGAGACTGGCACACCATCTAGCCGACGTGTCGCGTAAAGCGGGGTGGACAGTCGTGGCAGCTCGGCTAGTTCATGGACTTCGAGACCATCCGCACACCGTTGAAGATGCGCACGAACCCTCGAACAAGCTCCTCTTAGTGGTCGACTACGCCGACAGATGGTCACACACAGAGCTTTTGACGCTCTTTTCAGACCCGTTACTGCGAGGGGAAAGGGCGCGCGTCTTACTTGTTGGGCGCAGTGTCCAGTGGTGGCCGGCCATGCGGGGAGAACTTGCCGAGGCATACGCAACTGCCGACGAACAGCAGCTAGATGCCTTAGCTCCCTCGATTGTCGAACGTGAGGCAGAGTTCACCCGAGCTCGCGACCGCTTCGGCGAGCTGTTCGGCGTCCAGGATCTCGGGGTAATCAAGCCTCCGCGTCCGCTCACGGGGCCAACTTTTGATCTTGTTCTTTCGCTTCACATGGCTGCGCTCGTCGCCGTCGACGCGAGCATTCGAGGGCAGACGCCCCCGACTGAACCAGCGGGTCTGGCCGCGTACCTCCTCGATCGGGAATACATGAACTGGCGTCGCTTATACGGCACCAGAACACTCGGAGAAGAGTTCGAGACTCCCCCAACAATCATGGCCAGAGCCGTCTTTACAGCGGTCTTGACTGGCGCGGTCCCCTACCAAGTAGCAACCGACGCCTTGACGGCGGCCGCGTTGACTCCCTCGATGCGAATTCTCTCGGATCACCGGGTCTGCTACCCGCCTGTCGACCGAGCACTTACACTTGAGCCGCTCTTCCCCGACCGCTTGGCGGAGGACTTCCTTGCGCTCCTGACGCCCGGACATGAAGTGAGTGGGTACGATCCAGATCCCTGGACCACGGACCTATTGACAAAGTTGCTTGCTGCAACAGGTGCAGACAGTGTCCCGTCCTTCGCTGTTCGTGCCACGACTTTCCTCGCCGCAGCAGCCGTGCGCTGGCCTCACCTATCGGGCGTTGTATCCGACTTAGTTCGCACGCATCCGATGACGGTATTGAACTCCGGAAATACAGCGCTAACGACCGTGGCGGAAATACCTGGGCTAGATACATCAGCTCTTGAGGTGCTAGTGAAGAACTTCCCGTCAGATCGTAATGTGGATCTCGATCCTGGAATTGCAGCTATAACCGAAAGGTTTGTTCAACATAGACTGACTTTTACAGATGATCCACTCAAACGCATCACGCTCTATCAAACACTTGGCGGTCGCCTCTACTCAGCGGGCCGCTACGAGGATGCGCTCGCAGCCGTACGGCGAGCGCAATCCCTGATTGAAGGGTCAGCGCCTCCAGACGTCGAGTATCAGTCGGCGCTTGCCGGGATCTACACAAACATCTCCGTTTATTTAGCTAAACTGGGCCGAGATAAAGAAACACTCGAAGCATCGAAATCTGCGCTTGATCTCTATCGAACACTAGCCTTGGTCGACCCAGCCATCTATACACCCGACGTCGCCATGGCGCTCCATAACTACTCCGTCGATCTCGCAGATTCTGGACAATACGAGGATGGGCTACGAGCTGCGAAGGAGTCGCTGTCGATCTACCAGGAACTAGCACTTAGCGATTCAGAGGAATACGAACCGGATGTAGCGCTAGGTTTTTATAATGTCAGTGTAAAATTAGCCCGATTAGGACATTCCGAAGAAGAGTTCGAGGTTGCACAACAAAGTCTCGAAATGCACCGCAAACTCTACAAATCCAACCCACAGAAGCACGCTTCGGAACTGGCTCTTGCCCTACAGGGTGCATCGATAACGCTCTCAACTATGGGCCTACGTTGGGAGGCACTGGCCCCCGCTAGAGAGTCTCTAGAGCTATACCGAACCCTTACGCAAACAAATCCGACAGCTTTCGAAGAAGACCTCGCCGACGCGTTAACCACTCTCGGAACACGATTGGCGGAAATTGGCCTTTTCGAGGAGGCGTTCACAAATACTGACAAGGCTCTGAGCATTTATCGTCACCTGGAGTCCATTGGATACAGGGAACAATACACGCTCAGTTTAGCGCATACCCTCGTGAATCACGCCTGCCAGTTAGACAATCTGAAGAGATTCGAGCCGGCATTTTCGTCCGCCAAAAGCGGACTCTCCCTTCTGAGGCGATTAGCTCCCATTGAAGAGGCGCGCTTCGGCGGCGTCTTCGGCTGGTCACTGCAAATCGCAGGCGAGATTGCCTGTAATATGAAGAGGTTTAACGACGGCCTCCCTCTCCTTCGAGAGGCTATCGTTGTACAGCGACAATTAGCAACAGAGCGTCCACTCCGATACGAATCGCAGCTTGCTGATTCGCTAACAATACTAGGAAAGGCGCTCTCGGGGGCAGGCGAAGCCTCTGACGCGTTCGACGCTATTGATGAGGCCCTGGGAATCTATAGACGCCTGATGGCCAGGAGATCGCGTGCATACAGCGCCGATATAGCTACATGCCTTTCCTTCTACGGCGAGCTGCGATTAAATTCCGGCTACCAGCTGCACGAAGCCCTTGTCGCGGTCGGTGAGTCAATCGATATTTTGGAGAAGCTGACGGAAGAAGTACCGCTTCTATTTGCAGACAGACTTAGTGAAACACGCCAGCTATACCTCCAAATTAGTAATTCCCTAAGCGGATAGCCGCCACTACTAGACAAATTTTCAGTACAGATGGGTCCGATTATCCGATCGGTGGACAGCAACTACAGGCCGTGTTCGAGATCGATTCCCCGATTCAGGTCGACGTCCGGTGGGGTTTGTCTGCGCGTCGTGGATTCAGCCGTTGACTGATCAGTCGACACCGAGGGTGCACTGGCGAGAGAACGTGCACGTGCAGCGGCTTCGCGGTCCGCATCTCGCAGAATCTCGGTGTCGCGTCGTTGATCGATGATTCCCTCGACGGGTCGAGTGCCGTTGATCGCCGAAGCAGCGACGTCGGTTTCGCGGCGTAGGCGCTGCTCGACCGCTGCATGTTGGCGTGCCGTGAGCTTCTGTCGGCGGCGGCGAGCATGTTCGGCGATGGCGGCATCGAACATTCGGCGGCGGCGCGGTCGGCAGCGCGGCGGATCAGATCAGCTGCCCTCGTCGAGATCTCGGGCCACTCACTCGTCTCGGCCTGGACACGTCCGGCTGCGTCGCGGGCGGCGCGTTGGGTGTCGCGGACCTGGTGTGCGAGGCGTTCTTTCCGTAGTCGTGCGTCGTCGACGGCGGGTTCGAGGGTTTTCCGGTCGCGACGTTTTGCGGTCGACAGCTGCTCGGCGAGTGTGGTGTGTTCGCTGCGTGCGGCCTCGTGTTGTGCGGTGACGCGGCGTAGTTCGGTGTCGAGTTCGCGGGCTGCTGTGATCGCTGCGGATTGCTCGTCGAGTCGGGCGTAGAGCTTCTCGGTGTCGGCGACGACGGTGGGTTCGGTGCGGGATCGTCCGGCGCGGTCGACGAACGCGGTCAGCTCGGCGTCCGGGACGAGCCGGATCGGGTCTCGTTCCATCTTCGCGAGCAGAGCGGCGTCGGCCGGCGAGAGCACCGGCTGCGGCTCTGGTGCAGGCTCGGTGGCATCCTCTACTACCAGCTCTGTCGGGGCCGTCTGATCGAGCTGCTCGACTGCGTCGGCTGCTGGTGCGTCGACGACCTCGACGGATGCCCACACTTGCGTCGACGGGGTCGGGGTGTCGGTCATCGCTGCACGCTGTGCTGCTTGTTCGGCCCGCCACAGCATCGCTTCGGTGCGGTCGACGTCGGCCTTGAGCTCGGCGAGGGCGGCGAGGTCGATGCTCTCGTCCGCTAGGCGTGCGGTGGTGACGTCGACGGCGGTGACTTCTCCCCCGTCGGAGGCAGTGACGCGCTCGTATTCGGCGGCGGCGGCGTGTGCGCGGGTGCGGGCGGCGGTCGCGGTGTCGTCGACGAATCCGGCGAGCCAGATCTCCCAGTCGAGGCCACGTTGAGCGAGGGCGCGGGCATCGTCGTCGTCCCCGGCGGCCGCGACGTCGGCGGCGACTGCGGGCCCGATGACGGTGTCGATGTGATGCCAGAGCGCTTCGGCCTCGAACTCGCGGTCGGTCCATTTCTGGCGGGTGTCTAGCATCGCGATGCGGGCGGGGCGTTGCTGGTCGGCTCGCTCCTGCAGCTCGGCGAGCATCGTGCGGGCATGGAACTGTGCGGGGCTGGTGCCGTCGGAAATCCGACTAAGCAGCTCCCGGTACCTGGTTTTCGCGTCGTCGAGATCTGCGGTGAGCAGTCGTACTCGTTCGTCGGTGGTCACCGTCGGGTACGGCAGCTCGATCGTCTCGATCTGCGAACGCAGTGCATCCCACACGTCGGCTTCGGCGTCGCCAGCAACGGACTCGACGACGTCGGCACCGGGGTACTGGTCGTACCCGCTGTCGTACTCCGGTAGTGGCGCTTGGTCGTAGTCGACGGGGGCGTCAAGTGCGTCGAGGGAGGCGAGTTAGTCGGCGTCGCTGGCCAGCGGGATTGTCGGTGCGGCTGCGTCGACTGCTGCTGTGGGTGCGTTGACCGGTGCCGGGAGGTTGTCCGGATTGGCGAACTCGGCCGGCAGCACGTCGGCGGTGGTGTCGCCAATCGTCTCGTCGAGTGGGGCGAGGGCTTCTTCGTCCTCGATCGACAGCGGTTCGACGGTGGGCGGGGTGTAGGTGCGAGCGAGGTGGTTCTCGCGCACCAGCATCTCGGCCCGCCACGTCAGGGCGGTGGCGAGTTCGTGGGCTGGGAAGGTGACACCGTGATCGACGGGGTCGATGCCTCCGTGCAGGAACTCGTACGCGGTCCCGAGCAATTGCCCCGGTGTCCACAGGGTTGGGTCGCCGTCGAGCGCGGCGACGGAGAGTAGACCGGACAGTCGCCACCACAGTGCGGCAGCGCGCAGCTCGTCCGGCAACGGCGAGGTGGCAAGCGAGTCGCGGACGAGGGTGTGGACTTCGATTCCGGCGCGCGGCGGCGGCGGGGAGTCGGTCGGCGAGGATCGGGAAGTACGGATCGCGGGCGATGTGGGTGTCAAGTTCGTCGACGAACGGACGCCACCGGGCGACGGCATCGTTTCCGGTCTCGATCACCTCGGCGGCGCGGCGGTCGAGACTGCGTTGCGCTTTCACCGAGGCGGCGGCGAGCTGCTCCGGTCCGGTCGGACGCCGGTCGGCCGGGTCGACGTCGTGTGCGGCGCGGAACACCGCGAGATCGGTGAGCAACTTGAGGTCGGGTTCGGCGGCGAGCTGCTCCGGTCCGGTCGGACGCCGGTCGGCCGGGTCGACGTCGTGTGCGGCGCGGAACACCGCGAGATCGGTGAGCAACTTGAGGTCGGGTTCGGCGGTGAGCAGCGGCCGCGCCCACACCGGCGCAGTCGTCGGTGTCCACGTGGCGACGTCGGCGGCGATACGTTCGCGGTGCGCCGCCACCAGTTCCTGGCGGGCGTCGAGGTAGGCACCCCACTCGGGAAGATCGTGTACCGCTTTCGGGATGGCGGGTAGCCACGGCAACGCCCCGGGGGCGGAGGAATGCTTGCCGCTGGGGTCCAGTCGCCAGTCCAGCACTGCGGCCCTATCGAGAGCGGTATCGAGTTCGCGCGAGCGGACGGCGCTACGCAGCGCCCCGACGGGATCGCGGCCGTGTGCACCGAGGACGGCCAAGTGTCCGCGCAGGGTCGGCCACGCGGGCTCGTCGGTCAGACCCGGTGCTTCCTCTTCGGCGGCCACGTCGATCGCGGCCATCACCTCCGGGCCAAGGTGCACTTCGGAGCCGGTGGCCACCGAGTAGTCGTAGGCTTGCGCAGCCAGCGAGGAATTGAGGTGCGAATCGTCGGCTTCGGCGAGAGTCGAGTGCGCCGAGACCTGTGCGCCGTCGCGCCGCAGAATCTCGCGGAGGTCGTCGACAGCGGTCCGGGGGAAGCATTCCGCGTTCGGTCATCGCGGTGCGCATGTCGCCGTCGGACGCGGTCGCCAAGTACAGGGGGTTGGCTTGCTCGCCGCGGGTGAGTCCGACGTAGGCCAGCTGGCGGGTTTCGTCGCCGGTGGCCACGACGTGGCAGATATCGGCGGTCGAGCCCTGTGCAGAGTGCACCGTTCCGGCGTAGCCGAGTTCGGTGGCGGACTGCACGTAGTCGGGTGACAGGGTGACGGTGCGGCCGAGTTCGATATGCCGGACCCCCAGCGAGCCATCCCGGCCGACTTTCTCGACGATCCAGCGGTCACCGTTGCGGACCCAGTCGGTCTTGGACAGGGCGGTGACGGAGGCTGAGACGTGGAGATCGAGGCCGCCGGGCATGCCCGCATTGTCGACGATGACGTGAGCACTCTCACCGGATGTCGGTGTACCACTGCGGAACAGTGGCCGAACGGCCCTCACACAAGTCTGGGCGATGACGACAAACGGTCAGTACCCGGGCGGCAGTTGCTCGAACATCTCGCGGGTCACCGCGACTGCGTTGTCCGAGCTGCCACCGCGCACCACCAGTGTGGCGAAGGCGATATCGCCTCGATAGCCGACGAACCAGGAGTGCGAGCCGCCGTCGACCTCCGCCTCGCCGGTCTTTCCGTAGACCTCGCCTTGGTCTGCGATGCGCTCGGCCGTTCCGCTGGTGACCACGGAACGCATCATCCCGCGCAGTCCGTCCACCATCGCAGGCTCGATCGGGGGATGATCTCCGGTGATCACCGTGTCGCGCCCGACCAACAGGTTGGGCACCGGCGTAGAGCCGTGCGCCACGGTCGCTGCGGCCAGCGCCATCCCGAATGTCGACACCACCACTTTGCCCTGCCCGAAACCGTCCTCGGTGCGCTGAACCAGTTCCTCGGCCGGGGGCACCGAACCGGAGTCCGTCGGCAGTCCGACGACGTCGTAGTCGGGCCCGACGCCGAACTGCGAGGCCGCGACGGTCAATGCGTCGGGTTTCATCTCGCTGGCCAACTTGGCGAACGAGGTGTTGCACGATCGGGTGAACGCGGTGCTCATCGTCACGTCACCGAGTGCGAACTCGTTGTAGTTGGGCACACTGCGCTCGCCGATCTCGATGCGACCGGGACAGGGGACGGTGCTGCCCGGGGTCGCAAGACCGCCGGAAATGGCGGCACCGGCGGTGATGATCTTGAACGTCGAACCGGGTGGGTAGAGACCTGCGGACGCCACCGGCCCGTCCCGATCGGCGGCCGGATTCTGTGCCACTGCAAGAATCGCACCGGTCGACGGCTGAATCACCACGGTCATCGCCTGCTCGACCCGAGCGTTCACGGCTCGCTGTGCGGCGACCTGAATGTTGCGATCGAGGCTGATCGAGAAGGACGGAGCGGGCTCCGGTGGCGTGTCGGTGAGAACGTCGACGTCGACGCCGTTGCGGTTCGTGGTTACGACACTCCAGCCGGCCTTGCCGTCGACCTCGTCGATGACGGCCTTCTTGACCTGGCCGACCAGGTCCGGTGCGAACGTGGGGTCGGTGGACACGAGATCCGATTCGTCGCGTGCCGTGACGCCGGGAATCTCCGTGAGTGCAGCCGAGATGGGCTGATAGTCGCTCTCACGCAGAAGGGCCACCGGATAGTCCCCATCGACGGACGTGGCCGACTCCACGATCGACTGAGCGGTGATGGACGCATCGAACGGCGTCAGCAACGTCGACAGCGCCGTCGCCGACGCCACCACGTTGTTCGCATTCGCCGCGTCGAACGTGATTCGGTGCACCACTCCGGGCACCAGCACATCGGTCCCGGACCGCTCGTTGACGCGGGCCCGCGGGGCGGCCGTCGAACGCAGAGCCATCGTCTGGGTATCGCCCAGCTCGGGGTGGATGTCCGAGGCCGTCCAGCGCACCACCCACTTGCCCTCACTGCGGCCCATGTTCAATTGGCCGTCGTACGTCCACACCCGGTCCTTGGGTAACTGCCACCGGTAGGTGTAACCGACCGTCGCCGTATCACCCTCGACCCGCACGGAGGTCGTCTCGGCATCCAACGCTTCGGCCTGCAGATTGGTCCAAGTCTCGGTCAATGCAGTGGCCGCCGCGTCGGGCTTGTCGGTGTCCGCGGCCGCGTCGGCGATGTTCTTCGATTCGAATGCGGCAAGAAAAGCCTGCGCGGCCGGCTCTGGGCCGTCGGGCTTCGGGGTACATCCGGCAATGGACGCGGCAACGATCACACCGATCGCCGTGACCGCACCCATTCGACTTCGCATGTCGGTTGCACCACGTGATCTCATTGCGCCCCATCGTAATAGGGCGCGCCCGCCACCCGTGGCTACGAAACGCGGTTCGCGACAACCTAATCGAGCAGCACGGTGGTGAAGGTTGCCACCTGGGTCAGTCCGATCTTCGCGTAGGCCCGCCGAGCGACGTAGTTGAAACTGTTGACGTACAGACTGGCGGTTCTCCCCTGCCGGACCACCGAATTCACCACGGCCGCGGTACCGGACGCGCCGAGACCGTGCCCCCGCTGATCGGGATGAACCCACACTCCCTGAATCTGCCCCACCGTCGCCGACTGCGATCCGATCTCGGCCTTGAACACCACCCGCCCGTCCTCGAATCGGGCCCATGCACGTTGCGCTGCAATCAGACTCGAGATCCGTCGCCGGTATCCGCGGCCGCCGTCGTTCTGTCGTGGGTCGACTCCGACTTCCTCGATGAACATCGCCACGGCCGCGGTGAGATAGACGTCCAGCTCCTCGGGTCGTACGAGGCGTACGTGCGGATCGGGCGTGATGGACGACCGGACGGACGTTGCCAGCAGCGGTTGCTCACTCCGAACCTCCCGCGCGGGGCCCCAGTCGGTCTCGAGCATCTCCCACAGCGGCAGTGTCAGCTCGGCTCGACCGACCAGGGAGGAACACAGTCGTGGGCCACGGCACGCGCGGTCGGCGAAAGACCGCAGATCGTCGCTCGATCCGAGCAGAGGGACGAGGTTCGCACCGTAGAAACACAACGACTCGTCGGGGCCGCCCCTGCTCCACATCTCACCGTGGAACGACCTGGGATCGAGTCCCGACTCCTGCACGCGAGCGGCGACCATGCAGGTAGCGACCGGGTCGGCGTCGAGCACCCGAAGCACGTGGGCAGCGTCTCGATTTCCGAGAGGCTTCGCACCGAGGAGCTTGAGCACCTACCGACCTCCTGACCCACCTACCGCATACACACCGACCGAGCGTGTACCGAATCATTCCAGAGAACCTGTTCCCCCGGTGGCAGAGCGGCAAACCGGACACCGAACAGGCGCAAACCCGCTCAGCTGACCGTCACGACCGGCGCACCGCCGTCTGCCGTCTCATCCTTGTCGTATTCCTCGGCAATGCGCATTGCTTCCTCGATCAAGGTCTCCACGATCTGTGCCTCCGGCACCGTCTTGATGACCTTGCCCTTGACGAAGATCTGGCCCTTGCCGTTGCCCGACGCCACGCCGAGGTCGGCATCTCGCGCCTCACCCGGACCGTTGACGACGCATCCCATGACGGCGACGCGTAGCGGAATCTCCATGCCCTCCAAGCCGGCGGTGACCTCGTCGGCGAGGGTGTACACGTCGACCTGCGCGCGCCCACACGACGGGCAGGAGACGATTTCGAGCTTGCGAGGACGCAGGTTCAGCGACTGCAGAATCTGGTTGCCGACCTTGATCTCCTCGGCAGGCGGTGCCGACAGCGAGACGCGGATGGTGTCGCCGATTCCCCGCGACAGCAATGCGCCGAATGCGACCGCGGACTTGATGGTGCCCTGAAATGCAGGCCCGGCTTCGGTCACGCCGAGGTGCAGCGGGTAGTCGCACTGAGCGGCCAGCTGTTCGTACGCCGCAACCATGACCACCGGGTCGTTGTGCTTGACGGAAATCTTGATGTCGCCGAAGCCGTGCTCCTCGAAGAGCCCCGCCTCCCACAGCGCTGACTCGACGAGCGCTTCCGGCGTCGCCTTGCCGTACTTCTTCATCAGGCGCGGATCGAGCGATCCGGCGTTGACGCCGATACGAATGGGGATGTTGGCGTCACCGGCCGCCTTGGCGACCTCCTTCACGCGGCCGTCGAATTCCTTGATGTTGCCCGGATTGACGCGAACCGCGGCGCAGCCGGCATCGATCGCCGCGAAGATGTACTTGGGCTGGAAATGAATGTCCGCGATCACCGGGATCTGGCTCTTCTTGGCGATGATCGCCAGCGCGTCGGCGTCGTCCTGTGTGGGGCACGCCACACGAACGATGTCGCAGCCCGATGCAGTCAGCTCGGCGATCTGCTGCAGCGTGGCGTTGATGTCGTGTGTCTTGGTGGTGCACATCGACTGCACCGAGATGGGACTGTCGCTGCCCACTCCCACCGTTCCGACCTGGAGTTGCCGCGTCTTACGGCGAGGTGCGAGTACGGGCACCGGCGGTGCCGGCATTCCCAATCCGACTGACACGGTCACAGTGGCCTTCTTTCCTAGCTACGACTGACGAGTCTACTTAGAACAATTGAATCGGGTTGACGATGTCCGCTGTGAGCGTCAGCAAGGAGAACCCGATGAAAACGACGATGACCACGTAGGTGACCGGCATCAGTTTCATGTAGTCGACGGGCGCACCATCCGGCAGGCCGCGACGGTTGCGGAAGATGTTGCGGATTCGCTCGTAGATCGTCACGGCGATGTGACCACCGTCGAGCGGCAACAGCGGCACGAGGTTGAACGCGCCGAGGAAGAAGTTCAACGACGCCAACAACCCGACGAACGTCGCCCAGTTGTTGGTTTCTGCGGCCTGGCCGCCGATGACACTGGCACCGACGACGCTCATCGGAGTGTCCAATCCGCGCTCGCCGCCGAAGATCGACTCCCACAGCGCCTGCACCTTGGTCGGCAGTTGCACGAGCGCTTTGCCGGTCTGGACGAAGATGTCCCCGGTGAAGGCAAACGTCTCCGGGACCGCCTCGATTGGGTTGTAGCGAATGTTCGGAGGGGCAATCGTGGAGCCGCTGACACCGACCGCGCCGACGGTCGTGGACTCCTTGGCTCCGGTGTCCGGGTCGGTGACGTAGCGCTGCACCTCGGTCACGGGAATCGTCAGATCGATCGACGATCCGTCCCGTTCGACCGTCAGATCCACAGATCCTGACGATGCCTGCACGGCCTCGACGACGTCGGACCAGTACTGAGCCGGCTCACCGTTCACGGCGGTGATCACATCGCCCTTACGGAGCCCTGCTTGCTGAGCAGGGCTGACCCCCGAACAGGGTGCGAGGTCGCCGTTCTCGGTCTGGGTGGGCGCGATGCACACGACGTCGCTGACCTGGACTGTCGGAGGAGTCACTCGATCGGGCGTGCCCCAGCCGAGGACCAGGCCGTAGATAAGCACGATTCCCAGAATGAAGTTCATCGCGATGCCGCCGACCATGACGACGATGCGCTTCCATGTCTTCTGGCGGTACATCGCGCGCTCGACCTCGTCGGGTGCGAGTTCGTCGATCGCCGTCATTCCCGCGATGTCGCAGAATCCGCCAGCCGGTATGGCCTTGAGCCCGTATTCGGTCTCACCGCGGCGGAAGGAGAAGACCTTGGGGCCGAATCCGATGTAGTAGCGGCGAACTTTCATGCCGAGCGCTTTCGCGGTCCACATGTGTCCCGCCTCGTGCAGTGCGATCGACACACCGATGCCGACGGCAAACAGCACGACACCCAGAGCGAACAGCATGTGAGTCTAAAGGCCCTTCTGTTTCAGGAGCTCGCGCGCATGTGCGCGAGCCCAGGAATCCGCCGCGAGGACGTCGTCCACGGTAGTCGGAGCTGCCGACCAGTCTCCGCTGCCGGCGCTGAGCACTGCACTCACGGTCTGCACGATCTGCGGAAATTCGATGCGTTCGGCCAGGAACGCCTCTGCCGCAATCTCGTTGGACGCGTTGTACACCGCCGTCATGCAACCTCCGAGAATTCCGGCCTCGCGGGCCAGTTGGACGGCGGGAAACACGCGATCGTCCAGCGGCTCGAAGTCCCAGGAGAATGCTGCGGTGAAATCGAGGGCGCGCGCCACATCGGGTACGCGATCGGGCCACCCGAGCGCCAGTCCGATCGGCAGCTTCATGTCCGGCGGGCTGGCCTGCGCGATGGTCGATCCGTCGACGAACGTGACCATCGAATGCACGATGGACTGCCGATGCACGGTGACGTCGATTTTCTCGTAGGGCACCCCGAACAGCAGGTGCGCTTCGATCAGCTCGAGCCCCTTGTTGACCAGGGTCGCCGAGTTCAACGTGTTCATCGGTCCCATCGACCAGGTGGGATGCGCCCCGGCCTGAGCGGGAGTCACCGATGTCAGTTCCGATTCGCTCCACCCCCGGAACGGCCCGCCCGACGCGGTGAGGACAAGTCGGTCCACTTCGCCGCGCTCACCACTGCGCAGGCACTGCGCCAACGCAGAATGTTCCGAGTCCACCGGAACGATCTGCCCGGGCGCGGCGGTCGCGAGAACGAGTTCGCCGCCCGCCACCAGTGATTCCTTGTTGGCCAATGCCAACCGGGCTCCGGTCTTCAGCGCCGCCAACGTCGGTTCGAGTCCGAGCGAACCCACCAAGGCATTGAGCACGACATCGGCGGGCGTCGTCTCGACCAGGTCTGTCGCCGCGCCAGGACCGCTCAGAACGCCGGGAAAATCGAGTTCGGCGGCCGCATCGGGGTCGGCGACGGCCACTCGTTCGACTCGGGTCTCGGCGATCTGACGGCGAAGCAGGTCGATGTTGCCGCCGCCTGCCGCCAGGCCGACCACGACGAAGCGGTCGGGATTCGCAGCGATCACATCGAGCGCTTGGGTGCCGATCGAACCGGTGCTTCCCAGCAGCAGCACACGAATTGGCTCGGGGCGATCTGCGGTGTTCGTTCGCACGCGGTGGTCTGACACCGGTCCATTGTTGCCTACCGAGTCTGAGAAACTCCTATGCGAGCCGTAGTTGCTGGCACGCTGGAGGTCATGGACGTCTCGAAGTACCGCACGACACCGTTCAACTACGCCGATGTGGGGGCATCGAAAGGCACGTTTCCGGCGGGCTACCACCACTTGGCCAGGTCGCGGGTGATCGGATCCGGGCTAGAGGACTTCGTTGCGGCGGCCGATGCCCTCATGCAGTGGAACATGCACCGCGGCGCGGGCCTGAAAGTCCATGCCGGTAGCGACACCGCGGTGCCCGATGCCGTTGTCGTTCTCACCCTCGGTCCGGTGCGCATCCCGTGCCGAGTCGTCTACGTCATCGACGAGGCGAACCGACAGGGCTTCGCCTACGGCACGCTCGACGGCCATCCCGAATCCGGCGAGGAGCTGTTCTACATCGACTACTCCCCCGCCGACCACACCGTCACCGCACACATCTCCGCGTTCTCGAGACCGGGGCGCTGGTACACCAAGCTCGGCGGTCCGGTGGGACGGCGCGTGCAGGCTCTGTTCACCGACCGTTACCTGACTGCGCTCGCGAAAGCCTGCCGGTCGCCGCACTGATCGAGAGAACTCGCCGAGTCAGGGAGCCGGCGGGTGTACGGCGCGCCAGTGCTCGGCAATGTCGATTCGCTTTGCGACCCATACCTTTTCGTGTGATTGGACGTGATCGAGGAAGCGTTCGAGAGCGGCCATGCGAGCCGGCCGGCCGACCAGCCTGCAGTGCAATCCGATCGAGAGCATCTTGGGGCTGCCGTTCTCCCCCTCGGCGTAGAGCACATCGAACGCATCTCGCAGGTGCGCATAGAACTCGTCACCGGTGGAGAAACCACCCGGTGAGGCGAATCGCATGTCGTTGGTGTCGAGGGTGTACGGCACCACCAGGTGATCGACCACCTCGCCGCCCCGAGGCACCTTCACCCAGTAGGGCAGGTCGTCGGCATAGGAATCGGAGTCGTAGACGAACCCGCCGTGCTCGACGACGAGCGACCGGGTGTTCGGTGAGTCGCGTCCGGTGTACCAACCGAGCGGGGCCGAGCCGGTGAGCCCGTGCAGAATTGCCACCGCCTCGGCCATGTGCTCGCGTTCGACGTTCTCGTCGATCTGCTGATAGGACAGCCACCGCAGTCCGTGGCAAGCGATCTCGTGGCCCAGCTCTGCCAGTGCGGCAACCACTTCCGGGTTTCGCTCCATGGCCTTGGCTACGGCGAACACGGTCAGTGGCAGGTCGCGCTTCTCGAACGCCCGCAGCACCCGCCACACACCCGCCCTCGACCCGTATTCGTAGAGCGACTCCATACTCATGTGGCGATTCGGAAATGCCTGTGCCCCGATCATTTCCGACAGAAACGTCTCTGATTTGGTGTCGCCGTCGAGAACATTGTTCTCGGACCCCTCTTCGTAATTGAGAACGAACTGCACGGCGATGTTCGCCTCACCCGGCCAACACGCGTGCGGCGGGGTGCGGCCGTACCCCACCATGTCGCGCGGGTAGCCGAGCGGAAACTGATTCAGAGGATGGGGAAGGCGCTCGGACGTCATCGCCGCAGTCTCTCATCGAAGCCGCGACTCTCGCTGGGTGAGCCGGTCACCCTGGTGGCTACGACGCGCGGTCGTATGCCAATATTGTCCGAACGCGGCAGTCTCGACGCCCCGTGCAGGACGACTACGAGAATTCATCCCGAAAGGACCGACCGGTGGCAAATACCGAACTGGAATCCGCTTCGTACGACCCGGTCGTCGATACCCGTCACGAGGTGCCGGAGGTGCCCTCCGCTGAGTGGGGGTGGAGTGGTGAATCGAACAAGGCGATGCGGGTGGCCGCCATCGTCGTCGCAGCGTTCCTGCTCTTCATGATCATCGGCAACCACACCGGCAAGGTCGAAGACCTGTGGCTGATCGGATTCGCCGTCGTGCTGGTCGGGCTCGTGGTACGGGACGTCATCGTCCGCCGCAAGCCCCGCTAGAGGCTCAGTTCTCGGCGGCGAGCTGACCACACGCCGCCGCGATCTCCTGGCCGCGGGTATCGCGGACGGTGCACGAGACCCCCTGCGCGATCACCCTGCGGACGAACTCTCGTTCCACCGGCTTCGGGCTGGCGTCCCATTCGCTACCCGGCGTCGGATTGAGCGGGATCAGGTTCACGTGGACCCGCGAACCCAAAGCCTTGTGCAATTTCTTGCCCAGCATGTCCGCTCGCCACGGCTGGTCGTTCACGTCTCGAATCATCGCGTACTCGATGGACACCCGTCTCCCGGTCTGGTCGGCGTAGTACCGCGCTGCCGAGAGCACCTCTGCGACGGACCACCGATTGTTGACCGGGACGAGCGTGTCGCGGAGTTCGTCGTCGGGCGTGTGCAAAGACACTGCCAGAGTGACCGACAATCCCTCGTCGGCCAGCTTGCGAATCGCCGGTGCCAAACCGACCGTCGACACGGTGACCGAACGCTGTGAGAGTCCCAGACCGTCGGGTGCGGGCGAGACGATCTTGCGCACCGCCGCGACGACGCGTTTGTAGTTGGCCAGCGGCTCGCCCATCCCCATGAACACCACGTTCGACAGTCGGCCTTCACCGCCGTGGACAACGCCGTCGCGCAGATCGGCCGCAGCCGCACGGACCTGATCGACGATCTCGGCAGTCGACAGGTTCCTCGTCAGACCGGCCTGACCGGTCGCGCAGAAGGGACAGGCCATTCCGCACCCTGCCTGACTGGAGATGCAGAGCGTCGCGCGATCCGGGTACCGCATCAGAACACTTTCGAGCAAAGTCCCGTCGTTGGCCTTCCACAGTGTCTTTCGAGTGTCACCGTCGTCACATGCCAGATGCTTGATGGCGGTCAGCAGAGTCGGAAACAGGTCGGCTCCGACCTTCTCTCGTGCCTCGGCGGGAAGGTCCGTCATCTTCGTGGTGTCGGCCTCGAGACGACCGTAATAGTGCCGGGCCAACTGGTCGGCTCGAAATGCGGGCAGGCCCAGAGCCTTCACCGCGTCCCGAAGACCCTCTTTGTCCAGGTCGGCGAGGTGGCGCGATGGCATGCCGCGGCGCGGCGCAGTGAAGACCAGCGGCAGACTCGGCCTCTTCTGCTCGGTCGGGCTGTTCGTTGCGTCGGCGGCCTCACTCATGTGTCCATTGTCCACCCGTTCCCCTCGCAGTCCTATTCGCGTCGGTTTCGACCGTTACCCGACGGGTATCGACGAGGTGGCCGAATGCACGTGCATTCGGCCGATACGTGCGAAAGGATCATCGACATGGCCCCCAGATCAGACGACAGCCACGAGAGCCCGCTGGACACATCGAAGGCGGTCCACCCCGGCGATCACGCCGCCTCGGGCGACCTTGCTCCGATCACCACTCCGGATTCGGACGGTCACTCCGCTCCCGACCCCGAGTACACCCAGGAGCCACAGGCAAACACGTCGACCGACATCGCCCACACCCGCACCGCCGCCCTGTGGACCGGCCTGGTGGTCGGAGCCGTGGTCCTGGTCGTTCTCCTCGTGTTCATCGTGCAGAATCTCGACTCTGTCACAGTGCAGATCTTCGCCTGGCAGCTCGATCTACCGTTGGGCATCAGCATGCTCCTGGCCGCGATCGCGGGCGCACTGGTGATGGCGATGGTCGGCGGAGCTCGGATTCTTCAGGTGCGTCGCGCAGCGAAGAAGAAGTAGCGGCACCGATCGTGAACACTATGTACAGAAGCTGGCGCTGACCGACTGAATCGATCAGGCTCAGGGGTGCCCCACTTCACTCGAGGAGCATGACGTGACAACTTTCATGGAGACACCAGTGGCATCCGGCGTTGCCCCCGATCGCGCACGGTCCTGGCTGTTGGTACCGGCGACCAAGCCCGAGACCTTCGGCGACGCAGTAGTCTCGGGAGTCGATGCCGTCATCCTCGACATCGAGGACGCCGTCGCTCCGGCCAGGAAGCCTGCCGCACGCGAGGCCGTTGTTCGGTGGCTCGGTGAAGGCAACTCCGCCTGGGTCCGCATCAACGATGCGACAACCCCGTACTGGGCCGACGACCTCGCCGCACTGTCCGGACTCCCCGGTCTCGTCGGTGTCATGCTCGCGAAGACGGAGAGCGGGGGTCAGGTCGAGGCCACCGCTGCTCGCCTGGCACCCGGCACGCCGATTCTGGCCCTGGTGGAGTCGGCGATGGGCCTCGAAGCAGCTACCGAGATCGCGCGCGCCGATTCGACGTTCCGTCTCGCCTTCGGTAGCGGTGACTTCCGTCGCGACACCGGCATGAGCGACGACCCGCTGGCTATGGCCTATCCCCGCTCGCGACTCGTCGTGTCCTCGCGCGTAGCGCGCCTGCCCGGACCCATCGACGGACCGACGCTGACGGCCAACGACAGCATCCTCGGACGCGACGCGGCCCTGACGTTGTCGATGGGTATGACGGGCAAGCTCTGCATGCATTCCGAGCAGGCTGCCATCGTCAACCGCGAACTGGCCCCGTCACCCACCGATGTCTCCTGGGCTCGCGACGTCATCGATGCTCTCGGTGCCGACGGAGCGCACGTCAAGGATGGCAGCGACCTGCCACGCTTGGCTAAAGCGCTCAAGATCAACGAACTGGCCGAGATCTTCGGAATTTCCGCCGCCTCCTGACGCCGTCCGCGGCCGGGACGCGTCGGACGAGTCACCTACCGGCTCAACGCAACTCGATCCCGGTCGGCTTGTACCGGACGTGCATTCGATACCGCACGTCGAACGAAAGGCCGTCGATTGCCGTCATGGCGTAACGCGCAACTCGTGGTCCGAATTCGATTCCCAGCACATCGCGCAGGGTGCGTCGACTCGGAAACGTCCACCTCGTGTCCACGCGGGTGAGCGCGAAACCCTGCGCTTCGAAAAACGCCTCGACCCTCGCCGGGTCGTAGTGCGGGAGGTCGGCCCGCATCCAATCCCCGTACGGCGACGCGGTCGCGTCCAGATCCACTACGACCAGCGCGCCGCCGGGCTCGAGCACACGCATGGCCTCGGCGATTCCCGGCCCGCACCCCGGTCCGAAGAAGTACGCGGTGCGCGCATGAACGACGTTCACGGACGCGTCGCCGATCGGGAGCGAATCCGCCTGCGCAGTCTTCACCTCGACGTTCGATAGATCGGCCACTCGCGCTCGCGCCGCGACCGCCAGCGGCTCGTGCGGCTCGATGCCCACTACCCGTTCGGCGTCGGCCGCGAAGACAGGTAGATGGAAACCGCTGCCGCAGCCCACGTCCACGACCGTCTTCGACGTCCAATCCGCGACCGAGCGGATCGCATCGAACACTGCACCGTCGACGTCCTGAGCGCGGTTCTCCGCCTCGTACAGATGTGGCCAATGCCAGATATTGGGACTGGGAATCACCCCCGTGTCATCGCCGCGCACGTCTGCGAGCACTCGGCTCAGAGGAGCACGGTGAACACGAGCCATGCCACGAAGGCCGAGGGCAGCAACGAGTCGAGCCGGTCCATGATGCCGCCGTGCCCTGGCAACAGGGTGCCCATGTCCTTGATGCGGAGATCGCGCTTGACCTGTGATTCGATCAGGTCCCCCAGGGTTCCGGTCACCACCAACACCACGCCGAGCAGAATTCCGATCAGCGAGTTGGCTTCGAGAATGAGCGTCACCGTCAGCAGACATCCGATGATGCAGAAGATCAGCGACCCGACGAGCCCCTCCCAGGACTTCTTCGGGCTGATGGCGGGGGCCATCGGGTGCTTTCCGAACAGCACACCCGCGATGTAGCCGCCGATATCCGAACACACGACACCGATGACGAACACCAGGATGCGACCTGCGCCGTTGTCCTCGAGCACCATCAGCACAGTGAACGACGCCAGCAGGGGCAGCCAACAGGCGACCAGGACAGTGACCGAAAGTTCTTCGAGGTAGTTCTTCGGTGCCGTGCCGAATCCCTGCCGCAACAGCAGCCACACCATACAGACCACGATGGTGCCGACCGCTGCGCTGAGCACACCGGCAGTCCCGAACGGCCAGCCGAGCCAGATCATTGCCTGACCACCCAGAATCAAGGGTATGCGCGGCACGAGCACGCCACCCTCGCGCAGGCGCTTGGAGACCTCGTACGTGGCGACGGCCAATGCGACGGCCACCACACCGATCCACACCAGGGGCACGAACACCAGGACGAGAATCAAGCCGATTCCCAAGCTCCCGCCCACGCCGATCGCAGCGGGCAGATTGCGGCCGGCCTTGCCTGCGGACTTCGCTGCGGCGACCCCGGACGGACCGACGGGCGTACCGCTGCCCTCCTGCCGATCCGGTCCCACCACTGTCGTCATCTCCTCGAAATTCATCGTCTTCTGTCGTGAAAAGCAGCCACCGAGGTCAGGTCAGACCTCCATCAGCTCGCCCTCTTTGCGCTTGACGAGTTCGTCCACGGAGGCGGTGTATTTGGCGGTGGTCTTGTCGAGGTCGTTCTCGGCGCGGACGACATCGTCCTCGCCCGCCTCGCCGTCCTTCTGGATCCGCTTGAGCTCTTCCATCGTCTTTCTGCGAACGTTGCGAATCGACACCTTGGCGTCCTCGCCCTTGCCCTTGGCCTGCTTGACGAACTCGCGGCGCCGTTCCTCGGTCAACTGCGGAACTCCGATGCGAATCAGGTTGCCGTCGTTGGTGGGATTGACGCCCAGATCGGAGTTTCGGATAGCGGTCTCGATCGGCCCGAGCTGACTCGACTCGTACGGCTTGATGACCACCAGACGCGCCTCGGGGACACTGATGCTGGCCAGCTGAGTGATCGGCGTCGGAGCACCGTAGTACTCGATGACGATGCGGGAGAACATTCCGGGGTTGGCACGTCCGGTGCGAATCGAGGACAGATCGTCACGCGCAACCGATACGGCCTTTTCCATCTTCTCTTCGGCATCGAAGAGAGCTTCGTCAATCACGATCTGTCCTCCATCGTCTTCGTCTTCGATTCGCTCGCGTACCTGTCGGCAACGATCACGACGTGACCAGCGTGCCGATCTTCTCACCGGACACAGCGCGAGCAATGTTTCCCTGAATCAACAAATTGAACACCAGCATCGGCATCTGGTTGTCCATACACAGGCTGAAGGCAGTCGCGTCGGCAACCTTGAGTCCCTGTTCGATCGCCTCACGGTGCGTGATGGTGTCGAACATCGTCGCATCGGGGTCCAGGCGCGGGTCGGCCGAGTAGACGCCGTCGACAGCCTTGGCCATCAGCAACACCTCGGCCCCGATTTCGAGCGCGCGCTGTGCAGCTGTGGTGTCGGTGGAGAAGTACGGCATTCCCATGCCGGCTCCGAAGATCACGACGCGACCCTTCTCCAAGTGCCTCCGCGCGCGGAGCGGGAGATACGGCTCTGCGACCTGACCCATCGTGATTGCGGTCTGCACCCTGGTGGCAACACCTTGCTTCTCCAAGAAATCTTGTAGCGCAAGACAATTCATGACGGTGCCGAGCATGCCCATGTAATCCGAGCGAGATCTGTCCATTCCGCGTTGCTGTAGTTCCGCACCGCGGAAGAAGTTGCCACCACCGATCACCACGGCGACCTGAACGCCCGTGGCCACCACCTCGGCAATCTGTTCGGCAACATTGTTGACGACATCCGGATCGAGACCGACCTGGCCGCCGCCGAACATCTCCCCACCCAGTTTGAGCATCACGCGTCGGAACCCGGGACGGTCAGGGGCCGGATCGGTCATAGCTCTCCTCGGTACTCGTCGAACACTACGGTTTACTCTCGATCATCCTGCCCTATCGAGGCCCGAGCGGTGGACAGGGCTCGGCCCACACACCGACATGCCCTGCGCACGAGCGATGCCGCCCACTCGATGGAATCGAATGAACGGCATCGCCTGGACCGAACCGGTGTGCAGACTAGCTGGCACCGACCTCGAACCGAGAGAAACGCGTGATGGTCACACCGGCCTCGTCGAGAATGGCCTTGACGGTCTTGTTGCCGTCCTGCACGGACTTCTGCTCGGTGAGAACGACATCCTTGAAGAAGCCGTTGACGCGACCTTCGACGATCTTCGCCAGTGCCTGCTCCGGCTTGCCTTCTTCGCGGGCGGTCTCTTCGGCGATGCGACGCTCGGCGGCCACGAGGTCCTCGGGGACCTCGTCACGCGTGACGTACTTGGCCTTGAGCGCAGCGATCTGCATAGCGGCAGCGCGAGCGGCTTCGCCAGCGGCGTCGCCGTCACCTGTGTACTCCACGAGCACGCCGACCGCAGGCGGCAGGTCCGCGCTGCGCTTGTGCAGGTAAGTGGCGGTGTTGCCGTCGTAGGACACGACTCGACGCAGCTCGAGCTTCTCGCCGATCTTTGCCGACATCTCGTTCAGAGCCGTCTCGACCGTCTTGCCGTCGAGATCGAGTGCCTTCAACGCGTCGACGTCAGCAGGCTTGCCCGCCGCCGCCACCGTGGCGACGGATGCGGCGAAGGTCTGGAACTCGTTGTTCTTGGCGACGAAGTCGGTCTCGGAGTTGATCTCGACGAGCACTCCACCCTCGGCGACGACGAGGCCCTCGGCGGTGTTGCGCTCGGCACGCTTGCCGACATCCTTTGCACCCTTGATGCGCAGGTGCTCGACAGCTTTGTCGAAGTCGCCATCGGTCTCGGCGAGCGCGTTCTTGCAGTCCATCATTCCGGAGCCGGTGAGCTCACGGAGCCGCTTGACGTCGGCGGCAGTGTAGTTCGCCATCTTGGGCGAGCCTCCTCAAGTGCTGGGTACGGGGCGGGAACGAAAAGCTGTTCTCAGGGCACGATCAACAGGGCTCGCTGCGAAGCGAGCGCGGTGACAACCCTGACACACCGAAGCGGCCCCGGCCCACCCCTCAGGGTGAACCGGGACCGAATTCGATCAAGCCTGAGCGGCCGGTGCTTCCTCGGCTGCCGGGGCATCGGCCGCGGGGGCCTCTGCTGCCGGTGCGTCGGCCGCGGGGGCGTCGGCTGCGGGAGCCTCTGCTGCCGGTGACGCCTGAGCAAGCTGCTCGAGCTCCCACTCGGCGAGGGGCTCGCCTGCGCCGACCTCGGGCTTGGCGTCGGATGCAGTGTTCTGACCTGCTCGCGCCTGCACGCCCTCGGCGACTGCGGATGCGACGACCTTGGTCAGCAGCGCAGCGGAACGGATCGCGTCGTCGTTGCCCGGGATCGGGTAGTCGACCACGTCGGGATCGCAGTTGGTGTCGAGGATCGCGATGACCGGGATGTTCAACTTACGAGCCTCGGCAACTGCGAGATGCTCCTTGTTGGTGTCGACGATCCAGATGGCCGACGGAACCTTGGACATGTCCCGGATGCCACCGAGGGTGCGGTCGAGCTTGGTCATCTCACGCGTGAGCATGAGGATTTCCTTCTTGGTGCGTCCCTCGAAGCCGCCGGTCTGCTCCATTGCCTCGAGCTCCTTGAGGCGGACGAGGCGCTTGTGGACCGTCTGGAAGTTGGTGAGCATGCCACCGAGCCAGCGCTGGTTCACGTAGGGCATGCCCACGCGGGTTGCCTCAGCGGCGATCGACTCCTGTGCCTGCTTCTTGGTGCCGACGAACAGAACCGTGCCATTGTGGGCAACGGTTTCCTTGACGAACTCGTAGGCCTTGTCGATGAAGGTCAGAGTCTGCTGCAAGTCGATGATGTAGATGCCGTTGCGGTCGGTGAAGATGAATCGCTTCATCTTCGGGTTCCAGCGACGGGTCTGGTGTCCGAAGTGTGTGCCGCTGTCGAGCAGCTGCTTCATTGTTACTACAGCCATGGCTGAAGAACTCTCTTTCGATGGTGCGGTTGACGCAGAGTGTCGGTGACCTCTGCCCTGGCGGCCGCTGAAGTTGCCGGACCTGAAAATCGCGAGATCTCAGGACCGCCGGCAACCGGTTCTCGTATCGGTGATGCCGAAGCAGTCGATTCGATGATGCGGACGCGCGAAGTCGACCCGTGCACGCACAGGCCGCAGTGACGAGTGTAGACCTGCCGCACTCCCCGTCATAACCAGGCCCGACTGTCAAGAGAATCCGATGCCTGTGGACAAAGAATCCCGTTCTCCACAAATCTCGTGCGGTGTCGTTTCTGCGCTCGAGTTCGCGAGATGGTCGACAGGTGAACACTTCGCCCGTACGGCGCGCACTGACGGTGTGCCTCGCGGCCGCAGTCGCGGCCTCGACCTCGGTGGCATCCGCCGATCCGGGCCGATTCGACTGGCCACTGCAACCGAAGCCCCGCGTCGTCACCCCGTTCGACCGACCGGAACACGACTGGTTGCCCGGCCATCGTGGCGTCGACCTCGCCGCCGAGGAAGGCCACGCGGTGCTGGCCGTCGCCGACGGGACGGTGGTGTTCGCGGGCTCGGTCGCCGGCAAGCCCGTCGTGTCGGTGGATCATCCGGGCGGCCTACGATCGACGTACGAGCCGGTGGCGGCCTCGGTTGCCGCCGGCACACGGGTTCGGCGCGGATCGGTGCTGGGTTCGCTGGCGTCGGGGCACGAGAGTTGTCCATCGACGTGCCTGCACTGGGGCATCAGACGTGGACGCGAGTATCTCGATCCCACCGCGCTGGTCCGGGTGAGTCCGATCAGGCTCAAACCACTCGACGAACCGCCGCGGTGACCGTCGACGCTGTGGTCTTCGACGCTGTGGTCTTCAACGCTGTGGTCCGGAGTGTCTTCCCGATGCGGCCGGGAAGTCGTCGGCCACCATCGCGGCCAATTCGACGAACGCACTTCTGGTCTGCGGACGCAACAGGTCGAGATCGACTACCGCACCCTCCGCCAGGTGCTCGTCGAACGGAACCACGAGCACGGCGCGACAGCGCTCGAGGAAGTGTTGCCGAAGCAAATTCATGTCGACCGCCGACGAGCCGGGCCGAACCGAGCTGATCACCACGACGGTGCGCTCGACCAGGTGTCCGTAGCCGTGCAACTCCAACCAATCCAACGTCGCCGCGGCGCTGCGCGCACCGTCGACCGCCGGTGAGCTGACCAGTACCAGCGCATTCGCCAGTTGCAGCACCCCGTTCATCGCCGAGTGCATGATTCCGGTACCGCAGTCGGTGAGGATCAGGTTGTAGTACACCTGCAGCATGTCGATGACGGCCCGGTAGTCCTCTTCACCGAACATCTCCGATGCCGCGGGGTCGCGCTCTCCGGCCAACACTTCGAGTCGACTCGGTGCCTGCGACGTGTGCTCGCGAATGTCGGAGTAACGACGGATGTGCGGTGCGGCAGCCAGCAGGTCGCGGACCGTCGACGACGTCTGACGCGGAACTCGCTCGCCGAGGGTGCCGAAGTCGGGGTTCGCATCGACGGCGATGACACAGTCTCCGCGCAGCGACGCAAACGTCGAGCCGAGACCGAGGGTGGTCGTCGTCTTGCCGACGCCACCCTTGAGCGAGAGAAACGCGATTCGGTAGTCGCCGAGCACCGGTTGCCGGATGCGTTCGACCTGGTTGCGGTATCGCTCTTCCGCTGTCGACTCGCCCGGATTGATCACACCGCCGGTGAGCCGGTGTACTCCCCGCCGCCAGCCGGAGTTCGATGCACGTTTGGGTCGCTTGAGCAGCGAATCCGCGCCGAGGTCTTGACTGTTGGGTCGATACGCGTTGGGTGCGCCCGCCCACGGCTGCGACGACCATCGGTCCGGGTACGGCTGGACGTCCTCGGTGTGCGGCTGTGCCGGCTGATATCGATCGGGTTGCGAGACCGGCGGACCGGGCTCGAGCGGTACCGGCGGGCTGTAGCGCGGCGGCACCGGCAGTCGGTCGGCGGTGTCGGGTGTCTGCCAGGGTGGTGGCTGCCGCGGCGACGTGCGGGCGGTGGACTTCGGATCCGTCGACAGGGGCCTGTCGGCGTTGCCTCGTGAGTGGTCCGAGCCGTTACGGACATGCATCGACCGCGGCTCCGAAGTACCTTGCGGTCGGTCGCGGTCCACGGTCCCCCGTATTCGGTGTAGTCAGTCGCGACGACGCTACCAAACGTTGGGCCGACGACGCTCGGCTCATGCTCGAGGATGAGCCTGATCGTGTACCGCCCGCAATCGCTCCACCGACACGTGCGTGTAGATCTGGGTTGTCGCCAGAGAGGCGTGTCCGAGTAGCTCCTGCACCACCCTCAGATCGGCTCCTCCTTCGAGGAGGTGGGTCGCCGCTGTATGACGCAGGCCGTGCGGGCCGAGGCTGGGGCCACCCGGGACGGCCTCGAGCACCGCGTGAACTGCCGTCCTGGCCTGCCGTTGGTCGAGCCGTCCACCTCGACGCCCGAGCAGAAATGCAGCACCGGATCGATCACCTGCCAGTTCGGGTCTTCCGCTGAGCAGCCAGTTCTCCACCGCCTGCGCTGCGGGCACGCCGTACGGCGCAGAGCGTTCCTTGTTGCCCTTGCCCACTACGCGGATGAGGCGACGCTCGGTGTCGACGTCGTCGATGTCGAGTCCGCACAGCTCCCCTACACGCACCCCGGTTGCGTACAGCATTTCGACGATCAGCCTGTCTCGCAACGCAATCGGGTCGAGCTCGGCCGCACCCGATTCGGCTGCGGCCAATGCCAGAGCCGCCTGACTGTGGCGTAGAACACCGGGCAGCGTGCGATGGCTCTTCGGTGCCGCCAGGCGTTCCGCAGGCGCTGTCTTCACCGCGCCGACCCGTTCGAGCCATTTGCCGAAGGTCCGCGCAGACGAGGTTCGCCTCGCCATGGAGGTTCTGGCCGATCCCGACGCCGAGTGCGTCGCCAACCACGAGCGCACCGTGCGAAGGTCGAGGTCGGCGATCGTCGCATCCGGCGAGGACTCCGCTAGATGCTCCAGCAAGGAGCGAGCATCGGACACGTATGCGCGGATCGTGTGTTCCGAACGTTCGCGACCGAGTCGAAGGTGCTCGGCGAACTCCTCGACGTGAATGCCGAGGTGAGGCGGCAACGAATCGGTCATCGACTCAGCTTGGGCGTTCGTGCGATCCGCGACAAACGGACACGCCGACCGAGATGGGTCGGCTCGGCGATCAGGCGTCGACTCCGGACTCTGCTTGCGCGAGTTCTCGCTTCCACACTCGGAACGTCTCCTCGGTGCGCCCACGACGCCAGTAGCCCGAGATCGAGGCCCACTCGGCACCGACCCCGCGCTCTCTTCGGATGTACGGCCGGATGTTGTGCATCACCGCCTGAGCCTCGCCGTGCACGAAAACCTGCGCTTGTCCCGGCAGCCATTCCGTTTCCTTGACTGCTGCGATCAGTGGCGCGTTGTCTCCGGCCCGGTCGTCTCCGACTTCGTTCGAAGAAGCACCTCGGTGAACCCAGGTCACATCGACGACGGCGAGCGTCTCCATGTAAATCTCGTCGTGTCGGTCGGCAACCTCGATGAACACCTTGGCGATGGCGTCGTCCGGAAGCGCTTCGACGGCGGCAGCGATCGCCGGAATCGCCGATTCGTCGCCGGCGAACAGGTGCCAGTCCGCGTCGGGGCGCGGGGCGTATCCACCGGACGGGCCGAAGAACGACATCTCGTCCCCCGGCTTCGCTCGAACAGCCCACGGTCCGGCAACCCCTTCGTCGCCGTGCACCACGAAATCGATCGCGATCTCACGGGCAACGGTGTCGACGGATCGGACGGTGTACGTGCGCATGATCGGTTCGTCGTCGGTCCCGAAGAACAACTTGACGTAAGCGTCGGTCCGGTCGATCGCATCGAAGTCGTCGAAGTCGGCACCGCCCAGGTAGACCCGATGCATGTGCGGAGTGAGCGCTTCCGTGCGCAGAACGGACAGGGTGGTTTTCTTGCGTGGCACTTCGGGAACCCCTCTTCGAGCGAACGACGTCGATGCCCGATACCCGGCGCATCGACTAAGCATTACCTAACACCCTACCTTTCGGGGCTCGGTGCTTCGGTGCGCGCTCATCCACGCACCACGCGGAACCATCCGGTCTCGTCGCTGGCGACGAACCCGTCCATCTCCAGTACGGGCAAGGACGCGCGGACCTTGCCGAGTGGCACGCCCGAGTGCTCGGACAGCTCACGGCTGGACAACGATCCGCTTGCCGGCAGCGCGTCGTAGATCAGCAGGGCGGTTTCCGAGAGTGCATCCGTCTCGCGGAAGAGGCCGGGCCGAGACTCCTCCGGAGACCCGAGAGCGCCCGCCTCGGCGACGACATCGTGAGAGCTCGACACCAGTACTGCTTCACCGTCCCTGATCATGCGGTGACATCCCTTGGATGTGGGCGAGGTGACGGGCCCAGGTACCGCCAACACCGGACGGCCCAGTTTCGCCGCCCACGCCGCGGTGTTGCGAGCACCGCTACGCCACCCTGCCTCGACGACCACCACGGCAGAACCGAGTGCCGCGACAAGTCTGTTGCGAGCGAGGAAGCGATGCTTGGCCGGGGTCGTCCCCGGTGCGTATTCACTGAGAACCAGCCCGCGAGCGGCGATTTGCCGAAGCAGTCGAGAATGGCCCGCCGGGTACGCGCGATCGACGCCACAGGCGAGCACTGCCATCGTCGTTCCTTCGACACCGAGAGCTGCTCGATGCGCCGCGGCATCGATACCGAACGCAGCTCCCGAGATGATGGTCCAGCCATCGAGCGCGAGATCGGCAGAGATCTCCGCCGTCACATGGTCTCCGTAGGGGCTCGATGCCCGCGTCCCGACGATGGACACCGACCGCTCGGTAGCCGCGGTCACCGTCCGAGTCCCCAACGCCCACAACGCTATCGGTGGGCATGTGTCCACCCCTGCAGCGAGACCCGATCCATCGAATCCGAGGAAGCGCCATGCAGGCCACTCGTCGTCGTCGGGCGTGATCAGCCGGCCACCGAGCGCAGCGATGTGATCGAGATCCGCTGCCGCGGTGTCGATGTGGGCGCGAACCTGGAGCCGCTCACCCAGTTCGCCCGCCCGCACTGCCGCGGCGGTCGATTCCGGACCGTGAGCGGCAGCGTGGTCGACCACCGGTCGATACGGGCCCTGTGCCACTCGAGACAGATAAGCCCATGCGAGTCTGCGTGTTTCGTGGGTCATGCCACTCCCCTGTCGCGGAAGTCCAAGGCCGCCCCGACCTCGTCGGCACCGGGCACCGTCCCGCCTGCAAGGTCGTTCAACGTCCACGCCACCCGAATCGCTCGGTCTGCTCCCCGCGCAGTCAGTGCGCCGTTTCGCAACGCTCGCTCGACCGGAGCAAGCGTCGAGCGCGCCAGCCGAAATCGTTGACGAAGAGCAGGTCCTGGAACCTCCGCATTCGTTCTCCAGCCGAATTCCCGCCACCGCTCCGCAGCGGCGTCCCTGGCTCCGGTCACGCGTGCGCGGATATCGCGCGTCCCTTCCCCCACCTCGTCGACCAGCGCACCCGACGCGACGCCCATCATTTGAATGCGTAGATCGACGCGATCCAGCAACGGCCCGGACAGCTTTCCGAGATATTTGCGTCGGGCAGTCGGCGCGCAGACGCAGTCGGCCGCCCGCGCAGGAGCACACGGACACGGATTGGCCGCCAGGACCAGCTGGAATCTGGCCGGATACCTGGCCACACCGTCTCGTCGGGCGATGCGAATCTCACCGTCTTCCAGAGGAGTACGCAAGGCCTCGAGCACGCGAACACTCATTTCCGCACATTCGTCCAGAAACAGCACCCCGCGATGCGCGCGACTGACTGCTCCGGGCTTGGCCATTCCCGTTCCGCCGCCGACCAATGCGCTCACCGACGTGGAATGGTGCGGTGCGATGAACGGCGGTGATGTGATGAGGGGGCGCTCGGTGGTCAACAATCCGGCCACCGAATGGATGGCCGTCACCTCGAGTGCCTCGGACTCGGTCAACGGCGGAAGAATGCCCGGAAGGCGCTGCGCGAGCATCGTCTTGCCGATTCCCGGTGGACCGGTCAACATGATGTGATGCGCGCCTGCGGCGGCGACTTCCAGTGCCCATCGCGCATCCGCTTGTCCGGCGACGTCACTGAGATCGGGGTAGCTCTCCTCGTGCCATTCGGTCGGTATCGGTGATTCGAGCGCCTGCTCACCGCAAAGCCACGCCACCACGTCCCCGAGAGAGCCGGCACCCAGAACCTCGATCCCGTCCACAAGGCCCGCTTCGGGCAGGCATTGCACCGGAACCACGACCCGCCGCCAGCCTGCGCCCTTGACAGCAAGCACCCCGGGCAGGACTCCGCGAATTGCGCGCAGCCTGCCGTCCAGTGCCAACTCACCCAGAAATACCGTGTCGGAAAGACTTCCGCGCGGAATGGCCTTCGCCGCATCGAGAACCGACAACGCCAGAGCGAGGTCGTACACGGATCCACCCTTGGGCAGTGTCGCGGGCGACAGCGCGAGGATCACCCGACTGTCCGGCCACGTACCGCCCGAGTTCTTCACTGCAGCTTTGACTCGATCTCGTGATTCGTTCAGAGCGGTGTCGGGCAAGCCGACCAGATAGGTACCGGGTAAGCCCTGCCCGATGTCGGCCTCGATCTCCACCAGCACACCGTCGACACCGTTGACGGCCACGGAATGCGCTCGTCCGAGGGGCATCAGAATGCCGCCCGAACGTGTGTGATGAGCGGGTTGTCGTCGCGACCGACCACGATCGCGATCACGTCGAATCTGATCTGCACCCACGGCCCCTGCTGCAGAGCAAGCCAGTACATCGCAAGCCCTCTGATTCGAGTCTGCTTCGTGTACGTCACCGCTTCGGCGGGCGTTCCATAGCCGATTCCCGATCGAGTCTTCACTTCGACGAACACCACGGTGTCGCCGTCGCGCGCAATGATGTCGAGTTCACCGGTTCGATGACGCCAATTGCGCTCGATCACCTCCAGCCCGAGGTCCTCGAGATGGCGCACCGCGAGCCCCTCCCCGCGCGCACCGAGTTCTTGGTTGGTAGCCATGTCCGCATTCCTCCACACTCTCCGGCCGCACATTGCGGCCGATTCGGTCATCTCGACGGTGGCACGACCGAATGGAGGAGAAAGGAGGAAACTGCAGGTGGGTAATTGCCCTGTGGACAACCGGTTACCTGTGGACCGACGGCTCGAATGTCGGCGGCGAGTTGTCGGTTTTGTCGGACCATTGTGCTAGGGCGCAGCGAGTCTCACCGAGGCGTACAACACGTGGCTCGAACATGCGAAAAGCCCCGTCCGGATTCAGGATTCGGACGGAGCTGATGCACTGCGCAGGTCCTCGAACCGAGAGACCGATACGAGGGTGTGAGGCCGCGGCGAAAGCCGCGGCGTCAGGACACGATCAGTGGGCAGCCTCGTAGGCTGCTTGCACGTCCTGACTGATGCGACCGCGGGCACTGACTTCGTGGCCGTTCTCGCGTGCCCACGCCCGAATGTCCTGCAGATCGACCTTGCCGCGAACCGGTGCTGCGGCGGTGCCACTCTTGCGGGCACGTCGTCCGGAAACCTTCTCTGCGTGCTCGATCCAGAATGCCAGCTGTTCGTGCAATTCGTTGGCGTGTTTCAGATTCAAATCGATGCGGTACTGGTTTCCACCGATGCCGAATTCGATGGATTCACCTTGACCGTCTTTGATAACCGAACCGTCGACATCGTCGATCATCTGGACAAGTGTCTTGCGTGCCATCTCGTACCTCTTACACGTCTGGGGGATGTGATATTCAAGTTCTACCACCCATTCTCGTGTGGATGCAAAGAACTGCTGCCGTTCTACAGGTATCCAAACGACGAATATCGGTGCAGAATTTTGGGTACTTTTCCACAAACAAACGCCGATACTCGAATTAGTTTGGTGCGCAACCATTTTCGCTTGTAGCGGCTTCACGCGTGATTCCATTCTGCATAACGTTCCGTGACGCCGGGGCGATAAACAGAACACCCGGACCGATTCGGTCGGGTGTCCGGTTTCCCTCGGGGCAGCGCCAGTGGAATCGAGCGATGGCATCGAGCGGGCCATCGCTTCGGTACGAGATGCAGGATGCGTCGCTCACGTCCAGGACGACGGTGGCGACTCGAGGTCGGCGCGACCCACCGGTACAGCTATTCCGGTAGCCGAAGATCCGGTTTGTCCAACTCTTCGATGTTGACGTCCTTGAAGGTGATGACGCGGACATGCTTGACGAAACGGGCGGGGCGATACATGTCCCACACCCACGAGTCGGACATTCGCAGTTCGAAGTAGATTTCACCGTCGGCGTTGTGCGGAATGAGTTCGACGGAGTTCGCCAGGTAGAACCGACGTTCGGTTTCGACGACGTAGTTGAACTGACCCACGATGTCCCGGTACTCGCGATAGAGCGAGAGTTCCATCTCGGTTTCGTACTTTTCGAGATCTTCGGCACTCATCGGCTTTTTTCATCCTCCAGTCGGGCGTGAATATCAATCATCGCGCACCGGCGTCATGACAGTCCATTCGCCCCAGGGCCTCGACACCGGGAGTGGAGCCTGCGGAACGACCCACAGACAAGCCTCGAGAGAGACCAGCGGCGGCAGCCGCGACGTTCGCGTACGACAGTCGATGTTCCCGGCTGGGACCGAGAGCAGTCATGGCGGCCGAATGAGCGCGCGTGCTGTACCCCTTGTGTACGGCGAATCCGTACCCCGGAATCTCCTTGTCCAACTGCACCATCGACCGATCCCGTGAGACCTTCGCCAGCACACTCGCCGCAGCGATGCACGCCGCCGTGGCGTCACCGCCGATCACCGGCAACGACGGAACCGGGAGACCGGGTACCCGGAAGCCGTCGGTGAGCACATATCCGGGGGTCACGCCGAGCCCGGCGACCGCACGTCGCATTCCTTCGATGTTCGCCACATGCACCCCGATGCGGTCGACCTCGGCCGCGTCGATGAACACAACGCTCCATGCCAGCGCCAACTTCTGGATCTTGGGGAACAGTTCCTCGCGTCGACGCTCGGTCAACTTCTTCGAATCGTCGAGGTCCGCCAGAGCTGCGTGTGCCCGTGCGCCGAGAACGCACGCCGCCACCGTCAACGGACCCGCGCACGCTCCTCTCCCCGCTTCGTCGACTCCCGCTACCGGTCCGAGACCACCTCGCTCCAACGCCGACTCCATCGTCCGCAAACCGGCAGCCTTCCGGATGATCGGACGCGGGGGCCACGAGGACCGAGTCAGCGTTGCGCGCGCCCGTGGCGTGCGTCGGGGGCTCGCAGTCATCGACCCTGGATGTCCGGAGAATCCAGAAGGCCTGTTCGTGACGGCGGCAGTGCGATGAAGACGGCTTTGCCGATCACATTGTCGAGCGGAACGGTACCGGTGAACTCGTCGGTGATGTGATAGCGGGAATCACGCGAATTGCTGCGATTGTCTCCCATCACCCAGATGTTGCCCTCGGGCACCGTGACGGGATCGAAGCACCGCCCCGACTTCAGCTCGGTCTCACAGGTCATCGTGTCCGGGACGAACGGAAAATCCATTTGAATGTAGGGCTCGTCCAAGGGCTTTCCGTCGACGAGAACCCGACCCTGGTCGTCGCAGCACTCGACGGTCTGACCACCGGTGGCGACAACGCGCTTGACCAGATCGTTCTCGTCGGGAGCGACGACTCCGATCAACGAGCCGACCTCCTGTGCCCCTCGTATCACTGCATTGTCGGAACGCTGCGACACGAATTCGTCGTTCCACGAGTCCGGGCCACGGAAAACCACGATGTCCCCGGGCTTCGGCTCGCCGAATCGGTATCCGATCTTTTCCACCACTATGCGGTCACCGGTACAGCCGGCGCAGCCGTGCAAGGTGGGTTCCATCGACTCGGAGGGAATCAGGTACACCCGAGCGACGAACGTCTGGAGCAGAAAACTCAGCACCAGTGCAACCAGAATGAGAATGGGAAGCTCGCGCCAGAACGATCGAGGCTTGCGTTCCCGACGCTTGTTCCGTGAAGACTCGTCGGGTTCGTCGGTTGGATCCTGTGGGGACTGAGTCACGTGATCAGGTTAGCCGGAACTCTCGCCTGCGCGGCCGGACGGTCTGCGCACGGGCGTTTTCCTGCCGTCGATCCCCTTCTCGCCTCTCCGAACGGGCCACGAGCGGGGCGAAACGCACCATGCCGCGCCGCCCTGACGGGCGACGCGGCATGGAGAGTCAGATGTGTGGCCGGGCGAAACCGGTCAGCGCTTTTCCTTGATCTTGGCGGCCTTGCCACGCAGATCGCGGAGGTAGTAGAGCTTGGCGCGACGGACGTCACCGCGGGTGAGGACCTCGAACTGCGCGATGTTGGGGCTGTGCACCGGGAAGGTGCGCTCGACGCCTACGCCGAACGAGACCTTGCGAACCGTGAACGTCTCGCGAACGCCACCGCCCTGACGTCGGATGACGACGCCCTTGAAGATCTGGATGCGCTCTTTCGAGCCCTCGATGACCTTGACGTGCACGTTCAGCGTGTCGCCGGGGCGGAAATCGGGGATGTCGCCACGGAGCGACTGATTGTCGAGAAAGTCCAAAGTGTTCATCGGTAGTGCCATCCTTGCGTTCTGCGCATGAGCAGAGGAACCGAGCGGCTCGCTGATGCAGCGGCTCGACTGGTTCGTACTCCGAGTGAGGTTCGTGCCTGCTAGAGGCAACCCGACCATTGTGCCAGACCATCAGGCATTCGACGAAATCGACTCGGCGCGTGCTGCGGGAGCAGCACCCGCCACCGGCGCGGGCCGGACGGTGCGTGCCAACTCGTCCTCGGTGGCCTCGCGCGCGTGGATGATGCTCGGCTTGCCCGCAATTGCGTCCTGCAGGTAGATCTTGGCCCGAATGAGCGGGCGTCGCCAGCGCTTCTCTCGCCGCAGGGCTCGCTCCATCTTCTTCGGCCTGCGGGTGTAGCGCCACCTCGCCCACGGTGCGCTCGGTCTGCTCAACCGCACTGCAGCCAGCATCAGGATCGGCAGCACGAAGAGTCCCACGAGACCGGTCCAGATCTTGCCCTTGAGCAGAACGATGACGCACAGCGCCAAATTGATCAGCGCCGACGCAGCCAAGGCCCCGCGTACCCACGGATCGGGATCGGCACGGAAGTCCGCCGGGCTCAGCAACTCCAGCGGGTGGAAGCCGAGTAGCAGCAGGCCGGTGAACGCCACGGCCGCGAAGACGGCGTCGACCGACGTGCGACCCTGCTCGGACCAGTAGACATCGCGCAGATAGAAGATCAACGCGAACTCGTCGAGGACGAGCGCAGCTCCGATACCGAAGATCGCCGCCAGCACCGCGCCGACCGCCTGGGAACCGTCGACGTACACCGCGATCAGCCCGATCCCCGCCAGCAGCATCAGGACGATTCCGAATACGACGTGGTGGATGTGCTGACCGCCGGGAGTGATGTTTCCCGGCCACCACTTCACCTCCGCGCGAATCATCCTCACGCTGAAACGGATCAGCAGGAAACCCACCAGCAGTCCCAGCAGGAAGCACAGCAACGGCAGGCGACCATGATCGACGACCCCGTGTTGCAACCACCTCACGTGCGCCTCACGTCCTTCCTGCCGTCGGCCGACAGGCCGGTGAACCGCACTTCACACTATTCGCGTCCGGCACCGCCCAGGACGGCAACGACGAAGGAACCGCCCACTACTTTCCGAATCCGGCCTTGCGTAGCGCCTCGGCCATCGAACCGGCCGCAGGTGTCGCCGCGCCGCCACCGCCTGCCGTTCGGCGATCGCGTTGCGGACGCGCGCCTTGGCCACGACCGCCCTGGTTGCCGCCATCCCGTCCCTGGCTCGGACCGCGCGGTCGACCACCCTGCGCTCCGCGCGGGGCGTCCTTTCCGCCGCCGGGCGCGCCGGGTTCGTCGTCGAGCCGCAGGCTCAGACCGATGCGTTGACGGGGGATGTCGACTTCCATCACCTTGACGCGCACGACGTCGCCGGACTTGACGACCTCACGGGGGTCCTTGACGAAGTTGTGCGACATCGCCGAGACGTGAACGAGCCCGTCCTGGTGCACACCGACGTCGACGAAGGCACCGAACGCCGCCACGTTGGTCACCACACCCTCGAGTGTCATGCCGGGCTTCAGGTCGGCGACCTTCTCGATTCCGGCGGCGAAGGTCGCTGTCTTGAATTCGGGACGAGGATCGCGGCCCGGCTTCTCGAGTTCGGAGATGATGTCGGTGACGGTGGGCAAGCCGAATCGCTCGTCGGCGAATTCGGCGGGATCGAGACCGCGCAGCAGCGCCGTGTTGCCCATGACCTCCCGCACTCCGACGCCGGCCTTGCCGACGATGCGCCGCACGACGGGATATGCCTCCGGGTGCACACTCGACCGGTCGAGTGGATCTTCTCCCCCGGAGATGCGAAGGAATCCGGCGCACTGCTCGAAAGCCTTGGGCCCCAGGCGTGGTACGTCCTTGAGTGTGCTGCGGCTGGAGAACGGCCCGTTCTGGTCGCGGTGCGCCACGATGCTCTCGGCAAGGGACCCGGCGATTCCCGAGACCCGCGATAGCAGCGGCACCGACGCGGTGTTGACGTCGACGCCGACAGCGTTCACCGCGTCCTCCACGACAGCACCCAGGGATCGGGCGAGCAGGGTTTCGGAGATGTCGTGCTGGTACTGCCCGACGCCGATGGACTTGGGGTCGATCTTGACCAACTCTGCCAGTGGATCCTGCAATCTGCGGGCAATCGAGACGGCACCGCGGATCGAGACGTCGAGTTCGGGCAACTCGCTCGAGGCGTAGGCGGAGGCGGAGTACACCGATGCGCCGGCCTCGGACACCACCACCTTGGTCAGGTTGGCGGCCGGGAACTTCGCGATCAATTCTGCTGCCAGAGAATCGGTTTCACGTGACGCGGTGCCGTTTCCGATAGCGATGAGCTCCACTTCGTGCTTGGCCGCGAGGCCTGCGAGAGTGGCCACTGCCTGATCCCACTTACCCTGCGGTTTGTGCGGGTAGATGGTGTCGTAGTCGACGACCTTGCCGGTGGCGTCGACTATCGCGACCTTGGTGCCGGTACGAAAGCCCGGGTCGAGGCCCATCGTGGTGCGGTTGCCTGCCGGCGCGGCGAGCAGTAGGTCCTTGAGGTTGCTGGCGAACACGTCGACGGCATCCTTCTCGGCCGACTGACGCAGCCGCATGCGGGTATCGAGCGAGACAGTGACCAGCATCTTGGTGCGCCACGCCCATCGGACGGTATCGAGCAGCCATTTGTCGGCGGGCCTGCCCCGATTCGCGATCCCGAACTTGGTGGCGATCCGACCCTCGTAGACGCTCGGTACCCCGGGTGTCGGTTCGTCACGCTCGGGCTCGAAACCCAGCGAGAGCACTTCCTCCTTCTCACCCCGGAGGGTGGCGAGGATGCGGTGCGAGGGCAGGCTCGTGAACGGTTCGGAGAACTCGAAATAGTCGGAGAACTTGGCACCTTCCTCCTCCTTGCCCTTGCGGACGGTCGCGACGAGCTTGCCGGAGGTCCACATCAGTTCGCGGAGTTCACCCACGAGGTCGGCGTCCTCGGCGAAACGCTCGACGAGAATCGCCCGCGCACCATCGAGCTGCTCTTGATCGAACCGACTCGGATCCTTTGTCGGATCGGAGAACAGTGCGTCGGCGACGGGCTCGTGCCCGGCCTCGCGCGCGATCTGCGCCTTGGTTCGACGCTTGGGCTTGAACGGAAGATAGATGTCCTCGACGCGGGCTTTGGTGTCGGCCGTCATCAACGCCTGCTCCAGTGCGTCGTCGAGCTTGCCCTGCGCGCGAATCGATTCGATGACGGCGTCTCGGCGCTCGTCGAGTTCGCGTAGGTACCGCAGCCGCTCGTCGAGCTGACGCAGTTGCGCGTCGTCGAGGGTGCCGGTGACCTCCTTGCGGTAGCGCGCGATGAACGGGACGGTCGACCCGCCGTCGAGCAGTTCTACCGCCGCGCGGACTTGTTCTTCGCGAACGTCGAGTTCTTCGGCTATGCGCTTGTTCACAGATTTCAGAGCAGTGGTCACGGCGATGGACCCTACCGCTACTGTGGGACAGGTCGGTCGGCGGTTCAACGTGTGGGAGAGATACTCGGATGGTCAGGGGGTCTCGATTCCTGGCTGCGACCTGCGCCTCCCTACTGCTGGCCGGGTGTTCGATTCCGCCGGACGATCAGGTCGGTGACTCCGCCTCGAAGGCGACAGCAGAGACCTCGGCATCGCCGTTTCCCGATATGGAGAAGGTCGACGGCGTGGCCCTCGAAGCTCGTATTCCGATGGCGATCGCGTCGGCGCAGGCACGAGGTGCAGACGTCGACTTCGCGCTGCTGGATCGTCGGACCGGCTCGTACTACAGCAGCAATGCCGATGCACAGGTCGAAACCGCGTCGGTGTCCAAACTCTTCATCGCCGACGAGGTGATGTTTCGAGCACAGTCGGAAAACCGTCCCGTCCCGGCCGCCGAACTCACGATCATGACCGACATGCTGGAGCGCTCCGACGACAACGCCGCGTACACCCTCTGGTATCGCTACGGTTCCTCCGAGATCGTTCGAGCGGTTGCAGCCCGCTACGGCCTGAGAAACACCACCGAACCGGGCGACGACCAGTGGTACAACACCGGGACAACGCCCAGCGATCTGGTCGGCTACTACGCGGGATTGCTGAACGGTAGCGGTGGTCTGACCACCGCGTCGACCGACGTCATCATCGGGATGCTGCGGCGTTCGGCACCGGTTGCCGCAGACGGCTACAGACAACACTTCGGAATCGTCGACGGGCTGCCGGGCGAGACCGTGCACGCTGTGAAACAGGGATGGATGTGCTGCGTGTCCGACCGGTGGGTGCATCTGTCGACGGGCACGATCGGTGTCGACAACCGCTACGTTCTGGCGTTGTCGTCACGAGAAGACATCTTCTACTCCGACGACATGGAGAAGTATCCGGATACTGCGGTGATGGATGTCAGCGACGACGCCAGCGCTCTGCATGCGAGGGACACTCTCACCGGCTTCGTCTCGATGCTCTTTCCCAACGGGACGATCAGCTGAATTCAGTGCTCGCGCAACAAGTCCGGACGACGCTCGGCGGTCCGTTCCAGTGACCGATCTCGACGCCACGCCGCTATTTTCGCGTGGTCGCCGGAGAGAAGTATCTCGGGAACGTCGAGATCCCGCCACCGGGCAGGGCGTGTGTAACTCGGTCCTTCCAGCAGACCGTCGGAGAACGAATCCTCCTGGTGCGACTGCTGATTGCCGAGCACTCCGGGCATCAGCCGAACCACGGCCTCCGCCATCACCAGCACTGCTGCTTCGCCGCCGATGAGCACGTAATCGCCGATACTGACCTCCTCGACGCGGACCCGGCGTGCGGCATCGTCGAACACACGTTGATCGATGCCTTCGTATCGGCCGCACGCGAACACCAGATGCTGCTCGGTGGACCACCGCTCGGCTGTGCGCTGGGTGAACGGAACCCCGGCGGGGGTCGGTACGACGAGTAACGCATCCTCGGTCAGCACGTCGTCGAGGGCGGCACCCCAGACTGTCGGCTTCATGACCATTCCCGGTCCGCCGCCGTACGGGGAATCGTCGACGGCTTTGTGCACATCGTGTGTCCACGACCGCAGATCGTGAACGTCGACGGAGACGAGTCCGCGGTCGATTGCCTTGCCCAACAGGGCAGTTCGCAGTGGCGCGAGGTATTCCGGGAAGATGGTGACGACGTCGAGGCGCACGCTCTACTCCGGATCCAGCAGACCCTCGGGGGGATCGATCTCGATCGTCTTGTCGGCCAACGACACCGAGGTCACGATGGCGGCAACGAACGGGACGAGAATTTCTGCGCGTGTGCCGTCGCCGAACATGTTCGAGTCGGGCCGGATGGAGAGCAACTCCCCCGCTGCCGAGTGCAGGACTTCGCGGACCGTTCCCACGACGGCACCGTCGGTCAGGATCACCGTGAGACCTTCGAGTTCGTGGTCGTAGTACTCGTCGGGGTCGTCGGACGGCGGAAGATCGGTGGATTCGACGACGAACAGAATGCCGCGGAGTTGATCGGCGGCAGTCTTGTCTTCGATTCCGTTCAGACGCAGCAGAAGCCGCCCGGAATGTTCTCGGACGGCGTCCACTGTGTACGGGGCCGGTGCTGCGTTCGATCGGGGTTTGCGGCCGCGAAGAACGGTTCCTTCGGCGAAACGGTTGTCGGGATCGTCGGTGCGAACCTCGACGACCACTTCGCCTTTGATGCCGTGTGACTTCGCAACACGGCCGATGACCAGCTCCATTATCGGTACGTGACCTACTGGTCCGTGTCGACCACGTCGACACGGATGCCGCGACCACCGATACCCGAGACGAGTGTGCGCAGCGCCGTGGCGGTGCGACCGCCGCGTCCGATGACCTTCCCCAAGTCATCGGGGTGCACGTGGACTTCCACTGTGCGACCCCGACGGCCGGTGATCATCTCGACGCGAACGTCATCGGGATTGGCGACGATGCCACGAACGAGATGTTCGACGGCATCGGCGACAACGGCACTCACTTCTCAGCAGCCTCGGCGGCCGGCGCGTCTGCCGTCTCGGTTGCTGCAGCGTCGGTGGTCTCGGCGACGGCGTCGTCAGACTTCGGAGCCTTCTTCTTCTTGGCGGTGGTGGCCTCGCCCTGGGGCTCGGAGTCGGCCTGCGCCAGTGCGGCGTTGAACAGGTCGAGCTTGGACGGCTTGGGCTCGGCGAGGCGGAGCGTTCCCTCTGCGCCGGGGAGGCCCTTGAACTTCTGCCAGTCGCCGGTGATCTTGAGCAGTGCCTCGACAGGCTCGGTCGGCTGTGCGCCGACGCCCAGCCAGTACTGCGCCCGCTCGGAGTTGATCTCGATGATGCTGGGGTCCTGCTTGGGCTCGTACGTGCCGATGGTCTCGATCGCACGGCCGTTACGACGGGTGCGGGCATCGGCGATGACAACGCGGTAGTGCGGGGTGCGGATCTTGCCGATACGCATGAGCTTGATCTTGACAGCCATGTTCTGGTGGAGCCTCTCGAAAGTTGGTCACGGCGCAATTCAGCGGTTCACACGGAATGCGAACCCGGTTTTGCGTTGAAGGTTGTTGTGACCGCCGCTCGGTACGTAACCGGATGACGGGCGAACAGCTGTTCATTGTGCCAGACGGGCAACCCGATCCGTGAATCGACCCTGCAGAACCACTTCGGTCACGCAAGCAGGATTGCCAGGGCAGGGAGGGTGTTGTTGACGGAATGGGCAGTGGTCGACGCGACGATCGAGCCGGTGCGCATTCGAGCGATGCCGATCGCGAATCCTCCCCACAGCAGAACCACGAAGCGCCACCACTCGCGATGCCAGATCGCGAACAGCACGGCGGTGATCACCAGAACGACCCACCGATTGCCGAGCCACGCCATCGGCATCGGGCGCGAGCGCTTTTCGAGTGCGCCCCACAGCATGCCCCGGAACATCGTTTCCTCGCAGATCGGTGCCCCGATCCACAGCCACACCACCAGAACGACTTTCCACGTCGTGGCCATGGTCGTGGCGTCACCCAGCGGCACCTGCCCGTCCATGTCGACGCTGGACAACACGATCAGCGCCAGCAACAGACCGCCGACCAGCGCAGCACCGCCCCAGGCCAGCCCCGATCGGACATGGCCGACGAACTCGGCGGTGGATCTGGGTAGGCCGAAGTCGACGACGGGGCCGTTGCCCCGAGACATCGAGATCGCGACCGCCAGTCCCGCGGCGAGGAGGCTGGGAATCATGATTCCCACCACGAACGGAACCGAGGCCTCGGACGTCACGACGAGCCCGAGGAGCAGGAATCCCACCAGGTTGACTCCGAGCACCAGCGCTGCAGCCGGGAGTCCCCACCGCTGGCCATGTCTGCGTTCGAGCGCCGCCTGCTCGGCCCGCCAGTAGGTTTCGGACAGTCCGGATCCCTGTTGCTGAACGTGGTTCATCGGTGCCATTCCGGCCCAACTGGGGCGGTTCGGATCGAATTGTCCACCGCCGCTGCGGGGTTCGGTCATTGCCTACCCCTGCTTCCGCTCGTCGTCCGGCCGCGTCGGTCGGTCACTCGTCCGCGCAGGATCACCAGATCGGGGTTGGACAGCACCTCCGGTCCCCCGCGCGGGTCTTCGGTGTACACGACGAGATCTGCGGGCGCGCCGTGCTCGAGCCCCTGCCGGCCGAGCCACGAGCGGGCGTCCCAGCACGCGGCGCCGAGCGCGTCGGTCGGCGAGAGTCCGACGGCGGCGAGTGCGGCAACTTCGTCGGCAATGCGTCCGTGCGCGATCGACCCGCCTGCGTCGGTGCCCGCGTAGATCGGGATACCGGCATCGTGCGCTCGCCCGACGGTGTCGGCGACGCGTTCGTGCAGCGCCCGCATGTGCCGGGCGTACACGGGATACCGCGTGGCGGAATCGGCGATGCCGGGGAATGTCTCGATGTTGATCAGAGTCGGCACCAGGGCGGTGCCGTGTTCGACCATCATCTCGATGGTCTCGTCGGTCAGCCCGGTGCCGTGTTCGATGCAGTCGATTCCCGCCGCGATCAGTCCCGGCAGGGCGTCCTCGCCGAAGACGTGGGCAGTCACTCGTGCCCCTTCGGCGTGGGCAGCGGCGATGGCGTCGACGAGAATCGAGTCGGTCCACAGCGGTCGAAGATCGCCCACCGAACGGTCGATCCAGTCGCCGACGAGTTTGACCCATCCGTCACCGAAGCGGGCCTGCTGCGCCACCGCCTCGGGCAGTTGCGATTCGTCCTCGATGTCGACCGCCAGGCCCGGGATGTACCGCTTGGGCGAGGCGATGTGGCGACCCGCTCTGATGATTCGAGGAAGGTCGTCGCGCACGTCCAGCGCGCGGGTGTCGACCGGGGACCCGGCGTCTCGCAGTAGTAGTGCGCCGACGCCTCGTTCGGTCTCGGCCTGCGCGATGGACCCCGCCAGGTCGGTGTGTCCCCCGCCGTATTCGATGCCGACGTGGCAATGCGCGTCGACGAGGCCGGGCAGTATCCACCCGCCGTCGTGGACGAGGTCGGCTCCGGCGATGGGCTCCGTGGACAGAACCCCGTTGTCGATCCAGAGCTCGATCTCGGCCCCGTCCGGAAGTCCGCGGCCCCGCACCCGCATCACCGACACGTGCGTGCGCTTACTTCTTCGGCAGTTTCAGCTGCGAGAGGTCGATGCCCTCGAGCCCTGGCGGCAACTGGTCGAGACCCTTGGGCATGGACGACAGGTCCGGCATCCCGGCAGGCATTCCACCCGGCATACCGGGGAATCCACCCCGGATCTTCGGCTGAGTCGGGCCGCGTGCGCCCTTCTTGCCTTTCTTGCCCTTCTTGTTGTTCCGCACCTGCTTGCGTGCGCCCGGCATGCCCATCCGACCGGCCATCGCCGACATCATCTTTCGAGCCTCGAAGAACCGGTCGACCAGCTGATTGACGTCGGAGACCTTGACGCCCGAGCCGTTCGCGATTCGGAGCCGCCGAGAGGCATTGATGATCTTCGGGTCGGTGCGCTCCTGCGGCGTCATGCCGCGGATGATCGCCTGGACGCGGTCGAGTTGCTTCTCGTCGACGTTCGCGAGCTCTTTCATCTGCCCGGCACCGGGCAGCATTCCCAGTAGGTTCCCGATGGGTCCCATCTTGCGGACGGCCATCATCTGTTCGAGGAAGTCGTCGAGTGTGAGCTGCCCTGAGCCGATCTTGTTGGCCGTCGCCTCGGCCTGCTCGGCGTCGAAGTGCTGCTCGGCCTGCTCGATGAGGCTGAGCACATCGCCCATGCCGAGGATGCGGCTGGCCATGCGATCGGGGTGGAAGACGTCGAAGTCCTCGAGCTTCTCGCCGGTCGAGGCGAACATGATGGGCTGACCGGTCACCTCGCGCACGCTCAGCGCGGCACCGCCTCGAGCATCACCGTCGAGTTTGGTGAGCACGACACCGGTGAAGCCGACGCCGTCACGGAAAGCCTCGGCGGTGCTGACGGCGTCCTGACCGACCATGGCGTCGAGGACGAAGAGCGTTTCGTCCGGCTCGACCGCGTCACGAATTCCCGCGGCCTGACTCATCAGTTCGGTATCGATGCCGAGGCGGCCTGCGGTGTCCACGATGACCACGTCGTACTGCTTGCTGCGAGCCTCGGCGATACCTGCCCGCGCCACCTCGACGGGATCCGCTGCCGAGACGCCGAGTGCGTTGTCGCCACCGCCGATGGACGTGCCCGGATGCGGCGCGAAGACGGCCGCTCCGGCGCGCTCGCCCACGATCTGAAGCTGGCTGACAGCACCGGGACGCTGCAGGTCGCATGCGACGAGCAGTGGGGTGTGGCCCTGGCCCTTGAGCCATTTCGCGAGCTTGCCCGCGAGGGTCGTCTTGCCCGAGCCCTGCAGGCCGGCGAGCATGATGACGGTGGGCGGGTTCTTGGCGAAGACGAGTCTGCGGGTTTCGCCGCCGAGGATGCCGACCAGTTCCTCGTTGACGATCTTCACTACCTGCTGGGCGGGGTTGAGCGCACCCGATACCTCGGCACCCTTGGCCCGAACCTTGATGCGGTTGATGAACTCGCGTACGACGGGCAGCGCCACGTCCGCTTCGAGCAGGGCCAGACGAATCTCACGGGCCGTGGCGTCGATATCCGCGCCGGACAGTCGACCTTTGCCACGCAGGTCCTTGAGAGTCCCGGTCAACCTGTCGGAAAGGGATTCGAACACCGATTGCACTCCTGAGCTAGCCGATCACCGAAAACGAGCCGAATCCGGCACGGTCACCAGACTAGCGTCAGCATGCCGTGCCGTCGCTGGGGCGTTCGACAGTCGTGTCGAACACGGCGCTGGTGACCGGTCAGGCCTTACTCGCGGAGTCGTTCCACGTCACTGCCACGCCCCGCGTGGCGAGCCACTGTGCCGGATCGACCTTGACGCCCGAGGGATCGTGTACCTCGAAGTGCAGGTGTGGACCCGTCGACTGCCCACGGTTGCCGACGGTGGCGATTTCCTCTCCGGCCGACACCCGCTGGCCGGGCTGCACCGAGAAATCGTTGACGTGCCCGTAGACGGTCTCGGTGCCGTCGTCGTGCCGCACCTTCACCCAGAGGCCGAAACCGGCTGCGGGGCCGGCATCGGACACCGTGCCATCGGCCGCCGAGTAGATGGGCGTACCGATCGGCGCCGCGATATCGAGGCCGCTGTGCTGAGTGCCCCAACGCGAGCCGAAATTGGACGTGAGCACTCCTGCCACGGGTTGAACTGTGGCCTTCTTCAGCGAGCGCAGGCTCTCGAGCGGTGACGCGTCACCGATACCCACCTGACCGAGGCCGACGTCGCCGAGCCACTGCTGCGCGGCCGCACCGGGATCGGCCACGAACGCGGCGAGCGGATCCGGGGTCGGTGCCGGCTCGGACTCCGCCGCAGGCAGAGCCTCGGCAGGCGCAGCTGCGGGCGGTGCGGGCGGTGCCGGTGCGGCAGGCGGGGGCGCGAACTGCGGGGGTACGAACTGCGGGAGCTCGAACTGGGGCATCTCGAATCCCGCGGGCAACAGACCTTCCGGGACGGCGAACGGCAGACCGGCTGTGGGCGGCTCCGGGATCGGTGCGGCACCGGCGGTACCGGCTCCCATCGAGGTCGCGCCTACGACGATCGCGCCGGTTGCCGCGACGATGGTTGCCGCCCTGCGACCGATGTCCGGGGTGGTATCCACGGCGCGGTGCTTGCCGCGCGTCGGGCCCGTTGCAATATCGGTCGGGGTGTAGATGGTCGACCGTCGGTGGGATCCCACAGTTTTCGTGCCTCTCGCATAACAGTGTGGAGCCTGCAGGAACGACATCGTTCGAGCAGTGAGGGTGCAGGCGACTGGGGGTGTCGCTTCCGCGTCGGTGACGAATATAACAAATCGGCATCGGCGGTGTACCCGTCCGCCGAAAGTTGGTGAACAGTCACCAGAGCGGGTCGGTCTGCGTTCGCATTCCGACCCGCGATCAGGTGCCTTCCGGCTTTTCCGGGGGCTTGGGCGGTTCCGGAGCCGGTACGACCGCGAGTATTGCGCGTTCGAGATCCTCGCGGACCGCTCTGCTGTCGGCTCCGGCCAGGTCGATGCAGAACGAGTCGACCACCGAGCTGCCCAACGTGGAGACGCGTGCCCAACGGATGTCCGATCCCTGCTGTTCGATCGCACTGGCCAACCTGCAGAGCAGGCCCAGCCGGTCCTCTGCTCGCAGTTCGAGTACCACTTGACCCGGTTCGTTGTCGTCGAACCACAGCACGCGAGGTGGAGCTTGAGCGTAGAGAACCGGGACGGCCGATTCCTCTCCTTCGTCCTCGACGGCCTCGGCTCGGGCGTCGCGCTCCTTGGCGTCGAGCACCGCGACGAGGTCGAGTTCGCCGGCCTGAGCGCGGATGATCTCCTGCCGCAGCAAACCGGCCTGCGGTGGGGATCCGAAAAGCGGGGCGACATCGAACGAGTTGATCGCCGACCCCTCGTGACTTCCGAGGGAAGCCGAGAGCACGCGCAACGAATGCAGGGCCAGGACTCCCGCGGCGTCGGAGAGCAGTCCGGGTGTGTCCGGCGCGACGACGGTGACGACGTAGGTGTGCAGCCCGTCGGTCGGTGCGATGTCGACGTGGACGCCTCCCCGCGCCGCCAGTTCGATGTGGGCCGGGTGCAGTGGATCCGGGGAGGGCAGGCTCTCCCCCGCCATCACCACTCGACAGCGACGCACGAGCTCGCGGATGAGCGAGGCCTTCCAATCGCCCCACACTCCGGGCCCGGTGGCGAGCGAATCCGCTTCGGCCAGAGCATGAAGCAGCTCGAGGAGAATGGTGTCGGCACCGAGTGCATCGACGACGGTCTGCACGGTTGCCGGGTCGTCGAGGTCGCGTCTGGTGGCGGTCTCCGGCAGCAGCAGGTGGTACCGCACCATTGCGGTCAGCAGCGCCACGTCGGAGGGCCAGAGCCCGAGTCTGTTGCCGATCTGGACTGCCAGATCTGCGCCGACGACGCTGTGATCGCCGCCGCGTCCCTTACCGATGTCGTGGATCAGTGCGCCGAGCACCAACAGGTCCGGACGCGCAACTCGGGTGGTCAATGCGCTTGCGTAGGAAGCAGTTTCGACCAGATGCCGATCGACCGTCCACGTGTGCACGGCATCTCGGGGCGGTAGGTCACGAACAGCGCCCCATTCCGGGATGAGCCTGCCCCACAGTCCGGTTCGATCCAGTGCCTCGATTGCCGCGATCGCTTTGCGCCCCGATCCGAGCAGCACGAGCAGATCGTTGAGAGCTTCCTTCGGCCACGGTTCCCTGAGTTCGGGCGCGCTGTCGGACAGGCGGTTGAGGGTCGACGCAGACATGGGCATTCCGGTCTGAGCCGACGCCGCGGCAACCCGCATGATCAGGCCGGGATCCTTGTTCGGTCGAGCGTCACGGGCGAGAACCACCTCACCGGCGTGCTCGACGACGCCTTCGTCCAGCGGGCGACGGACGGGAACTCGACGCAGTCGCGAAAGACCGCGCCGGGGAAGCGAATTCCCGGCGGTGCGCAACCCGACATCGACCGAGTAGCTGATGGTGCGTGCCGAATCACTCAGCACGCGTGCAAGATCGAAGCGATCACCGATTCGAAGTGCCGCACCGATCTCGTCGGCGTCCTGCGCGCGCAGTTGATCTCGCGCTCGCCCGGCGACGCGATGCAGTTCGGTGCGCACGTCCAGCAGTCGCCCGTGCGCGAACGCCAAACCGCCGCCGGGCGATTCGGGCCCGAGCCCGGGCATACCGTCGGTCAACTGGGCGATGGAGAGGGCGTCGAGCAGTTGCACGTCGCGCAAACCGCCGCGTCCGCTCTTGAGATCGGGTTCGGCGCGGTGCGCGATCTCGCCGCTGCGCGACCACCGCCCGCGGGTCTGCTCGATGAGTTCGTCGAAGCGTCCGCGAATGCCGTTGCGCCACTGGCGACGTACACCGCCGATCAGAAGATTGCTCAATTCCACGTCGCCGGCGATATGACGCGCCTCGAGCATCCCGAGGGATGCCGTCATATCGGCTGCAGCGACCTGAAGAGCCTGCGGCACCGTTCGCACGCTGTGATCCAGCTTGATGTGGGCGTCCCACAACGGGTACCAGAGCTTGTCTGCGACATCGGCGACGATGCGTGGCTCTAGATCGTCGTGCAGCAGTATCAGGTCCAGGTCCGAGTACGGCAGCAGCTCACGGCGCGCGAGGCCGCCGACGGCGACGATCGCGAAACCGGAGTCCGGTTTGATGCCGACCTCGGCACCTTTGGTGGTCAACCAGAACTCGTGGAGATCGACCAGAGCCTGTCTGAGCGAGGGTGCATCGAGGCGACGGTTGCGCGTTCCGCCGTCCAGTAGTTGTTTTCTGGCCCGAGCGAGATCTGCTGCTGCATCGCTCGTGCCCTTCGATGCGGAGCCCGTGGAGACCGAAGGCCCCGACCCTGACGCTTTCGCGCCAGAACCGGGGCCCACGGCCCGAGACCCTTTGGGGTCAGAGTGCATCGGCGCCACGTTCTCCGGTGCGGACCCGGATGACCGAGTCGACCGGGGAAACCCAGACCTTGCCGTCACCGATCTTGCCGGTGCGCGCAGCCTCGACGATGACCTCGACGACCTTCTCGACAGCGGCATCGTCGACGACTACCTCGACGCGTACCTTCGGGACGAAATCGACCGAGTACTCCGCGCCTCGGTACACCTCGGTGTGGCCCTTCTGGCGGCCGTAGCCCTGAACCTCACTGACTGTCATTCCGAGTACGCCGGCCTGCTCCAGCCCCGTCTTGACGTCCTCCAGGGTGAACGGTTTGACGATTGCCGTGATCAGCTTCATTTTTGCTTCCCTTCACAAGACCTCGAGTGCCCGTTGTCGTACGGTGCAGCGTTCATCTCTATCTCTACCTTGTCAGGCGAAATCATATGCAGTCTCGGCGTGCTCGGCTTCGTCGATGCCGTTCGCCTCTTCCTCGGCCGATACCCGCCAGCCCAGTGGCTTGAGCGCGAACGCGATGACCGCGGTGACGATGGCGGTGAAGACGAGTGCGAACAGCGCGATGACGATCTGCACGACGAGCTGCTTGTAGTCTCCGCCGTAGAACAGGCCGGTGGTGGAGCCGAGGAAGCCGATTCCGATCGTTCCCCAGAGCCCTGCGACCAGGTGGACACCCACGACGTCGAGCGAATCGTCGTAGCCGAACTTGAACTTCAGGCCGACGGCGAGTGCGGACAGCACACCGGCGATGACGCCGAGGATCATTGCACCGACCGGAGTGAGGGCACCGGCGGCCGGGGTGATGGCGACGAGACCCGCGACGATGCCCGAGGCAGCGCCGAGGCTGGTGGCGTGTCCGTCACGAATGCGCTCGGTGATGAGCCAGCCCGCGATGGCGGCCGCGGTTGCCGCGGTGGTGTTGACCCAGGCGAGTCCGGCGATGCCGTCGGCCGCGAAAGCGGAGCCCGCGTTGAACCCGAACCAGCCGAACCACAGCAGTGCTGCGCCGAGCATGACGAACGGAAGGTTGTGCGGGCGGTAGGCGACCTTGCCGAAGCCTGCACGCTTGCCGATGATGATTGCGAGAATCAGGCCTGCGATACCGGCATTGATGTGCACGACGGTTCCGCCGGCGAAGTCGATCGGAGCAACGTTCGCGACGGTGTCACCGTCGTCGTTGACCATCGTTCCGAAAATCTTTGCCGCCAAGCCCTTCTCGGAGCCCGAGAGCAGTCCGCCGCCCCAAACCATGTGTGCCAGCGGGAAGTACGCGAGGGTGACCCAGATTCCGGCGAAGGCGAGCCAGGTGCCGTACTTGACTCGGCCTGCGATCGAGCCGCTGATCAGCGCAACCGTGATGATCGCGAAGGTGACCTGGAATGCCACGTCGATGACGTTGGCGTAGCCCCATGCGCCGGCGATGTAGTTGCCGTCCGCGTCGGTGATCGAATCCTTCAGCCCGAAGAACTCGAACGGGTTGGCGAAGACGCCGCCGATGTCCTGGGTGCCGTAGGACATCGACCAGCCCCACAGGACGTAGACGATCGAGACGACGGCCATGGCTCCGAACGACATCATCATCATGTTCAACACGGACTTCGACTGCGACATACCGCCGTAGAAGAACGCCAAGCCCGGCGTCATCAGCAGTACCAGTGATGCTGCGATCAGCATCCACGCGGCGTTGCCGGAGTTGGCCAACATATCCTCGGGACTCACGTACACCCTCCATTCTCCTGCACACCGGTTGGCGCGCCGTTACGCAAGAAGAGTGGTTTCATCAGGTTTCATCCGTGACACTCGCGTGTTTCGGACATGTGAACGCATGACCGAATTCTGTTGCAAAAAGGTTTCGTGCTGGCGTTTGTGCTTTTCACCCGGTTCCCGGGCTGTCCGATGACGGAGTTCAGCCGAGCAGAGCGTCCACGAATGCGCCCGGCTCGAAAGGTGCCAAATCGTCGGCACCTTCGCCCAGACCGACGAGCTTGACGGGTACTCCGAGTTCGCGTTGCACCTGAAAAACGATGCCACCCTTCGCGGTTCCGTCGAGCTTGGTCAGCACGACTCCCGTGATGTTCACGATTTCGGCGAAGACACGGGCCTGTGTCAGTCCGTTCTGGCCCACGGTTGCGTCGAGAACGAGCAGAACGTCGTCGACGTGAGCCCGTTTCTCGATGACTCGCTTGACCTTGCTCAGTTCGTCCATCAGGCCCGATTTCGTGTGCAACCGCCCCGCGGTGTCGATCAGAACCACGTCGACGCCGTTCTCGATTCCCTTGCTCACCGCATCGAAGGCGACGGCGGCCGGATCTGCGGCCTCCTTGCCGCGCACCACCTCGGCACCGACCCGCTCGGCCCAGGTCTGCAGCTGGTCCGCGGCAGCGGCGCGGAACGTGTCGGCGGCACCGAGCAACACCCGTCGGCCGTCCGCGACCAGCACACGAGCGAGCTTGCCGGTGGTCGTGGTCTTGCCGGTGCCGTTGACGCCGACCACCAGCAGCACGGCGGGTGCGCCGTCGTGCGGAAGGGCACGAATCGAGCGATCGAACTCGGGGTGCAACTGCGCTACCAGGATCTCGCGGAGCAGAGCCCTTGCATCGGCTTCGGTGCGAATACTGCGGGCAGCCATCTGCTCCCGCAGGCTCCGCATGATCTCCGCGGTGGTGGCCGAACCGATGTCGGCAATCAGCAGAGTGTCCTCGACCTCTTCCCAGGAGTCCTCGTCCAGATCTCCGCCGCCGAGCAACCCGAGCAGACTCTTGCCCACTGCCGACTGTGACCGGGCCAAGCGGCCACGCAAACGGTCGAGCCTGCCCTCGGTCGGATCGATGGTGTCCAGTCGAGGAGCAGGAGCCTCGGTGTCCGGGACGGGTTCCGGTGCGGCCTTGGGTTCGGGCACCACAGGCTCGACAACCGGCACCTCGGGTTCGGGCACCACAGGCTCGACAACCGGCACCTCGGGTTCGACCGTCTCTGGCTCGACCGGCGGCGGTTCGACAGGAGTGGTCTCGGCGGGCTCTGGCCTCGAGGGCTCCGCCTTGGGAGACTCCGGCTTGGGAGACTCAGGCTTGGGAGACTCAGGCTTCTGGGTCGGCCGGACGACGGGCTCGGCCGTCGCCGTTCCCTGGCTGAAGGAGAAACCGCTTCCAGCGGTGTAGCCACCGGATCTGTCCTTGGTGGCAGCGTCCTCGATTTTCGCTGCCTCGTCCGACTTCAGCGACACTCTTCGGCGACGGGAGAGCACCAGCCCGACGACGAGGACGACGAGCAGGACAGCAGCGATCGCCGCGACGATGATCCACGCTTGGTTACTCACGTAGGACATCCTCTCAGGCGAACACGGCGGTTCGTCACCGGTGGTGCACTGACCGCGAAATACGCTGTCGCGTTCGGCGACCGGGTGGATAGCATCTGAAGTCATGAAGTGGACCACGGTGACCGACGTCGACCGCTTGACCGAGATGTTCGGCGAGCCGAGCTTCCGCGCCGCCAACAAGGATCGACGCTCGTTGCATCCGCTCGATGTCCGATGGCTCGCCTCCTCCCCGTTCTGCCTCATGGGGACGTCCGACGCGAGTGGACGATGCGACGTCTCCCCCAAAGGTGACCCGCCCGGCAGCCTGGTTCATGTTCTCGACGACACCACGATCGCTCTGGCCGAACGGCCGGGAAACCGTCGGATGGACGGCTACCGCAACATCCTCGAGAATCCGTTCGTGGGACTCAACTTCTTCGTACCCGGCCGCGGCGACACTCTCCGCATCAACGGTCGCGCCTCGCTGGTCACCGATGCGCCGTTCTTCGACGAGCTACAGGTCAAGGGGCACCGCCCGATCATGTGCGTGGTGGTGAACATCGAACAGGTGTTTCATCACTGCGCCAAGGCGTTCATGCGCTCGAAGCTGTGGCAGCCGGAGACCTGGGATGCCGAGGCCGTTCCGGACGTTGCGACACTGACGAAGGCCATGATTCCGCAGGCACCCGAGACCGTCGATGAACTACGCGACTACTACGGGCCGTCCTACGCCGAGCAGCTCTATCCGAAGCAGTAGGCCCGTAGCTTCGAGATGTCAGGCGACCGTGTCGGGTTCGACGACGGGATCGGCATCCGGCTCGGTCGCATCTACCGCCACGCGTTGTCGGTTCAGGCGCTGCGAGATGACCGTGGTGATGCCGTCGCCGCGCATGCTGACGCCGTACAGTGCGTCCGCCACTTCCATCGTCGGCTTCTGGTGCGTGATGACGATCAGCTGTGACTTCTCGCGGAGCTGCTCGAACAGGCCGATGAGTCGACGCAGGTTGGTGTCGTCCAGTGCTGCCTCGACCTCGTCCATGACGTAGAACGGTGACGGCCTCGCCCGGAAGATGGCCACGAGCATGGCCACCGCGGTCAGCGATTTCTCGCCACCGGAGAGCAGTGAGAGCCGCTTGACCTTCTTGCCCGGTGGTCGTGCCTCGACCTCGATTCCGGTGGTGAGCATGTCCGTGGGATCGGTCAGGATCAGTCGTCCTTCGCCGCCGGGGAAGAGTTTGGCGAACACTCCGGTGAATTCTCGTTCGACGTCGATCCAGGCCTCGGTGAAGACCTGCAGGATGCGATCATCGACATCGGCCACCACACCCAGCAGGTCCTTGCGCGCGGATTTGACGTCTTCGAGCTGAGTGGACAAAAAGTTGTAACGCTCCTCGAGGGCCGCGAATTCTTCGAGTGCCAACGGATTGACCTTGCCGAGGGTGGCGAGGTCACGCTCGGCGCGTTTGGCACGCTGCTCCTGAGCGGCACGATCGAAGGGCATGGGTGCCGGGGCCACCACCTGTTCACCGCGCTCCTTGGCCGCCTCGTACTCGGCCATTTCGAGTTCGGTGGGCGGCAACGCCACGTCGGGTCCGTATTCGGCCACCAGATCGTCCAGGCCGATGCCGTGCTGTTCGAGAATGGTCGTCTCGAGTTGCTCGATCCGCAGCGCGGCCTGCGCGCGGGCGACCTCGTCTCGGTGGACGGCGTCGGTGATCGACGCCAGCTGCCCCTGCAGCGCTCGCACCTGCTCCTTAACCTTGCCGAGTTCGATTGTGCGCGTTGCTCGTTCGGCCGAGAGCTCGTCTCGCCTCCGTGCGGCGGCAGCAACGACCGTGGCCAGTCGCGCAGCGACGTCCTCGCCCGATTGCCCGACCGCCGCTGCTACCGCCGCCGCGTGCCGACGGGCGGCGCTCTCCCGTTCGGCTCGCGCCCTGGCTTCGCGTTCGGCTCGTGCCGCCCGGCGCAGCGAATCCGCCCGGCCGCGCACCGACTGGGCACGTTCCTCGGCGGTCCGTACGTTCAGCCGTGCTTCGACCTCCACCGCGCGCACCTCGGTGAGGGCGGCTGCGGCCATCTCTCGCTCCATGGTGGTTGCCGCATCACCGTTCTCGCCGTCTCCTGCGAAACCGGATTGTTCGTCCTCGGCCGACCGCAGGTTGTCCTCGAGCTCGGCCAGACGCGCGATGGCTTCTTCCCGGCTGGCTTCGGCGGAGCTGCGCTGCGTGGTCAAACGCGCGGACTCCGCGTGCGCGGAGCGCGCCAGCTGACCCAACCGGCCCAACTGCTCGTACACCGCGGCCATCGCAGCGTCGGATTCGTTGAGCGCCGCGAGCGCTTGCTCAGCGGATTCGCGCCTGTCCCGTTGCTCCGCCAGGGCTCCCGAGAGCGCTGCATCGAGTTCCTCGGCACGGCGCACAGCCGCCGCCAACTCCACAGTGGAGGTATCGATTGCCGACTGCACTTCCAGCGTGCTCGGCCGACGGTCCGATCCGCCTGTCACCCAACCGGGTTCGACGACATCGCCGTCCTTGGTCACCGCGCGCAGCTCACCGAGATCGGAAACGAGCCGGTGTGCGGCGTCGAGCGAATCGACGGCAACCACGCCGTCGAGCAATGCCGCCATCGCTCCGGCCAAGCGATCCGGATAGTCGATCAGGTCCAACACCCATCGAGCACCGCCCGGCAGTTCCGGACGCCGAACCGGTTGCGCCACAACGGTACTGCTGTGCACGATGGATGCGCGGCCACCGTCGGCAGCGCGCAGTGCAAGTACGGCATCGCGCGCGGCGTCGAACGATTCGGCGTGGGCGGCATCGGCGGCCGGTCCCATGGCCACTGCAACCGCGATCTCGTATCCGGGTTCGACGGTGAGATGGCCTGCGAGCAGACCCGACAGACCGTGCTGCTGGTTCTCCACCAGCCATCCGGCACCGTCCTTGCGCTCGAGGCCCATCGTGAGTGCCTCGATCCTGGCCTCGAACGACGCCACCCGCTTGCCCGCGATGCGCTCCTCGGCCTGCAGCTCCGTCACTCGCGCGTCGGCATGGCGCAATGCGGCGACGGCGCGTTCGTAGTGCGTGTCGAGGCTCAGTTCGCTCGCGTCGAGGGTGCCGATCTGATCCTGCACGCTCTCGAATTCCCGTTGGGCCGACTCGCCGCGTTCTCGGGCCTCGTCGATGGCCACCGACAGCCGCGCCACCTCGGCGTCGATCGACTCGACCTTGGTTCGGAAGGTATCGACTCGGCCGGACAGGCGCGCGAAACCTTCGCGGCGGTCGGCCACTGCCCGAACAGCGGCGAGGTGAGCGCGCTCGGCGGCCGATGCAGCAGCTTCGCGCTCGGCCAGCTGTTCGCGTGCTGCCTCGAGAGTCTCACGTGCCATCTCGACGGCTTCGATGAGTTCCATCTCTTCCTCGGCGACCCGCTCGGCCTGTGCTTCGAGCTCGTCCGGGTCCTGTCCCCGACCGGTGGACTGAACGGAGTCGAGGTGCCGGGCCCGCTCGTGTGCGATGCGCACCGTCGCATTGACGCGTTCGGCCAGGGCCGACAGGCGAAACCACGTCTGGCCGGCGGCCTCGGCGCTCGGGGTGAGCCGGGCGACGGCCTGCTCGTGTTCGCCGAGCGCCACCGAGCCTGCTTCGAGTGCGTCCTGCACCATCGCGTACTGCTCGCGCGCGGCTTCCTCGTCCTGGGTCTGGTTGGCGAATTCTTCGCGTCTGGCCACGAGATCGTCGGCCACCAGTCGCAACCGGGCATCGCGCAGGTCGGCCTGGACGGTCTGCGCACGACGCGCAACCTCGGCCTGCCTACCGAGTGGCTTGAGTTGCCGGCGCAGCTCGGTCGTGAGGTCCGTCAACCGAGCGAGATTGGCCTGCATCGCATCGAGCTTGCGGACGGCCTTCTCCTTGCGCTTTCGATGCTTGAGCACCCCGGCAGCTTCCTCAATGAAGGCTCGCCGATCCTCCGGACGCGATTCCAGTATCGCGGCCAGCCGGCCCTGCCCCACGATCACGTGCATCTCGCGCCCGATACCGGAGTCGCTGAGCAGTTCCTGGACGTCCATCAACCGGCACGAGCTGCCGTTGATCTCGTACTCCCCCGCACCGTCGCGGAACATGCGTCGGGTGATCGAGACCTCGGAGTAGTCGATCGGCAGCGCACCGTCGGAGTTGTCGATGGTCAGAGTCACCTCGGCGCGGCCGAGCGGGGCTCGGCCCGAGGTGCCCGCGAAGATGACGTCTTCCATCTTCCCGCCGCGCAACGCCTTGGCTCCCTGCTCCCCCATCACCCAGGTCAGAGCGTCCACGACGTTGGATTTACCGGAGCCGTTCGGCCCGACCACGCAGGTGATTCCGGGCTCGAAACGAAGAGTCGTCGCCGAAGCAAAGGACTTGAAGCCCTTGAGCGTCAGACTCTTGAGATACATAGCGTCCGTACTTTACCGGCCGTGATGCGCGTAGTGCGCCGAGCCTCCCGCAACGATCACCGCTCAGCGCTCGACGAAACCCGTCAGATCGCCGCGGGCGGGGTCCCAACTCTCCACCACGAGCGTGACCGTGCCAGGAGTGCCGCCTCCTCGGAGCGCGTCGAGCAATGCCTGCAGTGGCTCATGTGGGCCCTCAGCGATCACCAGGACCCGACCGTCCGCGTGGTTGGTCGCGTGACCGACCAACCCCAGTTCGAGTGCGCGCGACCTGGTCCACCACCGGAAGCCGACGCCCTGAACCAGGCCGTGCACCCAGGCAGTCAGCCGTTCATCGCTCACGGTCGAGCCACCTTTCGGACGGATCCGTCGAAACTGCTGACGTACAACGCTTTCGCGTCGAAACCGGCACCGCCGAACGCGACCGAGGAGGTCAGCGGAACACCGGTCGCAATCACGCAGGTCGATCCGGACGTCGGATCGATCCGGACCACCCTGCCGGCGAGATTCTGTGCGAGATAGATCATTCCGTCGTCGCCCACGGTCAGATCGTCCGACATCGTGAGTGGTCCGATGCCGTCGATGCGGATGCTCGCGGTCGGTCCGGACGGATTGTTCTCGTCGAGCACGGTGAGCGTCGTCTGCGGATCGAACGTGTTGGCCACGTACAGATTTCCCTGTCCGATACCGATACCGTTGGCCGAACCGAGGTCGGTACGGACCGTCGATACGGTGCGATCGGTCCCTATACGAGTCAGGCCGGCCCCGGCACCCAGGTTACGGGTGGTGAACAGCTCACCCGTCTCCGATCGAGCCAGCCCGTTGGGCATCGTGAGCCCCGAGGCGTACGTCGACCGAACCCCCGTACGGAGATCTATCGTGTCGACCGTCCCGGTCCGAGTATCGAACAGCCCTGCGGCAGCACTGTTCCCGGTCGTGAAATACAGGGTGTCACCATCGGTGACCAGTCCGCCCGGCGATTCGACGTCGGGCAGGAGGGTGCCTCGGTCTCCGTTCGGCCCGGCGGTCCGCAGGGCACCCGGCCCTACAGGAGAGGTCTCGGACACGATCATCGAACCTCGGCCGTCGAACTCGAGGTTCTCGGGCATCCCGAATCCCGACGCCACCGTGCTCACCGTCCACGGACTGCAGGTGCCCGACGCCTCCGCGGTGGGAGCCAGGGCGGTCGTCACGCCGAGGATCAGACCCACGACGACCACGGCCGCACCGGCTTTCATCAGGCGTCCACGTCGATGTCCAAGGTGACTTTCGTGCCGGCCTTCAGTGTCCGCCCCACGGTGCACACCTTGTCGATGGCGCGCTCGACGACGGTGAGCAGACGCTGCTGCGCCTCGGGGTCCATCTCGCTGAGGTCGACGCGGAGGATTTCGTTCAGTTCCGGGTACCGCTCGTTCTCTCGATCCGCGGTGCCGGAGACCTCGACGGTGGCGGAGTAGTCCTCGCCCAGTCGACGCGAGAGCGGTAGGTCCGAGCTCATGCCCGTGCATGCGGCGAGCGCGATCTTGAGCAGCTCACCAGGGGTGAAGACACCCTCCACGGACTCGGACCCGATGAGCACCTCGGCTCCTCGCGAGCTGCGACCGGTGTAGCGACGGGTGCCTGTGCGCTCGACCCAGAGGTTGGTCGGCGTGCTCTGTTCTGCCATGACGGAAATACTAGGCGGGCTCTTCAGGGGTGGAGCCCGCGGAATGCCCTGTTCACTGTCGGCTGCGCATGTGTCGGGGTCGCGGTTGGCAGGTGGGGCAGCTGAACGACGAGCGATTCATGAACTTCTCGCGCCTGATCGGGGCCCCGCACCGCGAGCAGGGCAGGCCCTCCTGGCCGTAGGCGTCGAGCGATCGATCGAAGTAGCCGGATTGTCCGTTGACGTTGACGTACAACGCGTCGAACGAGGTTCCGCCCTGCGCCAGGGCCTCGCCCATCACGGCGTGGACCGCAGTGAGCAGTCGTCGCAGTGCCGGCCGCGTCAGAGTCTCCGCAATTCGGTTGCCGTGAATCTTCGCGCGCCACAGGGCCTCGTCGGCATAGATGTTGCCCACGCCCGAGAGCACGGTCTGATCGAGCAGTGCCCGCTTGATCTCGGTGTGCTTGCCGCGCAGCACGGTCACTACCGACTCGGCGTCGAACAGCGAATCGATCGGGTCACGGGCGATGTGTGCGACCGGTTCGGGTACCGGTGTGCCGTCAACCGTGACGATCGGGGCGAGCGCCCAGCCTCCGAACGTCCGCTGATCGACGAACCGCAGATCGGTGCCGTCGTCGAGTCGAGCGCGAATCCGCAGGTGTTTCTCGTCCGGCGCGGACGGCGGCTGCACGAGCATCTGCCCGCTCATACCCAGGTGCACGACGGTCGCGAAGTCGCCGGGCTCCATCACCAGCCACAGGTACTTACCGCGCCGCTGAGCGGAAGAGATACGCTGACCTCGCAACTGGCCGATCAAATCGAGGCCGCCGAGATCGTGTCGCCGGACGGCGCGGGGATGCAGTACCTCGACCGACCGCATCGCCTTGCCGACGACGTGAGCTTCCAAACCGAGCCTGACGACCTCGACCTCGGGTAGCTCGGGCATCAGGAAGGGTCTGACACGGGCTCGACAGGAACCGCAGTGTCGTTGTCCGACAGCGCATTCCACGCCAAGCTGGCAGCCTTCTGCTCGGCTTCCTTCTTCGACCGACCGATACCGACGCCGCGCGGGAATCCGCCGACCAGGACGGTCGCGGTGAATTCCTTGTCGTGATCGGGACCGGTGGACGAGATCTCGTACGCGGGGACGCCGAGTGCACGTTCTGCAGTCAACTCCTGCAGACTCGTCTTCCAATCCAGGCCTGCCCCGAGCTTGGGGGCCCGATCGAGAAGGCCGGCAAAGAGGGTCAGAACCACGGTGCGCGCAACGTCGATGCCGTGTTGCAAGTGGATTGCTCCGAGCATCGACTCCATGCCGTCGGCGAGGATGCTCGGCTTGTCGCGTCCACCGGTTTGTTCCTCGCCCTTACCCAGCAGCAGGTGACGACCGAGTCCGCCGTCGCCGAGACCACGGGCCACCTCTGCCAGAGCATGCATGTTGACCACACTCGCCCTGATCTTGGCGAGCTGGCCCTCGGACTTGGTGGGGTGCACCGCGTAGAGATGCTCGGTGACGGCCAGCCCGAGTACCGAATCGCCCAGGAACTCGAGGCGCTCGTTGGTCGGTAGACCACCGTGCTCGTACGCGAACGATCGATGCGTCAGAGCCAACGTCAACAGGGGTTCGGACAGGGAGACACCGATAGCGGCGAGGAGCGACTCTCGGTCGTCCCCGCCGCTGACGGCAGTGGAGCTATTCTTCTGCGAACCGCCGCTGCGGCGGTCCACTACTTCGTTGGTCACGTAAGCGGAAATCAGACCGCTGCGACGACCTGGCGGCCCTTGTAGGTGCCGCACGAGGGGCACGCGATGTGGGGCAGCGTCTTCTCGCCGCAACCACGGTTGGGGCACGTCACGAGGGTGGGCGCAGTGGTTTTCCACTGTGCACGACGCGACCTCGTGTTGGAACGCGACATTTTGCGCTTCGGGACAGCCACTTACTTCTCCTCGGCTTCGTTGTTCACAAGTTCTGTGCTCGGTTCTGGATCCACGCCAAATTTGGCTGCAAGACCAGCCCAGCGAGGATCAATTGTATCGTGACTGTGGCCGGATTCAGCAATCGCCAGGCGAACGCCGCATTCTGGGCACAATCCCTCGCACTCGTCACTGCACACGGGATGGAGCGGAAGCTCCAGACCGACCGCATCGACAATGACGGGTTCGAGATCTATCAGGTCGTCGGCGATGCGGTGAATCTCGTCCGCATCGGTGGTCTCCTCGGTGATGCTGTTCGGGTAAGCGAACAACTCGGTGAGGTAGACGTCGACGTTGCCACTCACCGGATCGAGGCACCGCGTGCACTCTCCGGCAGTGACAGCTCGAACGGACCCGGTGACGAGAACGCCTTCCGAGACCGCCTGCAACTGCAGATCGAGCGAGACCGGAACACCGGCTTCGATGGCAATGGCATCGAGGCCGATTCGGGAAGGAGCCGGAACCGTCCGCTCGATGGCCTTCGTCGACCCGGGTCGACGACCGAGGTTGAGAATGTCCAGAACGAATCCGTTGTCCAATTCAGGACGAGTCGTTCTCTTGGGCGGGGGCACGGCTGTTCTTCCTTACTGTCGGTGTGCCTACTGTCGGTAAGCAACCCCACAACGATACGCACGCGTGCATACGAGGGCAAATCGCCACCGCTCAGTGCCTGCTGCGACGCCCCTGGTCCTGGCTGCCGTACGTGTGCTCACCGTAGGGCTCGCTGCCGTATTCAGGTACGCCCGAACCGGTCCTGAGCTGTTGACGCCCACGACCGACCGATCGAATGGTGCCGCTGAGGAACTCCTCGAACTCCGCGAGCTTGGTGTCGACGTACACGTCGCATTCGCTGCGCATCCGATCGGACTCGGCGTGGGCACTGTCGATCACCCGAGCCGACTCGGCATGAGCCGCCTGGACCACTTCGGTTTCCGAGACGAGTCGGTTCTGCTCGGCAGTGCCGTCGGCGACCGACCGCTCGTACGACGCGGTGCCGGACTCGATCATGCGGTCGGCCTCGGTGCGGGCGCGAACGGTCAGCGCCTCGTACTCGCGCTGGCCTTCGAGCACCGTCCGCTCGGCTTCTGCCTCGGCATCGGCCACGAGTTGCTCGGCATGCGCAGATGCCTCGGACACCATGCGATCGGCCTGCGCCTTGGCGTCGGCGAGAATGCGATCTGCCGAATCACGAGCGTTCTCGACGGTGTCCTGGGCCTCGGCATTGGCCGTGCTGACGGTCTTCTCCGCCGTGGCCCTGGCGTCGCCGACGAGCTTGTCACGATGATCCAGAACGTCCTGCGCGTCGTCGAGCTCGCCGGGAATGGCGTCTCTGACATCGTCGAGCAGTTCGAGAACATCGCCACGGGGGACGACGCACCCGGCAGTCATCGGAACGCCGCGCGCCTCCTCGACAATGGCGACGAGCTCGTCGAGCGCCTCGAATACGCGGTACACCGGTTACCCCAATCGTCGAATCTGCCACTGCTCATGTCGTCCGCCGCGCGGTCTTCACGCACAGTGCTGCGCTGCTCAGTCTGCCCGCCGATGCGGGCGTCTGCGCTATACCGGCCCGGTGTGTCGCTCTACGAACTAGTCTGCAGCACGCTCTGCGATTCGGGACATCAGACGATCCTGGACGAAACTCGGGAGCATCCCGGTCACGTCTCCCCCGAACGTCGCGACCTCTTTGATCAACGAGCTGGACAGGAAGCTGTGCGCGGGGTTGGCCGGCAGGAACAGCGTGTCCACACCCGTCAACGTTCGGTTCATCTGCGCCATCTGCAACTCGTAGTCGAAGTCGTTGGCACTGCGCAGACCTTTGACGATCGCCGAAAAGCCTTCTCGGCGGGCGTAATCGACCAGTAGGCCGAACCACGAACCCACTCTGACATTGGGCAGATGTTCGGTCGCGACCTCGAGCATCTCGATGCGCTCGTCGATGCTGAACATGCCCTTCTTGCTCTTGTTCACCATCACCGTGACCACCACCTCGTCGAACGCGGCGGCAGCCCGCTCGAAGATGTCGATGTGACCGTTGGTCACCGGGTCGAAGGATCCAGGACACAGTGCGCCAGTCATTCCGCGAACCTATCAGCCGGCCGCGGAAGCGCAGACCGACTGGTCATTCCGCAGGCTCCACTCCTGCCACTGCGATCTCGATCCGACTCTCCCCGTACTTCTTCGACCTCTCCGGAACCAGCCCGGTCGGCCATTCGGTCTCCGGCGAACGCGACGAACGCTCGAGCACGACGATCGCGTCGGGCGCAAGCCATCCCCCGGTGACCAGCCTGTCCAGAAGATCGGCGACCGCACTGTCGGTGACCGCATACGGCGGGTCGGCCATCACCAGGTCGAACGCCGCATCCGGCGTTCCAGCCAGCACCGAGGCCACCGGGGCGCACCTGACCGACGCGCCGGGCAACCCCACCGAGGCGATGTTCTGCCGTACCACCGCTGCCGCTCGCGCGTCGGACTCGACCAACAGCGCGGACGACGCACCACGCGAGAGCGCCTCGAGCCCCAGTGCTCCCGATCCCGCAAACAGATCCAACACGGCGGCACCCTCGAGATCCATCCGACTCTCGAGCGAGCTGAACAACGCCTCCCGAACTCGTTCGGAGGTAGGGCGGGTGCCCTGGCCGGGGACGGACAATCGTCTACCCCCGGCGGCACCCGCCACGATCCGCGTCATTCGCTGCCGGCCTCTTCGCCCGTCGACCCCCCACCGATCACGACGAGCAGATCGCCGCCCTCGACCTGCTGAACGCCCGAAATCGCCAGACGCGTCACCGTGCCGCCCCGCGGTGCGGTGATCGCGGCTTCCATCTTCATCGCCTCGATCGTGGCGATGGTGTCGCCGGCCGAGATCTTCTGTCCCTCTTCGACGGAGAGCGTGACGACACCGGCGAACGGTGCCGGGATGTGCCCGGAATTCGACCGGTCCGCCTTCTCGACCGTCGGTGCTTCGCTCGAGATCGATCGATCCCGTACGGACACCGGGCGCAACTGTCCGTTGAGGATGCACATCACGGTCCGCATTCCGCGCTCGTCGGGATCGGAGATCGCTTCGAGCCCGATGAGCAGTTCGACACCCTTCTCGAGGGTGACCCGATGTTCTTCTCCCTGTCGCAGACCGTAGAAGAACTGGTTGGCCGACAGCCGCGTGGTATCGCCGTACTTCTCGCGGTGAGCGGCCAGTTCGGCTGTGGGACCGGGGAACAGCAGACGGTTGAGAGTGTGACGACGCTGCGACGAAGTGCCGTCGAGGTTCTTCTCGTCCTCCTCGGTCAACGGTGTCACCGGCTTGCCCTGCCCGCGACCTTCGAGCGCCTTGGTCCGCAAGGGTTCCGGCCATCCGCCTGCAGGCGTGCCCAGATCGCCGCGCAGGAATCCGATCACCGAATCGGGAATGTCGTAGCGACTGGGATTCTCGGCGAATTCCTCGGCGGAGGCTCCGGCACCGACCAACGCCAGCGCCAGATCGCCGACGACCTTCGAGCTCGGCGTGACCTTGGTCAGACGCCCGAGCATGCGGTCTGCCGCAGCGTAATTGGCCTCGACGGTCTCGAACCGATCGCCGAGCCCCAGCGAAATGGCCTGCTGCCGTAGGTTCGAGAGCTGTCCACCGGGAATCTCGTGGGTGTAGACGCGGCCCGTCGGTGCCGGCAGTCCGGACTCGAACGGCGCGTACACCTTTCGCACGGCCTCCCAGTACGGCTCGAGGTCGCAGACGGCCTGCAGATCGAGACCGGTGTCGCGTTCGGTGTGCGCGGCCGCTGCGACGATCGCGGACAACGCAGGCTGACTGGTGGTACCTGCCATCGCCGCACTGGCACCGTCGACGGCGTCGGCCCCGGCCTCCCACGCCGCCAGGTACGTGGCGAGCTGTCCACCGGGTGTGTCGTGTGTGTGAACATGAACGGGCAGATCGAAATTGGAGCGCAACGCGGTCACCAGAGTCTTGGCCGCGGGTGCGCGGAGCAGGCCTGCCATGTCCTTGATGGCGAGCACGTGCGCGCCTGCATCGACGATCTGCTCGGCCAACTTCAGGTAGTAGTCGAGGGTGTAGAGATTCTCGTTCGGGTTGGACAGATCGCCGGTGTAGCTCAGTGCCACCTCGGCGAGCGCCGTTCCGGTCTCGCGCACCGCATCGATGGCCGGGCGCATCTGATCGACGTTGTTGAGCGCATCGAAAATACGGAAGATGTCGATACCGGTGTCGGTGGCCTCGGCGACGAAGCTGCGGGTCACCTTTTCCGGATACGGGGTATAGCCGACGGTGTTACGCCCGCGCAGCAACATCTGAATTGCGATGTTGGGCACGGCTTCTCGCAGGCTCGCCAGACGCTCCCACGGGTCCTCGTGCAGGAATCGCAGCGCCACGTCGTAGGTGGCACCGCCCCACGCCTCGATCGAGAGCAGCTGCGGCGTCGTGCGCGCCACGTAGGGGGCGACGCCCAACAGTCCGCTCGTCCTCACTCGCGTCGCCAGCAAGGACTGATGCGCGTCACGGAACGTGGTGTCGGTGACTCCGAGGGCCTTCTGATTCCGTAGATCGCGAGCGAAACCTTCGGGTCCGAGTGCGAGCAGACGCTGCCGCGAACCATCCGGAATCGGGGCGGAGAAGTCGACCGCGGGGAGCTTGTCGTGCGGATACACCGGGGACGGGCGCTCGCCGTGCGGCTTGTTGACCGTCACGTCGGCCAGGTAGGCAAGAATCTTCGTGCCACGATCGCCCGAGGACCGCGAGGTGAGCAGCTCCGGGCGTTCCTCGATGAACGACGTGGTGACGCGACCGGCGGTGAAGTCGGGATCGACCAGCACAGCCTGCAGGAACGGAATGTTCGTCGCGACACCGCGAATTCTGAACTCCGCCAACGCCCGTCGGGCGCGTGCCACGGCGGTGTCGAAGTCACGGCCTCGACAGGTGAGCTTGACCAGCATCGAGTCGAAGTACGCGCCGACCTCCGCACCCAACGTCGTGCCACCGTCGAGGCGGACGCCCGCACCGCCCGGCGTGCGGTACGCGGTGATGCGCCCGACGTCCGGCCGAAATCCGTTTGCCGGATCCTCGGTGGTGATGCGGCACTGCAGGGCAGCGCCGCGCAGCACGATGTTCTCCTGCTGCAAACCCAGATCCGCGAGCGTCTCCCCCGAGGCGATTCGCAGCTGAGACTGCACGAGGTCCACATCGGTCACCTCTTCGGTGACGGTGTGCTCCACCTGAATTCGGGGATTCATCTCGATGAAGACGTGATTGCCTCGGGTGTCGAGCAGAAACTCGACAGTGCCGGCGCACGAGTAATTGATCTCCTTCGCGAACGCGACGGCGTCGGCGCAGATCTTCTCACGCAATCCCGGGGGAAGGTTCGGAGCCGGAGCCAGCTCGATGACCTTCTGGTGCCTGCGCTGCACGCTGCAGTCACGCTCGAACAGGTGCACCACGTTGCCCTGGCCGTCGGCGAGGATCTGAACCTCGATGTGCCGAGGATCGATCACGGCCTGCTCGAGGAACACCGTCGGATCACCGAAGGCCGATTCCGCTTCGCGCGCAGCGGCTTCGATGGATTCGCGCAGCTGCTCGGGCTCGGCCACTCGCCGCATGCCTCGACCGCCGCCACCGGCGACCGCCTTGACGAACAGCGGGAACGTCATCGACTCCGACGCAGCCACGAGCTCGTCGACATCGGACGACGGTTCCGACGACGCCAGAACCGGAAGCCCCGCGGCCTTGGCTGCCGCGATGGCACGGGCCTTGTTGCCGGTCAGTTCGAGTACCTCGGCGGACGGGCCGACGAAGGTTATGCCTGCCTCGGCGCAGGCCGCGGCCAAATCGGGATTCTCGGACAGGAATCCGTACCCGGGATACACCGCATCGGCACCACTGCGCTTCGCGGCGGCGACGATCTCGTCGACCGAGAGATAGGCCCGTACGGGATGGCCCTTCTCCCCGATCTGATACGCCTCGTCGGCCTTGGTCCGGTGTACCGAGTTCCGATCCTCGAACGGGAACACCGCAACGGTGGAGGCACCGAGTTCGTAGGAGGCACGGAAGGCACGGATGGCGATCTCGCCGCGGTTGGCAACCAAAACTTTGGAGAACATTGGCTCAACTTACCCGGCAGCGTGAGCCCCCGAGGTGTACTGATCCCACGATGCGGGACCAAGTGCTCGATTTCGCCCACTGAAACGGTGCAGTACGTAGCTACTGCCTTACTGGGTCGTTCCTGCAGGCTCCACTCCTGCCTTCCTCGGTCGATTCCGATCAGGACTTCTCCAGGTAGTCGACTCGATCCGATCGCCACGCCGACCGCATCATGGACGCGATGCCGGGGTTCTTCGCCAGCGACGGGTCGAGCGTGAAGAGAGACCGAGCGCAATCCTGCGCGTCGGCGATGATGTCCTCGTCGTCGATGAACGAGAGCAGACGAAGTCCGCTGACCGTGCCGGATTGTGCCGCCCCGAGCACGTCGCCTTCTCGACGGGTGGCGAGATCCAGCTTGGCCAGCTCGAAACCGTCGTTGGTCGCGGCCACCGCCTCGAGCCGGGCGAACGATCCGCCCATCGGGCTGAGGTAGCTGATCATGATGCACAGGCCTTGGTGCCCGCCTCGACCGATGCGCCCACGGAGCTGATGAAGCTGACTCACCCCGAAGCGGTCGGCGTCCATGATCACCATCACCGTCGCGTTCGGAACGTCCACTCCCACTTCGACCACCGTGGTGCAGACCAGCACGTCGATCTCCCCGGCGTTGAACTCGGACATGGTGATGTCCTTGTCGTCTCCCGGCAACCGTCCGTGCAGTAGCCCCACCGAAAGGTCGTGCAGCGGTCCGGTGGCGAGCGCCTCGTGCAGGTCGAGCGCTGCCGTCGTCTCGGGACCGTCCTCGGACGTCGCCTTCTTCTTCGCGCCCTTCTTGCCGGTCTCGGCGTCCTCGTCGTCGCCGATCCGTGAGCACACCACATAGGCCTGACGGCCGGCGGCGACCTCCTCGCGTATGCGCTGCCACGCTCGATCGACCCAGCCCGGTTTGCTCCTGGCGGGCACCACGCTACTGACGATCGGCGACCGGCCGCGGGGCAGTTCGGTCAGTACCGACGTCTCGAGGTCACCCAACGTCGACATCGCAATGGTGCGCGGAATCGGAGTTGCCGTCATCACCAGTAGATGTGGGCTGGTGTTCTCGCGTGCCTTCGCGCGCAATGCATCTCGTTGCTCGACGCCGAACCTGTGCTGTTCGTCCACGACGACCATCGCGAGATCGAGGAACTCCACCCGGTCCTCGATGAGGGCGTGGGTACCGATCACGATGCCCGCGTCACCGGTGACGGCGTCGAGCAGCGCGGACCGCTTGGCCGCGGTGGACATGGAACCGGTCAACAACGCGACCTTGGTCGCCAGCTCGTGCGATCCGAGTTCTCCTCCGGCAGCGAGGCTTCCGAGCATCGAACGAATCGAACGCGCATGCTGGGACGCGAGGACCTCCGTCGGGGCCAGCAGGGCACACTGATGTCCGGCATCGATCACCTGCAACATCGCCCGCAATGCGACGATCGTCTTGCCCGAGCCGACCTCACCCTGCAACAGTCGCGACATCGGATGTGGTGCCGACAGATCGTTGGCGATCTCGGCTGCGACCACGTGCTGACCGGCGGTCAATTCGAACGGCAGACGCCGATCGAACTCCGCGGCGATACCGTCGGTGATCGGTGGGCATCGCGCGGCCACCCGCGTGGATGCATCGCGTCGACGGTCGGCGAGAACGAGCTGAACGGCGAGAGCCTCGTCGAATTTCAACCGCTCACGCGCGGAATCCTTGTCCTGTGCGGTTTCCGGAAAATGGATCGACCGCAGTGCGGTGTCGATGTCGACGAGGCCACGCTGCGCACGCACCGACTCGGGCAGCGGATCGGTCACATCGTCGAGTTGGTCGAGCACCTGCCGCACGCAGCGCATGAAGGTCCAGCTCTCGACGTCCTTCGCCGCTGGGTAGATGGGCACGAACGCACGGTCGAACACCGACATGTCGACGGCACCGGAGGAATCGACCGAACCGCGAGCAAGTCCGGCCAAGGTGCCTCCGCCGACGATACGACCCGCAGGCACGACTGCACCGTCGTTTCCGTCGCCGCCGAGAATCACGTAGCTGGGGTGCGTGAGATTCCACCGCTTGCCGAAGTACTTGACCTTGCCCGAGAACATTCCCCGCCGACCGGTCACGAGAACATGCTTGAGCTTGTGCGGACTGAAGAAGGTCGCGTCGATGCGCTGCCCGTCGGCAGCGAGGGTCACGGCGAGGAACTGACCGTTGCGGTTCTTCATCGAACGCAGTGTCGCGGACTCGATCGTGGCGACGATGGTGATGTGCTCGCCCTCCGGTGGCTCCTTCTCACCGAGTTCGGAACCGTGCGTCATGTAGCGGTGCGGATAGTGCCGCAGCAGCTCCTCCACGGTGTGAATACCGAAAACGTCTGCCAGCGGCGTCGCCGCCGCGGCTCCGAGGACGTCGTCGAGCCGGTCCACCAGCGTTGCCATTGTCCGAGATTCCCTATTCCACTCCGAATTGCACGAGATCCCCCGGCTGCCCACCTGTATAGACCACCACGTCGACACCGGGGTGCGCGCCCGTGACGTACTCGGCCAGTCGAGCGCCGAAGTCCTCCGATGCCTGGGCCCCGACCAGCACGGTCACCATTTCCCCTCCGGTTGCCAGGAGCTGATCGAGCAGCCGACATCCCGCATCGAGTGGACGAGCGGCGACGATCACCACCTCCTGCCCGGCCAGCCCGATGCAGTCACCCGGCTCGCACGTGCCGACCCACGTCAGCGACCGCACCTGAGCGATACGCAGAGAACCCCACCTGGTGCCCGCTGCCGCCTCGGACATCGTGAACGCGTCGTCGACCGCTGCCCTGGCGGGATCGTGAACCGCCAGCGCGGCCAATCCTTGAACCATCGCCGAGCACGGCAACATCACCACGTCCTTACCGTCGGCTCGGGCAGCCGCGCCGACAGCAACCAGTTCCTGCGCCGACAACGCCCCGTTCGGCAGCACCAACACCTCGCGATGCTTCATCCCGACGATCGCGCGATGCAGCACCGAGGAGTCGATCGCCTCGTCGCACCGCACCACCGTCGCGCCTTCCTGAACGTAGAGATCCGCGGCACCGTCACCGGCCACCAACGCCAAAATATCGCGACCCACCGACAGCGGCGCTCCGCCGTGCGTATCGAGGCTCGCGGCACCGGCGAACTCGGCCAGGCCGAAGCACGAGATACGCACCCCGCGAACGTCTCCCGCGGCGATACCGCGATCCACGGCACCGCCCGGGTCGGTCGTGTGAACATGTGCCGACCACGCCCCGGAACCGTCGCCTGCCACCACCACCGAATCGCCGATGTCCGACAACGCTTGCCGAAGCGTCGTCGCCTGCGCGTCGTCCAGTCCGTGGACGACATAGATCACCTCGTACCCGAGGGGCCGTCCGTACGCAGACCCCGACGTGAATTCCGGCGCGCCCGCGCACTCTGCCGCCCCGCTCGCCGAGGTGTCGACCGTCGGCCGCTCGTGTTCGTGCGGCCGACTGTATCGCCGCCGCGGCGGCGTGCGTCCGGTCACCACTTCCACCAGTGCGTCGAATATCACCGACAGCCCGAGCGCTCCGGCGTCCACGACCCCGGCCTCCCGCAGTTCGGCCAGCTGGTCGGTGGTGCTGTCGAGAGCGCGGGCGGTGGCCTCGGCGACATCGACGACCAAGGTGGCGAGGCTGACGTTGGAATCGTGTGCCGCGGCCTCGTGCGCGGCGGCAGCAAGAACGGTGATCATCGTGCCTTCGGCGGGAACGCTGACCGCGTCGGACACCAGAACTCGGGCTCGCCGGAGCATCGCCTGAACCGACACCGTGTCCAGCGAACCGTCGGCGGATGCCTCGGCGACGGCACGCAGCAACTGGGAGACGATCACTCCCGAATTGCCCCGCGCACCCGCTACCGCGCCCACAGCCAGTGCCCGTCCGATGGCTCGCGCGTCCGCGACGGGCCCGGCCCCTCGCATCGATTCCACTGCAGAGCGAAAGGTGAACATCAGATTGGTACCGGTATCGGAGTCCGGAATGGGAAACACGTTGAGTGCGTTGATCTCGTCGCATCGCGCGGTGAGCGAATCCACGCAGCGGTACGCCCAGCGGCGCAGGGCCGAAGCATCTATCGCTTCGAGAACGTCGACCACGTCGAGCACCTCCCCCGCGTCCCTTCGGTACCGGTCCGTACTCCGTGCCGGATGGTGCCCGAAGCTTAGTCGGGCAGCAACGAAGACGCGCCACGCGCGAGCCGGCTCATAGCGTCTGCCGTGGCGGTTTGGTGATTGCGTGCGACGCCGCTATTCTTGCAGGGTTGCCTCGAGGCGATCTTCACGCATTGCAATCTCTGCATCTGCTCGTAGTTCGTTTCGATGTCTTCGACCACATGTATCGATCAACATCTATCAAGGAGTTCGCGACTATGGCTGCCGTCTGCGACGTATGCGCCAAGGGGCCCGGCTTCGGTAAGTCGGTCTCGCACTCGCACCGACGGACCAACCGTCGTTGGAACCCGAATATCCAGACCGTTCACGCTCAGGTTGCGCCTGGTAACTCCAAGCGCATGAACGTGTGCACCTCCTGCTTGAAGGCAGGCAAGGTGGTCCGGGGCTGATTCGAGCCTCGCTCTTCGTTTTCCTCCACGGCTACATCCCGCGTGCGAGAACTGTGCCCCGCCCCCGAACTCGGAGGCGGGGCACAGTTGTCGGTGCAGTCGAACACTTGGACGTCCATTAGAGTGCCGAGCGTGACTGATTCGGATGACCACAACTCCAGCAAGGTCGACATCGAGGACGGTGTGCTGCGCATCGTCGTCGCCACCGAGGCCGCGGGTGCATCGCTCGACCTCGAAGGAATCGACGCGGGGACCTCGGCGCTTCGGGCAGTCGATTCCGGGACGACCACGATCGGGAGCGTCCTCCTCATCGGCCGAGGGCCCAATTTCTGTGCAGGCGGCAATGTGCGCGACTTCGCCGGTGCCGACGATCGCGGCGCGTTCGTCGGATCCGTCGCAGACAGGTTTCACGCGTTCGTGCGCGAACTGGCCGCAGTCACGGTCCCGATCGTCGCCGGTGTGCACGGCTGGGCGGCAGGAGCAGGGATGAGTCTCGTCTGCCTCACCGACATCGCCATCGGTGGGCCGTCGACCAAGCTGCGTCCCGCGTACCCCTCGATCGGTTTCACTCCGGACGGCGGCATGTCGTGGACGCTCCCCCGCATCGTCGGTTCGGGACGCGCCACGGACATTCTGCTGAACGACTCGATCATCAACGGAGAGGAAGCAGTTCGTCTCGGCATCCTCAGCCGACTGGTGGGTGATGACATCGTCGACAGCGAGGCCGAGCGCCTCGCTCGAACTCTCGCGGTCGGACCGACATCGGCGTACCGGGGCATCAAGTCGCTGTTACGAGCCTCCGAATCGGCAACTCTGACACAGCAGTTGGATGCCGAGGCCGCGTCGATCTCGGCGGCCGCATCGTCACCGGCCGGACGAGAAGGCGTCGACGCGTTCGTCGAGAAGCGTCGCCCCGATTTCTCCTGACCCGATCAGGGCAGCGTCCAGTCGATCGGTTCGTCCCCGCCCTGCACCAACAGCTCGTTCACCCGACTGAACGGCGTGGATCCGAAGAACCCGCGCGAGGCCGACAGCGGTGACGGGTGGGCGGATTCGATGACGGGCACCGATCCGAGCATCGGTTTCAGAGTTGCTGCGTCGCGTCCCCACAGGATTGCGACGAGTCCGGGGGCATCGGGATCCTCGGCCCTGGCGACGAGCGCGCGAATTGCCTGCTCCGTCACCGCTTCCCACCCCTTCTTTCGGTGCGAGGCCGCCTGTCCCGGTTCGACGGTGAGCACTCGGTTGAGCAACATCACACCTCGATCGGCCCAGGGCGTGAGGTCACCGTTGCTCGGTGTCGGCAGTCCCAGATCGTCCGAATACTCCTTGAAGATGTTGGCGAGGCTGCGCGGTACCGGTCGAGTGTCGGGGGCAACGGAAAAGCTCAGCCCCACTGCATGTCCCGGCGTCGGATACGGATCCTGACCGACAATGAGCACGCGAACCCGATCGAAGGGGTAGCGAAACGCGCGCAGGACGTTCTCGCCCGCAGGCAGATAGTGCCGTCCGGCGGCGAGCTCGGCTCGCAGAAAGTCGCCCATCGCAGCAACATTCGCCTCGACGGGGGCAAGGGCGCGTGCCCATCCCGCGTCGACGGTGTCGGCGAGCGGCGGGGGCGTCATCGGTCGATCCGGCGCAGCGCATCGCGGTAGTACGCGGCGTTGGCGGAGTACATCTGCACGTTGATGTCCACGTGCCCCTCGGGAACCTGGTAGCCCTCGCGAATCTTCGCGGGTACTCCGAGCGCCATCGAACGTTCGGGAACGACGAACTGGAACGGCACCACCGCGCCCGCCCCGACGATCGAGCCCGCTCCGATCTTCGAACCGTTCAGCACCACCGAACCCGACGCGATGAGGCAGTTGTCCCCGATGTTCGCGCCCTCCACGTGCGCGTTGTGGCCGAGCACGCAGCCGGACCCGATGACCGTTGCGTCGATCGGCGTGCAGTGCACCACGGTCCCGTCCTGCACATTGGTGCCCTCACCGATCGAAATGGTGCCGTAGTCGGCCCGCAGAACCGCGTTGGGCCATACCGACGATCCGGCCGCCAACGTCACCGCTCCGATGACGACCGCGTCGGGATGAACGTAAGCGTCGGGGTGGATGTCGGGTTCACGATCACCGAGTGCGTAGATAGCCATCTCTGCAACTTAGCCGACACGCTCGTCCCGACCGCGTTCACGCACTCTCGAAACTCGACCATCCCGATCTACCCGTGTGGACGCGCCCACCGACGGTCACCCGACCCGCCGGCTCACCGGCTCCGCGCTCGACGCGGCCGATCACCGTCCAGCCCGGCGGAACGGCGGTGGCATCGGAAAAGGTACCGACCAGGGCGTGATCCTCGCCGCCGGTCAGCACCCACTCCAGCGGATCGTGACCGGCCAGCGTTGCCGCCGAGCGCACTTCGGGCGAGATGCCCACAAGGTCCGGGTCGACGTCGAGCCGGACTCCGGACGCGTCGGCGATGTGACCGAGATCGGCCAACAACCCGTCGGAGACGTCGGTGAGCGAGGTCGCTCCTGCCTCCGCAGCGTCGATACCGGCGCGGTACGGAGGGACGGGCACTCGGTGAGCGTCGAGTACTCCCTCGTGGCCGGTTGCGCCTCTACCCGCGAGCAGCAGTGCGAGTCCGGCCGCAGACCAACCGAGCCGTCCCGCGTAAGCGATCACATCACCGACATGCGCCCCCGATCGGAGAACCGGAGCGCGGCCCTGCAGATCACCGAGTGCGGTGATCGAGATCACCAGCTGGGGTGACTGCACCACATCGCCACCGACGACGGCAGATCCCGCGGCGACCGCCTCGCGCCACATGCCCTCGTTGAGACCGTCGGTCACGCTCACGGGCGTATCCGCCGGGCATCCGAGGGAGACGAGAAACCCCGAACACTGCGCGCCCATCGCGGCGATGTCTGCGCCGTTCTGCGCGATCGCCTTGCGCCCGATCTGAATCGGGCTGGACCAGTCGAGTCGAAAGTGCCTGCCGTGCACCAACATATCGGTCGATGCCGCAATGCGGCCGTCGGACGCGGCAACAACGGCTGCGTCGTCGCCCGGCCCGACGATGGTCGACGAAGGTTGCACACGGCCTGCAACGGCGCGAGAGATCACGTCGAATTCGCCGACCTGCGCGACAGTGCGTTCGGTGCCGGCAGCCGAGTCGGTGACGGTGTCGTCGATGATGTTCCTCCCTGAGAACGCGGTGTGTGCGCGACGGTCTCACGCGTGACACGCGCCGCGCCTGCGGTACCTTTTAGCGGCGGCCGGAACAGTACCGGCGCAACAGGTCACGTGCGAAGAGAACGTAGTCGACTCAACCTACAGTCGAGCAGTCCGGCAGGGAAAGGGACCACCGATGGTGCAAGCATTCGTTCTCGTTCAGACCGAGGTCGGCCGCGCGAGGGCAGTCGCGCAGCAGATCGAGGCCGTCGACGGTGTCGTGTCGGCGGAGGCAGTGGTCGGGCCCTACGACGTGATCGCGCGTGCCGACGGTGCCTCCGACTCCGAGGTCACCGAGATCGTCTCCCGCATCCAGAAGGTCGATGCCATCACGCGCACCCTCACCTGCCCCGTGGCTCCGCAGTCGACCACGACCGTCCGATAGCTCGTGAGCTCATCCGAGACCGGCAACGACGCCGGCACCGACGACGACACGGCTCGAACCGAGGACACTCGCGAGCAGCGCCATCCCGCCGTGATCGCCACCGCGATCGCATTGCCGGTCGCGCTGGTGGTCGGAGTTCTGGTCGCCGCCATTGCCGTGAGTCGCTCACCCGTCCACGATCCGGTCGCTCTCGGCCCGGTGGACGCCCCCGATGCCGCGAGTGCGCAGTGCACGTCGTTGCTCGATGCCGTGCCCGAGAACCTCGGCGACTACGCCGCAGCCGAGCTGGCCGACCCGGCCCCGGTCGGAGTGCGCGCGTGGGTCTCGGACGAGGAGAACGCCGAGCCGGTCGTGTTGCGCTGCGGCCTACCCAGACCGATCGGATTCGATGTGGCTGCGCCGCTTCAGGTGATCAACGGCGTCCAATGGTTCGAGGTGTCCGGGGCAGACGACGGAATCGATGCCAGCACATGGTTCGTCGTCGATCGCGGTGTGTACGTCGCACTGACGATTCCGGGAAACTCGGGCCCTACCCCGTTGCAGGACGCGTCCTCGGCCGTGTCGGACGCGCTGCCCCAACAGCCTCTCGACCCGGCTCCGTTGCAGTAGCGCTGGGCCGCAACAGCTCTAACGCAAACCGGTTCCGCGGGCGAGAGCGGTGTCGATCAGGGTGGCGATGAGCGTCGGGTAGTCGACGCCGGATTCGGCCCACATCTTGGGGTACATCGAGATGGAGGTGAACCCGGGCATCGTGTTGATCTCGTTGATGACCGGACCGTCCTCGGTGACGAAGAAATCCACTCGCGCCAGTCCCTGGCAGTCCAGCGCCCGAAATGCGGCAACGGCGAGTTCGCGAATGCGGTCGCTGGTGGCGTCGTCGAGGACGGCCGGGATGTCGAATTCGCTGACGTCGTCGAGGTACTTCGTGTCGAAGTCGTAGAACGCGTGATCGTCGATGTCCGCGTCGGGAATTCGGATCTCCGCGATGGCACTCGCGCGCACCGTACCGTCGGGAAACTCCAGTACCCCACACTCGACCTCACGGCCGTGGATCATGCCTTCGACGATCACCTTGGGGTCGTGTTCGCGTGCCACAGCGATCGCGGCGGGGAGTTGATCCCACGCGGTGATGCGCGAGATGCCGATGGACGACCCGCCTCGGGCCGGCTTGACGAATGCGGGCAGCCCGATTCGCTCACGTTCGGCCGCCGTCAGATCGTCGACCGCGCGGCGAAGCACCACCTGGCGACCGATCGGCAGCCCCTCGGCACCGAGGAGCTTCTTGGTGAATTCCTTGTCCATCCCCGCAGCGCTGGCCAACACCCCCGGCCCTACGTACGGAACACCTGCCAACTCGAGCAGTCCCTGCAGTGTGCCGTCCTCGCCGTACGGTCCGTGCAGAACCGGGAACACGACGTCCACGGACGCCAGTACCGTCCCGCCCTTACCCTCACCGAGGGCGAGCAACGCACCGGCATGGCCGGGGTCGGTGCTCAGGGCCAGCGCTGCCCCCGTCTTGTCCACGGTCGGCAGTACCCGGTCGTGAATCGTCAGCGCATCGATGTCGGAGGAGCCGAGTACCCAGGCACCGTCCGCGGTGATCCCCACGGGAACCACCTCGTACTTGGCGGGATCGAGATTCTGCAGCACGCTACCTGCCGATACACAGGACACAGCGTGCTCGCTGCTGCGGCCACCGAAGACGACGGCAACTTTGATGCGGGGAGTACTCACGATGAGAAACCGTACCGCCGCGGCTCATCGAACGCGGATTCGCCCTGTTCCTGGCGGGACGCCGATCACTGCCTCACTCGGGCTTGATACGACGCCCCAGCAGGTGCCCGACCGCATCCGGAACGGACATGCCGCCGTGACAGACCCGATGCACGGCGTCGGTCAGCGGCATCTCGACGTCGTAGCTCTCGGCGAGCGCACGCACCGACGTACAGGACTTGACGCCCTCGGCAACCTGTCCGTGTGCTGCTTCCTGCGCACTCTCGAGGGAGCCACCCGAACCCAGTCGTTCACCGAATGTGCGATTGCGTGAGAGAGGTGACGAGCACGTGGCGACGAGGTCGCCGACGCCGGCCAGGCCGGACAGCGTCGACGGGTTGGCACCGAGGGCAACTCCGAGGCGGATGATCTCGGCGAGACCCCTCGTCATGATCGACGCGAGTGTGTTCTCGCCGTACCCGACGCCTGCGGCCATTCCGCAGGCGAGGGCGATGACGTTCTTGCAGGCACCACCGATCTCGGCCCCGATCACGTCGGTGTTCGTATACGGCCTGAAATATCCTGTGGCGCAGGATTTCTGAATTTCCAGGGCGCGCTGGGAGTCCGAGCACGCGATTACGGTCGCGGCGGGCTGGCCCTCGGCTATCGGACGCGCAAGATTGGGCCCGGACAGGCACGCGACCCGGCTGGGATCCGCTCCGGTCACCTGAGATATGACCTGACTCATCCGCATGAGCGTTCCGGTCTCGATCCCCTTCGCCAACGAGAGCAGAGTCGCGTTCGAGGGAATCGAGTCGGTCCACGCCCCCAGGTTCGCCCGCAGACTCTGCGACGGCACGGCCAGCACCACGATGTCTGCTCCGTCGAGCGCACGGACGGGATCGTGGGTCGCGCGGATCGACGACGGCAGCTCGATTCCCGGGAGGTAGTCGCTGTTCTCGTGGTCGTCGCTGATGGACGCGGCAAGCTCCTCGCGGCGGGCCCACATGGTGACGTCCGTTCCCGCTTCGGCCAACACCTTGGCGAATGCCGTCCCCCACGAACCCGACCCCAGTACCGCTGCTCTGCTCATTCCGCCAACCCCTCGCCTCGCCGATGCCCGTCTCACGCGCGCATCACCCTAACTCGCAGAGCTGCTCGGGCGGTCGGAGTCGGCACAGATCGGTGACGCTGGCAGGATCGAACATCATGGGTGCATCACGAGGCGACGGCGGCGACCGAGAGACTGCGTCGGCCGATGCTGCCCGCCGCGTCGTCAAGGTTCTGATCGCAGTGAAGGATCTCACCGCCGCCAAGTCGCGTTTGGCGGCAGAATTCTCGCCACCCGATCGATCGCGATTGGTACTTGCGATGCTCAGCGACACCGTGAGCGCCGCATCTGCCGTCCCGGTGGTGGAGTCGGTCACGGTGGTCACCCCCGATCCTCTCGTCGCTCGGACCGCCCGCGAAATCGGTGCACGGGTGTTCGACGAACCTGTCGGCGATCCCGCACGGCACCCGGACGAACGGCTCAATCACGCGTTCGCGTCTGCAGCGCACGTACTTCGCCGCGACGCCGCGGTCGGGGACATCCAGGATGGCCTGACCCGCACTGCAGATCGCGTCGACATCATCGCGTTGCAGGCGGACCTTCCGTCGATGCGATCCACGGAACTCGCCCAGGCATATGCCGCGGCTCGGAGTGGAGGCAGATCGCTCGTGGTCGACCATCACGGCACGGGGACCGCCGCACTGATCCTGAAGGACTCCCCCGACGATCTGGCACCGCTGTTCGGCCGTGACTCCGCGCGCCACCACTCCGCCTCGGGTGCACGGGAACTCGACGGTTCGTGGCCCGGTCTTCGATTGGATGTCGATACTGCCGACGACGTCCGCAGAGCGCATCGTCTCGGAGTCGGGCCTGCAACGTCGGCCGTCCTACGGTCGCTCGGCTGGAGCGAAGAAGCATCCGCGACGACTGCGTGAGGGCTACCACCATCGCGAGTGAAGTGAACACGTGAGTCGAGTTCGGCCATCGGAGTTTCACCCACGCCGGGTATGGGGGATGATCGTGCGGTGAGCAACGACGACGTGCAGCCAGCGAACGAAGATCCGCCGATCGAGACAGGAAAGGGCCCGGGTTCGGATCCGGCGTGGAGCGCTCCGATCGCGGCGACGATGCCGAGCATTCCCTCCGCCTTACCGGCTGCCACACCGGAATCGGTGGACGCAGCCACCGTGCTTCCCGAAAATCGCTATCTCAACCGGGAATTGAGCTGGCTCGATTTCAACTCACGTGTTCTTGCGCTCGCGCAGGACTCGTCGCTGCCCCTGCTCGAACGGGCCAAGTTTCTCGCGATCTACGCGTCCAATCTCGACGAGTTCTACATGGTTCGGGTCGCCGGTCTCAAACGTCGCGACGAAACCGGCCTCTCGGTTCGATCCGCCGACGGTATGACCCCGCGCGAGCAACTCGCAGTGATCGGTCAACGCACCCAGGAGCTCGCGCTCAAACATGCGCGAGTGCTGCTGGATTCGATCCTGCCCGAGCTCACTGCCGAGGGTATTGCGATCATCCGATGGTCCGACCTGGACAGCGACGAGCGCGCGCGACTCTCCGACTATTTCACCGAGCAGGTCTTTCCGGTTCTCACGCCGCTGGCCGTCGACCCGGCGCACCCCTTCCCCTACATCAGCGGCCTGAGCCTCAATCTCGCTGTGACAGTGAAGGATTACTCGACCACCGGCGAGCACTTCGCCCGCGTCAAGGTCCCCGACAACGTCGATCGCTTCGTACGCGTCAAGCGCGGCGAGGGCAGCCACCGCATCGATGCCTTCCTGTCGATGGAGGAGTTGATCTCGGCTCACCTCGACGTGCTCTTCCCCGGTATGGAGGTCGTCGAGTCCCACGCGTTCCGCATCACGCGCAACGCCGATTTCGAGGTCGAGGAAGACCGCGACGAGGATCTGCTCCAGGCATTGGAGCGCGAGCTCGCGCGCAGGCGCTTCGGCTCCCCGGTCCGCCTCGAGATCGCCGACGACATGACCGAGCACATGCTCGAATTGCTGCTACGCGAACTCGATGTCGATCCGGGCGACGTCATCCAGGTCCCCGGACTGCTCGATCTGTCCTGCCTGTGGCAGGTCTACAGCGTCGACCGTCCCAACCTCAAGGATGCGCCCTTCGTCCCGGCCACGCACCCGGCCTTCGGTGAGCGCGAGACACCCAAGAGCGTGTTCTCGACCCTGCGCGACGGCGACGTACTGGTGCACCACCCGTACGATTCCTTCTCCACCAGCGTGCAACGCTTCATCGAGCAAGCAGCGGCCGACCCGCAGGTATTGGCGATCAAGCAGACCCTGTACCGCACCTCGGGCGACTCCCCGATCGTCAATGCGCTCGTCGATGCTGCCGGTGCAGGCAAGCAGGTCGTCGCCCTGGTCGAGATCAAGGCGCGTTTCGACGAGCAAGCGAACATCGAGTGGGCGCGCAAGCTGGAGAAGGCGGGCGTGCACGTGGTGTACGGGCTCGTCGGTCTCAAGACGCACTGCAAGACCTGTCTGGTGGTGCGCCGAGAGGGGTCGGTCATTCGCCGGTACTGCCACATCGGTACCGGCAATTACAACCCCAAGACTGCGCGCATCTACGAGGACGTCGGCTTGCTCACGTCGTCGCCCGAAATCGGAGCCGACCTCACCGATCTGTTCAACTCGCTCACCGGATACTCGCGAAAGTCCAAGTACCGCAATCTTCTCGTCGCGCCGTACGGGGTGCGTCGCGGAATAGTCGAGCGCATCGAGGCCGAGGTCGAACACCTCAAGGCAGGCCGTCCGGCCGGAATTCGCCTCAAGGCCAACGCCTTGGTCGACGAGCAGGTCATCGACGCGCTCTACCGGGCGTCGATGGCCGGCGTTCCGGTGAAGGTGGTGGTGCGCGGAATCTGTGCACTCAAGCCAGGAGTTCCCGGCCTGTCGGAGAACATCGAGGTCCGTTCCATCCTCGGCCGATTCCTCGAACACTCGCGAGTTCTGCACTTCCAAGGTGCCGACGAATTCTGGATCGGCAGCGCAGACATGATGCACCGCAACCTCGATCGCCGAGTCGAGGTGATGGCTCAGGTCAAGGATCCGCGACTGGCGAACCAGCTGAGCGACATCTTCGACTCTGCCCTCGACCCCACCACTCGGTGCTGGGAGTTGGGACCGGACGGCGGCTGGGTCGCGTCACCGGCTCGAGGTGAAAAAGTTCGTGAGCATCAGGTCGACTTGATGCGCAGCCGGAGGAATCAGGCATCCTGATGGCCACATCCGATGGCTCCCCTCGCGCCAACATCTTTGCGGCCGGGTCGATCCTGTGGCGTAGTTCGCCGCGGGGCGACGGGGCCGTCGAGGTCGCCGTGGTGCACCGACCCAAGTACGACGACTGGTCCTTCCCCAAGGGAAAACTCGATCCCGGTGAGACTGCCGTCGACGCAGCAGTCCGAGAGGTCAAGGAGGAGACCGGATTCGACTCCCGACTCGGACGGTCGCTCTCCTACGTCACGTACCCGATTCCGGGACATCGTCGGGTCAAGAAGGTTCTGTACTGGGCGGCGGAGGCAATCGGGGGCGAGTTCGTTCCCAACGACGAAGTCGACGAATTGAGATGGATCGCACCCGAGGCCGTCGGCCGCGAACTCTCGTATCCCATGGACCACCAGATTCTTCGCAGGTTCGTGGCCAAGCCGGCCGACACCTCGACCGTTCTGTTGGTTCGGCACGGGAGTGCGGGATCGCGATCACGGTTCAAGGGCAACGACGTCGACCGTCCACTCGACAAGACCGGACGACGGCAGGCCGAATCGTTGGTCTCGTTGCTCCGTGCGTTCGGAGGTGATGCCGTGTACGCGGCCGACCGTGCGCGGTGCGTGCAGACGGTTGCTCCGTTCGCGGAATCGTTGGGCGTGGACATCGTTGCAGAACACCTGTTGTCCGAGGAGGGGTATGCCGACGACCCACGCAAGGGACGCCACCGAGCCCGCGAGATTGCCGAGCAGCCCGGTACGCCCGTGATCTGCAGCCAAGGCAAAGTGATCCCCGACTTGATGCGGTGGTGGGCCGAGAAAGATGGAATCACGTTGCCTGCCAACAGAAATCGCAAGGGAAGCGTCTGGGTCTTGTCGCGCCACGACGGCAGGGTCGTAGCTGCCGACCACATCGCCAGTCCGCTCCCGACGCTCGTGGCCGAACACTAGACACACTCGCACGAAAGAAGACCCCCGACTCGAAGATCGAGTCGGGGGTCTTCTCGCGTAACTGCAGTGCCGGCAACGAGAACGCGGCCGCCGAAAAGAGGTGGGCGCCGGTGGGCGCTACTTCTTCGCTGCGCGCTTTGCGGGTGCCTTCTTGGCGGGAGCCTTCTTGGCCGGAGCCTTCTTGGCTACGGTCTTCTTCGCTGCCGTCTTGGCCGGAGCCTTCTTGGCGGGTGCAGCAGTTGTTGCGGCCTTGCGTGCGGTCGTCTTGGCCGGAGCCTTCTTCGCGACGGTCTTGCGCGCAGTGGTCTTCGCGGGAGCTGCCTTCTTGGCCGCGGTCTTCGCGGGAGCTGCCTTCTTGGCGGCAGTCTTGGCCGGTGCTGCCTTCTTGGCAGCAGCGGTGGTGGTTGCCTTGCGGGCGGTCGTCTTCACGGCTGCCTTCTTCGCAGCCGTCTTCTTCGCTGCCGCAGTCTTCTTGGCGGGAGCCGCAGCCGAACCACGCTTGACGGCAGGACCGGTGGCGGGCAGCTTCTGTCCGCCGGCAATGACGGCCTTGAACTGAGCGCCCGGACGGAACGCCGGAACGTTGGTCGGCTTCACGCGAACGGTCTCACCGGTGCGGGGGTTACGGGCGACGCGCGCTGCGCGGCGACGCTGCTCGAACACGCCGAAGCCCGTGATCGTGACGCTCTCGCCGCGGTGTACTGCGCGCACGATGGTGTCGACGATGTTCTCGACAGCCTCTGTGGCGCTCCGCCTATCAGACCCCAACTTCTCGGTCAGGGCGTCAATCAGCTCTGCCTTGTTCATGGAATTTCCTCCGCTATATGGTGGCCCATCGTCGGACCGACTACTACAACGGTAAACCCCAAGTCGTCAAGAGTCTATGCGCCACGCCAATTTTCATTTTGGTGTCGCGGAATGATTCACGGCCGCAAAGCGTGTCGGACCCCGCCCGGTCAGCTTTCCGCGGGTGTTTCGATCCGTGCCGGAAGCGTCAGGGGTTTGTATGAAGGCCTTGACTTTTCGTACTCGGTAATGGCCTCTACCTGGCGTAATGTCAATCCGATGTCGTCGAGACCTTCCAGCAGACGCCACCGGGTGTAGTCGTCAATCGCGAAGCGCACCACCAAAGTTCCAGCCGTTACGGTCTTGTCGACGAGGTCGACAATTATTTCCAGACCGGGCTGTTCTTCTAAGGCTTTCCACAGCAACTCGACGTCCGACTGCTCCACTTCGGCCGCCAGCAGCCCGGCTTTACCCGAGTTTCCGCGAAAGATATCGGCGAATCGGGAGGCGATCACAACCCGAAATCCGAAGTCCGAGAGTGCCCAGACGGCGTGCTCGCGTGACGATCCCGTGCCGAAATCGGGCCCGGCGACGAGCACCGAGCCGCGGTTGTAGGGCTCGAGGTTCAAGATGAAGTTCGGATCCGAGCGCCAGGCGGCGAACAACCCGTCCTCGAATCCGGTGCGCGTGACGCGCTTGAGGTAGACCGCCGGAATTATCTGATCGGTGTCGACATTGGAGCGCCGCAGCGGAACTCCGATACCGGTGTGTCGGGTGAAAGCTTCCATCGAATGTTCTCCTATGGGTTCGATCGATCGAGCGAGGGCGCGTACTACGCGAGATCCGCCGGAGAGGACAGGGTTCCGCGGATTGCAGTTGCCGCTGCAACCAACGGGGACACGAGGTGAGTTCGACCACCTTTGCCCTGCCTTCCCTCGAAATTTCGGTTGGACGTCGAAGCCGATCGCTCACCCGCCGCCAGTTGGTCGGGATTCATTCCCAGGCACATCGAGCAACCGGCTTGGCGCCACTCCGCTCCTGCCGCAACGAATATCTCGCCCAGGCCTTCTTCTTCTGCCTGCGCTCGCACCCGCATGGACCCGGGCACCACCAACATTCGTACGCCCTCGGCAACCTTGTGCCCTTCGAGGACGGATGCCACGGCACGCAGATCCTCGATTCGGCCGTTGGTGCACGAGCCGACGAACACGGTGTCGACGGCGATCTCGCGGATCGGGGTTCCCGCTTCGAGACCCATGTACTGCAGGGCCTTCTGAGCTGCCACCCGCTCGCTCTCGTCGACCATCGTCTCGGGATCGGGCACCGTATCGCCCAGCGGCGCACCCTGGCCCGGATTGGTGCCCCACGTGACGAACGGCGTCAACGTGTCGGCGTCGATGTGGACCTCGTTGTCGAACACTGCATCCGGATCGGTTGCCAACTCGTTCCACGCCGCCACCGCCGCGTCCCAATCGGCTCCCTGCGGCGCGTGCGGGCGTCCCTTCAGATATTCGTAGGTGATCTCGTCGGGTGCGATCATTCCTGCCCGCGCACCGGCCTCGATGGACATGTTGCAGATGGTCATTCGCGCTTCCATCGACAGCTTTCGAATGGCCTCGCCGCGATACTCGAGGACGTACCCCTGGCCGCCGCCGGTGCCGATCTGCGCGATGACAGCAAGGATCAGGTCCTTGCTCGTGACGCCGGGCGCGAGTTCACCGTCGACGGTGATCGCCATCGTCTTGAACGGACGCAGCGACAGCGTCTGCGTGGCCATCACGTGCTCGACCTCGCTGGTGCCGATACCCATTGCAATGGAACCGAAGGCACCGTGAGTCGAGGTGTGACTGTCTCCGCACACGACGGTCATGCCGGGCTGGGTCAGGCCGAGCTGCGGCCCGATGATGTGCACGATGCCCTGATCGAGATCACCCATCGGGTAGAGCCGAACGCCGAATTCCTCGCAGTTGCGGCGAAGGGTGTCGACCTGGGTGCGCGAGACCAGATCTGCGATGGGCGCGAAGATGTCGGCCGTCGGGACGTTGTGGTCCTCGGTCGCGATCGTCAGATCGGGACGCCTGAGTCCGCGGCCGGCCAATCGAAGGCCGTCGAATGCCTGCGGGCTCGTCACCTCGTGCACGAGATGAAGGTCGATGTAGATCAGATCCGGCTCCCGCGCACCACCTTCTCCGCCGCCTCGGACCACCACGTGCTGGTCCCATACCTTCTCCGCCAAAGTCTTCGGTGTATCGGACATCGTCGTTTCGGACATCGCTGTCGCGGACCTCGTCTTCCGTGTCGTCGTCGCGCCGGTGACCTTCGCTGGTTCACCTCGCGCCATCCTCTCGACATCATGCCCCTGACGCGCACTGGAGAACTCGCAGTTGTGCAATCTCAGCATTCGGGAGGCTAATATCGTTCTATGAGACAGCATAGCCTGGGCGGCCTCGTCGACAAATCGAGTGGCATCGGCGTCCTCGACAAGGCGATGACGGTGCTGCACGCGGTGGCCGAGAAGCCCTGCAATCTGAACGATCTCTGTGCTCGAACCGGCCTGCCCCGCGCTACCGCCCACCGCCTCGCAGTCGGTCTCGAGACACACCGACTTCTCGTCCGAGATGCCGACGGTCTGTGGCGCACCGGGCCGGGACTGGGAGAACTCGCAGCGAGCGCGTCGGACACACTGCTCGATGCCGCCTCCTCGGTACTGCCACGCCTGCGCGAAATCACCGGCGAGAGTGTGCAGATCTACCGGCGCGAGGGGACGGTACGGGTCTGCGTTGCGTCCATGGAGCCCCCGACCGGACTTCGAGACACCGTTCTCGTCGGCGCACGATTGCCGATGACCGCGGGCTCGGGTGCCAAAGTTCTACTGGCATGGGCAGATTCGCACACTCAGCGGGCAGTTCTGCCCGATGCAGAATTCAGCGAGCGCGTTCTCCTCGAAGTTCGGCGGCGCGGATGGGCACAGAGCGCAGGCGAACGAGAACCGGGCGTCGCGAGTGTCGCCGCGCCGGTGCGCGACAGCAACGACACTGTGGTGGCGGCGATCTCGGTGTCCGGACCCATCGATCGAATCGGACGCAAGCCGGGGGCGCGCTGGGCCGCAGATCTTCTGGCAGCAGCCGACGCGCTGCACAAGCGACTCTGAATGGTGCCTGCCGGCCCGTCCGCCCGATGAAAATCAGCTGATCGCGTCGCGATAGTGGGGTACCTTCGTCTCGAGCGGCCTACCCGGCCGGTCGTCGACTGCAAGGAGTCCCCCATGGCCGAATCCGGCAGTGAAGAACTGAAGAAGAAGTTCCGCGAGGTTCTGGAACAGAAGAACAGCAAGTCCCACAATTCCGTCGAACACAAGGACGGTGGGCCGAAGGTCAACAACGCCCACGGTCCGGCCGACCATCAGAAGATGTTCCGCCGCAAGAGCGTCTGACACGGACACGCCGAAAGAACAACACCCTCTCGATCCGAGGATCGAGAGGGTGTTGTCAGTTGTAGCCCCGACGGGATTCGAACCCGCGCTACCGCCTTGAGAGGGCGGCGTCCTAGGCCGCTAGACGACGGGGCCAGGAACTTCACCTACATTTTCATCAAACCTCACCGGGCTTGATCGAGCACATGAGGCTGAGTCAGCTTAACTGCCTCGGCCTCGGCGACAAAATCGCCTCCACCTACTCGCTGGGGTACCAGGACTCGAACCTAGAATGGCGGTACCAGAAACCGCTGTGTTGCCAATTACACCATACCCCAATGGACTTGAATCGAATTGCTCACCGCGAACGATGTGCACTGCGTTTCGAGCCGGGATAGAGACTATCAAAGGTGACTACCCATTCTCCAAATCGGCTGCTCAGAGCCTACGAAACCAAGCGAAGTTCGTATCGCGAGCAGCCTCGGGCACCGTTGTGGCGAGGACTGCGGAGCCCCGCCTGTATGTCGGCCGGGGAATGGAGAAGACTTGTTCTCCGTGACCGACCGCAGACCCGTCCGATGAAGGTTCTGCTCGTTCCACAGGGCGAGCAGGCAGTGTTGACGTACCTGGACGACGACGGCACGACGCGGAGCGAACCCACAGTGACCGAGGATGCGGTCGCGGCCGTTGCCGAGTTGGAACGAGCCGAACGACCCAGATGGGTGTGGGAGGACACGAGCCGGATCTACCCTCGGCTGCTCGAACGAGGGGTACGCGTGCGCCGCTGTCACGATCTCGCACTGGTCGGTGCAATTCTGGCGATGCGGGCAGGTTCCACAACTGCTCCGTCGTCACCCGCGGACCTGCGACCCGGCCTGTTCGATGCGGACCCCGAGTCCGATCCCGTGGCAGTGCTCGCCGAGTACCGGCGTCAGCTCACGGACATCGGAGACGATCGCGCACTGCACCTGCTCGCAGCAGCCGAATCGGCCGGCGGTCTGGCCGCGGCGGAGATGACCTTCGACGGGCTGCCGTTCTCGGCGTCGGCCCACCGCCGTCATCTCGAGACCATGCTCGGTGCCCGACCGGCCGACGGCTCTCCTCCCCCAGCTCTGATACGGCTGGAGAACCAGATCTCCTCGGCGTTCGGCCGCCGCGTCAACCCTGCCTCGCCAGCGGAGGTGGTGGCCGCGTTCGCACGCGTCGGTATCGAGCTGACGTCGACTCGTGCTCACGTCATTCGGGAGATAGACCACCCCGCGGTCCCGCTGTTGCTGCGCCATCGCGATCTGTCGAAACTGCACAGTGCGAACGGGTGGACCTGGCTCGACGCCTGGGTACGCGGGGATCGATTTCGGCCGGTCTACGTTCCCGGCGCGGTGGTCTCCGGCCGCTGGGCGAGCCGCGGCGGAGGCGGTTTGCAGATCCCGAAGCCGTTGCGCGCCAGTGTTATCGCAGATCCCGACTACACCTTTGTGGCCGCCGACGCCGGTCAGCTCGAACCCCGTATTCTCGCTGCGATGTCCGGCGATCCACGCATGGTCGCTGCTGCCGGCACCGCAGATCTGTACGCACCGGTGGCGGCAGAATCTTTCGACGGCGATCGCGGCCACGCCAAGGTCGCCGTTCTCGGGGTGCTGTACGGCGCAACCTCCGGCGAGGCTCGCGGACTGCTGACGCGGCTGCGGGCCAAGTTCCCCGGTGCGGTCGCGCTCGTGGAGGAGGCCGCTCGCGCCGGCGAACGCGGCGAGGTCGTCCGTTCGTGGCTCGGGCGGGCCTGCCCACCACCCTCTGCGCAGTGGTGGTCCACCGGCGACGCGCACGCGCGGGGCCGGTTCACCCGTAACTTCGTCGTGCAGGCCACCGCCGCAGAATGGGCGCTGTGTTTGTTGGCCGAACTGCGAAATCAGTTGGCCTCGAGCAGCAGCGAGTTGGTCTTCTTTCAGCACGACGAGGTGGTTGTGCATTGCCGCACCGCCGATGCGGAGCGAGTGGCCGAAGCAGTTGCAGGAGCAGCATTGTCGGCAACTCGGCTGATGTTCGGCGATACGGCGGTCCGTTTCCCGATGGAGACCAGAATCGACCGCTTCTACGGTGCCTCGGTTGCCGATTCGGAACCGGACTCGGACTGAGCTCGCGGCGGGTCGTCGAAGGTCACCACGATTTCCTCGAACGGCTTGCTGCGCTGCGCTTCTGCCTGTCCGGTGTAGGTGAGTTCGTCGCCCTCGGTCAGTTCGACGTCGTCGGTGAACGGGGCCAGCAGGGCGCGCGGGAATAGTCGATCGACGCGAACGACGTTGATCTCGATGCACAGCACGATCGATACCGAGGTGACGTACAAGAACGCCAGCAGTCCGAGCACGACAGCGAAGACGCCGTTGGTGACCGTCGCGCTGCTGACGACGTATTTCACGTAGACACTGCCGAAGGTCTGCAACAGCTGCCAGATCAGACCGGCCACGACAGCTCCGGGAAGGACCTCACCGATCGACAGTGGCCGCGCTGTGGCGAGCCTGAACGCGACGACGAACACGCCGATGTAGAAGAGTGTGCCGACCACGAACACCACGAGGCCGGATTCCGGGCCGAAATATCCTGCAGCACTGAGCACGTTGAGTGCCGTGACGGCCAGGACCGCAAGACCGACCGTGCTCAGCAGACCCAATCCGCGTACCCGGGCTCGAATGGGATCGGGCCGCAAGTTCTTCGGTACCGTCCACGCGGTGTTCATTGCGTTCTGGAGCGCCACGGCCACCCCGAGGCCGCCGTACAGGGAGCCGAGGACACCGACCACCAGTCCGACGGTGCCTCCACCGATGCGTTCTGGCCTGCCCAGTTCGTCACCGATCACCGGGATCTGACCGAGCGCCGAGTTCAGGATCTGTTGTTGCAGTTCCGGACTGCCGACCAGGACGAAACCCAGAACCGTGGAGAACAGCAACAGTGCAGGAAACAGCGAGACGAAGGCGTAGTAGGTGATCAGGGCAGCGAGGTAGCCGCCCTGATCGTCGACGAACTTGTACACCACCGCGATGGGATATCCGAGAACGGGCCGTCGGCGCTGGAGCCGATCCAGTCGATCGGAAATACTCATCGAAGGCCGTCTCCGAGAACCGAGACGGGCAGGCGGCCGCCCGTCGTCACGCCACCTGAGCGCGTGCGGCAGACAGGCGCGCCAAGGTCGTTTCGCGCCCGAGCAATTCCATCGACTCGTACAGCGGTGGGCTGATGTGCGAGCCCGTCACGCCCACTCGCACCGGAGCAAAGGCCTTGCGCGGCTTGAGCTCCAGCTTGTCGATCAACGCATCCTTGAGTGTCGCCTCCAGGTCCGCCGTGGTCCACGTGGTCAATGCCGTCAGCGCCTCCACAGCGGCATCGAGTACCGGCGCAGCATCGGCACCGAGGTTCTTGGCAGCGGCAGCGGGATCGATCTCGAAATCTGCCTCGTCGACGAACAGGAACTTCAACAGTCCCCAGGCGTCCGAGAGCACGACGATGCGGGTCTGCACCAGATCGGCCGCGACGGCAAAGGTCTTCTCGTCGACCGGCTCGGTGAGATGCCCCTGAGAGACCAGGTATTCGCGCAATCGTGCCGCGAAATCGTCTGCGGCCAGCAGCCGGATGTGCTCGGCATTGATCGCATCGGCCTTCTTCTGATCGAAGCGAGCCGGGTTGGAGTTGACCGTGGAGATCTCGAACGCTGCCACCATCTCGTCGAGGGAGAACACGTCGTGATCGTCCGAGATCCCCCACCCGAGGAGAGCGAGGTAGTTCAGCAGCCCTTCCGGGATGAACCCTCGATCGCGGTGGATGAACAGGTTGGATTCGGGATCGCGCTTGGACAGCTTCTTGTTGCCCTGGCCCATGACGAACGGCAGATGCCCGAACTCGGGCGTACGGTCGGCCACGCCGATCCGAATCAATGCCTCGTACAGTGCGAGCTGACGAGGCGTCGACGAAAGCAGGTCCTCGCCGCGCAGGACGTGGGTGATTTTCATCAGTGCGTCGTCGACCGGATTGACCAACGTGTACAGCGGAACTCCGTTGCCTCGCGTCAACGCGAAGTCCGGTACCGTCCCCGCCTTGAACGTGGTCTCCCCGCGAACGAGGTCGTTCCAGGTCAGATCGTGATCGGGCATCCGCAGACGCACGACGGCACCGCGACCCTCGTCGAGAAAGGCCTGTCGCTGCTGCGGTGTGAGATCGCGGTCGAAGTTGTCGTAGCCGAGCTTGGGGTCGCGCCCGGCCGCCTTGTGCCGGGCTTCGACTTCCTCCGGTGTGGAGAAGGACTCGTAGGCCTCCCCGGCGTCGAGCAACTGCTGGACGACGGCCATGTGCTGGTCGCGACGCAAGGACTGACGGTAGGGCTCGTACGGGCCACCCACCTCGGGGCCCTCGTCCCACTCGAGGCCGAGCCAGCGCAAAGCGTCGAGCAGCGCGGCGTAGGACTCCTCGGAGTCTCGTGCAGCGTCGGTGTCCTCGATGCGGAAGACGAAGGTGCCGCCGTGGTGCTTGGCGAACGCCCAGTTGAACAATGCAGTTCGGACGAGGCCGACGTGCGGGGTACCGGTGGGCGACGGGCAGAACCGAACGCGGACATCTGTTGCTGTGGTCATCGTTGCCCTACTTCTTCGCTGCGACGGGGTTGGTCAGGGTACCGATTCCCTCGACGGTGATCGACACGCTGTCACCGTCGGTGATGGGTCCGACTCCCTCGGGGGTTCCGGTGAGGATGACGTCTCCGGGGAGCAGCGTCATCACCGCGGACACCCACTCGATGATCTTCGGGATGTCGTGCAGCAGAAGCGAAGTGCGGCTCCGCTGCTTGACCACGCCGTCGACCTCGGTCTTGATCTCCAGATCGGTCGGGTCGAGCGTGGTCTCGATCCACGGCCCGAGTGGGCAGAAGGTGTCGTGTCCCTTGGCGCGAGTCCACTGTCCGTCGTGCTTCTGGTGGTCGCGGGCCGAGACGTCGTTGGCGACGGTGTAACCGAGCACCACCTCGTAGGCCTTCGACGCGGGGACGTCCTTGCACGGACGCCCGATCACGATGGCCAGCTCGCCCTCGTAGTGCACCTCGTTCGAGGACGGCGGCAGCACGATCGCCGCACCGGGGCCGACGATCGAGGTGTTCGGCTTGATGAAGATGACGGGATCCTTCGGAGCCTCACCGCCCATCTCGGCCGCGTGCGCGGCGTAGTTCTTTCCGATGGCGATGACCTTGCTTGCGAGGATGGGAGCGAGCAGTCGCACATCGGCCAGTGGCCACGACCGACCCGTGAACGTGGGTGTGCCGAAGGGATGTTCGGCGATTTCCTTCGCAGTCTGCGAGTCGCCCTCACCTTCGATACTCACGAATGCCACACCATCAGGACTTGCAATTCGACCGAGACGCATGTCGGAAGTCTATCGACACGCGGGGTGTGCACTCCGCCACCGCCCGCTCCGAGCGATTCGGGTCGGTGTAACGTCGACATCGAATTCCACATTTCAAGATTATTTGTCCACATTATGAGACGGAGACGAGATGGCCACCAGCGGGCAGTTGTCCGACATCGGCGAAGCCAGACGTTGGCTCATGCTCGCGCTCGGGATGCTCGCGCAGACCGCCGGGGCGGTGTTCATCAACGGCGCAGCATTTCTCATTCCCGCCCTGCACGACGACCGCGGCCTGAGTCTGCCCACCGCCGGACTCGTCGTTGCCATGCCGACCGTGGGCATCATGTTCACTCTGATCGCCTGGGGCGTCCTCGTCGATCGGATCGGCGAACGAGTCGTTCTCGCAATCGGACTCGGCCTGACGGCGCTTGCCAGCGTCGCCGCAGTGTTCACCACCTCCATTCCCCTCTTGGCGGTCCTGTTGCTACTCGGCGGTATGGCCGCAGCGAGCGCGAACAGCGCGAGCGGACGCGTGGTGGTGGGATGGTTCCCGCCGCACCGGCGCGGATTGGCGATGGGGATCAGGCAGATGTCGGTACCTCTCGGCGTAGGAATCGCAGCGCTCACCGTTCCGCCGATCGCGCGAGATCACGGCGTCGGCTACGCGTTGCTGGTGCCGGCACTCGTCTGCGCAGCGGGAGCAGTGCTGTGCCTGGGCGTGATCGACCCGCCACGTCCTCGCCGCGCCGATGCCGCAACGCAAGGACTGCTGAACAATCCGTACCGCGCAGGATCCCATCTGTGGCGGATTCATGCCACCTCGATCCTGCTGGTGATCCCCCAGTACGTCGTGTGGACCTACGCGCTCGTCTGGCTGATGACCGACCGAGAATGGAGTGCAGCGTCGGCAGGCATCCTCGTCACCGTCACCCAAGTTCTCGGCGCGCTCGGCCGCATGGGCGTCGGGGCCCTGTCCGACCGCGTCGGAAGCCGCATGCGACCACTGCGCTGGGTTGCTGTCGCCACCACGGCCAGCATGCTCGCTCTGGGCATCGCCGACTGGTTCGACTCCCCCATCGCCGTTGTCGCACTGGTGATCGCCTCGATCACCACGGTGGCCCCCAACGGCCTCGCGTTCACCGCCGTGGCCGAGATCTCGGGACCGTTCTGGAGCGGACGAGCCCTCGGCGTTCAGAACACCGGCCAGTACGTCTTCGCGGCGGCTGTGCCACCCGTGTTCGGGGCACTGGCGGCGGTGAGCTTCCCACTGGCATTTCTGGTCTCGGCCATCTTCCCGGCCCTGTCGACCCCGGTGATTCCGGATGATCCCGACACCTGAAGAACCGAGAGACGACGATGCCACGCTCGGCAGTTGCCGAGCGTGGCATCGTCGTGATGAGCCTGGATACGGGTGAAAACTACAGGCGCGCTGCAATTCTCGCGCCGATGTCCTTCGTCGACGCGGTGGTGGTTCCTCGCTCGGCGAGGTCCGCTGCGACGGCGGCTTCCACTCGTGCCGCTCCTTCCGCATCACCGAGGTGATCGAGCAGCAAGGACACCGACAGGATGGCGGCCGTCGGATCGGCCTTCTGCTGCCCTGCGATGTCCGGAGCAGACCCGTGCACGGGCTCGAACATGCTCGGGTTGGTGCCGGTCGCATCGATGTTTCCGCTTGCGGCCAAACCGATTCCGCCGGTCACCGCCGCCGAGAGATCGGTCACGATGTCACCGAACAAGTTGTCGGTGACGATGACATCGAACCGGCCCGGGTCGGTGACGAGGTGAATCATTGCGGCGTCGATGTGCTGGTATGCCACCTCGACGTCCGGGAACTCCGCCGCCACCTCGTCCACCGTGCGAGCCCAGAGGCTGCCTGCGAAGGTGAGCACATTGGTCTTGTGCAGCAGCGTCAGGTGCTTGCGTCGGGTGAGCGCCCGCTCGAAGCCGTTGCGCACCACCCGTTCGACGCCGTAGCGGGTGTTGACACTGACCTCGGTGGCCACCTCGTGCGGCGTGCCGACTCGAAGCGCTCCGCCGTTTCCGGTGTACGGCCCCTCGGTGCCTTCGCGCACGACCACGACGTCGATCTGCTTGTCGCCGGCCAGCGGGCCGACAACTCCGGGGTAGAGCTTGGCCGGACGCAGATTGATGTGGTGATCGAGCTCGAACCGAGCTCGCAACAGCAGTCCACGCTCGAGCACACCGCTCTGCACGGACGGATCTCCGATGGCCCCCAACAGAATTGCGTCGTGTTCACGCAATTCCGCCAAGACCGAGTCCGGCAGCAATTCGCCGGTGGCGTTGTAGCGACGCGCACCGAGGTCGTACTCGGTCTTCTCGGCTCCTGGTGCCACCACATCGAGTACGGCAAGCGCCTCGGTGACGACCTCGGGTCCGATTCCGTCCCCGGCGATGACGGCCAGCTTCATCTCACTCCTCGTGTGTTCGTTCGATTTCTTCTCGGATCGGCTGCGAGCAGAAATCAGGACAGATCGACAAGCTCGATGGTGGACGCGCCGACCGCGGCGGCGATGCTCGCACTGAGCTCTGCCGGCACGTCCTTGTCGACGCGCAGCAGAATCGTTGCACCGTCACCCTCGGAGTCCTGGCTCAGTGCGGCGGCCGCGATATCGATGCCTGCGTCGCCGAGCAGGGTGCCGATCCGGCCGAGGCTGCCGGGCTGATCCGCGTAGTTGACGATGAGGTTCTTGCCCTCGGCGCGAAGGTCGAAGTTGCGGCCGTTGATGTTGACGATCTTCTCGACCCGCTGCGTTCCGGTGAGTGTTCCCGCCACGTTGAGCACGGAACCGTCGCCGTAGACGGCGCGGATGTCGACGACACTGCGGTGGTTCTCGCTCTCGGATGCCGTGGTGACCTCGGCGGTGACGCCGCGCTCCTCGGCGAGCGACGGGGCGTTGACGAACGTGACCGAGTCCTCGATGACGGCAGAGAACAGTCCGCGCAACGCCGAGAGCTTGAGGATCTCGACGTCCTCGGTGGCGAGTTCGCCGCGCACGTCCACCGACAGCGACGTGGGAAGTTCGGTGGACAGGGCTCCGAGCAGCACGCCCTGCTTGCGGACGATCTCGAGCCACGGCGAGACCTCTTCGCCCACGGCTCCACCCTTGACGTTGACGGCGTCGGGCACGAATTCGCCTGCGAGAGCGAGCAATACCGACTTGGCCACATCGGTGCCTGCGCGGTCCTGAGCCTCGGTGGTCGATGCGCCCAGGTGCGGGGTGACGACGACCTGGGGCAGCTCGAACAGCGGGCTGTCGGTGCACGGCTCGGAGGCGTAGACGTCGATGCCGGCGGCGAAGACGTGGCCGCTGGTGATGGCGTCGGCCAGGGCCTGCTCGTCGACGAGTCCACCACGAGCGGCGTTGACGACGATGACTCCGGGCTTGGTCTTGGCGAGGGCTTCCTTGCCGATGATGCCCTTGGTCTCCGGCGTCTTCGGCAGGTGCACCGAGAACATGTCGGCGCGCTCGAGCAGCTTGTCCAGGCTGACCAGTTCGATACCGAGCTGCGCGGCGCGCGCGGCCGAGACGTAGGGATCGTATGCGATGATGTGGGTCTCGAAGGCAGCGAGACGCTGTGCGAACAGCTGACCGATGCGACCGAGTCCGACGACGCCGACGGTCTTGCCGAAGATCTCGACACCGTTGAACTTGCTGCGCTTCCACTCGTGCTGACGCAGGGTGGCGTCGGCAGCGGGAATCTGGCGCGCGGCAGCCAGCAGCAGCGTCACCGCATGCTCGGCGGCCGTGTGAATGTTGGAGGTCGGCGCGTTGACGACGAGGACGCCGCGCTCGGTGGCAGCGGGCACGTCGACGTTGTCCAGGCCGACGCCTGCGCGGGCGACGATCTTGAGATTGGTGCCTGCAGCGAGCACCTCGGCGTCGACCGTGGTGGCGGAGCGCACCAGGATCGCGTCGGCCTCGGGAACTGCAGCGAGCAGCGCGGGGCGATCCGGGCCGTCGACCCAGCGGACCTCGACGCCGTCGCCCAATGCCTCGACGGTGGACGGCGCAAGTTTGTCGGCGATCAGAACGACAGGACGGCCTGGCTGGCTCACGTGAAAAACTCCCTATATCGGTTCGAGACGTGGTCGGAAAAATTCGGCGGCGCTGTGCAGCACGAACAGTTTAGAGGCCGGAGACGTCGAACTGTGACGCCACCTGAATCACGCACCGAAGGGCACCCCTGACGATCCAGGGGTGCCCTTCGATCAGACTGCGTGACAACGCGATTCGATGAGAATCAGGCCGTTTCGGTGATCGGGCGGTCGACCCAGCTCATGAGGTCGCGCAGCTTCTTGCCGGTGACCTCGATGGGGTGCTCGGCGTTGGCCTTGCGCAGGCCTTCGAGCTCGGTGTTGCCGTTCTCGACGTTGGCGACGAGGCGACGGGTGAACTCACCCGACTGGATGTCGGCCAGGATGGCCTTCATGCGCTCCTTGGTACCTGCGTCGATGACGCGCGGTCCGGAGAGGTAGCCACCGAACTCCGCGGTGTCGGACACCGAGTAGTTCATGCGAGCGATGCCGCCCTCGTACATGAGGTCGACGATGAGCTTGAGCTCGTGCAGCACCTCGAAGTACGCCATCTCGGGTGCGTAGCCGGCCTCGACCATGACCTCGAAGCCCGTCTTGACGAGTTCTTCGGTGCCACCGCACAGCACGGCCTGCTCACCGAAGAGGTCGGTCTCGGTCTCTTCCTTGAACGTGGTCTTGATGACGCCTGCGCGGGTGCCGCCGATGCCCTTGGCCCAGGACAGCGCGAGTGCCTGGCCTTCGCCCTTGGGGTCCTGGTCGATGGCGATGAGCGCGGGAACGCCCTTACCGTCGACGAACTGGCGACGCACGAGGTGGCCGGGGCCCTTGGGTGCGACCATGCCGACGGTGACGAACTCCGGAGCCTTGATCAGGTCGAAGTGGATGTTGAGTCCGTGGCCGAAGAACAGCGCGTCGCCGTCCTTCAGATTGGGCTCGATCTCCTCGGAGAAGATCTTGGCCTGAGCGGTATCGGGTGCGAGCACCATGATCACGTCGGCCCACTCGGACACCTCGGCCGGAGTGCCGACCTTCAGGCCCTGCTCCTCGGCCTTGGCGCGAGACTTCGAGCCCGCCGCCAGGCCGATGCGCACATCGACGCCGGAGTCGCGCAGGCTCAGCGAGTGCGCGTGGCCCTGGCTTCCGTAGCCGATCACAGCAACCTTGCGGCCCTGGATGATCGACAGATCAGCATCGTCGTCGTAGAACATCTCGACTGCCACTGTTTGTAACCTTTCCTCTTCGATTTCGCTGAATATCACGTCCGTCGCTCAGCGCGACGCAGTGATCGATTTCGGTCCACGTCCGACGGCAACGACTCCCGACTGAACTATTTCTCGAATTCCATAGGGGTCCAACATCTTCAGCAACGCATCGAGCTTCGAGCGAGTGCCCGTGGCCTCGACCGTCACGGCTTCGGGAGACACGTCGATCACCTTGGCGCGGAACAGGTTCACCGTTTCGATGACCTCGCTGCGGACGCTGGCGTCGGCGCGAACCTTGATCAGCACCAACTCACGAGCGACCGACGAGTCGTCGTCCTGCTCGACGATCTTGATGACGTTGATGAGCTTGTTGAGCTGCTTGGTCACCTGCTCGAGCGGGAATTCGTCGACGGTCACCACGATCGTCATGCGCGAGATCTCGGGGATCTCGGTGCCGCCGACGGCCAACGAGGAGATGTTGAATCCGCGGCGCGAGAACAGTGCAGCGACGCGAGCCAGCACACCTGGCTTGTCCTCCACGAGAACGCTGAGGGTATGGCTCGTGCTCACTTGTCGCTGCCTTTCACGTCTTCGGTCGACGCAGTGTCGGCGCTGTGTGCGCCGTGCGCCTGCTCGCGGGCCATTGCCTCTTCGATGACCGCAGGCTCCACACCTTCGGCATCGTCGTCGTCGAACAGCGGACGAATTCCGCGGGCTGCCATGATCTCGTCGTTGCCCGTCCCGGCTGCGACCATCGGCCACACCTGAGCGTCGGCTCCGACGATGAAGTCGATGACGACCGGACGATCGTTGATCGCGCGCGCCTGAGCGATCACCGCGTCGACGTCCTCTTCTCGCTCGCACCGCAGCCCGACGCAACCGAGCGCCTCGGCGAGCTTCACGAAATCGGGGATGCGGACGGCACCGTGGGTACCGAGATTGGTGTTGGAGTAGCGCTCCTCGTAGAACAGGGTCTGCCACTGGCGGACCATGCCGAGGTTGCCGTTGTTGATCAGTGCGACCTTGATCGGGATGCCCTCGACCGCACAGGTCGCGAGTTCCTGGTTGGTCATCTGGAAGCATCCGTCACCGTCGATGGCCCACACCTCGGCGTCGGGCAGGCCCCTCTTGGCACCCATTGCGGCCGGAACCGCGTATCCCATCGTGCCGAGGCCACCCGAGTTGAGCCACGTACGCGGCTTCTCGTAGTTGATGAACTGCGCGGCCCACATCTGGTGCTGCCCGACGCCGGCGCAGTAGATCGCGTCGGGGCCGGCGAACTTGCCGACCGAGCTGATGACGAACTCCGGCGACATCGAACCGTCGGCCGGGCGGTCGTAGCTGAGCGGGTAGGTCTTGCGGATGCCGTTCAGGTAGACCCACCACTGCTCGAGGTCGAGCGTGGTTCCGGTTGCACGATCTGCTCGCAGTGCCTCGATGAGCTCGGTGATGACCTCGCGGCAGTCGCCGACGATCGGCACGTCCGCGTAGCGATTCTTGCCGATCTCGGCCGGGTCGATGTCGGCATGGATGACCTTGGCACCGGGTGCGAACGACGCGAGCTGGCCGGTGACTCGGTCGTCGAACCGAGCACCGAGCGTGATCAGCAGATCACTGCGCTGCAGGGCGGCCACCGCGGCGACGGTGCCGTGCATACCCGGCATGCCCAGGTTCTGCTGGTGCGAGTCGGGGAAAGCGCCGCGAGCCATCAGAGTGGTCACGACAGGAATTCCGGTCAGTTCTGCGAGTTCGAGCAGTTCCGCCGAGGCGTTGGCCTTGATGACGCCGCCACCGACGTACAGCACCGGCGCCTTGGCGTCGGCGATAAAGCGGGCTGCTTCGCGGACCTGCTTGCCGTGCGGCTTGGTGACCGGACGGTAGCCGGGCAGACGCATCTCCGGCGGCCACGAGAACGTCGTCTGCGCCTGCAGGACGTCCTTGGGGATGTCGACGAGGACGGCACCGGGACGGCCCGAGGAGGCGATGTAGAACGCCTCGGCCATGATGCGCGGGATGTCGGCACCGTCGGTGATGAGGAAATTGTGCTTGGTGACGGGCATGGTGATACCCGAGATGTCGGCTTCCTGGAAACCGTCGGTCCCGATGAGGCTGCGGGCGACCTGACCGGTGATCGCGACAACGGGAACCGAATCCATCTGAGCGTCGGCGAGTGGGGTCACGAGGTTGGTCGCGCCGGGACCGGACGTTGCCATGCAGACGCCGACCTTGCCGGTCGCCTGGGCGTAGCCGGTCGCAGCGTGGCCTGCACCCTGTTCGTGTCGCACCAGAATGTGGCGCACCTTCACCGAGTCGAAGAGCGGGTCGTAGACCGGGAGAACCGCGCCGCCGGGAATTCCGAATACGGTGTCGACGTCAAGTTCTTCGAGGGCCCGAACGACAGACTGTGCGCCGGTGACCTTCTCCGGTGCGACGTGGCGTCGCGATCCGTTGGTCGCCGCGTCTGCGGACGGGTTGGTGGTCGACGGGCCGGCTGCTGTCCCCGACTTACGGGTCGTGGGCCCTGGGCGTGCGGTTGGTGCGCTCACTGATTGCTTCCTCAGGAATGTGAAATTGCTGGGCGATCTCTGGGCAATAAAAAACCCCCGTCAGCGTGAGCTGTACGAGGGTGGCGCGTCGATGCGAGTTTGAACAACCGGCTCAGGCGTTGACGCGCCGGCCGATTACGAGTATCCAATTCCGCTTCACGCGCTCGACGGTAGGCGCGCGCACAGGGAAGAGTCAAACTCGTCACGACGCAATCCCATTATGTGAGATCGCGTAGATGCAATGCGAAGATGAATGGGTGTCGTCTTCGCAGCAGTCCGAACCACCTCTTCCATCATCCCACACCGCACCCGAGCCACCGAACGGTGTCGGGGGACCGCAACGGTTGAGTACGCAGGTCATTCGAGTTCCGCGCCTCGCGCTCATCGGCGTGGGACTGCTGCTGTTCGGCACGGGGCTGACAGCCGCCAGCTGGCCCGTGGCCATGGGGTGGCTGCTGATCCTGCCGATCGCCGCGGCCATCTGGGTGTTTCGCGTGCGCACGGTCATTTCTCCCGAGGCGATCACCGCACGCCGCTTCGTCGGTTCGGACGTGATCGAGTGGGAATCGGTGGCGGGTCTGCATTTCCCGGATCGCCGATGGGCACGAGTGGTTCTGACCGACAAGAGCGAGAAGTCGCTGCCGCTGGTGCGATTCGATCTGCTCCCTCAGCTCGCCGCGGCCAGCGGCGGTCGCATCACCGACCCTTACGCCGCTGCGGCGGCTGCGGCGGCAGAGGAACAAGACCGGGCGGACGCCGAGAACGCCGAGCACGAGGGCGGGCAGGCAGCGAAGGAGCTGTAGTGGCAGGCGAGTAATCTCCTCCGTGCGAGAAACCGCTGCAACGGACGAGGACAACGCATCATGCCGCCGCTACGCTCACGGGTCACCACTGTCGGACGCAACGCCGCGGGCGCACGCTCGCTGTGGCGCGCCACCGGAATGACCGACTCGGATTTCGGAAAACCAATCGTCGCCATCGCGAACTCGTACACCCAGTTCGTCCCCGGCCACGTGCACCTGAAGAACGTCGGCGAGATCGTGGCCGACGCGGTGAGAGCGGCAGGCGGCGTTCCCCGCGAGTTCCACACCATCGCCGTCGACGACGGTATCGCCATGGGTCACGGCGGCATGCTCTACTCGCTGCCCAGCCGCGAGATCATCGCCGACTCCGTCGAATACATGGCCAACGCCCACACCGCCGATGCGCTCGTCTGCATTTCCAACTGCGACAAGATCACTCCCGGCATGCTCAATGCCGCGATGCGCCTGAACATCCCGGCCGTCTTCGTCTCCGGTGGACCGATGGAGGCAGGCAAGGCCGTCGTCGTCGGAGGCGTCGCGCAGGCACCGACCGACCTGATCACCGCGATTTCCGCCAGCGCCAACGACGCCGTCTCGGAGGAGGGCCTCGACGAGGTCGAGCGCAGCGCCTGCCCGACGTGTGGGTCCTGTTCCGGCATGTTCACCGCCAATTCGATGAACTGCCTCACCGAGGCGCTCGGCCTTGCGCTCCCCGGAAACGGCTCCACTCTGGCGACCCACGAGGCCAGACGCGCACTCTTCACTCGGGCCGGCACGACCATCGTCGAGGCGGCACTCAAGTACTACCGCGACGAGGACGAATCGGTTCTCCCCCGCAACATCGCCACTCCGGCCGCGTTCCGCAACGCCATGGCCCTCGACGTTGCGATGGGCGGATCCACCAACACGGTGCTACACACCCTCGCGGCAGCGCAGGAGGGTGAGGTCGACTTCGACCTCGACACCATCGACGCCATCAGCCGCAAGGTCCCGTGCCTGGCGAAGGTCTCCCCCAACTCCGATTACCACATGGAAGACGTGCACCGAGCCGGCGGAATCCCGGCTCTGCTCGGCGAACTTCGGCGCGCCGATCTCCTCGAAACCGACGTGTCGACCGTCCACACGAAGAGCTTCGACGAGTGGCTCGACACCTGGGACATCCGATCCGGCACGGCGTCGGACGAGGCTGTGGAGCTGTTCCATGCGGCTCCCGGTGGCGTCCGCACCGTCGAACCGTTCTCCACGAACAATCGATGGTCTTCCCTCGACACCGATGCCGCGGGCGGCTGCATCCGCGATCGCGAGCATGCATACACGGTCGAAGGCGGCCTGGTGGTGCTCCGCGGCAACATCGCGGTCGACGGCGCGATCCTCAAGACCGCAGGCATCGACGAGGATCTGTTCTCGTTCCAGGGGCCGGCACTGGTGGTCGAATCGCAGGAAGAAGCCGTCTCGGCCATCCTGCAGAAGAAGATCCAACCCGGTGACGTGCTGGTCGTTCGCTACGAGGGACCCAAGGGCGGGCCGGGTATGCAGGAGATGCTGCACCCCACCGCGTTCCTCAAGGGTGCCGGCCTGGGCAAGGTCTGCGCATTGATCACCGACGGCCGCTTCTCCGGCGGAACCTCGGGCCTGTCCATCGGGCACATCTCCCCCGAGGCCGCAGCAGGCGGCGTGATCGGACTGGTCGAGAACGGCGACCAGGTTCGCATCGACGTCGCCACCCGCACCCTCGAGATCCTCGTCGACGACGAAACGCTCGAGACGCGTCGAGCGAAGATGAACGCGTCCGAGCGTCCGTGGCAGCCGGTGGACCGTCAGCGCACGGTCACCACGGCACTGCGCGCATACGCCGCATTGGCGACATCGGCCGACAAGGGTGCTGTTCGTTACGTTCCCTGAGGCAAGGCCCAGGTGAGTGCAGCCTGCGAATTGAAAGATCAGGTGAGCGAAACGTCGTAGCCCGCTACGAAGTTTCGCTCACCTGAGTCTGCTCGTCATGAGGGTCAGCGGACCACGGGATCGGCTCCGTTGAGGAAGATCCAGATGCAGACACCGGCCGCGATGCCGACTGCGAGCGCCAGCAGCGATCCGATCCGCGGTCGGGTGGCCCATCCGCGACGGCCGTCGAACGCGATACGTCCGGGTCCGGTGAGGATGATCGCGGCCGCAGCGAAGCCGAGAACCGTCTCGTACTCGACGCCGCCCGTGCCGGAGAACTGCAGGCCGGGCTCGACGACCTGCTTGAAGCACCACGCGTTGATGATGGTCGCGAGCACCGCCGCGCCGGCCAGCGGTGTGGCCAAGCCCAGGATCAGAAGCGCTCCGCCCAGGGTCTCACCTACCGCGGCCGCGATCGCGAGAATTTCCGGATAGCGGTAACCCGACTCCTCCAGCAGGTTCTGGAAGCCGTCCAGGCCGGGCCCGTTCCAGAGTCCGACGAGTTTCTGCAGGCCGTGACCGAGAAATACTGCGCCGACGGCCACTCGGAGGACGAACAATCCCAGATCGGTGCTGCCGCGGCGTGCGGGAACCTCGACGGTCTCGGTGCGAACCTCGGGTTCCGGCGCTACGGCTGCTGCGGTCGCTCCGCCCGCGGAAGTACCGAGATATTCGGTGGAGCGATCGGAATACGCACCCGACGACGTCGAGGCTGCCGTCGACGGACGATCGACCGAAGAATCGGCGAAAGCCGACGGTCGGTAGGTAGGCAATTTCTCGGTGGGCTGCGCATCGACGGACCCAGCATCCACGGACCCAGCATCGACGGCCCGACCATCGGCCGACCGCGCGTCGGACGACGACGAGTACGGGAAGTCGAGCTCGTCGTCGGTTCGGGGCAATCGGTCCGAGCGCTGTGCGCCGAAGGCTGTGGTCGGCGCACCGGCCGTCTCGGTCCGGTCGGTCGCCGACGTCTCCGAGGCGGAGCGCGAAGGTGAGATCTTTTCCGTGGGATTGTCGTACGGGCTCTCGGCCGGTTCGTACGAGTTGTCCGGCCGGTTGGGGTCGCGCGGTGTATCGGTCACTTGTCCACAGTAGAGCCGATCTGCGCTCATCACCGACGTCGACGCTCACGGCCGCGTGGCGAGTCTTGCCGGACGTTCCGTAACGTTCGAAGCATGAAGCCGGTCGGAGCGTCGTCACGAACTGCAACAGCCGCCGTCGTCGCGTTGTCTATGACGGCAGCCTTGCTCGCTGGGTGCGCACGCTTCGACGATTCGAACTCGTCGCCGTTCACACCCGCGCCGGATGTGGGTGCCGCCGAATTGAAGCCGACGACCCCGAGCCAAGCGCCGCCGACCTCCGATCCCAACGCTCCACCTCCGCCATCCGGCCCCTGTGTCGATCCCGACCGAGCCGTGATTGCGACGTGCTTGGACACCACGAGTGGCCTCGTCGCACTCCCCGACGGAGAGTCTGTGCTCGTAGCAGAACGCCGAACCGGGCGCATCATGGAAGTCGCGGCCGGTCGAACGCCCGTCGAGGTATCCCGAATCACGGTCGACGGCACCGGCGACGGGGGCCTTCTCGATATCGCGCTGTCTCCGACCTACGCCGAGGACAGGTTGCTGTACGCCCTCATCACCACTTCCTCGGACACGAGGGTGGTCCGGCTCGCGCAGGGTGACGTTCCCAAGGACATTCTCACCGGAATTCCTCGCGGCACCACGGGCAACCGTGGTTCGATCGACTTCTACTCGCCGAACGAACTTCTCGTCCTCACCGGGGACAACGGCGATCCGGCCGCGGCAGCGAACCCGAACTCCTTGTCCGGCAAGCTGTTACGGGTGACGTCGCTGTCCCCGAATCCGAATCCCCCGCGGCCGCAGATCGCGCTCAGCGGAATTGGCACGGCGGGTGACGTCTGCACCGACGGCACCGGAAACATCTATGTCACCGACCGCACCGCAGTCGAGGACCGGCTGCAGCGTATCGACGGACTGGGCGCTGTGTTCAACCCGGTCTGGACGTGGCCGGACCGACCCGGCGTTGCCGGATGTGCAGCGGGTGCCGGCGGAGTGGCGGTCGCTCTCACGAGCGCCAAAGCTGTTGCCGCACTGTCGACGGACCCGAACACCGGTGCCGTCTCGGCCGAACCGACCCTGTTGATCCAGGACAAGTACGGACAGCTGAACGGCGCTACGAGCTCTGCCGACGGACAGATTCTGGTGGGCACCGTCAACAAGAACGGACCCACCGTCGGACCCACCGACGATCGCGTCGTCAAGGTGCCGTTCCCCGGTGGCGGCGGAGGCGGCTTCGACTGATCGGCGTCGACACTGAGGTGGCCGAGCGCACATCGCGCTCGGCCACTGCAGTGTTCTCTGCGATCAGGGTTGGCCGCACGCCTCGAGGACGAGTTCTTTGACGCGAGCAGCATCGGCTTGGCCGCGGGTCGCCTTCATGACCGCACCGACGATGGCACCGGCCGCCTGAACCTTGCCGCTGCGAATCTTCTCGACAACACCGGGATTGGCCGCGAGTGCCTCGTCGACGGCGGCCTGCAACTTGGTGTCGTCCTTCTCCAGCACCAGGTTTCGCGCAGACATCACCTCTGCGGGCTCACCCTCGCCGGCCAATACCCCGTCGACGATCTGACGGGCACCGTTGTTGTTGACTTTGCCGTCGGCCACCAACGCAGCCACCTCGGCCACCTGAGCCGGAGTGATGGCCAGATCGGTCAGTTCGACGCCGGCGATGTTGGCCTGCTGAGCCAGGTACGACACCCACCATGACCGCGCTGCCTGCGGCGAAGCGCCGGCCTCGACCGTCGCCGCAACGATCTCGAGCGCACCGGCGTTCACCAGATCTCGCATCTCCTCGTCGGAGACACCCCAGTCCTTCTGGATGCGGCCGCGTCGCAACCACGGCAACTCGGGCAACGTCGCACGAAGCTCTTCGATCCACGCTGCGTCGGGGGCGACGGGAGCAAGGTCGGGCTCGGGGAAGTAGCGGTAATCCTCCGCGGTCTCTTTCTTACGGCCGGCGGTGGTGGTGCCGTCCGATTCCTGGAAATGCCGAGTCTCCTGCGTCACCTCTCCGCCGGCTTCGAGAACGGCGGCCTGACGCCGCATCTCGTACCGAACGGCAACCTCGACGCTCTTGAGGGAGTTGACGTTCTTCGTCTCGGTGCGTGTACCGAATTCGGTTGCCGTCTTCTCCATCAGAGAAACGTTGGCATCGCAACGCAACGAACCCTGATCCATCCGCACATCGGACACGTTCAGCGACTTCAACAGGTCACGCAGTGCGGTGACGTACGCACGTGCAACCTCGGGAGCGCGCGCACCGGTTCCCGTGATGGTCTTGGTCACGATCTCCACCAAGGGCACACCGGCCCGGTTGTAATCGAGCAGCGAATGCGACGCCCCCTCGATGCGGCCGGTCGCCCCGCCGACGTGCGTCGACTTGCCGGTGTCCTCCTCCATGTGCGCGCGCTCGATCTCGACGCGGAACGTGCTGCCGTCGTCGAGCAACACGTCGAGGTAACCCTCGGTCGCGATGGGCTCGTCGTACTGCGAAATCTGATAGTTCTTCGGCTGATCCGGGTAGAAGTAGTTCTTGCGAGCGAACCGTCCCCACGGGGTGATCGAGCAGTTGAGGGCCAGCCCGATTCGAATCGCCGACTCCACCGCAGCGGAGTTGACCACCGGAAGCGCGCCGGGCAGGCTCAGGCACACCGGGCACACCTGCGTGTTCGGTTCTGCACCGAACTCGGTGGGGCAGCCGCAGAACATCTTGGTCGCCGTGCCCAACTCCACATGGACCTCCATGCCCAACACGGGGTCGAACTTGGCGAGCACATCGTCGTAATCGATCAGATCGACGGTTGCAGCAGTCATGCGCGCAAGTTTATGTCCTGCAGGACGCGCGGGTAACAACGAGTCCTCGCTACCGTGCACGGGTGACTCACCCAGAAAAGCAGACACTGGCCATGACCGTGCTGATGACACCCGACATGGCCAACTTTTCCGGCAATGTCCACGGCGGCACGATTCTGAAGTTTCTGGACCAGGTGGCGTACGCCTGCGCCAGCCGATACGCGGGCGCCTACGTCGTCACGCTCTCGGTCGATCGCGTCGTGTTTCGCGAACCGATCCACGTGGGAGAACTCGTGACGTTCTCGGCTTCGGTCAACTACACCGGCCGCACCTCGATGGAGGTCGGCATTCGAGTGGAAACCGAGAACATCCAGTGCGGTGAGTTGCGACACACCAACAGTTGCTACTTCACGATGGTTGCGATCGACGACGACGGAAAGCCCAAGACACTGCCCCAGTTGACGCCGACAACCGACGTCGGTGCCCAACGTTTCGAGGCCGCACGGCGACGCCGTGAGCTGCGGCGCGAGACGGAAGAACGCGAGGCCGAAATCCAGGAGGCCGCCGGTCGCATCTGAGCGCGTCTCGACGGTGCCGAGTCAGCCGAAGAACGCGGCGGCGTCGTCGTACCGGGTCTGCGGTACTCGCTTGAGTTGCTTGGTCGCCTCGGCCAGCGACACCAGGCCGATCTCGGATCCCCGCAACGAGACCATCTTCCCGAAATCGCCGGAATGAGCCGCGTCGGTCGCGTTGACGCCGAATCGTGTTGCGAGAACGCGGTCGTACGGCGTCGGCGTTCCACCACGCTGGACGTGGCCGAGCACCGTGGTGCGGACTTCCTTGTTGATACGACGCTCGATCTCGACGCCGAGTTGATGGGCAACTCCGGTGAATCGAACATGGCCGAACTCGTCGATACCGCCGTCGAGGAGCTTCATCGAGCCCTCCATCGGCTTGGCTCCCTCGGCGACGACGCAGATGAAATGCGAGTCTCCCCGCTGGAAACGCTTGCGCACCAACGTGCATACCTCTTCGACGTCGAACGGCTGCTCCGGGATGAGCGTCATGTGCGAACCCGACGCCAGACCTGCGTGCAACGCGATCCACCCTGCGTGGCGGCCCATCACCTCGACGAGCATCACCCGCTGGTGGGATTCGGCGGTACTGTGCAGCCGGTCGATCGCATCGGTGGCGATCGTCAGCGCCGTGTCGAAACCGAAAGTGACGTCGGTGCAATCGATGTCGTTGTCGATCGTCTTGGGCACCCCGACCACCGGCACCCCCTCTTCCGACAACCACGCAGCCGCGGTGAGTGTTCCTTCGCCACCGATCGGAATCAACACGTCGATGCCGTTGTCCTCGAGGGTCTGCTTGACCCGATCGAGCCCGGCGCGCAGCACATCCGGATTGGTGCGCGCGGTGCCGAGCATCGTGCCGCCCTTGGTGAGCAACCGGTCGTTGCGGTCGTCGTTGCGCAGTTGCACGCGCCGGTCTTCGAGAAGCCCGCGCCATCCGTCCTGAAAACCGACGACCGTGGAGCCGTACCGCGCATCGGCGGTGCGCACGACTGCGCGAATCACCGCATTGAGCCCCGGGCAATCGCCGCCTCCGGTCAGAACTCCGATGCGCATCGATTTTCGCCTCTCTGCTCGCAGGTCCGTGAAGCGGACCCAAGTAATGGTCGCCAGCCTAATCGGGCGTGGGATGCTGCGCGCGCCGGTACCGCTCGGCCCTCACTTCGGTGTGACGACCCCGGTCTCGTAGGCCAGCACGACGGCCTGGGCGCGGTCGCGTAGACCGAGTTTCGCAAGGACCTTGCCGACATGCGTCTTCACGGTCTGTTCGGCCAGGAACAGCGAGCCCGCGATCTCCGAATTGGACATGCCGGTGGCGATGAGCTCCAGGACTTCACGTTCTCTCGGAGTCAGGTCGCTCAGCCTCGGCGACGTGTTCCTTCGCGCCCCGCGCCGTGAGGTGACGTCGGCAATGAGCCGTCTCGTCACCGACGGTGCCAGCAACGCCTCGCCGGCAGCGACGACCCGCACACCTCGAATCAGCTCCTCGGCAGGTGCGTCCTTGAGCAGAAACCCACTCGCACCGAGAGCCAGTGCCTCGTACACGTAGTCGTCGATGTCGAAGGTCGTGAGCATGAGTATCCGCACCGGTGAAGGAAGTGACGCGGAGAGTATGGCGCGAGCGGCGTCGAGACCGTTCATCTCCGGCATCCGGACGTCCATCAGCACCACATCGGGTAACAGACGCGCGACCTCGCTGACCGCAGTCCTGCCGTTGTCGGCGTCTCCTACCACCGAGATGTCCGCCTGGGCACCGAGAAGCGCACCGAACCCCTGCCGCACCATCGCTTGGTCGTCGGCGATGAACACCGTTGTAGCCACGCGCAACAGCCTAGGCGAGATCGTTCGGGACAACCGATGCCGTCGAGATCGGCATGCCGTTCGGAACGTGCACCGCAACCTCGAATCCACCGTCGGGCAGTCCTGCAGCATGCAGCCACCCGTGTGCGGCCCTCGCACGTTCGCGCATGCCCGCTATCCCGTGCCCACCGGTATCGAATCCCGCCGCGCCCCCGACGGTCGCGTTCGGTGCCGGAGCATTGACCACGGTCATGACGACCGTGCTTGGCCCGACGGCGATGTCGACGGTCACCGCAGCCTCGGGGGCATGTCGGGCCGCGTTGGACAGGGACTCCTGCAGAATTCGGTACAACGCCAAACCTGTTGTGTCGGGGATCGATTCGATCGGGCCGGCAATCGTCCATCGCACCTCCATACCGGCCTTGCGGCTCGCATGGAGGGTGCGTTCGAGGTCGAGTGCGTTCGGTGCCGGTGCATCCTGCCACTGCTGCCCGTCGCTGCGAAGCACCCCCAACATCCCCCTGATCTCGTTGAGGGCTTCCCGGGCGGTGGCTCCGATCGACTCGAATTCCTGTGCTGCGGCGTCGGATACATCGTCGAGTCGATAGGGTGCACTCTGCGCTTGAACGACGACCATCGACATGTGGTGTGCAACGACGTCATGCAGATCGCGGGCGATCTTCGTCCGTTCTTCCAGAACGGTGCGTCGGGTGCGCTCGAGTTCACTGACCTCCTCCTGCTGCGCGAGCTGCCTACGGGAGAGAACGAGCCAACGAATCAACAACCCGAACACCACGACGGCGGTCAGCCCGACCGACCAGCCGATGCCGTCCGAGCCCGGCATCCAGGCGAAGAACACCAACACGCTGGACAACCAGGCCACGAGCAGCAACGACGGCGGCGACCGCAGAGCGACGGTGAACAACAACGCCAGCAGGACGAGAATGTGCACCACCTGCCACGGATACTCGTAACCCGGCACACGGTCGAATGCCACCGGGATCACCAGAGCGGACAGGGCCGAGACTGCCCATCCCAGTGCAGGATTGACTCGGATCAACGCGAAGGGAAACGCCGCGAGCGCGCCGACGATCGGCAACAGCGGACCCGAGACCTGATGTGTCACCGGCAGCGTCGGCCACGCAATGGAATACAGCATGGCCGCGACGGCCACGATCAGCACATCGACCGTGCGGAATCCCACTATTCGCCGCGGCACCCGACGTCGGGCGACGCCGGACTCCGTCGGTGCTCTGTTCTCGCTCACGAGACGAGCCTAGGGAGTGTGGACCGACGACGGCGTCATACCTGAGTATCAGTTGGATGCAGTCTCCAGGTCTCGGTAGGCCGCCGACCGACACCTACGGACACGGCCGAAACGAGACTTCGGCGTGATGTTCGACGAGAACATCGCTCCCTAGCTTCGAAACCCATGAGCAGCAACGTTTCTCGCGTCATGATCGCAATGGCCGCAGCCGCCGTGGCGGTGACGGCAACGACCGGGGCGGCATCGACGCCACCGACCCAAGACTCGAAATCCCCTGTCGCCGTTGCAGTGCACGCACTGGTCACCGAATCGGCTGACGCAGCAGTACTGACCGTTCCGGACGACTTCGTGTCGGTGATGGGGTACCGCCCCCGGGTGCAGGACGACCGGGCGGAAAACCCCGAGGGCGGCTGTTCGTCGCCCGTACCACTGCCGTCGGAGTTCGATCCGGCGTGCAGGGCCCACGATCTGGGCTACGACCTCATTCGGTACGCCGCGGCGACCGGCACGACGGTGGACCCTCGGTGGCGCAGGTCGATCGATGCCCAACTCGAAACGCGGATGCACGCCATCTGCACGGACCGAACCGGTGTCGGGCCTCGCCAGTTATGCGACGCCGCAGCATCGGTCGCCGCGACGGCCGTCGACGTCAATTCCTGGCGCCAGTCCTTCGGTGCGCCGGTGGCCGAACCCGCCCTGCCGTTCGCTCTGGGCGGCGTGGGCGTCGCTCTGATCGCATTGTCGGTCACCGTGACCGCCCGACACCTGCCTCGACGCTCGTTGTCGACCGAACTGGACGCACACGCATGATCGCCACGACCGACACCTTCGGGAGAGCCCCGCGCGCGGGGACAGCACACACCCCCACCACGACGTCGCCGCCGCCGCCGCCGCCGAGAGGTATACGAGTTCCTCGAATCGGAACCTCCGTCGCACTCACCGCCGCTGTGATGGTGTCCTCGGCCCCGTCACTCCTCCCCCGGCCTGCCGTCACCCAGGCATTGTTCACCGGCGTCGTGATGGCGGGTGCGCTCGCCGTCGTATGGTCGGCCCGGCGCGTCGTCGGCCCGCGGCCGCCTGGGCGGCTCCGACCACGGGCGTGGTCGGTGGGTGTCGGAACACTGATAGCGATCGATTCGCTCTACACGAACACCCTGTGGCAGAACCGATTACGCATTGCGATGGACGTCGACACGGTGGGCTGGGGATACGCGGTGGACGTCGCGGGCGGTGCGGCCTGTGTGACACTCGCCCTGTGCGGACTCGGTCGGTTGGCCACCACCATCCTGGGTGCTCTCGGCGTCGGCCGATCGTTGGTTCTGATTGCCATCGCCGGACTTCTGTCGTATGCCGTTGCCGCGCCTGCCGTCCGGTCGGCCGTGTCCGACTCGTTGTCGGCCTCGAACTCGGCGTCGGACGACGCGGTGACCGCTCCGCACGGGAGCGCGAGATCGGGAGCACCGGATTCGCTCGTCCCGTGGAACACGTTGGGCCGGGAGGGCAGAAAATTCGCCACCGGTGGCGTCGACCCCGAGACGGTGCGGACCTACGTGGGTCTCGATTCGGCACCGACGCTCGAGGAGCGGGTGGAGTTGGCCGTCGCGGACATGGAACGCGCCGGTGCTTTCGGCCGCAATGTCGTCGTCGTGGCAATACCGACGGGATCGGGGTGGGTGGACGAAAATGCCGTCTCCGGTGCCGAGAACAGGTTCGGCGGTGATGTGGCAACGGTGGCAATGCAGTACTCGAACAAGCCGAGTTGGGCGACGTTCCTGTTCGCCGAGAACGACGCGCGGCGATCAGCGAACGCACTCGTTCGTGCCGTGGCGGCGCGAGCAGCACGAGAATCGACACCGCCGAGCGTCGTCGTGTACGGCCAGAGTCTGGGTGCGGTGGCGGGAAGCGACGCGTACCTCTCGCTCCGGCAGAGCAATCGCATCATCTGCGGGGCCGTGTGGGCGGGACCGCCCGCCGGGGCCGTGAACACCGAGGGCGCAACGGTATTGGCCAATTCCTCGGATCCCGTCGTGCAGTGGTCGGCAGACCTGCTGTGGTCGCCGCCGAATACGACTTCCAGTCCGCGCGATGCACCGACGCCGATGTGGTTGCCGATCGTCAGCTTCGTGCAAACCTCCGTCGATCTGGCGGCGGCGCTCGATGTCGACGCCGGTCACGGCCATCGGTACGGCACCGGCCAAGGCACGAGCATGCCGTGGTGCCGGTGAACCCGACGTCGATCTCGGGGTCACGATCAGCCGATCAGACCCAACCGTTCGCCGAGCCATTCCGTCTCCTGCTCCAGCGCCGGAGCCCACACCTGCATCGAGTGTCCGCCGGGCAGCTCGCTGTAGTGCACGTCCATACCGGCTGCTGCTGCCGCGCCGTAGGCCCGCGCGGTTTGCGGCCGGAATTCGTCGTCCTCGGCACCGACGACGAAGGCACCGGCCGAATCCGCGAAGCTGCTGCGCGAGAGCATGTTCAGCGGCGTCGCCCGCTCGAAACGCGCCTCGTTCGCCGGGGTGTCACCGCCGTACGCCGCGGCAACGGATTCGCTTCTCGTCCCCCGGCGTTGCTCGTCCTCGCCGGAGATGTCGAGAAAGGTCGGGTACACCGATGGCGCAGCAACCGCCAGTTGCAGCGCGCACGTTCCCCCGTAGGAGTAACCGCCCACCGCCCAGGCCCGCGGATCCGCGGACACCCTGAAGTTCGACCGAATCCATTGCGGCACATCGACGGACAGATAGGTTGCGGCATTTCCGAGGTCCGAATCCATACACATCGGATTGGCCTCGGTGTCGCCGAGACCGTCGGCCACGACGATTACGGGAGCCGCGCCGCCGTGACGTGCAGCGAACGCGTCCATCGTCTGTACCAGGCGGCCGCCCTCGATCCAGTCGACGACATGACCGGGTTGCCCGGTGAGCAGTACCAGTACCGGCAGATCCTCGGCCCCGGTGTCGTACGACGCAGGCAGATACACCGTTGCCGGACGCGCATGGAAGTGCGAGATCGGGCCGGCACCTCGAGATCGACCAATCGGCCATGGCCCTCGGACGCAACGACGGGGCGATGCCCCAACGCCAGCGCCACCGACGGATATCGACTGACGGTCAGATTGGTCAGCACCGTCGCCGACACCAGAAGCGAGGCGATCAGACCGAGAGCGCTCAGCGAGCCCAACGCCGCTCCCACAGCCCGACCCCGCCGAAGCCTGGTGACCACAGTGACGGCAACGACCACCGACAGCAGGGCCGACGTCGTCAACGCGGCCACCGGTAGTGCACCGGTCAGCAAGGGCAGATGAGCCAGGTCGGCAGCCCACCGATGCAGCACCTCGAACTACCTCAGGTCGCCGCGAGCGGCCTCGTATGCGGCACCGACGCGATAGAGTCGCTCGTCCGCGAAGGCCGGAGCCATGATCTGCAGTCCCACGGGCAGGCCGTCCTCGGACGCGAGACCCGACGGCACCGACATCGCACAGTGCCCCGCGAGATTCGTCGGCAGCGTGCACAGGTCGTTGAGGTACATCGCCATCGGGTCGTCGACCTTGTCCCCCAACGGAAATGCCGTGGTGGGGGTCGTCGGAGACACGAGGACGTCGACCTTCTCGTATGCGGCATCGAAGTCGCGTGCGATCAACGTGCGCACCTTGAGGGCCGAACCGTAGTAGGCGTCGTAGTATCCCGCCGAGAGGGCGTACGTCCCGATCATGATGCGGCGCTTGACTTCCGGACCGAATCCTTGCGCGCGCGTGGTGGCCATGACCTGCTCTGCGCTGTGCGTGCCGTCGTCGCCCGCCCGCAGGCCGTACCGCATGCCGTCGAACCGGGCCAGGTTGGACGACACCTCGGACGGAAGAATCAAGTAGTAAGCGGCCAACGCGTGCACGAAATTGGGGCAGGACACCTCGACCACCTCGGCGCCGAGTTCGGTGAGCGTCTTCACCGCAGCGTCGAAGGACGAGATCACACCGGGCTGATACTTGTCCGAGTGCAATTCCTTCACCACACCGACGCGGACGCCCGTCAGATCGCCGCGAGCACCCTCTCGGGCTGCCGCGACCACCGGTCGAACTGCCGTGTCCACCGAGGTGGAGTCCCGCGCGTCGTATCCCGCGATGACCTCGTGCAGTAACGCGGTATCGAGAACCGTCCGACCACACGGACCACCCTGATCGAGCGAGGAAGCACAGGCGATCAGTCCGTAGCGTGAGACGCTGCCGTAGGTCGGCTTGGTTCCCACGGTGCCGGTCAGTGCCGCCGGCTGACGAATCGATCCGCCGGTGTCGGTGCCGATGGCCAGAGGTGCCTGGTACGACGCGAGTGCCGCGGCGCTTCCACCGCCCGATCCGCCGGGGATGCGGGTGGTGTCCCAGGGATTCTTGGTCGGACCGTAGGCCGAGTTCTCGGTGGACGATCCCATCGCGAACTCGTCCATGTTGGTCTTGCCCAGTACCGGGATGCCCGCAGCCCGCAGCTTGGACGTCAGCGTCGCGTCGTACGGAGACATCCAACCGTCGAGGATCTTCGACCCCGCCGTCGTCGGCATGTCGGTCGTGGTGAACACGTCCTTGAGTGCCAGCGGCACGCCTGCCAGGGCCGAGGCCGGCGCGTGTCCGGCAGACAACCCCGCGTCGACGTCCGTCGCCGCTGCGAGCGCCTCGGCCGACGCGACATGCAGAAATGCATGCAGATCACCGTCGACCTCGGTGATTCGGTCGAGATGGGCCTTGGTCACCTCGACGGCACTGACCTCGCGGGCGTGGATACGGGTGGCGAGCTCGGACGCGTCGAGCTTCGTCAGGTCGGTCATTCGCTCTCTCCCAGAATCTGCGGCACCGCGAAACGGCCCTCCTCGGCATTCGGTGCACCGGACAGCGATTGCTCCGGCGTGAGGCCGGGAACGATCACGTCGGGACGCGTCACATTGACGATGTCACTGGGGTTGGCCGTCGGCGGAACGTCGTCCGTCGCCACCTCCGCCACTGCCTTGACGTGATGAAGAATCGAATCCAACTGGCCGGCGAACTCGTCGAGCTCGGCGTCGCTGAGAGCCAAGCGCGAGAGCCGGGCGAGGTGAGCGACCTCGTCGCGGGAGATGTCAGGCACCGCGTAGACCCCTTTCACACAGTAGGAGTGGAGCCTGCAGAAGCGACCCCGGTGTTCGGTCAGCGCGAACCGCACAGGTTCGCGAACGCCGTCCAGCCTAGTGCGCACCGCTACGCAGCCTTCACCGACGCCTCGTGCCCGCTTCGAGTGTCAGAATTGTCACGGCTCGCGTTGCGCGACGTACCGGACAGGTCGAAGATGCAAGGATTGCTCGCGCCGGGGTACACACTGTTCCCTTTCGGCTCGTCCGCAGCGAATTCCGTTGCTGAGGGGGCCGAAGTACGCCAGAAGTCGAAAGGGAGCGTGACATGTCCTACCTGCTCCGCGTTCAGCTACCGGACCGGCCGGGCAGCCTCGGATCGTTGGCCGTCGCGCTCGGTTCGGTCGGGGCGGACATTCTCTCGCTCGACGTCATCGAACGAGGCGACGGTTACGCGGTCGACGATCTGGTGGTCGATGTTGCGCCGGGTTCGCTTCCCGACACGCTGATCACCGCGGCCGAGAACCTCGACGACGTGCGGGTCGATTCCATCCGGCCGTACACCGGCGTCCTCGACACTCATCGTGAACTGGAGTTGATCGACCGCGTCGCCGCGGCGTCCGACGATCGACTGCAGGTGCTCGTCGACGGCGCTCCCCGCGTACTGCGAGTGGGGTGGAGCACAGTGGTCGCCACCAACGCGCACGGCCCGTTCCGTCTGGTCGGTAGCTCGGGGGCTCCCGAGACCCACGCCGCCGAACTGCCGTGGTTCCCGCTCACGGCCCCGGCTGCTCTGGACTCCGACGCCGAATGGGTGCCCCAGGTATGGCGCGACATGGACACCAAGATCGCCGCTGCTCCGCTCGGGACCACCGGCACCGTACTCATGCTCGGCAGGCCGGGCGGTCCCGAATTTCGACCCTCGGAGGTCGCCCGACTCGGCTACCTGGCCGGCATCGTCGCGACGGTACTGAACTGACGCATCCGGGCCCGATCAGTCCTCGGGTCCGACTTCCGCCTCGGCCGGCGCGACCGCCTCGGGGCCTTCGGTCAACAACAGGGTGAATCCTGCTTCGTCCAGCACCGGTACGCCGAGTTCGATTGCCTTGTCGTGCTTGGTTCCCGGAGCTTCGCCGACGACCACGAACGCCGTCTTCTTCGACACGGAACCCGCGGCCTTGCCGCCTCGCAGCAGAATGGCTTCCTTGGCTTCGTCGCGCGAGTACGACGTCAGTGACCCGGTGACCACGATCGAGAGTCCCTCGAGATTGCGCTCGATCGACGCGTCGCGCTCGTCTTCCATCCGTACGCCCGCGGCCCGCCACTTGTCGACGATGGCGCGGTGCCAGTCGACCTCGAACCACTCCGAGACGGCGGACGCGATGGTTCCGCCCACCCCGTCCACTGCGGAGAGTTCCTCTACCGATGCCGCCTCGATTCGCTCCAGGCTGCCGAACTCCCCAGCCAAGGCGCGGGCTGCCGACGGCCCGACGTGCCGAATGGACAGACTGACCAGTACCCGCCACAGCGGCTGATCCCTCGCCGTGGCCAAATTGTCGAGCAACTTACGCCCGGTGGCCGACAGTGCCCCGGACTTGGTGCGGAAGATCGCCGTCTTCATCAGGTCGTCCTCGGTGAGCGAGAACAGGTCACCTTCGTCCTCGATGGCGCCGGCGCTCAACAGATCGGACGCGGCCTCGTAGCCGAGCCCCTCGATGTCGAAACGCTGCCGCTCGGCCACGAAGAACACCCGTTCGCGGCGTTGCGCCGGGCAGAACTGCGAATTGGGGCACCGTAGGTCCGCGTCACCCTCCTTGGCCGGTGCCAGGGGCGTCGAACATTCGGGGCACTCGGTGGGCATGACGAATTCGGTCTCGGCACCGGTCCTTGCGTCGACGACCGGGCCCAACACCTCCGGAATGACTTCTCCCGCTTTGCGAATGGTCACCGTGTCACCGATCAACACGCCCTTGCGCTTGACCTCGGAGCCGTTGTGCAGCGTTGCGAGCGAGACGGTGGAGCCGGCCACGAGAACAGGCGTCATGTATGCGAAAGGTGTCACTCGGCCCGTCCTGCCCACGCTGACACGGATGTCGAGCAGTGTGGTGGTGACCTCCTCGGGCGGGTACTTGTACGCGATGGCCCACCGCGGTGCTCGCGACGTCGTTCCGAGTCGGCGATGCAGCGACATGTCGTCGATCTTGACCACCAGGCCGTCGATTTCGTGCTCGACGTCGTGGCGGTGCTGATCCCAGTGGACGACCTTCTCGATGACGGCGTCGACACCCCGAACTCGGGTCGTGTGGGTGGAGATGGGTAGGCCCCAGGCGCGGAGCGCCTCGTAGGCGTGCCACTGCGACTCGGGAGTGAATCCCACCATGCGACCGAAGCCGTGGCAGATCATCCCGAGACGCCGCTTGGAGGTAACGGCCGGATTCTTCTGTCGCAGCGACCCGGCCGCCGAGTTTCGCGGATTCGCGAAAGGGGGCTTGCCCTCCTCCACGAGTGAGGCATTGAGTGCCTGGAAGTCCTCGAGCCTGAAGAAGACCTCGCCGCGCACTTCCAGCAACTCCGGCACCGGGTACTGTGCGCTGCCCGTCAATGAGTCCGGGATGTCGTCGATCGTGCGTGCGTTGAGCGTGACGTCCTCGCCGGTGCGGCCGTCCCCGCGGGTGGCACCGCGCACGAGCGTGCCGTTCTCGTACACCAGGTTCAGTGCAACCCCGTCGATCTTGACCTCGCACAGATACTCGAGATCCGGGCCAGCCTCGGTCTCGACCCGTTTTACCCAGGCACGGAGCTCGTCGTGATCGAACACATTGTCCAAGCTCAACATTCGTTCCAAGTGATCCACGGCGGTGAATTCCGTCGCGAAGCCACCCCCGACGAGTTGTGTGGGTGAGTCCGCTGTTCGCAGATCCGGGTGTGCTTCTTCCAGATCGGTCAGCTCGCGCAGCAGGGCGTCGAATTCGCCGTCGGACACGAGGGGCGCATCACGCACGTAGTAGCGGAACTGGTGGCCGCGCACTTCCTCGGCCAGCGTCTGCCATCGTTCACGGTCGGCAGGTGTCGCGGGGTCGAGGTCCACTCCGACGGTGTCGTCGGCTCCTGCAGGCAGTTCGGTCGATTCGGGCACGTCTCGAAGATTATCCGAACGTACCGACAAGTCCCCGGTGCCAGTGCCGGAGCCTGTCCAGCAACTACCGTCCCATCAGTCCGAGCAACAGTGTCGCGGCGACGAGCGCCACCGCGCAGATACCGGCGGTCAACGCGAAACCGGTGAGGAAGGAGTCGGAATAGATGCCGCCGAGCACCGAGGCCATCACCGACAACAGCACTCCGGCAGGCAGTCCACGTCGTTGAGCATCCGATAGCCGATACATCGCACGATCATCGCAGAAGACGCACCCGGCCACAGCGGCGCACCGAGCCGTGAGTCGGTGCGGTTCTCAGATCTCGTCGACGACCACTCTGTTGCCGCCGGACTGCTTGGACCGGTACATCGCCGCGTCGGCTGTGCGCGCTGCCCTACCGACCACGGATTTGCCCACGTCCCACAGGGCAGAATCCTCGCGCAGCAGGGCCATGCCCACACTGACGGTGACGGGGATGTCGTCTCTGCGATCGTGGAGCACCCGAACCGTGTCGAAGCCCAGATCGACCATCGCCCGCGCGTCGCCGACCATCGCGACGAGAAACTCTTCGCCACCGGTTCGGGCGAGCACTCCGCCCCGGTGCCGGACCAAGCGACGCAGCCGGTCGGCGACGCGAACGATCACTTCGTCGCCTCGACTGTGCCCGAACCGATCGTTGACGGCCTTGAACTTGTCGATGTCGACAACCAGAAATGCCATCGACATGCCCTGCTTGCCTGCCTGATGCCACAGGTCCAGCAATTCGCTGTCGATGCCACGACGGTTGTACACCCCGGTCAGCGGATCGAGGACCGAGCGCTTGGCGTCGTTGGACAAGGTCGTCCAGGCCACTTGCGCGAACACCGGCACTGCCACCGTCGCCAACAGCAGCACCACAGTGGCCGTCGCCACCGCAGGGCCGTCGATGTAGTCCACCTGGTCGTTCGTCACCGAGAGAAATGCGCGAACACCGAAGCCGACGATGAATGCCGCCGTCCACACCAGATGAGCCACGAGCAATCGAGGACTGAGAAAGTACGTGCAGAACGCTCCGGTGATCGCGAAGAGCACCGTTCCGATCAGCGAGGCAAAGGGCGCGTACAGAAGCAGAATCGTCGTCGTCAAGATGTCTCCGAACGCGAGAAATCCGATGAAGAATTTCTTTCCCGGGATCGGGCCGAACACGCACCGTGCAGCGACGAACACCTGCGTCACGAGAACGAAGAACACCCATCCGATCGCCACACTGCCCTGGGGACCGAGATCGCTGAAGAGCATCAGAATCGACGTGACGGCATACATCAACGTGGCGGCGCCGAAGACGGCACGAATGACTCCCGTCAGCGGACGCGTCGATCGGTGATTGAGTATCCACTCGAAATCGTGCGGAGCTCGGTACCAATCGGAGGTTGCCGCGGCCAGTTTCGCTACGAGACCTCGTCGGTGCCTGCCGGAACGCCGGCGGGAGGCGACCTCATCGAAGTCGCGACCACCTGATGCCATTTCCGAACTCCCACCGATTCAGCAGACCCCCAACGGCCATGTGAATAGTGTCACACCTGATCGACGTCCCACTGGCCGTGGTCTCCTACCGCGCACAGTTCGAGTGCAACGTCGGCCGCCCGATCGATCTCACAACGAGTCGGGCGAGTCTCCGAATGCGGCGGCCACGTCTCGCGCGAGTCCCGTTGCGCGACGGGCCCACTCCGGTGTGCTTCCCGCCAAACCACACACAGGCGTCACCGAGATCTGAGAGGCGAGCACTGCTCGATCGAAACCGAGGCGGTCGATCAACGTGACACCGGGCTCGGCCAATTCGCGCCAATGGGGCGGCTGCACGGGAGCTTCGGACGGTATCGACCCGAGCATCAGTGTCTTCCCGGATTGCAGCAGCTCGCCGACTCCGTCGAAGTCGCTGCGGCGCAGCGCAGTCGCATCCACGGCGACCGCAACGGCGCGCGAACGGCGAAGCAGATCGAAGGGAACGTCGCCGTCGCAGCAATGCACCGCAACGGGAAGGCCGATCGTCTCGATGAGAGAATCGAGCAGTTCGAGGACCTCCGGCTCCGGGATTGCCCGCACCGAATCGAGCCCGGTGATCCCCGTCAGGCTGCCGGCCAGAACCGCTGCGAGACTGGGTTCGTCGAGCTGAACCACGACCCCGACACCGAGTCGACGCGTCAGGTCCGCACAGTGCAGACGGAGCCCTTCGCCGAGGGACTCGGCGAAATGCCGCAGAGCCCCGCGGTCGGTCAGGGCGCGATGCCCGTGCCGAAGTTCGACCTGCGCTGCCATCGTGAACGCACCAGCAGCCTGGACCTTGATGGTGCGGCCGCTGCCGCGTAGCCCCGAGACCTCCCACAGTTCCTCGAGCACGTCGAGATCCTCGGTGAGGAAGTCGGTCGCACGACGGCCGGCGAGCATCGGACGTGGCACGACGCGGTAACCGGAGGTGCGCACGTCGAGTTCGACGTCGACCATGATCGCTCCGGTGCGACCGATCATGTCCGCACCCAGGCCGCGCGCCGGGAGTTCGACGATGTGTGGAAGCTCGGTGAGCTCTCCGACGACGATCGCGGCCGCCTCGCGGATGTCGGTGCCAGGCCACGAACCGATGCCGGTTGCGAGTCCTGCGAAAACGCTCGCGGTCACTCGCGCTCGGATCGAGTACCCGAGATGGTCGAGCTCCCGATGACGATGTCTCCGTGAATATCTTTGCGGTACAACACCGCTGCCTGCCCCTTTGCGACACCGGTCAACGGAGCCCGCAGGTGGATCTCCATTCCGTCGCCCACGGCCTCGGCGACGGCCTCGGTCAGACCGCCGTGCGCGCGGACCTGTACGACGCATTCGATGGGTCCGGTCGGGGCAACGCCCTCGGTCCATACCGCGCGATCTCCGCTGATCGCCCAGACGTCGAGCTTCTGCGCAGAACCGACCATGACAGTGCCGCTGTCGGGTTCGATCGAGGTGACGTAGCGCGGCCTGCCGTCCGCGGCAGGCCCTTCCACGCCGAGGCCCTTGCGCTGCCCGATGGTGAACCCGTGCACACCCTCGTGGTCTGCCAGTTCGGCTCCGGTCTCGGAGTCGACGACTTTGCCCGGGCGTACGCCGATGTGTGCGCCGAGGAAGGCGCGAGTGTCGCCCGAGGGGATGAAGCAGATGTCGTGGCTGTCGGGCTTGTCGGCGACGGCCAGCCCACGCTCGGCAGCTTCCTCACGGATCTCGGACTTCGGGGTGTCGCCGATGGGGAACATGGCACGCGAGAGCTGCGCCTGGTTCAGCACGGCCAACACGTACGACTGGTCCTTGTCCGCGTCCACGGCCCGGCGCAGCACACCATCGTGCAACTGCGCGTAGTGCCCGGTGGCGACGGCATCGAAGCCCAGTGCGAGAGCGCGGTCGGCCAGAGCTGAGAACTTGATCTTCTCGTTGCAGCGCAGGCACGGATTGGGAGTTTCACCTGCAGCGTAGGAGGCAACGAAATCGTCGATGACGTCCTCTTTGAAGCGGTCGGCGAAATCCCACACGTAGAAGGGAATTCCGAGCACATCGGCCGCTCGACGGGCGTCACCTGCGTCCTCCTTGGAGCAGCAGCCGCGCGAACCCGTGCGCAGGGCACCGGGAGCGGTGGACAGAGCCAGGTGTACGCCGACGACGTCGTGGCCTTCGTCCACGGCACGGGCCGCAGCCACAGCCGAGTCGACTCCCCCGCTCATAGCAGCCAGAACACGCATCAGCGATTTCCTCCTCGAGCTCCGACGCCGGCCAGTCCGGCGGCGCGAGCACGTTCGACGACCTGCGGCAGAGCCGCAAGCACAGTAGTGACGTCCGAATCGGACGAGCCGGTTCCCAACGAGAACCGCAGGGATCCACGGGCCACGGCCGGATCGCATCCGAGAGCGATCAGTACATGGCTGGCGCTGGCCACGCCTGCAGTGCACGCGGAACCCGTCGAGCATTCTATGCCCGCCGCATCGAGCAGCATCAGCAACGAATCTCCCTCGCAGCCGGGGAAAGTGAAGTGCACGTTCCCGGCCAGCCGGTCGTCGCCCTCCGGGCCGTTGAGGATGGCGTCGGGAACGGCGTCCCTGACTCCTGCGATCAACCGATCACGCAGCGCTCTCAGCTCGGCGCGGTGTCGAGACGAGTCGTGGACGGTCGACCGCAACGCAGCAGCCATGGCGACGATGCCTGCCGTGTCCGGGGTGCCGGAGCGAACATCGCGCTCGTGTCCCCCGCCGTGGAAGAGCGGTACACACCCGACCTGGCGTCCGAGCAACAGCGCGCCGACGCCCTGGGGACCACCGAACTTGTGCGCGGCGATACTCAAGGCGGACAGACCGCTCTCGGAGAACCCGACGGGCAGATGCGGCACGGCCTGAACCGCGTCGCTGTGCATCGGGACCCCGTATTCGGCGGCCACGGCCGCGAGGTCGGCAATCGGCATGACGGTGCCGATTTCGTTGTTCGCCCACATCACCGTCACCAGAGCGGTCTCGTCGGCGTGCAGGGCCAGCTCGGCGCGCAGGACATCCGCGGTGACTCGCCCCTCGGAGTCGACCGGGAGCCAGGTGACACTCGCGCCCTCGTGCGCGACGAGCCACTCGACGGCGTCTAGCACCGCGTGGTGCTCCACGGAGCTGGCGATGATCCTGGTGAGAGCGGGGTCGGAATCTCGACGAGCCGCGAAGATGCCTTTGACGGCGAGGTTGTCGCTCTCGGTGCCGCCGGAGGTGAAGATCACCTCCGACGGGCGTGCGCCGAGGTCCGCAGCGATCGACTCGCGCGATTCCTCCACCCGACGCCGAGCGGATCGACCCGAAGTGTGCAACGAGGACGCATTGCCGACCGTGGCGAACACCGCGGTCATCGCCTCGATCGCGCTCGGCAACATGGGAGTCGTCGCTGCGTGATCGAGGTACACCGGTGGCCGCGACGCGGCGGAAGCAGTCGTACTGCGCACAGAAGGCATAACAGGCTAGACGATACCCGTTGCCGCGACTGCGGACCTACCTGCGCAAGGTGGGTCCGCAGTCACACCGATCGATGCTCGATCAGGCCGCCGCGACCGCCGGCGGCATCGGACTGCGTTCGGCCTCGGCCATCACCTCGTGCACCGTGGGGTCGTAGACGTCATCTCGTCGGATCGCCACTTCGCACCGTCGAGCGAGGTCACGCCGGTCACCACCGGGCGCTTCGGGGGCCGTGAACTCCACCTCGGCGCGCAGTCCGCGGAGCCGGAAGATTCGGCCAATGGATGCGCCGATCGTTTCGTCTCCCACGAAGCACGTCGCGGTGGTCTGCTCGCCGGTCCGGTCCAGGTAGCGCAGCCGGATTGGCTGCACCCAGGTCTCCGAATCGATAGCGGCCTGCAGCAGTGCAGGCCGCAGCGATCCGTAGGCGCGTCCACACCAGGTGGTGGCCTCGGGGAAGACGACGACCGATCCGCCTGCGCGCACGCGATCGGCCACCTGATCGACGACGCCGGGCAGCTCGTGCAGACGCGCTCGATCGATCGGGAGCACCTTCATCGCTCGTGCGAGACGACCGAGCACCGGCCAGTCGACGAGGTCGGCGCGCGCGACGAAGGTGGACGGCTGCACCGCAGTGAGTACCACGACATCGGTCCAGGAGATATGACCGGCGACGTGCAGTGCGCCTGCGGCGGTGCGGGAGCGTTCCCGCTCCGAGCGGGCGTCGAGCACGGTCAGGTCGATTCCGATGGCGAACAGCAGGGTGCGAGCACCGATTCGCGTCAACGAGCGGCGCACGCGCGGAAACGGCACGCCGAGGACGACCAACAGCGGCAACAATCCGAACGCCACGAGTGCCAGCAGCACGCGGAGAACGAGGACCACTCGTCCCACCGTCGGTGGATTCTTCGGCAGACAACCGTCACTGCACGGCGAGGACGGCATCCAGGCGTGAGCGTGCACGATCGGTCGAGTCACCGGACACCCGACTCGAAAGTCGTTGCAGCCGAACGCAAGCGATCGAGATAGCGGGTGTTGGCCTCGTGCAGACCGAGCAGCGCCACGAAGTCGGCGACACCGAATTCGGGATCGTGCGCAGGCTCACCGCAGATGGAGGCCCCGAGCCGAAGGTAGCCGTTCATCAACGGCGGCATCGAGGTTCGCTTCGCCGGTTCGATGTCGATCAGATCGACTCCGTCGACGACGACAGGGGCGTAGGGCCGGACCCTTCGATCGAGCGGCGTTGCGTGCTTGTCCAGCAGACGATCTCGAACGCTGCGAACGTTGGCTCCGATGGGCTCGCCCGGTGCCGATTGCATGGGAACCGACACGCAGCCCATCACCCACTCGTACCCCGTCACATCGAGGTAGTGCAGAATTCCGGCCCACATCAGACCGAGTACGGACCCGGAACGATGATCGGGATGAACTGCAGCCCTTCCCATTTCGACGATGTTCATCCCGACTGGATCGAGTGCAGAGATATCGAATTCGGTAGCCGTGTAATAGCCGCCTGCAGACACGGCGGCCTGTGGCGGCAGCATGCGATAGCAGCCGACGAACGTGTCGGTCCACTGGTCACGAACGAGCAGGTGATCACAGAATTCGTCGAACCGATCGGCGTCGAGGCCGTCGGTGTCGGCGGGAATGGAGAACCCCGGCTCGGAAGCGAACACCTCGTAGCGCAGACGCTGCGCCGCGAGTCGGTGCTCCGGGTCGGTGGACAACACCAGCGAGTAGCGGTCGGTGGCCGGGACGATCGATGCAGTCGAGCTCATGACGGAAGTGGTCATGAGGTGTGTCTAACGAGCGGGGAAGGCTACCGGGCATCGTCGGGGAAACGTGTCGGAAGAGTTTGTGTGAACAAGAATGCGCTGCTCGACGCCACAGGCCCCCACCGCGGTAGCGGTGGGGGCCTGTGCGGAACAGCGATCGTGACTATCCCTTGTGCTTCTTGACTGCCTCGGTCAGCTGCGGTGCGACGTTGAAGAGGTCACCGACGATGCCGTAATCGGCGATCTCGAAGATGGGCGCTTCCTCGTCCTTGTTGACCGCGACGATCGTCTTCGAGGTCTGCATGCCGGCACGGTGCTGGATGGCCCCGGAGATGCCCAGTGCGACGTACAGCTGGGGGGAGACGGTCTTGCCCGTCTGACCCACCTGGAACTGGCCCGGGTAGTAGCCGGAGTCGACTGCGGCACGCGAGGCACCGACTGCAGCACCGAGCGAGTCGGCGAGCTGTTCGACGACGGAGAACTTGTCGGCGCTGCCGACACCGCGTCCACCGGAGACGACGACCGACGCCTCGGTGAGCTCCGGACGGTCGCCACCGACGATCGGGTCACGCGACGTGACCTTCACGGTGCCGTCTTCCTGCGCGGGAACCTCGACGGTTTCGCGGGTACCCGCTCCGGCCTTCGGCTCGGCCTCTACGGCACCGGGGCGCAGCGAGATGACCGGGACGTCGCCGTTGGCCTTGGCCTCGACGGTGAACGCGCCACCGAAGATGGAGTAGACGGCACTGCCGTCACCGTTGAGGGCGACGACGTCGTTGTGGTAACCCGAGCCCAGGCGAGCCGCGAGGCGGCCTGCAACTTCCTTGCCTTCGATCGTGGCCGCGGTGATGATCGCCGCAGGCGAGACCGACTCCGCGAGTGCCGACAGAACGTCGACCTTCGGGGTGACGAGGAACCCGTCGACTGCGTCGGACTCGGCGGCGTAGATCTTCTCGGCTCCGGCTTCGGTCAGCGCGTCGGCGACCTTGTCGGTGGTGCCGACCGGGCCGGTGACGACCGCGGACGGCTCACCCAGTGCGCGAGCAGCGGTGATCAGCTCGGTGCTGACCTTCTTCAGTGTTCCCTCGACGTGCTCCACGAGCACGAGTACTTCTGCCATGACTTGCTCCTCGTTTGTCTTCGATTGCTCGGTGGGGCGGGATCAGATGATCTTCTGGCCTACGAGGTAGGTGGCGATCTTGTCGCCGCCGTCGCCCTCGTCGGTCAGCCGCTCGCCGGCAGTCTTGGGAGGCTTGGGGGTGGACGACGTGACGGTGGTTCCCGCGTTGTCGACGCCGACGATGCCGTCCTCGACACCGATGTCGGCCAGCGTGATCGTCTGCACCGTCTTCTTCTTCGCGGCCATGATGCCCTTGAAGGACGGGAACCGTGGCTCGTTGATCTTCTCGGTGACGCTGACGATGGCGGGCAACGTGGCCTCGAGGCCGAAGATGCCCTCGTCGGTCTCGCGCTCGCCGGTGACCTTGCCGTCGGCGACGGTGAGCTTGCGCAGCTGCGTCAGGGCCGGGATCTGCAGGTACTCGGCGATGATCGCGGGAACGGCACCGGTACGGCCGTCAGTGGCCTCGTTGCCCGCGATGATGAGATCGGCAGGTTCGTCGTTCTCGAACGCGACGTTGCCCAGCGCTGCAGCCAGGGCGTACCCGGTCTGGATCGCGTCGGAGCCGTGCAGGGTCGGATCGTTGAGATGCACTGCGCTGTCGGCACCCATCGACAGGGCCTTGCGGATGGCATCGGTGGCGCGATCGGGGCCTGCGGACAGGACCTTGACCTCACCGCCCTGGGCTTCCTTGATGAGCAGTGCTTCTTCGACTGCCCGCTCGTTGATCTCGTCGAGGACGGCGTCGGCAGCCTCGCGATCGAGGGTGAAGTCACCGTCGGTGAGCTTGCGCTCGGACCACGTGTCTGGAACCTGCTTGATCAAAACAACGATGTTCGTCATGGGTCTGCGTCGACCTCCTGGTCATGTTCTGCTGATCGTGAGTGTTCTAACGGTTGGTGCAGTTCTACGGTCTTCGGACGAGGTTACCTCACCGTAGTTACTCGTGGGTAACTTACCTCCCCGCCTGTCCGACCATACATCTGCACCCCGACTGTTATGGAGACCACGTTGGTCTACGTCCCGGGCGAAGGCACTAACCTTCCGTCGGTGAACGATTCATCGGCTCAGCCACAGGTACCGGAACCACTCCCCCTCACCGGTGAGAGAACAGTGCCCGGCATCGCCGAGGAGAACTACTGGTTCCGCCGACACGAGGTGGTCTACCGCGCACTCGTCGAGCGCTGCCGCGACCGGACGGTACTGGAAGCGGGATCGGGAGAAGGCTACGGAGCCAACATGATTGCCGATGTCGCGACGCAGGTCATCGGCCTCGACTACGACGCATCCGCAGCGTCGCACGTGCGCGCGCGCTACCCCCGCGTGACGATGCTGCGCGGAAACCTCGACCGGCTTCCGTTCGCCGACGCTTCGATCGGCGTCGTCGTCAATTTCCAGGTGATCGAACACCTCTGGGATCAGGGCGCATTTCTCGCCGAGGTGCATCGGGTGCTCGAACCCGGCGGGACTCTGTTGATCAGCACACCGAACCGCATCACGTTCTCGCCCGGCCGGGACACGCCGCTCAACCCCTTCCACACCCGCGAACTCGACGCCACGGAACTGACCGAACTTCTCGTCGATGCCCGGCTCGACGTCGAGGAACTCACCGGCGTCCGGCACGGAAGCACACTCGCCGCGCTCGACGCCAAGCACGGCGGCTCGTTCATCGACGCCCAGATCGAGCGCGCCCTGGCAGGCGAACCCTGGCCGGCCGAGCTCACCGAAGACGTCGCGGCGATCTCGATCGAGGACTTCGACATCACTGCCGATCACATCGACGAGAGCCTCGACCTGGTGGCCGTCGCCCGCAAGAGCTCGAAGTCGGTGATCGGGTGACATCCGGTGCCACCGTGCCGGGCATGTTCTCCCTCGTGCTGCACTCCCACCTGCCGTGGTTGGCCAATCACGGCAGGTGGCCGGTAGGCGAGGAATGGCTGTACCAGTCCTGGGCCGACTGCTATCTACCCCTCACCGCGGCACTGGAGCGGCTGGCCGACGACGGCCACACCGACGTGCTGTCACTGGGAATCACCCCGGTCCTGGCGGCTCAACTCGACGATCCCCACTGCCTGTCCGGGATGCACCACTGGCTCGGGAACTGGCAGTTGCGGGCCCACGAGGCCACCGACCGCGATCTGTCCGTTCGCGAGCACCGGGGGTCCGCCGCGGCGCTCGATCTATTCGAGACCCGGTGGCGGCACGGCGGCTCCGCGGTGCTCCGGCCGCTGGTCGATACCGGGACCGTCGAACTGCTGGGCGGACCGCTGGCGCACCCGTTCCAACCGTTGCTCGATCCGCGACTGCGCGAGTTCTCCCTCCGGGAGGGCCTGCTCGACGCCCGTGCCCGCTGGGGCTCGACACCCCGCGGCATCTGGGCACCCGAGTGCGGTTTCACCCCCGGCATGGAAACCGAGTACGCCGCGGCCGGGGTCACGCACTTCATGGTCGACGGCCCCGCGATGCGCGGGGACACCTCCCTCGGCAGGCCGGTATGGGATTCCGACGTCGTGGCGTTCGGACGCGATCTGCCGGTCAGCTACCGCGTCTGGTCACCGAAGTCGGGCTATCCCGGCCACGGCGCTTATCGGGACTTCCACACCTACGATCACGCCACCGGCCTCAAACCGTCCCGCGTCACCGGACGCACCGTCGCCTCGAACGACAAGGCTCCCTACGATCCCGAGCGCGCCGCGGCAACGGTGGACCGCCACGTCGCCGACTTCGTCGACACCGTTCGCCGACGCCTGATCTCCGAATCCGAACGGATCGGCCGCGACGCCCTGGTCGTGGCCGCATTCGATACCGAGCTGTTCGGGCACTGGTGGCACGAAGGGCCACAGTGGCTCGACAAGCTCATGCGCGCGCTGCCCGCCGCAGGCATCACCGTGGGCACGTTGAACGATGCGCGAGACCAGGGCTATGTCGGCGCACCGCTCGAGCTGCAGGATTCCTCGTGGGGATCCGGCAAGGACTGGCGGGTGTGGGCGGGCGAGGACGTCGCCGACCTGGTGGCGTTGAATTCCGAGGTTGCCAGGACCGCACTGGACGCCGTCGATGCTGCCCGGAAATCGGACCGAGGTCACGGCGGTCCCGAACTTCGCAATCGGGTCAACGATCAGATACTGCGTGAGACACTGATGGCAGTGGCCAGCGACTGGGCATTCATGGTGAGCAAGGATTCTGCCGCCGGGTACGCGCGGGAACGGGCGCACGTGCACGCGCACGCCCTGCGCGAGATCGCTGCCGCCGCCGCAGCCGGATCGAGCGCCCGAGCGAACCGACTGGCACACCAGTGGAACCGTGCGGACGGATTGTTCCCCGCGTTGGACGCGCGCAGGCTTCCCGGTGCACACGGCAGCGAGCAAGAAGGTGCAGGGGGGCGTCGATGAAGATTCTGATGGTGTCGTGGGAGTACCCACCCGTGGTGGTCGGCGGTCTCGGCAGGCACGTTCATCACCTGGCGACCGAACTGGTTCGCTGCGGGCACGAGGTCGTCGTCCTGTCTCGTCGACCCACCGGGACCGACGCCGCGACCCACCCGACGTCCCACCACATCGAGGACGGCGTACTCGTCGTGGCGGTTGCCGAGGACCCGGCGCACTTCGTCTTCGGGGAGGACATGCTCGCGTGGACCTTGGCGATGGGGCATGCGATGGTCCGCGCCGGCGTCGCGCTCGGGAAGCCGGGTCTGGGCGACGGCTGGCAGCCCGATGTCGTCCACGCTCACGACTGGCTGGTTGCGCACCCCGCCATCGCCCTCGCCGAGTTCTTCGACGCACCGCTGGTCTCGACCATTCACGCCACCGAGGCCGGCCGTCACAGCGGCTGGATCTCCGGCCCCGTCAACCGTCAGGTGCACTCCGTCGAATGGTGGCTCGCCAACGATTCCGACGCTGTCATCACCTGCTCGGCGTCGATGAAGGACGAGGTCGCCACCCTGTTCGGTGTCCCCGAGTCGGCAGTGAAGGTCATCCGCAACGGAATCGACCGCTCCACCTGGCACTTCCGGCGGCGAGAGCCGCGATCGGAGCCGGCCAAGCTGCTCTACGTCGGCCGTCTCGAATACGAGAAGGGCATCCAGGACGCCATCGCGGCCCTGCCTCGCATCCGGCGCAGCCACCCGGGAACCACCCTGCACATCGCCGGTGAAGGAACACAATTCGCCTGGCTGGCGGGGTTGGCGCGTACCCACCGGGTGGCCAGGGCAGTGTCGTTTCTGGGCAACCTGGATCACACCGAACTTCTCGGTTGGCTGCACGGAGCCGACGCCATCGTCCTACCCAGTCGGTACGAGCCCTTCGGAATCATCGCCCTGGAAGCCGCTGCCGCGGGCACCCCGTTGGTCGCGTCGACCGCCGGCGGTCTCGGTGAAGCGATTGTGGACGGCGTGACCGGCCTGTCCTTCGCGCCCGCCGATGTCGGCGGGTTGGCCGCGGCCGTGCGACACGTTCTCGACAACGCGGACGCCGCGCAAAAACGGGCCGTGGCCGCCCGCGAACGTCTCACCGTGGACTTCGATTGGAAGCACGTCGCCGAATCGACGGCGGAGGTGTACCTGGAAGCCAAACGCAAGGTTCGGCATCCGCTGGCGCGCCCGCACATCGTCGAGCGCGCTCTGCCCGGCCGAACGTGAGTCCGACGGGTCAGATTTCTCGCGCGGCCTCGGCCTGACCGAGAGCTTTCTTGCGTGCGATGTCTTCCAGCGCAGCAATGTACTTCGCGCGTTCGGCGGCACCGGCTTCCCAGGCGTCCTTGCGATTGCGAACGACCTTGGCCGGCGCACCGACTGCGATGCTGTAGTCGGGAATTTCGCCCTTGACCACGGCGTGGGCCCCGAGCACACATCCGCGCCCGATCCGGGTCTCGCGCAGGATCGTCACCTTGGCCGCGATCCAGGTATCCGGTCCGATTCTCACCGGCCCCTTCACGATTCCCTGATCCTTGATGGGCATGTTCACATCGTCCATCCGATGATCGAAATCGCAGATGTAGCACCAGTCGGCCACCAGGGTCGACGCGCCGATCTCGATGTCGAGGTAGGTGTTGACGACGTTGTCCTTGCCGAACACCACTTTGTCGCCGATCCGCAGCGAGCCCTCGTGGCAGCGGATGGCGTTGCCGTCGCCGATGTGGACCCAGCGACCGATTTCGAGGCGTGAGAGCTCCGGAGTGGAATGGATCTCGACGTTCTTGCCGAGAAAGACCATCCCCCGCAGGATCACGTGCGGATTGGCCAGCTTGAACTTGGCGAGGCGGTAGTACCGCACCAGGTACCACGGGGTGTACGCCTTGTTGGCGAGCACCCAGTCGAGGGACGCCCGCGTGAGAAACCGCGCCTGTTCGGTGTCACGTCGTCTCGACCCGCGCCAGCGTGTCCGCAGCGGCGCGTTCCACATACTCGTCATGGACGATCACCCTAGTTTCCCGTTCGCCCACTCTCTGCCGCCACCCTCGCGCGGGCTAGGGTTGCCTGTCGACGGTTGCTCGTCGGCAGGACCAACACAGGACGCCCCGGCACCACGCCGGGCACGGATTCAACTCATGGGGAGCGATCGATGCGCGGCGTCAGGGCCAAGGGCACGACCGGCAGGAGGGTCACGGCGGCCGCGGCAGCGCTGGCACTGGTGACCGTGAGCGGCTGCAGCGCCGACTCGTCTGCCATCGAACCCCTCTCTCCCGATTCGTGGCCCGCCGCGCACGCGAATTCCCACAACAGCAACTCGACCGCAGTATCGGTGGCCGCTCCCCTGACGTTGGACTGGACTCGTCCCACCGGCGGCACCGTCACCTCTCCGGTATCCATCGGTTCGACCGGCCAGATGTTCGTCACCGCGGCCACCGAATCCGGGTGCAACCTCTTCTCGTTCGAGATCGACTCCGCACGCAAGCGTTGGTGCAATCGCGTCGGGCCGTCGGTCGTCACCGCCACCCCGACCGTCGATTCGGCGATCAACGTCTACATCGGCGACGACGGTGGCATGAACTCGTACAACGATCACGGGCAACTACGTTGGCGCACACCGGTGTACGGAGTACCCAAGGCCGCCCAGTTCCTCGGCGACGGCAGCGTGCTGTCCATCACCCAGATGGGTCAGGTCAGCGTTCTGGATTCGCAGAACGGGCAGCTTCGCGTGCCTATCCTGGATCTGGTTCCGACGCCGGACTTCCTGACCGACCCCAATTCCGAGTTTCTACCGGTCGACACCGGACTCGCACAGTGCAGCTCCGGTGAATCCGAATGCCCCGTGCCCGCGGCGCCCGCGGTCGACATCACGACCGGAACGATCTACCTGACTCTGTGGCGTCCAGGTTCCATTGCGCCGCAACTAGTTTCACTGCAGTACACCCGAGACGGTTCTCCCGGACTCGTCGAGCGCTGGTCCTCGGACCTACTGCCCGCCGGAGTCGCAGCGAGCCCGGTGCTGTCCGAGGACGGGTCGACGGTCTACCTGGCCGACGTCGACGGCCGGCTGACCGCATTCGACACCGCCGACGGACGTCAGAAGTGGACCGAGGGCACCGGACTCGGCATCGGTGCCGGCCCGTCGATCGCCTCGGACGGCACGATCGTCCCGGCAGGCGGCGACGGTACCCTCGTCGGATTGCGCGACAACGGCGACTCGGCCGAGCGAGTGTGGGTCCGCGACGACGTCGAACAGGCAGGCGCAGCAGCCCAATCCGCGGACGGGCACGGCCATACCGTCGTTCGTGACGGCGACGGACTCGCTCTGCTCACGTTCGACTCCGCGACCGGCGAAACGGTGGACTCACAGCCCGTTCCCGACGTCGTCGGCACCACCGTCGGCACGTCCATCGGGCCGGACGGCCAAGTCGTCACGGCGAGCTACCTCGGCGAGATCTTCACCTACACCGGCTGACCGATCACACCGGGAGCACAGACGAAGGCCACCGCAGACCGATCGATTCGGGTGATCACAACCGACAGTGGCACGGATCCGCGAAGTTTGAGCTTGGGCCGAAGTATCGCCGGATCCACGTCGACCCCGCGGACCAGAATTTCCACCGAGCCGCAGTCCATCCGATTCAGTTGTTGCCGAAGCACTTTCTCCGAGAACTTCGACTGCTCCAGGATTGCGAAACCGCGCACCCCGGCCGGGATCGTGTCGCCGGTGAGGTACGCGATCCTCGGATCGAGTTGCCACAGATCGAATCTGGCACCGTAGTGCCGAACCAGGCCGGCCCTGACCACTGCGCCGTCAGGATCGACGATGTAACCGCCGGGCGACCGAACCGGTATGTCGTCGGATTCGGCATCGGTGAATTCCAGCGTGCTGCCGTCGGATCGAAGAACTGCCGCGCGACGCCGAACACCGTTCTCGCTCAGACCTTCCGACCAGAGACACGCTTCGCGCACTCCCCCGTCGAGCGAGACCACCTCGATCTCACCGGCCCAGTCGACGGCGTCGAAATCCAGGCCGGGCGCACACTTGACGACCAGATCGCGACCTCGATAGGCGTCGAACAATTCCGGTAGCGGCGGTTCCAACGCCGCCGGGTCGTGGCGACGACGCCCACCGGATCGGCGGCCCGGATCGGCCACGACGACGGTCTCACGCGTCGTGGGGGTCAGTGCGTCGGCGCGCAGCACTGTGGCATCCGGGACGTTGTGTGCGGCCATACGAAGCCGAATCGGGTCGAGATCGCTACCCACCGCCAACTCGGCCGTATCGACCAGGACCGCCAATTCACTGCCGATCGAACAGGTGACGTCGTGCACCCGCCGTCCTGCAAGTCGAGCGGCACGCCTGCGCGCGACGAGCGTCGGTGTGGCCTGCTGGACTGCCTCGTCGGTGACCCACCACCGGTCGGAGTCGAGCAACTTCACCCGCGCCTTGCGGCGGACGGTGACGGTCTCGATCAGCGCCCCTGCACGGTCGGAGAAACGCGCCCGCACCGACGAGATGTCACGCACCGACGACCTGGCGTCGAGCTCGAGCTCGTCGACGACAGAAAGAGCCTCGGCGCCGGCCTCGCTGTCCATGAAGTCGAGGTCGGCACCGGTGAAGTCATACCCCACGGCGGCAATGAGCAGGAATGCATCCTGCTGTCCTCGAGCCGATCAAGCGCGAGGTGCAGGCTTGGTGCCGGTGATCATGACGTTGTAGAACAACCCGCGCGGCACCACGTGCTGCAGCACGTTCTCGTCGACCCAGCTCAGGGTCTTCCAGCCGCCGAAAGCGAACTTGGCCCAGTTCCAGCCCAACTTGCCCGCGGGTACTGCGGCTTCGAAGGTCCGCACCGGCCAACCGAGCAGGGCGGCGGCGAACTCTTCGGTGTTGGCCTGCACGGACTCGGCACCGGCCGAGAGCGCGATGTTCTCGAGATCGGTCGGATCGAACGTATGCAGGTCGACCACGGCCTCGAGCGCAGCTGCTCGTGAGGACTCGTCGAGCTCCTCCTGCGGCTTGCGCCAGCTCGCCAGGAACGGCAGCTTGGTGGCGCGAGTGGTCGCTTCCCAAGTGATGCGTCCGAGCCAGCGTGCGTAGAAATTTCCGACGGTGGTCGGTTCACCCGCGAAGACGAAACGGCCACCCGGCTTGAGTACCCGCAGTACCTCGCGAAGAGACTGCTCGACGTCCGGGATGTGGTGGAGCACTGCGTGCCCGACGACGAGATCGAATGTGTCGTCCTCGTACGGAATCGTTTCTGCATCGGCGACGCGACCGTCCACGTCGAGGCCGAGGTGCTCGGCATTGCGCAGAGCGACCTTCACCATGCCGGGCGAGAGGTCGGTGACCGAGCCCTTGTCGGCGATGCCGGCCTGCATCAGGTTGAGCAGGAAGAATCCGGTGCCGCAGCCCAATTCGAGTGCGCGGCCGTACGGCAGAGCGGACTGCGCCGACGCGTCACCGGAGACGGCCTGATCGAACCGGCCGCGGGCGTAGTCGATGCATCGCTCGTCGTAGGAGATCGACCACTTGTCGTCGTAGGTCTCGGCTTCCCAATCGTGGTAGAGCACCTGAGCCAGTTTGGTGTCCGACCGTGCGGCCTCGACCTGCTCGGCAGTGGCGTGCGGATTCGGGGCCGGATCGACCTGGCGGTCGTCGGCCTCGGCCGAGGTCAAGGGCGTCACATTCGAGAGCGTTCGATCTACACCGTCGTGGGGGCTTGCAGTCATCAGGCGAGCCTACTATCCGGTAGCTGTGGAACAACTCGTCTCGGTGATCGGCGACTGCATCACCGACCCGTGAACGTCGCTTTACCCGGGCCGTCGGCTATGAACGACTGCATTCCGATGGTGCGATCGTCGGTGGAGAACAGGGCTGCGAACTGCTGTGCCTCGATGCGAAGACCGGTGGTGAGATCGACGTCGAGTCCCTGATCGATCGACGCCTTGGCCGCGGCGAGCGCTCGCGACGCGCCGCTGGTGAATTTCTCGGCCCAGGCGCGGGCGGCGTTGTAGACCTCGTCCGGTGCCACCACCTCGTCCACCAAACCGATGCGCAGTGCTTCCTCGGCTCCGACGAAGCGGCCGGTGAAGACCATGTCCTTCGCGCGGCTCGGACCGATCAGCCGAGCGAGCCGCTGCGTTCCACCGCCGCCGGGAATGACACCGAGGAGCACCTCGGGGACTCCGAACTTGGCGTTGTCCCCGGCGATCCGACGATCGGCACCGAGCGCGACCTCGAGTCCACCACCGAGCGCGTATCCGGTCACAGCGGCCACGACGGGCTTGGGAATGGTGCTCAACGAACCGAGAGCCGATTGCAGGTCTGCCGCGATGTCCGCCATCTCCGTTGCGGACAGTGCCGCCATTTCCTTGATGTCGGCTCCGGCCGCGAACACCTTCTCACCGCCGTACACGATGACCGCCTTGACGTCGGCGTCCACGGTGGCGGCGCGGGCAGCGGCCCGGATCTCCTCCTGCACCTGACGATTCAGTGCGTTCATGGGTGGGCGATCCAAACGAATGGTGCCGATACCGTCGGATACTTCGAGATTCACGAACTCAGCCATGGGCCGGAAGGCTACCCGGCCGAGCGGCTAGCGATCGGACCAGGGATGCCGCGTTCCGGCGTAGTAGGCGTCGCCGTCGAAGTGGACACGGACGGTGCCGTCGTCGCGGGTGAGGACCGGTAGGACCGGGGCGATCCGGCGTTCGTGTGTGATGACCTCGGCGACGGAGTCGAATCGCGACAGTGCATCCAATTGGCTCCAGGTCGGCGGAAGCAGGATGGTGTTTCCGGCCTGCCAATCCGCCAGTGCGTCCGCGGTCGAGCGCCAGCTCACCCCTGCTGCCTCGGTGGTCTCACCGTCCGCCGTCTGGCCCTGGGGCAACACTGCGACGAAGAACCGGGTGTCGTACCGCCGGGCTTCACCGACCGGGGTGATCCAGTGCGACCACGGCCGTAAAAGATCCGACCGCAGCACGAGGTCGTGCGCGGTCAGAAATTCCGCGAACGAGAGCTCTCGGCGTTCGAGTCGACCCCGCTCAGCCGCGAAGGGAGCGGTATCGGTGACGATCGACTCCGGTGTCGACCCGGCCAACAGCACACCGCATTCCTCGAACGTCTCCCGTGCGGCAGCGCAGACCAGAGCCTTCGCTCTGCCCTCGTCTGTTCCGAGACGGTCGGCCCACCACGACGGCGGCGGACCTGCCCAGCCGATGTCGGCCGACGCGTCCGAGGGGTCGACGCCGCCGCCGGGGAACACCGTCATGCCGCCTGCGAATGCCATGCCTCCGACGCGTTCGAGCAGAAACACCTCGATGTTCGGCCCAGATTTTCCGTCGCGGATCAAGATGACCGTCGAGGCGTCACGCGCTTGGACGTGATCGGAAGCACTGTTCGAGCTCATGAAAGGCAACGTACCGCTGCGTTGCGCAACAGGATCGGTCGGTCCGCTCTACCGGCGGTGGGCCCCGGCAGCGCGGGTGCGGCGCGCGAAGAACCGACCGTCGACGCGATCGAGTGCGATCGACTGACTGAACGCCTCGGTCAGGTTCTCGGCGGTGATGACATCGTCCAGCAGGCCCTGAGCCACCACCCCACCCTCCTTGAGCAGCAATGCGTGGCTGAAGCCGGGCGGAATCTCTTCCACGTGATGGGTGATCAGGACGGTGGCGGGGGCATCGGGATCGGCCGCGAGGTCGGTCAGGCGAGCCACCAACTCTTCACGCCCACCGAGGTCGAGACCTGCCGCAGGCTCGTCCAGCAGCAGCAGCTCGGGATCGGTCATCAACGCGCGCGCGATCAGCACTCGTTTGCGTTCGCCTTCGGAGAGGGTGCCGTACGTGCGAGAGGCGAGGTGCTCGGCACCGAGGCTCTCGAGCATTTCGACCGCGCGCTCGGTGTCCACCGCATCGTATTTCTCGCGCCAACGGCCCAGCACCGAGTAGCCGGCGGACACCACCAGATCGGACACCAATTCGTCGCCCGGAATGCGCTGTGCCAGCGAGGAGGACGACAAGCCGATCCGCGGACGAAGTTCGGAGACGTCGGCCTTGCCCATGACCTCACCGAGAACGTGCGCAACACCCGACGTCGGATGGATCTCGGCGGCAGCGATGCGAAGCAGGGACGTCTTTCCGGCACCGTTCGGACCCAGGACGACCCAGCGTTCGTCCAGTTCCACCTTCCAGGTGACAGGTCCCACCAGCGTCACACCGCCGCGGCGGACGACTACGTCGGTGAAATCTACGAGCAGGTCGGGATCCGGTTCAGACACGACGACCATCCTCCCGCACATCGACCGCGCTTACACGGCAGGATGTGCACGCGTGTCGCCCAATGAGTATTCGTCTCGCAGCCCGCACCGGACCGCGACCGGGGAGCCCGAGTCGAACCCACCCGGATCACCGTTCCCGCTAGGTGCCACAGCGCTGTCGACTGGCACTCAATTTGCAGTCCACGCGCCCGAGGCCGATGGCGTCGAAGTGTGTCTGGTCGACGCGGACGGCGGAGAACGGCGGGTGGAACTCGGCACCCGCACGTTCGGGGTTCGGCACGCCTTCGTCCCTGGTGTCCGGCCCGGCGACCGTTACGGCTTCCGCGCCCACGGCACCTGGGATCCGCATTCGGGGCGTCGGTTCAACGGCGCCAAGATTCTGCTCGATCCCGCGGCACGCCAGGTGACCGGAGGATTCGGAGACCCGTCCGCACTGCTGGCGTACGAGGACGATCCGTTCGGTGCGCCCAGTTCGAGCGATTCGCTCGGACATCTCCCGCTCGGTGTCGTCCGCGCACCCGTCGACCGCGACGGCCGACCTGCGCGACCCGAAGTGCCCTGGGACCGAACCGTCCTCTACGAGCTGCATGTGGGATCTTTCACCGCTCGTAATTCCTCTGTGCCCCAACATCTTCGCGGAACATACCTCGGGCTCGCCGAGCCTGCAGTACTCGAACATCTGGCGCGGATCGGCATCACATCGGTCGAATTGCTGCCCGTACACACCACATTCACCGAACCCGGTGTCCGCGCCAGAGGTATGCGGAATCACTGGGGGTACTCGACGGGTGCGTATTTCGCACCGGATCCGCGCTTCGCCGCCGTTCCCGGCAACGAGGTCGACGAATTCCGCACCATGGTCGACGCGTTGCACGCTGCCGGGATCGAGGTGATTCTCGACGTCGTCTACAACCACACGTGCGAATCCGCGGTCGACGGGCCGTCGATCAGCTGGCGCGGACTCGATGCTCCCGGCTACTACCTGCTGGACGGACGCGGCTCGGACGTCGATCTGACCGGCTGCGGCAACACTCTCGATTCCGCGTCGCCCGCGGTCGTGCGGATGGTGTGCGACAGCCTTCGCTACTGGGTCGAGGAGATGGGTGTGGACGGCTTCCGGTTCGATCTGGCCAGCACCCTCGGCAGGCCCGGGGGTTGGCGATTCGATTCGAGGGCACCGCTGCTGACCGCCATCGCAACCGATCCGGTTCTGGCACAGGTGAAGTTGATCGCGGAGCCGTGGGACGCCACCGGTGCCGGCTATCAGGTCGGCAACTTCGGAGTGTCGTGGTCGGAATGGAACGATCGCTACCGCGACACGGTCCGCAGCTTCTGGGCGGGCCAGCACGGCGTCCGCGAACTGGCCTCGCGTCTGGCCGGTTCGGAAGATCTGTTCGCGCGCAACGGGCGACTTCCCTGGGCATCGATCAACTTCGTCACCGCCCACGACGGCTTCACCGCCCGCGATCTGGTGTCCTACGAACGAAAGCACAACGCCGCCAACGGCGAAGAGAACAGGGACGGAACGGACAACAACTCTTCGGTCAACCACGGCGTCGAGGGGCAGACGGACGAGCCTTCGATTCTCGACGCCCGAGGACGCCACGTGCGCGCACTGCTGGCTACCCTGACGCTCTCCACCGGAACACCGATGCTGCTGGCCGGTGACGAATTGGGACACAGTCAGGGTGGCAACAACAACGCGTACTGCGTCCCGGAGGATGCACCGGCCGCGGACGCCTGGGCCATCGACTGGGACAGCGCGGATCAGAACATGATTCGCTTCGTGGGCCGATTGCTCCGCGTCCGCGCGAGTGCGCCGACACTACGTCAGCAGGAGTTCTTCACCGGCCGAGCGACCCCGACCGGGCGCCCCGATCTGGTGTGGTTCGACTGCGCCGGAATCGAATTCGACACCGACCGATGGAACGACGATTCGGTGCGCACCATCCAGGCCTGGGTCGACGGGTCCGATGTCCGCTCCTACGCGTCCGACGGCGGGCAGGTCGACGACGCCAGTTCGCTCCTCGTCCTCCACTCCGGCGGCCCTGCCGAGATCACGTTGGCGTGCCCGAGTTGGTCGTCGTCACTGTTCGTACCGGTGCTCGATTCCTCGTGCGCGGACGGAGTGCCCTCGAATACCGCAGCGCTCGAACCCGGTTCGACGATATCGGTGACCGGATCCACGGTGTTGGTACTGCGCAGCGCAGGCAGATAATTCATGAACAACTGCACGAGCGGACCGACTCCGAGCGCATAGAGAACCGTCCCGACGCCGAGAGTCCCACCGAGCAACCAACCGGTGAGCACCACCGTCAACTCGATTCCGGTGCGAGTCAGACGAATCGACCATCCGGTCCTGGCTACCAGACCGGTCATCAATCCGTCTCGCGGCCCCGGACCCATCCCTGCGCCGATGTACAGCGCGGTGGCGAACGCGTTCACGACGATTCCCGCCACCATGGCCAGGGTTCGCACCAAGAACCCGTCGAGATGCGGCAACATCGCCGATGTCACGTCCACAGCCACTGCGATCACCACCACGTTGCTCACTGTGCCGAGCCCCGGCCGTTGACGTAACGGGATCCACATCAGCAGTACGGCAACACCGGTGATCGCGGTGATGGTTCCGAAGCTGAGCGAGAGGTGACGTGCCAGGCCTTGGTGGAAGACGTCCCAGGGATTGACGCCGAGCCCACCGGCGATCATCGACGCCATCGACGCCCCGTACAGCCACAGCCCCACGTACAGGGCGGCCAACCGAGTAGGGAGCCGACGACCGGCGACAACACGAAATGGTGAGGTGAACATACTTCCAGTCTCGGGCCTACTGGATATCTCCGGCATAGCCACTTGTACGACAGTGGACCCGAAGACTCCGGTGTGCGTCAGTGCAGGCCGACGAGCACGACGTCGATCGGTGATCAGGGGACGGCGATCACCGTGGTCGAACCGGGTGCCACTTCTGTGAAGCCCGCATCCCGCACCGCCACCGCGCGACCGGAACGAAGCTCACCGAGTGCTCGCGCCCATTGTTCCGGGTCGGCAGATCGGACCGAACATGCGAAATCCGACGCCGCCCACTCTCGGCATTGCTCGGCACTCATCGCGCCCGCCAGGAGCATCGACGCGTGCCCCACCTGGGCTGCTGCCTTACCCACCGTCATCGACAGTGAGGCGTCCACCCACAGCACGGGGCCGGGCGACGGTGGGAGTTCGTCTTCGTCCGCCACATCGGTGCCGCCGATCTGCAGACGCTTGATTCGCGGATCCAGATCCCCCACGCGACCGGGCACGAAAGCGCGTGCCGACGCTCCCCCGACGTCGATCGTGACACCCGGAACATCCTGCGCCGCTACCCATTGCGCTCCACGCGCACGTCGGGCAACTTTCCGGATGCGTGCCGACGTCCACTCGGTGAAGGCCTCGTGCCACGACGCGTCGACGCCCACACGAGGATCGAGACACAGCGCGACGGTCGCCCTGGCAGCGGCCTCGAGCAACTCGCTTCTGAGCGGAGGGGCGACCTTGGGGATGTGCAGCACCAACGGCATCGCCAGGACCTGCGCCGGATCTGCCGGATCGTCGGCTCCGCCGTATCCACGAGCGAGCTCGGCATGGCGCGAGGAGAACGTGTTGTCCGAGGAAAACTCCTCGACCGGCGGCTCGGTCTCCACGCCATCCGGGGCATCGCCGATCGTGGGATCGCCGGTCATGGGATCGCCGGTCATGGGATCGGGACGCGGCGGACTCCCCCGTCGACTGCGTCCGCAGCTTCGATCTCGTTGCGGGTGACGCCGAGGATGAACAGAACTGCATCCAGGTACGGATGTGAGATGGCGGTGTCGGCAATCTCACGCAACGCAGGCTTGGCATTGAACGCGACCCCGAGGCCGGCGGCGGTCAGCATGTCGATGTCGTTGGCCCCGTCGCCGACGGCGACGGTCTGTTCCATCGGCACCCCGGACTGTGCTGCGAACTCACGCAGTGCGGTCGCTTTCGCAGCGCGGTCGACCACATCACCGATCACCCGACCGGTGAGCTTGCCGTCGACGATCTCGAGTGTGTTCGCCTTGACGTAATCGAGTTCGAGTTCGTGAGCGAGTCCCTCGATGACCTGTCGGAACCCTCCGGAGACGACACCACAGGCGAATCCGAGACGTCGAAGAGTGCGGATGGTGGTTCGTGCACCCGCCGTCAGCTCCAAGCTCTCGCCGACTTCGTCGATGACGGACTCGTCGAGTCCCGCCAGCACGGCGACGCGCTGTTCGAGCGACTCGGCGAAGTCGATCTCGCCGCGCATGGCAGCTTCGGTCACTGCCCGCACTTCTTCTTCGCGACCGGCACGGGCAGCCAACATCTCGATCACCTCACCCTGTACGAGGGTGGAGTCGACATCGAACACGATGAGTCGCTTGGAACGACGCGCAATTCCACCGCGCTGCACAGCGACGTCGACACCGATTCCGGCTGCGATCGCCGCGAGACCTGTGCGCAGTTGCAGGTCTGCTTCCGGCGAGGTGTCGGTTGCGGTCACCTGCAGTTCGAGACCGGTCACGGGGTAGTCGGCAATTCCGCGGATGGCATCGATGTTCGCGCCCTGACGGGCGAGTTCACGCGAGATCGTGCTGAACGCACGAGCAGTCACGGGCCGACCGAGCACCACGACCACATGGGTGGCCAGGCTCTGTCCACCGCTGCGGGCGGTGTCGATCTCGACGTCGACGTGTACGCCGACCGTCGCCATGGCGTCTTCCAGCTCTTCTTGGAGCGCTTCGGGGTCACGGGGACAGGACAGGAGAACACCCAAAGTCAGTCGACCGCGGATCACCACCTGCTCGACGTCGAGCAGGCTGACATTGTGCCGAGAGAGCGCTGCGAACAGCACCGACGTGACGCCCGGCTTATCGGGTCCCGTCACCGTCACCAGCACTGCGGTGTCAATCGAACTCACCGGAACTCCCTTTCACGCGCGGCCGATGGCCGGATGGATCCTCGTGTCACCTCACGCGTACGGGCGAGGCCCGGTCACGCCGATGATTGTCGCAAGCGAAGAGCCCCACCCGGTAGCCGGGAGGGGCTCTCGCTGATTCTTGGACTACCTGGGGTCGGGGTCGCCCGACCCTTCGTGATCGCTGGTGGCGATCGGAGCCCGGCGGGCCTGTTCGAGGACAGCAGTGGTCTTACCACCGTGTGCTCCCGGCCCGACGTGCGCCTCCGCGCGCATCCGTTCGACCATGTGCGGGTAGTGCAACTCGAACGCCGGACGCTCGGACCGGATCCGAGGCAGCTCGGTGAAGTTGTGTCGCGGCGGCGGGCAGGAGGTCGCCCACTCCAGCGAGTTGCCGTAGCCCCACGGGTCGTCGACCGTGACGACCTCTCCGTAGCGATACGACTTGAATACGTTCCACACGAACGGCAGGGTCGACGCACCCAACACGAACGCACCGATCGTCGAGATGATGTTCAACTCGGTGAACCCGTCCGAGGGCAGGTAGTCGGCGTACCGACGCGGCATTCCCTCGTTTCCGAGCCAGTGCTGCACCAGGAAGGTTGCGTGGAATCCGATGAAGGTCAGCCAGAAGTGCCACTTGCCGAGTGCTTCGTCCATCATCCGTCCCGTCATCTTCGGGAACCAGAAGTAGATACCGGCGTACGTCGCGAACACCACGGTGCCGAACACGACGTAGTGGAAGTGAGCCACGACGAAGTAGCTGTCGGTGACCTGGAAGTCGATCGGAGGCGACGCCAGCAGGACGCCGGTCAATCCACCGAAGACGAACGTGATCAAGAAGCCGATGGAGAACAACATCGGCGTCTCCAACGTCACCTGACCTCGCCACATCGTGCCGACCCAGTTGAAGATCTTCACACCTGTCGGGACAGCGATCAGGAACGTCATGAACGAGAAGAACGGCAGCAGGACTGCACCGGTGGCGTACATGTGGTGCGCCCACACCGCGATCGAGAGTGCCGCGATCGCGATCGTGGCGTAGATCAGGCCCGAGTAGCCGAAGATCGGCTTACGCGAGAAGACCGGGAACACCTCGGAGACGATCCCGAAGAACGGCAGCGCGATGATGTAGACCTCGGGGTGCCCGAAGAACCAGAACAGGTGCTGCCACAGCAGCACTCCGCCGGTCGCCGGATCGAACAGGTGGGCACCCAGGTGACGGTCGGCCGCCAGACCGAGCAGCGCCGCCGTCAGAAGCGGGAAGGCAAGCAGGATTAGAATCGACGTCACCAGGATGTTCCAGGTGAAGATCGGCATCCGGAACATCGTCATTCCGGGGGCGCGCAGGCAGATCACGGTGGTGATCATGTTGACGCCACCGAGGATGGTGCCCAGACCGGCGACGGCGAGGCCCATGATCCACAGGTCAGCGCCAACACCGGGCGAGTGCAGCGCCGAGGTGAGCGGGGTGTACGCGGTCCAACCGAAGTCGGCCGCACCACCGGGCGTGATGAATCCGGCCGTCGTGATCAGCGCACCGAACAGGTACAGCCAGTACGAGAACGCATTCAACCGCGGGAACGCGACGTCGGGGGCACCGATCTGCAGCGGAAGGATGTAGTTCGCGAATCCGAAGACGATCGGAGTCGCGTACAGCAGCAGCATGATGGTGCCGTGCATGGTGAACAGCTGGTTGTACTGCTCGTTGGACAGGAACTGCAGTCCCGGTACAGCCAGCTCGGCGCGCATCAACAGCGCCATGAGCCCACCGACCAGGAAGAACGCGAACGACGTCGCGATGTACATGATTCCCAACACCTTGGGATCGGTCGTCGTCACCGCTTTGTGCAGGAACGACCCCTTCGGTCCCATTCTCGGCGGGAACGGCCGAGCAGCATCCACCACGGAAGCGGGCCTAGGCGCTAGGGCAGTCACAGATCCTCCTGATTGCGCGCCGACCCCGAACCACAGGGCGACGTCATCTAGTCGTGCGCTCCTCGAATGGTAGACCGTCGTACCGACACTCGCCGAACCGGTCCTACCGTGTGTCGTATTGGGCAGAATCGACCGCGCTCGGATCCATCGATCCGCCTGCGCAGGCAGCCTTTCCGAAGCAGCGGGCAACCCCTGGAGCGTCGCCGATTTCGCAGGCTCGACCGCCTGCGTTCGAGTGTTCCGGGGCGGCTGCCTTCCGATACTGTGTGAGACCACCCGACCCGTCGAAGGAAGTCCCGCGTTGCCACTCCACCCGCGAGTCCCCCGTTCGTGTGCATCGCGCAGGATCGGCGCTGTCGCCGCCGTGTGCCTGTCCGCAACCGTCGCGCTGACCGGCTGTTCGGACTCCGAGGCGCAGGACGATGCGTCCACGATCATCCGCACCACCACGAACATCGCCGGCGCCGGAGTGGTCGGAAACAACCGGGACACGGTGGGACTGTGCCCCGCACTCGCCCCGCTCGACCCGACCGGAGTCGAAGGCAACACCCGCCCCGTCGGGCATGCCGAGGGGATCAGTGTCATTCCGGCCGATCCTCGGCGCATCGTCGTGCTCGACGCTGCCGGTCTCGACGCGAGCTGCGCGGTCGGTATCTGGGAACGCGTCGTCGGGGCAGCCACGATCGATCCCGACTTTCGCGGCGACGGAGATCAACCGCTCTACCTCGGCACCGGATTGGCCTCCGTCCCGTCGGTCGGCCCGGTGGGCGCACCCGACATCGATGCCATCGCTGCCCTCGATCCCGATCTGATCCTGGGTGGCGATTCCCTCGGATCGAGCATGTACGACTCGCTCGAGGCCATTGCGCCGACCGTCTTCACCGCAACCGGACGGGGATGGAAGGACACCTTCTTGCAGTCCGCCGCAGCATTGGGTCGCGGCCAGGCGGGATTCGAGGCGTTGGCGTCGTTCTCGGCAGATGCCGAACGGGTCGGTCGTCAGATCGACGCCGCCCAGACCCAGGCGTCGCTCGTTCGATTCGATGCGGACTCCATCGAGGTGGACGGACCGGACTCGTTCGCGGGTCAGGTCCTCGGCGAAGTCGGCGTCGCCAGGCCGCAGAGTCAGCGTGACGCCGCATTCTCGGTCCAGTCGGACAATCTCGCTCCGGTCGAGGGAGACATCGTCTACGTGCGATTCGCGGGCCCCGAAGGCGAGGCGTTCGGCCGCGAGGTGATGGACAGCGACGCATGGCACACTCTCGGCTCGGTCACGGACGGGCGAGTGTTCGCGGTGAACGACACGGTGTGGTCCGGCAGCGGAGTCATCGCGGCGCGGGCCATCCTGGCCGATCTGTCCGCGTCCCTCAACGGCTACGTATCTTGATCGCGGTGGTCTGACCGATGCCGATCCCCGAGTTCGTTCGCGCCCTGCGCAGCGTCGTCGGAACGTCGCCGCTGTGGCTGTCCGGTGTCAGCGCCGTGATCCTCGACGACGATCGGCGCGTACTGCTGACCTTGCGAGCAGACAACAACACCTGGGCCGTCGTCTCCGGAATCCTCGAACCAGGCGAGGAACCCGCCCCGGCCGCACTGCGGGAAATCGGTGAGGAGACCGGAGTGGACGCCTCGATCGTGCGTCTGACGAGCGTCGACGTGACCGAGCCGATCACGTACCCGAACGGCGATGTCGCGCAGTATCTGGACATCACGTTCCTCGCTCGGTACGTCGGCGGAACCCCTCATGTCGCCGATGACGAGAATCTTGACGTCGCGTGGTTCCCGCTCGACGCGCTCCCGGAAAACCTCACTGCGACTTCACGATTGCGCATCGAGAAGGCCATCGCCGACGAACCGTCGGCGTGGTTTCGACGCTGACTTTCTCGCCCGGTACGAACGAACCGTTGCCTCGAACCGACCCCGATGGACCAAAAATGTGATATCACTTTAGTATCACCATCGAGAGGGAGGTTCTCATGTCCGCACCCACAACCGTCGCCGAGAAGCCGACGGGCACGCCCACCACGAACATTGCCGAGCGCCCGGGATGGGATCTACCCGGTTGGTCGATGCTCGGCGTCGGTCTCGTGTTGTTTCTCGGCGGAATCGCCGCGTTCGTGGTCGGCATCGTGTTCACCGTCGTCGGACTCATCGTCGCCGGGGTCGCCCTGTTCGTGCTCTCGCTACCGGCGCTCATGGGTCTGACACTGGTGCAACCGAATCAGGCTCGCGTTCTGCAGCTGCTCGGGAGCTCGTACAGCGGCACCCTGCGCACACCGGGGCTCCGCTGGACCAATCCGTTGACGTACCGCAGAGCGATCTCGACGCGAATTCGCAATCACGAAACCGGACAATCGAAGGTCAACGACGCCGACGGAAACCCGATCGAGATCTCTGCCATCGTCGTCTGGCAGGTTGCCGATACCGCATTGGCGTCGTTCCAGGTGGACGACTACGAGGAGTTCGTGGCGGTGCAGACCGAGTCCGCAGTTCGCCACATCGCCGGCAGCTACCCGTACGACGCCGAAGGGCGAATGTCGTTGCGGGAGAATGCCGACGAGATCACCGCGGCCATGTCGGAGGAAGTTCACGCGCGGGTGCGGTCGGCCGGTGTCGAGGTGATCGAAACTCGAATCAACCGTCTGGCCTACGCGCCGGAGATCGCACAGGCCATGCTGCGGCGTCAACAGGCCGGGGCCGTCATCGCCGCCCGTCAGCAGATCGTCGAAGGTGCCGTCGGAATGGTGGAGATGGCTCTGGCAAAACTGGAGGAGAAGCACGTCGTGGAACTCGACGAGGAGCGCAAGGCCGCCATGGTGTCGAACCTTCTCGTGGTGCTGTGCAGCGACCGCGACACGCAACCCGTCGTCAACACCGGATCGCTGTACCAGTGAGTCATGGCCGTCGAACGTAAGAAGGTACTGCTTCGTCTGGACCCAGCGGTGCACGACGCCCTTGCCCGCTGGGCCTCCGACGAGTTGCGCAGCACCAATGCTCAGATCGAGTTTCTGTTGCGCCGAGCGCTGAGCGACAAGGGTCGAATGCCGAAGGACGCGCAGGACATTCGAGCACCGGGCCGCCCACCGAAAGAGTGAGCGGCCCGGCGCTGCGGACAGATCTAGAAGTCCCAGTCCTCGTCTTCGGTGTTGACGGCCTTGCCGATGACGTAGGAGGAGCCCGAACCGGAGAAGAAGTCGTGATTCTCGTCCGCGTTGGGTGAGAGCGCCGACAGAATTGCCGGGTTGACGTCCGTCTCGTCCTTGGGGAACAGCCCCTCGTAACCGAGGTTGTTCAGTGCCTTGTTGGCGTTGTAGCGCAGGAACTTCTTGACGTCCTCGGTGAGGCCGATCTCGTCGTAGAGGTCCTGGGTGTACTCCACCTCGTTGTCGTACAACTCGAACAGCAACTCGAACGTGTAGTTCTTGAGCTCCTCGCGCTGCGCCTCGCTGACCTTCTCGAGACCCTTCTGGTACTTGTATCCGATGTAGTACCCGTGCACGGCCTCGTCGCGGATGATCAGTCGGATCAGGTCTGCGGTGTTGGTGAGCTTGGCCCGCGAGGACCAGTACATCGGCAGGTAGAAGCCCGAGTAGAACAGGAACGACTCGAGCAGCGTCGACGCGACCTTGCGCTTGAGCGGATCGTCACCGTGGTAGAAGTTCAGGACGATCTCGGCTTTGCGCTGGAGGTTGACGTTCTCCTCGGACCAGCGGAATGCATCGTCGATGTCACGGGTGGAGCTGAGGGTGGAGAAGATGGAACTGTAGCTCTTGGCGTGCACCGACTCCATGAACGCGATGTTGGTGTACACCGCCTCTTCGTGCGGGGTGATGGCGTCCGGGATGAGGCTGACTGCGCCCACCGTTCCCTGAATGGTGTCGAGCAGCGTCAACCCGGTGAACACGCGCATCGTCAGCTGCTTCTCGACGGCGGTCAGGGTTGCCCACGACGGAATGTCGTTGGACACCGGCACCTTCTCGGGCAGCCAGAAGTTGCTGGTGAGCCGCTCCCACACTTCGGAGTCCTTGTCGTCCTGGACCCGATTCCAGTTGATTGCGGAGACGCGATCGATGAGCTTCACCATGTGTCCTATCTACCGAAGAAATCTGCCGAATGTTGGCTTGCTTGAACACTACCTGTTGTGTCGGACATCAATAGCTAACACAAGATCTGTGTCGTGCGCGTTTTGCGTAGCTGCAGATACGCAAAACGCGCACGACGTGGGTTCGCCATCCCAGCCCTCACGCCGCAGCACCTGTATTACGTCTCGCGCAACTCCGCACGGATCGCTGCTGACTTCCTCGTACCCGAAAACGAGGCGTGCTCGGCCGGCGAGCTCGGCCGCGTTGTCCCGTCGCCGATCCCGAAAGGCGACCTCGCGCATCGAATGGAAGCGGCGGCCGTCCAGACGCACCGTCAACGTGCGAGATCCGATGCGATACACCACGTCCTCGTACAAGGTGCGGCCATCGACTCTGATCGCGTTCTGCCGCTCCGCAACCGGAAGGTCATGAGCGGCTTCGACATTCGCTGCATATTCGAGCTCGAGGACTGACTGAACACCGTTGGCGAGCAAGTCGATGGCTTCTGTCAGCGTCGAGAGATATCGATACGGCCGTCGGACGGCGATCCGCTCCCGAACGTCGGTCAGTCGAATTCGTCGCTGGGTCACCGAGGACACCAAGCTGTCGAGAGCCTGCTTGGGCGTGGGTTCCGATACCGCGAGATCGAGTGCGGTGTCCACCAATGTCGTCCGTGGCATATCGCCCGGCACACCGATGTACCTGTGCGCACGAGATCGGTGCACGACCACTCCGGGATGCAGTGACGATCCAACGCCTGCCACCAGCCGTGTTCCCTGCGTGGGGGCCGATCGCACGGTCGGCCGTTGATTGCACGCAGACTTTCCGTACGGCACGGTGACGTGGACCGCCGCGGCTGGATCCGGCGTGCGGAAACCCCACTCCTCGGCCGCGGATCGGTGGCTCAGCATTGCATGTCCACCTCCGTACAGAAGTGCTGCCATCAGCATCCGCTCCCGCGTCAACGGCCCGGTGAAGATGGAGTAGACGCCTCTGAGAACGGCGATCCACGCTCCGCTGTCCAACAACGCGCGAACTCGATTTCGGCTGTACCCCAACTTCGTGACCTGCGACTGCGTGAACAGCCCCCACTGCGTATCGATCAGAACCTGTAGTTCTCGACCGTCCCCCCGACCATGTTCCATGGCCGGTGATCATGCCCACGGGGTACGACATATCCCCTCGTGCGCGTTTTGCGTAGCTCCAGCTACGCAAAACGCGCACGAGGGCGAAGCCCTAGAGCATGCAGGAGACGCAGTTCTCCACCTCAGTGCCTTCGAGTGCCAACTGACGCAGTCGGATGTAGTACAGCGTCTTGATGCCCTTGCGCCATGCGTAGATCTGCGCGCGGTTGATGTCACGGGTGGTGGCGGTGTCCTTGAAGAACAGCGTCAACGACAGACCCTGATCGACGTGTTGCGTTGCGGCAGCGTAGGTGTCGATGATCTTCTCGTAGCCGATCTCGTAAGCATCCTGATAGAAGTCCAGATTGTCGTTGTCGAGATACGGTGCCGGGTAGTAGACGCGACCGATCTTGCCTTCCTTGCGAATCTCGATCTTCGACGCCACCGGGTGAATCGACGAGGTGGAGTTGTTGATGTACGAGATGGAACCGGTCGGCGGAACGGCCTGCAAGTTCTGGTTGTAGATCCCGTATTCCTGCACGGACGCCTTCAGCGTCGTCCAATCCGACTGTGTGGGAATGGATACGCCGGAATCGGCGAAGAGCTTGGCAACCTTGGGTGTGGCCGGCTCCCAGACCTGATCGACGTACTTGTCGAAGAACTCGCCGGACGCGTACTTGGAGTCGGGGAAGCCCTTGAAGTACTGGCCACGGGCCTTCGCCAGCTGATTCGACGCCTGGAGTGCGTGGAACAGCACGGTGTAGAAGTAGATGTTCGTGAAGTCGATTCCCTCGGTCGAACCGTAGTGGATCCGCTCGCGCGCGAGGTAGCCGTGCAGATTCATCTGCCCGAGGCCGATGGCGTGAGAATCGTTGTTGCCCTGCTCGATCGACGGCACCGAGAAGATGTGGGTCTGATCCGACACCGCGGTCAGGCCGCGAATCGCCACGGCGATGGTCTTACCGAAATCGGGCGAGTCCATCGTCTTGGCGATGTTCAGCGAGCCCAGATTGCACGAGATGTCCTTGCCGACATGACTGTACGAGAGGTCGTCGTTGAACGTCGACGGTGTCGAGACCTGCAGGATCTCCGAGCACAGGTTCGAGTGAGTGATCTTGCCCTTCACCGGGTTCGCGCGATTGACGGTGTCCTCGTACATGATGTACGGGTAGCCGGACTCGAACTGCAGCTCGGCGAGCGTCTGGAAGAACTCACGTGACTTGATCTTCGTCTTGCGAATTCGCTTGTCGTCGACCATCTCGTAGTATTTCTCGGAGACGTTGATATCTGCGAACGGCACGCCGTAGATGCGCTCGACGTCGTACGGCGAGAACAGGTACATGTCCTCGTTCTTCTTCGCCAGCTCGAACGTGATGTCCGGGATGACGATTCCGAGCGAGAGCGTCTTGATTCTGATCTTCTCGTCGGCGTTCTCACGCTTGGTGTCGAGGAATTTGTAGACGTCGGGGTGGTGGGCGTGCAGGTACACCGCGCCCGCGCCCTGGCGCGCGCCGAGCTGGTTGGCGTAGGAGAAGGAGTCCTCGAGCAGCTTCATGATCGGGATGACACCCGAGGACTGGTTCTCGATGCGCTTGATGGGTGCGCCGGCCTCGCGAATGTTGCTCAGCAGCAGTGCAACTCCGCCACCGCGCTTGGACAGCTGCAGGGCGGAGTTGATCGAGCGGCCGATGGACTCCATGTTGTCTTCGATGCGCAGCAGAAAGCACGACACCGGTTCGCCGCGCTGCTTCTTGCCGGAATTGAGGAAGGTGGGCGTCGCGGGCTGGAATCGGCCGGCGATGATCTCGTCGACGAGATCTGTGGCCAGGGCCTCGTCTCCGGCAGCGAGCGTCAGCGCCACCATGCACACACGGTCCTCGAAGCGCTCGAGGTAACGCTTTCCGTCGAAGGTCTTGAGCGTGTACGAGGTGTAGTACTTGAACGCACCGAGGAAGGTGGGGAATCTGAACTTCTTCGAGTACGCGTGGTTGATCAGGAACTTGACGAACTCGCGGGAGTACTGGTCGAGGACCTCGGGCTCGTAGTAATTCTCCTCGACGAGGTAATCCAGCTTCTCGTCCAGATCGTGGAAGAACACGGTGTTCTGGTTGACGTGCTGCAGGAAGTACTGATTTGCGGCCTCGCGATCCTTCTCGAACTGGATCTCACCGTTGGGGCCGTACAGGTTGAGCATCGCGTTGAGCGCGTGGTAATCCATGTCGCCGTCGCCGCGGACGGTGGTGGGGACGGGTGCTGCGTCGGTGATGGTCGGTGCCACGGCGATGCTCCTACTGGGTATGTGGTGGGTGGTGCACTAGTGCGTGTGGGCAGCGCGTCGGACTTCACGTTCCCAGAAGTCCTCCAGCCCCTCGCGGACCCGCACTACGTCCTCGGGGGTGCCCATCAATTCGAACCGATACAGGTACGGGACTGCGCACTTCTGCGAGATGACGTCTCCCGCAAAGCAGAACGAGTCACCGAAATTCGTGTTTCCGGCAGCGATGACCGCCCTGATCAACGACCGATTGTGCTTGTCGTTGAGAAACTTGATCACGCGCTTGGGGACGTAGTTGGTGTCGCGCCCGGAGTAGGTGGCCCCTCCCCCGTACGTCGGCACGACGAGAACGTAGGGCGAGTCGACGCGAAAGGTGCCGTCAGGGTCGCGCAGCGGAATACGTGTCGCGGGGATGTCCAGCTTCGAGACGAAACGATGAGTGTTCTCGGACGCGCTGGAGAAGTAGACCAATGAGTGGGAGGACTGCGGTTGCGAACTCACCGCTCACTCACTTTCTCGTTCTGTTCAAGCAGCGTTCGCTGCGAGGGTCTTGATGCGGTCCGGGCGGAAGCCGGACCAGTGATCGTCACCGGCGACGACAACCGGGGCCTGCAGGTAGCCGAGGGCCATGACGTAGTCGCGCGCTTCGGGATCCTGCGAGATGTCGATGACGGAGTACTCGATGCCTGCCTTGTCGAGGGCGCGGTAGGTGGCATTGCACTGAACGCAGGCGGGCTTGGTGTAAACGGTGATGCTCATGGTGTCCTCTTTCCGTTGTCGCCATCGGGTGCACCGACGCGACCGATGTGCTCTGCGTGTGGCACCGAGAACATCTCCCGCTCAGGGCGACTTCGACCTGCTCGAACCCGTTTCCCGGGTTCTTCGAGTTGTGGTCTCTCGGTCGGTCAAACACTACACCTAGTGTCCGACATCTGCCTACAACACGAGATGTTGCGAACAACATGCGTGGTATTTGCTGGTCACGGCTCCGCAGAGGGCTGAAAATCCCGCCACTTCGGCGTGTCGCGCATCACACATCGCAAGTGTGATCGATCACAACGAGAACCGGTCGGCCCGGTGACGCGCACCGGCGGCCATCGACCATCCCCCGACACGACGAAGGGCCCCCGAACTTCTCCGAGGGCCCTTCCTTGAATCACGCGCTCGTCAGCGCTGCCGCGCTTTGAACCGTGGTTCCTTCTTGTTGATGACGAACACCTTCCCGTGCCGCCGTACCACCTGCGCACCGGGCTTGTTCTTGAGCGATTTCAACGAGTTTCTCACCTTCATGCCGTCATCCTACATGAAAACGATTCTCATACCCGATAGAGCTCAGGCGTTCACGAGACCGTCGGACGCCTTGACCAACTCGGCAACGACGTGCCCGATCTCACCGGAGACCTCGGCGTTCTCACGCGGATGGGCCGAACCGAACTTGTCGATGGTTCCGCCGATGGAGAGCTGGACGTCCTCGAGAACCGTTCCGCCGGCAATGCGCACGGCTTTGCTGGTGTCCTCGTGCGCCCACTTGGCTCCGTTGCCGCTGGGCGACGCACTGATCACGACGACCGGCTTGCCCACCATGGCACCAGCGCCGTAGGGCCGCGAGAGCCAGTCGATCGCGTTCTTCAACACGGCCGGGATGGTGCCGTTGTATTCGGGTGTGACGAGCAACAGTGCCGACGCCTTCTCGGCAGCGGCACGCAGAGCGAGCGCGGCGGCGGGCACAGATCCTTCGACGTCGATGTCCTCGTTGTAGAAAGGGACATCTCCGAGACCTTCGTACACGACGATCTCGGCATTGGCGGGTGCAACCGTGACAGCAGTCTCGGCGATCCGCTTGTTCACCGACTCGGCGCGCAAGCTTCCGACGAGAACGAGTACGTGAGCGTCTGACATGAGGTTATTCCTTCGCAAGTTCGGGTGACGAGATCGTCGTGCTATTCCTACCATCCAAACGGACCATGGTCCATTTGTGTTCCCGGCAAGGTAGGCTCGAACTGTGAACGGCCCGATGCTGCCCATTGCGGGCGAGGACTCCGAGCGGTGCGACGCAGCGCGCAACCGTCGATTGCTCCTCGACGCCGCAACGGATCTGGTCGCGACGGTCGGAGCCGACGCCATCACGATGGACGCGGTGGCCACGAAAGCCGGAGTAGGCAAAGGCACAGTGTTCCGACGGTTCGGAAACCGCGCGGGTCTGATGCGCGCCTTGCTCGACCACACCGAGAAGAAGCTGCAGCACTCGTTCATGTTCGGCGATCCCCCACTCGGCCCCGGAGCCGCTCCCATCGACCGTCTCGTTGCCTTCGGCCGAGCTCGGCTCGAGTTCGTCAACGTTCAGGGCGAAGTCCTACGCGCTGCCGAGAACTCCGACGACGCGCGGTACTCCGCCCCGGCGCACATGGTGAACTTCACCCACGTCCTGTCGCTGCTCCGCGCAGCCGAGGTGGACGGAGATCTCGAACTGCTGGCGTACTGGCTCCTCACACCACTCGAAGCGACCCTGGTGTTGCATCAGTATCGCGATCTCGGGATGCCGATGGATCGCCTGGCCGACGGCTGGGAAGACTTGGTACGCAGGGCAACTCACGTTCGGTAATTGTCTGCTCAGAGCCCCATGACGGCCATGGCCGCAGTATGCAACGCGCTGCCGTAGGAGCGGCCGTGCCCAGCCGCGTGGACGGCGAGCGGGTGCAGCTGATGCACAGCAGTGCGTTCGCGCCACCCTGCTCGCAGCGGCCACACCGCCTCGTAGCCGTCGACGACAGCGTCGAGATGGGGGCACCCGAAGAGCGCCAGCATCGCCAGGTCGGTCTCACGGTGGCCACCGTGGGCTGCAGGGTCGATCAGCACCACTCCCCCGTCGGTCCAGAACACGTTGCCGTTCCACAGATCTCCGTGAATACGGCTGGGCAGCTCTGCGTCGTCGAATTCACCGTTCGCGATGCGTTCGCATGCCCTCTCGACCGTCACGGTCTCCGACTGCGACACGGTGCCTGCATCGACTGCGATTCGGAGAAACGGCACCACTCGTTCGGCCGCGTAGAAAGCACCCCATGTCCGGTGCACCGCACTGCTCATCGGCCGGGAACCGATGAACAACCGACCCGAGAACGACGAACCATCGGAGTCGATCGGAGGAGCTCCGAAACCGGCCGCGCCACTGCTGTGCATTCGAGCCAGTGCTCTACCGAATCGGTTGGCCATCGGCACTGTCGGACGGGCCGCGGTGAGCCGTTCGAGCTCGATGTAGGTCGGCCCGTGCCCCAGGACTCGAACGACGGGCGCCTTCGCCTCGCCGAGCCAACGAAGACCGGTGGCCTCGGCCGCGAAGAAGTCGGGGTGCGCCTGGGGGTTTCGCTTCACGAAAGTATCCGAGGATCCGCTCACGACCACCGACACTACGCACGGCGCGGGACCGCATACCCGCACCCGTCATTAGGATGACGTGATGGGACACATCAACTCGGAATTGCGCTCGGGGATCATGCGTGAGCTGGCAGTGCAGTCGACCATCGACCCGATCACGGAGGTCCGCAGGCGAGTGGACTTTCTGAAGGACTACCTGGCGTCGACGCCGGCCTCGGGATTCGTACTCGGCATCAGCGGCGGACAGGACAGCACGCTCACCGGCAAGCTCGCCCAACAGGCCGCGACCGAACTCAGAGCCGACGGACACGAGGCCGAATTCGTTGCCGTTCGCCTTCCCTACGGCGTGCAGGCCGACGAGGACGACGCATCGATCGCACTGAAGTTCATCGATCCCGACCGGACGGTGACGGTGAACATCAAGGACGCTGCCGACGCCGCTGCGGCCGCGACCGCGGAAGCGTTGAGTGCCTCCGAGATTCGCGATTTCGTACGAGGCAACATCAAGGCTCGCCAGCGCATGGTCGCGCAGTACGCAGTCGCGGGCGAACTGGGCTACGTCGTCGTGGGCACCGATCACGCCGCCGAGGCGATCACCGGCTTCTTCACCAAGTTCGGCGACGGCGGGGTCGATCTGACTCCGCTGACCGGCTTGAGCAAGCGACAGGGCGCGGCACTGCTGCGGGAATTGGGTGCGCCGGAAAGTACCTGGCGCAAAGTTCCCACCGCTGACCTCGAAGACGACCGTCCGGCCTTACCCGACGAGGAAGCGCTCGGCGTGACGTACGAGCAGATCGACGACTACCTGGAGGGCAAGGACGTCACCGAGGAGGTGGCAGACAAGCTGGAGAAGATGTTCCTCGCGACCCGTCACAAGCGCACGGTGCCGGTGACGCCGTTCGACGATTGGTGGAAGAGGAGCAGCTGAACGACGCTGCCGGCGACTGGGGTTTCCTCAGCCGCCGGCGAAGGGCGGCAGCACATCGACCCTGCTGCCGATGGCGCGATCCAGGTCCCGGGTGAGGTCGTCCCCCACCAGATAGGCCGACACCCGCAGGATCGGCTCCATCGGCGCGCCGTGCCGGGACAGGATCAGCTCTCGCAGGTCTGCGAGAGTGGCCCCGAGCGGCACGGTCACGTACTCGGACTCACAGTGCGACGCGTCGACCGCGGCAGCGAAGTACCGCACCTCTACCTGAGTGTCACCCACCGATTGCCCCCATGCTGCGGGTAGGAGGTACGAAGCCGTCGGCTCCGATGCCGTGCCCTGCCCACTTGTTCCACATCGCCCCGCGCCATACGGCGGCCAGCTCGTCGTCGTTCGCGCCGCCGCGTAGAGCCGCGCGTAGATCGGTCTCGTCGTCACTGAACAGGCACGACCGAATCGTTCCCTCGGCCGTCACCCGCGTGCGGTCGCAATCTCCGCAGAACGATCGCGTCACCGACGCGATGATGCCCACGGTGGCGTCGGAACCGTCGACGCTCCACTCCTCGGCCGGGGCGGACGGATCGGCGCGGCCCACGGCTCGCAGATCGAAGGACGTCGACAACTCGTCTATCAGGGTCTGGGCGTCGACCATGTTCTCGCGAGCCCACTCGTGATCGGCATCGAGGGGCATCTGCTCGATGAACCGCAGCGCCACCCCTTCGTCGAGGCACCAGCGAAGCAGATCGACGGCACCGGCCAATGTGTCGCGCATCAGAACGGCGTTGACCTTGACCGGACCGATCCCCGCGCGCTTTGCTGCCCGGATTCCGGCGAGCACGGACGGCAATCGGTCTCGTCGCGTCAACCGCGCGAAATGCTCGCGATCGACGGAATCCAACGAGACGTTCACCCGGGTCAACCCGGCCTCGGCCAGGGACTGCGCCCGGTGCTCGAGACCGACGGCGTTGGTGGTCATCGACAGCGGAACACCCTGCGCTGCATCGGCGGACAGCCGCAGAATCTCGTCGAGATCGCGACGCATCAGCGGCTCGCCTCCCGTGAAGCGCACGTCTCGAATGCCCAGCAGACGCACCGACACCGAGACCACTCGCGCAATCTCGGCGGGAGTCAACAGAGCTGCTGCGGGAATGGCAGGCAGGCCTTCCTCCGGCATGCAGTACGTGCATCGCAACGAGCACTTCTCGGTGATGGAGATTCGCAGGTCGCGTGCAACCCGGCCGAATCGGTCGATCAGATGCGGCACGTCCGGCCGATCGGACACCGAGTTCGCACCGCCTGCGAGGGAACCGGTGCCGGTGCCGAAACCGGGAATGCCGAGCGAGGTGACACTGTCGACCGTCACCTAACGCCTCACCTTCGTCGAAAATCACGCCTGTCGTCTACGTGTCTACCCAGTATGCCGCAGCCCACACCGGGCGGCCCGATCGGCGTGCCTAGGATTGACACCCATGACGGCTGAGCACCTGCGCGTAACCATCGGACCGCCGCAGTGAGCGCCGTGTCCGTCGAGGAACATGCCGCGGCGATCGAGGCCCTGCTCGCGGCGCTGGCCACCAGAACCGCGCAGCGCATTCCTCTCACCGACGCACTGGGACGCGTCTCGTACGAGGACGTGCGATCACCGGTCGACCTGCCCCTGTTCCGCAACTCGCAGATGGATGGCTATGCGGTGGATGCCCGGTCCGTGGCGACGACCCCGGTCACGCTTCCGGTCTCGACTGTCATCGCCGCAGGCCCGACGGGATCGGCACCGCTGGCTCCGGGGAGCGCTGCCAAGATCATGACGGGTGCGCCCATTCCCGACGGAGCCGACGCCATCGTCCCCGTCGAAGACACCACGGCGACGACGGCCGGCTCCGTGACGATCGAAAAGAGCCGCGCAGCAGGTGAATTCGTTCGCGAGCAGGGCAGCGACGTGCGCACCGGAACAGTCCTGGTCGAAGCAGGCCGAGTGCTGGAACCCCGGCACATCTCCGTTCTCGCGGCCGTCGGTCTCGGCGAGGTCGACGTCCGCTCGCGTCCTCGCGTGGCCGTCGTGACCACCGGTGCAGAACTGGCCGACGCCGGAACGACACTGACGCCGGGCCAGATCTACGACTCGAACGGAATCACCCTCGCCGCACACCTTCGTGCCAGCGGCGCGGAGGTGGTCGCCGTCGCGCGCAGCTCCGACGATCCAGCCCGATTTCGCGAGATACTCGACGCTGCAACAGAATCTGCAGAGCTGATCATCACCTCCGGCGGGGTGTCGATGGGCGACTTCGAGGTGGTCAAGGACGTGCTCGGACCACTCGGCGGCAACTTCGGATCGGTTCGCATGCAGCCGGGCGGGCCTCAGGGCACCACGGTGTTCGACGGCATTCCCGTGCTCAGCTTCCCCGGCAATCCCGTCAGTACCGTCGTCTCGTACATCATGTTCGCGCGCAACATCGTTCGGCGAGCGGCCGGCCTACCTCCGGTGCTCTCGTCCACCGCGGCCCTGTACGAACCGATAGTGTCACCGCCCGGCAGAAGGCAACTGTTGCGTGGCCGCCTGCGCGACGACGGCCGGGTCGAGCTCGTCGCCGGGCCTGGCTCTCACCTGGTCGCCGCACTGGCCTGGGCGGACGTACTGATCGATATCGATTCCGAGACAACCGAACTCGCTGCAGGATCCCACGTGGAGGTATGGCCGCTGTGACCACCGACGCCCCGCACGCCCACCTGTCCCATCTCGACGATCAGGGGCGCGCGCGCATGGTCGATGTTGCGCACAAGAAGGAAACCGCGCGCACGGCCGTCGCCGCCGGTGAGTTCGTCACCACCGCCGAGGTCATCGCGCTCGTGCGTGCGGACGACATGCCCAAGGCCGACGTGCTCGCCACCGCGCGTATCGCGGGTATCTCGGCGGCCAAGCGAACGTCCGAACTGATCCCGCTGTGTCACCAGCTCGCGCTCTCGTCGGTGAAGATCTCGTTCGGATTCACCGACTCGTCCATCACGGTCGAGGCGACGGCACGCACCACCGGACGCACCGGGGTGGAGATGGAAGCACTGACCGCGGTCGCTGTCGCCGGCCTGACTCTGCACGACATGGTCAAGGCCGTCGATCCGGGTGCCACCATGAACGGTGTCCGACTGATCACAAAAGACGGTGGCAAGCACGGACATTGGCAACGGGACGACGCGGAGGTCTCCCCCACCGCTGCCGCTCCACCACTCTTCGAGTCCACCCGATCCGCGGTCGTTCTGGTGGCCTCCACCGGTGGCGCGCGGGGAACTCGGCCCGATACCACCGGCCCCACCATCGCATCCTGGTTGACCGATCGGGGCTTCAGCGTCCGAGGTCCACTGGTGTTCGCGGACGCCGATATCGCAACGGGCCTGCACGAATCCTTGCGCGGCGAACCGTCGTTGATCATCAGCACCGGCGGTACCGGTGTGTCCCCCACCGACGCGACCCCCGAGGCCACGGCGGCGCTCATCGACATCGATATGCCGGGCATTGCCGATGCGATCCGAACCCGCGGAACATCTGCGACGCCGCACGCGGTGCTCAGCCGAGGCGTCTCAGGCCTCATCGGACGCACACTGATTGTCAATCTGCCGGGCTCGCCGGGTGGCGTGAAGGACGGACTCGCCGTTCTCGACCCGCTCCTCGACCATGTGCTGGCCCAGATCGCCGGAGGAGGATCACACGATGAATGAGCTCGTCGCCCGCATCTCGAACGAACCGTTGAGCACTACCGAAGTCGAAGCAGCGGTTCAGGATTCGCATCACGGAGCCGTAGTACTGTTCAGCGGAATCGTGCGTGATCACGACGGCGGTCACGCCGTGGAGACTCTGGAATACCGCGCACACCCCGACGCAGAACGCTTCTTGAGCCGGTGCTGCTCGGAGGTATCGGCAGAGACCGGACTGGCGGTGGCCGCGGTACACCGCGTCGGCGATCTGCGCGTCGGCGACCTCGCGCTCGTCGCGGCCGTCGGTTCGGCTCATCGCGCCGAAGCGTTCGAGGCATGCGCCCGACTCGTCGAACGCATAAAGGCCGAGGTTCCCATCTGGAAGCGCCAGGGATTCGAGGGCGGTCGTACCGAGTGGGTAGGGCTGTAGAACTACCCGGTCTCGAGGTAGCGATGGACCGGGAGCATGGCGGAGACGTCGTTGCTGTCGTCCGGTCTGCGAACACAGGCACGTAACCGTTGCTCGACGGCCGGCGCGTCGAGCTCGGTACCGATCAGCACCAACGAGGTCTGTTCGGCCTCACCTCGAGCCCACGATGCGGCCTCGAATCGAATGTGTCGGCCCACCGTGTGCACGATGAACTTCTTCGTATGGCCGGCAATCGCGAAATGCACGAAACCTTTGATGCGGTAGAGGTTTCCGGTGGGATTCTCCAGGAACTCGATGAACCGGCGCGGCTCGACGGGATCTGTCGTGACGAATTCGGTGTGCGAGTACTGCGCGTGCAGGTGACGCTCGTGGTCGTGATCGTCGTGGTTCTCCCGGAGAAGCTCGTCCAACGACAACTGCACGGCCATGGTCGAATCGACCGAGAGATCGTCGCGACGGTCGAACAGCAACAGCGGATCGACGCGACCGAAGGCGACCGGCACCACGGGCACGTCTGCGACGAGAGACCGCACCGTCGCCACGACCGCGGAACGCTCGGTCTCCGAGACCGCATCGGACTTGTTGAGGACCACCAGATCGGCCAATTGCAGGTGTTGGTCGATTTCGGGATGCAGAATGCGAGTCTGCGGAAATTCCACCGCGTCGACGACCCCGACGAGACCGCCGTAGACGATGAACTCGTTCTCGCTGCCACGGACCATTCGGATCAAGTTGCGAGGCTCGGCCAATCCACTGGCCTCGACCACGATCACGTCGATGGCCGAACGGCGATGCGCCAACGCGTCGAACATCGCGTCCATGTCGCTGATGTCGACGGCGCAACAGATGCAGCCGTTGCCCAGAGAAACCATCGAATCGACCTGCCCGGCCACGAGCATCGAATCGATGTTGATTGCTCCGAAATCGTTGACCACGACCCCGATTCGAACACCCGAATCATTGCGCAACAGGTGATTGAGAAGAGTGGTCTTGCCTGCGCCGAGAAAGCCGGCGACTATCACCACCGGAATCTTTCGACGCGCCACGGCGTCCGAGACTACCGGTCGGCGATAATCTGCGTCAGCAGGCCTCGAGCGAAAGTCGACACACTGCTCACGTTCTCCGGTGTCGCGAGCGATTCGAGGCCGTCTGCGCCGAACGATTCGACATACGGTGAGACGCTCTCGAGCAGTCGCGACAACGCGCTACGCCCCGCGACTGCGGGACCTGTGTCGGTCGGCGCTGTCGCGGTGGGTGCTGTTGCGGTGGACGCGGTGGCGTCGGACGCCGACGTCCCAGCCGGGGCTGCCGCAGGTGTGGTGGCGGACTCCGCTGCCGTCGCGGACGGGGTCTCGGCACCGAGGAGGTAATCGATGATTCCCGTCGAGATGGCAATTGCGTGCTTCAGCTGGCCGTCCGAGCTCTCGAGCAGAGCGGCGTCGTCCGGGTTCGATCCGTTGCCCATCTCCACGAAGACGAGAGGCACGGTGGTCAGTGCAGGTCCAGCCACATCCGATCGCTCCTGAATTCCGTTGTCCACGCCTGCATAGTTTGCTGGATCGAAACCGGCGCGAACGTAGGAATCGCGCATCAGACTCGATGCCGAACGTCCACCCTCGGACTGTGCAGCATCGGCCGCGGCGTCGGGAATCGGCAGCGTGGGCACGATCAGATGGAACCCGTGCTTGCCGGTGTCGGTTGTCGTGCTCGTCGAGTCCGCGTGGATGCTGACGGCGACGTCGGCGCCCGACGCGCTGGCTGCCCGCGCCCTCTCGTCGACGCATCCGCCCCAGCCGGCATCGTCCGCTCGACTGGTCTTCACCGTGGCTCCGAGGCTCTCGAGGCTCGACCGGACGAGCTCACTCACCTTCCAGTTGATGGTGTGCTCGGGTATGCCGTCGAGGGTCGTCATACCGGTGGTCTGACAATCCTTGGTGCCGCCACGTCCGTCGTTCACCTGACGTTGCAGGTTTTCCGAATGCGCGGTGCCCTGATGGCCGGGATCGAGAAAGACTGTCTTGCCCGACAACTCGGTGCCTGCGGCCGGCGTGACGCTCGACGGTGCTGTGGCAGACGGTGCTGTGGCAGACGGTGCGGCGACCGCCGGTACGGCCACGAGCACGGCGGCACCGAGCGTCCCGGCGCACATCAATGCTGTTGCTGCCGCCCTGGTCATCAGTGCAGGTTTCATATTTTCTCGAACGCACCGAAGAACTCGGCGCGCTGCTCCCCTCTCGGCCCCTCGGACACCGTCGGTCGGAATGGGGGCACCGATGCTTCGGGACACCACACGTCACAACAGACACTTGCGTCTCAAGTGAAGCAGAAATAGTCGACGTCGCGCATCGAGTCGACATTCGTTAGTGAAACGTCTGCGTTTCGTGACCGGTTCGTTGCCTCGGTCCGACGGCACTCCAGCCGGGTTCGCGGATCCCGTTACACACGAACGCGAACCGACTCAGCGATGGAAACAGGTATTGAAACCGGACAGTTCGTCTTTCTTTCCGAAAAGGAGGAAGCGCATCGCTCGGAGAATGCCACTATCGATCACCTCGCCGGTTTCCGTGAACCGACGGATCGGATTCTGTGGGAATTCTGCGAATCGAGTAACGATGCCCCGTCACGCATGGATAAACACATTGTTCAGCCGTATAGTCACTTCAGTTCGATCTGGACATCCCCGCATCATCCCCTGCACCATTGGAGAGCTCAAGCATGGCCAGAAAAGTCTATGTGCAACTAGTCGACGACATCGACGAAAAACCGATCGAATCCGGTGGCGAACACATAACCTATTCGGTCAACGGAGTCAGCTACGAAATCGACCTGAGCGACAAGAACGCCAAGGAATTTCACCGCAAGCTCGACTATTACATCGAGCATTCCACCAAGCTCGGTGGAAAGCGGACCAAGAAGTCGAGCGCTCCCGCAACCGGTGCCAAGCGCGACGCGAATCAAACCAAAGCCATCAGAGAATGGGCCAAGGCGAACGGCCACAACATATCCGCGCGCGGCAGAATCCCCGCCGAGGTAGAGCAGGCTTTCGACGCCGCACACTGACCCCTACGACTACCGAATCGGCTCCGGGCACGACATACGGATGCCGATTCGATAGCCGCCGGAACCGAAACGAGAAAAGCGCCGCCCGATGGGCGGCGCTTTTCTTGTTGAACACAAAGACAATCTCGGTGGAGCTTGCCATCTCGGTGGAGCTAAGGGGACTCGAACCCCTGACCCCCACACTGCCAGTGTGGTGCGCTACCAGCTGCGCCATAGCCCCGAGTTACTGCGTGCTCCCGCTCATGCGGTTGCTCGAACGAAGTTACACCATCTCTCCCAGCAGCAACAAATCACCTGGTGCGGCCCCTACCGAACAGTCGACAACCGGCCGCAACCAGGTCAGAGAATCAGTTGATCGACGCCAACCATTCCGAGTCACCGAGAGCATCGACAACCTGCCCGTCCACGAGCACCCCCGGGGTACCGCGCGCACCCGAGGCTGCCAGCGCGTCCCGTCCGGTGTTCGCATCGGCCACTGCAGCATCGCGCTGTGCACCGCTGGCGATGCACTGTGTCGCCAGGTCACTCGCCCCGGCAGATCGGGCAAGTTCTGCGAGTTCGGCATCGGTTCTGTCGGAATCGCTGCCTTCCTCGGGGCGAAATTCCGGGTCGAACAGCCCGGCGTGAAAAGCGGAGTAGACCCGCGCGTTCTCCGTCGCTGCCACACAGTGCGACGCCGCGACCGCACGCGTCGAATAGTCACCCGACGCGGACTGCGGATCGAGAAAATTGACCAGGTGGTAATTCACCGAGACAACGCCGTCGTCGATCTTCTGGGCCAACTCCTGCCCGTGTTTCACTTCGAGGTCGCCGCAGAACGGGCACATGGGATCCTCGAACACATCGATCACACGCCGCGCTTCCGGCCGGGCCAGTTGCACCACGCCGTCTCCCGGCAAGAACATTTCGACCGCGGGGTTCTTGACGGTTCCGTAGCCATCGTTGCGCGGGGCATCATTTCCGCTCTGCCACATGATCGCAACCACGATGACGATCACCACCACAACGAATGCGATGCCGCCCAAGACGTAGGTCATCGTATTGGAGGTTGCCTCGGGTGTGTGTTTCGTCTTCGATATCTTCTTCTGGCTCACACTGCGAATACTACGGTTGTGCGCCCTGGGAGCGCTCGCGCCCGAGAGTGTCCGGAACACGCGACCACCACACTCCGGCCAGCAGAAGCAATGCACCCGTCACCGCGAAGGCCGGACCGAACGAGACCCGCTCCACGATCATTCCCGCGACCACCGGGCCGATGACCGCGCCGACATCGGACGCCATCTGGAAGGCAGCCAGTACGGTCCCCCCGCGTGCCTTCGACCCGATCACGTCGGCAACCGTGGCCTGCTGGGCCGGGCTCATCAGACCCGATCCGACTCCGGCGATCAACGACACGACGAGGAACAGCACAGGATCCTGCACATACCCCATCACGACGGTTCCCAGGCCGCACACCGCCAGGCCCCCCACCATGAAAGGCTTGCGGCCGCGCACGTCGGACAGGCGACCGGCGCTGGTGAGAACCAGCGCATTGCCCACTGCGAACACGGTCAGCGCGATGCCCACGAACACCTCGGACCGCTGCATCGCCTCGACGACGAACAACGGCACCAAAGCCACCCGAACCCCGAACACCGCCCAACCGTTGGCGAAATTCGACGCCAACGCAGCCTGATACGACGGAATTCGCAGCGCTGCGAGCAACGACATCGTCGGCGGTGCAGTGCCCTTCTCCGGCTTGACCAGATCGGAATTCCCGAGGGTGAAATACACGACCGCTGCGGCGATCACGAGCGCCACGGCATAGATCACGAACGGCACGCGTAGACCGAATCCGACCAGCGCGCCGCCGACGAGCGGCCCACCGATGGTTCCCATCAGGAAGCTCGTCGCGTACAGACCGGAGATGCGACCGCGACTCGAGGATGGACTGATCCTGATCAGCAACCCGAGAGCCGACACCGAGAACATCGTCGAGCCGATTCCGCCGAGCCCGCGAAAGACCAGCAGCTGCCAGTACGTCTGGGCCAGAGCGCATGCACCGGTCGACACGGCGACGATCAGTAGCCCGATCAGGTACACGGGCCGTTCGCCCAGCCGCTGAACCAGAGATCCACTGGCGGGCGCGAACAGCAACCGCATGAGGGCGAAGGCGCTGATGACTGCCGAAGCAGCCGTGTATCCGACACCGAACTCCCGAGCGAACTGCGGCAACGCGGGAGCCACGATGCCGAATCCGAGAGCGATGACGAACGCCGCCGATACCAGCACCCAGATCTCCGGTGGCAGCTTGCCGCCGGGTCGGAGTGCCGGATCGGGCGTCGAACTCTCGTTTTCGGGTGAAGGTGTGTCGGTCACGAGCTTCCGAGTGCGGACGACACCAGTTCTCGTGCTGCGGCCTGCACACGAGCGAGATGCTCCTTGCCCTGGAACGACTCTGCGTAGATTTTGTACACGTCTTCGGTTCCGGAAGGCCGCGCCGCGAACCAGGCGCTTTCGGTAGTCACTTTCAAGCCGCCGAGACCAGCTCCATTACCCGGAGCCTCGGTCAGCGTTGCCGTGATCGGTTCGCCGGCCAACTCGGTGGCGGTGATCTGGTCGGGAGACAGCTTGGCGAGAACGGCCTTCTGCTCCCGTGTGGCCGGTGCATCGACCCGCGCGTAGGAGGGATCGCCGAACGTGGCGGTGAACTCGCCGTAGCGCTGCGACGGCGTCGACCCGGTCACTGCTGTGATCTCGGACGCCAACAGGGCCAGAATGATGCCGTCCTTGTCGGTGGTCCAGACTCGGCCGTTGTGTCGGAGAAACGACGCTCCGGCGCTTTCCTCACCGCCGAAGCCGAGCTCACCGGCCAGCAGACCCGGGACGAACCACTTGAACCCGACCGGCACCTCGAGCAGACGACGACCGAGACCTCCGACGACCCGGTCGATCATGGACGAACTGACCAACGTCTTGCCCACTGCGGCCGTGGGTGACCAATCGGGTCGGTGGGTGAACAGGTAGTCGATGGCGACGGCGAGGAAGTGATTGGGATTCATCAAACCGCCGTCGGGAGTGACGATGCCGTGCCGATCCGAGTCGGCATCGTTACCCGTCGAGATGTCGAAACGATCGCGAGCAGCGATGAGCGACGCCATCGCGTTCGGCGACGAGCAATCCATCCTGATCTTGCCGTCCGTGTCCAGCGTCATGAAACGAAAAGTGCCGTCCACCAACGGGTTCACCACGGTCAGGTCCAGATTGTGCCGCTCGGCGATGGCATCCCAGTAGTCGACACTCGCGCCGCCGAGCGGGTCGGCACCGATACGAACCCCTGCTGCGCGAATCGCATCGAGATCGAGAACGTTCGGCAGGTCGTCGACGTACGTGCCGAGGAAGTCGTAGCGCGAGACACTTCCCGCGAAGGCCTGCGCGAGGGTCACCCGCTTGATGCCCGAAATGCCCTCGCGCAGAAGCTCGTTGGCGCGCGCGGCGATGACCGACGTCGCGTCACTGTCGGCCGGACCGCCGTGCGGAGGGTTGTACTTGAAGCCTCCGTCTCGCGGCGGATTGTGCGACGGAGTAACCACGATCCCATCGGCCTTCGCCGTCGGCCCGGACTCGTTGTACCGAAGAATTGCGTGGCTGACCGCGGGGGTGGGGGTGTACCTGTCCCCCGAATCGACCAGCACGTCGACGTCGTTGGCCGCCAACACTTCCAACGCCGTCGTCCAGGCAGGTTCCGACAACGCGTGGGTGTCGCGGCCGATGAACAACGGCCCGGTTGTTCCCTGAGCCGACCGGTATTCCACGATCGCCTGCGTCGTCGCCAGGATGTGCGCCTCGTTGAACGCGGAGTCCAGACTCGACCCTCGATGCCCGGACGTGCCGAACACCACCTGCTGGCTCGGTTCCGACACATCGGGAACCCGCGAATAGTACGCGGTCACGAGCTGCGAAAGATCCACCAGATCCTCCGGCAGTGCAGTGGTTCCAGCTCTCTCGTGCGCCACGATGCGCCTCCTCATTGATTGACGAAACCGAACTCGGTCGACGAACCGAACTCTCGATCAACCCTAACGCCGTGGCACGACAACCGGCGTACCCGAGGCGCGATGCGCCGACCCGGCCACGGGTGAAGAAACGAAAAAACCGGGCCGAGAGTATCTCTCGGCCCGGTGACAGTGGAGCTGCCGGGAATCGAACCCGGGTCCTCTGCTGCATCGCCAGGGCTTCTCCGTGTGCAGTCCGCTATGCCTCTACTTGGATCTCCCGATCTCGCGAACAAGTCAGGATGACGATCCCAGCCACTGTTTGATGTTCCTCATCATCCCGCGGCCGGATGAATCGGTAAGCCCTCTAGCTGATGCCAGTACCCGGACCGAGGGCAAGCCCGGACTGACAGACACGCAGTCGCTACTTAGGCAGCGAGTGCGTAGTCGCGCTGATTGGAATCGGCGCTTATAAGGTTGCGATGACGCTTACGGTGGTCTCTCGCCTGCACCGACACGCTTCCCCTGACTCAACATACAAAGTCGAAACCGTTCAGCCCCGTATGTTCCCGAACATTGTGTCCGGGCTGTTCAGTGTAACGCCTCCCGCGGGCACAATCATCCCGTTAATTGCCGGACCGTCGATCCAGGGTGTTGGACGCGGCATCGGAGTCGACGCGCTGCACCACCGTGCGCAACATTCGACGCGCCAGGACCAGGCGGGCCGGCAGCGAGGCGTACCAGACCGCGCGACCGGCCAACCCGCGCGGAAAGAACACCAGGCGCTGCTCGATCGTCGGCTGCTTCGCTGTTCCCCCGACCGTCAGGTCGAGCCAGGCCTCGCCGGGAAGTCGAGTCGAGGACTTCAGGCGCGTGGTGTGCTCGGTGCCCGACGCGGATGCGTCGGGTCCGGTCAGGTCGCGGTGCCAGCCGGTGAGAACGTCGGCGTCGGCCAACCGTTCCAGTGCGGGTCGGATCGCGGTCGATTCCGCCGAACTGCGGGCGACCCTGGTGTCGGTGTAGACCACCTCGCCGGCCCAATCGGGGTCCGAGGGCAGCGGATCCGACGGTGCTGCGGTGCCGGTGGCGTCGGTCCACCGCGTCTCCACCTCTCCGTCGTCGATCTTGCGCAGCGCCAATCGCACGGAGTCTCGGTAACCGGTCAAGCCGCCGTCCGGGCGCGGCACGACGGCATCGATGTCCATTTCGTGGCCGACCGCGTCGTATTGGAGGGATTCGATGAGCGGCATGGCCAGCCCTCGAGGAATGGGTGTGACCAGCCCGATCCAGTGGCCGGCCAGTCGCGGAGTCAACACCGGGAGAACGATGATCCGACGCTGCCGCAGACCTGCGACATCGGCGTAGATGTTCATCATCTCGCCGTACTGCATCACGTCGGGTCCACCGATGTCGAATGTCCGGGACTCGGTGATCGGGGCGCTCGCGGCACCGATCAGATAGTGCAGGACGTCGCGTACCGCGATCGGCTGGATGCGGTTGTGGACCCACCGAGGTGTGGTCATCACCGGCAACCGATTCGTCAGGTGCCGAATCATCTCGAACGAAGCCGAACCGGAGCCGATCACCACGCCCGCCTGCAGCACGACCGTCGGGACCCCCGACTCGATCAGAATGCGCCCCACCTCGGCGCGCGACTTCAGGTGCGGAGAGAGCTCGCCGGTCGGCGGGTGCAGTCCACCGAGGTACACGATGCGACCCACGCCGCACGCAGCCGCGACGGCTGCGACGTTCTCGGCGCTGTCGCGTTCGGTGTCGGCGAAATCCGAGTGGCCAGCGGTGCCCATCGAGTGCACCAGGTAATACATGATGTCGACTCCGCTGAGCGCTTGCTTCAGCGATTCCCGATCGCTGAGATCACCCTGGACGATCTCGACATCTGCCGCCCACGGCACGGTGTCGAGCTTGGCAGGCGTGCGCGCCAGGACCCGGACCGTGTATCCCTCGTCGAGAAGTCGCGGAGCCAATCGTCCGCCCAGGTATCCCGTGGCACCGGTGACCAGGACGCGAGGCGAACCCCCGGGTGCGGAGGTGTCGGAGGCAGAGTCGAAAGATGTCATAACCGGGGTCATTACCCCCGCGGGCCGCAAGCTAACCGGCGAGCGCGATCATCGCTATCGCACCGAGCGCCAGCGCCATTCCCACCTTCTGCAGGGTTCCGACTCGCTCGCCGAGCATCACCATCGCCAGCAGCACCGTTGCCGCGGGATACAGCGAGGCGATGACACTGACCAGCGACAGGAGGCCGCCCTGATAGGCGTAGATCATCGCGGCATTGGCAACGACGTCGAGCACGCTGACGAATGCCGCAAGTTTGAGCACGCTGCCGTGTGGAGGCGAGAAGTGCCCGGATGCCAGGGCGACGATCCACACCACCGCGGTTGCCGAGGCCCGCGATGCCGCCAGCGGCCACAGCCCACTGCCGTCGCCGATCTGGTGCAGAAAGATGAACGCGAAGGCGAAGGTCACCCCCGACCCGACCGTCAACCACGCCACGGTCCGGGTGAACGTCATTTCCCGACCGCCTGCAACCTCACCGGTCACCTCGTCCGGCGATTCCCTGCTGACCAGCACCACGGCCACCAACGCAACGACGATGCCGACGAAGGCGATGACGCCTGGACGCTCCCCGATGGACAGCCCGACCAACACCGGAATTCCGGCGACCAGAACAGCGGTGACGGGCGAGACCACAGCCATCGGCCCGGCGGCGAGGGCGAGGTAGAACCACCAGACCGCAACTCCGCCTGCGACACCGGAGGCAAGTCCCCACAACATCGCCGGGAGCTCGATGGTGCCGCCGACGAACGGTGCGACGAGCAGAACGATCACCAGCGACAGCGGGTAGGACACGATCACCACCCGCAGGGCGGCGACACGGCGCGATGCGACACCGCCCACGAAATCGCTCACCCCGTAGCCGACGGCTGCAACCAGAGCGAGCAGAACAGCGGTCAGCGCATGCCCTTCACCCGACGACCGAGCTCGCGAGTCACTTCGCGCTCGGCGGTGCGCTTGGCCAGCGACTGCCTCTTGTCGTAGTCCTGCTTGCCCTTGGCGAGCGCGAGTTCCACCTTGACCTTGCCGTCGGAAAAGTACATCGACAGCGGTACCAGCGTCAGGCTGCCTTCCTTGACCTTGCCTGCGAGGCGATCGATCTCGCGGCGATGAAGGAGGAGCTTGCGATTTCGACGTGGCGCATGGTTGGTCCAACTACCGAGTGTGTACTCGGCGATGTGCAGCCCGCGCAACCAGATTTCACCGTCGTCGACGGTCGCGAACGCGTCGACCAACGAGGCCTTGCCGTCACGCAGGCTCTTGACCTCGGTTCCGACGAGGGCAACTCCGGCCTCGACGATGTCGAGTATGGAGTAGTTGTGCCGCGCCTTGCGATTGGTCGCGATGGCCTTGCGGCCCTTCTCTCTCACTGCAGGGCCCTTTCTCGAGCATTCGCCGCGGGGATCGGTTCCACGGGCAACCGCTCCAGCATAGAACCGAACGGCAAGCGAATTTATTCGCGCACGTACAGGCGCAGCGTGATGTAGGCCGTCACTGCCGCCATGCCGACCCCCACCAGCGCGAGGAACGGCGAGACGAGCAGCACGTCGCTGTTGGATATACGGGCCAGGATATTGGCTTGGTACACGTCGGAGAGCACGTCGTCGATGAACATGTTCTTCGCGGTGAACAGGCCCGCGATGGCCAGTGCCGAGCCGATCAGAGCCGCCACCACTGCCTCGAGCAGGAACGGCAATTGGGTGTACCAGCGAGTGGCACCCACCAACCGCATGATGCCGACCTCGGTTCGCCTGGTGAACGCGGCAATCTGAACCATGTTGGCAATCAACAGGATTGCGGCGATGGCCTGCACCGTGGCGATGGCGAAGGCAGCGTTGCGCACACCGTTGAGCACACTGAACAACCGCTCGACCAGGTCACGCTGGTTGAGCACGCTCTGCACACCCGGTCGGTTCTCGAAATTGTCGTTGATCACCCCGAAGCGCTCCGGGTCACTGAGCCGCACCTTGAACGACGCGGGAAAACTGTCGGCGCTGACCAATTCGGCCAGTTCGGGCTGATCCTTGAACACGCGCTCGGTGGCATCCTTCACCGCGTCCTCGCGGTTGAGGTACTGCACCGTGACCACCGAGGGCGTGCTCTCCAGATCCGAGCGCAAAGTGGCGCAGGTCTCCTGAGCACAGTCCGGATCGGTCGCGGAGATGTCGTCGGTGAGGAAGATCTGCACTTCCACCCGATCGAGGAAGATCTGCTGCGTCTTACCGGCCATCTGCACCACGAGCAGTCCGCCGCCGAACAATCCGAGCGAGATAGCCGTGGTCAAGATCATGGCGATCGTCATGGTGATGTTGCGACGAAGTCCGGTGAGGACCTCGCTGAAGATGAAACTTGCGCGCATCGCGGAATCCGAGCCCTTCGATTCGTTCGGTCGAGAAGTCTGTGGCGGTCCTGTCGGTGGGCGGCGTCAGCGCCCGACGCCGTAGACCCCGCGAGCCTCGTCGCGTACGACTCGTCCGTTGTCGAGCTCGACGACGCGTCGACGCATCGAGTCGACGATGTGGTTGTCGTGGGTGGCCATCAGCACGGTGGTTCCCGTGCGGTTGATGCGCTCGAGCAACAGCATGATGTCCTGGCTGGTATCCGGATCGAGATTTCCGGTCGGCTCGTCCGCGAGCAGGACGAGCGGGCGGTTGACGAACGCCCGGGCGATCGCGACGCGCTGTTGTTCACCGCCGGACAGTTCGTTGGGCAGGCGGTCGGACTTGCCGCCCAGGCCCACCAGGTCGAGAACCTCCGGGACGGTGCGCTTGATCATCGAGCGCGGCTTACCGATCACCTCGAGGGCGAACGCCACGTTCTCCACGACCGTCTTCTGTTGCAGCAGCCGGAAGTCCTGGAACACGCAGCCCATGCTCTGCCGCAACCGCGGGACGCGTCGGGCCGCCAGCCGGTTGACGTGGAAATCCGCAACGTGGATGTCGCCGGAGGTGGGCGTCTCCTCCTTGAGGAGCAGCCGCATGAACGTCGACTTGCCCGATCCCGAAGGACCGATCAGGAACACGAACTCACCCTTGTCGATGGAGACCGTCACCTTGTCCAGGGCAGGCCTGGTGGAGGTCTTGTAGGACTTGGAGACATTCGAGGTGCTGATCACGGGTCGCCAGTGTAGTCCCTACTCGCCGGTAACCGCCGGAACTGCTCGGGCGTCGCGGCGAGTCCCGAGAGACGGTAAAGAATGCCTCAGCGCGACGGCGTCGGCGCAGGTGAGGTGGGTATGAGCGACTGAATCGCAGGCGGAAGCGGCACGCCGAACGGCGCGGTCGTCGTGGTCGGCACGGTCGTCGTGGTCGCCTGCTGACCGGATTCGTCGACGCTTCCCGATCCATCCGGATCGGTGGTCGCCGTCGGAGTCGGCGTGGTGGTCGCCTGACGTGAGGGAGTCGGTGCGTAGGTCTGCGGCTCGGTGTAGGTGTTCAATTCACCTGGGTCCACCGCTACCGGTCCCTGGGTCGCTTGCTCGTTCCGCTCGGCAATCTCAATGCTGACCTGGCCGTAGAGCAGACCGGTCAGGACGAAGCAGACACCGAACGCAACGGTGGACGTTCTGACGCGGCCGAAGATCTTGGCCGGGATGCGCCACTGCCGCCAATTGCGCTGCGGAAGATCGGTCCCGGTGTCCGGTGTGCTCACTGCTCCTCCGTCCGATCTCGTCCCGACGATTCCGGTGCCACCCCGGCCGTACTCACGTCCGGAGCGACACTGATGCCTTCCGGCCGCAGTGCGGCAGCGACTCGGACTCGAAGCTCTCGTCCCACCTGAAACTGCTTGCCCGGCAGGGTTCGCGCCACCAAGCGGACGTTGACCTGCCCCACCTCGATACTCTCCACGCCCATCACTGTCGGTTCGTCGAGCAACAGCGGACGCAACCTGGTGTCGGCGAATGCGTCCCGTCCGACCGCCCGGAGCAGAGCGTTGACCTGCGTGAGATCGGCGGTGCTCGGCACGGGCACATCGACGACCGCGCGGGCCCAATCCTTGGACAGATTGATGGCCTTGACGATCTGTCCGTTCGGGATGGTGATGACCTCGCCGTCCACACTGCGAACCCTGGTCACTCGCAGCGTCACGTCCTCGACCGTTCCCTCGGCGTCTTCGGCAGAGCCGTTGACGGCGATCTGCACCACGTCACCGAAACCGTACTGGCGTTCGGTGATGATGAAGAAGCCCGCGAGAATGTCCTGCACGACGCGCTGCGCTCCGAAGCCAAGGGCCGCACCGATGACCGTCGCAGGGGCAACCAGGCCGCCGACCCCGAAACCGAAGCGGCGCAGCACCTCGATGGTGACGAGAATGTAGATGAGCGTCACGGCAACCCAGGTGATCACCTGCGCCAGTGCATGGCGATGTTTGGCGGCCTCGGACCGCACCAGCGCGTCACTGTGTTGGTAGTTCCGGTCGATACGAGCGGTGATCCGCGAACCGGTCCAGGTGACGAATCGCGCGGCCAGCAGTCCACCGAGGATGTACAGCACGATCCCGAGGGCGTTGAGCTTCAGGTCAGGCGTCGGGTTGAACCAGTTCGTCATCGGTTCTACTGCTCCCCTCGCATCCGCCAACGGATTCCCGATTCCAGGAATCCGTCGATGTCTCCGTCGAGAACAGTAGACGGATTGTTCACCTCGTACTCGGTACGGAGGTCCTTGACCATCTGATACGGGTGTAGCACGTACGAGCGCATCTGGTTGCCCCAGGAGCTGCCGCCGTCGCCCTTGAGCGCATCCATCTCGGCGCGTTCTTCCTTGCGCTTGACCTCGAGCAGCTTGGCCTGCAGCACGCGCATCGCCGACACCTTGTTCTGCAGTTGCGACTTCTCGTTCTGACAGGTCACGACGATTCCCGTCGGGATGTGCGTCAACCGGACGGCGGAGTCGGTGGTGTTGACCGACTGGCCACCCGGCCCGGACGAGCGGTAGACGTCGACGCGAATGTCGCCCTCGGGGATCTCGATGTGATCGGTCGTCTCGACGACAGGAAGGACCTCGACCTCGGCGAACGACGTCTGGCGACGCCCTTGATTGTCGAATGGGCTGATCCGCACGAGCCGGTGCGTGCCCTGCTCCACCGACAGCGTGCCGTAGGTGTACGGGGCCTTGACGGCGAACGTCGCGCTCTTGATCCCGGCTTCTTCGGCGTACGACGTGTCGTAGACCTCGACCCCGTAGCCGTGCTTCTCGGCCCAGCGGATGTACATGCGCATGAGCATTTCGGCCCAGTCCGCGGCGTCGATTCCGCCTGCACCCGAACGGATGTTGACCAGTGCGTCGCGCGCGTCGTACTCGCCGGACAGCAGTGTCCGCACTTCCATGGCCGCGATGTCCTCTCGGAGGGACGCGCGCTCGGCGTCGGCATCGGCGGTAGCCGACACGGCTGCCTCGTCCTCTTCGCCCTCGGCCAGCTCGTACAGCACCGGCATGTCCTCGAGCCGCTGCCGGAGTTCCTCGACCCGTCGGAGTTCTGCCTGCGCATGTGAGAGCTGGCTGGTCACCTGCTGAGCATGTTCCTGGTCGTTCCACAGGTCCGGCGACGCCGCCTGATGTTCCAACTCGTCGATGCGTCGCCGCAGCTCCTCGACGTCGAGAACCGACTCGACGGTGGACAGAGTGGTGTCGAGCTCGGCGAGGTCTGCAGAAACGTCGGGATGCACGAGAGTCAAGGTTACCGGCACGCGAACCCGAACCCGACCGCCCCCGAGCCCAGGCTGTGCGGCGACAGAAGGACACCGCTCTCGTCGACCGTTCGACTCGTGCTGATTTGAACCCTCGTGAGGTGTCGAACCACTTGTTAGCTTTCGGGGTATCGACTTATGCGCACGTCGACATACACGCCGACCGCGGGGCTGCAGGCAGGCGCCGTCCACCGCACTTCACTCAACCCACAGGAGTCTTCCGTGTCCGTCACCGACGAATACCTCGAGAACAACAAGGCGTACGCCGACCGGTTCGACGGCCCGCTGCCGCTACCGCCGTCGAAGCATGTCGCAGTGGTCGCGTGCATGGATGCCCGGCTGGACGTGTACCGGATTCTCGGATTGGCCGACGGGGAGGCTCACGTCATCCGCAACGCGGGCGGGGTGATCACCGACGACGAGATCAGGTCCCTCGCCATCAGCCAGCGCTTGCTCGGCACCAAGGAGATCATCCTGATCCATCACACCGACTGCGGCATGCTCACCTTCACCGACGACGAGTTCAAGAACGATCTTCAGGACAAGACCGGAATCAAGCCGAACTGGGCCGCAGAAGCGTTCGGAGACCTGGATCGCGATGTTCGCCAATCGCTGGCGCGCATCGAACAGAGCCCGTTCGTCACCGAGCACGAGTCGGCCCGTGGTTTCGTCTTCGACGTCGCCACCGGAAAGCTGAACGAAGTCGCCGCATAACGGCCTGCAGTTCCGTCGCCGTTCCCGGCGCTAGTCTTCTCCGGTGACCGACTACTCCGCCGATCTTCGCCTCGCCCTCCGACTTGCCGACGAGGCCGACGTCATCACCCGTCGACGATTTCTCGCCATGGATCTCTCGGTGGACTCCAAGCCGGATCTCACCCCGGTGTCCGACGCGGATCTGGCCGTCGAGACCATGATTCGAGCCGAACTCGGATCGGAGCGCCCCGCAGATGCGTTGCTGGGCGAGGAATTCGGCGGCACCGCTACCTACGGCGGCCGCCAATGGGTGGTCGATCCCATCGACGGCACCAAGAACTTCGTCCGCGGCGTCCCGGTGTGGGCGACGTTGATCGCCCTGCTCGAGGACGGCGTACCCCGCGTCGGCGTCGTGAGTGCGCCTGCGCTGAATAGACGCTGGTGGGCCTCGAGTGACCAGGGGGCATGGACGGCCACGGACGGAGGCGTCACACGCAGGATCTCGGTGTCGAGGGTCGACTCCCTCGCATCATCGAGCCTGAGTTTCTCGAGCCTCTCCGGCTGGGCCGACCTGGGCATCAGAGACAAATTCCTCGAACTGACCGACGCCGTGTGGCGGGTTCGCGGCTACGGCGACTTCTTCTCCTACTGCCTCGTGGCCGAGGGTGCCGTCGACGTCGCCGCCGAGCCCGAGGTCTCGTTGTGGGATCTGGCCGCACTGGACGTGCTCGTACGTGAGGCAGGCGGCGACTTCACCGCACTCGACGGCACTGCGGGCCCGCACGGCGGAAGCGCCGTGGCCACCAACGGGCTACTGCACCGTGAGGTACTCGGCCGTTTGACCCCCGACGCCTGAATAGGACAGACGTCAGAGGACTGCGGCGAGCACCAGTGCGATCAGCGGTGTGATGCCCTGGACGAACGCCGGCCGGAAGTATTTCGCACCACCGGTGGCGAGGACCAGCGCCGCGCCGACGATGCTCGCGCAGGCGAAGTAGACGATCGCGTCGCCCGCGGACCCGCCCACGATGAGGCCGACCACGATGCCGATGGCAAGAAACAGATTGTAGAAGCCCTGATTGAAGGCCATCGGCTTCGTTGTGTCGGCGTCGTTCTGGCTCGCGACACCGAACTTTGCCCACACGGCGGGTTTCGACCAGAGCACGCTTTCCATGACGAAGATGACGACGTGAAGGGCTGCGGCGAGGGCGGCGAAGATCTGAGCTGTGGGATGCACCGCAACAGCGTGCCATATCCCTCCTCGCCTGGCGCAATGTCCGGCGTCGTCGCTGCACATCGACGCGGAACTTACTCGACAGTAGACAGCTAACTTACTCGGGAGTAAGATCTATGTGGTCCGTGCCCGACGCCGAGGAACTGGTGATCATGAGCAAGCAAGACAGTGTGGTCGACGCGAAGGCCCCGAAGGTGCCCCGCGATACTTCTGCAGTTGGCCTCAACCCGTTCAAGAGAGATGCGATCGGAACCGCGATGCGCGTTCTGACCGCCATCACCGGATCGGAACTGGCGGAGAAGTACAACCTCCGCCAGACCATCGACCGGGTGACGTACGAGAGCACCAAGACCGGGTTCAAGACGCTCGGCGCGGCCAATCGCACGTTCGCCAAGGTCACCGGGGGTGGCAAGCCCAAGCGTCTCGACGACGGTGCCAGCAAGAACCTGAGTTACTTCGATCTGACGCCCGACGACGAACAGCGCATGATCGTCGAGACGGTCAAGGAGTTCGCCGAGGAGATTCTCCGCCCGGCCGCCTTCGAGGCAGACCACAACGCCTCCTCTCCCGAGGATCTGGTTCGTCGCTCTGCCGAGCTCGGTATCACGCTCATCAACGTTCCCGAGGAGCTCGACGGCGCAGCCACCGAGCGCGGTGCGGTGACCAACTCCCTCGTCGCCGAGGCGCTCGCTCACGGCGACATGGGCCTGGCATTGCCCATCCTCGCGCCCAGCGGTGTGGCTGTCGCCCTCACCCAGTGGGGAACCGACGCACAGCAGAAGACGTACCTTCCGGCATTCGTCGGCGAGAAGGTGCCGAACGCCGCAGTGGTGGTGAACGAGCCCCGCGCCCTGTTCGACCCGTACGCGTTGCAGACCAAGGCCGTCCGCTCCCCCAGCGGCTACAAGCTCAACGGCGTCAAGAGCCTCGTGCCCGCTGCCGGCAGCTCCGAGCTGTTCGTCATCGCCGCAGAACTCGAAGGCCGTCCGGCGTTCTTCATCGTCGAGTCCGACACCAAGGGCCTCGTCGTCGAAGCCGATCCGAGCATGGGCCTGCGCGCAGCCGGCCTCGGTCGCCTGATCCTGACCGACGTCGCGGTTCCCGAGTCGGCACTGCTCGGTGACGGTGACGCCGACCAGCGGGCCGCCGAGTACAGCGCCGCCATCGGTCTCGCGCGACTCGGCTGGGCATCGCTGGCCGTCGGTACCGGCCAGGCCGTGCTCGACTACGTCATTCCGTACGTCAACGATCGCGTCGCCTTCGGTGAGCCGATCAGCAACCGTCAGGCCGTGGCCTTCATGGTCGCGAACATCGCCATCGAACTCGACGGTATGCGTCTGGTCACGCTGCGCGGCGCTTCGCGGGCCGAACAGGGACTGTCGTTCGCTCGTGAGTCGGCGCTCGCTCGCCGACTCGCATCCGAGAAGGGCATGCAGATCGGTTCGGACGGCGTGCAGCTGCTCGGCGGACACGGTTTCACCAAGGAGCACCCGGTCGAGCGTTGGTACCGCGATCTGCGGTCCGTCGGCGTCGCCGAAGGCATCGTTCTCATCTAGCTCGCCGCCCCGAATTCCATGGCACTCACCCAAGGACATACACGATGATCAATCTTGAACTTCCCAAGAAGCTTCGGGCGCAGGCGAATCAGGCTCACCAGGTCGCTGCCGAGATCTTCCGCCCGATTTCCCGTAAGTACGACCTCGCCGAGCACGAGTACCCGGTGGAACTCGACACCATGGCGTCGATGGTCGAAGGCATGTCGGACGCCGGTGGCGAAATCGGCGGAGCCAAAGGTGGCCGCGAAAAAGACAGCGAGTCCGCGGCCAAGCCCAGTAAGACCGCAAACGCCAACGGCGGCAACATGTCCGCTCTGGTCAACGTCATCGAGACCTGCTGGGGCGACGTCGGCCTGACCCTGTCGATCCCCTACCAGGGGCTGGGCAATTCCGCCATCGCAGCGGTGTCCACCGACGAACAGCTCGAGCGCTTCGGCAAGGTATGGGCCTCGATGGCCATCACCGAGCCCAGCTTCGGCTCGGACTCCGCAGCCGTCACCACAACTGCAGTCCTGGACGGCGACGAGTGGGTACTCAACGGCGAGAAGATCTACGTCACCGCCGGTGAGCGCTCCACCCACATCGTCGTGTGGGCAACGGTGGACAAGTCACTCGGCCGCGCAGCCATCAAATCTTTCGTCGTCCCGCGTGACGCTCCGGGTCTCTCTGTCGCCCGCCTCGAGCACAAGCTGGGCATCAAGGCGTCGGACACCGCAGCACTGTTGCTCGAAGACTGCCGTATCCCGAAGGACAACCTGCTCGGCACCGCCGAGGTGAATGTCGAAAAGGGCTTCGCCGGCGTCATGCAGACCTTCGACAACACTCGCCCCCTGGTGGCAGGCATGGCCATCGGTGTGGCGCGTGCAGCACTCGAAGAGCTGCGGTCCATCCTGGTGGATGCCGGAGTCGAGATCTCCTACGAGACGCCCGCATACAACCAGCACGCAGCGGCCGCAGAGTTCTTGCGCCTCGAAGCGGACTGGGAGGCGGCACACCTGCTCACCCTGCGTGCGGCGTGGATGGCCGACAACAAAGAGCCCAACTCCCTCCAGGCCTCGATGTCCAAGGCAAAGGCGGGCCGCTCGGCGGTCGACATCACCCTCAAGGCTGTGGAACTGGCAGGCACGTACGGCTACTCCGAGCGCCCGCTGCTCGAGAAGTGGAGCCGCGACTCCAAGATTCTCGACATCTTCGAGGGAACACAGCAGATACAGCAGCTGATCGTTGCTCGTCGCGTACTCGGAAAGACGTCGGCAGAACTGAAGTGACACGCCCGGCTCGTGAGCGAGCCGAGCGGTGACCGAAAGCGGCACCGGACCTCGAGTCCGGTGCCGCTTTCGTGCGCTTCAGAGAAATTTCCATCGTCGGTGTCGATATCGTGGCTTCTCGAACGTCGTCATCGTGTACGGCGACTCGCGCCGCGACAACGAGGTACCGAACCCAGGAGCGCACCATGAAGTACATCCTCTTGATCAACGCCGACACCGCACCCGGAGCCGCGCCGGGCTGCAGCAGCGTGGAGGACTGGATGACCTTCGAGAAGGAGATGAAAGAGGCGGGCGTCCACGTCTCGGGTCATGCGATGGCCGACCTCACGACAGCCACAGCCGTGCGCGTCGACGTCGCCACCGGTGAGCGCACCGTCACCGACGGACCGTACGCCGAATCGCACGAGGTCCTCGGCGGCTACGACGTGATCGACGTGCCCGATCTCGACGCGGCGCTCGAATGGGCGGCCCGATGCCCGGGCTCCAAGGACGGCGGCACCGTGATCGTGCGACCCATTGCCGAGTTCTGACCGACGGAATTTCGACGCTCAGCTTTCTTCGGTGTGCGAGTCCGAGATCCATCGATCGCTCGAATCGGTCTTCCGGTCCGAGCGCTCGGTGCTGCTCGCCTCGCTGGTGCAGCGGTACCGCGACCTCGACCTTGCCGAGGAAGTGACCTCGGACGCCATCGAATCGGCGCTGCACCACTGGCCGATCGATGGCGTCCCGGCCAAGCCCGGTGCTTGGTTGCTCACCACCGCCCGCAGAAAAGCAGTCGACAGACTGCGACGCGACCGAACATTGGCCGCGAAAGTAGGTATGCTGCAGGCTGATTCGGATCGACGAGAATCGCACCCACCGAATTCGCTCGACGAGAATCTGCCCGATGACCGACTGCAGTTGTTCTTCACCTGCACGCATCCTGCACTTGCGGCGGGAGACCGACTCGCATTGACGCTTCGATGCCTGGCCGGTCTCACCACCGCAGAGGTTGCCCGAGCGCTCCTCATTCCTCCGGCCACGGCAGCGCAGCGAATAGTACGGGCCAAGAGAAAGATTCGCGTCGCGCGCATACCGTTCCGCCTTCCCGAACAGGACGAGTTGGCGAGCAGGGTGCCGATGGTGCTCGAGGTCGTTTATTCGATCTTCACCGAAGGCTATTCGGCGACGTCCGGTGAACTCGTCGGGCGTGTCGATCTCACCGCCGAAGCACTCGGCATGGGCCGACTCCTACACGCCGCGCTGCCGGCCGAACCCGAAGTGACCGGCCTGCTGGCACTGATGCTGCTCATCGACGCACGACGCAGCGCCCGGACCGGACCCGACGGCGAGATCGTACTGTTGGCCGATCAAGACCGTCGACTCTGGAATGCCGAGTTCATCGCCGAGGGTACCGAATTGGTGGTCGAGGCTCTCGGTGGCGGACGCAGCGGTCCTTACTCGGTGCAGGCAGCCATCGCCGCGCTGCACGACGAACCACACGACGCCCACAGCACGGACTGGCCACAGATCGTTGCACTGTACGACGTCCTCATGACGATCACTCCAGGCGCGATCGTCGCGCTGAACCGGGCGGTTGCGGTGGCGATGCGCGACGGTGCCGAATCAGGCCTCCGAGAGCTGGACGCGCTCGCCGACGAGACTTCGCTGCGCCGCTACCATCCCTACCCCATGGCGAGAGCCGATCTGTTGCAGCGGCTCGGCAGGTTCGACGAGGCGGCAGTCGACTACAGACGAGCGCTGGATTTCGCACGGACCGCCCCGGAGAAGAGACTCCTACAACGGCGACTGGCGGAGGTACACATCTGCATCGGTCAGGTCGAGAGAACCACATCCACCTGATCTGCCGTCAGCGAGCGGTCTGCGTAGACCAGGCGAACTGCCTCGGCGTCGGGATTGCCGACGTCTGGTCCACGGCTGATCAACTCCAGGCCCGCGCGTTCGGCCACCCGGGCCGACGCGACGTTGTGTTCGAGCAGGTAAGCCACAATCGGCAAGTCGGGCTCGGTTCGATGCGCGCGCTCGACTGCGGTCTCACACATCTCCGCGGCATACCCCTTGCTCTGTGCGTCGGGATGGAGGCGATAGCCGAGATTCCAGAACGCGTTCCGCCGCTTCGAGCACCCGCCGTAGCCACTGATCGTCCGGCTGCCGCGCTCACGAATGATCCACGTAGCCAATCCATCTCGCCGCCACTGCTCCGACCAACCCTGCAACATTCGTTCGGTCACGCTGGGATCGGTGTGCCGCAGGCTCGGAAAGTGAGTCCACGACTGCGGGTCGCTGCAGATGGCGTACAGCGCATCGAGATCGGTGTCGACCGGCTCGTCGAGATCGAGACGCGAGGTTCGTGTTTGCACACCGTGGATCCTAGGGGGACGAAGTCTGGTAGACCGGTGGTACACGATCGAGCGAAGGGTGACCGTCATGGCCGAGTGGATCAAGAAGTTGGAAGAGAACGCGAAAGGCCTGATCGCAGAGGCGGAGCAGGAACTGACCGCTCTCGAGGGCGCAGACACGGTCGACCTCACCGCCGACGGCTCCGACAGCTCCGACGACACCGAAGATCCCGCCGACTCTGCGGCAGTCACCAGTGACGATGCGCGCGAGCAGGTTTCGGACTGAGCACCCCATGAACGGTCGCCGTACATGGACCACGACGACACACGACTGGTCGGTGGACGTCGACCGAGACCATCTCGCGTACATCAGAGCGCGCCCCGGCGAATACGCACCCGGAGGGCTCCTACACCTCGTTCTCGAAGTGCTCGCGTACGCGGCGGACGAAGCCGAACATCAGGGCGGCGGTCAGGCGGTCATCACGCTCGGCTCGGATGGAACGATCGAGGTGTCCGATACCGGTCGCGGCACCGATACCAGACTCGACAACGGCGTCGCGGTCCGCAAACCTGTCGTCAGCACGAAAGATGTGCGCTTCTTCGACGAAGCACGACCCGTCCTGCTCGACGACGGATACGCCAGGCGCGGGATGTCCACGGTGGCAGCTCTGTCCGAAACCCTCGAACACACCAACCGGCGGATCGACGGTTCGTGGACCGGACGGTACGAGCACGGAATTCCCGTCACCGCGCTGATGTCGACGGCACCGACCGAGCACACCGGCACCACCATTCGGTTCGTGCCGGACGCTTCACTGGTCCCGGTGTCCGTGCTGACACCGACTGAGCTGACAGCGGTGATCGTCCCGCGTGCAGTGTTGACGGTGACAGTTACGGTGGAATAGCGCGACGACAGTGACCTCTATCGACGGGTCAATCGTCGAACACGGACCAGCAAATACCGCTTCTTTTCTGCTGGTCTTCCAGCACCAGTTCCCGGACGCTCTGCGGGAGCCGATCGCGCTGCCACTCGCGCTCTTCTCTCCCCGCGATTACCTCCCGGCCGGGATGCGCAGCGGCGCGGACCGCCTTGATGGCATATGCGGCCGCGCCGAGGTCGTGTTCGGCCACGTGAGCGACACACGCGGCCTGACCTGCTGCATATGCGGCGAAACGCTCAGCACCACGGAGAAGCCGCGCTGCACCCATGGCGTGGCCGCCCAGCGCACGAGTTGCCATCATCGCGCGTTCGCCACGCGCCCACGAGCGAGCGGCCTCGATTGCGTCGCGTGGCCGCGAATCGGAGGGTTCGGCCCTCTCGAAGAGAGCAAGGACATGCTCCGCGCACTCGGCCGCCCACAGCGCGAGGCTTCGATGATCGTCGTCGGACAGAAGCCCGCCGCGATGCACGGTGATAAGACGTGGGTCTCGGACTGCGGGGAGAATCACGCGGGCCGCCCCGGACTGCGGTACCGCGTACGACATCGGTTCGGGGGACCATCCATGATATTCATCAGAGCACAAAAAAGACCCAGGACCTAAGTCCTGGGTCTTTTTTCAGTGGTAGCGGGGACAGGATTTGAACCTGCGACCTCTGGGTTATGAGCCCAGCGAGCTACCGAGCTGCTCCACCCCGCGTTGCATCTACGAAGTTACTCCCGTGCATACAACCAATGCAAATCACATGACTTTCGCGTGCTCGAACACCGAAGAATCGGACGCACTGCATCGCATTACGCCTGCAGTTATCACGCTCGAGGGTCCCGAAAATAGTGCTCCGCATCTCATTTCTCGCGTGTTTCGAGTCACATAACGTTCGGATTACGAAGCAGAAACAATAGTGGCACGAGCCGGTCTGAGCTGCAGAAATACACCGCAATATCCCAACATATGGACGCCCCCCATCCCATTTCGGCTCCGTGACGGTGGGTGAATCCTCGACTACCTTCACGGACGGCCCTAAACCGCTGGGCCTGAACCACCCCGCCGCTTCTTTCGCTCTGCCCCGCGGGTGTGGTCCCCAATACGTACGGGGGCAGAGCCGCGACGATACGAAGTGCCTGGTCACTATCGCCTGATACATCGGCGACGTGATTGCAGGCCAGTCGCGCCAGTCGAGCGCGGAAAGGATTCACCCCGCATGACCATTGAAAACAATTTCGGTAAGCAGACCCGCCGCGCACTCGGATTGGCCGCCATCGCAGGTGCCGCCGTAGCAATCCCCCTCGGCGTCTCGGCCGGAACCGCCAACGCAGCCACGCACAACTGGGACGGCGTCGCACAGTGCGAGAGCGGTGGCAACTGGAGTATCAACACCGGAAACGGCTACTACGGTGGCCTGCAGTTCTCGCAGAGCACCTGGACGGCCAACGGCGGAACCGGTTCACCGGCCAACGCATCCAAGGCCGAGCAGATCCGCGTCGCGGAGAACACTTTGCAGAGCCAGGGACCGGGTGCATGGCCCGTGTGCGGTCAGCAGTTGACCACCGGCACCTCGACTCCCGAGCCCGAGGCTGCTCCCGCACCGGCTCCGGCACCTGCACCTGCCCAGGCGCCCGCTCCGGCCGTGGCACCCGAGGCAGCAGCGGCGACGCAGGCTGCACAGGGCGCATTCGACGCCGCATCCAAGCTCGCCGACCAGTACGGCCTGAGCACGCAGTTCCAGCACCTCGTTGCTGCCAACGCCCCGGTGCTCGCGCCCCTCGGCCGCTGATCACCCGGCAGTTCGTCGGAACTGCCACTGTCACGGCCAACGAAAGAGCCGCCTCACCATTGGTGAGGCGGCTCTTTCGTTTCGAGTCAGCAGGCCGTGGCCGAATCGATCAACTTCCTGCCCGGTTGTACGTATCCACGGCGGTCTGGAGGTCCTCCAGCGCGGTGCCGAGATCTGCAAGGTTTCCGCTTCGCTGCGCGTTACGAACGGCTTCCAGCGCAGAATTCAACCCGGTGACCGCCGCGTCCCTTGTCGTCGAACCACCGGTGGCCGGAGTCGGATTTGCCGGAGGCGTGGTCGTTGCCTCTTCGGTGCTGCCCGACGCCGGCTGCGGATTCTCCGCAGTTCCGCCCGGAGCGGTCGCGGCAGAACCGGTTCCCGGGCCGAATACCTGATCGAGTGCCTCGGACAGCCGGGCTGCGTAGCCGACGCGGACGCCACCTTCCGGTCCGGGTTCGCGGTAACTGACCAAAACCTTGGTCAACTGCGGGAATGTTGACGTCGACGCGTTCTTTCGCGACGTGTACAACGGCTCGACGTACAGGATTCCACCGTCAGCGATCGGAAGTGTCAGCAGATTGCCGTACTGAAGTTCGTTCGACTGTTCCAAGAGCGTTCGGTCCGATGCCACGCGCGAATCAGACGTCATGGAGTTCTGCGCTTGTTGCGGGCCTTGGGTCTGAGTCTGAGTGGGCAACTGCAGCACTGTGAACTTGCCGTAGTTGTCAGGATCGGACCTCACCGAGATATGGGCCGCCAGCAATTCACGGTTGAAGCCGACCATGGCACTGGTCAGCCGGAACGATGGCTCCCCGGTCACCGGATCGCCGACCAGCACGTAGTACGGAGGCTGATTCAGGTCACTTCCCGCGCCGCTGTTGCTGGTCGGGTCGCTCGGCACGGACCAGAACGCGTTGTTGGTGAAGAACTCGTTGGGGTTGTTCACGTGATACTTGGCCAGCATCTCCCGCTGCACCTTGAACAGGTCTTCCGGGTACCGAAAATGCGAACGAAGCTCGTCTGTGATCGCGGACTCCGGCTGAACCGACCCCGGGAACACACCCATCCACGCCTTCAGGACGGGATCATTGTCGTCGACCTGGTAGAGCGTGACCGTGCCGTCGTAGGCATCGACCGTTGCCTTGACCGAGTTCCGAATGTAAGACACTTCGTCTCGCGGGAGCGCGCGACCTGTGGTCGGCTCGTTGCTGTCGACTGTCAACCCACCCAGCGATGCCCGCTGAGCGTAGGGGTATGTCTCGAGCGAGGTGTATCCGTCGACGATCCATACGATCTTTCCGTCCACGACTGCCGGATACGAATCGGTATCGGTAGTCAGCCACGGCGCGACCTTCTGGACCCGGTCACGTGGATCGCGATCGAACAGGATCTTCGAGTTGTCTCCGATAGCGTCCGAGAACAAAATGTTGCGCTCACCGTACTTCGCCGCGAAGGCCAATCGGTTGAACCAATTGCCCACCGAGACTCCGCCGGACCCGTCGTACGTGAAATTGGACTCATCGGTGTCGTACTCGCGGGCACCGCTTCCTGCAGCACCAACGATCGCATAATCGGGATCTGCCTGGGCGATGACCTCGCCGTAGTAGACGCGTGGTTGGTCGACCGGGATTACTTGCTCGGTGCCCTGGGAAGCGATGTCGCTGACCGTGTAGATCGGGTAACCGCTGTTACTGGTGGCACCATCCGCGGTCGGGTCCTGCACCGCTGCGTTCACTCTGTTGGCGGGAGCCGCCACGAAGCCGTTGCCGTGCGTGTACACGGTGTGGCGGTTGATCCAATCGGTCTGGTTGCCGGTCAACGACTTCGGTGAGAGCTCACGCGCAGCGACGATATAATCCTGCAGCTGACCATCGATTTCGTATCGATCGATGTCGAGCGTATCGGGGAAGCCGAAGAAGTTCTTGAGCTGCTGCTGCTGCGTGAACGTTCGGGACAACACGTTCGGGTCGAGTAGCCGAGTATTCGCAATGGTGGTTCTGTCCGCTTCGCTCTCGCGCGGGTTCTGCGAGCTTTCACCCGAATAATCTTGATATTCGACGACGTCGTCACCGATGCCGTACGCATCACGAGTCGCCGCGATGTTTCGCTCGATGTAGGTACTTTCCTTGTCGGCCGCGTTGGGACGAACCGAGAACTGTTCCATCACCAGCGGCCAGACAGCACCGATGAGAACGGAGGACAGCACCAGCAGGGCGGTGGCCAAGGCCGGGATTCGCAGGTCGCGCAAGAAGATTGCCGCGAAGAACGCGATCGCGCAGATCAATGCGATTGCGAGCAGGATCAGTTTTGCCGGCAACACCGCGTTGATGTCGGTGAAGCTTGCACCGGTGAACGTGGGTTCCTTACGACTGCTCGACAGCAGTGTGTACCTGTCGAACCAGTACGCAACCGCCTTGAGCAGAACGAAGCTGCCTGCGATCACAGCGAGCTGGATCCGCGCCGCGCGGGTCAGTGCGCCCTCGCGTCCGGCGAGCCGGATACCGCCGAAGACGTACTGCGTCAGCAGGTTCGCGAAGAATGCGACCAAGATGGCTACGAACAGCCAGTTGAGGATGAACCGGTAGAACGGCAGATCGAATGTATAGAACCCGATGTCGAGACCGAACTGCGGATCGGTCTTGCCGAAATCTCCGCCGTGCAGGAACAGTTGCACGGTGACCCAATTCGTCTGGGCGATCATGCCGGACAGGAAGCCGAACACGACCGGAATGCCGATGCCGAACAACCGCAGCCGGCTCATCACCGTGGTGCGGTAGCGCGCGATCGGGTCGTTGGGGCCGGCGACCGGAACGAACACCGGACGATTGCGGTACGCCAAGAGCAGTGCCGCGAACACGATGAGTCCGACGATGAGGCCGACGACGAGGAAGATGACGAACCGCGTCAACAGAGTGGTGGTGTAGACGCCGCGGAAATCGACTTCACCGAACCACAGCCAGTTCGTGTACACGTCGATCAAACGGGGACCGATGAGTAGCAAACCTGCTGCCACCAAGGCCAATACGAGCAAGATCCGGCTTCGCCGCGACAAGGACGGCATACCGGTTGGGGGCCTCATGCCCACGAGCCACACTCCAACTTCAGGCGGCACCGAGAACGGCACCGCAGATGACTTGTGCGGCACACTCGATGTGCACCGCATGTCCGTTTCGCCCTACTGTACGTACGTTGATCCTACGGCTGCGACGCCCGTACTGCGTCCGCTGGCGGTCGCAGGTAAGGAGCGTCGACATCGAGAGAACCATCCGGATGCGAGGATAGTGCGGTGAGCAACGACAGCAACGCACTGCCCGGCCGAGACGAGTTCGGTGACGAGTTCGACCCCGAGTCGGGTGGACACGACGCGGCCGAGGCTCTGGCCCGGTGCGCGCGTGAAGTGGCGGACTTCGTCGACGCAGGCGGATGGCACCAGGCCCCGCAGATGTTTGCACTGGTACCCACCGCGGCGCTCGCCGCAGCCGAACCAGGCCTGCTCGACGATCTGGCAGACGGCGCTGCTCTGACTCCGATTCAACAACATTCGCTGCCCGAGGACATCACCGGCGGCTCCCCCGCTCTCGACGAGTTCCTGGCCACCTCGACGTGGCCCGACGGTGTCGTCGGATGCGCCCTCGTTCAGGAGATCGTGGTTCTTCCGCCGGCCGCCGAATCGACCCTCGACGAGGCGTTGATGCCGCTACTCGCCGACCCCGATGCCGCCGACGAGGCCGCACGCTCGGCCGCCGAGAACCATCCCGAGAAGCGCGACGCGCGGTTGATCGTTGCGGTACTCAAGGACGGCCCGTCCTTGACGCTGTTGCAGTTGCACCCGGACGAGGATGCAGATCCCTTCGCGCCCATCGATCTTCGCATCGCGGAGGATCTGGCACCCAACGTCGTGCACGGCCTCTACGCCACCTTCGACGTCGTCGAAGACGACTGACCGGACTGTCGAAGACGACAGACCGGACGATCCGCTAAGACCTACGTCAACTGCAGGACGGCGCGTCGCCGCCTGAGCCGATTGCCTGCAGAGAATCGATCGCGCTGCCCAGGGTTTGGACGCGCACCAACCTCAAGCCGTCGGGGACGTTCTGTTGCGCCTCACCGCAATTCGCGTCCGGTACCAGGAACGTGGTGGCTCCCGCTTCGCGGGCAGCGATCAGTTTGTACGGAATCCCGCCGATGGGGCCGACGGTACCGTCGGCGTCGATGGTGCCCGTCCCCGCGACGAACTCACCGTTGCTCAATTCACCGGGACTGAGCTTGTCCACGACGGCGAGGCTGAACATCAACCCGGCCGAGGGGCCACCGACGTCGGCGAGATTGAACTTCACCTCGAACGGCACACCGGGCCGCTCCTCGGGCGTGACACCGAGGTACCCCATGGAACCGTCGTCGGGTCGGGCACCGAGTACCACCGAACCCGTCTGCGCGGTGCCGTCTCGCACGAATTCGATGTCGACGGAATCGCCGGGCACCCGAGAGCTCACTGCCTCACGAACCGCCGAAGCGGTGGCTACGGCTGTGCCACCGACCGAGACGAGAGTGTCCCCCACCTTCAGCACGCCGGCAGCGGGCCCGTCATCGGCGACGCTCGCCACCGCAAGCGATACCGGCAGATCCAGATGATGCAGCGCGGCGAGTTCGGCGCTGGATTCCGATTCCTCGAAGTCCGCCTGATTGCCTTCCTGCACTTCTTCCTTCGACTTGTCCGGCGGATAGACCTCCTCGCGCGGAACGAGTCCCTGCCTACCGCTGGCCCAGAAGCCGAGCGCCTCGAACAGATTGAGCTGATCACGTACGGCCACGGTCGTCATGTTCAAGTGGCCCGCGGTCGGATCGACGTCGGTGCCATCGATCTCGACCACCGGTACCCCGTCGACGTCTCCGAGGGTGTTGTAGGTCGGACCAGGGCCGAGAGCGGCGAACGGAACGGTGACGACCGAGCCGGTGACGCCGAGCACCACCACGGGTACCAGCGCAGCGACGAGAGTGGCGATCCTTCGGTTCACTCCGTAGACACTAGATCCGAATACGGTCGGCTGCGCAGACGCCCCTGCCGAGCGCGTCCGCGCCGACTTCTCGCGGGCCGGAGTGTTCGCCGTCAGCGTGACGATCGACCACGCTCTCCGTTCACCGGGCTTGTACCGTTGAGACATGAGCAATTTTGGTTTCGGTGCCTCCGACGACGACCCGGACAAGAAGAAGGATCCGGACGGCTCGGGCAACCCTGCCGGTTTCGGCTTCGGCGGCGAGGGCTTCGACCCCGCACAACTGGGCCAGATGCTCACCCAGTTCGGCCAGATGCTCAGCGGCATGGGAGCTGCCGGTGCCGGCGGTGCCGGGTCGGGCCCGGTGAACTACGACCTGGCCAAGCAGTTGGCGCGCCAGCAGATGGGCGATTTCAGCCCGGTGTCGGCAGGCGAGCGAGAGGCCATCACCGACGCCGCCCATCTGGCCGAGCTGTGGCTGGACGGGTCGACGACGCTGCCTGCCGGTGCCACCAAGACCGTGGCGTGGACGCCGGTCGACTGGCTCGACAACACGATGGACACGTGGAAGCGCCTGTGCGACCCCGTCGCGGAGCAGATTTCGGGCATGTGGACGTCCGGCCTACCCGCCGAGGCTCAGCAGATGGCCGGCCCGATGATGGGCATGCTGACGCAAATGGGCGGGATGGCATTCGGCTCTCAGCTCGGCCAGGCACTGGGCCAGCTGTCCAAGGAGGTTCTGACGTCCACCGACATCGGCCTACCGCTCGGACCGTCGGGAACAGCGGCGCTACTGCCGTCGGCCATCGCGTCGTTCAGTGAAGGACTCGAGCAGCCCGAGCGTGAGGTACTGGTGTTCCTCGCGGCACGGGAAGCCGCCCACCAGCGGCTCTACAGCCATATTCCGTGGTTGCGGCAGCGGGTGCTGGCCACGGTCGAGGAGTATGCGCGCGGAATCCGAATGGACTTCTCCGCTATCGAAGAAGCCGCCGCCGGCCTGGACCCGTCCGCGCTGACCGATCCGTCGAAGATCGAGGCGATCCTGCAGCAGGGAGCCTTCGAACCACAGACGACGCCGGAGCAGAAGCACGCACTCGAACGTCTGGAGACACTGCTGGCCCTGGTCGAAGGATGGGTCGAGACGGTGGTCGCCGCAGCCCTCGGCGACCGTTTGCCCGGGGCAGTCGCGCTCGGCGAGACCATTCGTCGCCGCCGAGCGTCCGGTGGTCCTGCCGAACAGACCTTCGCAACGCTGGTCGGCCTCGAACTCCGACCGCGTAAGGTCCGCGAGGCGGCCGATCTGTGGCGACAGCTCCTCGCAGCAGCCGACATCGAGGGACGTGACGGTGTGTGGGCGCACCCCGATCTGCTGCCCGATTCGTCGGACCTGGACAACCCGGCCGCATTCATCGACCGGGTCGTCGGCGGTGGAACGTCCAACTTCGACGATCCGATCGCTCAGCTGGAAGCGATGGAGGCCAAAGAGCGTGCCGAGGCCGCTGAACAGGCCGCGAAGAACGACGACGAGGGCACCGACGGCGACCCCGAGAAGGGTCCATCCACAACCTGACCCGGCCTGTTTCGCACCACTTCCATCGAACTCGTAGAACGCCTGCTCGGAGGCACTTCCACCCTGTGGATAACCTGCTCCGAGCGGGCGTTCTTCGCTGTTGTCGCTGTCAGAGTGTGTTTCATGATCACACCGACCGTTCGACTCGATCCTGCGGTGGCCATTCTGCCGCGTCGAGACGGCACCGTGCAGCTGGGCTGGAACCCCGAGTCCAGCGTCGTCGTCACTCCACCTCCCGGTGCCGAGCCGGGTTCGATGCTCGAGATATTGCGCCTCCTCGCCGCAGGCAATTCCAGGCCTCACATCGTTTGTCACGCAATGACATTGGGGTTGTCTGCCAATAGAACATCGGCGATGCTCGGCGAGTTGGAGGAATCCGGCCTGTTGATACACGGCACGAGCGAGCCGGTGACGCCCGATGCCTCGCGTAGGGTCTCGCCGGCCGGACCGGCGGCTGTCGAGACCGTCCACCTGGTGGGTCGGGGTCCGATCTCGGATGCGTTGGCCTCGGGTTTGAGTCGGACCGGTGTCACGGTGAGCCGGACGAGCCTGACGCCGACGCGCTACCCGCATTCGGCGGTGAAGGCGTGGAAATACGACGTCGTGGTGCTCGCCGACGACCTCGTCGCCGAGCCTCGGCTGGTGACCGATCTGGTGCGCTTGCGCACCCCGCATCTGCAGGTGCGGTTACGAGACGGGAAGGGCATCGTCGGCCCTTTCGTGGTGCCCGGTCGGACGAGTTGCCTGCGGTGCGCCGATCTGACGCGCTGCGACTTCGAACCCGAGTGGCCGCACCTGTCCGCCCAGCTGCTCGGCACGGTCGGTCAGGCCAGCAGCGCCACAGTGTTGGCCACGGCCGCGTTCGCGTTCGCTCAGTTGGAGAACCTCATCGGCCGTTCCGACGCCGGGCTGCCCGAAACCGCCGATTGCACCATGGAGCTGGACTTTGCAACGACCGGAACCACCGTGCACAAACGACTGTGGGCCAAGCATCCCCACTGCGACTGCTGGCACTGACGAACGCGCCGCAGCGGGTTCACCTCGACCGACAGCGCCGAGATGGGGCGGTCCGAGCAATTGTCGGAAGGTTCAGCCATGATGGAGCTGTGTCTGACATACCGCGCCGTGGATCGACTCGTACTGCAAAACTGGCCAGCATTCCCCTCGGAATGGCGGGTCGTGCTGCCGTCGGGTTCGGCAAGAAGCTTGCCGGCGGCAATCGCGACGAAATCGATGCCGATATTGCCGCGAAAGCAGCAGAGCAGCTCTTCTCTGTACTCGGGGAGCTCAAGGGCGGTGCCATGAAGCTCGGGCAGATGCTCTCGGTGATGGAAGCTGCCGTCCCCGAGGAGTATTCCGAGCCCTACCGCGAAGCACTGACCAAGCTCCAGGCCCAGGGTCCACCCATGCCTGCGAAGACGGTACATCGAGTGCTGGACCAGCAACTCGGAACTGCCTGGCGATCGCGTTTTCTCGATTTCGACGACACTGCTATCGCCTCGGCCAGCATCGGCCAGGTGCACCGCGCCACGTGGTCGGACGGCCGGGATGTCGCGGTCAAGATTCAATACCCCGGCGCGGACGATGCGTTGCGCTCCGACCTCAAGACTCTGTCGCGTTTCGCGAACCTGTTCAGCACCGTGCTAGCGGGCACGGACGTCAAGCCGGTGCTCGAAGAATTGACAGCCCGCACCGAGGACGAGCTCGACTATCGGATCGAGGCGGCAAATCAGCGGGTGTTCAGCAAGGAATTCGCGGGCGATCCGCAATTCGCCATACCCAAGATCGTCGCGAGTGCGCCCAAAGTCGTTGTCAGTGAATGGATGACGGGTCGCCCGCTGGCCGATGTCATTGCTCACGGAACCGCCGAGGAACGCAACCGGGCGGGCGAACTATTGGCTCTGTTCGCGTTCGCGTCTCCCGCTCGCGCGAAATTGCTGCACGCCGACCCGCATCCGGGCAATTTCATGATGCTCGACGACGGACGCATGGGTGTCATCGATTTCGGTGCCTGCGCGCCGATGCCCGATGGTCTGCCACCCGTCCTGGGTCGGATGGTCTCGCTCGCACGCGACGAGAAATTCGACGAACTCGTCGAACTGTGCACCGAGAGCGGGTTCGTGGTGCCGGGGCGCACCGTTACGGAGAAGGAAATCGAAGACTACCTTCGACCCTTCACCGACCCGATTCACACCGAGTCGTTCCACTTCACTCGTGCTTGGCTGCAAAAGGCCGCAGGAACGGCGGCAGACTTCAACAGCGCGCAGTTCCGAACGGTTCGAGCGCTGAACATGCCTGCCGAGTACGTCATGATTTTCCGAGTACTCGGCGGGCTGGTCGGGATCTGCGCGCAGCTGGATGCATACGCGCCGTACATGGCGATCTTGACGGAATGGTTGCCCGGCTTCACCGAGTGAGTCACTCGGTGAAGCCGGACATCGGGGGCGAGCTTCATGCTGCGTTCTTCCGCGGTCGTCCACGGGGACGCTTGCGGGCAATGACGACACCCTGCTCCAAGATCTCACCGCCCCATACGCCCCACGGCTCGGCGCGGTCCAACGCTGCACTCAGGCAGGTTCGCCGGATGGGGCATTCGGCACACAACGCCTTGGCCTGCTCGAGCTCGGCGGGTGTGTCGGCGAACCACATGTCGGGGTTCGCCGCGCGGCAGGGCACCGACAGCTGCAGCTCGACCGAATCGGTCGAAACCAGTGCAGCGTAGGCACTCTCGGTCTCTGGTCGGCATGTCGTCCGGATCGTGGCGGTTGACACGTCGGTCTCCTCTACTTTTCGTGCGGCGTCGTTATCGGTTCGAGGGGTAATGCGAACCTGTCGGCCTCACGCCCGGGTAGAGGTACTACCTGAACGAGAAAGGCCACGGTCCGCGAGTGCGGGTCCGTGGCCTGGTGGGGCTTGTCGAAGCTACTACCGACAGTGAAGTCGGTGTCTGCTGTCGAGCACGGACGCGCCTGGTGCGCGGTGACGTCGGGCTGCCAGAGCAACGGCATTCGCTCCTGGTGCCACGGCAACGTGGGCCGAATTCGACCCGGAGGCCGCGAGAGCGGACTCGAACATGGGGCCGAAGGCGGAGGAACGAATCCACGTCTGCGCGAACAAGCCTGCGGCTGCGGGGGCAGCGGCAGGTGTACCGAGGACAGGGCTGAGCGAGACGGTTGCATATGCAACTGCGACGTTTGATGTGTCGATCATTTCTTCAGCTCCTGTTCTGGTCTCGAAGGCGGACTGGGTTGTGCGCGGTCTCCCGTGGCACGTGAAACAGACTAAGCCCCCCGCCGATATCTGCACAAGTTATTTTTGACCTGCAGTTTTACGAAATTTCTCGAGCTCCCGATCACCGGTCCGAGGCCCGCACCACGGTGAGGACTTCGTCGCCGAATCGCTCCAGCTTCTTGGCACCGATTCCGGGTATCGCCACCAGGCCTCGCTCGTCCTGCGGTTGCTGCTCCGCGATGGCCGTCAGCGTGTTGTCGCTGAAGACCACATACGCAGGAACTTTCAGTTCGCGGGACTTGTCCAGCCGCCACGATTTCAGCGCGTCGAGCAGGGCTATATCGACATTCGACGGACAGGTGTCACATCGTCCGAGCATGGTTGCGGACGTGCCGATCAACGGCTTGCCGCACAACCTGCACTTCGGACCGGACTTCTTGGTGGCGGGAGCAGCGATCCGCGAAGCGGGCGAGTCCTCGGGCACGAGACCGTTGAGAAAACGCGACCGGCGACGCGACTTCCGACCGCCTTCGTTGCGAGCGAGCGCCCAGGACAGGTGCAGGTGCACCCTGGCGCGCGTGACGCCGACGTAGAGCAACCTTCGTTCCTCTTCGATCGCGGCCTCGTTGTTGGCATTGGGGTCGTTGCCGATCGCGTGCGAGATCGGCAGAGTTCCGTCAGCGAGACCGACGATGAACACCGCATCCCACTCGAGCCCCTTCGCCGCATGCAGAGACGCGAGCGTGACGCCCTGCACGGTCGGTGGATGCCGCGCCTCGGCACGCGCAGCGAGCTCCCCCAGCAACTTCTCCAGGGACAGGTCGGGATCGTGCACCAGAAGTTCTTCGGTGAGTTGCACCAGGCCGCCCAGCGACGCCCACTTCTCACGGGCCTGCGCGCCGGTCGGCTCGGTGGCGGTCAGGCCGAGCGGAGCCAGCACTGCACGCACCAGAGCCGTCAGTCCGTCACCCGATTGGGCACCGTCGGGTAAATCGTCGCGACCGGCTGCCTGCCGCAACGCGTTGACGCCCTGCCGCACCTCGGGCCTGGTGAAAAATCCTTCACCGCCACGTACCTGATACGGAATCTTCAACTCGGTCAACGCCTGCTCGTGCGCCTCGGACTGGGCGTTGATGCGGTACAGAATCGCGATCTCGGCCGGCTCGACGCCCTTCGAGATCAATCTCTTGATCGCGCGCGCGACCCCGTCGGCCTCGGCGGGCTCGTCGTCGTACTCGAAGAACTCCGGTTCGGGTCCGGGCTCCCGTTGTCCGATCAGTTGCAGTCGGGTGCCGGCGATGCGCCCCCGAGCCGCTCCGATGACCCGGTTCGCAAGCGAGACCACCTCCGGCGTCGATCGGTAGTCGCGTTCGAGCCGGACCACGGTTGCCTCGGGGTACTTCCGAGAGAAGTCGAGCAGATACCGCGGCGACGCACCGGTGAAGGAATAGATGGTCTGGTTCGCGTCGCCGACCACGGTGAGATCGTCTCGCTCACCCACCCAGGCGTCGAGCACCCGCTGTTGCAGCGGCGTCACATCCTGATACTCGTCGACGACGAAGCAGCGGTAGCGCTCTCGGAATTCGTCGGCCACGGACGAATGCTCTTCGAGCGCGGCCGCCGTGTGCAACAGAAGGTCGTCGAAATCGAGCAACATACCGTCACCGCCGCGCGACTTGAGCTCCTCGTAGCCTGCGTACACGGCGGCGACCTTGGTTGCGTCCATGGGAACATCGCGACGATTGCTCGCCGCGATGCGCGGATAGTCCTCGGGTGCGATCAACGATCCCTTGGCCCACTCGATTTCACCCGCGAGATCTCGAATCGCGTCCGTCGACGTCGACACTCCAGCCCGGTTCGCCGCCTGGGAGACGACGGTGAACTTGCGATCGAGAAGCTGCCACCCGGTGTCGCCGACCACCTGCGGCCAGAAGTACTTCAGCTGGCGCATGGCTGCAGCGTGGAACGTGCGAGCCTGCACCGGAGGGCCGTCCCCGCCGACGCCGAGCTCTCGCAGGCGGCCGCGCATCTCACCGGCTGCACGCGCAGTGAACGTCACCGCCAGCACCTGCCCGGAGGACACGTGGCCGGCCGAGACGAGATGTGCGATGCGTCGGGTGATCGTACGAGTCTTGCCCGTGCCCGCTCCCGCCAGAACACAGACCGGACCACGCGGAGCCAGTACCGCCGCGGATTGCTCCGGATCGAGTCCGGCGGTCATCGCGTCGTCAGCCATGGGGTCCATTGTGTCAGTGCGTACCGACAGTTCCACCCGGGCCCGAACCGGGCACAGAACGGCCGATGGGGGTATCGGCCGGAACAATCGCGTCGGCGCTCATGTTGACTGTTGTCGTGACCACTACCGAGAACACCCCGCAGACCCCGGCCGCGCTGACCGTCTACTCCACCACGTGGTGCGGCTACTGCCGCAGGCTCAAGACACAGCTCGACGAGGCGGGCATCGAGTACGCCGAGATCGACATCGAGCAGAATCCGGAGTCTGCAGACTTCGTCGGCAGCGTCAACAACGGAAACCACGTCGTGCCCACCGTGCTCTTCGCTGACGGCTCGACGGCCACCAACCCCACGCTGGCCGAGGTCAAGCGCGCGCTGTCACTCTGACCGAGTGTCAGGACGCCGACGCCCAGGCCTCGAGCATGCCGCGCGCGATGGAAATCGACCCCGGTAGCAGCAACCGGGAAGTCGAATCCGATCCCCAATCGCCGAGTTCGAGTGCGGCAACGACTTCTTCTCGATCGAACCAATGGGCCTCGGCGATTTCGCCGTCCTGAAAGTGCAGCGGTTGTGCCGGGTCGGCGACCGCCGAGAACCCGATCATCACCGACCGCGGAAACGGCCACGGCTGGCTGCCCAGGTACTCGATTTCGGACACGTCCAGACCGACTTCTTCTCGGATCTCGCGCGTCACACAGGTTTCCAGCGATTCACCGGCCTCCACGAAGCCCGCCAGCACCGAAAATCGTCGCTCGGGCCATGCGGGTGCACGCGCCAGCAGCACTCGGTCGCCGCCGTCGTGAACCAAGCAGATCACGGCCGGATCGGTACGCGGAAACTCCTCGTGACCGGTGGAGGTACTGGTACGCGACCACCCCGCGCTCGACGAAACCGACGGCGCGCCGTCGATCGAGCTGAACTGCGCGCTCGCATGCCAATTGAGGATCGCCAGGGCTGCGGTCACCATCGACAACGCGTCGCTGTCCAAGCGATCACCGTCGGTACGTAGATCGCCGAGCGTGCCCGCAACGACCTCTACCCGCCGGGCCCACAGGTGTCGGCCGCCGTGAATTCCGAGGAAGACCGCATCGGGCACGGGCTCGGCCCCGACGTCCACGGCAGCGCCGAGCACGAGACCGTTCTCGTCGACCGGGAATCTGCCCCTGCCGTCCACGTTCAGGACGCGGCTCGTCGACCAACCAGCCGCCAAAGCTGCGGTGTCTCGGCGCAATTCTTCGGCCCTGTTCAGAGGCGATCGGGACAGACGAGGAGGGTCAGCGAGTTGGAAGTTCGGCACGCGCACGACCCTACTTGGCCTCGGCTAGTCGCCCACGCGACGGATGTACAGCAGTCGATCCGATGCCTCGACCGCATCGACTTCCGGAGTGCCGACTCGGAACAGTTTGCCGCCGCGCACCACTCCGAGAACGATGTCGGACAGGTGCCGCGGAGATCCGCCGACCTCGTCGCGCTCGACCTCGCGCTCCGCGATCGCGAAGCCCGCCTCCGGGGTCAACAGATCCTCGATCATCTCCACCACGGACGGCGTCGTTGTGGCGATGCCGAGCAGACGGCCCGCGGTCTCGGAAGACACGACGACCGAGTCGGCACCGGATTGACGCAGCAGGTGCGTGTTCTCCGCTTCCCTGATGGCCGCGACGATCTTGGCTTTCGGAGCGATCTCGCGGGCGGTGAGAGTCACCAGGACTGCAGTGTCGTCTCGGTTGGTCGCGACGATGATGGCCGATGCATGCTGCGCTCCGGTGAGCCTGAGCACGTCGGACTTGGTCGCAGACCCGTGAACGGTGACCAGACCCAACGCCGACGCCGCGTCGAGCACGGTCTGATCGGTATCGACGACGACGATGTCGGACGCCGACACTCCGTCACCGAGCATCGCGTCGACTGCGGTTCGACCCTTGGTGCCGAATCCGATGACCACGGTGTGATTGCGCACGCTGCGTCTCCATCGCTGAATTTTGAATGCCTGCCGGGACCGCTCGGTGAGAACCGACAGCGTCGTACCGACCAGCAAGATGAGGAAAAGGACCCGAAGTGGTGTGATGACCAGGATGTTGACCAGTCTCGCCGACGGGCTCATCGGTGCGATGTCGCCGTATCCCGTGGTCGAGAGCGACACAGTCGCATAGTAGAAAGCGTCCAGAAACGACAGCTCGCCGTTCTGGTTGTCGCTGTATCCGTCGCGATCGAGATACACGACGAATGCAGCGAGAAACAGAATCCCCAGCGCCATCAGCACTCGTTTGTAGATGGCCCTCCACGGACTGGATTCGAGTTCCGGTACTCGAAGCACTCCGACCAGTGCGAAATCGGGCTTGTCGGTCAGCGCGCCACTGTCGCTCAGGCGCGCGCGCAACTTACCTGCCACGTGGGCCGCCGTAATACTCACCGATGCCGAGATCATTCACGGCGTGCAGCGTAACCCCATACGAGATGTCTGTGCCGACGACGCGGGGTGTGGCACGGTATCGGTATGACACAGAGATCGAGTCAGGCAGCCGCACTGCGCCTCGCGGGACTGCTCGCCGGAGCCGGAGCACTCCACTTCGTCGCGCCGAAGTTCTTCGACGCTCAGGTACCGACCGCGTTGCCGGGTTCGGCGCGTACCTACACACAGGTCTCGGGCGTCGCCGAACTCGCCGTGGCCGCAACACTGGCTGCACCTCGAACCCGGCGACTGGGCGGGGCGCTGGCGGCCGGATTGTTCGTGGCGGTCTTCCCGGCGAACATCAACATGGCGTGGCGATACGCACAGAGCTCCAAGACCTCGCCGGCTCTCAAAGCAGCGGTGCTCGCCCGCCTTCCGTTGCAGATTCCGCTGGTCACCGAAGCGCTGAAGGCTCGTCGGAACGCACCGTAGCCGCCGGCTGCTCTGGGTCGGCACGGCCTTCGAGAAGCGCGGCCAATGCTGTTGCATCGGGCAGGTTCTCGGGCGCAGTGGTGTGGCCGCTGCGCACGTAATGGAACGCTGCACGCACTCGGTCGAGAGGTACCGGCTCCGTCCGCCCGATCGACATCAGCTCGGCCCACGCCAGGCGGTAGGCCGCCAATTGCATTGCTACCGCACGCTGCTCCGACGCCGTCGGCTCTGCGCCCGTTTTCCAGTCGACAACGGTCCAGCCGCCGTCCGCATCGGCGAACACGGCGTCGATGCGTCCACGCAGAACGGTTCCCGCCACGGATGTCTCGAAGGGCACCTCCACTTCGACGGGGCTGCGCAGCGACCACTCCGATGCGAGGAACGCCTGCTGCAGGGTCTCGAGGTCCACGTCGGCCGAGGCACCGGTGTCGGCCGAGCCCGGCAACTCGTCGAGGTCGAGCAACCGCGTCGCACCGAACCGTCTCTCGATCCAGGCGTGGAACGCAGTACCTCTGCGCGCCAACGGGTTCGGCGGAAACGGCAATGGTCTGCGCAAGCGTGACGCCAACGCATCGGGATCTGCTGCCAGATCCACCAACTGCGTCACCGACAGATTGCCGGGTAGGGCCACGTCGACTCCCGCAACGGACCTCGCGGCCCGCTCGGCCAGCAGAGCGTCGACATCCGCAGCCCAGTTCTCCGGATCCATCTCAGTCGAATCCTCAGCGTTATCGCCCGAATCATGTTGGGCCACAGCCATATCGGACAGCGCATCCAACACCGCCTGTGCGCCGTTCTCGACGTCACCTCGCCGGGAGCCGAGCGGGTCGCGGGGCCAGAGCGCCGTGTGCGGTACCGCCCCGAGCGGGTTCTGCGCCCCGTCCTCCGGTGCGGGTGCCCACTCCTCGACGATCGCGATGGCGTCCGTCGATCCCGTCACCTGCCTGTACAACTCGTCGAGAAATTCCGAAGGCCCGCGCGGCTTGGTCGACGTCTCGTCCCAGTGATGCGCAGAGACGAACAGCACGCGTTCGGTTCTGGTGAGCGCCACGTAGAACAGTCGACGATCTTCGGCCAGCCGACGCCGGGCCAGCGCATCCTTGTGGTTCTTGACGGCGTCTTCGAGGTCCTTACGGTTGTACAGCTGCTCTAGTTCGAGTACCGGAACACCCTCGGACCCTTCCCCGTCCAGCGCGCGGTCACCGCGCAGCGACGGCGGTAGTTCGGCCATCGCACCGAGCCAGGTGGAGGAAGCGTTGGACGAAGGGAACACGCCCTTCGCCACGTGCGGTACGGCCACGACCTCCCATTCGAGGCCTTTCGCCGAATGGACCGTGAGCACCTGCACTCGATGCGGGGCGACATCGACCTCACCGGGGGCGAGGCCGTCCTCGACCGTCTCCGCGGCCGCGATGAACGACAGGAATCCGGTGACCGTGGCCGTCGGATTGTCCGCGTAATCGGCCACCACATGCGCGAATTCGTCCAGGTGTTCACGACCGACCGCGCCGTGGGTGCTGATCGGAGTGCGGGCCTGCGCTTCGACGCCGATGCCCATCATCCGTTCGATGTCGCCGACCAGTTCCGGCAGCGGTTGCCCGATTCGGTCTCGCAGCAGGTGCAGCTCACCGGCGAGAGCGACGATACGGCGATGGCCCACCTCCGAATATCGTTCGGCCGGACCGGGATCGGCTATTGCGTCGGCCAAACCGGCCTGCTCCGACTGCTCGCCGGGCAACGCGCTGCCGAGCGCGGCATCGAGTGCCTGCGGGTCGTCGACGCGACCTGCGGTGCCGTATCCGCTGCGGATCTCGAGTTCTCGGGCACGCTGCGAGAGTGCCCGCAGATCCGTCGGCCCGATCTGCCACCGAGAGCCGGTGAGGATGCGCATCGCCGAGCTACCGGCAGTGGGGTCGGCCACCAAGCGCAGCATTGCGATGATGTCGGCCACCTCGGGAACGTGCAGCAATCCACCGAGCCCGACGACCTCCACCGGTAGGCCGCGGCTGCGTAGCGCGTCCGCAATCGGCTCGGCATCAGCGTTGCGGCGCACCAGAACCGCCGCGGTGGGCGGCGGCCGATCCTGCTCGAGAGCGGAGCGGTACTCCCCCGCGATCCGGTCGGCGATCCACTCACGTTCTGCGAGGACAGTTTCGGTGACGGCCAATCGAACGTCGCCGGGAACCGCGCCGGGACGAGCGCGCAGTGTCGGCACAGGAACCCCGACGCGGCGCAGTGGGTCGGTGATCAGGTTGGCCAGGGTCAACGCCTCCGGCGGGTTTCGCCAACTCGTGAGCAGTTCGAGCCGAGGTGCGGGACTACCGTCGGATTGCGGAAAGTCGGTGGCGAATCGAGGCAGGTTTGCAGCCGACGCGCCGCGCCACCCGTAAATCGACTGCATCGGGTCGCCGACTGCGGTCAAGGCCAACTGCGGGTCGCTGCCGGAACCGAACAAAGACGACAGCAGCACGCGTTGGGCATGCCCGGTGTCCTGGTACTCGTCGAGCAATACGAGCCGGAAGCGTTGCCGTTCGGCGATTCCCACCTCGGCATGATCGGCGGCGACCCGCGCCGCCATCGACATCTGTGAGCCGAAATCCAGCGCACCCTCTCGCCGGAGAGTCTGCCCGAGCCGTTCGACCAAGGGCAACAAACCGATTCGCTGATGTTGCGCATCGAGGATGTTCAGTAGCTCTTTGGTGGGACCACCGCGTTGCCTCGGTCCCGGCCCGAGCGTGTGCACCAACTTTTCCAGCTCCACATGAGCGTGGCATAGATCCTCGGGGTCGACGAGGTGCTCGGCCAACTGACCGGACAGCGCCAGCACGGCCTCGGTGACCGACGTGGGGTTGCGCTCGGTGTCCAGATCGCCGTCCCAGGTGCTGACCACACGGTGCGCCAGCTGCCACAGTTCGGTTTCCGAGAGCAGTGTCGCGGACGGCTCGATGGGCAGGAGCAGTCCGTGTTCGGTGAGCAGTCGGCCCGCATACGAGTGGTAGGTACTCACTTCCGGCTCGGCACCGAGGATCCGCTCGCGTAGCGCCAGACTGGGATCGAGTGCCCGCACCAGGTCGGATCCGGCCAACCGTGCCAGCCGCGCCCTGATCCGAGAAGTCAACTGCTGCGCGGCCTTTCGGGTGAACGTCAGACCGAGCACCTGATCCGGGTCGACGAAGCCGTTGGCCACCATCCACACCACGCGGGCGGCCATCGTCTCGGTCTTGCCTGCACCTGCCCCCGCGACGACGAGCGTCGGGCCCGGTGGTGCGGCGATCACGGCGGCTTGTTCGTCGGTCGGCGGGTGCTTCTGCCCGAGCGCCCGGGCGAGCTCGACCGGTGACACCCGCACCGAACCGGTCCGTGTCTTCCTCGACGCCGTCATTGCTCCGTCACCTGTCTGCCCGTCTCGTGTGCCGGGCAACTGGACTTGACCGGGCAGTGCCTGCAGCCGTCGTTGATCCTGGCCTCGAAGGTCGGCCCCTGCGTTGCCGATGCTGCCTGGTGCACGGTGTCGCGCCATTCTTCGAGTTTCTCGGCTGTCGGCACTTCTTGGACGCGCTGCGTCGCCCCGTCCTTGTTGTGCGGTTTGGCGACGAACACCAGCCGCGCTCCCCCGGGTTCGCTCGCAGGCTCACCCTCGATGGCACCCGCAGCCGCGGCTACCTGGTAGGTGGCCAGCTGATGATGGTTGCGAGCATCTTCCTTCGACATGACGGTCTTGGCCGTCTTGACGTCGATGATCACCGGTCGGCCGTCCGGGTCGTGTTCGAGTCGGTCGATGCGTCCACGCAATGCGACCGCGGGCTCGTCCTCCGACCGGGCGTCGAGGATCCCGTCGACGCGTACTTCGACTCCCGCTTCGGTGAGCTCGCCTCGACTGCCCTGCAGCCAGTTCTCGAAGGTCTCGAGCATCGCCCCGGTTCGATCGAGCTCGTGCCGTGAGTACCACTGCGACCCGAGATCTACTGCATCCCAGGCAGTCTCGAGAGCACGTCGAAGCTGCTCGGGCGGGATTCGACCGGCCACCGCCTGCACGAGAGTGTGCACGAGGGTGCCGGTAACGGCATGGGTGTTGGTGCCGTCGTTGCCGCCGTGCCATTCGAGCATCCACCGCAGCGGGCAGGTGGTGAGCTGTTCGACGGTCGACGGAGACAGCGGCACCGGACCGTCGCCGAGCTGCCACAACGGCGCGTCGGTACTGGGCCCTGCCACTCCGAACCACTCGTCGGGATGTGCTCCCCGAACTCCGGCATCGGCGAGCGTGGCCAGATGCCGAGCAGCTCGGGCGCGCTTGTCCGGATCCTGCTCGGCGACAACCGGATCGCACACCACGCTTCGCAATTCGGCCACGAGCATGGGGAGTGCCAACACTCGGTGTGCGGTCGCCGCACCGGGCAGGTCGGATGCGGGGTCGGGTTCGGTATCGCCGTCGAGGCCGCGTAGTTCGTCGACGCTGAGTAGTTCGTCGACGAAACGGGAGCGCACCGAATCGGCGTCTCCGGTGCTGGAGTCGACGGCAGTGACGAGCAGTGTCGATCGAGCGCGACTGCACGCCACCAGGAACAGCGTGCGCTCCTCGGCCAGCAACGGTGCCGATTTCGACAGTCGACCGTCGAGTGCTGCAGCTGCGTCGACCTTTCCGGACGCGAGGTCGACCAGTGTGTCGGTGCCCAGGAGGCTGCCGCGCGAACGAAGACCCGGCCACAACCCTTCCTGGACGCCTGCCACCGCCACGAGTTCCCACTCCCGACCCGCTGCAGAGTGTGCGCTGAGCAACGTCACGGCGTCGGCTCGAACCGTGGGGCGGTGCGAGTTCAGAGTAGGAATCTCTTGCTGCGCAATGTAATCCAGAAACCCACCGACATGCGCGCGCGGCAGTCTGTCGACGTAGGCTGCCGCGGCGTCGAACAGCGCGACCACCGCATCGAGGTCGCGGTCGGCCTGGGCACCGGCCGAGCCGCCCCACGCGGACGCGGCAGACCAGCGGCGCTCGAGCCCCGATGCCTGCCAGGCTGCCCACAACACGTCCTCGACACCGCGGCCGGCGCGAAGGACTGCCCGTGCCTTCCGGATGACACCGAGGGCCCTGCGCAGCGGAGCGGACTCCACGTCCGAGAGACCACCCATCCACCCGGGCTTCTCTCGGGCATCGTCGGCGAGAACGGACCTGAGCAATTCGGCAGAGTCTCGCTCGCCGCCCGATGCGAGCTCGAGCCTGCGCACCCCACGACGCAATCGCCGCAGGCCCACCGGGTCGGCACCACCGATCGGCCCGGAGAGCAGAGCCAGGGCGTCCTCCCCGTCGAAGGTCGAATCGGATATCGCTCGCAACACCAGCAGCAATCCCACGGCTCCGTGCTGGCGATGCAGGGGCAGCTCCGAGGTGGGGGTGATCATCGGGACACCCGCGCCGTGCAGCGCTCGGCGCAACGGCGCGACGGTCCGCGGCACCGACCGCACCACGATGGCCATCTCGGACCACGGCATGCCGTCGATCAGGTGGGCCCGGCGCATGGCGTCGGCGATGATCGCCGCTTCTTTCGCGGGTGAGGAGACGACGTGCACCCGTGCTGCCGGGTCACCGAATCGGGCTGTGCCCACCGGCTCGGGGCACCGGTGCCGACCGAGACCGGGCAGTCGCCTCGCCACGATGTCGGTCAGCTCGGCCACCTCGGGCACCGAGCGGTAGTTACGGGTGAGCACCACACGTCGCGGCGAGTCGACCTCGACGAGGTCGGCTACGAAGCTGGGATCGGCACCACGGAATGCAAATACCGCCTGATCGGGGTCCCCGGCGACAACGGTCGATTCGGTATCGGTACCGATCAGCCGAACCAGTTGTGCTGCTTGTGGATCGAGGTGCTGGGCATCGTCGACAACCAGATGCCTGATGCGGGCACGTTCGCTACGCAGCAGTTCCGGATCGGTGGCGAATGCCATGAGCGCAGCACCGATGAGCTCGGCAGCATCCAGGCCAGGAGCGGTCGCACCTGCAGCTTCCACTCCGACGGCACCGCGCAGCAGCATCGCCTGCTCGTATCGTGCAGCGAACTTTCCTACCGCTACCCACTCGGGCTTGGCGTGTTTGCGGCCGAGTTTGATCAGGTCTTCCGGACCTATCCCACGTTCGGCGGACCTGAGCATCATGTCTCGCACCGCCGTGACGAATCCTGCGGTGCCGAGCGCAGGCCGGAGCCGCTCCGGCCATTCGTCGGCACCGTCCTCGAGGTCACCGCGCAGCATCTCCCGCACCACGGCGTCCTGCTCGGCTCCGGTCAGCAATCGCGGTGGCGGGTTGCCGTACAGCGAAGCCTGGAGCCTGAGCACCGCGAAGGCGTAGGAGTGCACGGTGCGTACCAAGGGTTCGCGCGTTGCCCGGAGCGCGTGGTCGCCGCTGAAGAGACCGGAGGTGATGACCTCGCGTACCGCGGTTGCCGCCCGTTTGGACTGGGTGAGCACCAGAACCGACTCGGGATCGCCGGTGACGATGCGCGAGACCGCGTAATCGGCGACGAGCGAGGTCTTGCCCGTGCCGGGTCCACCGAGTACCTGCCACGGGTTCCACCGAGGTGCGCCCTTGGCCGCCTCCAGTGCCGAATCGGGTGCCGACGTCAGCAACAGCGCGGCCGAACCCGTCCACACACGGGCGGGCCGAGCCACCTTGGGTGCACGCACGAGGGTGGCCGTCGCGCCGTGTCTGCCGTCCGAGCTCATGACACAGATGCAATCACGGGCCACCGACACACTGCGCACGCCGGTCTCGACCGGTCGAGACCGAGGTACGTCCCGATATGCGGCATAGTGGTCGACGTGCCCGAGTTGAATCTACATACGTTCGGACCCGCAGACGGTCCCGAAATCCTTGCCGTTCACGGTGTCACCGGCCACGGGGCCCGGTGGTGGGATCTTGCCGAGAACCACCTCCCCGAGGCCCGGATCCTGGCGCCCGATCTGATCGGTCACGGGCATTCCCCGTACACGCCGCCCTGGGACATCGACGCTCAGGTCAACGCCCTGAAATCCGTGCTCGACGCCCATGCGCGTGGTCCCGTGGTGGTTGTCGGCCATTCGTACGGCGGCGCGTTGGCCGTCCACCTGGCGCATCGGTTCCCCGAGGTGGTGCGCGCGCTGGTGCTGCTCGATCCCGCGATCGAACTTCCGCCCGAGGAGCTGCTCGACGTAGCGGAGGCGACGTTCAAGTTCCCCGATTACACCGACGCCGACGAAGCTCGCTCGGAAAAGATTCACGGGGCGTGGGCCGACGTGCCCACCGAGCTTCTCGACCGCGAGGTCGCCGATCATCTGGTTCCGGTCGACGGCGGCAAGGTCGCCTGGCGACTGTCCGTTCCGGCCATCGTCGCGACGTGGGGCGAGCTGGCGCGTCCGCTCGTGGTGCCCGCCGAGAGTGTCCCCACCATCGTGGTGCAGGCCATGCGCGTCCAACCTCCTTATGTCACCACCGAATTCCTGTCGGCTCTGCGCGACAAGCTCGGCGAGAACCTCCGCACCGTCGAGCTGGACTGCAACCACATGGTCGGTCAGGCCAAGCCGGTCGAGGTGGCCGAGCTGGTGCGATCCGTGCTCTAGATGGCCCCGATCACCGAAGCCCAGGTCGAGAAAGTCCGCGCTCTGGTCGCGTCCATTCCCCCGGGGTCGGTTGCCACGTACGGGGACATCGCCGCCGCCGCAGACCTGTCGAGTGCGCGCATCGTGGGCTGGATCATGCGAACCGATTCTGCCGACCTGCCGTGGCATCGGGTGCTCGGAGCGAGCGGTAGGCCCGCCCCGCATCTGGCCGCGCGGCAGCTCGAGACGCTGCGCAGCGAGGGCGTACGGATAACCGACGGCCGCGTACCGCTGGCGTCGATTCGATTCGACTTCGGGGCGCTCCCGACGCCGCCTGTACCGACCACTAATCTCGGAGAATGAACATCGGAGACGGGCTCGGGCAGTTCGATTTACGCAACACCGCGAAGTTCGCACTGTCCAAGGCGAGCACCTTCGTCGCTTCCGCCGGTCTGGTGGTCGACGAGGTCTCGGGCACCAGGGTCGCTGGGCACATCGACTTGACGGCCGAGCACTTCACTCCGTGGGGCGTCGTCCACGGCGGGGTCTACACCACCGCCGTCGAGAGCGCCGCCAGTATCGGTGCCAGCGAGGCGGTCAAGGATCGCGGTGAGTTCGCGGTAGGCGTACACAACGGCACCGACTTTCTGCGCGCCAGCAAGGGTGGTCGCGTCGACGTAGTCGCAGAACCGTTGCAGCAGGGCCGCGTTCAGCAACTGTGGTTGGTCACCGTCACAGCCGCCGACAGTGGCAAGACCATTGCGCGCGGGCAGGTTCGGCTACAGAACGTGCCCCTCCCGACATGACTCTGCCGACATGACAACGGCCCCCGACGCGACGCGACCGGTCTGCGATGCGATCGTCCTGGCCGGCGGTCGCGGATCGAGGATGGTCGATCCGGAGCACGCGAATTCGGCGCAGACGGTCGACAAACCTGCTCTGACCGTCGGCGGACGTCGGATGGTCGACATCGCCGTGGACGCAGTATCGAACTGCCGCAGAACAATTCTGGTGGGCCCCACTCGCACCGGAATGCCCGAGAACGTGGTGCAGACCCGCGAGTCTCCCGCGGGCGGTGGACCCGTCGCGGCCCTCGCCGCGGGATTGCGATCTCTCGACGACAGTGCAGATTCGAAGGATTCGACGGATCTGGTGGTCGTCGTTGCCTCGGACATTCCGCTTCTCGACTCCGCGACGATCGAGTCTCTGATCGATTCGGTATCGCACTCGCAGACCGATGCGGTCTTCGCCCGCGACCGTGAGGGCCGCACCCAATTCTTGTTGGGCATCTGGCAGAAATCTGCGTTGCGCTCCGCTGTGGCACAGCTGGATTCGACGACAGGCGCGCCGATGCGCAGGATCGTCCCGGCCGATCATCTCGTGCTCGACGTATCGGGAATCGAGGATTGCGACACCCCGGCCGATCTCCTCGCCGCCCGCCTCGCCGCGCAGCCGTCGGCGACGTTCGAGGTGGCCGACGCACTCGAGCGGATTCGCAGTCGACTCAGGCCCCTTCCGATCCACCGAGTGTCGTTGTCGGACAGCGTCGGAACCGTGCTTGCGGAATCGCTCGTGGCCGGAGCTGCGCTGCCTGCCGTCGACATCTCCGCGATGGACGGTTACGCCGTCTGCGGCACCGGACCGTGGACGCTGCGGACCGACATCGCATACGCCGGAAGCTCCGACGTAGCCCGACTCGGCGAAGGAACGGCAGTCCGCATCGCGACCGGTGCTGCGCTTCCGCCCGGCGCGACGTCGGTGGTGCGCGACGAACACATGACCCGCGACGCCGACGGTTCGCTGCATCGAATGTCCACGGCGGCCGAGTCCGACGACACGCGTCGACGCGGTGAGGATTGGTTGCCCGGTACCGAACTCGTCGCTGCGGGCACCCCGATCGGTGCCGCAGTACGATCACTGGCCGCGAGCGCAGAGGTGTACGAGATAGCGGTTCGCGGCCCGGTGCGTGGACGAATAGTCATCAGCGGCAACGAAATTCGATCCACCGGCCCACTCGCCCCCGGAGAGACCAGGGACGTTCTCGGATCGGTGTTGCCGCAGTATCTGGCGCACTGCGGCGTCAGCGTCGTCGACGTGATGCTGCTCGACGACTCTGCAACGGGTTTTCGAGACGTGCTGACTTCCACCGAGGACGTGGACGTGATCATCGTCGTGGGGGCCACAGGAGGAGGGGCGGCCGATCAGCTCCGCGCCGCACTCGCAGCGGTCGATGCAGAGACCGTCGTCGGACGAATGCGCGTGCGACCCGGAGGGTCTCAGATCACCGCGGCGCTGCCCGACGGTACAGCGGTGCTCGGCCTACCCGGCAACCCGCTGGCGGCCGTCGGTACCGCGATGCTCACCGCGCCCGCGATCGTCGACGCGCTGACCGGTAGAGCGCCGCGCCCTCCGCAGCTGGGTCTGTTGTCGAACGCTGCCGAGGTTCGCTCCGCGACTCCGCGCATCGTCCCCGTCACCGTGGACGGCACGCGGTGGCAAGCCGATACCCGGGTCCGCACCGCGCATTTGGCTCACCTGGTCGGCCGCGAGGCGCTGGCGTTGGTTCCGGCCGAGATCAGCGCCGACGAGCCGGTGACAATTCTTCCGCTGCCGTATCCATAGCTCGATCGCCGAGGGACCGAATGCCCTCGCGGTAGCGCGAAATCACGAGATCGACGATAGCGGGATGCACTCCCAGTGGTGCACCGACGCCGTCGGAACCCGCGTCGCTCAAGCGATTGTGGAAGAGCCCGCGCGCCAACAGGTACGACGCCACGAACACGCGCTCGTGTCCGGCCGCTCGCAGGTCCGACACGGCGTCGGACACGGTGGGCGTACTGGTGGCGACGTACCCGATGCGCACCGGCACACGTGCGGCCTCGGCCAGCATCGCTGCAGCGCGACGGTGTTCTTGCAGAGCGCGAGGGTCGGAGGAACCTGCGGCGGCGAACACGATGGAATCGCCTGCCTGCCACCCTGCTTCGCGTAGACGGTCCACCATGACCTGGGCAAGTACAGGGTCCGGCCCGAGCGCGCGAGTGACCGCGACCGACGAATGGGCACTGTCGGCGATTTCTCGGGGCACATCGGTGTGAACGTGATAGCCCGATGCCAGGAAGGCAGGAACGACGACCGCCGACTCGGGAGTGTCGCGCAACACCTCGGCCGGAGAGGGCCCGAGTACGTCGACGAAGGCCACGCGGGTGGTACCGACCCGAGCAGATACGGCATCGGCGAGCGCGGCGATCATCTCGACTCCTCGCGGGTTTCGAGTGCCGTGGGCGACCAACACCAGAGTGGGTGTCATCAGTACTTTCCCCCTTCTACGACGGCCACGCCTGCGGCCGGTTCATCGGTGTCGCAATCGGATTCGGCCTCGACGTGATCGAGAGCGATGCGGTAGCCCCGCTTGACGACGGTCTGGATTGCCTTCGGTGCGCCGAGAGAGGATCGCAGTCTCGTCATCGCCGTTTCCACCGCGTGGGTGTCGCCGCCCCCGCCGGGCAACGACGCCAACAGGTCTTCTCGGGAGACGACGCGTCCGGGATTGCGGGCCAAGGTCTTCATCAACGCCATGCCCGCGGGCGAGACCGGGCGCACTTCACCGTCGACCACCACACACTTGCCGCGGACACTGACCACGTGTCCGCCCGCGTGCAGTCGACCGGTTCGCCTCGGCAGTTCTTCGGCGATGTGACGCGCCAGTGCGCCCAATCGAGCTCGCGCCGGCTGGGTCGTGGCCACATCGAGTTGTTCGAGAGGCGCAGCGGTGACCGGTCCGACGCACACCGGCAACACCCGGGATCGCATCGACTGCAACAGCGGTTCGAGCACCCCGTTCTCGTCGGCCCGCATCAGCATCGACGCCACCGCAGGTGCCGAAGTGAAGCTGATGGCGTCGAGATCGCCGACGATGACGGCTTCGATCATGCGGTCCATCGGACTCTGGTCGTCGGGCGCGGTCCAGCGGTACACGGGCACCGGCACCACTTCGGCTCCGGCGCAGCGCAGCACCTCGCAGAAGTCCGGTACCGGTTCCCATTCGGTGGTGGCTCCGTGCAGTTGCACTGCGATTCGCTTGCCGTCGACCCCCTCGGCGAGCAGGTGTTCGAGTACCTCCGCGGAGGACTCGGATGCGGGCGACCATTCCTCACGCAGGTCCGCTGCCCGGATGGCACCTTTCGCCTTGGGGCCGCGGGCCAGGAGGCGAGATGCGCCGAGTGCTCGACCGAGCTCTTCTGCTTGCCCCCACCCATCCGCCGCCTCGATCCAACCGCGAAATCCGATTCCTGTTGTGGCGACGGTTATTTCGGGCGGATGGGCGATGATCGCGGCGGTGACGCGTTCGAGTTCGGCGTCGTCGGCGAGTGGAATGATGCGGATTGCGGGGGCATGCATGACGGTGGCTCCGCGCCGCTCGAGCAAGGTTGCGAACTCCTCGGCCCGACGCGACGCGGTGATCCCGACGGTGAACCCGGCCAGAGGCGTTCCAGCCCCGGCGATTTCGCTCACGTAGAACCGCCGCGGACGAGCACGACGCCTTCTACGCAGGAGACCTCGAACGACCCCAGGGTGACGTTCTCGTCGTCGAGACAGCGTCCGTCCACGAGAGAGAAGACCTGCTTGAGCAACGGCGATGCGACGGTGGGTTCGCCCCGACGATCCCCCACAAGACCGCGGGACATCACTGCCGCGCGCCCGTACGGATCGACGTTACCCACCGCGAACAGCCGCCCGTCGTCGAGCAGGAACAACGCCGCTTGGGTGCCGCCGCGCAGGAGCACCGCCACTCCCCGACCCGGAATGAGCGCGTCGAGTGTGCAGGCCGGGGTCCAGTCTCGCGAAAGATCGTTCGGTACCGAAGTGAGTGAATCGATGACAGTCATGGCGTACCTCCTGGTCAGCTATTTGACGCTGCTCGTGTTTCTGGCCCGTTAAGCGGCGATTACCCACCTGTGCACATGCACTCATTTTCGTGACCGGACAGTTGTCAGGCCCTGCTTCTAGGCCCCGAAACGCGGCATTCCCATCAGAACGGGGATCTTGCGGGCCCCGGACTCGTCGAAGGCGATGGTGGGGTCTGCCTCGTCCGGAGCGTTGACGAACGACACGAAACGACCGAGCTTCTCGTCGTCCTCGAGCACACCGGCCCATTCGTCCTTGTAGCCGGCGACATGACGGTCCATGTCTGCTTCGAGCTCGGCACCGATACCGAGACTGTCCTCGCAGACGACGGCTTTGAGGTGGTCCAGTCCCCCGTCGAGCGATTCGAGCCACGGCGCGGTGCGCTGCAGTCGGTCTGCGGTGCGCACGTAGAACATGAGGTAGCGGTCGATGTAGCTGACCAGCGTGGCGTCGTCGAGATTGGAGGCGAGCAGTTGAGCATGCTTGGGCGACTGCCCACCGTTGCCGCCGACGTACAGATTCCAACCACCCTCGGTCGCGATGATGCCGACGTCCTTGCCACGGGCCTCGGCGCACTCACGCGCACAGCCCGAGACGCCGAACTTGATCTTGTGCGGCGACCGAAGACCTCTGTAGCGGTTCTCGAGGTCCACCGCCATACCCACCGAGTCCTGCACGCCGTAGCGGCACCAGGTGGACCCGACGCAGCTCTTGACCGTTCGCAGCGACTTTCCGTACGCCTGACCCGATTCCATTCCGGCGTCGACCAGGCGCTTCCAGATTGCAGGCAACTGCTCGACGCGGGCACCGAACATGTCGATGCGCTGCCCTCCGGTCACCTTGGTGTACAGCCCGAAATCGCGGGCGACCTCGCCGATGACGATGAGCTGCTCGGGCGTGCACTCGCCGCCCGGCATCCGCGGCACCACCGAATACGTGCCGTTCTTCTGGATGTTGGCCAGGAAGTGATCGTTGGTGTCCTGTAGCGACGCTTGCTCGCCGTCGAGAATGTGATCCGAGGACGTCGACGCGAGGATCGACGCCACGACGGGCTTGCAGATGTCGCAGCCGGTTCCCTTGCCGTACTTGGCGATGAGCGCGGAGAAGGTGCGGGTGTTCGTGGCCCGAACGATCTCGAACAATTCCGCCCTCGATTGAGAGAAGTGCTCGCACAACGACTTCGAGAGCACGACGCCGGACGCCGCCAGCAGTGACTTGATCGAGGGTAGGCATCCGCCACAGGTGGTGCCTGCGGTGGTGCAGCTCTTCACGGCCGCCAGATCGCAGGCTCCGTCGGCGATGGCCGAGCAGATGGCACCCTTGGTGACTCCGTTGCACGAGCAGATCTCGGCGTCGTCGGGAAGAGCACCGATACCGACCTGCTCGGCCGCCGGAGAGATCAGAGCGCCCGGATCGCCGGGCAGCTCCCGACCGACGAGCGGCCGTAGCAGCGAGTACGCGGAGGCGTCGCCGACGAGGATGCCGCCGAGCAGGGTTTTCGCGTCGTCGGTCACCACGAGTTTGGCGTACGTGCCCTTGGGCGCGTCGCTGAAGACCACCTCGAGTGCGCCGGGTGTGGCCGCCATCGCGTCGCCGAAGCTCGCGACGTCCACGCCCATGAGCTTGAGCTTGGTGGACATGTCTGCGCCCGGGAATTCTGCTGCGCCGCCGAGCAATCGGTCGGCGACCACCTCGGCCGTCGAATATCCGGGAGCGACGAGACCGTAGCACCGGCCCTCGACCGCGGCGCATTCGCCGATCGCATACACGGCGGGATCGGAGGTACCGCAGCCGATGTCGACCATGATGCCGCCGCGCTCGCCGACCTCGAGACCACTCTTGCGGGCCAGAGAATCCTGAGGCCGCACGCCTGCGGAGAAGACCAGAAGAGCGGCGTCGATCGTGCTGCCGTCGCTCAGTTCGACAGTCAGGCCCGCGCTGTCGTTCTCGGAGATCGACGACGTGCCGACGCCCACATGCACATCGAGACCCAACTCGGTGACCAGACGTGCCAACAGCGCGCCGCCGCCCTCGTCCACCTGCAGCGGCATCAACCGTGGAGCGAACTCGATGACGTGCGGCGTCATGCCCATCTTCTTCAGAGCATTCGCCGCTTCGAGACCGAGCAGGCCACCGCCGACGACGACGCCGACAGCTCCCGGTCCTGCCGCGTCGGCACGAGCCCGGATCTTGTCGAGATCGTCGAGGGTGCGGTAGACGAAGCACGCGGGCAGGTCGTGTCCGGTGATCGGCGGCACGAACGGATAGGAACCGGTGGCGAGAACGAGGGCGTCGTACTCGACCGTGTCCCCGGCAGAGGTGACGACGGTGCGGCGCTCACGGTCGATGCGATCCGCGCGCACTCCGGTACGCATCTCGACGAGGGTGTCGCCGGGATAGTCGTTGCCCGCAAGGGCGAGTTCCTTGTGGTCCCAAGCACCGACGTAGGACGACAGGCCGACCCGGTCGTATGCCGGCAGCGCCTCCTCGCAGAGGACAGTGATCTTCCACTGTGCCCCCTCGTCGCGCGCACGCAGTGCTTCGACGAACCGGTGACCGACCATTCCGTGCCCTACCACTACCGCGTTCTTCATTGCGGGTCCTTCCGTTCTGCGTTGCCGTGCAATGTTTTTCGAAGCTCTCGACGCGTCCTCAGACGGCGACCGAAGCATCGGCAGAGGTTCTGCGGAGGTACACCGCCCAGGTGACGATTGCGCAGACGACGTAGAAGCCGAGGAACACCCAGAACGCGGTTGTCGCGGACTTCGCGGTACCCGAGTACGACGCTCGCAGAACCAGGTTGATCGCCACGCCACCGAGCGCGCCGATCGCTCCGGCGATGCCGATGAGGGCACCGGACATCTTGCGCGACCAGTGCTGCTGCTCGTCCACCGTCATGCCCTGCAGCTGAAGAGATTTCGCCGCGAAGATGGCGGGGATCATCTTGTAGACCGAACCGTTGCCGAGCCCCGAGAGCAGGAAGAGGGCGATGAATCCGACGACGAAGAGCACCATCACGGTGCCGCTTGCAGCGCCTGGCGTCGAATCGTCCCAGGTACTGGCCGCAACCAGAATTCCGGTGGAGAAGATCATCGCGACGAACGTGTACAGGGTGATCTTTCCGCCGCCGATCTTGTCGGCGAGCTTGCCGCCGAACGGACGCGACAGAGATCCGAGCAACGGTCCGAGGAAGGCGATCTGGGCTGCATGCAGCGAGGCCTGAGCTTGTTGAGCGGCCGTCGCGGGCGCGCCGTCGGTCAGACCGGCCAGGAAGTTGATCTGCAGTACCTGACCGAACGCGAAGCTGAAGCCGATGAAGGATCCGAAGGTGCCGATGTAGAGGAAGGCGATCCACCACGCGTCGGAGAACTTCAACACATCGATCATCGAGCGGCCGTTGGTCTTCTGGTTGTCCAGGTTGTCCATGAACAGTGCGGCACCGACGGCAGCAAGCGCGATGAAGACGAGGTACACGCCGCAGACGATCTCGGGGGCGGTGTTGCCGATGGTCGCGATGACCAGTAGTCCGATGAGCTGGATGACCGGCACGCCGATGTTGCCGCCGCCTGCGTTCAATCCGAGTGCCCAACCCTTTTCGCGCTGGGGATAGAACGCGTTGATGTTGGTCATCGAGGAGGCGAAGTTGCCGCCACCGACTCCGGCGAATGCCGCAACGATGATGTAGGTGGTGTAGGACGCCGGGTTGAGCATGAAGTACATCGTCAGCACGGTGGGAACCAGCAGCACCAGTGCGCTGAAGATGGTCCAGTTTCGTCCGCCGAACTTGGCCGTCGCGAAGGTGTACGGGATACGCAGGATGGCGCCGACGAGGGTGGGGACGGCAACGAGGAAGAACTTGCCGGCCGCGTCGATGCCATACACCGACAACGGCATGAACAGCACCATCACCGACCAGATCGACCAGATCGAGAACCCGACGTGTTCGGCGATGACCGACCAGATCAGATTGCGCTTGGCGATCTGCTTGCCGCCCGCCTCCCAGGCCTCGACGTCCTCGGAATTCCAGTGCGCTATGTGATGGTTGACCGAGACGGGAACGGTTCCGGGCGGAACCGTCGAGGTGGTGGCTGAGCCGGCATCGGCCGAAGCGCTACGAGAAAGGCTGGTCACGTGTTGGCCTCCTGATCGGGTGATTGCACCCAAGATAGGAAGGCCATGTTGCAACGGCGCTGCGTCCGGTGACCCGAATGATTAACTCGGTCTCACGCGCCTGTGGGCACCGACGTGAGATCGAACGTCGGTGCCCACACCGTCACCAGGTGTCTTCGAGCATTCTCGGTCGGCAGCACAGGAACCCTCCCACCAGCAGCACTGTCACACATCCGGTCAGCAGAACGAGAGGCAGTCCCCATCCGCCCGAGTGGGTGTGCAGCATCCCGAACAGAATGGGGCCGGTGGCGGACACCACGTAACCCAACCCTTGTGTGAAGCCCGACAGCGAGGACGAGCCCACCGCGGTGCGGGTCCTGAGGTTGATCAACGTGAGCGACATGGGGAACGTCATCGTGCCGAGCCCGATCAGGCAGACCCAGATCAATGTCCCCGCCGAGGGCGACCAATGGAGGCCGGAGAAGCCACCGAGGTAACACGCCGCGGCCAACAGGACGAGGCCGAACGGATTGCGCACCTTGGCGCAGAGTGTCGGCGCGGCCAACGACGTGATCAGGCCCATCGCCCCGAACGCCGCAACCGAGGCACCGGCCACTCCCTCACCGATGCCCGAGTCGATCAGGAGTGTCGGCAGCCAGGTCAACATCGAGTAGGTGATCAGCGACGTCATCGCGAACATCATGACCATTCCCCACGCCAGCGAGGATCGATGGATTCGGCCGCTGGGCTCCGCGTGTACCGCGGCGGATCCGGCCTCGGCCGAGACATCCTTCTCGTCGCGGCCGCGACGTGCCATCACCACTCCGAGCCACGGCAGCGCAGCAGCCAAACCCGCCACCGCCCAGACGCCGATGGAGACGTGCCAACCGTGGGCGTCGGCGATGGGGACCGCGAGCAGAGGCGGGACCATGGTGCTGATCTGCATCACGCAGATGTAGATGGTGCTGACCACGGCCAGACGATCGGAAAAGTAGCGCTTGACCAGCGGCGGAATGACGACGTTGCCGATACCCATACCTGCCAGAGCGATCGCGGACAGCGCGAGCAACGACGCGGTGTTCGGCGCGAACGCGCGGGTGGCCATGCCGACGGTGGTCAGAGCCATGGCGAGCAGCGCGGCGCGCTCGAGTCCGGTCCGCTTGGCCAGGAACGGCGTGGCCAGCCCGAACACGGCGAACATCGCGGGCGGCAACATCCCGACGATGCCGATCACGGTGTCCCCGAAGTGCAGGTCGGTGCCGATCCGGCCGAACAGTGGACTGATGGACGTCACCGCGGCGCGCAGCGTGAGAGCGGACAGAACGATCGCGGAGAAGACGAGCACTCGTCCACGCAGGAGCGAGGTACCGGCGAGTCGGCGGGCGGGGATGGTAGGAGCACTCACGGTGTAATCATAGGATGACCGGATCATCGGGTGCAAAGCATTACTATCGACGACACAGTGCACCGAACCGGCACTGTCCGAGTCCGAGGAGCCCACGTGCGGCAGGTCCAGCGATCGAGCCTGATTTCTCAGGTCACCGCTCAACTGCGCGACGAGATCACGTCGCAACGATGGCCGGTCGGTACCCGCATTCCCACCGAACCCGAACTGTGCGAGCTGACCGGCACGGGCCGCAACACCGTTCGCGAGGCGGTGCAGGCGCTCGTCCACGCAGGCATGGTCGAACGCAGGCAGGGTTCGGGTACCTTCGTCATGACCTGCTCCGACCTCGGCGGCACCCTGGGCAAGTACTTCTCGGACGCCCGGCATCGAGACGTCACCGAACTTCGCGAAACCCTCGAGGTCACCGCAGCTGCACTCGCCGCGGACCGACGCAACGACGAGGACATCCGCGCCATGCTGAACGCACTGGAGGATCGCAACGCGGCGTGGTCGGGCGAGACCCCGCTGGCGGACGCCGTTCGCACCGACGCGCGACTGCACCGCGCCATCGTGGCGGCCAGCCACAACGCGATCTATCTGGAGTTCTACGATTCGCTGCTGCCGGTCATCCACGACGCCATCCGCCACCACGCGATCGATCACGACGACGACTACGTCGTCGGACACACCGCCCTCGTCGACGCCGTCATCGACGGTGATCCGGTGCGCGCCGCCGAGGCGGCTCGATCACTGTTCCACGAGCTCAGCGAACCGATCGCTCGTGCAGCCGAAGTCGGCGCCGGCGCAGCGAAACTCACAGAATGAGGCGGACCAGGTCTGCCGTCCGTGCCAGACCGGGGAAGGCCTCCGACGTCGACCTGGGGTGAAGGGCGTGAACTGCGAGGCGAAAGATCAAGGCGCGCAGCAACATCTGCGGCCACTCCGGTAGATCGTCCCACCGCCCGACGAGGCCGTCGTCGGCGTCACCCCAGGACAGCGCGTCCACGACGGCCACTCCGGCAGCCCACGGCGCGGGACGCCAGTACGGGGTGATGTCGCTGATTCCCGGCGCTTCGCTGCCCGAGAACAACACCGTGCCGAACAGGTCACCGTGCACCAGCTGGTCCGGAGACTCGACGGGTTTACGCAGTGTCGCAAGCTGTTTGACCAATTCGAGACTGCTCTTGCCATCGCTCGACGACGGCTCGGGTGCGCCGGCTCCGCGAGCAGATCGCAGCGGGACCGCCTCCCACGCCGCTCGGTCGGCTGCGACGAACACATCCACATCGGCCCACGGGGCCACGGGAGGCTGGACCAGGAATCGGGGTCGCTCGAGCTGCGCCGTCGCAGCATGCAACCGCATCGACAACGAGATCACCTCGTCGTGACGGGGCTCGGGCTCGCCGGCGACGAACGTATCCGCGCGCCAACCCGACACGACGTACCGGCCGTCGGTGGAGCGCACGGGGCGGGCAAGACGAACCCCGTCCACCGTCAACGTCTCGCGAACCTTGGCCGACCACGCGGCACGGGCATGATCCGCCACCGGAGACAGAACGACGTCGCCCAGACGCCACCCACCGTCCCAGTCCGCCCCGAGAGGTGACGGCTCGACATCGCGCAGCCCGAACGTAGAGATCACGTGCTGAGGAGGTTCGACAGAGCTCACGAATGCACGGTACCGCCGATCGCGGCGCCACTGCGGACGACGCGCACACACTCACCGCATCAGTAGATGGGCAAACCTGGATCGATTTGCTTGGCCCACTCCACTATTCCGCCCTGCAGGTGCGCAGCGTCCGAGAAACCGGCACCGACGAGTGCAGCGAGCACTTCCGCGGACCTGATGCCGGTTTTGCAGTACAGGACGACGGGAACGTGTTGGGGCAGATCGGCCATCGCGTCACCGGAGAGGATCTGATTCTTGGGGATCAGGCGCGCACCGTCGATGTGAACGATGTCCCACTCCACCGGCTCACGCACGTCGATCAGAGCGACCTCACGGCCGGACTGCATCATCGCCTGCAGTTGCACCGGGGTGATCGACTCGCCGACGGATTCGGCAGCCGGGACGACTCCACAGAATGCCTCGTAGTCGATCAACTCGGTGATCGGGGTTCGTTGCGGGTCGCGAGTCAACCCGACGGTTCGATAGCTCATCGCCAACGCGTCGTAGATCATCAGTCGGCCCAGCAACGTCTCGCCGATCCCGGTGATCAGCTTGATGGCCTCGGTCACCATGATCGACCCGATCGAGGCGCACAGAACCCCGAGCACCCCACCCTCCGCGCACGAGGGCACCATCCCCGGCGGTGGAGCCTCGGGATACAGGTCTCGATAGTTGATGCCGGCACTGCCCGGGGCCTGATCCCAGAACACCGACACCTGACCCTCGAACCGATAGATCGAGCCCCACACGTACGGGATGCCGACCAGGGCGGCCGCGTCGTTGACGAGGTACCGGGTGGCGAAGTTGTCGGTACCGTCGAGGACGAGGTCGTACTGCCGAAACAGTTCGAGCGCATTCGTCGAATCGAGCCGAACCCGATGCAGCGCCACCTCGACGCCGTCGTTGAGCTCGAGAATCGAGTCCTTGGCACTGTCGGCTTTCGGACGACCCACGTCGGACCGGCCGTGGATGATCTGCCGTTGCAGGTTGGACAGTTCGACATCGTCGAATTCCACGATGCCCAGGGTCCCGACGCCTGCGGCCGCGAGGTACAGCAGCGCGGGTGAGCCCAGTCCACCGGCCCCGACGACGAGCACTCGGGCGTTGCGCAGTCGCTTCTGACCGTCGGTTCCCACATTGGGAATGATCAGGTGCCTGCTGTACCGGGCGACGTCCTCGGGCGTCAGTTCGCCTTCGGGTTCGACCAGCGGAGGTAGGTGGACCACGGCGCAGCGACACTCCTCGACTCGACACGACGGCCGATGACCCGGCGCGACACGTTCGAACCTAATCTGCGCCCGATCACCCTCGCGGGTAGGGCCACGGATTGAACCGGCACGTCTTGCCGTCCATGGGCACCACGCCCGCGGGATCCAGTCGCGCGATGTCGTCGTTGGACGTGCCGAACGTCTGCTGCATCATCACCGGCGCGAGGCCACCGTCGGTCTCGCACGGCTGATGCTGCTGATAGCCGATCGCGTGGCCTACCTCGTGGTTGATCTGGTACTGGCGGTAGGAGCCGATGTCACCCTGGAACGAGATCGCCCCGCGCACCCACCTCGGCTCGTTCAACACCACTCGCTCGATGCCGGGGTTGTAGCAGGAGACCTCGAGCTGGATGTCGTAGCCACAGGCCTGCCGGATCGACAATTGCGACGTCAACGAAATTCGGAAATCGGGATCGCCCTGATCGATTCGACGGAACCCGAACCGTGGGTCGTTCGTCCAGCTCTTGGGGTTGGCCAGGGTCTGATCCACCAGGCGGCCGAACGACTCGTCGCCACCGAAACCGACAGTGTCCACTCCGTCCTCGACCTCGACCGTATAGGTGAACACCCGCTCGGTCCCCTGCCCCACCTGCTCGGATGTGCCGGGCACGGTGTGCCACGTCCCGGCTCCCTGCACCGCGAACGGACCGCCGTCCGGCAGTTCACCCGAGGAGATCGACGCCGCGAAGTTGCCGTCGGCCTGCGGCGGCACACCGATGACCCCGGTGCCCGACGTCGTGTCGGAACTGAGGGTGCCGAATCCCGGATCGGCGTTGGTGGACTGCGCTGCGGTACCGGTGACCGGATCACCGGTACGCACGGCATCGAACACGACGAGCGCGGTGACCACGATCAGAATCGGCACCGCGTACGCCCGCCACCCGTAGGTGGACGCGAACTTACCCAGCTTGCTCTGCTTACGAATGTCGCGGTCCGGACGACGACTGCGCGCCTTGACCTCGCGTTGCGTCGGATCCCACTGCGCACGGAGGGGTTGATGCGACCCGCGACTGCCCACGGTGCGTGGGAAGTCGTCCGATCGATCGTCGTACTCGTCGTCGACGCCGCCCGACTGCACACCACCGCGGATACGCGGCCCGCCTCGGTCAGTCACTCGATCACGATCTCACAATCCTCACCGCCCGCTGTTCGGCACGCCGATACCGCGAATGGAACTATCGGGTTTTCGGTACGGAAACAGCGTACTAACAAACCGCTCGATTCAGTCTGGGAATGCCGAGTCGAGCGACGCTCCCCCGGGATCCCCGTAGTGCCGACGGCCACGAGTATCGTTGCCGGTGATCTGCGCTACGAGCGGTCCGAACCGACGGCCACCCGCCGAAAGTTCATGCCGAATCGCTCGTTGTCGAACCAAGACGAGCGCAGTTGTCGACGCGATGGGAACAGAATTGATGACAGATCTCGACGACCGGAGGTCCTCGGACCGGCCGGCCACCACCGGTAATCGGCGCAGTGCACGGCTGCCGCGCGATGCCCGTCGGGCGCAACTGCTCGCCGCTGCCAGCGAAATATTCGTGACCCGCGGATATCACGCATCCGGAATGGACGAGATCGCCGAATGCGCGGGCGTGAGCAAGCCGGTCCTGTATCAGCACTTCCCGGGCAAGCTCGAGCTGTACCTGGCCGTGCTGCAGAGCTACGTGGACACCCTGATCGCAGGGGTACGTCAAGCCCTGCGATCGACCACGGACAACCGGCAGCGCGTTCGCGCCGCAGTGCTGGCCTTCTACGACTTCGTCGACACCGACACCCAAGGCTTCCGTCTCGTCTTCGAGTCGGATCTGATGGGCGACCCGCAGGTCAACGCACGTGTCGAACAGGCGACCGAGGCGTGCGTCGACGCGGTCTTCGACCTCGTTGCCCACGACTCCGGACTCGATCCTTATCGCGCCCGCGTGCTTGCTGTCGGTCTGGTGGGGGCCAGCCAGTTCACCGCACGATACTGGCTCGAAGCCGACCGACCGATCTCGAAAGAAGACGCAGTCGACACCACCGTGTCGCTCGCCTGGGGCGGTCTGTCGCACGTTCCCCTGCAGGCCCCGTAACACGACGCCCGACGAACGCAACACGCCCCTCACTCGCATCGAGTGAGGGGCGTGTAGTGCGCGGCGCGCTCTCAGGTGGTTGCGAAACCGACCTTCCGAGAATCGGAAGGACCGATCTCGACGTACGACACCTTGGAAGCCTGGATCAAGAACTTGCGTCCCTTCTCGTCCTCCAACGACAGCACTCCGTCCTTACCGGCGAAGGCGGTCGATACGAGCGCTTCGACCTCGGCCGGGGACTGCGTGCTGTTCACGACGAGCTCACGGGAACTCTCCGAAACACCGATCTTGACCTCCACGGTCAACCTCCGAACTCTCGACAACTCTGCTCACGCCAGGCTAGTGCAGCGGGATCGCCCCAGCCGCTCGCATCCCTGTGCTGAGAGCGAACATCGGCAACCGCGGTCAGTCGAGGCCGAGTGAGGACATCCGTTCCGCGTGCTGTTCCTGCATGCGATCGAACAGCGCGACGACGCCGTTGAGGTCTCCCGAGGCGGTGATGACGAGATCGGTCAACGACTCACGGCGAGCCAGCACGAACTGCGCCTGGGTGATCGCCTCACCGAGCAACCGACGCCCCCACAGCATCAGTCGTGCCTTCTCCTGCGAACTCGCCCGAACTCGTTCCGACACCTCGTGCACCACGAACTCCGAATGTCCGGTCTCGGCGAGCACGTCACGAACGATCTCCGCGACGTCCGGATGGAGACTGTGCGCGATCTGCCGGTAGAAATCGGCCGCGATGCCGTCGCCCACGTACGCCTTGACCAACGACTCCAACCACGTCGACGGAGTTGTCGACTCGTGGTACTCGTCCAGCGCACGAACGAACGGGTCCATCGACGCATAGACGTCGAGACCGCGGTCCGACAGCGCTCGCTGCAGCGTCTCGAAATGGCTCATTTCGGCAGCCGCCATGCTCGCCAGCGCGACGCGTCCCTCCATGGACGGAGCCATCCGGGCGTCCTCGGCCAGGCGATAGAAGGCGGAAATCTCTCCGTAGGCGAGGACCGCGAACAAATCCGGGATGCCGGGGTGATCGTGCGCGATCGCCGGTTCGGTCGACCCGTCCGACCCGACGAGAGTGGTGGATGCAGCTACGGACGACGACGGCTCCGACGAGTGGGCTCCCATGGCTGGCAATCGTAGTCCCGTGCGCGACGCCTCGTCGCGGTGCGCGGCGGACCTGCCGTGACCTGCCGACGATGGGAAATGCCGTTCGGCAAGCTACCATGGTGCTCGACCGTCGCTCGCGGACCGATGAAACGGACCGACTACACACGCGATGGTCATCGATAATGTGTGCGCACCTGATCCGGGTCGCCTCGACAGCTTCGCCGCAGCGGACAACGCAGTTCGTGGCCGCGCTGAGGCTGACGGCGACATCACATCGGATCGAGGGCATCGACTTCGGCCGGCAATAGGCCTGTGCCCTTCCTCGTGCGCACGTTCGACCACGAGGAAGGCCAGTCCCCTGAGCAAGATAGTCATCGACCAAGAATCCGAGACCGGCGACACCACGCTGTCGGCGCAGTTGGACGACACGCACGTGCCCCCCACGTTCGCCGAACTGAACGTGGACGCGTCCATCGTTCGCGCCCTCTCCGAAATGGGCATCGAGCGCACGTTCGCCATCCAGGAGCTGACGCTGCCGCTCGCCATCGCCGGTGACGACCTCATCGGTCAGGCACGTACCGGAATGGGCAAGACCTTCGGCTTCGGCGTGCCCCTGCTGCACCGGCTCGCCACGGACAACTCCGGCACCACCCCACTCGACGGCACCCCGCGCGCCCTGGTGATCGTGCCTACCCGTGAACTGTGCGTCCAGGTCAGCTCCGACCTCGAGAACGCCTCCAAGTATCTGAGCGGTGCCAACGGACCCGTCAAGGTGCTCTCCATCTACGGTGGCCGTCCGTACGAGGCGCAGATCAGCGCCCTGCAGAACGGCGTCGACGTAGTCGTCGGCACCCCCGGCCGACTGCTGGATCTGGCCAAGCAGAACCATCTGATTCTCGGCAAGGTCGGGGTCCTGGTTCTCGACGAGGCCGACGAGATGCTCGATCTCGGATTCCTGCCCGACATCGAACGCATCCTGGGCATGGTTCCCGACAAGCGGCAGACGATGCTCTTCTCGGCCACGATGCCGGGACCCATCATCACTTTGGCCCGCACCTTCCTGACGCAGCCGACTCACATCCGCGCCGAAGAAGCGGAGTCCTCGGCCGTGCACGATCGCACCGCGCAGCACGTCTACCGGGCACACGCGCTCGACAAGGTCGAGATGGTCGCAAAGGTCCTCAAGGCCGAGGGTCGCGGCGCGACGATGGTGTTCACTCGCACCAAGCGCACCGCTCAGAAGGTCGCCGACGAGCTGTCCGAGCGCGGTTACTCCGTCGGTGCCGTACACGGTGACCTCGGCCAGGTTCAGCGCGAGAAGGCCCTCAAGGCGTTTCGCACCGGCAAGATCGATGTTCTGGTGGCCACCGACGTCGCAGCACGCGGTATCGACATCGACGACGTCACCCACGTCATCAACTACCAGTGCCCCGAGGACGAGAAGACCTACGTGCACCGCATCGGCCGCACCGGCCGTGCAGGACGCACGGGCATCGCGGTCACCCTCGTCGACTGGGACGACATCCCCCGCTGGCAGCTGATCGACAAGGCGCTCGATCTCGGAATGCCGGATCCGGTCGAGACCTACTCGAGCTCGCCGCACCTGTTCAGCGACCTCGGTATCGCCACCGACGCCACCGGCACCGTCCGCACTGCCCCGTCCCGCGCTCCCGAGAAGTCCGAGGACGCGAGCGAAACGAGCCCCTCGGCAGCGCCGGCCGACGCGTCGTCGCCGAGCAAGCCGCGTCGCTCTCGGAGTCGACGGCGCACTCGCGCCGGGCAGGACGACGCCGGCTCCGGCTCCGCCAAGACTCCGGTCGATTCCACAACCGCTGCGACTTCGGTTGCCGGAGAGTCGGATTCACCGGATTCGGGACCGACCGACACGGCCACCAAGACTGCTCCGCGCCGCCGCAGGCGTCGTCGCCCCAGTGGATCCTCGACAGATGCCGGGCCGTCGACTGCGAGCGCATCGGAGTAATCTCCAGCCGTGCTGGCTCCAGAACGTCGGACGAGAACCGACCTGATCGTCGCTGCCGCCATCGCGGTGGTGGTGTTGGTTGCCGCGAGCATCGCCTGGTTCACCGGTGATGCTCGCGGCACCGCGTCCATGCCGGCCGAGGAGCCATTGCCTCAGGCCGAGCCGGCAGCGTCGGTGCCCACAGCCCTCGCCGAATTGTGGCGAGCGCCGAGCGCGGCAACGGATTCGACGCGTACGCCGATTCCGGTCGTCACCGGATCGACGGTCGTGACCGCCGACGGGGGGTCCGTCCTCGGCCGAGATCCGCGGTCGGGTGATCAATCGTGGTCGTACACACGCGATCTCGCGCTGTGCTCGGTGGTCTCCTCGTGGAACACGGCGGTTGCGGTATACCGCGACGGCCGCGGGTGTTCTCAGGTGACCGAACTGGACGGGCCGACGGGACAACGTACGGCGCAGCGCACGTCCGATGCCGACGACTCGGTCCGCCTGTCGTCCGACGGCACCTACGTGACGTCCAGGGGCGAGACCCGTATGGAACTGTGGCGCTCGGACATGGTCCGCACCCTCGAATACGGTCGGGTCGACGCCCCGGTCAACCCGAGCAGCCAGCCCAGAACTGGATGCACCCTGCTGTCCTCCTCGTCGACGAACTCACGTACCGCGGTACTCGAGCAGTGCCCGGACGAAGCCGCAGCGCGGTTGACACTGCTGAATCCTGCGCCCAAGGATGCCAGTGAGCCCGAGGAATACGGATCGACGGTTGTTCCCGAGCTCGTCCCCGGATCCGATGCCCCCACTTCCGGTCGAATCATCGCCGCCACCGGAGGCGTTGTGGCGCTGTACATCCCGGCGGAGAACGGCGCTCCCGACCGAGTGGGACTCTACGATGACACGGCCGCGCGGGTATCCGAATTCACCCTCCCGACCGACCTGACGCCATCCCCGGATTTCCCGAATTACCCTGCAACGAAGGCAGGTTCGGTCTTCACCTGGTTCACCGGTGCAGGAGTGCAGGCGCTCGACGCCACCAGTCTGAGTCCCGTCTGGAGAATTCCCGGAGCACTCGGAAGTGGAGCGGTCATGGCCGGCAGACTCCTCGTGCCCGTGCCCGACGGCATCTCGGTGGTCGACCTCGCCACCGGTGTTTCGACGAGCGACATCCCGGTCGACCGCGGCGAATACGACGGTCCGATTCAGATGGCGGTGATCGGCGACGTGGTCGTCGAACAACGCGGCCCGGACGTGGTCGCGTTGGGCTGACCGCCCTGTACTACCCAGCCGGATCGTAGGTCTTCAGTTCGGCTTCGTCTTCCCAGTGCGCAAGCAAATTTTCGGCGAGTTCTCGATAAGCCTGCGCGCCCTTGTTCTTTCGTCCCGACATCACGGTCGCGCCCGAAGCGCTGGCCTCGGCGAAGCGTACGGTCCGCGGGATCGGGGGCGCGAGAACCGGCAACGAATAACGATCCGAGACGTCGCCGAGCACGTCCCTGCTGTGGGTGGTGCGGGCGTCGAACAGCGTGGGAAGAGCACCGAGCAGCGCCAGATCGGGATTGGTGATCTGTTGGACCTCGGACACCGTCCGCAACAACTGTCCGACTCCGCGATGCGCAAGCGTCTCGCACTGCAGGGGCACCAGCACCGACTGAGCGGCTGTGAGTCCGTTGAGTGTCAGCACTCCGAGCGACGGCGGACAATCGATCACGACGACGTCGAAGTCCTCGAGGATCGGCGCGAGCGCACGCTTGAGTGCGAATTCACGACCCGCGCGCATCAGTAGCAGTGCTTCCGCGCCGGCCAGATCGATCGTCGCAGGCAGCAGCACGATGCCCTCCGCCGTCTCGATCAGCACGTCCTCGACCTTCGCGTCCCCGGTCAGCACCTCGTGGACCGAGGAGTCGAGCTTGTCGGGGTTGTGCCCCAACGAGAAGGTCAGACAGCCCTGCGGGTCGAGATCGACCACCAGGACTCGTCGATCGAGAGCGTGCAGCGCAGCCGCGAGCGAAGCCACCGTGGTGGTCTTGGCCACGCCGCCCTTCTGGTTCGCTACCGCGAGAATTGTCGTCACGGCCTTGATCCTTGCCTACGTAGAGCGGATGAGCGAGGGTTCGGCATCTCTCGGGCGCGTCAGTGCGCCACGATGGGCGCTACGGCCCTCTCCGTCACGTGCTTGGTCCGGGGCAGGAAGAACGCGGGGACGAAGGTGACGACGATCAACACCAACGCGACCATGAACGTGGTTCCGAAGGCTCGGGCCGAGATATCGAAGGCTTCGAGCTGGTTGCCTGCAGTCAGTGCCGGCTTCTGCTGTGCGGTCAACACCACCGACATCAACGCGGTGCCTATCGAACCGGCGGCCTGTTGAACGATGTTCATCAACGTCGAACCGCGAGCCACGGTCTCGTCGGTCAGCGTCTGCAGCGCGGCCGTCATGATCGGCATCATCGTCGAGCCCAGTCCGAGGCCCATGACGAAAAGCGCGCCGATGAGCAGGGTGTACGACGTGCTGGTGCCCACCTGCGTGAACACCGCCATACCTGCCGTGATGAGGACCATACCCACCAGCACGATTCGCCCGGGACCGGTCTTGTCCGCGATCACCCCGGCGATCGGCATCGCGATCATCGCGCCGATACCCTGCGGCGCGAGCAGCAGCCCGGCTGTCAGCGTCGACTCTCCGCGCAGCAGAAAATAGCTGGGAAACAGCAGGCCTGCACCCATGAACGCGACCATGAAGAACGTGGTCGTGATGACCGCGACCGTCAGAGATCGGTTTCGGAACAGCCTCAGGTCGATCAGAGGATGCTCGACACTCAGCGCGTGAAAGACGAACGCAACGATCAGCACCAAGCCGACGATGACCGGAACCAGCACCTTGACCGCCAGTACGGTTTCGGTCTCGACGACAGAGGATGCGCCGTAGAGGAACAGAGCGAGCCCGGGTGAGAGCATCAACATTCCGCGGAAGTCGAACGACTCCGACGGGGTGGGATTGTCCTTGGGAAAGATCACCACTGCCGCGATCAGGGCCAGGATGCCGATCGGCAGGTTGATGAGGAAGATCCAGTGCCAGCTGGCCGCGTCGATCAGCCAGCCGCCGAGAATGGGCCCGGCGATGGGCCCGATGAGCATCGGGACTCCGAGGACGGCCATCACGCGGCCGATGCGCTCCGGGCCCGCCGCACGCGTCATGATCGTCATGCCCAGGGGCATCAGCATGCCGCCGCCGAGACCCTGCAGGACGCGGAACACGACCAGTGATGTGATGTCCCAGGCAAAGCTGCACAGCACCGAACCGAGGACGAACAACACCAGCGCGGTGATGTAGAGGCGCTTGGTTCCGAACCGATCCGCGGCCCACCCGGTCAGCGGTATCACCGTGGCCAGGGCCAGGGTGTAACCGGTCATCGTCCACGCGGCGTTGGCCAAGGTGGTGTCGAACACGTCGGTGAACGTTCGGAGCGCGACGCTGACGACCGTGACATCGAGGATCGACATGATTGCCCCGAGTACGACTACCCCGGCAATCTTCAACAGCGCTCCGTCGAGCTTCTCCGGCGCACCGGAAGACGAGGGCTTCTGCAGGTCGGTCATTGTTCTCCAGTCGGTGAGAAAGAGCTACGAGGCCAGCGAATGCACGATGACGGGCAGAGCTACGTCGCCTGAGACGGTCGAGATCCAGGAGAGAGTAACCGGCCGGTAGGTCCGGACTCAATCGGGTTTTCGGACACACCTGCATGCCACTGTGACATCGAGCACGTCCATGCGACAGGCATGATCGTTCCCATGACCACACACGGCGGCGAGGCCGGCAGAGTTGTCCTACTGCGCCACGGCGAGACCGAATGGGCCGCTGCCGGCAAACACACCGGCAACACCGACGTCCCGCTCACCGACAACGGCGAGCAGCAGGCAGTCGAAGCCGGGTCACTGCTGCAATTGTTGGGCCTACGCGACCCCGTGGTGATCACGAGCCCGCGAGAGCGAGCCCGTCGAACCGCCGAGCTCGCCGGCCTGAGGGTCGACCGGACATGGGATGCGTTGTCGGAGTGGGACTACGGCGAATACGAAGGCATCACGACGCCGCAGATCCGCGAGACCGTGCCGCACTGGACCGTGTGGACACATCCGTGTCCCGGTGGTGAGTCGATCAACGACATAGCCGTTCGCGTCGAATTGGTGCTCTCGGTGGTGCTGCCGCTCCTGAGCGGACGGGACGTGGTTCTGGTCGGTCACGGCCACTTCTCCCGCGCACTCATCGCCGGCTGGACCGAGGCTCCCATCACCGAGGGCAAACGCTTCGCCCTTTCACCCGCGGCGTACTCGCTGCTCGGCTTCGAGCACTCGTTTCGCCAGCTCGTTGCCCACAACGTGCACCCATCGATACTCACGGCCGCAACTGCGCCGAAAGGAGAACAAGGATGATTCGCCGCGCCACCGAGGCCGATGTTCCGGCCATGACCGCTCTGGTTCACGAGCTAGCCGCCTACGAGAAGTCCTCGTCGCTGTGCACCGTTCGAGACGAGCAGCTGCATTCTGCGCTGTTCGGTGCACAGCCGTCGGTATTCGCGCACGTCGCCGAGCACGAAGGGTCGGTAGTGGGGTGCGCACTCTGGTTCTTGAACTTCTCGACGTGGGACGGCGTCAACGGGATCTATCTGGAGGACCTCTACGTGCAGCCGGCCGCACGTGGCGGAGGCTTCGGAACCGCTCTGCTCGCCGCGTTGGCTGCGGAATGCGTCGCTCACGAGTACACGCGGTTGACGTGGTCGGTTCTGGATTGGAACACCCCGTCCATCGGCTTCTATCGATCGCTCGGAGCGGAGCCTCAGGACGAGTGGACGACGTTCCGGTTGACCGAGAACGCCCTGGCCGAGCTTGCCGCCCAGGCGCGGTGACTGCCCTGTTCAGCCGAGCTCGTCGTCGACATCACTGTATTCGGCTGCCATCCACTGCGAGGACGGCGGACTGAACAGCAGCACGAGGACGGCGACGACCACGACTCCGAGAACGACGCCGTAGACGGTTTGATGCGATCCGGTCAGCAGCGACCACACGACGGGCAGAAGCAGCAGCTGCACGACGGTGGCGATGGCTCTCCCCCAGCGTTTGCCGAGAATCAGGGCGATCCCTGCGGCCGCAACGCCGGCTCCGAGGACGCCGAACCATCCGGCGGTGCCGTATCCGTTGGCGACGGTGTTGTCGCCTTCGCCGGAGACCGCCCGAACGAGCAGAACGAATGCGGCCACCAACGATGCCGCGCCCTGTGCTGCAACGAGAACCCCGGCGGAGCGAAACGTGGCAGGCGGGGTGAGGTTTTCGGGTGAGGTGGACACGCGACCAGCCTAGGCAACGGGAGTGGAGCCCGCGGAACGACCCAGGGGGCGGGAGTGGAGCCTGCGAAATGACCCAGGTGACCGGAGTGGAGCCTGCGGAATGACCCAGGTGACCGGAGTGGAGCCTGCGAGACGACCCGGTTAGTGTCATTGCTCGTGCGTGCGCTGCTGATCGTCAATCCCAATGCGACTTCGACGACGGCTGCGGCTCGGGATCTGTTGGCTCATGCTTTGTCGAGTCGGGTGCGGGTGACGGTTGCGCAGACGACTCATCGCGATCATGCGTCGGAGTTGGCTCGGGGTGCCCGTGAGGACGGGATGGGTCTGGTGATCGTTCACGGTGGTGACGGGACGGTCAACGAGGTGATCAACGGTTTGCTCGGGGTGCCGTTGCCGACGTCGATGCAGGCGGTAACCATCGGTGCGATTCCGCCGCTCGCGGTCGTTCCGGGCGGTAGTGCGAATGTGTTCGCGCGTTCGCTCGGTATCGAAGCGGATCCGGTGGCGGCGACCAATCAGTTGATCGGTCTGCTCGATGCGCGGGCGCGGCGGACGATCGGGTTGGGACATTGCGACAACCGATGGTTCACGTTCAATGCGGGCATGGGTTGGGATGCGGAAGTGTGTCGCGCGATCGATGCCAGTCGTAAGGATGGAAAGCCGGTGTCGGCGACCCGGTACGTTCGATCGGCGGTGCAGGAATTCTTCAAACTGAAGCGGCGTCCTGCCCGGTTGACGTTGGAGGTTCCAGGGCGGGAGCCGTTCAGCGAGGTGCACTACGCGTTCGTGTCGAACTCGAGCCCGTGGACTTACATGAACGAGCGGCCTGTGCACACCAATCCGGGCACTGGTTTCGACTCGGGTCTCGGAGTGTTCGGCATGCGCTCGACTGCCCTGTTCCCCACACTGCGGGTGTCTCGTCAGATGCTGACCAAGGGCGCAGAACCGAAGTCTCGCAAGCTGATTCGGATCGACGATGTTCCGAGTGTCCGCATTTCGTCTGCGGAGCCGGTCGGTTTGCAGATGGATGGTGACTACCTGGGCGAACGCACGGAGGCCGAGTTCTTCTCGACTCCCGACGCGCTGGAAGTAGTTGCGCCGAGTACGTGACGAGGTTGCCACCTGGGCGCACAGTGCGACACCGAGCGCACTTTCTACGAAATCACGAGCGAAATTTGTTCACTCGGGGTACAAAGGAGCGCAGAAGGCTAAAGCGAGCCTAACAGAGTGAGCTTGACCACGGTCACGCGCGTATCCCTTGACTTCACCTGAGTTCGTGAAAGCATTCACAAGCAACAGTGCGGAAACATTGGTTACCCACTCGTGAACAGAAGAGAAACGAAACGGCGCTTCGGCGCCCGGTAAGGAGCAGAGGATGGACTGGCGCCACAAGGCTATTTGTCGCGATGAAGATCCGGAACTATTTTTCCCGGTGGGAAACAGTGGTCCGGCGCTCGCGCAGATCGCCGATGCCAAAGTCGTCTGTACTCGGTGCCCCGTCACCGCTGAATGCCTGTCCTGGGCACTCGAATCCGGCCAGGACGCAGGAGTATGGGGCGCAATGAGTGAAGACGAGCGCCGTGCACTCAAGCGACGCAACGCGCGTACGCGCGCACGCAGCTCCGTCTAGGACGCACACGCAGCAACCAGCAGGGCCCGGTATCCGCACAGCGAATACCGGGCCTTCTGCGTTCCGAGGACCACCGAAGCGCGTTACGCAAAGTTCATCGAGTGTGCATCATGGCCTCGGGACCCGCCGCCCCAACGGAACCCTCAACATCGCGTCGGTTCCCCCGCCCGCCGCCGGGTGCAAACCCAGCGATCCGTTCAACTCGACCGAGACCAGCGTGCGCACGATCTGCAGGCCGAGGCCGTCCGAACGTTCCAGGGAGAACCCGGCGGGCAACCCCCGCCCGTCGTCGTGGATCACCACGTCCAGCCATTTCGCCGAGCGGTCGGCACCGATCCGGACCACACCCGCCGACCCGGCATCGAATCCGTGTTCCATCGCGTTCTGCACCAGTTCGGTCAACACCATCACCAGTGGTGTCGCCCGTTCGGCCGAGAAGACTCCGAGCTTGCCCTCACGGACCACCCGCACCCGCGGATTGACCGTGGCGATGTCGAGCATGATGGGCACCAGTCGATCGACGATCTCGTCGAGGTCCACTTCCTCGTCCACCGACATCGAGAGCATTTCGTGCACCAGTGCAATGGATGTGACCCGACGGACCGACTCGGACAATGCCGTGCGCGCTTCCTCGTTCTCGAGTCGACGCGACTGAAGCCGGAGCAGCGCAGCAACGGTCTGCAAGTTGTTCTTGACCCGATGATGGATCTCTCGGATGGTCGCGTCCTTGCTGAGCAGAGCGCGGTCCCGACGCTTGACCTCGGTGACGTCGCGGATCAACACCGCTGCACCGGCCGACCTGCCCCTGGGCTGCAACGCCAGCGTCCGCACGAGAACGGTGGCACCACGGGCGTCGACCTCCATCCGATGGCCCACGTTGCCGCTCAAGGACGACCTGATGTGGTCGGCTACCTCCTGCGAGTCGAACGGGTCGGTGACCAGAGACCGCGTCACAGAGGCCAGATCGCGACCCGAGAGTTCCGTCGTCAATCCCATCCGGTGGTAGGCCGAGAGAGCGTTGGGGCTGGCGTAGTCCACCCGCCCGTCGGTGTCGACGCGGATGAAGCCGTCGCCAGCGCGGGGAGACGAGTTCACATCGGTGCGCTCTTCCGGGGTGGGAAACGTACCTTCACTGATCATCAGACACAGGTCGTCGGCACATTCGCGATAGGCCACCTCCAGCGCGCTCGGCGGTCGAAGCTGGGCCGTATTGGTGTCGCGGGTCAGCACCGCGATCACGTGCTCTCCGCACCGCACCGGGATGCTCTCGGTGCGCGTCAGGACGCCTCCGTGCACGATCTCTCGCTGCTGCAGAGCAACCATGACATCCGGGTGCTCCGACTCGGAGATCGTCGTTCCCACGATGTCGTGCGTGAAGACGGTGGGCGCAGTGGTCGGCCGGCACTGGGCCACACACAGGACGTCGGCCGTCCCACTGGTCACGTCGTCGGTGCCGACCCACAACAGGACGTCGGCGAACGACAGATCGGCCAGCAGTTGCCACTCCCCCACCACTCGTTGCAGATGGTCGACCGCGACTCCGGGGAGGTTTGTGTGTTCGGCCAGCAGGTCACTGAGGGTCGACACGGGATCTCACGCGGCCGTTGCTCAGGACACGACGGCGATGAGGTCGCCCTGCTGAATGACGTCGCCGACCGCGACGTCTACGGAGGTGACCGTGCCTGCCGACTCGGCCAGGACGGGAATTTCCATTTTCATCGATTCCAGGATCACGAGGGTGTCACCGACCTCGACGGCGTCGCCTCGGGCCACGACCACCTGAAATACCGTCGATACCATCTCCGCGCGAACGTCCTCGGACATCGGCGAACCCCTCTCTCACGTCACCACGAACTGCGCCGGACACCTTTCAGAGACCAGGCCCGTCACAGTAAGCCAATCACACGTGGGAGACTGTAGTGAACAAACGAGAGGAGCCCATCATGGGAAAGCGTGGACGTAAGAAGCGTGCTCGTAAGGGCAACAAGGCCAACCACGGCAAACGTCCCAACAGCTGACGGTTTGCCACAAGCCGCGAGGGGCCGAGAAGCGACTGCTTCTCGGCCCCTCGTCGTTGTGCAACGTTCCGGCTACTCGGAGTCCGTCTGCCGAATCAACACAGTTCGTCGAATCTCGACGCTCAGTCGTTCGCGCAGCCCGGCCGGGGCTTGGTCTCCACCACACTTACGCGAAATCAGCCGCTTGACCTTCTCTTCGATTCCGTAGGCCTCGAAGCACGATCCGCACTCGTCGATGTGCTTCTGCAGCCGGGCTCTACTGGCCTCGTCGCATTCGTTGTCGAGCATCACCCACACGTCCGCGATCACCGCGGAGCAGTCGAGGCGCTCGAATTGTGCGTCGCCGTCATCGATCCTGCCGGTGTCCGTCACTGGACTACCTCCTGCTCGTGCCGGTCGACTGCGCCGTCCCGGTTGAATCCACGTTCGCGTGCCACACCCGCCAGCAGTCCCCGCAGTTGCTTGCGCCCTCGATGCAGACGCGACATCACCGTGCCGATGGGGGTGCCCATGATCTCGGCGATCTCCTTGTACGGGAAGCCCTCGACGTCGGCGTAGTACACAGCCATCCGAAACTCCTCCGGAAGTGACTGCAGCGCTGCCTTGATGTCGTCGTCCGGCAACGCGTCCAGAGCCTCGACCTCGGCCGAGCGCAGCCCGGTCGAGGTGTGTTCGGCGGTGGCCGCGAGCTGCCAATCGCTGATCTCGTCGGTCGGATACTGAGCGGGCTGGCGTTGCTTCTTGCGGTAGGAGTTGATGTAGGTGTTGGTCAGAATTCGGTAGAGCCACGCCTTGAGGTTCGTGCCCTCTCGGAACGACCGAAACGCCGAGTAGGCCTTGACGAACGTCTCCTGCACCAGGTCCTCGGCGTCGGCCGGGTTACGCGTCATTCGCAGTGCTGCGCCGTAGAGCTGATCGAGCATGGGCAGCGCGTCACGCTCGAAGCGCTCGGTCAACTGCGCCTCGGTCTCGGCCGCTCTCTGCTCCGCGATCGCCTTCTCGTCGTCGATTGCAGCGACGGGATTGCTGGCTTCTGTCACGCTGATCCCTTCGATAGCTTCCGCCGCCCAGGCTACCGCGCCCGAACTCGACTTATGCGAAGAGATCACCCCCTTCAACACGAGGGGACGTCCCGCGGTCAGTACTGCCATTCGTCATTCCTTCCGCCTGCATCCGTATCTGTGGTTACACAACACAGCTCCGTGCCACCGTGTTCCCTCGTAGTCGCTAGAGTCCCGTGAATGGCTGCGTCCACACCCGCTCTCGCGCTGCTCATTGCGCGAAAGGTGGCCCACACAGTGCATTCGTACGACCACGATGCTCGGGCACAGTCCTACGGCGAGGAGGCGGCGCGAATACTCGGCGAGCGGCTCGGTGTTCGCCCCGAACGAGTCTTCAAGACACTCGTCGTCGAACGTGCCGATCGTTCGCTGGCCGTGGCGATCATCCCTGTCACGTCGATGCTCTCGCTCAAGGCCGCGGCGACCGCTCTGTCCACCAGGAAGATCACGATGGCCGACAGGGCTGCCGCCGAACGGTCGTCCGGCTACGTCTTCGGTGGTATCTCACCCCTGGGGCAGCGCAAATCTCTTCCCACCGCGATCGACGACTCGGCATCGGGGTTCGAGACGATTCTGTGCAGCGGTGGTCGACGCGGACTGGAAATCGAGCTCGATCCAGCCGATCTGGTCCGGCTCACACGCGCCACATCCGCGCCCATCGCCGCGCGCTGATACCGAATGAGCGAAGATGGACGCGTGAGCAACTGGAGCGCCCCCGCCGCCGTCGCCCCCGTCGACGCGACCGTCACTCTGCCCGGATCCAAATCGATCACCAATCGCGCGCTGATCATCGCCTCGCTCGCAACCGGCTCGTCGACGATCACCGGTGCCCTGCGCAGCCGTGACACCGACCTCATGATCGACGCCCTGACGACTCTCGGCATCGAGATCATCGCGGCAGACGACGACAGGACGACGCTGCGGGTCACTCCTGCGCCGCTGCACGGCGGAGCCGTGGCGTGCGGGCTGGCCGGTACTGTGATGCGCTTCGTGCCGCCGCTGGCTGCGCTCGCAGAGGGTGAGGTGTCGTTCGACGGCGACGAGCAGGCGCGCATCCGCCCACTCGACACGATCCTCGACGCGTTGCGCGCAGTGGGAGCCGAGATCGACGGCAGCGCGCTGCCCTTCACGATGCGCGGCACAGGTTCACTGCGCGGCGGATCGGTCGACATCGACGCCTCGGGATCCTCGCAATTCGTCTCGGGTCTGATGCTCTCCGCCGCGGGCTTCGACGAGGGAATCGAAATCCACCACATCGGCAAGCCCGTTCCGTCCATGCCGCACATCGACATGACGGTGGAGATGTTGCGGCGGGCCGGCGTGCGAGTCGATACCCCCGAGACCGGTGGTGACGCGAACACCTGGCGAGTGCACCCCGGCCCGGTCACTCCGATCGAGTGGAGCATCGAGCCGGACCTGTCCAACGCCACTCCGTTCCTGGCCGCCGCGGTGGTGACGAAAGGCAGAGTGCGCGTGCCTAATTGGCCCGAGTCCACCACGCAGCCCGGTGACGTCTTCCGCGAGATACTTGCGCAGATGGGGGCTCGAGTCGAGCTGACCGCGGGAATCCTGACCGTCGAGGGCCCGGATACGTTGCACGGCATCGACTTCGACCTGCATGACGTCGGAGAGTTGACTCCGACGGTTGCGGCGTTGGCGGCTCTTGCCGAGGGGCCGTCGATTCTGCGTGGCATCGCTCATCTGCGTGGTCACGAGACCGACCGACTCGCGGCACTGACAACCGAGATCGTCCGTTTGGGTGGGCGCGCAGTCGAAACCGACGACGGCATCCGCATCGATCCGGCACCGCTGCACGGAGGCGTCTGGCACTCGTATGCCGACCACCGGATGGCCACCGCAGGCGCGATCGTCGGCCTGCGCGTGCCCGGCGTCGAGGTCGACGACATCGGCACCACCGCCAAGACCCTCCCCGGTTTCGAGAACCTGTGGGACGCAATGCTGTCCGCATCGACGCCGAGCGGGGTCGGCTCCTGACCGCGCGCCGGTACGACGAGTCCGACGTCCGCATCCGGCCGGGCAAGAGTTCACGGCCGCGCACCAAAACTCGACCCGAACACAACGACGCCGAAGCCGGCATGGTGGTCTCCGTCGACCGCGGCCGGTGGGGCTGCGTGCTCGACGGTGACCCGTCTCGACCGGTCGTGACCATGCGTGCCCGCGAGCTCGGCCGAACTCCGATCGTGGTGGGCGACGAGGTCGGCATCGTCGGGGACCTGTCGGGCAAAGTCGACACCCTGGCCCGGATCGTGCGCGTAGCCGAACGGCGCACGGTGTTGCGGCGTACCGCAGACGACACCGACCCCTTCGAGCGTGTCGTGGTGGCCAATGCGGACAGGCTGCTCATCGTTGCGGCGCTCGCGGACCCGCCCCCTCGCACCGGCTTCGTCGAGCGAGCACTCGTGGCCGCGTACGTCGGTGGACTCGAACCCGTTCTGTGCTTGACCAAGAGCGATCTGGCTGCGCCCGAGGAATTCACCGCAGCGTTCGCCGATCTCGACGTCCCGGTGGTGTTGGCGGGTCAGTCCGAGGACCTCACGGAGCTGACGGCGATGCTGACGAACAAGGTGACGGCGCTCATCGGGCACTCGGGAGTCGGGAAATCCACGCTCGTCAACAGGCTGGTACCCGACGCCTATCGCGCCACCGGCGTGGTCTCGGGCGTCGGAAAGGGCCGTCACACCTCGACGCAGTCGGTGGCTTTGCCGCTACCCGCCGGCGGCTGGGTGGTCGACACCCCCGGTATCCGGTCGTTCGGACTGGCACACATCTCCCCCGAGAACGTCGTCGCAGCGTTCTCCGATCTCGCCGACACGATCGAGAACTGCCCACGCGGGTGCACCCACCTCGGCCCTCCCGCCGATCCCGAATGCGCCCTGGACACTCTCACCGGTGACGCTGCTCGACGCGTCGCTGCCGTGCGCCTGCTTCTCGAAGCCGTTCGAACGAACGAAGCCTGGTAGCAATCGACTCCGATCGAAGTCGATTGCCACCAGGCTGTCGTGACGGCGAAAGTTTACGCGGCTCTGCCGACGAGCCTGCGAATTCCCTTGCGCTTCTTCGTCTCTGCGATCGCGGTGCGCAGACCACGACGCTTCCCGGTCTCGGGATCGACGGTGAACAAACCGGCGGGAGCGTCGGCCCACTTGCGCTCCGACGCGGTCTCGGGAGCGTCGTCGCTGGTCGCCTTCAAGTACTTGTTGGGCAGCGACAGCTTCGCGATGGTTCGCCACGACAGGAAGTACTGGTGGACGATAGAACCGGTCGTGTACGGCAGGTCGTACTTCTCTGCCAGTTCGAGCACTCGAACCTTGATCTCGCGCAAGCGATTGCTGGGGAGGTCGGGGAACAGGTGGTGTTCGATCTGATAGCAGAGGTTGCCGCTCATGAACTCCATCACGGGCCCGGCGTTGAAGTTCGCGCTGCCGAGCATCTGACGCAGGTACCACTGCCCCTGCGTCTCGCCTTCCATGTCGGACTTGGTGAACTTCTCGGCACCGTCCGGAAAATGACCGCAGAAGATGACCGTATTGGTCCACACGTTCCGCATCATGTTGGCGACGATGTTCGCCGTCAACGTGCTCTTCCAGGCAGGACCGGTCAGCAGTGGGTGCAGGACGTAGTCCTTGCCGATCTGCTTGCCGACCTTCTCGAGCACCTCGCGCCGCTTCTGCTCGAACTCCTCGCGTGGCACTCGCCCCTTGGCGACCTTGCCCAGTTCGAGGTGCTGGAGCGCTACGCCGTACTCGAAGAACAGCTGCAGCAGCAGGTTGTACACGGGATTGCCGAGGTTGAACGGCTTCCACCGCTGGTCACGAGTGACGCGAAGCAATCCGTAGCCCACGTCGTCGTCCATGCCCAACACGTTGGTGTACTTGTGGTGGATGTAGTTGTGCGTCTGCTTCCAGTGCGCCGACGGACCCGTGTTGTCCCACTCCCACGAGGTGGAGTGGATTTCCGGATCGTTCATCCAGTCCCACTGGCCGTGCATCACGTTGTGGCCCAGTTCCATGTTCTCGATGATCTTGGCGACCCCGAGCATGGCGGTGCCCACCAACCATGCCGGACGTCGACGGCTGGCGAACAGAACGGCCCGACCACCGATGTCGAGGGAGCGTTGCAGGCGGATCGTGTTCTTGACGTACCGGGCATCGCGTTCGCCACGGGACGCCTCGATGTCACGTCGGATGGAGTCGAGCTCGTGGCCCAACGCCTCGATGTCGGCATCGGTCAGATGCGCGTATTCCTTGATGTCCGTAATCGCCATGGCAAACAACCTCCTGGCAGTCGTGAACACACAGCCGAGTGAGTCGGTCCATGTGCAATTCCGTCACCTACCGTATCGTAACTTACGGTCGCGTAGGTTATCGGCGTCGATCTGTGTGACGATTCACAACGCGGCGCGGTCGCCTGTTCGACGGAGGCCTTTGGCCTGACGCTTGGCTTCCTTCTTGGCATTGCGCAAGCTCACCCGTGCCTCCTGCATGGCCGAACGAAGGCCCCGACGCTGCCCGGTGAGCGGATCGATCCGAAGTGCGTGGACGGCAGGCGAATCTCCCACTCGCCATCGACGCTCGGACGATGTCTCGGGAGCGTTGTCGGACGTAGCCCGCAACCATGAGTCGGGCAGCGACAACTTGTGAATGGTCCGCAGAGCCAGCAGGTACTGCTTTCCCAGAGATCCGGTCGTGTACGGCAGATCGTACTTCTCACACAGGGCGTGCACCTTCTCGGCGATCTCCGAATACCGATTGCTCGGCAGATCCGGGAACATGTGGTGCTCGATCTGGTAGCACAGGTTGCCGCTCATGAACGCCATGACCGGTCCTGCCTCGAAGTTCGCGCTACCCAGCATCTGCCGCAGGTACCACTCGGGTCGAGTCTCGGTCTCGAACTGTCCGATCGTGAACTTCTCTGCGCCGTCCGGGAAGTGTCCACAGAAGATCACTGCGTAGGCCCACAGGTTGCGGACCAGGTTGGCCGTGGCATTGGCGGTCAGCGTGGTCTTCCACGCCGGACCGGACAGTGCCGGGAACAGAACGAAGTCCTTGCCGACCTGCTTGGCGATCTTGCGCGCGAAAGCGCGGGTCGCAGGCGACTTCAACAGGCCCTTTTCGTCCTCGCCGTCCAGCTGCTTCTGAGCGTCGTAATCGTGCAGCGCAATACCCCACTCGAACGTGGTGGCCAGCACGATGTTGGCGAGCGGCTGAATGAGGTTGATCGGTTTCCACGGCTCGTCGCGCGTCATTCGCAGGATGCCGAAACCGATGTCGTCGTCCATGCCGACGATGTTGGTGTAGGTGTGGTGCGAATAGTTGTGGGCTCGTTTCCACTGCTCGGACGGGCCGGTCTGATCCCACTCCCACGACACCGAGTGGATCTCCGGATCGTTCATCCAGTCCCACTGCCCGTGCATCACATTGTGACCGAGCTCCATGTTCTCGATGATCTTGGCGACACTGAGCATCGCCGTTCCGGCAATCCAGGCAGGCCGGTACTTGCTGCCGAGCAGCACCGCGCGGCCACCGAGTTCCAACAGCCGTTGCAGTCTGATCGTCCGACGGATGTACGCGGCATCGCGCTCACCGCGACTGTCCTCGACGTCGCGTCGAATTGCGTCCAGTTCACGACCGAACGCCTCCATGTCCTCTTCGCTGAGGTGAGCAAACTCTTTGATGTCGGTGATGGCCACCGGGTCCTCCAACAGTTGAGTGCAGTGCCCGAAATATCGGGTTTCTTACGTGGGCAACCTACGCAAGCGTAACCGAACAGGCTGAGAAGGTCGTGTGCGAGAAACAGACCTACAGTTCCAATGTGCAGTCGCCTGCAGCAGCGGAAATGCATGTCTGGACGCGGTCGCCCTCGCTGTGTTCCTTACCCGAGCGCAGGTCCAGTACATGCCCCGAAGTCAACGGCACCACACATGTCTGGCAAATTCCCATCCGGCAGCCGAACGGCATCTGAACGCCGACTTTCTCCCCGGCTTCGAGCAGGCTGGTCGCGCCGTCGACGGTGACCTTCTTGTCCGACTTCGAGAACGTGACGGTGCCGCCGGCACCGGACGTGTCCGCACGCGAGATCTCGAACCGCTCCAGATGCAGCCGATCCTCCAATCCCTCTCGCTTCCAGGTCTTCTCGATCTCTTCGAGGAGCGCGGCGGGGCCGCATGCCCAGGTATCACGCGTTCGCCAATCGGGATAGAGCTCGTCGAGCGAGGCGAGTGCGAATTTGCCGTCGGATCGCGTCAACTGCACGTGCGAGGTGAAGTTGGGATGGGACTCCTCCAGCGCGGCGATTTCGGCCGCGAACATGACTTCGTCCTCGGTGGGGGCCGAGTGAATGTGCACCGTATCGGGCATGTCCCCGTGCCGATCCAATGCCCGCAGCATGGAGATGATCGGGGTGATGCCACTGCCCGCGGTGATGAACAAGATCTTGTTCGGCGGCGGGACGGGCAACGCGAAGTTGCCCTTCGGCGCAGCGAGTCGAACGATGGTTCCCTGCGGTACTCCACCGACGAGGTGTGAGGACAGGAAGCCCTCGGGCATCGCCTTGACCGTGATGGAGATCAGCTTGTCTTCCCAGTTCGGCGGCGAGGTCAACGAGTACGACCGCCAGTGCCACCGCCCGCCGAGGTGCAAGCCGATTCCGATGTACTGACCCGGTCGGTAGTCGAAGTTGAAGCCCCAACCGGGCTGAATCACCAACGTCACCGCGGTGGCGGTTTCTTTCTCCACTCGCACGATGCGGCCGCGAAGTTCACGAGCAGACCACAGCGGATTGGCCAGATGCAGGTAATCGTCGGGCAACAATGGAGTGGTGATGCGAGTGAAGGCTCCACGCACCATGTTCAATCTGGGCCGCCGTGGTGCCGATACATCGGCCGCCGGAGCTTCCAGCCACTTCTTCAGATCCATCGGGTGTTCCGTCCCCTCGATCGAGATACCGATCCGTTTGCGGTCATCGAGGTTACGCTACCGTAGGTTCTGAACGAGGGTGATCTCTGCCGCTGTGATTCGTCCGGAGAACGTCACGGCGGAATCAGAGCAATTCGAGCAGAAACGGCAGCTCTTGCGGGGCGTACCACGCGAGCGTGTGATCCTCGGCGTCACCGAGTACGAACTCCGCGTCCGCGTCACCCATGTCCGCGGCATCGACGGCAGCCACGGCTTTGGCAACCGCCGATTCGGCTCCTTCGAGATCGACGTGCACCGACGCGACCTGATCCATCCGCAACGGCTCCTTCAACCGGACGACGGCATCGTCGAGGTCGGGTCGCAGCGTCGGATCTTCCACATCGGCTGCGATCACCGCCCGCCGGTGCACCACCCCCTCGGCCACCGTCCCGGTGTCCGACTCGTCGTCGACGGCAGCAGCGATCAGCCGCAGGGAGGCCCGCGCGGCCTCCCCCATCGCCACCTCGGCCAGCTCTTCGTCGTCGCCTGAGGCATACGCCTCACGCAGCGTCGGAGTCACTGCGAACGCCGTGCGCGAGACCGGGCTGAACTCACCCTCCGCCGACAGCACTTTCAAGAACTCCAGCGTCGCCGGAACGTAGACACGCATTGCAGAACCTCACACTCTCGAATCGTTACTCGCGTCGACCAACTCTTCCAGCGCCTCGTGCAGCAACGCCGTCACCACGTCCACGTCGGGCATCGCACCTCGATCGGCGTTGAGTCCGAAGAACACGTAGCCGTCGTAGGACGTCAATCCGATGCTCATCGCCTGGTTCTCGAACAATGGCGACACCGGATACATCTCGAGCATGCGCGCACCGCCGACATACAGAGGAAATTGGGGTCCGGGAGCATTGGTGACGATCAGATTGAACACGCGCTGAGACAGGCGGCTGCCCGCCCGCGCGCCCATCGCATGCAGACTCGCGGGCGCGAAGCCGGAGATGCGCATCAGAGTCTGCGCGGTGACTCCGCGACTCTGCTTGGCGTGCGCCTCGGTGGCGTGCGCGATGTGAGAGAGCCGCACCACGGCATTCGACTCACCGACGGGCAGGTCGACGAGGAACGACGAGACCTCGCTGCGATCGTCCTCCGCTTGCTCGACCGTCCGGTCGGTCGGCTCTCCGAATCCGACGCGGTCGGCGGAGACGTACACCGACATCGGCACCATCGCCCGCACGGTCGAGGAGGCCGTGACGGGCTCGCCCCGAGAGAGCAACCAGTTGCGCAGTGCGCCGGTGACGACGGCGAGGACCACATCGTTGATCGAGCAATCGAACCTGTTGTGGATTCTGCGGTAGTCCGCGAGCTCGGTCTTGGCGACCGCGAATCTGCGGTTGCGCGAGATCGGGGTGTTCAGCGGACTCGACGGCGCGCTCTGAGTCGCGGTGCGCAGCACAGCCGCGACCTTCCCCGCGGCACGCAAGGCTTCTCCCGCGACACCGGCGACGCCGTGCACTGCTCCGCGCAGCGTCTCGACGCTCTCCCCCGGCCGCACCACCAACTCGGTCAGCGCGTCGATGACCAGCGCCGCATCCTTCGGTTCGCGCGCGGGCATCCACAGTTCTTCGGCCATCGGCGGAGGATTCTTGCTCGCGTCGAGAATGACCTGACCGATGTCGAGTGCGTGCTCTCCGTCGACCAACGCCGAGTGGGATTTGGTGAAGACGGCGAAGCGATTCTTCGACAGCCCCTCCACCAGGTACATCTCCCACAATGGCCGCGTGCGATCGAGTGGGCGCGAGGTCAGTCGAGCGATCAGGTCGTGCAACTGATCGTCCGAACCCGGCTTCGGAAGCGCCGAACGTCGGATGTGGTACGTGATGTCGAAGTCCGCGTCGTCGACCCACACCGGCCTGGCCAGGCCGAAGGCAACCTCGCGGACCTTCTGCCGATACCGGGGAACCAACGCCAGTCGTTGCTCGACCAACGACAGCAGACGGTCGTAACTGAATCCGCTGCGCGGGGTCCGAAAGATGGCGAGCGAGCCGAGGTGCATGGGGCTACTGCTGGCCTCGAGAAAGTAGAACGACGCATCCTGCGCTGTCAGCCTGGTCGCCATCGCGTGTTCCGGTCCCCGTCCTCGCATGAAGTACGCGCCGATTCCTGTGGCCGAGCGCGCGGTGTGCTCGAACCTAGAGTACGTGGCGGGCGAATGTCGGTCGCGGGGTCGTGTGAGGGCCGTGTCGCGGGCACTTTCGGCGGTTCGGACGGAACCGAACTGGGTCTCGTACCGTCAATGTCGGTGTGAGCGTCATCGAATCGAGCGAGCCGCCGAACACCGCGGACACATCCGGACCCGGCAGCCGACTGCGCGCCGAGCATCACTGCTTTCTGTCGCGGGCCGCACCGTTCGAGCCACCGCTCAGCGCTGGCGCGGTGCACACATGGGATCCTGCTGCGGCCAACCAAGCGACACCGATCGGGCATCGAGTGTCGGTGCGCAGCAACCGTTCTCGACCACGCATCGACCCGCCCGGCCGACCATCGGTGCCCGCCGATGCGCGCTCGACCGCCGACCGCGCGATGCGGATGCTGATCGAGGTGATCGATCGACGGCGCAGTGCGGATCAGCTGTCGCCGCTGTTCACCCCGTCGATGATCGATCTGGTGCGGACCATCGTGCGCAACCCACCGCCGGGGCGGCGGCTCGGATTCGCCGCAGTGCGTCGAGTGCACGTGGCGTACCAGTCGGATGTGTCGGCAGAGATCTTCGGCTCGTACACCCGCGGGCCGCGCATGTTCGCTTTCGCCGGCCGAATCGAGTTGGCCATCGACCCGCGGCGCCCCGGCTGGACGGTCACGTCGTTGCGCGTGGGGTGAGGTCGCGTCGCCGTGCAGCGACGCGACCGGCGTCGACTACCTCTTGCGCTTGGAGCGAGCTGCCTTCTTCGGTCCCTTGCTCTGTGTCCTCGCCGCTTCGCGACGCTCCCGACGGGTGCCCTCCGCAGCGGACTCACCGCCGGACGGGGACGGTCCGGACCGACGAACGGCAGTGCCGCCGCCCTCGGCCGGACCGGAGAAGGTCAACCTCTGCTCGTCCTGCCCGTCGAGACCCTTCGCGCGCAGGGCCGAGGGCACTGCGGGAGCTGTGGGTTCGGGAGCGGCAGGGGCAGGCGGCGGTGTCGCGGGCACTGCCGGCTTCGCACTCGTCGGCGCAGGCGCAGCAGCGGGTGCCGCAGGTGGGCGACCGGAGCCCACCGGGGAGGCCAGTCCCGGAGCCACGGCGAGACCTGCCGCAGCCGCGGGCCCCGCGGGGGCCGGTGTCGCCTCGACCTGCAGATTGAACAGGAAGCCGACCGACTCCTCCTTCAAACCGTCGAGCATGCCCTGGAACATGTCGTAGCCCTCGCGCTGATACTCGACCAGCGGGTCACGCTGTGCCATCGCACGCAGGCCGATGCCCTCTTTGAGGTAATCCATCTCGTAGAGGTGCTCACGCCACTTGCGGTCGAGCACGGACAGCAGCACTCTCCGCTCGAGCTCGCGCATCCCGTTCTCGCCGGCGATACCGTCGATCTCGGCTTCACGGTTTGCGTACGCCGACCGCGCGTCCTCGAGCAGTGCCTCGCGCAGTTCGTCGCGGCTCAGATCGCCCTTCTCGCCGTCCTCGTTCTCGCCGGCGAGAACCTTGTGGTCGATTCCCACCGGGTAGAGGGTCTTCAGCGCGGTCCAGAGCTGCTCGAGATCCCAGTCCTCCACGTAGCCCTCGGCGGTGGCACCGTCGACATAGGCGGTGATCACATCGGTGATCATGCCCTCGACCTGGCCCTCCATGTCCGCGCCTTCGAGGATGCGACGGCGCTCCTCGTAGATGACGGTGCGCTGCTGGTTCATCACCTCGTCGTACTTGAGAACGTTCTTGCGGATCTCGAAGTTCTGCTGCTCGACCTGCGTCTGAGCACTCTTGATGGCCTTGGACACCATCTTGGCTTCGATCGGGACGTCGTCGGGCAGGTTGAGCCTGGTCATGATCGACTCGAGTGCGCCGCCGTTGAATCGACGCATCAATTCGTCGCCGAGCGAGAGGTAGAACCGCGATTCGCCCGGATCACCCTGACGACCCGAACGGCCGCGAAGCTGGTTGTCGATACGACGCGAGTCGTGCCGCTCGGTGCCGAGCACGTACAGGCCACCGGCCTCGCGCACGGTATCGGCGTCGGCCTTGACCTGCGCCTTGACCTCTTCCAGAGCAGGCTCCCACGCAGCCTCGTACTCCTCGGGGGTTTCGACCGGATCCAGGCCCTGCTTGCGAAGCTGCAGGTCGGCAAGAATATCCGGGTTACCACCGAGCACGACGTCGGTGCCACGGCCTGCCATGTTGGTCGCGACGGTCACCGCGCCATGACGGCCTGCCTCGGCGATGATCGTCGCTTCCTGCTCGTGGAACTTCGCGTTCAACACGTTGTGTGCCACGCCGCGCTTGGTGAACTGCTTCGACAGATACTCCGAGCGTTCGACGCTCGTGGTGCCGATCAGAACCGGCTGGCCCTTCTCGTGCCGCTCGACGACGTCGTCTACCACGGCGTCGAACTTGGCCTCTTCCGTCTTGTAGATCAGGTCGCCGTTGTCCACTCGAACCATCGGACGGTTCGTCGGGATGGGAATGACGCCGAGGCCGTAGATCTGGTGCAGCTCGGCGGCCTCGGTCTCGGCGGTACCGGTCATGCCCGAGAGCTTGTCGTAGAGGCGGAAGTAATTCTGCAGCGTGATGGTGGCCAAAGTCTGGTTCTCGGCCTTGATCTCCACCTTCTCCTTGGCCTCGATGGCCTGGTGCATGCCCTCGTTGTATCGGCGTCCCACCAGGATGCGGCCGGTGAACTCGTCCACGATGATGACTTCACCGTCGCGGACGATGTAGTCCTTGTCCTTGGTGTAGAGCTCTTTGGCCTTGATGGCGTTGTTGAGGTAGTTCACCAGTGGTGAGTTGGCGGCCTCGTACAGGTTGTCGATACCGAGCTGATCCTCGACCAATTCGACGCCTGCTTCGTGCACACCGATGGTCCGCTTGCGGATGTCGACCTCGTAATGCGTGTCGGGCTTGAGCATCGGCGCGATACGAGCGAACTCTCCGTACCACTTGCTCGACGCGTCGGCCGGTCCCGAGATGATCAGCGGGGTGCGGGCCTCGTCGATGAGGATGGAGTCGACCTCGTCGACGACGGCGAAGTTGTGCCCTCGCTGCACGAGGTCGTCGAGCGAGTGCGTCATGTTGTCGCGCAGGTAGTCGAAGCCGAACTCGTTGTTGGTGCCGTAGGTGATGTCGGCGGCGTAGGCGGCGCGGCGCTCGGCAGGGGTCATCCCGGAGAGGATGACGTCGACAGAGAGTCCGAGGAATCGGTGCACGCGGCCCATCCACTCGGAGTCACGCTTGGCGAGATAGTCGTTGACCGTCACCACGTGGACACCGTCGCCGGAGATCGCGTTGAGATAGGCGGGAAGAACGCAGGTCAGCGTCTTACCCTCGCCGGTCTTCATCTCGGCGATGTTGCCGAAATGCAGGGCGGCTCCGCCCATGACCTGGACGTCGAAGTGACGCTGCGAGAGCACTCGCCACGACGCCTCGCGGGCCACCGCGAACGCCTCGGGCAGGAGCTGGTCCAGGGTCTCCCCGGCGGAGTACCTCTCCTTGAACTCCGCGGTCTTGCCGCGTAGTTCGTCGTCGGAGAGGCTCTCGACGTCCGGAGACAGGGTCGAGACGTGGTCGGCGATGCTCTTGAGCCGCTTGACCATGCGACCTTCACCGACACGGAGCAGCTTGGAAAACGACAGCGACGGCACGGGTTTTCTCGTCCTCGATCCTCGGTTCACGGGTACTGGCACGAACAACTCTGGTACTGCTTGCAACTCTGGTACTGCTGGCAACACTGTTACTGCACGAGCTCACGGGTACGTCACCACGACTTCCAGGCGGCGGGTAACCCGAACGCGTCCATGGTAGGCGGTGTGGCTGCGAACCCGGCAGCCCGACTCTCGGGTGTCCGAGTTCGGCGGTTCGCCATCGGCGACGACACCGACACAGCACTGCAGGCTCGACGTGGGAATCGAGTCTCCGGTGTCGAGCCTGCAGCGGTGGGGAGATTTCACGGACGGCGAACGAACCGGGCCGTCGCGCGCCTGCGGGTCAGGTGAGTCTGATCAAGCCGTAATCGAAGGCGTGCCGTCGGTACACGACCGAGGGTCGATCGCTGGCACTGTCGTGGAACAGGAAGAAGTCGTGTCCTACGAGTTCCATCTCGTACAGGGCATCGTCGACGCTCATCGGTGCGGCCGAGTGGATCTTCGTCCGCACGATGTGCCCCGGACCGCTCTGATCGTCCTCGAAGGAGTCGAGTTTCGTCTCGGGATCGAGTGCCAGCGTGTCGTCCTCGGCAAGCTCGGCGGTGGCCTCGGCGACGGAGACGGGTCTCTTCTCGCCGTAGTGGACCTTGCGACGGTCCTTGGTGCGCCGGAGTCTGCTCTCGAGTTTGGACGTCACCGCTTCGAGGGCGGCATAGAAACTGTCTGCACACGCTTCGGCTCGAACGACCGGACCCTTGCCCTTCGCGGTGATCTCCACGCGTTGACATGCCTTGGCCTGGCGGCGATTTCGTTCGTGCTGCAGCTCGACGTCGAATAGATAGATGGACGGATCGAAGCGCTCGAGGCGAGCCAGTTTCTCGGAGACGTATATCCGGAAATGATCCGGTATCTCGACGTTGCGGCCCTTGACCACAACGTCCGCATTGCTCTTGGTGGATTCTTCCGAGGGCTTCTCGTCGAAGAAAACCGAGGCTTGTGAAGGGGTCGTCACGCGTACCTCCAGATATCGGCCACGCCCACTGTTGGACGTGGCAAAGTGTGCATGCCGGATGGGGAACCTTCCGGCATCTCGAGTCCGGGGCATCACCTCATTTCGCGTCCGCTCAGGGCGTGTCCGCGACGTTAGTCGGTCATCGACTCGTGTGCCACCGTTCACCCCGAATTGGTTGTCGGCATGTCCCTCTGCCGACCGCTCATGCACTCGCCACCACCAGCGCCCCGGCAAGCGGCACCCCGAAATCGCTGAGCACTCTTGCCGATTCGGCCAGCGTCGCGCCGGTGGTGACGACGTCGTCGACGAGCAACACGGTGAAGTCGCCCGATTGCGTCGCACCGGCTTTCGTCTGCGGACGGGCGACCCCGACTGCCTCGATCCGACCCGCCACATTGTGTTGGCGCTGCCCCGCCGAGAGCCCGACCGAATCGCGGACGCCGCCGGTCATGCGGAGCAACTCCGGAACGCGCACCCGCTCGGGTGCCAGGTGTTCGGCTGCCATTCGAGCGCACCGCAGAACGGGATCGCCCCCGCGGGCCCTCGCCGCGCGGGCCCGAGAGGGCGCACAGACCAGGATCAGCGAACTCAGCTCCGGCGGATCGATCTCACCCGCGTCGCGCAGGTGACCGACGGCCTCGGCGAGAGCTCGCCCGAAAGGTCGGGCCACCGACCGTCGACCTCGCTCCTTCAGGGCGATCACCCCACTGCGGCGCGGCCCGCTGTACGTACCCAACGCCCAGCACGGCACGCCGGGATCGACGCGTGGGCGAACGGCAGTGGGTGGGACGTACAGCGCTCGCGCGCACGCCGGGCACCAGTGCTCCCCTGGAACCCCGCACCCGGCGCATTCGAGAGGGAGAACCAGGTCGAGGAGCGTCCGCATGGGTGCAGAGTGTGCCCCACCCCACCGACACACCTCAGCCGGGCAGGATCGGGACGGCTTTCACTCCGGCCAGACCGGTGACCTCGCGCCAGTAACGGTCGCCGACCGGATCGGCGTTGTTGAGCGCGAAGACCGCTCGCGCGTCCGCCACGTACTCCGTCTCCGGCGAGGCGTCGACCGCCAATACCGGGGTGGTCAGGTTGCGCGACGGCAGCGCGTCCATTCGGGATCCGTCGACGGTCACCTGCACCACAGGAGTGTCGGTGGCAACCCTGGCGATCACGATGGTGTCGCCGGTACTCCAGTCCAGACTGGTGGCGTCACTGCCGAGCCCGATGGCCACCGCTCGGGGCTCGGTCAGGGAGTACACACCCGAGGGATCTCGCACCACCGTCGCCACGTACACGACGCCGTCGACGATGAGCGCGGCTCGCACCCCGTCGCGGGCCAGTCGCAGTTCGGTGATCCGGGTGCCGAGTGTCGTGATCGCACGGGCGTCGACGGGTATCACCGACACCTGACCGGTGGAGGGATCTCGAGCGGCTCGGATGACGTTGGTGCCGTCTATCACCGCCCAGGCCGCATTGTCGTCGGCCCCCCAGGTGGGCCGCGTGATCGATTGACCCTCGGCCACCGGAAACGCCCCGCCGTCGTAGCTGCCGACCATGAGCGTGCTGGACGGAGCCGGGGCGGGCCTACCGGTATCCGCGACGCCCGCGACGAGGGTGCCGTCGTTGGACAGTGCCACCGAACGCAGGTTGCGGGCCTGCCCGAAGTACCCGGGGGCGGGAGTGGTCTCGTTCTCGTCGACGCGGAGCAAGGTGCCGGACGCAAGTGCATGCAATCCGACGCTTTCGTCGGTACTGCCGAGCGGATCGAACGAGTCGACGCCTGCTGTCGTCCATCCGTCGGGCTTGGTCGTGTCGATCGGTTGACCGTCGGCGAGCAGCACGTACGGTCCTGCGACCTCGGCTGAGGCGAGGGTCCAGATCACCTGTGCGGCAAGTAGTTCCCGGTCGCGGTCACCCTTGTTCTGCAGCCCGCCGAAGTCGATCCTGATGCCTCCGAGTCCCACCCCCACCTGCGAGGTCTGACCATCGGCCTTGGTGATGGGACCGCGAATGTTCACGTCGTCGGACAGTTCGTTGCTCACCGCAGCCGACAGCGCCGACTTGGGGCCGTCGATGAGCAGTTGCACGAGTTGGTTGGCGAGCTGGTCCTGCGACCCACTGGTCCAACGCACGTCGGGCACGAGCACGCCGCCGAGCGGATCGACGAAGTAGAGCGAGCGCTGCTGGTAGGTGTTCAGAAACGCCTGCCGATCGATGACGACGCCGGGCGGCAGTTCGGAGATCCGCCACTGACCGTCCACCCGCTCCATCTCGATTGCGGCGTCGAAGGTGTCCGAGCCGGCCTGATACTCGCCGCGGGAGGCCAGCATCCCGGCAGTGGTGGAGCGGATCGTGAACTGTGCTCGATCGGCGGTCCGTGGGCCGGACAGCGTGTCGATGCGGTCCGCGACGACGGTTCGCGCGCCATCGTCCCAGGTGGCCGAGGCATCCTCTGTGAGAAATTGCCGAGCAGCCTGGTGTCTGTTCGCAGAGACGGCGCTGGCCTCGAAGAAGTCGTCGAGCAAACGGTCCGGCTCGCGTCCCGGCTCGGGGGCCGGGGCGCTGGTGGGCACGGCACCGGCAGTCAACGTTCCGATGGCCTGGGGGCTGGACGACTCGGGGAGGCTGGCACACCCGCCCACGAGTGCGAGTACGAGAGCGCAGATTGCCAGTACTCGAGCGCCGCGGTGAGCCGAGACGATCACGTCGCGGGCTCCGACGCGGACGTCTTCGGTGTGGACGTCTTCGGCGCGGATGTTCTCGGCGCGGTGATTGCGGGAATCGGTTGTCCCTGTGCGTATCTCTTGGTGCTGGGTTTGAGGGGTAGCGGGGATCCGATCACCTTGTGACCGCGCACGAGCGGCAGAGTGAGTCGGAAACACGCACCCTCGCCCACTGCACCCCACGCTTCGAGCTTACCGTCGTGCAAGCGGGCGTCCTCGACGCTGATTGCCAGCCCGAGACCGGTGCCTCCGGATCGCCGAACGCGGGAGGGATCCGAGCGCCAGAACCGATTGAACACCAACTTCTCTTCTCCGGGCCGCAGACCGATGCCCTGGTCACGCACCACGAATGCTGCTGCGTCGGCATCCGAGCGCAGGCGCAGCAGTACCGGCTTGCCCTCGCCGTGATCGAGCGCGTTGGCGAGCAGGTTGCGCAGAATTCGTTCCACTCGTCGGGGGTCGACCTCGGCCACGACCGCGGTCTCGGGCATGTCGACGATCACCTCGGTGCCGGTTTCGCGCGCCAGATGCCGCACGGTCGACACCGCAGCTCGGGCGCACATGCGCAGGTCGAGCTGTTCGGCGGCCAGTTCGGCCACACCCGCGTCGTGGCGGCTGATCTCGAGCAGGTCACCGAGCAGAGTCTCGAATCGGTCGAGTTCGTTGACCAGCAGCTCCGAGGATCTCTTGAGTGCGGGCTCGAGGTTGTCGCTGGCGTCGTAGATGAGGTCGGCGGCCATCCGCACGGTGGTGAGCGGGGTGCGGAGTTCATGGCTGACGTCGGAGGTGAATCGGCGCTGCAGGTTACCGAACTCCTCGAGTTGGGTGATCTGCTTGGACAGGCTTTCGGCCATCTCGTTGAACGACATCGCGAGCCTGGCCATGTCGTCTTCACCGCGAACCGGCATGCGCTCCTTGAGCCTGCCGTCGGCGAACCGCACCGCGATCCTCGACGCCGAACGAATGGGAAGGACCACCTGACGTGCGACGAGCATCGCGATCGCCGCGAGGAGAACCAGCAGCACCACTGCGCCGATGAACAACGTGCCGCGTACGAGCGAGAGCGTGCGATCCTCGCTGGCCAGGGGAAAGATCAGGTAGAGCTGCAGGGCCGAGATGTCGGATCCGGTGGGCGATCCCATGATCAGCGCGGAGCCGGAGTATCCGCCGTCGCTGTCGGTCACCGTCGCGTACTGCGAACTGATCAGGCCCTTCTTGACGAAGTCGCGCAGACTGCTCGGAATCTGATCGACCGGCCCGACCGAGGCCTCTGCGCGGGTGGCGTCGCCTTCCACGATCAGAACCGGATCGAACGAACCTGCCGAACCGGTGGTCGACGCGGCGTCCAGATCCTGGTTGGTCAACGCCGCCCGTGCTCGCTCGAGGCGTGTTGCGAGCCCGCTGGAATCGTCGGCCCCAGCGAGGTTGCCCTCGACGGTGGTGCGCGAGCGGTCGAGTTCCTCGGTGGCGGCGGACAGCTTTGCTTCGAGCAGTCGATCTGTGATCTGGCTGGTCAACACCACTCCGAGGATGAGGATGACCACCAGCGACAGAGTCAGCGTCGACACGACGACGCGCAGCTGTAGTGACCGTCGCCAGGCATGGCCGAGCGACGTACTCAGCGAACGAAACCAACGCAGTACCGGTGAGAACTTGCCGTTGATTCGACGCCGAGAATGGGAGAAACGGATCACGGCGGTCCGGCCTTGTAGCCGACCCCCCTCACGGTCAACACCACCTCGGGGTTCTCCGGATCCTTTTCGACCTTGGCGCGCAGGCGCTGCACGTGCACGTTGACCAGTCGGGTGTCGGCTGCGTGGCGGTAGCCCCAGACCTGTTCGAGCAACACCTCTCGGGTGAACACCTGACGCGGCTTGCGCGCGAGCGCAACCAGAAGATCGAACTCGAGCGGGGTGAGGGAGACGAGTTCGTCGCCGCGACTGACCTTGTGGGCTGGCACGTCGATGACGATGTCTGCGATGGACAGCAGTTCGGCCGGTTCGTCCTCTGTCCGGCGCAGCCGGGCCCGCACCCGAGCGACCAATTCCTTCGGCTTGAAGGGCTTCATGATGTAGTCGTCGGCACCGGATTCGAGCCCCAACACGACGTCGACCGTGTCGGTCTTGGCCGTCAACATGACGATGGGCACGCCCGAATCGGCCCGCAGGACGCGGCAGACGTCGATGCCGTTCATCCCGGGAAGCATCAGATCCAGCAGCACCAGGTCCGGCCGGTTCTCGCGCACGGCCGCCAGTGCTTGGGTGCCGTCGCCGACCACGAAGGGCTCGAATCCTTCACCACGCAACACGATGGTGAGCATCTCCGCCAGAGCCGAATCGTCGTCCACAACCAGAATCCGAGGCTTCATGGTCCTATGGTGTCACTTTCCGCTCGCCTGATGGCTGATTGAACATGTCGGCGGCGAGTCGATCGGGATCGACGTCGGCGGCGACCACCCGCCACGGCGACACCCAGTTCGACGCAGCGAGTCGGCCGTACGCGGCCGAGGTTCGACTCTGCAGTGACCCGTCCCGCTCGTACGCATCCCTGGTACGAGCGGCGTCCGCGCTTTCGCGGGCCGCCGCTCGCTCGGCCGCGAGCGCGACGGGGACGTCGAGAAGGATCTGGACGTCGGGAACGGGGACTCCGAATCGGTCGAATTCCAGTGACCGTATCCATTCGACGGCCTCGCCGTCGACGGACTGCTCCAACCGGGCCGCGGTGTAGGCAGCGTTGGACGCCACGTAACGATCGAGAAGGACGATGTCGTTGTCGACGAGGATCTTTCGAATGTCATCGCCGGCTTCCCGGCGATCGAGCGCGAACAGCAGAGCCATCGCATGCACGCTTGCGGAGGTGTCCCCGTGCTCCCCTTGCAGTGCCTCGGCTGCAAGATCGGCATGAATCGAACGTCCGTATCGGGGAAACCCGACCCGGACGACGTCGAGTCCGTCACGTTCCCACGCCGAAACGAGCCGACGGGCGAGCGTGTTCTTGCCCGCTCCGTCGACTCCTTCGATGACGAACAGTTTTCCCACTTCTGGTGACCGGTCAGTAGCGGTAGTGCTCGGGCTTGTACGGGCCCTCGACGTCGACTCCGATGTATTCGGCCTGCTCCTTGGTGAGCTTGGTGATCGAGCCACCGAGCGCTTCGACGTGGATGCGCGCGACCTTCTCGTCGAGGTGCTTGGGCAGGCGGTAGACCTCGTTGTCGTACTCGTCCGGCTTGGTCCACAGCTCGATCTGAGCGATCACCTGGTTGGAGAAGCTGTTGCTCATGACGAACGACGGGTGGCCCGTAGCGTTGCCGAGATTGAGCAGCCGACCCTCGGACAGCACGATGATCGAGTGGCCGTCCTTGAACTGGAACTCGTCGACCTGCGGCTTGATGTTGATCCGCGTCACGTCGGCGGCCTTCTCCAGCCCGGCCATGTCGATCTCGTTGTCGAAGTGACCGATGTTGCCCAGGATCGCCTGGTGCTTCATCTTGCGCATGTGCTCGAACGTGATGATCTTGAGGTTGCCCGTCGAGGTGATCACGATGTCGGCCTGCTCGATGAACTCGTCGACCGTGCGCACGTCGAAACCGTCCATCAGCGCCTGCAGGGCGTTGATCGGATCGGCCTCGGTCACCGTGACGCGAGCGCCCTGGCCCTTGAGTGCCTCGGCGCAGCCCTTACCGACGTCGCCGTAGCCACAGACCAGCACGGCCTTGCCGCCGATGAGAACATCGGTGCCGCGGTTGATGCCGTCGATCAGCGAGTGGCGGGTGCCGTATTTGTTGTCGAACTTGCTCTTGGTGACGGAGTCGTTGACGTTGATCGCCGGGAACGAGAGTTCACCGGCAGCCGCGAACTGGTACAGCCGCAGCACGCCGGTCGTGGTCTCCTCCGTGACACCCTGCACGGACGCGGCGATCTCGGTCCACTTGGTCTTCGATGCCTCCAGCGACCGACGCAGCAGACCGAGGAACACCTTGTACTCGTCGGAATCCTGGTCGTCGTCGGTCGGCGGAACGACGCCTGCCTTCTCGAACTGCGCGCCGCGCAGTACCAGCATCGTCGCGTCACCGCCGTCGTCGAGGATCATGTTGGCGGGCTGCTCGGGCCAGGTGAGCATCTGCTCGGCCGCCCACCAGTACTCTTCGAGGCTTTCGCCCTTCCACGCGAACACCGGCACGCCCTTGGGCTCTTCGACGGTGCCGTACGGGCCGACGACGACGGCCGCTGCCGCGTGATCCTGGGTGGAGAAGATGTTGCACGAGGCCCAACGAACCTCGGCTCCGAGCGCCACCAGGGTCTCGATCAGCACGGCCGTCTGCACGGTCATGTGCAGCGATCCCGACACTCGCGCGCCCTTGAGCGGCTGCACATCGGCGTATTCGCGGCGCAGCGCGATCAAGCCGGGCATCTCGTGCTCGGCGAGCCGAATTTCCTTGCGGCCGAATTCCGCGAGCGACAGGTCTGCGACCTTGAAGTCGATTCCACCGCGGTGATCCGCGGTGAGTGCCGATCCTGACGTAACTGAGGTCGTCATCTTGCCTCTCCTGTTGACTGAATGTCTGTGGTCCAGGCTATCGGGTCCCACACGGTGCAGGTACCGGGTGCCCGGAGCCTGCGCCTGCTATCCGTTTCGTCCGGCTCGCGCCAGAATTCGAGCGCGCTTGCGGGGCAGGATGTTCGCGCGGGTGATGTCCCCCTGGTAGTGCGCCAGTACCCGCCCGTCCATCACCCGACGCCACAGGGGCGGGAATGCGGCGAGCATCACCATCGACGCGTAGCCGGCAGGTAACTGCGGGGCCTCGTCGCAGGAGAGCAGAGTCTGATAGCGCTTGCCGGGGTTGGCGTGGTGGTCGCTGTGCCGCTGGAGGTGGTACAGGAAGATGTTGGTGCAGATTCTGTCGCTGTTCCAGCTGTGGCGGGGTGCGCATCGAACGTATCTGCCACGCTCGTTCGTCTCGCGGAGCAGGGCGTAGTGCTCCACGTAATTGACCATCTCGAGCAGCACGAATCCGACGACGGCCTGCAGCAGTAGATAGGGCGCGATGGACGCGCCGAACACGATCAGCAGCGAACCGAACAGCACGGCGCTGAGGAGCCAGGTGTGCAGCAGCGCATTGCTCGGGCTTGCGACCGAGCGGCCCTTCCGCCGAAGGCGCTGGGCCTCCAGCTTCCACGCGGAAGCAAGCCCGAGAAGTGCGCTGCGCGGCACGAAGGTCCACACGTTCTCGCCCAGCCGCGCACTCGCAGGGTCCTCAGGCGTTGCGACCCGAACATGGTGCCCGCGGTTGTGCTCGACGAAGAAGTGCCCGTAGAGCGTCTGTGACAGGGCGATCTTGGCCAGCCATCGCTCGTGCTGCTCGATTCGATGGCCCAGCTCGTGCGCGGCATTGATACCGGTGCCCGCGACGAGCCCCACCGTGACGGCCAACCCGATCTTGTCCATCACACTCAGACCGCCGTACGCCCACATCCAGCACGCGACGAACAGTCCGACGAATTGGATGGGTAGGAACAGGTACGTACACCAGCGGTAGTAGCGGTCGTTCTGCAGCTTTTCGCTCGCCGATGCGTCCGGATTGTGCCCGTCCTCACCTGCGATCAGATCGATGATCGGGATGATGACGAAGAAGACCAGCACACCGCTCCACCAGAAGAGCGGCATGCCCGTCCAATAGACCAACTGCGACGGCAGTAGAGCCGATGCCGGGGCCAACAGACCCAGCATCCACAGATAGCGCTTGTTGTCGTGCCAGCGAGCCGATCGTTCGCCGGCCTTCGAATCCCGCCCCCCGAAAGCGACACCCGAACCCTCCGCAGAGGTGATTCGGCCGTCCACACTCACCTGTGCAACACCCTCTCATCGAACGTCAGGAGTCCTCCCAGTCTGTTTTCGAGGGTATAACACTTCTGCCGGTTCGATGTGACGCCGTGTGGAGTGCTGCCGCGAGGCCCTGTTCAGCGCTTGACATTCCCGACACGGGACTTCTCGGCTTCCCGCAGCCCCATCACCGAGTGCCGCCTGCCGTACAGGACGTAGACGACGACACCGGCGGCCATCCAGACCAGGAAGCGCAGCCAGGTCTCGACCGACAGGTTGAACATCAGCCACAGGCACGCGAGAACCGCCAGAATCGGGACCAGCGGAACCCACGGCACACGGAAGCCACGCTCGAGGTCGGGCCGCGTCTTGCGCAGAACGAGAACGCCTGCCGACACGAGAACGAATGCGAACAGCGTGCCGATGTTCACCATCTCCTCGAGAGTTCCGAGAGGTACGAACGCGGCGAGCAGCCCGACGATGACACCGACCAGAATCGTCGTCCTGACCGGAGTGCCTTTCTTTCCGGTGTGCGCCAGGCCACGGGGCACCAGTCCGTCTCTCGACATCGCGAAGAGCACTCGCGTCTGGCCGAGCATCAGCACCATCACCACTGTCGTCAGGCCTGCGAGTGCGCCGAACGAGATAATGTTCTTGGCCCACGTCAGCCCGTTCAGCTCGAACGCCGTCGCCAAGGTGGAGCTGTCGCCGGCCAGATCGGTGTACTTGACCATCCCGGTCAGTACCAACGTGACTGCGACGTAGAGGACGGTGACGATCGCCAACGATCCGAGAATGCCGCGCGGTAGCGCCTTCTGCGGCTCCTTGGCCTCTTCCGCGGTGGTCGCGACCACGTCGAAACCGATGAACGCGAAGAACACCAGGGAGGCGGCTGCCAGCAATCCGTACGCACCGAACGTGCTACCGCCTGCGCCGGTGACGAACGAGAACAGAGACTGATGCAATCCCTCGCCCGTCGACGCGGGTTCGGACGGTGGGATGTACGGGTCGTAATTGGCGACCTTGATGTAGAAGGCCCCGAGCACGACGACGAACAGAACGACGATCACCTTGATCGCCGTGATGACCAGAGACACCCGCGAGGACAGCTTGGTGCCCGAGGCGATGAGCACCGTCAACAGAACCACGATGAGCAGTGCGCCCCAGTCGAAGTTCAGTGAACCGATCTCGAGCACAGGTGCCGATGTACCCAGCAGATCCCCGAGGTAGAGCGACCACGCCTTGGCCACAACCGCGGCCGCGAGACCGAATTCGAGGATCAGATCCCAGCCGATGATCCAGGCGATGAACTCGCCGAATGCGGCATAGGAGAACGTGTATGCGCTTCCGGCGACCGGCACCGTCGAGGCGAATTCGGCGTAGCACAGCGCGGCGAGACCGCAGGCTATCGCCGCCAGCACGAAAGCCACCGACACCGCAGGCCCCGCAACGTTTCCGGCAGTCCTGGCAGTCAGGGTGAAGATGCCTGCACCGACGGCAACTGCAACGCCGAACACGGTCAGATCCCACGAACCGAGTTCTTTGCGGAGTTTGGTGTCGGGCTCGTCGGTGTCCTCGATGGACTGCTCTATCGATTTGGTCCGGAACCACCCCGTCGTACGCGGGGCCTTCTCGGGCCGGTCTGCTTTCGTCATCGGGCCTCCGTATCGCCTGTTCACATCTGCCGACGGGTCACACCCGTCACAGAAATCACTGTGACATCAGACTATTGCCTCGGGGCACGGCCTCGGTACAAGTTCCGCGGATCGAACGAACTAGAGCGTGCCGACCGACGCCACGAACACCTCGGCATCGCCCGAGTCGGCAGTCACGAAAACCGATTCGTCCGCAGCCGGAATCCACGCCGAACTGCCCTGCGGCACCGAGAGCCCGGCCGCAGTGCCACCGGTGCCTGCGACGACGGTTCCGCTTGTGCACAGCAGGATTCTCGGGCCGGATCCGGGAATGTCCACCGTCTCCCCTGCCGCCACCGAAGTGCGACTCAGCGCGAATTCCGGTGCAGGCGTTGGGTACCGGTAGGTCGGTCGGTCGTCGACACCCGGGGTGATGGCGGAGATGTCGGCGGGCTCGAAATCCAGGACGCGCAACAATTCCGGCACGTCGACATGTTTGGGCGTCAACCCCCCGCGAAGCACGTTGTCCGAATTGGCCATGATCTCCACGCCGGTACCGCGCAGGTACGCATGGAGATTGCCCGCATCGAGATACAGACCTTGGCCCGGACTCAATGTCACCCGATTGAGCAGCAACGCCGCGAGCACGCCGGCGTCGCCGGGGTAGGACTCCCCCAATTCGAGCAGAGTCCTCGCCTCCGCCGCGAATCGACCACCGTCCGTTCGTGCCGGACCGGAGAGGTAGTCGATGCATCCCTGGGCTACGGCGGGCAGGATGTCGTCCAACGCTTGCCCGGGAAGGGTGATCCACGAGGTGAACACCGTGCGCAGACCGGAAGCATCGGGTTGGGCGGCGAGGAGGGTGCGATATCCGCCGAGCGCAGAAACTCCCAGGGCGTCGAGAAGTTCGACGGTGTCGGCCGGCCGACGGAAGCCCGCCAACGCCTCGAACTCCGTGAGCGCCACGATCAATTCGGGCTTGTGGTTCGGATCGCGGTAGTTGCGGACCGGGGAGTCTATGGAAACACCCGCGGCGTTCTCGCGCGCGAATCCTTCACGGGCCTGTGCACTGCTTGGGTGCGCCTGCAGCGACAGAGGTTCTTCTGCGGCAAGCAGTTTCAGCAGATACGGCAGCCGCGACTCGTAGTGTTGCGCAGACCCGCCCAGCTGCGTTCCCGGATCACCGTCGATCAGCGTGAGCAAGGGAGTGCTGCCACCCTCGTGCATCACGTGCGCCGAATCGGCAGGGTGGGCACCCAGCCAGATCTCGGCCTCGGGATGATCGGACGGCACGGGGCGCCCTTGAATTCGAGCGAGGGCGGTTCGCGAACCCCATGCGTACGACCGAACCGCGCCTCGCAAGAGTTGCACTAGCTACCGCCCATCAACAGCAGGTAAGCGGCGGTCGTGTCCAACCGCGTCGCCAACACGGACATCGTGTCGAGCATCGAAAGTGTATCCGGCCCGGACGACGCCGCGGGGTTGCCGAACTCGGCCCTCGCGCGCTCGCCGCCGAACAGCGCCTCACCCGACTCGGTGAGCAACAATTCCGACTCGGGAACACCGGCGATTCGTCGTTCCGTCATCATCCGATCGGCTTCCGACGCCACAACGACGACGCGCATCGGCAGCGCTGGCGGTGGACCGTCGAGCTGTTCGTCGTGAAAAAACGAGTCGAATGTTCTTGGCGCACCCAGTGATTCGACTGCCGATGCTCGGACGGAAGCGGCAATGACATCGCCCAACTCCCCCGCGCCGACGACGACACCCGCAACACGCAGCAACACCTCACTGCCGTGCCTGGCGACCTCGACGGCGGCGGGACCACTGCCGGTCAGCACCACCCGCCGACCGTTCAATCCACTGGCAAGGGCCTTGGCTGGATTGTGGAACACCTCGTTGGACGGGCTGTTTCGCACCGCCTCGGCGTCGAGCAGATCTGCCAGACGAGACAAGTTGGGCAGCAACGACTTCCACGACCCACCGGCGACCGCACCGAGTACGGCCACGAATGCAGCGAGGTAGCGCATCAGGGCATTGTGATCACGGACTGCGATCCGAGGCGGCAACCACATCACTCGGGCTCCCGGTACGGCTCGCAGTGGCCCCTCTTCGGGGGCGACAACGACCACTTCTGCGCCGCGACGCGACGCCGCGTCCACCGACTCGGCCAGTCGCGGATCCCCGGCGTCGTCGCCTGCCACCACCACGACGTCGAGAGGGCCGATCCATGGCGGAGTTCCGGTGCTCCGTACCAGCGGGACGCCGAGTCGGTCACCGAGCGCTGCGACGAGCAGCGACGCAGCCCGACTGCTGCGGCCGTCGCCGGTCACGATCACGACGCTTCGCGGACGGAGATCTGCCAGACGGGCGAGAACCGATTCGTCGACCGCGGTCGCGACGGCCCGCACTTGCGCGCCGGCCAGTGCGGCGCTGCGCAACGAGCCCTCACGATCGGCCGCGATGAGAGCATCGGAATCGTCGAGATCGACCAGAGACGACACTGCCGTCATGGCTGCGACACCTCCCTCTACGTCACCCGCTCGAAACGTCTGTATACCCACTCATGAACCTGTGGTAACCACTATTCCAGTCCGGCGCGAACGATGCTCAATATCTCCGACGAAATCGCATCGACGGCCGCACCGGTCCGCGCTTCCACGTTCAGCCGCAGCAGCGGTTCGGTGTTGGATGCCCGCAAGTTGAACCAGGCACCGTCGGCCAGATCGACCGTGACCCCGTCGAGTCGGTCGATTCCTGCCGTCCGATCGGCAAACGCTGCGAGCACGGCCTCGGTTCGTTCGGCTGCGTCGGCGACGGTCGAGTTGATCTCACCCGAGGCGCTGTAGGTCTCGTACTCGGCCATCATCTCCGACAGAGGTCGATCCTGCGCACCGAGCGCAGCGAGGACATGCAGCGCGGCGAGCATTCCGGAGTCTGCACCCCAGAAATCACGGAAGTAGTAATGGGCAGAGTGCTCGCCGCCGAAAATCGCTCCGGTGTCGGCCATCTGCTGCTTGATGAAGGAGTGACCCACTCGGGTACGAACCGGGGTGCCGCCGAGCTCGGTGACCAGTTCCGGAACGGCGCGCGAAGTGATCAGATTGTGGATGACCACCGCGCCCGGCTCCTTGGCCAGTTCGCGCTCGGCCACCAGGCAGGTGACTGCGGACGGCGAGACCGGATCGCCCTTCTCGTCGACGACGAAGCACCGATCCGCATCACCGTCGAATGCGAGCCCGATATCGGCTCCGGTCTCGACGACGAAACGCTGCAGATCCACCAGGTTCGCCGGGTCGAGTGGATTGGCCTCGTGATTGGGGAAGCTGCCGTCGAGCTCGAAGAACAGCGGCTCGATCGTCACCGGCAGCGGCCCGAACACTGCAGGCACCGTATGCCCGCCCATTCCGTTGCCTGCATCGACGGCGATCTTCATGGAACCGATTCCCGAGAGGTCGACCAGATCTCGGACGAACTGCGCGTACTCCCCGAGCACGTCGCGCGACGTCGCCGTCCCGGACGGTCCGTCGAACTCCGGTACCCCGTCCACCAATTCGGTCTTGACCGTCGCCAAGCCCGTGTCCTGTCCCACTGGTTTCGCGCCGGCGCGGCAGAGCTTGATCCCGTTGTATTTCGCAGGATTGTGGCTGGCGGTGAACATCGCGCCCGGGCATTCGAGCATGCCCGAGGCGAAGTAGAGCTGATCGGTCGACGCCAGGCCGATGTGCACCACGTCGAGACCTTGCGCGGTGACTCCGTCCGCGAACGCCCGGGACAGGGCGGGCGACGAATCTCGCATGTCGTGGCCGATCACCACCGATCGCGCGGCTCCTGCCTCGTCGCGAACCAGTCGCGCGAAAGACGCACCGACGTCACGCACGAACGCCTCGTCTATCTGCTCACCTACGACGCCACGGACGTCGTAGGCCTTGATGACGGCGTTGACGGACTCTGCGGTTCGGGCCACGAAGATTCTCCTGGTGATTCTTACGACGCCGCACATCGGCGTCGAACATCGAGCGTCGGTAGCGGTGCGATTCACACCAAGTATCGCCAGACCGGCACTGTCCGTTTCGGTCCTGCTCGCAAGACCTTGCCAGACGACAGTCGCACCGGCCAGTCGGACCGATGCGAACCACATCGAGTGTGCGTGAGACTCAGGACGTGGGGTCTGGAAGCACTCGTAGGTGCCCCCTTCTACCCGTTCTGACGGCCGGGGTCGATCGGCGTTCGGAGTCGGACGGGCGTGACGCCGAACGGTCGTGGCTCTCGCGATCGTCCGAGCGGACGCGATCGCCTCGGCCCGCCTCGCGCACGGCCTCCGCCAAGGCCGTCAGGTCGTCCTCGTCGGGACTCGACGTCGAGTATCCACCCTCGTACCGCACCAGCTCCCAGCCCTTCGGAGCGGTGGTCGTCGACGCGTGCACTTCGCACAGATCCCAGGAATGCGGTTCGTCCACGGTGGCCAGCGGCCCGACGACGGCGGTGGAGTCGGAGTAGACGTATGTGAGCGTCGCAACGGCAGAACGGTTGCAACCAGGCCTGCAGCAGCCACGCAGTGATCTCACGAGTGCAGAGTATCCGGTGGGTGCAACCGACCGAACGACCGACACACCGGACGAGCGCGATAACCTCCCCCCATGCCTCGATTCTCATCCGCGCGCAGGATCACCTCTCGGTCCGTGGCCCGGCACGGCCGCGGCATCCGCGGACCGGTTCTGCCCGAGGACATCCCGGCCCGGCGTTCACGAGCAGAGAAGTTCGACCGGCTGGTGCTCGAAGCATTTGCGCGAATCGACCATCGGTGGCACGAGAAGCTCGCGAAACTCGACATCGCAGTGGACGAAGTACCCAAGATCCGTGCATTGGATCCGGAATCGGTGACGTGGCCACCGGAGGTGGTGGCGGAAGGTCCGGTGCCGCTCTCGCGGTTGGTACCTGCCGGCATCGACAAGCGCGGGGAGACGACACGCGCGCGAGTGGTGCTGTTCAGGCGCCCACTCGAGCGTCGAGCGAAGCACCCGGAGGATCTGGAAGACCTGTTGTTCGAAGTTCTGGTCGAGCAAGTGGCGACGTATCTCGGCATCGACCCCGACGAGGTCGATCCGGCCGGAGAGTGACCGGTCGACCGAAACCCGTCCGACCGGACGGGATCGAGTGGCTCAGCCGATCCCGCGCTTGAGCCGCCGACGTTCCCGCTCGGACAGTCCGCCCCAGATACCGAACCGCTCGTCGTTGGCGAGCGCGTACTCGAGGCACTCATCCTTGACCTCGCAGCCGAGGCAGATGCGCTTGGCCTCGCGGGTGGAGCCCCCCTTTTCGGGGAAGAAGGCCTCGGGGTCGGTCTGAGCGCACAGTGCGCGCTCCTGCCACTGGTCCTCGATCTCCTCGAACATCTCGTCGAATCCTCCGACGAGACTGAGGAACGGCTTGGCCGGTGGTACCGACTCGGCCACGAACGGCATCAGGTCGGCGTCCGATTCCGACTCGAGCTCGACGTCGACGACATCCGTATCGGTGTCGGTCTCGTCTACTGGAGCAACGTACGCAGAACCCGCGTCGATCGTGACGCTCGAATCTGCGCCGATGCCGGACTCGGTTTGCGGCGCGTCGTCGACAGCGCTGAGGTGAGCAGTGGGTCCGCCCCGCTGATCACGTGTCACGTGCTGGTCATACATCGCTTCCGCCTCCTCACCTGTGGTAGCGCAGATACTTTCGGTTCTCGTGTGCTCGAATACCTTGCCCCGCGCCGGTATTCGATCGGATCGACAGTGCCGGCAAACGCGGCGTGCCCACCCGACTCTCGACCTCTACTCGACGTCCACCGGGGAACGAACAGGAAGGGAACGAGTGTTCGAAACCAGGTTCGCCGCAATCGAACTCGTGCTGCGAACACTGAATGACATACCTGTGATTAGACACGTCCAGGTGTGTCGCGGTCAAGCCGATCGCGCAAATCCAATACCATCACATGCCCGAAATCGGCGGTCTCCCCGAATCGGAGCGCGTCCCGTGCGTGTCGCGGCCGTTCTGCCGCTCGGATCCCAGCCCTGCGAACGGTCCGGGTAGGCGCTCACCCCGGCTCGCCACAACCGCACTAGGCTCGCATGTTGTGAAAGTTACTGTTCTGGTCGGTGGTGTCGGTGGCGCTCGGTTCCTCCAGGGTCTCAAATCGCTGTTCGGCGACACCCTGCTCGGCGACGAACCCGAGAACGAGATCACCGCGGTGGTCAACGTCGGCGACGACGTGTGGATGCACGGCCTTCGCATCTGTCCGGACCTCGATACGTGCATGTACACCCTCGGCGGAGGCATCGACACCGATCGCGGCTGGGGCCGCATCGCGGAGACCTGGAACGCTCGCGACGAACTGGCGGCCTACGGTGCCGATCCAGACTGGTTCGGACTCGGCGACCGAGACATCGCCACGCACCTGATCCGCAGCCGCATGCTGCGCACGGGTTTTCCACTGTCCGCCGTCACCGAAGCCCTGTGCAACCGTTGGCAACCCGGAGTGCGGCTCCTACCCGTCACCGACGATCGCTCGGAGACCCACGTGGTCGTCACCGATCCCGAGGACCCGAGCGGTGAGCAGCAGCGCGCAATTCACTTCCAGGAGTGGTGGGTTCGGTACCGCGCACAGATTCCGACCCACAGTTTCGCCAACATCGGGGCCGAACAGGCCTCTCCGGCACCGGGTGTCGTCGAGGCGATCACCCAGGCCGACGCCGTGGTCCTCGCGCCGTCCAATCCGGTGGTGAGCGTCGGCGCAATTCTCGCGGTACCCGGAATCCGCGGGGCGCTTCGCACGACTGCCGCCAAGGTGGTCGGCCTCTCCCCCGTCGTCGACGGAAAGCCGTTGCGCGGCATGGCCGACGAGTGCCTCTCCGTCATCGGTGTCGAGACCACGGCGCAGGCGGTCGGCCGCCACTACGGAAGCCGAAGCGGTACAGGCATTCTCGACGCGTGGCTGGTACACACCACCGACACCGCGGTCGTAAACGGTGTCGACGTGCAGTCCGTTCCGTTGCTGATGACCGACCCCGAGACCACGGCAGTGATGGCGCGAACCGCTCTGCGTGCGGCGGGGCTCGAGCTGTGACCGACCCCCACCCCACCGCGACCGCGCCGGGTGATCACGCCCCCGGCGGGGCGATCGAAATCCTTCCGGTGACCGGCCTGCCCGAATTTCGGCCCGGTGACGACCTGGCCGCGTCGATCGCGGACCGGGCACCCTGGTTGCGAGACGGCGACATCCTGATCGTGACCAGCAAGATCATCTCCAAGGTCGAGGGCCGTCTGGTGCAGGCACCTCGTGATGCGGACGAGCGGGACGCCGCCCGCAGAGTCCTCGTGGACCAGGAAGCCGTGCGCATCGTTGCCCGCAAGGGCCGAACCCTCATCACCGAGAACCGACTCGGCATCGTGCAGGCTGCGTCGGGAATCGACGGATCCAACGTCGACGGTGGCGAGCTGGCGCTGCTGCCCGAGAATCCCGACGCCAGTGCCGCAGCACTTCGCACGGCACTCGGTGCGCTGCTCGGGGTGACGGTGGCCGTGGTCGTCACCGACACCATGGGGCGGGCGTGGCGGATCGGCCAGACCGATGCGGCGATCGGCGCTGCGGGGCTCGCGGTGGTGCACGCGTATGCCGGAGCCGAGGACGGCCAGGGGAACGAGCTCGTCGTCACCGAGGTCGCGATCGCCGACGAGCTCGCTGCTGCAGGCGATCTGGTGAAGGGCAAGCTCGGCGGTGTTCCGATCGCCGTCGTCCGCGGACTGACTCCCGTCGACGACGGTTCCACCGCGGCGACTCTGCTGCGCGGCGGCGAGGACGACCTGTTCTGGCTCGGCACCGCCGAGGCACTCGATCGGGGTCGACGCGAGGCCCTGCTCCGCCGTCGGTCGGTGCGCTCGTTCACAGACGAACCCGTCGATCCCGAATCGATTCGCGGCGCCGTCGCCGATGCCCTCACCGCCCCGGCCCCGCACCACACCCGTCCGGTTCGATTCGTCTGGATCAAGACGCCCGCGGTTCGCCGTCTTCTGCTCGAGACGATGCGTGAGCAGTGGCGAGCCGACCTGGCGGCCGACGGGCTGAGCGAGGAACGCATCGCCGCGCGACTGAGCCGCGGCGACATCCTGTTCGAGGCACCGGAGATCGTGATCCCGTTCTGCGTTCCCGACGGTGCGCACTCGTACCCCGACGAGAGGCGTCGAGCCGCGGAGGACACGATGTTCACCGTGGCGGTCGGTGCTGCCGTCCAGGGTTTGCTGGTCGCCCTCGCGGTACGCGATCTCGGCAGCTGCTGGATCGGTTCGACCATCTTCGCCGCCGAGACCGTGCGCGCCGAACTCGGCCTGCGCGCGGATTGGAAAGCCATGGGAGCCATTGCAATCGGGCACCCGAGCGAGCCACTGACCGTACGGGATCCGGTGGTGCCCGGATCCTCGCTCCTGGAGGTCTGAGGCGTGTCGGCGTCCTCCCTCTGGCATTCGACGGCAATGACACTCGACCGATGGGCACCGTCCGATTCGGCGGACGAGTCGCTCCGGCACACCATGCTGGCGTTCCTCGACAGCAACCAGGATGCCTGTCTGCGTGCCAACGAGGCAGGCCACTTCACCGCGTCCTCGTTGGTGCTCGATGCGTCGGGAACCCATGTATTGCTGACGCTGCATCCCAAGGTCGTTCGGTGGATTCAACTCGGCGGCCACTGCGAACCGACCGACGACACCGTGGTCGACGCGGCGTTACGCGAGGCCACCGAGGAATCCGGAATCGCCGATCTGACAGTGGATCCGGTCCTGCTCTCGGCACACACGCACCCGATCACCTGCTCGCTCGGTAAGCCGACACGGCACCTCGACCTGAGGTTTCTGGTGCGTGCGCCGGACGGTGCGCGAGCGGTACGCAGCGACGAATCGACGGATCTGCGTTGGTGGCCGGTCGACGCATTGCCCGACGACGCCGAGCACGAGACGATCGATCACCTCGTCGCGCTTGCCGCGCTTCGCTGATCGATCGCCCCATCGGGCGCCGTGACGTCAGACGTCGGTCGAGAAGCGCACGCCGCCGTCGGGCAGTTTGACCCCGGGCCACACGCGCGCACCGCGGAGCAACTCACAGCGAGCACCGATGTCGGCTCCGTCGCCGATGACCGCGTCGCGTACCAGGGCGCGAGGTCCGATGCGAGCGCCGAAACCGAGGATCGATCGCTCGACCACGGCCCCCGCCTCGACGATCGCGCCGTCGAACACGACGGCACCGTCGAGGCGTGCACCTGCGCCGATCTCGGCTCCGCGGCCCACGACGGTTCCACCGATCAGCAATGCACCGGGGGCAACTCCGGCACCCGGATGAACCAGCGATTCGCCCCGATCACCGTGCAAGGCAGGCGACGGCGCAATGCCGCGAACCAGATCGGCCGAGCCCTTGACGAAATCTTCCGGTGTTCCCATGTCACGCCAGTACGCACTGTCGACATGTCCGTAGACCCTCTTGTCCTCGGCGAGCAAGGCGGGGAACACCTCTCGCTCCACCGACACCGGTCGGTCGGACGGAATGGATTCGATGATCTCGCGCTTGAAGACGTAGCAGCCCGCGTTGATCTGATCGGTCGGCGGATCCTGGGTCTTTTCGAGAAACGCTGTCACTCGGCCGGATTCGTCGGTCGGAACGCAACCGAAAGCGCGCGGATCACCGACGCGAACCAGATGCAACGTCACATCGGCCTCGGTCGTTCGGTGCGTGTCCAGGACTGCGGTCAGATCGGTGCCGCCCAGGACATCACCGTTGAAGACCATGACGTTCTCTGCGCGCAGACGCGGCAGAACGTTCCTGATGCCTCCACCGGTGCCCATCGGCTCGTCCTCGAACACGTACTCGAGTTCGATACCGAGTGAGGATCCGTCTCCGAAATGCTGCTCGAACACTTCGGCTTTGAACGACGTGCCGAGTACGACGTGCTCGATGCCCGCGGCCTTGATGCGCGCCAGCAGGTGGGTCAGGAACGGCAGCCCTGCGGTGGGAAGCATCGGCTTGGGGGCCGAGAGCGTCAACGGCCTGAGCCGAGTTCCCTTGCCGCCGACCAGGATGACTGCATCGGTGCGTGCGGCGACCGATGGGGAACTATCCGACATGTCCAGCCTCTGTTCTCTCGTCCGATTCTCGTCCGTCAACTGCTCGCGCCCGAAGCGCCGAGGCCACAACGATCTTCGAGCGAAGACCGAGACCGAAGCGCAGAGCCAATCGTAAGGGAGCCTGCCACGTTCGGGGGTGCCGATCGGCCTGGAAGCGGTATGCACTGGTGTGATGTGCGGGCAACATCACTTCCGGATGCCGTCCTGCTGCATGGCCTTTCGAGTGGGTGACCTCGACGCCGGGAACGTAGACGTTGTGCCAGCCTGCTCTGCCGAGCCGGTCGCCCAGATCCACGTCCTCCATGTACATGAAGTATCGCGAGTCGAATCCGCCGATCGAGTCGAACGCCGAACGCCGAAGCAACAGGCAGGATCCGGACAGCCACCCCACCGGTCGCTCGCTCACCGTCTCGTTCTCCTGGCGATACCGCTGGGTCCACGGGTTCTTCGGCCAGAGCTTGCCCAACACCGCGTGGCCTGCACCGGATGTCAGATCGGGCACCGACCGTGCCGATGGGTACCGCGAGCCGTCGGGCTCGCGGATGAGAGGCCCGAGGGCACCCGCCCGTGGCCACCGCGCCGCTGCGTCGAGGAGGCCGTCGAGAGACCCGGGATGCCACCGCACATCGGGATTGGCCACGACGACGAATTCGACGGCGGGATCGATCTCGGCCACCGCACGATTGACGGCTGCGCCGTAGCCGATGTTCGCGCCGGTACGCAGCAACTCCGCCTCCTCGAACGCGACCTCGGCTGCCTCGGGCGTCCCGTCGACCGAGCCGTTGTCGGCCATGATCACCCGAAGCGGACGCGTCGTCGCCTCACGCAGAGACGTCAGGAATTGATCAAGGTATTCGCCGGGCGAATAGGTCACCGTCACCACGGCCAGCTCGGAACTCACGCGGGCAAGACTAGCCCGAGCCCGCGTCGAACCCTCATGTCGACTGCGCCAAGGCTGCGCTCAATGCGTCCGACCACGGCCGCGCCGGGGTCAGGCCGGCCTCGGCCCACGCTGTCGACGAGAGCACCGAATATGCAGGCCGAGGTGCGGCAGCGACGTAGTCGGCGCTCGAACAGGGCTTCACTCGCTCGGCATCGGCACCGATGTGCGTGAACACCGCTCGAGCGAGTTCGAACCAACTGGCCTGCCCGGCGTTGGTGAAGTGCAGTGTCCGTCCGAGCACGGCGGGATCGGCTTCGATCTCGAGCAGGCCCGCCGCCAGGTCGAGGGCGAACGTGGGCGAACCGATCTGATCGCTCACCACCGAGACCGTCTCGCGCTCGCCCTCGAGCCGGCGCATCGTGGTCACGAAGTTCTTGCCCGAGTTGTCGTACACCCATGCCGTCCGCACGACCACGGCGTCGGCCAGCTCCTCGTACACGGCGAGCTCACCGGCACGCTTGGTCCGCCCGTACGCCGACCGCGGCGCGGTCTTCGCGTCGACCTCGTACGGTTCGGTCGCTGTGCCGTCGAACACATAATCGGTGGAGACGTGGATCAACCGGGCTCCGACACGCCCGCAGGCACGCGCGAGATTTCGCGGGCCGTCCGCGTTGACGGCCAGCGCCCGCGCCTCGTCCGTCTCGGCGGCATCGACGGCGGTGTACGCAGCACAGTTGATCACCGTCGCTCCCGCACCGACCGCGGCCGCGACCGCGTCCGGGTCGGTGATGTCCAGGTCGGCGGACGAATATGCGGTCACCTCGACACCGTCACCCCGTTCGGCGGCAAGAGAGACCACCCTGCGGCCCAACTGGCCGTGTGCACCGGTCACCACGATCGCATTCACGGTTGCCAAGTGTGGCACGCCGCGTTCGCTTCGGCGAGGCAACGACCGGCGACCAGTAACCTTCGAACGACGGGGGAGAACAACGAAGCGGGCGGGTGTTTCAGGCCGGCCGAACACGAGAGAGGGTCGTCGAGTGCCACGAGATTCAGGCACGCCCGGAGGTGAGCGCACTCCCCCGCCGAGGCGGCGCGTTCCCCGTTCCACCGACGGTCCCGACACGCGCGCCGCGCGCCGCCCCCGCGATCCCGAGGGACGCGCGGCTCATCGATACGGTGACGACGACGAGCGCGGGGACCGCCGCTCGGGAGACCGTGGACAGCGCACTCGCAGTGACGCCACCGGCCGCTCGCGCCGAGCGGCGCAAAGTAGCCCTCGCGTCCGCGTCGAGCACACGGATTCCGAGGGCCGATCACCTCGCGCGGGTGGCAGCACCCGTTGGCCTGCGACACACGTCGCGGTCGCAGTGCTGTCGGTACTCGTTCTCCTGGTGACCGGTTTCGCGTGGCGCAGCGTCGACAGCCTGCGGTCCAACATCGCTACGGCCGGCGGTCTCGGTCTCGGCGGCGCGGCGGACGGTGCCGTCGACATTCTGATGGTCGGTACCGACAGCCGCACCGACGCCCACGGCAAAGCACTCTCACCCGAGGAGCTGGCGTCCCTCAACGCCGGTGAGGAGGTGGCGTCGAACACCGACACGATCGTGCTGATTCGCGTCCCGAACGACGGTTCGTCGGCCACCGCGATTTCGGTCCCGCGAGATTCGTACGTCGAGGTTCCCGGCATCGGCATGTCCAAGATCAACGCTGCATACGGCGCGACCAAGGAGAACAAGCGCCTCGAACTGGTCGAGCAGGGGGTGTCGGACGCCGATGCCGAGTCCCAGGCCACCGAGGCCGGCCGTGAGGCTCTCATCGATTCGGTCGCCAACCTCACCGGGATCACCGTCGATCACTATGCCGAGGTGGGACTGCTCGGTTTCGTGCTGCTCACCGATGCCGTCGGCGGTGTCGAGGTGTGCCTGAACAATCCTGTGCAAGAACCTCTGTCGGGTGCGAACTTCCCGGCGGGCGAGCAGAAGCTTGCCGGTTCGCAGGCCCTGAGTTTCGTTCGACAGCGGCACGATCTTCCCCGCGGAGACCTGGACCGCATCGTGCGCCAGCAGGTGTTCATGGCCTCGCTCGTGCGCAGTGTGCTCAGTGCCAAGACGCTGAGCAATCCCAGCAAGCTCGGCCAACTCAGCACGGCCGTACAGCGATCGGTGACGCTCGATTCCGACTGGGACATTCTGCAGTTCGCCACTCGCCTGCAGGATCTCGCGGGCGGCAAGGTCAAGTTCGAGACCATCCCCGCAGTCGATATCAATGCGACGACCGACTACGGCGAATCGATCGTGCAGGTGGACCCGGCTGCGGTGAAGAAGTACGTCGCAGGTTTGCTCGGTGACGGCGATTCGGCCGAGACCGACGTCGAGAACTCGGAAGCACCGAAGGTCGATCCATCCACGGTGACTGTGGACGTCGCAAACGACAGCGGGATCGACGGTCTGGCCAACGGTGTCGCCGGTTCGCTCGCGGCATCGGGATACGTCGGCGGCACCGTCGGAAACTACGAGGGAACATCCGTCTCCACGAGCCGCATCGAGTCCGCGGACGTCGACAGTGATGCTGCGCGCGCCGTCTCGGCGGCCCTGGGCAATCTGCAGATCACAGTCGACGAATCACTGCCTGCGAACACCGTTCGCGTGGTGCTGGCGAACGACTACGCCGGGCCCGGTTCCGGCCAGTCCGCGACGGCGGAAACCATCGCTCCCGAGACGAATACCACGGTGCCCGAGGCCCCGGTAGCGCCGATCGACGCCGGCTCCACCGGTCCCATGTGCGTCAACTGAACGGCACCGCTCACGGCGTGTGGCCGGGCGTCATCGACCGTCGTCTAGGGTTCGTGACGTGGCCTCGAATCTGACACAGACTCTGCTCGACCCGATTCTCGCCGCTGATCCGGCCGGTCCGCGCATCACGTTCTACGACGACGCGACCGGCGAGCGGGTGGAGGTATCGGCGGTGACGCTCGCGAACTGGGCGGCCAAGACCGCCAATCTTCTGCGCGACGAGTTCGCATTCGAGGTGGGCGGCAAGGTGAGTGTGCTGCTGCCCGCGCACTGGCAGACGGCCGCCGCACTGCTGGGGATCTGGTGGGCGGGTGGCGAGGTGGTCCTGGGAGTCGACGACAGCGCCGATGTGGCGATGGTACCGGCAGACCGCCTCGACGAGTCCCCGGACGTCGACGAGGTGCTGGCATTCTCACTGGACGCATTCGGGAAGGCAGTCCCCGATCTGCCGATCGGGATGACCGACTACGCGACGTCGGTGCGTGTGCACGGCGACCAGTTCAGGGTCGCTGGTTCCGGGAGCGGAGCCGCGGCGTTGGACGGGCGTTCGGTAAACGAGGTCCTCGGTGCCGCACGTGAGCGGGCCGACGGCCGTTCGCTGGCGGCCTCGGACCGGGTGATGTCGAGTGCGTCCTGGACCGACGCGGACCAGTTGATCGACGGTCTGCTGTCGGTTCTCGTCGTCGGTGCGTCACTGGTTCAGGTGGCCAATCCCGACGAGACGAAGCTCGATCACCGCAGAGACGCAGAGAAGGTCACCGCGACCCTTGCCTGACCGTGTCGGCCGGGGCAACGTTGTTCAGTCGGGCTGCCGATAGCCGCCGTCGGCGAGACCAGCCTCGATTTCGTACTTGTTGGCCGGGCCCCGATGCCGCGCTTCCTCGGCGAGATAACGGAACGGGAAGGTCAGCCCGAAACGAGCCCACTGGTCGGCATGCACGGCCTCGTGGCGCAGCACCCGACGTGCGGTGTTGCCCTTAGTCAAGTAGGCACCACCGAATGTCGTTCCGCCACGGCCGAATCCGCCGCGCAGTCCCGTGCACACGAAAATCGAGAACTCGTCGTCGAAGCTCGGGGTACCGCGCCACAGACGGGCATAGAGCAACGCCAGCCGGGTGACGAACTCGGCCTGCCGACTGCTGCGACCCGCGCGCTCGATCTGCTCGCGCCGCGACACGGTTCCGGTCACCCGAGCAGGGTCGTGCGCAGCGCCTTGTCCTTCTCCAGCACCATTGCCTCGAGCGAGGCCTGAAAGGCCGACATCCGCTGCTGCAGAGCCGGATCGGACGCACCCAGAATCCGGACCGCAAGCAATCCTGCGTTGCGAGCACCACCGATGGAGACCGTTGCCACCGGAACACCCGCCGGCATCTGGACGATCGAGAGCAGCGAGTCCATACCGTCGAGATACTTCAGCGGTACCGGAACGCCGATCACCGGCAGTGGCGTCGCCGACGCCACCATCCCGGGCAAGTGCGCCGCTCCCCCGGCACCGGCGATGATCACCCGGATCCCTCGGCCTGCAGCGTCGCGGGCGTAGTCGAGCATTCGCTGCGGGGTGCGGTGCGCCGAGACCACTCCGACCTCGAAGCGAATACCGAACTCCGCCAACGCTTCTGCTGCGGCTTCCATCGTCGGCCAGTCGGAGTCGCTGCCCATGATGAGGCCCACGGCAGGACTGGATGTCGAGGTGGTGTTGTCAGTCATCGTGCGGATCCCATCCGTCGGTCCATTCGGCGTGCGACATCCAGTGGGCTGCGCGCTCGGCTCGCTCGCGCACCGAGGCCACGTAGGCAGGATCGGCGAGCGAACCCGATTGCGCGCCGAGAATGTTGACGTGGCCGATCTTGCGATCCTTGCGTTCGCCCTTGCCGTACAGGTGCACCTTCGCGTCGGGCATGCGGGCGAACAGGTGGTGCAGTCGCTCGTCCATCGTCATCTCGGGTGCCTCGGGTGCGCCCAGGATGTTCGCCATCACCGTCAACGGAGCGAGAGGGTCGGTATCACCGAGCGGGTAGTCCAACACTGCGCGCAGGTGTTGCTCGAATTGCGAGGTGCGGCACCCGTCCATGGTCCAGTGACCGGAGTTGTGCGGACGCATCGCGAGTTCGTTCACCAAGAGCTTGCCCGAGGTGGTCTCGAACAGTTCGACTGCCAGATCTCCCACGACGCCGAGCGCGCCTGCGATGTCGAGTGCAAGCCTGCCTGCGAACGTGGCGACGTCCTCGTCGAGATCGGGAGCCGGTGCCAGCACCACGGCGCACTGGCCGTTGCGCTGCACGGTCTGCACCACGGGCCATGCCGCTCCCTGACCGAACGGCGATCGGGCGACCATCGCCGACAGCTCGCGGCGCATGGCGACCTTCTCCTCCACCATGAGCGGAACACCGCGGTCGAGTTGCGCCGTGACGATCTCTTCGGCTTCCTCGGCGTCGGCAGGCATCCATACTCCGCGCCCGTCGTAGCCGCCGCGGACTGCCTTGAGCACCACCGGCCACCCGTGCTCGTCTCCGAAGGCAATCGCGTCCTGCGCCCAGGACACCTCTGCGTAGGCGGGTCCGGGAGCTCCGAGCTCGGCCAGCTTGCGACGCATGCGCAGTTTGTCCTGCGCGAAGATCAACGCACTCGGCGGCGGCTGTACGTTCACGCCTTCCGCCACGAGGGTTTCCAGGTGCTCGGTAGGCACCTGCTCGTGGTCGAAGGTCAGCGCAATGGAACCGGTCGCGGCGGTGCGCAGCGCATCGAGGTCGTCGTGGTGACCGAAGACGACATCGGGGCTCACCTGAGCTGCCGGCTCGTCGGCACCCGCGGCCAGGACGCGAAGCGTCTGGCCGAGCTCGATCGCGGATTGATGGGTCATTCGGGCGAGCTGACCACCGCCGATCATGGTCACCACGGGCATTCCGGTCGACGACGGTCGCGCAGTACTGGGGCGCGGTTCGGTACCTGTCACGGCTCACCATGGTGTCATGTCGGGCGCGCTCGGTCCGAACCGGAGTCTCGCTCGGAGGGCCACATACTGGACGGGGACCTGTGGAAACCCTGATGATCGGAGCCTCGGTTCGGCGAATCGGGGGTGTATTTCGTAGACTTCACCGTTGTGCCGACGATCGACAGCGTGCTTCATCGCTTACCCACGCCCATCCGGGATCTTGCGATTCGGCACAGCGAGCTGATCAAGTTCGCCATCGTGGGTGGTACGACGATGGTCTTCGACCTCGTCATCTTCTACTCGCTGAGCCTGACGGTGCTCGAGCACAAGCCGGTGATCGCCAAGATCATCTCGGGCGTTCTCGCCACCCTGCTGAGCTACTTCCTCAACCGCGAGTGGGCCTTCAAGCATCGTGGCGGACACGAGCGGCACCACGAGGCCCTGCTCTTCTTCGCGATCAGCGGCATCGGCGTGCTCATCGCGGCCGGACCCCTGTGGATCGCGAACAACGTCTTCGACATTCGCGACACCAGTCAATCGCTCACGACGGTGGTCGTCATCGACTTCGTCCTCAACTACATCATCGGCAACCTGCTGCAGATGGCGTTCCGGTTCTGGGCATTACGCCGCTTCGCGTTTCCCGAGGACGCGCGCACGATCTTGGAAGTGGACGCCGAGCGCGACGAGGACCCGACCGGGGCACTCGACCAACCCTGAGACGTCAGCGCGGTTCGCGGCGAGGCAGAGCAGGCGACGGTTCACGCCACGCCGGTAGGAACACCGAGAAGAGTGCGGGGCGGCGTCGCTGCAGTTCCAGCCTTCCGCCGTCCGCCTCGATCAACGCACGGGCCAGTGCGAGTCCGACGCCGGTGGAGCCGGCACCGGAGAATCCGCGGTCGAAGATGTGCGGCGCGAGTTCGTTGCTCACCCCGGGTCCGGTGTCGGAGACCTCGACGCACACCAGCCGTTCACGGCGTCGTTCGGTGCTCTCCACGGCCGAGACGGCCCGCACTGCCACCGTGCACGCCCCATCTCCGTGGACCAGAGAATTGTCGATCAGCACCGATACGGCTTCGCGTAGACGCGACCCTGTCACCGACGCCTTCAGATCCACGTCACCCCTGATCACCAGGGTTCGACCCACGTCCTCGAAGTTTCGCTGCCACTCGACGACGACGCCGTTCAGTTCCTCGACAACCGAGACCTCATGGGCATCGGCAGCCCCGTCACTGCGGGACGATCGAACGAGTTCGTCGATGGCCAGGGTCAGTCGGTCGACCTGATCCATCGCCTCGTTGGCCTCGTCGACCACCGCCGGGTCCGGGTGCGTGGAGATTTCGTCCAGGCGTAGGCGGACGGCGGTCAGGCGGCTGCGCAGTTGATGCGAGACATCGGCGACCAACGTGTGTTCTCGCTGCAGCCGGCCTGCGATCTCGACGGTGGCCGAGTCCAGGACCTCCGAGACCCGATCGAGCTCTGCGATGCCGTGCCGTCGTGGATCAGGCCTGAAGTCGCCCTCGGCCAATCGTGCAGCCCGCCGCGCCACGTCCTGCAGTGGGTCGGCCAGCCGCTTGGCTGTCACGACGGCCACGACGGTGCCCGCCATCGCGGATGCGAGGACGACGAGAGTCACTGCTCCGAGTGCCTGGCGTTGGAGCGAACGCATGTCGTCGGACGGCACTTCGAGTCGAAGCGAACCCGAGGTCCCCATCGACAGTGACTCCACGAGCGGCCGAGGCACGAAGGACTGACCGATGTCTGCGCGTGACGCCGCGTCCTCGGGGGTCGGGTAGATGACCACCAGCCGGCCACCCTGTGGGATGGCCAGCCGGAGTGAGCCGATATCGAGTTGGCCCTCGATCAGCCCGGCCGACCCCTCCTGCGAGATGATCTCCGCTGCCATCCGATCCAGGCGTGCCTGCAGGTCGTTACGCGTGAAATCCTCGACCCACAGCCAGGCGGTGTACATCAGAGGTAATCCGAGCAGCAATGCCGTCATGACGACGACAGCGAGAATCGAGACGAGAATCCGACGTCGCATGGACGACTAGTCGCTGTTGATGCGGAATCCGACGCCGCGCACCGTTGCGATACGACGCTCGGCCACGGGTCCCTCGTCGCCGATCTTGCGACGCAGCCAGGACATGTGCATGTCGAGAGTCTTGGATCCCCGCAACTCCGCGTCGCCCCAGACCTCTCGCAGGATCACCTCGCGTGAGACGACTTGGCCGGCGTGGTCGAGAAGGACCTTGAGCAGCTCGTATTCCTTGTTGGCAAGAGATATCTCGGTGCCGCCGACCAGGACGCGTCGGGCAGCGGGTTCGAGGCGAATGGCACCGACCTCGATCGGAGAATCCTCCCCTGCGCCGCGGCGGCGGAGCAGCGCGCGCACGCGGGCCATCAGCTCGGCGAGCCGAAAGGGCTTGCCGACGTAGTCATCGGCACCGGCGTCCAGTCCCACGACGAAATCGACCTCGTCGGTTCGTGCGGTGAGCATGAGGACGGCCACCTCGGATCGGTTGGCGCGCACCTGTCGGCACACTTCGAGTCCGTCCATCCCGGGCAGGCCCAGGTCGAGGATCAGCAGGTCGAACTTTCCGTCCAGCGCGCGCTGAAGGGTTGCGGGGCCGGTCTGTTCGACGGTCACCGTGTACCCCTCGCGCCCGAGAGCGCGGGAGAGGGGCGCAGCGATGGCTTCGTCGTCTTCGGCAAGCAGCACGTCGGTCACATCGGTCACCCTACGGTTCGAAGGTGAGAACAGCCTGTGTTACTTGCGTTTCCCAGCGCGCCAACCGGGCTTGGACTCCGTATCGGAATCCTCGGCCGTCGGCTCGAACGCCGCCTGCCGGCCGTGCACCGATTCGCGACGGTATTCCATCGAGTCGAATACCTGCTGGTAGAGCAGGGAATGGACGCGTTGCACATGCGGAATGTCGTCGAACTCGAGTGGGTCGTCCGAAGCCGAGGCGATGATGAGTGTCCCGGTCCCCAACATCCGATCGATCAGCCCGTGTCGAAATTGCACGTTGCTGATTCGGCTCATCGGAATGTCGATGCCGGAGTGGGTGAGCACGCCCTGCCGAATCAACACTCGCCGATCGGTGACGATGAAATGGGTGCACTTCCAGCTGATCAGAGGCACCAGGCACCGCCATACGACGATCGCCGCCCACAGCACGACTGTCGCGATCGTGGCCACGTTCGCAGCCGACGAGTCCAGCCGTGCACTTGCGACGCCGAGGGCGACGCCTGCCACGCCCGTGACGAGCACGAACGTGATCGACGGCAGAACCAGCATCTTCCAGTGCGGGTGATGATGAAGCAGGAGCTCTTCCTCATCGGCCAACGCGTCCTGTGGATAACCCACCGTGCACTCCTGACTACTCGCTACCGCCGCCGCCGCCGAAGAGCGGTCACTCCGCAGGCTCCGCTCCTGCGAGAGATGGTCTCACGACAGAGGCCGAAGGTGAGTGACGTCTCCGGCCGCGACGGCCAGCACAGTCGGCCGAACGGATCCCGGTTGCTCCACCTCGATCACGATCCGGCCGTGCTCGTCGACGTCGACCGCGGTTCCCACCTTCTCTTCGCCGCCTGGCAGATCGACCCGAACGCGTTGCCCGATGGTGCCGCACCTCTCCCGGTACCGATGGGCGAGCGCGTCGGTCTTCCAGTTCGAATCCCGCCACGAATCCACCTCGGCGGCCATCCCGCGCAGGATCGCCCGAACCAAGGTGTCGCGGTCGAGAACCGCGGCTCCTTCGAGGGCGAGCGAGGTAGCCGTGGGTACCGGCAGCTCGTCCGCCGTCATCGACACGTTGACCCCCAGCCCGATGACCACCGTGGGTGAGGGGCCATGCGCAGCGACCTCGGCCAGGATGCCCGACACCTTCTTGCCCCCGATCAGGACGTCGTTGGGCCATTTCAGACGCGCATCGACCTCGCCGACTGTTCGCAACGCGTCGACCAGTGCGATTCCGGTCATGAGCGACGCCCACCCGAGCACCGCGGGATCGATACCCGGGAATTTGAGCAGCATCGACACCAGGATCTGTGACCGAGGCGCACCCGAGAACGGCCGTGAGTGCCTGCCGCGTCCGTTGCCCTGGTGCTCCGCGATCAGCGCCGTCCGGTCGGCGTAGTTCGCGGCCCCGGCGATCAGGTCGGCATTGGTCGAGCCGGTTTCTGCCACCACATCCACCCGAGACCACGAGGCCTGCGGGCCGTCCACCAGCGCCCGGCGGAGCGCGCGCACATCCAGCGGCGGGCGATCGAGGTTTGTCCACATGCGCACCAGCATATGGGCTCGCAGATCTGCAACGGTCTTCGCGAACCACCCTCGGTCGGGGCGCAGATCACACTCGCAGTTAAAGTTGTTCCCCATGACCAGCGTCCAGGATTCCACTGCACACGGGTCGGCCGAAACCCCCGATATCCATACCACTGCGGGTAAATTGGCCGATCTTCGTAAACGTCTCGCGGTTGCCGAGGTGCCCTCGGGTGAGGCTGCGGTGGACAAAGTCCACGCCAAAGGGAAGTTGACCGCGCGGGAGCGGATCACCGCTCTGCTCGACGAGGGTTCGTTCGTCGAACTCGATGCCCTGGCTCGGCACCGCTCACAGAATTTCGGGTTGGCCGACAACCGGCCCTTCGGTGACGGTGTCGTCACCGGCTACGGCACCGTCGATGGCCGTGATGTGTGCGTGTTCTCCCAGGACGCGACCGTCTTCGGTGGCAGCTTAGGTGAAATCTACGGCGAGAAGATCGTCAAGGTGATGGACCTGGCCGTCAAAACCGGCCGCCCCCTGGTCGGGATCAACGAAGGGGCCGGAGCCCGCATCCAGGAAGGGGTCGTCTCCCTCGGACTGTACGGCGAGATCTTCCACCGCAACGTCCGCGCCTCCGGGGTCATCCCACAGATCTCACTGATCATGGGACCCGCTGCAGGCGGGCACGTCTACTCCCCGGCATTGACCGATTTCGTGGTCATGGTCGACGGCACGAGCCAGATGTTCGTCACCGGACCCGACGTCATCAAAACCGTCACCGGGGAGAACGTCACGATGGAAGAACTCGGTGGCGCGCACACCCACATGGAGAAATCCGGGGTCGCGCACTACGTCGCGTCCGGCGAACACGACGCCCTGGACTACGTCCGCGACCTCCTCTCCTACCTGCCGTCGAACAATCGGGCCGATGCCCCGCGCACCGTCCCGTCGGACCCGGTGATCGGATCCATCGAAGACTCCTTGACCGCGGAGGACCTCGAACTCGACACCCTGATCCCGGATTCACCGAACACCCCGTACGACATGCACGAGGTGATTCGACGGATCCTCGACGACGACGAATTCCTCGAAGTGCAAGAAGGTCGGGCCCGCAACATCATCGTCGGGTTCGGGCGTATCGACGGCCGCTCGGTGGGGATCGTGGCCAATCAACCCACCCAGTTCGCGGGAACACTCGATATCGATGCGTCGGAGAAAGCGGCGCGGTTCGTGCGCACGTGTGATTGTTTCAACGTTCCGATCATCACCCTGGTCGATGTGCCGGGCTTTCTGCCCGGGACCGGCCAGGAGTACAACGGCATCATCCGTCGTGGCGCGAAACTGTTGTACGCCTACGGGGAAGCGACGGTCGGGAAGATCACCGTCATCACCCGCAAAGCGTACGGCGGGGCGTACGACGTGATGGGATCCAAGCACATGGGAGCCGACGTCAACCTCGCGTGGCCGACCGCGCAGATCGCGGTCATGGGAGCCTCGGGTGCCGTCGGGTTCGTGTACCGCAAGAAACTGTTGGAGGCCGCCAAGAACGGCGAGGACGTCGACGCGCTACGCCTGACGTTGCAGCAGGAGTACGAGGACACCCTCGTCAACCCGTACATCGCGGCCGAACGCGGCTACCTCGACGCCGTCATCCCCCCCAGTCACACCCGCGGACAGATCGTCACCGCACTACGACTACTCGAACGCAAACAAGTCACCCTCCCACCCAAGAAACACGGAAACATCCCCCTATGAACGACGCAGCGAATCATGACGCAGTGAGCGGCGCGAACCACGACGCAGTGAGCGACGAGGCTGCCGGGACGAACGACGCTGTCTCCGAGGTTGCTCCGGCCATTCGAGTGGTGAAGGGCAATCCCAGCGACGAGGAGCTTGCCGCTCTGGTGTCGGTTCTTACGGCCGCCCAGAACGGATCTTCGTCGACGAGCGATCCTCGGCCTCGAGAGCTGTGGGGTTCGCCCGAGTTGCTGCATCGCCGGTTCGCGCCTCAGTCTGCGTATTCGTATGCCGCTTCGGGGCGCTACCCACGGTGACGATGCCGTCCTCCGAGGCCGCGACGGGCCCTGTTCGCTTGGTGCTGGCGTCTGCGTCGCCGGCTCGTCTGTCGGTGCTCCGCGGTGCCGGGGTCGAGCCGATCGTCCGGGTATCGGGTGTCGACGAGGATGCACTGACCTCGGCGCTCGGGCCCTCTGCGTCTCCGGAAACGGTGGTCACGGAGTTGGCCCGAGCCAAGGCGGCGGCGGTGGCCGAGACGTTCTCGGGTTCGGCCGACGACCTGGTGATAGTGGGCTGCGATTCGATGTTGTCGATCGGCGGCGAGCTACACGGAAAGCCGCATTCAGTTGACGTGGCGCGCGAGAGATGGCAGTCCATGGCGGGCAACAGCGGCGAACTGCTGACCGGCCACGCAGTGCTGAGGGTGACGGGCGGCCTGGTCGTCGCACAGGCTGCGGCGCACAGTTCGACCACCGTGCATTTCGCGACGCCGTCCACGGCGGATCTCGAGGCCTACCTCGCCTCCGGCGAGCCGCTGCTGGTGGCCGGAGCGTTCACGCTGGACGGGCTCGGCGGCTGGTTCGTGGACCGCATCGAAGGCGATCCGTCGTCGGTGGTCGGTATAGGCCTACCGCTGGTGCGAACCCTGCTCACTCGTGTGGGCACGTCGTTGGCCGCTCTCTGGGACCAGACGCCGTCGTGAACGATGCGGCTCCGCCGGCCGTCGCGCCGTCGGAGCCGGGTCCCGACGTCAGGGCAGCAGGTCGATCAATTCGCGAGCCCACTCCTCGGCCATGGTCTTCGGCTTGATGTTCGAGGAACTGTCGTGCCGAGCGTGGGTACCGACCTGCTTGCCGCCGAGCTCGGTGAGCTTGTCTGCGATGATCTCGCCGCCGCGGTTGAAGGTGTCCTCGTAGACCCGGTCACCCAGTCCGAAGATGGCGAACTGCAGGCCGGCGAGGTCGGGAGCGTCCTCGACGAGTGCATCGAAGAAGGGTTCTGCACCGGTGGGGAGTTCTCCGTCACCGTAGGTGGAGCAGATCACCACGTGGAAGTCGTTCGTGTCGATGTCGGACACCTCGTATTCGAGCATGTCGCGCACCTCGGCGTCATGATCGCTGAGCACGTCCGCAATCTTGTCCGCGACCTCTTCGGCCGTACCGGTCTCGGACCCGAACAACACGACCACTGCCATGGATCGCTCCCCTTTTCTCGCACCTGCCCGAACACTCGAACAGTCGGAAAGCATAGCTGCACCGGCAATCCGGCCGAAATCCGTCCTTACATGCATTTGTGACTTGTCTCGAGGTCACCAGAATTCGGGAGTGAGGCCCCATCGCTCGAACTCGGCCCCGACGAGCCCACGCAGGTGTTGCTTGCTGGGAAAGCTGTCCGGATCGAGTCCGGTGACGCACAGGGTTGCGCGTTCGCCGGATTCGTTCCACCAGGCGCTGACGCCTCCGCCGGTGCGGCGCAGCAGGGCCACGTCGGTGTTCTGTGTGATCGACCTCATCGCCACCGCGGTGGCGTCGACACCGCCGATGGCGCGGAGGGCGACTCCTCGGGCACCGAGATTCGAGCACAGGCACAGCGGTGCCGATCCCGACGCGGCGAGTTTGGCCACGATGGCGTCGGGCAGCACCTGCATCAGTGGTTTGAGGAGCTCGAACGTCGTCGTGACCGTGCGATCGGCCTGGGTCGTGAATGCTTGCTTGCTCGACGCTCGAATCGCTCCGAGGTCATCGCGGTACTCCCCTCCCCCGTCGACCTGGATCGAGACACCCGATGTCGCGTTGGCCCGCCGGTCGCCCGCAGTTCGGGTACTGACCGGAAGGGCGACACGCACTCGGTCCTGCGTCGTGATCCGTCCGCTCCCGGTCAGGATCCCCAGCACCACCGCGACCAGCAAACTGTTGGAGCTTCCGCCTTTGCGCGCTGCGGCAGCAGACCAGTCCGCGGAGAGGCAGTCGACGACGACGGTGCTCGGCCTCCACGTGCCCTCCGCAGGTGCGACGATCACGCGTGGGCGGTCCTTATCGGTAGTCGGTGCGCTGCTGCCTGCGTCGGCCGACGACGTGGATCGTGCCCGAACCGCCTCTACCGCGGTGCGTCCGAGCGCTCGCGCCGCACCCGAGAGTGCAGCCCCGATCCGGCCGACACCGTCAGCGAGATCGGCACCGATGTGCGCGATCGCCGACTCGGAACCCTGCTCGACGGGAGCGAAATCGTCGGGGACGGCGCGGCCGGACAGTGCGGCAGCGGCGGCGGAGGTCAAGGCACCGCCGTCCCCGACGACGTGGGAGCCGACCAAGGACACGACCGTGCCGCCCTCCTGCACCGAGGTCGCCGACAGTCTCCACGCCGGTCCCTCGATCGGGTCCAACGTCACGGCGGCCTCGTCCTCGATCCACTGCTCGACAGCTGCGCGGGCGATCGGCGATCCGATGAACACGGGATCGGCAGCTCGCCGTGCCGAGGTCCAGCTGTCCCGCGCGCCGGGCACCCGCGACCGCCGAACGGAGCGATCGATGGGGCCTGCGGCAAGCAGGTTCCACATCGATTCGAGCGCGTCGAGTGCGACGGGACGGTCGAACCGCCAGACGATCTGATTCACCACGGGTACTCCGAGTACGCATTCCATGCGGAGGAACAGGTCGTCGTCGTACGTCAGTCTTTCCACCACGAGAGACTATCGCCGCACGGGTGCGGTCGCAGGTGGGCCGCAAATGTGTTTCGCACCATATGTTTTCCGCATCGGGCTGTGGCGGGCGGTACTGATAGGTTGTTTCTCGATCCGACGCCGAGGCGACTGCGAGTGACCGTATGAAGTTCGTGATGCCGTTCAACGGAAGCCGTGGCGACGTGACGCCCGGACTGGCACTCGGTGTCGAACTCGCAGATCGCGGACACGACGTCGTATTCGGCGCACCTCCCAATCTGGTGGATTTCGCTCGCGCGACCACCGCCGAACACGAACGAATCCGCGTGGTTTCGTTCGGGCCCGACACCCATCGCCTGTTGGAGTCGGAGCTGATCAGGGTACGAATCAAGTCGCGTGATCCGCGAACCAGAATGGCAGCGCTCGCAGAACTGGCCAACTACGGCTGGGACCAGATGACGGCCGAACTCGAGCAGATGGCGCAGGGCTGCGACGCGGTGGTCACCGGGTCACTGGGGCAGGAGATGGCGTTCAACATGGCGGAGTCCGCAGGCAATGCGTTTGTCGTACTGCATTATTGCCCGCTCCGGCGCAACGACGTGGTGCCCGTGACGCCGGGTGTGACCTTGCCGGGCTTCGTCAACCGATCGATGTGGGCCCTTGCGGAGTCGATGCGCTGGAGATCGATGAGGACTCGCGAGAACGCCCAGCGAGTGTCCTTGGGTCTGGCACCGACCCGCGATTCGTTGCCCGTTCGGTCCGAACGTTACGGCGGGGTCGAAATTCAGGCCTACGAGTCGGCACTGTTCCCCGGGCTCGCCGAGCAGTGGGGCCCAGCGCGTCCGTTCGTCGGATTCCTGGGCCTGAGCAGTGGGAATTTCGACTCCGATCCCGCGCTGGAGGAGTGGTTGCTGGCAGGCTCTGCGCCGGTGTACTTCGGCTTCGGCAGCATGCCTGTGCCGGACCCAGCGGCGTTGTTGCGCATGATCGAGAACGTGACGGGACGGCTCGGCGTGCGCGCTCTCGTCTGCGCCGGCTGGAGCGACCTTGCCGGTGCCGATTCGGTTGCTGCCCAATCCAATTCCAACATGATGATCGTGGAGTCGGTCGATCATGCGAGCGTCTTCCCGCGCTGTCTGGCTGCGGTTCACCACGGTGGTGCGGGTACGACCGCCGCGACTGCGCGGGCCGGTATCCCGACGCTCGTGTGCTGGTTCAGCGCCGATCAACCGTTCTGGGGAGCCGCGCTACGTCGGATCGGAGCCGGAACCAGCACCAAGTTCACCTCGCTGACCGAATCCCTTCTGCAGCAAGGCATCAGCGATGTCACCACCGGCCGGGCCAGGCAGGCGGCACGTCGACTCGCCGACGCCGTGGCCCCGACGGCCACAGCGGTGGTAGTGGCTGCCGACATCGCCGAGTCGGCCGCGCGGGACCGCTGACACCGTCACCAGAATCGCGGCGAGAGTTCCCATCGACCGAGCGCTTCGGTGACGTGGTCTCGCAGACCCTGCTCGTCGATGAAGCGGTCGGGATCCATGGCGTGGACGGTCACTGTGACGCTCGAGTCCGTCTCACACATCCAGGCTGTCAGGCCACCGTCCAGCGAGCGCGCGAATGCGGCATCGGCACCGAAGAAAGTCGCTCTGCCCGAGACTGCGCGGGCACGGACGCCCGCCACCGTGATGAAGTCCTCGGGCAGGACGCCCAGGTTGGACGCCAGCCCTTCGGCTCCGTCACGCGGTTGCGGGACACGTGCAACCACCGCGTCGGGAAGCATCTGCACGAGGGCCTGCGAGATACCTGCGGGCTGCTGGCCTGCTGCCTGCCGTGCAGCGAGAGCGGTGAATGCAGCCTTGCTGATTGCCCGGATCGCCGTCAGGTCGCGGTCTGCGGCATCGGTGACCGGGACCGCGATCTTCACGATTTTGGTGGCATTGGAGCGGGTGTCGGTGGCGGTGCGATCACTGACCGGCAGAGACCACTGCACCGTGTCGCCTGTCGTGGCCCGCCCGGCCTGCCCGGATGCTGCGGTCAGAACCGCAATGAACAGGGAGTTCGACGTACCACCCCACCGCCCCGCGGTTGCCTTCCACGTGGCCGCGTCCACCTCGAACACCAGATGGGGCGATGCCCAGTCGTGGTCCACCGCTTCGGTCGCTGGATCGGAACGCGTCGGGCGTGAGACCGGGGCGGGCGCAACCGGGCCGGATCGGGTACGCATCGGCAGAGCCGAGACAGCCGTGTCCATCAGCCATCCGGCAACGGACCGTACCTGCTCCGCGGCGTCTCGCAGATCCGAGCCGACGGCCGCGATCCCGTCCACGCCCGGAGCCAACCGCCGTTGCTGGGACCGGGAATTCGCAGCACGGACTGCAGCGATCAGAGCACCGCCGTCGGCGACCATGTGCGAGGCCACCAGCGAGAGCACGGTCCCGCCGTTCGTCAGCGATGCTGCCGCCAAACGCCATCCGAGACCCGTCTCGGGATCGATGTCCGAATCGAGTCGACCGTCGGCCCAGACCAACACCTCGGCCGGGTCGATGAATTCCGGATGAATGTCCAGTGAATGAGAAACATTGGAAGGCACCCATCGATCGCGGGCAGTCGGCACCGTCGCCCCGACCACACGACGAGCAAGCAAACCGTCGGACAGGTGGTCGCGCAGTGTTTCCAGGTTTTCTCGCTGAATTGTTTCGTCGAACCACCACAGGAACTGGTTGTAGACGGGATATCCGATGCCGTGATGCATTCGCAAGAACAGGTGATCGGCAAATCCAATTCGAGTCACGCGCCGAACCTACTACATCCCCCAAATACCGGCAGTGGTGCCAATTCTTCACCCACTACGCATTCGCATTCGGCAATACATGCATTGAAAAAACAACTCGACTGTGTCCCACACCATGTTCGGGCCCAGTCGTGGCGTGGGTCGTGTTGTCACCCACGGGCCGAGTTGCACCACACCGTCACCTGGGAGGCACCAGCGAAGCCGCCGGCCTCGGCAGTGATTCGGCCGTACGAGGCGGCAATCGGATCAGTTCCGACCGAGGCCGGAAGACCTGCGGTCAAGACTCCCGATAGTGAGAAGTATTACTTTTACGCGTCGCGAAATAATTTCACTTTCGCCCTATCGTGAGTGCTGGACTCGCTTCGGGTCGACGGCAATGACGTTGTTCTTTCAATGTGGAAAGCAGCAATCGAACAGCAACCGAATAAACGATGAGTCGGCTGCGTGCACCATCCATTGCTTTACAAATCCGACTCGATCGTAATCGAACGCACAACACCGAACCAACGCCGAACACCGCTGGCCGTGCCGGAACGGAAGAGGACCTCATGGAATACACCGAACTCGCTGACTACCCCCTTCCCGCTGGACGCCTCACCGAGTGGGTCCCCCGTGTCGACGACGACCGGTGGGCACCGGACCCCCGCGGTCTGTCCTTCACACATCAGGATCACTGCGAGCGCAGCGCACCGGGCTCGTGGATCGGCACGGTGTTCGAGATTCATCGCCGCTACGACGTCGAGGCAGTGCGGGCAACCATCGCCGCGTACATGGGTCGTCACGAAGCATTTCGGACCAAGGTTCGGCGCGACGAGACATCGGGTTCGTGGCTGCGGTACACCGCACCGACCGATGCAGTGCGGGTGACGGATCGGGCGCACACCGAGCCTCGGACCGAGACTCAGGTCTTCAGCCATCTGCACTCCTGGTTCGGCGAGACCGTGTCGCCGACGGCGTGGCCGCACTTCGTTCTCGCCACCATCGAGCCCGACGACGCCTCGCGCGCTCTCTCGAACGGGCCGGGAGAGTCGTTCCTCCTCGCTTTCGCCGCCGACCATTCCGTGATGGACGCCTACAGTCAGATCTACGCCATCAACGAGATCGACCGGCTCTACGCACACGCCCTCGACGGCATCGACCCGGAACTGCCCGAGGTCGGTAGCTACGTCGATTTCAGCCAGTCCGAGCGGGCACTCGGCGAGACGTTGACCGGCGACCACAGTGCCGTTCGTACCTGGCAGGACTTTCTGGCCGTGGAGGACGGGCGCTTTCCGGCCTTCCCACTTCCGGTGACGGTCGATCGCGCACTCGCCGCCTCCGGCCCTGCCGCTCAGAGCAGCATCTCGTCGTGGCTGCTGACCTCCGATCAATCCGATGCCTTCAACGCCGCGTGCCGCGGTGCCGGGTACAACATGCAGGCCGGAATACTCGCCGCTCTGGCGCTGACCAACCTTCGCCTGTCCGGACGCACGTCGTTGCGCACCGTCATGCCGATGCACACCAGAGACGAGCAGAAGTGGGCCGCGTCGGTCGGCTGGTACGTCGGGATTCTGCCCATGGAGGTCCGGCTCGACGACGCTCGCACCTTCGGTGAGGCCCTCGAGGCCGCGGCAACTGCGGGCGCAGCCCACAAGGGGCTGGCACGGATGCCCTACTCGAAGATCGCCCAGATTCTCGAGTCGACCGAAATTCCCCGATTCGTGGTCTCCTACATCGACCTTCGGTTCCTTCCGGACGCCGCGCAGTGGCAGGGCCGAAAGGGTCGGGCTCTGCGAAGCAACTGCCACGCAGACGACGAGGTCTATTTCTGGGTGAACAGGACCCTCGAAGGGCTCAACATCTCTGCGCGATTCCCCAGTTCGGATGTCGCGTCCACCAACGTCCACCGTTTCATCACCGAGTTCGTCGCGGTGTTGACGGCGGTGATCGACTCCGAGAGTGGAACCGATACGGTGCTCACGTCGGCCTCGCAGTCGGTGGTCGTCGCCGCGGAGTGAGCCATCCGACCAGCCTGCGGCCCGTATCGAGGAGGATGAAGCGACGATGATCATCACCGCCATGGGTAAGTGGAATCCTGCTCCGGGTCGCCTGCTCGAGTGGCACCCGACGCCGGCTGCGCAGGCGAGTGCTGCCGCGGCACCGGTCGACCCGGCTCCGCCTTCCTTCCTTCAGGAAGATCACCTCAAGGCGGCGTGGGCGGCGCGTGAACGCGGCGATGTCCACACCGCTTACACAGGGGTTGCTACCGAGATCGACGGCGACGTGGACACGGACGCGATGGGCCGCGCTGTGGCGGCGTACGTGCTTCGCCACGAAGGACTGCGGTGCTGGTTCGAGGTCGAGGGCAACGATGTGGCTCGACATCTCGTCGCGTCTGACGATCTCGCGTTCGAGGTGTCGGACGCCGGTGAGTCCACCGACGACGACCAGTTCCAACGCTATGTACGCCAACGCTTCTCGACCGAGGCGACCGCGGACGTCTGGCCGGGGTTCGTCGTCGGGGTCGTGTCCAGACCAGGCAGCTTCACCCTGTACTACGGCGCAGACCACGCGTTCACCGACGGCGGTTCGCAGGCGTTGGTCGTCAGTGAGCTCGCCGATCTGTACGCACTCGAAACCGGTGCGCGGGTACCCGAACTCGCGCAGGCAGGTAGCCATCTGGCCTACGCCGCCGACGAACGCGCACGGGCCGCGAGCTTCGGGGCCGATTCTCCCGAAATCGCCGCCTGGCGAGACATTTTCACCCGGCACGACGGCCGGATGCCCCGCTTCCCCCTCGACCTGGGTCTCGCGCCGGGTGAGCGGGCTCCGGTCCGTATCGTAGAACGCGACCTGCTGGACAAAGACCTGACGGCTGCATTCGACGCCGCATGCAAGGCCGCCGGGGCACGGATGAGCAGTGGCATCTTCGCCGCCGTCGCGATCACCGACTTCGAGCTGGCGCATGTCACCGACTATTTCGGGATCACCGTGCTGAGCACCCGGCACCACGGTGACTACGGTCAGTCTCAGGGTTGGTTCGTCAATTTCGCTCCGGTCGCGTTCGAGGTCGCGGGAAACGACAGGTTCTCCCAGGTCGCAGCTCTGGCCCACCGTGGCTTCGAGCAGGCCAAGCAGATTGCGGAGGCACCCGTGCACGCCGTGCTGGGCGCTCTGGCCGCCGACGGCACTCTGGGTAGCGAGCTGGCAGTGAGCCCGAACATGCTCTCGTACATCGACTTTCGCTGGTTCCCCGGTGTGGGGCGAGACGCGGACACCCGCGCGAAGCACTTCACCGGCGAGGGCTCGACGTCCAACGCATCGATGTGGATCAACCGAGACGGCGAGCACCTCTACCTGGTGGCACAGACCCCCGATACCGACACTGCTGCCGCATCGGTGCAGCATTACCACGACCATCTGGCGCACGTACTGGAAACCATTGCCCGCGAAGGTGATTACGGCCTGACACTCGACCATCTCGTTCAGGAGCCGGCCGGTGCGGGTCACCTCGATCACTGAGTACACCCCGAGCGCGGGCGCGGTGGTCGAGTTCACCGCCGTCGCCACCGGCAGCGCGACACCGTCCCCGATTCATCCGTCGTTCAATCAGCAGTTTCATCTCGGTGATCTGGGCGAGGCCGAGCGCGTCTGGATCGCCGGAGCGTTCGACGTGCAGGGCAGCCTCGATCCCCAAGCACTCGCGTGGGCATTCGAGCGCCTGATCGACCGCCACGACACCCTGCGCAGTTCGTTCGTTCCCGCACCGGCCGGGGCTCAACGGATGCTCTACGAGCCGGGTTCCGTCCGAATGAAGCAATCGACGCGATCGACCTTCTCGTCGACGTCCGAGCTGCGCGGCCACCTCCGCAGCAGACTCGAACTGCTCTGCGATGCACGACGATTCCCGTCGTACACCTGTTTCGGAATCGATCGGCCGACCACCTCGACGGTGCTGTGCGCATTCGACCACGCCAACGTCGACGCCATGTCGATCGCAGTCGTCGTCGACGAGATCCACACGTTGTACGACGCCTATCGCCGCTGCCCCTCGAACCCGGAGGCGGACCTGCCTTCGGTCGGCGGGTTCGTCGAATACTGCCGGATCGAATCCACCGAGCCACTCGTCGATCCCACGGACGAGCGCATGGTGCGGTGGTCGACCTTCCTCACCGAGTGCGGTGGCACGACTCCGAGATTTCCGTTCGATCTCGGCGTCGACGAGGGTGAAACTGCGCCGCAGGCAACAACTGTCACTCCCCTGCTCGACGCGCAACACACTCTCGGTTTCGAGCAGTTGTGCGCCCGATCGGGAGCCGGAATGTTCGCAGGGGTGGTCGCGGCGATCGGACAGGCGTGCGCCCGCATCGGCGGGCCGAGCACTCTGCCTTTCCTGTTTCCGCTGCATACTCGCCATCGACAGGAATGGTCGCGGGCACTGGGCTGGTTCACCACCAACGCTCCCATGACCGTGCAGGTCGAAGCCGACCTCGCCGGCACGATCACCGCCGCCCACACCGCGTTTCGCGCAGCACTACCGCTGAGCACCGTCCCGATACCCCAGGTGCTGAGCAATCTCGGCGACGCCTTCACCCTGTCGCGTCGAGACGTGTTCATGGTGTCGTACATCGACTACACCAGGATCGGCGGACACGAGCAGTTCGACCGATCGAACGCACACCACATCAGCAATGCCACGGTGTCCGACGACGCGCAATTCTGGGTATCGCGTACAGCCTCCGGCCTGGCTCTACGGGCACGGTTCCCCGACACTGCAGCGGCACGTACGGTGATGGAGGCCTTCACCGCCGAACTCGTCGCGCTGATGAATGCGTCCACCACGACACCCGAAATCGCTGCATCGACGCCCTGACCCAGGCTCCACTCCCGCCCCCTGGGGTCATTCCGCAGGCTCCACTCCCGCCCCCTCGAGGTCATTCCGTAGGCTCCACTTCCGCCCCCTCGAGGTCATTCCGCAGGCTCCACTCCCGCCTCCCCATCGCGCAACCGCATAAGATCGACAGTGCAGACCGTTCACCCCCGGACGGGCCGCCAGCCGAATATCTTCCGTAGGAGCCGATACGTGCCTGTACCAACCGATTCCAACGCAACGTTCGCCGACTACGCGCACCCGGATCGCCTCGTATCGACCGAATGGCTGTCCGCTCATCTCGGTACCCCGGGACTACGCGTCGTCGAGTCCGACGAGGACGTGTTGCTCTACGACGTCGGCCACATCCCAGGCGCGGTCAAGATCGACTGGCATCTCGATCTCAACGATCCGGTCACCCGCGACTACATCGACGGTGAGCAATTCTCGAATCTGATGAGCCGCAAGGGCATTTCGCGAGAAGACACCATCGTGGTGTACGGCGACAAGAGCAACTGGTGGGCCGCATACGCGCTGTGGGTGTTCACTCTGTTCGGGCACCAGGATGTGCGTCTGCTCGACGGCGGTCGTGACGCCTGGTTGTCGGAGAACCGCGACACCACCCTCGACGTGCCCGAACTTCCCGCAACGGACTACCCGGTGATCGAACGCAACGATGCACCCATCCGCGCGTTCGCCTCGGACGTGCTCGGCTCGCTCGGCACGGTCCCACTGATCGACGTACGCTCCCCCGCCGAGTACACCGGCGAGCGCACCCACATGCCCGATTACCCCGAGGAAGGTGCACTGCGTGGAGGTCATATCCCCACTGCCGTGAGCATCCCCTGGGCCAAGGCAGCCGCACCGGACGGACGGTTCCGGTCTCGCAAGGAACTCGACGAGATCTACTCCGGTACCTCCGCGACCGACGACGTGATCGCCTACTGCCGCATCGGTGAACGATCGAGCCACACCTGGTTCGTGTTGACCCATCTGCTCGGCTACGAATCGGTTCGCAACTACGACGGCTCGTGGACCGAATGGGGCAACGCCGTTCGCGTTCCGATCGCCAAGGGTGAGGAACCCGGATCGGCTCCGGCCGCTCGATGAGTGCCCTTCCGGAATCGTTGGCCGAGATCGTCGAGGACTTCGCTGCGGTCGAGGGGCAGGACAAGCTGCAGCTGTTGTTGGAGTTCAGCCGCGAGCTGCCCCCGCTGCCGGAGCACCTCGCTCAGGATGCGATGGAACCGGTGCCGGAATGCCAGTCGCCGCTGTTCCTGTCGGTGGACGCCACCGATCCGGCACGCATCCAGCTCTACTTCAGCGCTCCGCCGGAAGCCCCGACCACTCGGGGCTTCGCCTCGATCCTGGCTCAGGGACTCGACGGTCTCAGCGCGCAGGAGATCCTCGACGTACCGGACGACTTCTATTCGGCTCTGGGGTTGAGCGACGCGGTCAGCCCGTTGCGACTGCGCGGCATGTCGGCGATGCTGGCGCGGATCAAGCGCCACCTGCGCTGACGGCGGTACCGAGCTGTCGTCTTGATCGATACATTCGGTGGTCGGTAGACTCCGGGTTCCGACGCTCTTTCCCCACCCACCCCCGAAGTGGCCGAACGAAGGCTGGTTGCTGCCGACATGGAATTCACGGAGTTGGCGGACTACGCGGTTCCCGCGGGGACGCTCACCGAGTGGATACCCAGTGTCGGCCCGCAGGCTCGCACTCCGGAAGCGGCAGGGTGGCGTCCCGATGCCCGGCCCACGTCGTACGTGCACGAGGCACACCTTCGTGCAAGTCTGAGCAGTCCTCGTCGCGGTCGCGAATCGTGGCTCGGTGCCGCCTTCGAGATTGCAGGTCCCCTGAACAAACCGGCATTTCGCCAGGCGGTTCTGAACTGGATCGACCGGCACGAAGCCATGCGTTCGGCCGCGTCGATCGACGAGGTATCAGGCGATATGACGCGCGTCACCGCCGCGCAGGGTGCCATCGACATCTGGCAGGTCGAGCAAGAACGGTGTGCGGAGTCGAGCGAGGTGTTCGAGCACCTGCAGTATCTGTTCGACGAGTTCACCTCGCCGCTGATCTGGCCCGCCTACGCGTTCGTGACCCTCGAACCGGTCGATGAGACGCGCCCCATCACCGTGTTCTTCGCAGCGGATCATTCGATCATCGACGGCCTGTCGACGGTGTTGGTCGCGCACGAGATCGCTGCTCTGTACGGCGAGGAACTCGGCGGTTCGCCCGCTGCCCTGTTCGAGGCGGGCAGCTACCTCGACTTCGGTTCCTCCGAACGCGAGAAGAATGCAGAGCTCGAGCATTCCCACGACGCGGTGAGAATATGGCGGGACTTCCTCGTCGACGGCGACGGCGAGCTACCGGCCTTCCCACTCGACATCGGCGATCCGAGCCCGGACGATCTGCCGCAGGGCGGTTTGTCCGCGTGGGTGCTGGACCCCGATCAAGCCGACTCGTTCTCGGTCGCCTGTCGCAAGACAGGGCACAGCCTGTTCGCCGGACTGCTCGCGGTTCTGGCCATCGCCGGCTCCGAACTGGGCGGCGGCACTCGTTTCCGAACAGTGACTCCGGTCCACACCCGAGACGAGCCGCAGTGGGCGTCCGCGTTGGGCTGGTTCGTCGGGCTCTGCCCCATCTCGTTCGACATCGCCGGTGCGGACTCGTTCGGTTCGGTGGTCGCGGCGGCGTCGGCGGAGGTGAAGAAGACCAAACCGATCGCCCGCGTTCCTCTCGATCGCGTGTTCACCACCCTGGGCTACTCCGCCCGCCCGCGGTTCGTCGTCTCGTTCATGGATGTGCGGTTCGCGCCGGCCGCAGAGCACTGGCCGGACTGGAACGCCCGAGCACTGCGCAGTAAGCAGTACCAACACGACGTGTACATCTGGATCAACCGCACGCCGCAAGGGATCAACATCGCGGCTCGCTACCCCAACACCGAGCAGGCAACTGGTCGAGTTCACGAGTACATCGGTACCTTCCGGACGCTGCTGACCGATGTGGCAGACACCGGGACGACGCAACTCCCTCTCGCGGACGACGAGCGATCCGAGATCGAACACAGCGACACCGGTCAGACCGTTACCAATCAGTAGTTCACGTCGACTCGACGCCGATGCACTGCAGCGTTGCGGACCGATTGCAGCGATGACAGTGCCGATGCTTAGACTCCGACGTGACGTTCGTAACGATGCACGCGAGAAATTCATCTGTAGGAGGCTCAGTGCCCAGCCATGCCAGTGCTCAGATCACCAAGGTTCTTGTTGCCAATCGTGGTGAGATCGCGGTGCGGGTGATCCGGGCGGCCGCCGATGCCGGGTTGGCCAGTGTCGCTGTGTACGCCGAACCCGATGCCGATGCCCCGTTCGTCCGCCTCGCCGACGAAGCGTTCGCCCTCGGTGGTCAGAGCTCCGCGGAGTCGTACCTGGTGATCGACAAAATCCTCGATGCTGCCGCCAAGTCCGGTGCCGACGCCATCCACCCCGGCTACGGATTCCTCTCCGAGAACGCCGACTTCGCCCAGGCCGTGATCGACGCCGGCCTGATCTGGATCGGACCGTCCCCCCAATCGATCCGCGACCTCGGCGACAAGGTCACCGCCCGCCACATCGCCGCCCGCGCCAAAGCACCCTCGGTCCCCGGCACCTCCGAACCGGTCAAAGACGCGAACGAAATTTTGGCGTTCGTCGACGAACACGGCCTCCCCATCGCCATCAAAGCCGCATTCGGTGGCGGCGGACGCGGCATGAAAGTCGCCCGCACCCGCGAGGAAATCCCCGAACTCTTCGACTCGGCCACCCGCGAAGCCGTCGCCGCATTCGGACGCGGCGAATGCTTCGTCGAACGCTACCTCGACAAACCACGCCACGTCGAAGCCCAGATCATCGCCGATCAGCACGGCAACGTCATCGTCGCCGGCACCCGCGACTGCTCCCTGCAACGCCGCTTCCAGAAACTCGTCGAAGAAGCCCCCGCCCCGTTCCTCACCGACGCCCAACGCAAAGAAATCCACTCCAGCGCCAAAGCCATCTGCCTCGAAGCCGGCTACTACGGCGCCGGGACCGTCGAATACCTCGTCGGCCAAGACGGACTCGTCTCCTTCCTCGAGGTCAACACCCGACTGCAGGTCGAGCACCCCGTCACCGAGGAAACCTCCGGCATCGACCTGGTCCTGCAACAGTTCCGTATCGCCAACGGCGAAGAACTCTCCATCAGCGAAGACCCCGAACCGCGGGGGCATTCGTTCGAGTTCCGGATCAACGGCGAAGACGCCGGACGCGGATTCCTGCCCGCACCCGGACCGGTCACCACCTTCACCGCCCCCTCCGGGCCCGGAGTCCGCGTCGATTCCGGGGTCGAATCCGGCTCGGTGATCGGTGGCCAGTTCGATTCGATGCTCGCCAAGCTCATCGTCACCGGAGCCACCCGCGAGGAAGCCCTCGCCCGCTCGCGCCGCGCACTCGCGGAGTTCACCGTCGAAGGGTTGGCGACGGTGATCCCGTTCCACGCTGCGGTGGTCTCCGATCCCGCGTTCATCGGCGACGGGGAATCGTTCTCCGTCCACACTCGCTGGATCGAAACCGAATGGGACAACCAGGTCGCCCCGTTCACCGCCGGACAACCCCTCGACGACGACGAGGTCCTGCCGCGGCAGTCCGTCGTCGTCGAGGTCGGAGGCCGCCGCGTCGAAGTCTCGCTACCCGGCGAACTGACCCTCGGCGGCGGCAACAGTGGACCGGCCGGTGCGGTGCGGCGTAAACCGAAAGCGCGTACTCGTGGTGGAGCCGGAGCAGGAGCGGCATCCGGTGACGCCGTCACCGCACCCATGCAGGGGACGGTCGTCAAAGTCGCTGTCGACGAAGGGCAGAGCGTCGAAGCAGGGGAGCTCATCGCCGTCCTCGAAGCGATGAAAATGGAAAACCCCGTCAACGCCCACAAAGCCGGCACCATCACCGGCCTGACCGTCACCGCAGGCGACGCCATCACCCAAGGCACCGTCCTCACCGAAATCAAGTAGGGGACTCATCGGTAGGCCGAACGTCGGCAGTGAGCTGAGAACTCGGACAGCGCTACCCTGTAGCAATGTCCGAGCTTCCGGAAGTACGTATCGGTACCGCTGATCGAGAGAAGGCGCTCGAGGCGCTGAGTCTGCACTTCAGCGAAGGTCGTCTCACTGTGCCCGAGTTCGACGAACGCAGCGCAACCGTCGCTTCCGCTACGACGCGTGGGGAGATCGAGAAGGTATTCATCGATCTCCCCACCGTGTCGGGCACGTCCCACACCCCCGTCCAGCTCGGGAAATCGCCGGCACCGGCAGAGGACGGTGCCGGAATCGACTGGCGCGCAGTGGTGATGCCGCTGGTTATTTTCGGTTCGATGGCGTTGTTCTTCCTGACCGATTTCGATCAGAAGTGGCTCTTCTTCCTTCTCATTCCGCTGGCGGGTGCGCTTCTGTCCGCAGGTGGGCATTCCGAGGGCAAGAAGAAGAAAAAGAAGGACCGTTGAAGGCGCTGCTGTTCGACGTGTTCGGCACGGTAGTCGATTGGCGCACGAGCGTCGCTCGCGAAGTCGGATCGCTCTGCGGTTCCGATGTCGACAGCTACGCGTTCGCCGACCGTTGGCGCAGCCTTTATCAACCGGCGATGGAGCAGGTTCGGTCGGGCGCTCGTCCGTTCACTCGCCTCGATCGACTCCATCACGAGTCACTTTCGACTGTATTGTCCGAGTTCGACATTCAGCTCGGAGACGCTGACATGGCGTCCTTGAATCTCGCGTGGCATCGATTGGATCCGTGGCCTGATTCGGTGCTCGGGCTCACGCGGCTGCGCACCGAGTTCATCATCGCCCCACTCTCCAACGGCAACATCTCACTGCTGCTCGACATGGCCAAGAATGCCGGACTGCCGTGGGACGCGATCCTCGGCGCAGAACCAGTACGGGCGTACAAGCCCATGCCCGACGCGTATCTGCGCACGGCGGACATTCTCGGTCTAGAGCCGAGCGAGTGCATGATGGTCGCCGCGCACAACAGTGATCTCGCTGCCGCTGCCGACTGCGGCTTCGCAACTGCATTCGTCGCCCGCCCTCTCGAGCACGGACCGGCTCAGACCACCGACCTCGCTGCCGAGTCCGACTGGACCTACAGTGTCGACTCGATCGAATCTCTCGCAACGCAATTGGGCTGCTGAACGACACGCGGTTGATAGTTTTCCCGCTTCCGTGATGGATTCCACCGTCGACTAGCGGGTGATTGCGCTTGTTCTAAAAGTTCGTTGCCAGAAGAGCACTACACATCGAATCGTTTACCGAGCACCAGGAAAGCAACCGTGCACAACCTGCGGCTTCCATGCAATGCGGAGAATGTGCAAGCTCATCACCACTTAACGGGTGAGAAGCCTGCCCAGGAGTCCTTTCCTAGGAGTGATCAGCTGCAGGAACTCCAGTTGTTTGATATGCGACTTTGGCAAAGGGTCCTTATATCGATCGAGTGATTCAGTGAACATTTTGTTCAGTGCGGCTTTTGCTTGGCGACTCTCGGCTCCATCTGCCCAAATCATGAGTTCGGCTGCGGTGCGCACGTCTTTGGCGGTATCTCGGCTGATTAGGTCAGTGGCGAGTTCTGTGCAAGAGCGACGTACCCGACGCAGTTGAGTGCTGTCATCGGCCGGGTGTTCAGCCCGTGTGAGGCGTTCGACGGCTACTGCCCGGTCAGCTGCCCGAGTAAGCTCAGCCAGCGAGGATCTGACGATGTCGACGGCCTCGTGGCCTAAACCTCCTCGGCCAACGGAGGTCAGTAATTGTTGTGCAACCTTGGACTTGTAAATGACCAGCCAAATCTGAGTGCGGTCGTGTACCGACAGGGTGTCGCAGTACTCCCCAAACGCGGCCGCGGTGAATGGGACAGTACCAACCAGTCCTCGAACCTCGACAGGGTCAGGCGACAGAGACAGCCATGCACTGGTCAGATCGGTGTCAACCTCGGCGGCAGGGAGAGCGCCTAGCTCGCCAGAAGGCGGCGCAGCGCCTCCGTGGATTTGACGCATCTGCACCCGAATCGTAAGGACTGCAGTTTCTTCAGCCTCGCGCACCTGATAACGATCAATGGCGGCCGTGAGGCTTTGTGCCGCCTCGACTGGAAGTGTCCGCACCAGTGATATCCATCGATCAACAAAAATGGGATTTAGGGCGCATGTTTCGACTGCAACTTTCAAATCCTCGACGGCGGGTTCGAGTACGGATTCGCCAACAGTAGGCACCAGGGCCACCGATACATCCACCATGGTTTTCTTGCGGCTCCAGGCTATGTCCGAGGTTGTCACATCGCCGTCGACGTCGTTCCAGTCACCGGCCGCTGCGATTTCAGTCAGGCTCTGCACGAGAGTGCCAACGTCCAGCTTGGCAAGGAGCTGCACCTTCGCCACTGACTCCGGTAGCACAACTCGGACTTCGAGTGGAGACTCCAATATTGCTGGAAGAAGTCGGTCTTTCAGTACCTCGCCCGCAAGGGACGATATAGCCTCTGTGGTCACCTGATCGAGTTCCTGTAACTGTGTGGCCCATGACACCCACTCGTGACTTGGGGAGTACAGCAGACCCAATAGTGCGTGCTTGGCGCGCAACGTAGATGAGGACATTGTCGAGATCAGGGAATCGACGTTTTCGAGTACCCACGAGCGAAGGGAGTCGCTCGATTGCCACGACTGCGCGGGTATAAGTATGGCGGACAACAGCTCCTCGTAGTCTGTTCTTTGTCGAGCGGAATCGACCAACGATCGGAGTCTCGCAGCGCCGTCACCTGTCGGTGAGGAGACGATCACTTCCTCCGCTGCGGTGGTCGCGTCGGACGCCCGTGAGAGTGGGGTCGGATGCGTCGAGGGTTCTTCCATCCGCTTGAGCGTTCCGAAAACAGCCGGGGCTGCGTCGGTCCACAGCTTTATCGCACTACTGTTTGGCAATGTCCGGAGTGCCGTCATCAGAGGATTGGGCCGGTCTTCGAAGTCGTCTGTCAGGAACTCGGTCAGTCGAATGGCACCGTCGGGGTGGACATACTGAAGGGCGGCGGACAGACGTTCCAGCAGTGGATCGTCGACAGGCTCTGTCTCCGTAACCTTCTCCAAGATTGCGTCGGTGACATCCGATCGCTGTGCCCATGCGGCAACCAAAAGCGCTCCCGGCAAAGAGGATGTGGTGAGTGTGTTGGCATTCGATGCCGCAATCAGGGATGGGGATGTGTCTGTGGCAATTGTGTTGCGAGTGCTGTCGTCACTGTGATCAATGAGTTCAATTAGGCGACATGCAGATTCGTATGCGAAGCTACGCCCGGGCCCATAGCTGTTATCGCCTTCAGTGACGAGCAGAGGTATGGCGATTGCCAAAACGTGCGAACCCTGTTCGCGGAATGCGGCCACAACTGTGTCCGGAGCTGTGTCTGTCGCATAGTCAATCATATCGCCGAGCGTCGGGTCTCCTAGGGAGTCGCGACCGCTTGCCGCTTGTAGGTACAGCAAGTCCGGACGCGGATCCGAGATGCCTGCGGCGTGCACTTTGGACAAGTACATTCGGAGATGGCGGCGCAGAGTTAGATCCGCGAGACGGAGGTCTTGTACTCCCTTCGCCGAATCGTCGTCCGTCAGGAGAGCCCCTGCTGGGGATTCGCTGACGTCGGGGTTGGACTCGTCGGCATCGGAGCGCTCCCGTGGGCGAGGAGTCTGCGTGGTTTCTCGTCGGGAAAGCAGGAAGCGGTCGATGACCAATTGAATCTGTTCCGTGTTCGCGGCTTCGTCTCCGCGCAGATAGCTCAGTAGCCGCGGCACACGTCGCAGCTCGTCGGCTACGGCGGGGAACTCGGTCTGTAGAACAGTAAGCGTAGCAATCTCGTGGGCTCGGTCGCTCCATCCAATTCCGCGTGCTTGCGCGATTCGTGCGTTGGTGGCGAAGTTATTGAGAAGGACTTTGACGCGGCGGGGACTCCGAACGTGAACGGGTATCAGGGCGAAAACAGCCAACTCGAACGCGTTGTCGCCACGCTCTCGAAGCTCTTCCCACAACCCGCCTTGCGCGTTGACCAGCTCATAAGCGAACCGCGTCAGTGCACGTGATCTTAAGGGCGGCAACGCAATTTGATGCTGAAAGATTTTGTCCAGGAACGCGCCTGGCGTTGCGTAGTACGGCTCATCCTCGCGCACTGGCTTGGCTTGGGGGACTTCCCTGAGTGATTGCTCGATAACTTCCCGATCGGCGGCAACTATAAAACTGCAACCGTCCTCGTCAAGAAAGGTTTTTAGGTCTTTGAGGGTCGCGACAACATCGCTGGGCGCGCAGCGGTCGAGTTCGTCGATGAACACTACTAGTCGCTCCGCCCGCTTTGATCGCACTTTGGCGACTAGCTTGACGAAGCGTTTGGCGAATTGGTCCGATCCGACCGGTGCCGGAGTTTTCGTAGTCACCGTGGCACCCTGAAGTACCTGCGGTCCGACCACGACCGCGATGAGGGCGAGACCGAAGACCGTTCCGGCTTGAGGGATGAGAACGCCTGCGGCGTCGACGAAGGTCGATTTTCCGAGTTTGACCGCAACTAATAAAAGGACGCTCAACCACAGCGCTGCCACTGCAGCCGCGATCCCAAGCCCGACGGCGAGGGATGTCTTATTCGAGCAGATCCACTTTCCTAGATGAAGACGCGCCCTGCTTTGTTCGTGTTCCAGACCATCACTGAAATCTGGGTCGTCTCCGAAACCAAGGTCGCCCGCAAGACTGTGGATGAAGTTGCGCTTAAGATCCTGGCCGCCGTATTTCCAGGCGTCGTATCTGACAACGCGCACGCTTTCCCCGGCGGTGTTCGCGAGGTGCTGGGCAATCATGCTGTAGATGCTCGATTTCCCTGATCCCCATGCGCCGAATAATGCGATGTTTGTGGGCGTGGCCGCTGTCGCTGCAATCTCGGCGACACTCTGCGCGATCGCGCTGTGGTCAAGCAGATCTGCATCTTCGGATGCAAGTCTGTTGTCCGGAATCAGATCGCCATCGACGATCAACTGATTCCCACGTTTGCTCGTCTGCCGCACTGGCTACCCTTCGCCGATTTGAAGTAAAGCGTAACGGTAGGTTCTGACATCGCACGACATCTAAGCTGTGTAACTGATTGAAAAGTTCAGTTCGGGTCGGTCTGCGAACCGAACTGGGTTGCTTCCTGTGGCTCTTGATGTGCGCTTTACCCGGAGCCAAAAGACGTGCCACCCCAGGCGCATGAGACGCGGCAGTCGAGATCAAAACACCACTTGGAAACCGGTTTGAGCCACCCAACTCTATGCAGCAACCTCACCTCGCACCCCGAAAGTGACGTGACCATTTGACACACAGATCCTCAATTTTTCGCAACAAAGATCAGTCGATCGGTGAACCACCGATCCACCTCGGCGAGCGAGCGGAATCGCACGATTGTCAGCTCTGGGCGGCGATCACTTAGTCTCTGCACCCGCTCGGTAGTCAACCGATAGGTCCTCCACGCCCATCGAATGATGTGGTCGCGATCGAAGAAGATCCGATACAACGGCGGCTCGATATTGCCGTTCCACAGCTCATGCCTGCCGAACCGGCGTCGCACGGTCCGAATTGTCACCTGCCGCATCACAGCTCGACGCGGCAGGTCGAGCCACAAGACCAGGTCGGCGCGATCGGCGAGACGGTCTCGGACGTACTGCCATTCGGTGATCCACGCCGGGCGCACGAGAAACTCGTCGACATCGGACTCGAAGGTGGGACGCGGCGTCCACTTCGGGCCGTGGAACAGGCTGTCGATCTCGATGTGCTCGATGTCCAGCACGAGACCGACCCGCTCTGCCAACGTCGTCTTGCCCGAGCCGGCCGTCCCTGCCACCACGATTCGTGCGGGCCGATGCCGCAGGACGGCGTCCGGTCCGACGATCACGACCCCGTTGTTCGTTTGCGGGCCAACAGATATGCCTGCGGTGTGCGTTCGTAACCCATCGGAGCTCGATGCACGCGGATGTCCACCTCGAAGTTCGTCTCGCCGAGCATGACCGCGACCGCGTCGGGATCGAGTCGATACGAGTCGTACGAGACCGAATGCCCGTACGCCTGCTCGAGGCGCACTCGCTCGTTGCCGGCCTGAAATGCCAACAGCAGCAGACCTTCCGGCACCAGTACCCGATGCAGTTCTGTGAATATCGTGGGCAATTGCTCCGGAGGAGTGTGAATGATCGAGTACCAGGCAACTATTCCGGCAACGGAGCTGTCCCCCGCGTCCAACGCCTCCATCGATCCGATACGGAACGGCAGATGCGGGTATTCGCGCCGCGCGACCTCGATCATGTTGGGCGACAGGTCGATTCCGGCAATCTCGAGCCCGAGGAGGTGCAGTTTTTCGGTGATGCGGCCGGTGCCGCACCCCACTTCGAGAACGTCTCCGCTCTGCACCCGGTCCGCGAACGTCGCCAACAGTCCGTGCTCGAGATGCCGCCCGTCGAGTTCGTCGCGAACCAGGTCGGAGTAGCTCTCGGCAACGGTATCGTAGGCGGCCCTCGTCATCGAAACGTGCTGCTGCTCGGTCACAGTGGCTACGGTACCGGCTCACCCTGCGCTGTCAGGTACGACTGCGTCAACATCTCGAAGAAGTGCCCGGTTGGGTCGCGGAAGTACACTCCGCGACCACCATGTCCGGTATTGACAGTGCCGGGCCGGGTCATCCGAGGGTCGGCCCAGTGTTCGACACCGACGCTGACCAACCGGGCGTACGCCGCGTCGAACAAATCCTCGCTGACCCGAAAGGCATAGTGCTGGAACTGAATTTCCTCTACCGGTGGTTCGGCGAATTGAATGAGAGTGCCATCGGTGAGTTGCACATTGACGAACGGTCCCCATGACGGTGCCTCTGGAAGTGCGAACAGGTCGCGAAAGAACGCCGCCGAGACCGAGCTGTTCTTCGCGGGAATGATGGTGTGGTCGAACGAGATGGACATGCGCTGCCTCCTGGGCAGTACGACGCCTCCATGCCTGACGCAGTCCGTCATCGACACGCGACGCTGCGCCAGATGGTTCCACGAGCCGTTGTTCTGCGTCAACCCCTCGTGCGCGTTTTGCGTACTCAGGGATACGCAAAACGCGCACGGCAGGATTGTGTACCGACCGGTGACTTCGCGGCGACGCGGTGGTCTTCTTCGGTGACAGCATTGCCGAGGGAAGGAACCCAGCATGGTCGGTCGACTTCTGTTCGTTCATGGTGCCGGCGGATTTCTGGACGATGCCGATTTGGCCCATGGATTGGCTCGGACCCTGGGCCTCGATCTGGATATGCCGAAATTGTCCGACGGCGCCATGGGGTTCGAGGACTGGGCCGAACCGATTCGTCTACACCTGAACCGGCTCGGGCCCGAGGATGCGGTGATTGCGCATTCCTTCGGCGCATCGATCCTCGTCAGGGTCTTGGCAGAACATCGCCGGGAGCGACCCCTGCGAGCCACTCTGCTGGCAATGCCGGACTGGACTCAGCGTGGGTGGGACGTTGCCGACTACGCGTTCACCGACCCGAAGCCCGAGACCGATCTGACACTCCTCCACTGCCGCGACGACGAGGTGGTTCCCATTTCTCACCTGGCGCTGAACTCGAAGGCTCTCCCGTCGGCGAGAGTGATCGAGTTCCCGACCGGTGGTCATCAGTTCGACGGGCTGATCGAGGCAATCGCCACCGAGATTCGCTGACTCGGGTGTCCCCGCGGGGACGCTTCCACGGATCCCGCCGGTGCCTCTGGAAGTCCATCCTCGTGCGCGTTTTGCGTACCTATGAGGACGCAAAACGCGCACGAGGGGGTTACCGATAGTCGTGGTCGATTCCCGTTGCCCATTGCGAACATTCGACGGCAATCACGTCGCCTCTCCCCCGCAGGAAATCCCGAGCACCTGTGTCTCCCGACGCGGATGCGGCGGCTTCATCGAAATGTCGCCGGGCGAGGACCACCGGATGACCGGGACGCCCACCGAACACTGCCCTGGCGAGACCGGTTTCCTGCGCTGCCGCGAGCACTGCCTGCACCACCTCGGGGCCGACGTCCGGGGTATCGACCACATGCACCACCACGTACTGCGCGTCGGAAGCCGCCGACAGCCCGGCCACGAAAGACGCGCTCATACCCTGCTGCCAGTGCGGCGTGTGCACAGCCACAGCACCGTCGGGAATCGGTGCATCGGCCGCGCCCAGCACCACGACCACGCGATCACAACCGCCGTCGCGTAGTGCCTGCACCGCGGCCACGAGCCACAGCCCGTCGTGAGCGAGCACTTTGGGCGATCCGTATCGCGTTCCGGCACCAGCGGCCAGCAACACTCCGACGGCACGGTCCGACACGATGGCCCCTTTCACCGTTCACTCGGTGTTGGATGTTCGCACAACGTCCACGTCGAGCAGGTCGAGAAGTTTGTGCGCGCTCGACTAGCGAGGATAGGCGCGATGACCGATTCTTAGTGAACTTCTCCTGCAGCGTCGCAGGAATCCTGCCCTGTTGCTTCCGCGAGGTGCCCACCCATGTCCGTCAAGCCCACCACACGCACACGCGTCCATCCCGTCGACGAAGTTCTTCCGGTTCCGAAACTTGCCGCCTACGGGTTCCAGCACGTCGTCGCGTTCTACGCCGGCGCTGTGTTGGTGCCGATCATCATCGGCAGTGCGATCGGACTGACCAACGAACAGTTGATCCATCTGATCAATGCAGACCTGTTCACCTGCGGCATCGCGTCGATCATTCAGTCGATCGGATTCTGGAAGATCGGCGTCCGCCTACCTCTGCTCCAGGGTGTGACGTTCGCCGGCGTCTCTCCGGTCATCGCGATCGCGATGGCGAACGGCGGCGGCACCGAGGGGTTGCTGTACGTCTACGGTGCCGTCATCGTCGCCGGTCTCGTCACGTTCTTCATGGCACCGTATTTCAGCAAGCTGCTGCGCTTCTTCCCGCCGGTGGTGACCGGCACCGTCATCACGATCATCGGGGTGGCGTTGCTGCCGGTCGCCGTCAACGATGCGGTGACCAATCCTGCGACGCACGAACAGGATCCGACCAACGGCCGGTGGATGGCGTATGCGATCGGCACACTGCTGATCATCGTGTTGATCCAACGGTTCTTCAAGGGCTTCATGGCGACCATCGCCGTGCTGCTGGGACTGGTGATCGGCAGCGGTGTCGCGTTCACGTTGGGAGACATGAACTTCGACGGCACCTCGGAGGCATCTTGGATCGGCTTCACGCAGCCCTTCCTGTTCGGTGTGCCCAAATTCAGTGTCATCGCGATCGTTTCGATGATCGTCGTGATGCTCATCATCGCCGTCGAAACCACCGGCAGTGTGTATGCGACGGGTGAGATCGTCGGCAAGCGCATCAAGAAGGACGACATCGCAGCGACGTTGCGCGCTGACGGAGTGGCCACCGTCATCGGCGGTACGTTCAACTCGTTCCCGTACACCGCGTTCTCCGAGAACGTCGGACTGGTTCGCCTGACGGGTGTTCGGAGCCGGTGGGTGGTCGCGACGGCCGGCGGCATCATGATCCTGCTCGGGCTGCTACCGAAGACGGCAGCCGTCGTGGCATCCATCCCGCCGCCCGTGCTCGGCGGCGCAGCACTTGCCCTGTTCGCGACCGTCGCCGTCGTCGGAATCCAGACGCTGTCGAAGGTGGACTTCACCGACCACCGCAACCTGATCATCGTCGCGACGAGCCTCGGACTGGCGATGCTCGTGACCATTCAGCCGACGGTCTCCGAGGGCGTACCGGACTGGCTGGAAATGCTGTTCGGCAGCGGCATCGTCCTCGGTGCGGTTTCGGCAATCGTGCTCAACGTGTTGTTCTTCCACATCGGCAACCGCGGTCAGGCCGTTGCGGGTGGTCCGGGTAAGGGCATCACTCTCGACAAGGTCAACGAGATGTCCTCCGAGGAGTTCGCTGCCACGTTCGGCGGGTTGGTGCAGGGCACCCCGTGGGTGGTCGAACGCGCGTACCAGCAGCGGCCGTTCGCAGATGCTCACGGTCTACGCGAAGCCTTCCAGGAGGCACTGTTGGCCGGCACAACCGAGGAACAGATCGAGCTGATCAACAGCTACCCCGATCTCGGCAGCGAGGACGCCACCGGCACTCTCAATGCCGCAGATCACGTCGGCCTGTCCAACCTGGAGGAGGACGAGCACGACAACATCGTCCAACTGGCCGCCGAATATCGCGAACACTTCGGCTTCCCGTTGGTGATCTGCGCGCGCGAGACCGAACGCTACGATCGAGTCCTTGCCAACGGCTGGTCACGCGTCGAGAACGCACCGTCGGCGGAGCGGTCGTTCGCGATGATCGAGATAGCCAAGATCGCGAACTACCGGTTCGACGATCTCGTGGCCGATGCCAACCCGATCGCGGCCGCGCGGTTCGGTCGCATCAACGACTTCAGATAGCGAGCCAGATGTGCTGCACGAATGGATAGGGCTCGACGGGTTCAATCGGCTCAGTGATCGGCAGGCCATGCACGCACTCTACGAGTGCTGCGCGTCGTCGATCTGGGCCCGCCGAGTCGCCCAAGGCCGCCCCTTCGACAGTCGAGACATGCTGTTGGACAGAGCCGATCGAGTGCTCGCCGAGTTGCCCGAGGCCGAGATCGATCATGCGCTCGACGGCCATCCCCGAATCGGAGGGAAGGCCGACAACCCGTCGTCCAAGCGCGAGCAAGCCGCGGTGACCACTGCAGGTACCGAGGTGCTCGAGAAGTTGGCAGCGGGAAATCGCGCATACGAGGACAAGTTCGGGCACGTCTATCTGGTATGCGCCACCGGCAGATCCGCGGAGGACCTGCTCGCTATCCTCGAGGAGAGGCTCGACAACGATGCCGATACCGAAAGACGGGTGCTCCGCGTGGAACTGGCCAAGATCAATCGAATTCGCCTCGGCCGCATGCTGGGTCCGGAGCAGTGACCGGACTGTCGACGCACGTGCTCGATGCCACCTCGGGCACGCCCGCAGTGGGGATGCGGGTACGACTGTTCCATCCCGAGAAGGGCGAGATCTCCACGGCCACCACTGACGGGGACGGCCGCATCGGTGAGGTGGTTCCCGCGCCGATCGATCCGGGCGTGTACCGCCTCTCGTTCGACACCGCCCGCTATTTCGAGGCGACATCGACACCCACTTTCTACCCGGAGGTGTCCATCTCGTTCGCCGTCACCGACCCCGACGCCCACTATCACGTCCCATTGCTGTTGTCCCCCTTCGCTTATTCGACCTATCGCGGGAGCTGACATGACCGACCTGACCGGAAAGATCGTCCTCGGTTCCAACCAGTACGGCAAAGCCGAGAACCGCGTGGTGCGGATCTATCGTGACTCCCCACGACACGAGATCCACGACATCAACGTCTCGAGCGCTCTGCGCGGGAACTTCTCGCCCGCGCATCTGGTGGGTGATCAGTCCAACGTGCTCCCCACCGACACCCAGAAGCAGACCGCGTACGCGTACGCGAAGACGAAGGGACTGCTGCATCTCGAGAGCTACGGCCTCGATCTGGCTCGCCACTACGTCGACGACGTCGAGCCCGTCGAGGGTGCCCGCATCGAACTCGAGGAGTACGCCTGGGCGCGTGCGGTGATCGACGGCGTCGAGCACGATCACACATGGACCCGTAAGGGCGAGGAGATCCGAACGTCGGCGGTGACGGTGGAAGGCAAAGGCGATGCGCAGCAGACTTGGGTGATCAGTGGCTTCAAGGACATGGTGATTCTCAAGTCCACGGGTTCGGAGTTCCACGGCTTCCTCGAGGACGACCTGACGGTTCTCGAGCCCACGACCGACCGGGTGATGGCGACGTCTCTGACGGCCCAGTGGCGCTACACCACCACCGATGTGGAGTGGGACGCCGTGTACGCGGGCGTGAAGGCGGCGATGATCGAGCGGTTCGCCAATCTACAGTCCTTGGCACTGCAGCAGACGTTGTACGCGATGGGCGAGGCGGTGCTCGAGAAGTACCCGTTCATCGCCGAGATTTCGATGTCCGCACCGAACAAGCATCACTTCGTCTACGACCTGGGCAGGTTCGGTATCGAGAACAACCTCGAGGTGTTCAACGCCGACGATCGGCCGTACGGCCTGATTCAGGCAACCGTCGAGCGCGAGGATGCTCCCGATGCCGGAAGTGCCTGGTGGACATACTCTGTCGTCGGGTAGGCGCTGCGCTCACGTGTGCAGAGCTGCAGTCCATTCGACCAGTGGGGTCAGGGCCCGCCAGGCATCGCGCACCTTCGTTGCGGCCTTGGGTGTTTCCAGCCAGGCGGGTGAGCCGAAATGTTTACCGGCCGTGAGTGACTTGTGGCGCAGCAGGTCTATGCGAGGGTGATCGAGCTCGTATCCTCGCGGCTTGGTTTTCAGCTTGTCGCCGCCGATTTCGTAGCCGGCCTTCGTCAGCGTGGCCAGAATTGCCTCGAGCTCGGCTCCGCGGACGTCGTCGTCCACGGTCCGGCGGTAGCGGGCAACGCCCTCGGTCGTAGAGTTGTAGAACCCGCCTGCAACGAACAGTCCGGCGGGGTCGATCTGCACGTAGTAGCCCAGACTGTCACCGCGAGCGACGAATCCGCCCTGATGGGTCTTGTACGGGGTCTTGTCCTTGGAGAATCGGACATCTCGGTAGGGGCGGAAGACCTTGGCGCTGCCGAACTCCGGTTCGAGGGTTGCGAGCAATGCCGTCATCGGCCCCTTGATCGCACTGTCGTAGACATCCTTGTGCTCGCTCCACCAGAGCTTGCTGTTGTCGGCTTCGAGATCTTCGTAGAAGTCGAGGGCAGCGAAGGGTATTCCGGTGAAGCCAGTCATTGCTCGATCCTATGCCGCCCCGGTGGCCGAGGAACGAGGGACGGATTGCAGCGCGAGGTAGACATCGAGCCGGTCCGAGGTCGAACCCAGATCGCGGCCAAGCAACTCCTCGACCCGCTTGATTCGATACCGGACGGTGTTGAGGTGCACGTGCAACGACTCGGCTGTGCGGTTCCACGATCCGCCGGTGGCCAGGAACTCGCGGAGAGTATCGGTCAGACCGGCATCGGTGCGCCGGTCGTAGTCGAGCAGAGGAGCGAGAACATGGTCGACGAAGGACCGACGCACATCGTCCGGCAGAGCCGAGAGCATCGACACCGCCGAGGTCAGTTGCGCGCCGGCGGTGACGGTCACCGGGCTCGACCCTTGTCTGCTGACTTCGAGCGCGTGACGGGCCGATCGCAATGCCCCGTCGACGGTGATCCCTGTTGCTTCGGAGCTGACGCCCACCAGTAGACGGCTGTGCCCGATTCCGGAACCCAAGCGCGTCAGTCGAGTTCGCAGCGTCTGCGTGAAGTTCGGATCGTCGGTGTTGACGATCGCGACGATGTCGCCGTGCGTGCTGCACCCGACACAACCGCCGCCGAAGGAGGTCAGGGTGTCGCTGAGAACTGTCCGCAACATCTCGCGCAGGTCGATGCGCCCGCTGTGCACGACCCTGACGACCACCAATGAGCGGTCCGGGTCGACACCTGCCTGACGCAGACGAGTGAGGGCTTCGGGCCTGGTGCTGTCGGCTTCCACCAAGGCCACTGCCTGATCGGCGATTTCGCGTCGAACCAGCCGTCCCTCCTCGCGTCGTGCACGATCGAGCGCGGCGATAGCAGCGAGCTGCCCGAACGCGTCGGAGATGGCGGGCGGGAACGTCGTCATGTCCCCCGCCACCGCCAGGAACCACCGCGTGGTTCTCTGCACGAGCGCCGGACCGATGCCGAAGATGCTGTAGGTCCCACCGTCACTGAGTGTGGTTGTCGCGGGCAGTCTTTCGGACGAGAGTGCAGCGTGAGTCAAGGTGTCGACATCGGTGTCGGAGAACGCCGAGACCTCGGCCACCAGACGCCTGCCGGTTGCGGTGAAGATCAGACACGCCATGCCGGTTGCCCGAGAGGTGTGCAGCGCCAACTCGTCGAGCGCCCTACCGTCCGCGATGGCCGTGAGCAGCTGACGTTGGCGAACCAGAGATGTGTTCAGCGAGGCAATGCGATCGCCGGTGACGCGGCCGACGAGAAATTCTGTCACCTCACCGAACGAGACGGTGTCCGGAATCGCGAGCAGGGGCAACCCGTTCCGCTCGCACGCGTCGATCAGGTCTTGTGGAATGTGGCCGAGCAGCCCTTCGCCTGCGGCCAAGGCCGAGGCCCCGGACCGGGCGACGGCTCGCGCGAACACCTCGCTGTCTGCGGGCGTTCGACGCCACACCACACCGGTGATGACCAGCTCCCCTCCTGCGATGTAGCGCGACGGGTCGGGCAGATCGGTCGTGTACGTCCACCGCAACGTGCGGCCCAGGGCGTCGGCATCGGAGGTGAGCAATCGAATGCCGAGCTGTGTGGCGTCGAGCAAGTCCTTGACCTGCACTGCTGCGCCTCCCCGCCTCGGCCCCGCTGAGCTTGTGGAAAGGCACAGTATGTGTGAGTTGTTTCCTCCGAGTTTCGGGCGTATCGCGTGACGACCGAAGATCGGTAACAGATACTCGTTAGAGTTCGAGGTGACATTCGCCGGCGAAGACGAGGTGAACGAAGGCCATGGATCTCGGCACGGTCGACGATGTTCTGCTTCCCGGCTCCCGCGCGGACCTGCCGCCGGGACGCTCGGACACCGCTGTGCTCGCGGGCGGCACCTGGCTGTTCTCGGAGAAACAGGATCATCTGCGCACCCTCGTCGACATCACGGCCCTGGGCTGGGAGCCTGTGACCGTCACCGAGACCGGACTCGAGATCGCCGCCACGTGCACCATCGAGACGCTGGCGCGTTTCGATTCGCCCTGGCCGGCCACAGCACTGTTCCCCCGTTGCGCAGCAGCGTTGTTGGCCTCGTTCAAGATCTGGAAGACCGCAACGGTCGGCGGCAACATCGCACTTGCCCTGCCTGCCGGTGCGATGATCTCGCTGACCGCCGCGCTCGACGGCGTCGGGCAGGTGTGGTCGGGTGATGGTCCCGACCACGACTACAGCATCGCGATCGACGACTTGGTCACAGGTCCGCACGTCAATGCCCTTCGGCCAGGAGAAGTGCTGCGCAGCATCACGATCCCGCGGCATGCGCTCGAATCGAGAACGGCGATGCGCAAGCTCGCCCTCTCGCCTCTCGGTCGTTCCGCCGCCGTGGTGATCGGCCGAGTCGACGCCGACGGCGTCTTCGTCCTGACGGTCAGCGCGGCGACCGTCCGTCCGTTCGTGCTGCGTTTTCCGGCTCTGCCGACGGCAGGCGAGCTCGAAAACGCGCTCGCCGACACCATCGAACCCGAGGAGTGGTACGACGACCCACACGGGGCACCCGACTGGCGGCAACACATCAGTTGTGCTGCTGCGCAGCAGATTCGCGAGGAGTTGTCATGATCGTCGATATCAACGGTGTACCGACCGACGTCGCTCCCCGGCCGGGTCAGTGTCTGCGCACCATGCTCCGCGAGCACGAGCACTTCGAGGTGAAGAAAGGGTGCGACGCGGGCGACTGCGGCGCATGTTCGGTACTCGTCGACGGCGAGCCCGTGCACTCGTGCATCTTCCCCGCGTTCCGTGCGGCAAACCGGTCCGTCACCACCGTGGCGGGGCTCGGCACACCGGACGATCTTCATCCGACCCAGAGTCGCTTCGTCGAGGCAGCCGGATTTCAGTGCGGGTTCTGCACAGCCGGAATGGTTGTCACCGCCTCGGCCCTCACCGAGGACGATCTGGACCATCTTCCCGAGCGGCTCAAGGGGAATCTGTGCCGCTGCACCGGGTACCGCGCAATATCCGACGCGGTCTGCGGGGTCGTCAACACCGAGAAGCCCGTCGACGGTCCGGCGTGCGGACGATCCATCGCAGCTCCCGCGAGCGCGCGCATCGTCACCGGAACCGAGCCGTACACCCTCGACCACACCCCTCCCGGTTTGCTGCACGCCAGTGTTCTCGGCAGTCCACACGCACACGCGCGGATCGTCTCCATCGACACCGCTGCGGCAGAGCGGGTCCCCGGCGTGCACCTGGTCCTGACTGCGAAAGACAGCCCGGCCATGGCCTTTTCCACGGCCCGCCACGACCGCCGCGTCGACGATCCGGACGACACCCATGTTCTGGACACCGTCGTACGCTTCATCGGCCAGCGGGTGGCGATCGTGGTCGCCGAATCGATCGCGGCCGCTCAGGAGGGTTGCAGCGCCCTGGTCGTCGAGTACGACGTGCTGCCCGCAGTGTTCGATCCCGAGTCCTCGCTGGCTCCCGATGCGCCGAAGATCCACGGAGACAAGGACGCGTCGGCGCGGATCGCGGATCCGTCTCGCAATCTGGTGGCCGAATTGCACGGCAGCACCGGGGACGTGGACGCCGCAGTGTCCAGTGCCGCGGCTGTGGTCACCGGACGGTGGACGACTCAGCGAATCCAGCACGTACATCTGGAGACCCACGGCACCATCGGCTGGCTCGACGAGACCGGACAACTGAACCTGCGCACCAGTACTCAGGTTCCGTTTCTGGTGCGGGACGAGATCTGCGAGATATTCGGATTGGCACGCGATCGCGTACGTGTGTTCACCGCGCGGGTCGGTGGCGGCTTCGGCGGTAAGCAGGAGTTGCTGACCGAGGATGTCGTGGCGCTGGCCGTATTGCGGACCGGTCGACCGGTGCAGTTCGAGTTCACGCGCACCGACGAGTTCACCGTCGCACCCTGTCGCCATCCGTTCCGGGTCGATGTCACCGCCGCCGCGAGCGCCGACGGTACGTTGACCGCGCTGTCGATCGATGTTCTCACCGATGCCGGTGCCTACGGCAATCACAGCGCGGGAGTGATGTTCCACGGCTGCGGCGAGTCGGTCGCAATCTACCGGTGTGCCAACAAGCGTGTCGACGCGAAGACCGTGTACACCAACAACATTCCGTCCGGAGCGTTCCGCGGCTACGGGTTGGGACAGGTGATGTTCGCGATCGAATCGGCGATGGACGATCTCGCGCGAAAACTCGACATCGACCCGTTCGAGTTCCGCAGGCGCAACGTGATCGTCCCCGGCGACGACATCGTCGCCGCACACCGGGAGGAAGACGACCTCCAGTTCGGCAGCTACGGACTCGACCAGTGCATCGACCTCGCCGAGGCCGCCCTGCGCCGAGGCAACGGTGAACACGCACCGGCAGGCTGGAAGGTCGGCGAAGGCATGGCGGTGGCCATGATCGCGACCATCCCACCGCGTGGTCACCGCGCCGAGGCCTCGGTGGCACTCCTCCCCGAGGGTCGCTACGAGATACGCGTCGGGACAGCGGAATTCGGCAACGGAACCACGACAGTGCACACGCAGATCGCGGCGAGCGAGCTGTGCACATCGGTCGACCGCATTCGCATCCATCAGTCCGACACCGACTCGGTCCCCTACGACACAGGAGCCTTCGGGTCCGCAGGCACCGTGGTGGCGGGCAAGGCACTGTATGCGGCGGTTCGCGCGATGTCGGCTCGGATCCTCGACCTGGCGGCCACCGCGACCGGTCACCGCAATTCGGACTGCACACTCGGACCGGAGGGCGTGCGGTGCGGCGATCGCTTCATCACTCTCGACGACATTCTGGCGAAGGCGGGAGGCACCCTCGTCACCGAGGGCACCAGCGGCGGTCTTCCACGGTCGTTGGCGTTCAACGTGCATGCGTTCCGAGTGGCGGTGCAGGAGGAGACCGGCACCGTGAAGATCCTGCAGTCGGTGCAGAGCGCGGACGCGGGGACGGTGATCAACCCGCAGCAATGCCGCGGCCAGGTCGAAGGCGGAGTAGCGCAGGCGATCGGCAGCGCACTGTACGAGGAGATTCGCACCGACGGTGCGGGTCTGGTGACCACCGATTCGATTCGCAGCTATCACGTCCCGCAGTTCGCGGACATTCCTCCGACGGAAGTTCTGTTCGCGGACACGTACGACCGGCTGGGTCCGTTCGGCGCGAAGTCGATGAGCGAATCCCCGTACAACCCCGTCGCACCGGCCTTGGCCAACGCCATCCGCGACGCGGTCGGATCCCGGTTGCACGACCTACCGATGTCCTCGGACCGGGTGTGGCGAGCCGTCAGCGGTCGTAGAACGTCTGCAGAATGATCGTGCTGCGCGTCTGCACGTGTGCAGTTGCCCGGATCTGCTGCAGCAAACCCTCGAGCGCCCGTGGCGACTCGACACGCACCAGCAGGACGTAGCTCTCCTCACCGGCAACCGAGTGACACGACTCGATGGCCGTCAGGTGCTTCAACCGCGCCGGAGCGTCGTCGGGTTGAGCCGGGTCGATCGGTGTGATCGCGACGAACGCGGACAACGGTCTACCGAGTGCCTCCGGATCGACCTGCGCCGTGTACCCGCGGATGACACGTCGCGATTCCAGCCGTCGAACTCTGGATTGCACGGCCGATACGGACAGGGAAGCCTTCTCCGCCAGCGTCGCCAATGTCGCGCGGCCATCCGAGACGAGCTCGTCGATGATCAAGCGATCGACGCGATCGAGATTTTCACTCACCTGCGCAATGTAGCCCAGATCGGCGACGAATCAGCGCAGGCGTCCGTTTCTGCTGGTCGAATCGGTGCTTGTGCCTCTTTCTGTGCGATCACCGGGATCACACGAAGAGGGGCGGTAGCGCGAGAACCATGACCGCCGACCAACTGACGTGCGTGAGAATCGGCGCCAGTATTCCGCCGGACGCACGTCGCTGCAGGCCCATCACGTAACCCAGCAACACTGCGGCGAATCCCAGCATCGGGTTGCCCGACGCGAGAGTGGCGATGGCATAGACGACCGTCGAGATGATCACCGGATGTTTGACGCCGATGGCGGAATACAGCGCCCCTCTGAAGAAGATCTCCTCGGCCACACCGTTGATCAGCGCGATGAACACGATCAGCACCAGCGAACCCACCCGGGCGTGCGCCAGTACGTTCTCGGTGAAGTCGGCGAGCGGCGGAATCTGCCGAACCACGAGACCACCGAGCATGAACACCCCGCCGACGGCCAGACCGATGAGGATGGGGGTCACTATCGGTCGCCTGATCGATCCTCCGACCTGTATGCGCCCCAGATGCAGTGGGCCCGAGAGGAATCCGCCCACCATCCACACTGCGGCAAGCACGAGTGTCAATGCGTAGAACGACGGGTCACCCGGTTCGAGCTTGAGCGAGAAGTAGAGAACCGTCGCACCGATCACCAAGGTGATCAACACGATGATGCGCCGCTTGCGAAACGCTGCGTCGGACTCCTTGTGATCGCGTTCGACCGGATCGACCAGAGCGGACTTCATCACGTTCAGCGCGGTCGTGGACCACGTTCCCATCACGCCTCCTCGTTGTCGGTCAGTCGGCGCACGGCCGACCTCGCGCGTCGATTCACGCCTGCCACCACGTCCAGATTGGTCCGTACCGCTGCCGCAACGGGCTTCGAGGACAACAGTCGACGCCCACCGAGGGCCTCGATCAATCCCCACGTCCGGTCCGACGACGCTGCGACACCGCGCCGCCTGATTCCCAACGCGTCACCGCCGCTCCACGCCGCGTCGGTGTCGGCCAACCGCAGCGGATCCTTCAGCGCGCACACACCGGGAGGCTCGCCCACCATTCCCCGCACACTACGGGCCATCGCGTCGACGATGGTGGTGAGACCTCGGGGCGGGTCGGGGACGAGCTCGCGAATGCGACTCTCCGACGTCGTCATGGTGTTGTGCAGCGACCCCACGAGGTCCTCGGCCAGGCCTGCGGGCACCGGAATGATCTTTCCGATCACCTTGCCCGCCAGCGAGGTCGGCACCAGCGGCACCGGAACCCCGATTCTCTGAAGGCCCGCGGCCTCGACGTACGCGAACACGAGGTCGCGATAAGGCACCACGTCCGGTCCACCGATGTCGTACGAACCTGCGGGAACCGTCTCGGAGTCGGCGGACGCCACCAGGTAGTGCAGCACGTCGTCCACCGCGATGGGCTGCACGGGCTCGGCGAGCCAACTCGGCAGCGGCAGCACAGGTAAGCGGTCGGCGAGGTAGCGCAACATTTCGTACGACGTCGAGCCGGCACCGAGGACGATGGCCGCCCTGAGCCACACCAGCTCGACGCCGTCCACCGTCAGAGCTTCTCCGACGTCCGCGCGACTGGCGAGATGCTCGGACAACTGGGCGTCGTCGGGAACGAACCCACCCAGATAGACGATCCGGCGCACTCCAGCTCGCGCAGCGGCCGCGGCGAATTGCTCCGCAGATCTGCGGTCCTGAGCTCGGTAGTCGTTTTCGCCGATGGCGTGCACCAAGTAGTAGGCCACGTCGATGGTACCGGAATCCGCGAACGCGGCTGCACAGGATTCCTCGTCGCCGACGTCGAGAGCGACGGCGGTGACGGAGTCGTAGAAGTCGAAGGTTCGCAGGTTGTCCGGCGTGCGGGAGCCGACCACGACCTCGGCGTCGTCGGCCAGCAGCGCTGCCACCAAACGCGACCCGATGTATCCGCTGGCACCGGTGACGAGCGCTCTCATGCGTCGAGGCTAACGGCACTCGGGGCGTTTCGTCGGTATGGCATTGTCGCTCCTATGGCTCTGGTGTTGGCAGGCGTGGTTCTTCCCGATCCTCTCGGTACCGAAACGGTGCTCCGGCGCGGAGTTGCGGTGGCGCGGGCCGGTGCGGGCTGGATGCTCACCACGACCGCTTTCGCGCTTACCCTGCCCGGCCGAATCGAAGCGCTGCTGAGTCGTATTGAGATGTTGATGACACGCATCGATCACGTGATCGACTCGGCCGACGCAGTGGTCGCCAGCGTGCAGCGAACAACCGGCGCTGCCGACGACGTGGTTGCATCGGCCTCGGCCGCATCGCGGTCTGCGCTGGAGCTGATCGAGCTGTTCGATCCCATTGCCAAGAAGTCCGAACCCATGGCCCGCAAATTCGTCGACAATCTGTCCGAAGACGAGGTCGACGCCGCCATCGCCATGGTCGATCAGCTACCGGGACTCCTCGACCACATGGAGGCACTGCTTCCCATCCTCGCCACTCTCGACACCGTCTCCCCCGAGATCCACGAGCTCCTCGGAGTCACCAAGGATGTCCGACGCGCGGTCATCGGCATTCCGGGATTCAAGTTCTTCCGAAATCGAGGCGAGGACAAACTTGCCGACGAAGAGCGCGACGCAGAGAAGCAGTAACCAGGCCTCAGCGTCGCCGGGAGAACGACGCGCGCAGTCGCGTCCACCAGGGCACCCCTGAAGGACCCGTCGTGGCGGTCGATCTCGCTGCCGAATGCGCGGTGTGTTCGCGCTCGAGCCGATCGACTTCGGCGCGGTTGGTCCGCCAGCTCTCGATCCAGGTCTCGACGTCCACCGGGCCGAGCGGCACGATCGGCGGAGTCGGGAACCGAATCCAGTCGACGATGCGAGCGTTCAACTCCTCCAACACATCTCGCACCGAATCCTCGCGCCGAATGTCGATCAGCGTCGACGGCAACCGCTCGATCTCCTTGCGCAGCTGCAGTGCAGTGGGCAGCAGCGCATCGGCGGGCAGGTTTTCCCGTTTCAGGTAGCCCCTCACCCACCACAGCTCGTCGCCGGGATCGCCGACCGGAATCGGCTTGCCTGCACCTTCGAGGCCCTCGAACGCACCGTTGTCCTGCGCCTGACGAATCTGCTTGTCCACCCAGGACTCGAACGTGACTCCTGGCTTCTTGCGTTCGGTCACCCCGTCGACTGTAGATCCGGTGCCACGCTCTGCGCCACGTATGCGAACGCGACGAAACCCCGACCCAGTGCGCGGGCCGGGGCTGATGTCACACAGCGACGCTGGTCAGCCGTACTCGGCGACCAGTCGATCGAACTCGTCCCGATCGATCACCTGTGGCTCGTTGATGGCGAGAGCCTGCGCGTACTTGCTCGCCAGGTGGTAATCGCGGCCGAGCGGCCCCTGCTCGGCGTCGTCCTCGTCGGACTGGATGCTCGCTCCCGGCGGTACCTCGTTCTGCAGACCATTCGTCTTGCTGCCGAGCAGAGCGTCGAGTTTCGCGGAAATCTTCTGCATGATCTCTTGGTCGTCGGTCATGAGAGCGGGGTACCCGAATCGCTCGAATCGACACAGTTTCGCGACGGGGAAACTGCGCGAGGATTATCTGTCGGTGCCCGGGGGCATGATGATGGGATGGCCAGGCACAGTACGGGCACCGACACGGCGGGCGAGCTGTCGGTGATGGAGAAGTTGTCGCGGCCCACCCGTGAGTGGTTCTCCGGCGCTTTCCCGGCTCCCACATCGGCGCAGTTGGGTGCGTGGTCGTCCATTTCGAGTGGTTCGCACACCCTCGTGGTTGCTCCGACGGGCTCGGGTAAGACGCTCTCGGCCTTCCTGTGGGCCCTGGACGAGCTGGCGCAGCTGGGTGCGGACAGCACCCGCAAAACCAAGGTCCTCTACATCTCGCCGCTCAAAGCCCTTGCCATCGATGTCGAGCGCAACCTGCGCGCGCCGCTGGTCGGCATCACCCAGACCGCCAAGCGCCTCGGCCTGAACCCGCCCGAGATCTCGGTCGGTGTGCGATCCGGCGACACCAGTGCCGCCGACCGCAGGAACATGATCAAGACTCCCCCGGACATCCTGATCACCACCCCGGAGTCGCTGTTCCTCATGCTCACCTCGGCCGCGCGAGACATCCTCGCCGAGGTCGACACGGTCATCGTCGACGAGGTGCACGCCGTCGCAGGCACCAAACGTGGCGCGCACCTGGCGGTGTCCCTCGAGCGGCTCGACGCGATGCTGGACAAGCCCGCGCAGCGCATCGGCCTGTCTGCGACGGTGCGCCCCCACGAGGAAGTCGGCCGCTTTCTGGCCGGTGCGGCACCCATCGAGATCGTCGCCCCACCGGCAGCGAAGACCTTCGACCTGACGGTTCAGGTGCCGGTGGAGGACATGACCGAGCTGGGCGTCACCGACCCCAATGCCGACACCTCCGCCGCTCCCCCGGCGCAGGGGTCGATCTGGCCGCACGTCGAGGAGAAGATCGTCGATCTCATCCTCGAGCACAAGTCGTGCATTGTCTTCGCGAACTCACGTCGTCTCGCGGAACGGCTCACCGCGCGACTCAACGAGGTGTACGCCGAACGCATCGGCGACGGCGTCGAGACGCAACACAAGCCACCGTCGCAGGTCGGCACTCCGGCCGATGTCAACCACGGTGCCGACCCGCTCCTCGCCCGGGCGCACCACGGCAGCGTCAGCAAGGATCAGCGCGCGCTGATCGAGGACGACCTCAAGACCGGCAGGTTGCGCTGCGTCGTCGCCACCAGCAGCCTCGAACTCGGAATCGATATGGGCGCAGTCGATCTGGTGGTTCAGGTCGAGGCGCCGCCCTCGGTGGCGAGCGGGTTGCAACGCGTCGGACGCGCGGGTCACCAGGTCGGCGAGATCTCCAAGGGTGTGTTGTTCCCCAAGCACCGCACCGACCTCATTCATTGCGCCGTCACCGTCGAACGCATGACGTCGGGCAAGATCGAGGCGTTGTTCGTTCCCGCCAACCCACTCGATGTGCTGGCGCAGCAGACGGTTGCGGCCTGCGCTCTCGAACCGATCGATGCCGAGGACTGGTTCGATTCCGTCCGTCGCACAGGCAGTTTCGCCACCCTGCCCCGTTCGGCCTACGAATCGACGCTCGACCTGCTCTCGGGCCGCTACCCCTCGGACGAGTTCGCAGAACTGCGGCCGCGGCTCGTGTGGGACCGTGACGCCAACACGCTCACCGGCCGCCCCGGGTCGCAGCGATTGGCCGTCACCTCCGGCGGCACTATCCCGGACCGCGGGCTTTTCACCGTCTACATGGTGGGCGAAAAGCAATCGAGGGTGGGCGAACTCGACGAGGAGATGGTCTACGAGTCGCGAGTGGGCGACGTGTTCGCGCTCGGTGCCACCAGCTGGCGCATCGAGGAGATCACTCACGATCGGGTGCTCGTCAGTCCGGCGTACGGCCAACCCGGCCGGCTCCCCTTCTGGCACGGCGACGGATTGGGTCGACCGGCCGAGCTGGGTCAGGCCCTGGGCGAATTCCTGCGGAGTACAACCGATCGCAGCAACCTGGCCGAGCGGCTGAGCTCCGACGGTCTCGACGCCAATGCCGTCAACAACCTCATCGCGTTGCTCGACGAGCAGCTCGAGGCCACCGGCCAACTCCCCACCGACAAGACGATGATCGTCGAGCGGTTCCGCGACGAGCTGGGCGATTGGCGGCTGGTACTGCACTCCACCTACGGGCAGCAGGTCCACGCGCCGTGGGCACTCGCAGTCGGCGCGCGCTTGATCGAGCGATACGGCATCGACGCCGCTCCCACGGCATCCGACGACGGCATCATCGTCCGGCTTCCCGACACCGACGACCAGCCACCGGGCGCGGAACTGTTCGTGTTCGAGCGCGACGAGATCGCCGACATCGTCACCGAGCAGGTCGGCGGATCGGCGCTGTTCGCGTCCAGATTCCGCGAATGTGCCGCGCGCGCACTGCTTCTCCCCCGCCGCAATCCAGGCAAGCGTGCGCCGCTGTGGCAACAGCGGCAGCGATCTGCTCAGTTGCTCGACGTGGCACGCAAGTACCCGACGTTCCCGATTCTGCTCGAAACCGTCCGCGAGTGCTTGCAGGACGTGTACGACCTCCCCGCCCTCGAAGACATCATGGCCAGAATAGGTCGACGCCAGATCAGAATCGTCGACGTCGAGACGCCGTCACCGTCGCCGTTCGCCAATTCACTGCTGTTCAATTACGTCGGCGCATTCATGTACGAGGGCGACAGCCCACTGGCCGAACGCCGTGCCGCCGCACTGTCACTGGACTCTGCGCTCCTGGCCGAGTTGCTCGGACGCGTCGAACTGCGAGAGCTACTCGATGACAGCGTCATCACCACAACAGAACTCGAACTACAACGCCTCCCGGAGGACCGCCACGCCAAGGACATCGAGGGCGTCGCGGATCTGCTGAGGCTCCTCGGTCCGCTGACCGTCGAGGAGGTCGGCCTCCGCACCGACGGCGACGAATACTCGCAGTGGCTCACCGAACTCGCCGATGCCAAGCGAGCCATGGAGGTGTCGTTCGCCGGCAGAACCTGGTGGACGGCAATCGAAGACGCCGCTCGGCTGCGCGATGCCTTGGGCGTTCCGCTTCCCATCGGTACTCCCGCCGCATTCATCGAACCCGTCGACGATCCATTGGTCGACCTCATCAGCCGGTACGCCCGAACCCACGGACCGTTCACCCTCGACGATGCGGCGGCGCGCTTCGGGGTCGGCACCGCCGTGGTACGCGACGTCCTGCGCAGACTCGCCGTGGACAAACGCGTCGTCGAGGGCGAATTTCGGCCCGGTGCCACGGGCAGTGAGTGGTGCGACGCCGAAGTTCTGCGGCGTTTGCGGCGTCGGTCGCTCGCTGCGGCCCGACAAGAGGTCGAGCCCGTCTCCACCGCCACCCTCGGCCGCTTCCTGCCCGCCTGGCAGCACGTGGACAGTCGACGGCTGAGCGGGATCGACGGCGTCGCGACCGTCATCGAACAACTTGCGGGCGTTCCTGTTCCGGCCTCGGCGTGGGAGTCTCTCGTACTCTCGTCGCGGGTGACCGATTACAGTCCGGCGATGCTCGACGAGCTCACCTCCACCGGCGAGGTGTTGTGGTCGGGGCATGGCGCGATCTCGTCCAAGGACGGTTGGGTGAGCCTGCACATGGCCGACACCGCACCGCTCACTCTGGTGCCGGCAGCCGAATCGGACCTGTCGGAGTTGCAGATTCGCATTCAGGACGCGGTCGCGGGCGGCGGTGCCTACTTCTTTCGTCAGCTCTCGGACACGGTCGGCAGTACCGACGACACCGCACTGCATGCCGCATTGTGGGAGCTGGTGTGGGCAGGCCGCCTCAGCAACGACACGTTCGCTCCGCTGCGTGCCCTACTCAATTCGACGACCACGCGCTCGGCCCCGAGTCATCGCGCACCCCGTCGCACACCGCGGTTGCGCTCCTACCGGCAGTTCGAGCGACCGTCACTGCCCACCCGCACCGGTCCGCCGACTGCGGGCGGGCGGTGGTCGCGGTTACCCGAACTCGAACCGGACCTCACCGTCCGCGCTCACGCCACCGCCGACGTGATGCTCGAGCGATACGGCGTGGTGACCCGCGGTTCGGTGATGAACGAAGGGGTCCCCGGCGGATTCGCCACGATGTACAAGGTACTCACAGGGTTCGAGGATTCCGGTCGGTGCCGGCGCGGCTATTTCGTCGACTCCCTCGGAGGCGCGCAGTTCTCGACCTCCGACGTGGTCGACCGGTTACGCAGCTACGACGAACCGAAGAAGAGTGCCACCGCGGTCGTGCTCGCGTCGTGCGATCCGGCCAACCCGTACGGCGGTGCACTGCCCTGGCCCAAAGCCGGCAGCGTCGAGGCCGGTGCCGGAGAGACCGCGGACGAGACGACGAAACATCGTCCAGGCCGCAAGGCAGGCGCACTGGTCGTGCTCGTGCGAGGCGAGTTGACGATGTTCGTCGAACGCGGCGGAAAATCAGTGCTGACGTTCGGCGAGAACGCCGAGGACATCGGTGCCGCGGCAACCGCATTGGCCGCAACCGTCCGCCGCGGCGGAGTCGACAAACTACTCGTCGAGCGGATCAACGGACACGACATTCATGGGACCGATTTCTCCAAAACCCTGACCGAAGCCGGCTTCTCGGCAACCCCGCGCGGGCTCCGCCTACGCCGCTGAATCAGCCGACACCCGCAAGAAGAACCGGAGAGGACACCGACACCGATGCCCGAGGGCGATACCGTCTGGCGCGCGGCCAACACACTGCGTGCCGCGTTGGAGGGCCAACAGTTGACGCTGTGCGATGTGCGTGTACCACGTTATGCCACAGTCGATTTCACCGGAAGAATTGTGGACTCCGTCGCCTCACGCGGGAAGCACCTTTTGATTCGGGTGGGCGACTACTCCATTCATTCGCATCTGAAGATGGAGGGCACCTGGCACGTCTACGCACTGGGTGCTCGCTGGCGCCGACCCGCCTTCCAAGCGCGCATCATTCTGAACACCGCGAACGCGCAGGCCATCGGGTTCGAACTCGGCGTACTCGACATCATCGAGAACGAGGACGACGCCGTCGGATACCTCGGACCGGATCTACTCGGTCCCGACTGGGACCCGGACGTGGCTCTGTCCAATCTGGAGTCGGATCCGAATCGCCCGATCGGACTTGCCCTTCTCGATCAGCGCAACATCGCCGGCCTCGGCAACGTCTATCGCAACGAGATCTGCTTTCTGCGTGGCGTCGACCCACGCACCCCGGTCGTCGAAGCCGGCGACCTGAGAAAGATGATCGACCTGTCCTTCCGCACCATCACGGCGAACAAGAATCGCAATCAACGCGTCACCACCGGAGATCGGCGACCGGGCCGGCATTTCTGGGTGTACGGCCGCGAGAACAAGCCGTGTCGACGCTGCGGAACCACCATCGAGTTCGGTCTGATCGGAGACAACCCACTCGAGGAGCGGCAGATCTACTCCTGCCCGCACTGCCAACCTCTACCGACCTGACGGCCGACTGTCAGGCGGGACCAAGCCTGTTCACAGCTTCGGCCATCACGATGGACCGCATGCTCACACTTGCGATACTCACCCTGCTGATCATGGCCGTCTCCGGCGCGACGGCAGCTCGCGCTCCCCGAACGCTGGTCAGAACGCGTTAGACCGTACGGACAGGCTCGAGGATTTCCTGCCGTGCTTCGGGAGCGACGATGCGTAGTGCGTCCGCCGATTCGTCGTCGGGCTGGCGCTGCGATTCGATCTCTGCCTCCACGCGAGCGCGGTATGTCTCCACTTCACGGTCGACCGCTGCCTCGTCCCAACCCAGGATCGGTGCGATCAGCGCCGCCACCTGACCTGCGCAGTTCATTCCGCGATGCGAGTACTCGATCGAGATTCGAGTGCGACGCGAGAGCACGTCCTCGAGGTGCAGTGCGCCCTCCGCAGCCGCGGCGTAGACCACCTCCACCTGCAGGTAGGCCGGTGCATCGGTGAGCGGTTGCAGCAGTTCGGGTTTGCCGTCGGCCATGGCCAACACCTCGTCGATCAGCGAACCGTATCGATCCAACAGGTGCGTCACCCGATGCGGATGCAATTTGTACACCTCGCCCAGATGAGGTGCCTGATTGACCAACGCGAAGTAGCCGTCGGCACCGACGAGGGGAACCTTTTCGGTGATCGACGATGCCACTCGCACCGGAATGTCCTCGGCGGCCAGATCGACAGCATCCTCGGCCATCACGCGGTAGGTCGTGTACTTACCACCCGCGATGGCAACGAGGCCGGGGGCAACCCGCGCAACAGCGTGTTCGCGCGACAGCTTGGAGGTCTCGTCGCTCTCGCCCGCCAGCAGCGGACGCAAGCCCGCATAGACGCCGTCGATGTCCCCGTGCGTGAGCGGCGTGACGAGCACCGTGTTGACTTCGCCCAGGATGTAGTCGATGTCGGCCTTGGTGGCCGCCGGGTGCGCGAGATCCAGATTCCAATCGGTGTCGGTGGTGCCGATGATCAAGTGCGCACCCCACGGAATGATGAACAACACGGATTTCTCGGTGCGCAGAATGATCGCGGCCTCGCTGACGATCCGATCGCGAGGCACCACGATGTGTACGCCCTTGGAGGCGCGCACGCGGAACCGTCCGCGCATGTTGGACAGCGATTGGATCTCGTCGGTCCACACACCGGTGGCATTGATCACCACGTGGGCACGCACCTCGGTGGTGGCACCGGTCTCCGAATCACGCACTCGCACACCGGATACCCGATCGGCCTCACGTAAGAAGCCGACGACCTGGGTGGACGTGCGCACTACGGCTCCGTAGTGGGCGGCCGTTCTGGCGACGGTCATGGTGTGCCTGGCATCGTCGACGACGGTGTCGTAGTAGCGGATTCCGCCGATCAACGACTTGCGCTTGATGCCGGGCGACATGCGCAGTGCACCGGACCGCGTCAGATGCTTCTGCTGCGGTACCGATTTGGCCCCGCCCATCCGGTCGTACAGGAAGATGCCTGCCGCGATGTACGGGCGCTCCCACAGACGATGCGTGAGCGGAAACAGGAATTTCAGCGGCTTGACCAAATGCGGTGCGAGCGTGGACAGCGAAAGCTCGCGTTCGTGCAACGCCTCCCGGACGAGCCCGAACTCGAGCTGCTCGAGGTAGCGAAGCCCGCCGTGGAACATCTTGGACGAACGAGACGACGTGCCCGACGCATAGTCGCGCGCCTCGACGAGGGCCACCTTGAGCCCACGCGTCGCCGCGTCGAGGGCCGCACCGGAGCCGACGACGCCGCCGCCGATGACCACCACGTCGAATTGCTCGGTGCCGAGTTGGTCCCACGCCTCCACCCGCTGGGTGGGTCCGAGGAACTTCGTATTCGATCGGTTGCTCACTTCGAACGCTCCCTCTCCTTCGAAAATCCCCGCGCACTGCTTGCACGTCAGGCTACCGCCCCAGGTCGTTCGGGCGCAGAACCTGCCGACCGAGACGGCGCAGATTCACCGGACCCGAGTCAGCGCAGCGTGTGCCGTGCCGAGTCTTCGCACTGCGTCCGCCAGCACGGCCGGGGTCGATCCGGCGAAGCTCAATCGGAGCGAGTGACGGTACTGCGCTGCCGAGGCGAACGCAGCGCCGGGTACGAAAGCCACTCCGTGGTCGAGCGCCACAGGGAGCAACTCGCCGGTGTCGGTTCCGTCCTCGAATGCAGCCCACGCGAACATCCCACCCGCGGGACGAGAGACGGTGAGCCGAGACCCGAATTCGGCCGCCAGAGCGGACGTCAAAGCTGTTGCACGAGAACTGTACTCGCGCCGGAGAACTGCCAGGTGTGCCGCCAACCAGGACGTGTCGGCGAGCATCTCCGCCGCCATCAGCTGCGTCATGGAGGAACCGCACAGATCGGCACCCTGTTTCAACAGTTCCACCGCGCCGCAGACACCGGGCGGGGCGACGAACCAGCCGACCCGCAGCGTCGGAGCCAGGATCTTCGACGCACTCGACAGCCGAATGACCCGGTCGCTGTGACACGCTATCGGTAGAGGCGGTGCATCGATTCCGGATTCAGTTGTGCCGAAGAAGATCTCACCGTACGGGTCGTCCTCGATCACCCAGAATCCGTAGCGGTCCGCGAGCACTGCGAGGTGCCGTCGACGCTGATCACTCATCGTGACTCCGCGCGGGTTGTGGAAGTTGGCGACCGTATGGACCACCGCAGGGCGCAGCCCCGCCTTCAGTCGGCGTTCGAGCTCCTCGGTGTCCATTCCGGTATCGGTGATGGGGATCGACTCGACCTGCGCCTCGGCGATCGAGAACACCTGCAGCGCACCGGTGTACGCCGGTTCGTCGACCACCACCACAGCACCCGGGTCGATCAGCGCCTGCGCGAGCAATGTCAACGCCTGTTGCGAACCGTGCGTCGCCACGACGGTATCCGCCGAGACCGGCATTCCACCGCGCGCGAGGGTTTCCCTGGCGGCAATTGCGCTTCGCAGCGTGCGATGGCCGGGTGTTGCGCAGTATTGCACCGCATCGGGGCTGCGCAGCACCGACTCCGCTGCTGCGGCGATGCGGTTGACCGGTATCAGATCGGTGGCCGGCAGGCCACCGGCCAGGCTGATGACGTCGTCGCGGGCGGTGAGGGCGAGCAGGTCACGGATGGCCGAGCTGGTGAGTGATTCGGTGCGTCGCGCCAAGCCGGCGGAAAGATATGGAGAGGACATCGAAGAGACTCCGGGGCAGCAGGAATGGGAAGAACGGCCCGCGGATCCGCTGAGTCGAGGAGAGAGCGGACGGGTCTGTCCGCTCTCTCGACTATCTCACGAGTGTCCGAGATATGAAACGCATTTCTCAGATATTGAGATCAGTCCAGATCGTCGTGCGCCATCAGCTGACGCGCCGCTTCGATGACCGAACCCGACAGCGACGGGTACACCGAGAACGTGTTGGCCAGGTCGTTCACCGACAGGTTGTTCTGAACTGCCATCGCGATGGGCAGGATCAGCTCCGATGCGCTCGGGGCGACGACCACTCCACCGATGACGACGCCGGTGGCCGGGCGACAGAAGATCTTGACGAAACCGCGCTTGAGTCCGCTCATCTTCGCTCGCGGATTGGTGGTGAGTGGCAGCATCACCACGCGCGCCGGTACGTCACCGGCGTCGATCTTGGACTGCGCAACACCGACCGACGCGATCTCGGGCCGAGTGAACACCGCCGACGCGACGGTCTTGAGCTTGATCGGACTGACGGCCTGCCCCAGGGCGTGGTACATCGCGATGCGTCCCTGCATTGCCGCGACCGAGGCCAACGGCAGTAGCCCGGTGCAGTCACCGGCGGCGTAGATGCCGGCGACCGCGGTACGAGAGACGCGATCGACGCGCAGGTATCCACCCTTGTCGAGTTCGATGCCGACCTTCTCGAGTCCCAGACCGGAGGTGTTGGGAACCGACCCGACGGTCATCAGCGCATGGCTGCCCTCGACGGTACGACCGTCCGACAGCGTGACGACAACTCCGTTGTCGGTGCGGACCACCGAGTCGGCGCGGGCGTGCTTGACGAGGGTGACGCCGCGCTCGTTGAACGCGTCCTCGAGCACCAGCGCGGCATCCTCGTCCTCGTGCGGAAGGACGCGGTCGCGGCTCGAGACCGCGGTGACCTTGACGCCCATCTCGGTGTAGGCCGAGACGAATTCGGCACCGGTCACACCGGATCCGACGACCACCAGGTGCTCGGGGAGGGCCTCGAGGTCGTAGAGCTGGCGCCAGTTGAGAATGCGCTCGCCGTCCGGTTCGGCTCCCTTGACCACGCGGGGCCGAGCACCGGTTGCGATGAGCACGACATCGGCGTCGAGAATGCGCTCTTCGCCGTCGGCCAGCACCGCCTTGATCTGGTGCGAGGCCATCCCGACGTGGGAGTCGATCATTTCGGCGCGTCCGGCAAGCAGTTGCACGCCCACCGAAGTGACGCGATGCGCGATGTCCGCCGATTGCGCCTGCGCGAGGCTCTTCACGCGGTCGTGGATCTTCGGCAGCGCGACGGCGGCCTGCGATGGATCGAGCGAGATTCCGAGGTCGCTGGCTCGGCGCATCTCGGTACGGATTCCGGTCGAAGCGATGAACGTCTTCGACGGCACGCAGTCCCAGAGAACGCAGGCACCGCCGATACCGTCGGAATCGACGAGCGTCACCTCTCCACCGTGCTGTGCGGCCACCAACGCTGCTTCGTACCCTGCCGGACCACCACCGATGATCACAATCCGGGTCATTGATCCTCTTCTCGCATGCTCGAAAACTCTCGCTGTGTCGCGTCAACGGTATTCCAGAGGCCGCCCTCGCGCGTCGGTAGGGCAGGCTTGATCCATCCGATGGGAGGTCGGACCTGGGGCGACTCACCGAAACACGACCACGAGGCGTCAGTGCGTGCCCATACGGTTTAGGCTGGCCGACGTGCCAATTTATGCCGCCTACGGATCGAACATGCATCCGGAGCAGATGTTGCAGCGATGCCCTCACTCGCCCCTGTCGGGAACCGGGTGGCTGCACGGATGGCGGTTGACCTTCGGCGGTGGCGACATCGGCTGGGAAGGTGCGCTGGCCACGATCGTCGAAGATCCCGACTCGCAGGTCTTCGTGGTGCTCTACGACGTATCGGACGAGGACGAAGAAAGCCTGGATCGCTGGGAGGGCTCGGAGCTCGGCATCCACCGCAAGATCCGGCTGCGCATCGAGACCGGCCGGGAGCCGGTGCTCGCCTGGATGTATGTGCTCGACGCCTACGAGGGCGGACTTCCGTCGGCACGCTACCTCGGCGTCATGGCTGAGGCAGCCGAAATCGCCGGTGCCCCAGCCGAATACGTGCGTGACCTGCGTACCCGCAACAGCCGGAACGTCGGCCCCGGCACCTCTTCGTAGGCTAGTTCGGATCCAGCGCGATACCGGTCATCACCTTCACGCCCACGGCGAGTGCTCGCTCGTCGAGGTCGAAGGTGGGCTGGTGGATGTCGAGCTGCGGTCCGGAACCCGGCCACACGCCCAGTCGAGCCATCGCGCCCGGTACCTGTTCGAGGTACCACGAGAAATCCTCGCCGCCGCCGGACTGCGCGGTATCGGCCAATGCGTCCGGTCCGACTCGGCCGATCGCCTTCTCGAAGGTGTGCGTCGACGCCGGATCGTTGACGACGGGGGGCACTCCGCGGCGGTAGTGCAGCTCGAATCGGACCCCGGTCGGTGCGAGCAGCCCGGTGACTATCTCGCGGACCAACGGTTCGAGCAACGCCCAGGTTTCGTGGTCGCCGGTGCGGACGGTGCCGGTCAGCATGCCGGTCTGCGGAATGGCGTTGGGAGCCTGGCCCGCTACGACCGCACCCCACACCATGACCGTGCTGGTCCGCGGGTCGATTCGCCTGCTCAACATTCCGGGCAGGCCGGTGATCACGGTGCCCAACGCGTAGATCAGATCGGTGGTCAGGTGCGGCCGAGACGTGTGTCCGCCGGGTGAATCCAGCCGCACCTCGACGGTGTCGGCCGCCGAGGTGATAGCGCCGAGGCGCAGGCCCACCTGCCCCACCTCGAGTCGCGGATCGCAGTGCAGCGCAAAGATTTTGGTGACACCGTCGAGCGCTCCCGCGGCCACCGCGTCGAGGGCACCGCCGGGCATGACCTCCTCGGCGGGTTGGAAGATCAGGCGCACCCCGTACTCGAGGTCCGGCAGCGACGCCAGGGCCAGTCCGGTCGCGAGCAGCACCGTGGTGTGTGCGTCGTGGCCGCAGGCGTGCGACACCCCCGGCACCGTGGACGAATACGGCGCGCCGGTGTTCTCCTGCAGCGGTAGGGCGTCCATGTCCGCCCGCAACGCCACCCGGGGACCGTCGGGTCCGATATCGCAGATCAACCCGGTACCGCCCGGAAGCGGCTTGGGTGACAGACCCGCTGCCTCGAGATGTTCCATCACGAATGCGGTGGTACCGAATTCGCGTCGAGCAAGTTCCGGATTGGCATGGATGTGCCGGCGCCACAGGGACAGATCTGCGGTGTGCGCCTGGATCCACCGATCGACGGCGTCCTCGCGGGTACTCATCGTCGTCCGGCCGATCGTGCGCTCACGCCGTCGAGCAGGCGCGCGCGAGTACCGGGGTCGGATGCGGCGCGCGCCGCAGTTCTGGCGAGACCGAGAGCGCCGTCGAGCAATGCGCGGTCGGCCGAATCCGTGACGCACGCGACGGCGAACTCCGGCTGATGCGTCACCGCTCCCCCGGCGTCGAGTCCGACGACAGGATGAATACCGGGTAGAACATTCGTCACGTTTCCCATGTCTGTGCTGCCCAACGGGCGAAATCCTTCCAACTCCTGAGCCAACGGCGATCGGCCCAACGCTTCGATCTCCTCACGAAAAGCCGCGACCAACCACGAATCCGGAGTCAACGCCGCGTACGTCGGCGACACCGTACGGATCTCGTGGGTGCACCCGGTGGCGACTGCTCCTGCCTGGAAACACGCGAAGGTCTTCTTCGTCAGCGCTTCGAGCGATTCCGTCGTGTTCGCTCGCAAGTAGTAGAGAAGCTCGGCATGGCCGGGCACGATGTTCGGTGCCGCGCCGCCGTCACTGACGATGCCGTGGAACTGTTGGCCGGGCGAGAGGTGCTGCCGCAACAGCCCGAGCGCCACCTGACTGATGGTGACCGCATCGCCTGCGTTGATTCCCCACTCGGGAGCGGCCGACGCATGCGCTGCACGGCCGGTGAACTTCACGGCGATGTCGGCCAGGGCCAGCGAGGTCGCGCCCACGATGTCGAACGGTCCGGGATGAATCATCAACGCCGCGCCGATGCCGTCGAACACACCGCGTTCGAGCATCAACACCTTGCCGCCTCCGCTCTCCTCCGCGGGGGTGCCGAGCACTCGCACCGTGATGCCGAGGGCGTCCGCGATCGGCGCGAGCGCGAGCGCCGCGCCTACCGCGGAGGCCGCAATGATGTTGTGCCCGCACGCATGACCGATCTCGGGCAGGGCGTCGTACTCAGCGCAGATACCGATCACCAGGTCGCCGCTGCCGAACGACGCAGTGAACGCGGTGTCCATGTCTGCAACGTTCGTCTCGACCTCGAAATCGTGGGCCCGCAGCGTGTCGAGGATCTTCGCAACGCTGCGATGTTCCTCGAACGCCAGCTCCGGTTCGGCATGAATCGAGTGCGAGAGTGCAACCAGTTCGTCGGTTGCCGCGGCGAGAGCGGTGTCCATTGCCTCGCCCACGGCAGCACTGTTCGATTCGTCGATCACGAGAGACAGTGTGTCACTAGCGCGGCGAAGTGTCGGAACGGCTGTGCCGAGATGCGAGAAAGAGCGGGCTACTACTTCCCGAAGCTGAAATTGCTGTCGTCGGTCGCAGTGTTCAACGCGGTGAGCAGGTCCTCGTGCATGCGAGCCTTGATACCTGCCAGATTCGCACCCCGAGTGCTGGTCAGAGCGGCAGCCTTGGTCACCGCATCGGGCAGCAACGATTCCTCGGATGCCGTCGCCTCGACGATTCCTGCGGCCACCGCGTCGGCACCGCCGTAGCGGCGTCCGGTCGTCATCGCCTCCACGGCAGTCTGCTTGGGCAGCCGAGAGTTGAGCAATGCAGACATTCCGAGGGTGAACGGCATGTTCAGGTTCACCTCGGGCAAGCAGTAGAACCCGCGATCCGCGCGCTGGATGCGGAAGTCGTGCGCGGTTGCGAACATCGCGCCCGCCCCGAACGCGTGACCCTGCACCGCGGCGACGGTGGTCATCGGGAATGCGAGCAGCCGGCTGTAGAGCGTGTGGACGCGGTCGAGGTACCAGGTGACCTTGTCCAGGTTGGCGAACAGCCAGTCGGTATCGAGACCGTTGCTGTAGAACTTGCCTGCCGACGTGGTGACCAGCGCCGCCGGGCCGGTCGATGCCTCGACCTCGTCGAGCAGCGCATGGACGGCGTCGATCCAATCCGGGTTGAATCGGTTCTCCGGATTGTCCGCACCCTCCTGGGCACCGAGGAACAGGATGTGGACGTCGCCGTCGCGTTCGAGATAAGGCATGCGACGGATACTACCCAACGGTAACTTCCATCGGTCGCACATCCATGGCGTCGATCTCCTACTGTTGTTCACCGTGGCAACCACCGACGCACATGCGAGCGACCCCGTAACCGATCCCGAGGGTGCCGCGCGCACCGCCGCCGACGCTCTCGCCGCGGCAACCGGGATCGACTCCCACACCGTGGCCATCGTCCTCGGCTCAGGATGGCAAGGCGCAACGGACGTCTTCGGCTCCCCCACCGCAACCGTGCGCATGGCCGACCTGCCCGGCTTCGCACCGCCGTCGGCATCGGGCCACTCGGGCACCATCACCTCGGTGGACGTCGGCGGCACCCACACCCTCCTGCTGCAGGGACGCACGCATGCGTACGAGGGCCATGACCTGAGACGCGTCGTGCATCCCGTGCGCACAGCGATCGCAGCCGGTGCCACGACCGTCGTACTGACCAACGCTGCAGGCGGTATCCGAGACGGGATGAGCGTCGGGCAGCCCGTACTGATCTCGGACCACCTCAATCTCACGGCGCGTTCGCCTCTCGTCGGGGCCGAGTTCGTCGACCTGGTCGACGCCTACTCCCCAGAACTTCGGGCACTGGCAGCCGAGATCGATCCGTCGCTCGAGGACGGCGTCTACGCCGGTCTGCCCGGCCCCCACTACGAGACGCCCGCCGAGATCAGGATGCTGCGCACTCTCGGCGCGGACCTCGTCGGTATGTCGACGGTGCACGAGACGATTGCGGCCCGAGCGAAAGGCGCTCGCGTCCTGGGCATTTCGCTGGTGACCAACCTCGCTGCCGGAATGACCGGTGAGCACCTCGATCACACCGAAGTGCTCGCTGCCGGCAAGGATTCCGCCGCTCGCATGGGATCATTGCTGCACCGGTTGGTCTCCCGCCTGTGACCGACGAACTCGCCCAGCGGGTACCACAATGGATCGCAGGCGATCCTGATCCAGCCACGCGCGAAGAACTCGACGGACTGTCCGACGCCGAACTCGCCGACAGGTTCAGCGGTCCCCTGACGTTCGGCACCGCAGGTCTTCGTGGTCCGGTGCGCGCGGGACCGAACGGGATGAACGTTGCCGTGGTGGTCAAGACCTCCGCCGGCATCGCAGCGTGGCTGACCGAGAACGGCCTCGGTGGGTCCACCGTCGTGATCGGACGCGACGCCAGGAACGGCTCCGAACAGTTCGCATTCGCCGCCGCCGAAACCTTTTCCGCTCAGGGCTTTTCGGTGGTGCTGCTGCCTCGGCCGCTCCCGACCCCCGTCGTCGCCTTCGCGGTACGGGCACTCGATGCCGAGCTGGGCGTGCAGATCACCGCATCCCACAATCCCGCCGCGGACAACGGACTCAAGGTGTACCTGCGCGGCGGCTCGCAGCTGATTCCGCCCAGCGACGCCCAGATAGAGGCGCTCATAGCCGCCACTCCCGACGCGATCGACGTTCCCCGCGCGGTGGTTCAGCCCGGCGGCTCCGACATCGCCGCCCGGTATCTCGATTCCGTTGTTGCACTGCCGCGTTCGGCGCGCCGAGACGTCCGCATCGCGCTCACCGCGCTGCACGGCGTCGGCGGTGAACTCGCGACCGCGGCGCTGCGTGGTGCGGGATTCCGCGACATCCGAGTGGTCGAGGAACAATTCGAGCCCGACCCCACGTTCCCGACCGTCACGTTTCCCAACCCCGAGGAGCCGGGCGCGGCCGACGCGGTGCTCGCACTGGCGGCCGAGATCGACGCCGACATCGCCATTGCTCTGGACCCGGATGCCGATCGCTGCGCAGTCGGTGTGCGAGGATCGGACGGCTGGCGCATGCTGACCGGAGACGAGACCGGCGCCGTGCTTGCGAACCATCTGCTCAGCGATGCGCCCGCCGACTCGTTGGTGGCAAACACGATCGTGTCCTCACAACTGCTCGCGGTGCTCGCACCGGCGCGGGGTGCTCGCTATGCCCGCACCCTGACCGGGTTCAAGTGGCTCGTGCGCGCCGGCGACGGCCTGGTGTACGCCTACGAGGAAGCCATCGGGCACTGCGTCGATCCGAATGTGGTGCGCGACAAAGACGGCATCTCGGCCGCGGTGGTGCTCGCGGACCTGGCCGCCACCCTCAAACAGGGCAGGCGCACTCTGCTCGACGTGCTCGACGACCTTGCGGTCGAGTTCGGGGTGCACCTCGGTGCGCAGGTCTCACGGAGAGTGCAGGACCTGGCCGAGATCGGACACATGATGCACCGGTTGCGCACCACACCGCCGACGGAATTGGCCGGGCGGGCGGTCACCGTTGTGGACTACGCCCAGCGCGACGACGAGTTACGTACCGACGCAGTCGAGATCGGTGGAGCGGGGCTGCGGGTGATCGTGCGGCCGTCCGGTACCGAACCCAAGCTCAAGGCCTACCTCGAAGTGATCGAACAGGTCGACGGCCCCGAGGACCTGCCGAGAGCGCGGACGGCTGCCGGCGAGATCCTCGCCGAACTGACCGACTTCGCCCAGCACCTCTAGGCGTCGACGAATCCTCAGAACAGCGCCGACTGCACTGCGGGCAGATCCGAGGTGAAGGCCCCGAGTTCGATTCGCCTGCCCTTCAGTGCGGCCAGATCCGCGACGTAGGTCTCGTCGTCCACGGTCGCGATCACCGCCTGCCCGACGCATGTCCTGATCCCCAGTCCGTGGGTTCCGGTTGCGACATCCGCCGGGTACGCAACGCGACTGACGTTCTCGCTCAACGCGTCTCGGCCGGCAGGAGGGATCCATCGTTCGTCGATCGGAGTGCACCCGGCAATGCCAGCCTCTGTCAACATCTCGCGGACCTGCTCGGCCCGGACAGCGGTGGCCGCCTCGAGCCGGTCGACGTCGATGGGCAGACACAGCGATGCCGCTTTCGCCGCGGATCGCACTGCCTGCCGAAGCCCCATCGATTCGGTCACGAGATCCTCTGCTACCCGGACCGCTTTTCCGTCGTCGGCGTGGGCGACGTACTGCGCGCAGATGGCCCCCTGCTCGGCGAGCCGGCCCCACTTGCGAGTGTCCGCGGCCGTACCGATCTTGAACGTGCCGTTGGCGAATGCCGCCAGATACAGCCAATGTGGTTGCATGACATGCTTTTCCAGATCACGCGAGACGAATCCACTGCGATGCACGGTGTGCACGAATCGGAAGCTGTCCTTGTCGGCGCACGCCGCACACTGGCCCGACGTGACCGCCCGCTCCTTGCCGGGGCACGGCACGTATCGCGGCGGTCCGTCGCCCCGAAACGCCATGCGCCCGGTGCAGTAGCGATCCGCCGCAGCACCCGGCGCACGGAAACCGAGTGTGCAACCGACCAATTCGTGGAATTCGATCTGCTCGGTGTCGATATCGAGCAGACGCAATCTCGGGCTCGGTGCAGGTGACGCCTCCGAGGGCCACGAGACACCCAGAACCAATCGGGCCGCGTCGTCGGACGTCAGCGCGGGCCGAACTGTCGATCGCCCGCGTCACCCAGGCCGGGAACGATGAAGGCGTTGTCGTTGAGGCCGTCGTCGATGCTCGCTGCCACCAGTCGCACCGGCAGACCCGAGGCTTCGAGCGCGGCGACTCCTTCAGGAGCTGCGACGACGCAGATGGCCGTGACGTCGGCGGCACCGCGACCGACGAGAAGCTCGATGGTGTGCACCATCGACCCGCCGGTGGCGAGCATCGGGTCCAGTACGTAGACGGGCGTGCGCGACAGGTCGTCGGGCAACGATTCCATGTAGGGGACGGGCTGATGCGTCTGCTCGTCCCGAGCCATCCCGACGAAACCGACCCGGGACTGCGGGATGAGGCTGCTGGCCTTCTCGACCATGCCGAGACCTGCACGCAGAACCGGGACCAACAACGGCGGTCGCGCCAGCCGGGTTCCCTCGGTCACCGCGACGGGCGTCCGCACCTCGAAGGTGTCGATGTCGGCGTCCCGAGTGGCCTCGTAGACCAGCATGTGGGTGAGCTGGCGTAGAGCCGATCGGAAAGTGGCGTTGTCGCTGCGCTCGTCTCGCATGGTGGTGAGAAGAGCTGCGGCCAGTGGGTGATCGACCACGTGTGTGTCCATGCAGTAGAGGATAGGACTTCGCGGGCGCGACGCGAACGGCAAGTCAGGGGAACCGAATGGCGTGCACCCGCGTCGAAACAGTTGGGCGTCGCACTCGGCGACCGTGAATCGATTGCATTCTCAGGGGGCACTGATGGCCGAGCTCGTCGTCGAAACCGAGGGGGTCCTCGCATACGGTGCGGTGGCGTCGACCATGGCCGAACAGATTGCCGCGGCCGGTGCAGCGGCCGCGGCGTGCGGTCCTGCGGTACTCGCACCGATCTTCGGTCTGATCGGGCAGGAATTTCTCGGTGCCGTCACCGGTACCCATGCTGCGCACACCGACGCCGTCTTACGGCTGTCGGGCGCGGTGGCCAGCATCGGATCCGCCGCCACTGCGTCTGCTGTGTCGTATGCCCTCACCGATGCCGGCACCGGGGTAGCCGTCGCGGCCGCAGGTACCACCGCGGCCTCGGCCGCAGGTATCGCGCAAGATGCGCGGTAAGCGGCCGTGATCGATCTGCTGGCCCGTCCGATCGTCGATCTGCTCGGGGCCTTCGGGAACGGCGCGCTTCCGACAGGTGGACCGGCCGACGTGCTGCGCGTGTCCTCGGCGGCGATCGAGGCGGCGCAGGGAATCGGCCGTGTCGCGATCACCGAACTCGCCGCGAACTGGAACGGTACTGCCGCCGACGCCGCCATTCGCTACGCGGAAAATGCCCACACGAGCGCGATTGCCCTCGCCGACCACGCCGACGACATCGCCGCCGTCGTCGATCAGGCCTGCCGAGACACCCATCACGGGTTCCTCGAACTGCAGGCGATCGTGCAGTCCTTCGTAGGTATCGCACTCTCCACCGGGCCCATCATCGCCACCCCGGCCGGGCAGACGATGCTGATCACGGCAGCGATCGAGCACCTCGAGCGAGCCCTCGCGGTGGTGGCCCGCGTTCGCGGCGAACTGGCCGTGCACACCGCGAAAGTCGGTGAGCTCGCCGCTCCGCCGACGGTTCCCGCCCCGGTGGGCGGCGGACCGGCACCGGCCACTGGCTCCTCCTCGAACCTCATGACCTCGCCTGCGACATCACAGGTGATCGAGGCAGGCGAGAAACTGGCGAAGACGTTCGCGCAGTCCGTCTCATCTCCTGCAGCCGGAGCCGAGTCCACGGGCAACGGCGGCGCACAGAACTTTCTGGGCAATCCGAACACCGATCCCTCTGCCGCATCCGAGAGCACCGGCCGGGGAGTCGAAGTGCGACTGCCCGACGGCAGCACCGTCACCGCCCCCAACGCCGAGGCCGCAGGTGCCGTGCGGAGCGCGTTGACGCAGCAGGGTGTGCCCTACGCATGGGGCGGCACAACGCCGGGCAGCGGGCTCGACTGCAGCGGCCTGACCCAGTGGGCGTACGCGCAGCAGGGCGTGGAGATTCCGCGTCTGGCACAGGAACAGAACATCGGCTCGGCCGTGGCACCGGGCGAGGTGATGCCCGGCGACCTCGCGGTCTGGGACGGACATGTGGCCATGGTCATCGGCAACGGTCAGCTCGTCGAGGCAGGCGACCCCGTCCAGGTCGGACCGATCAGAACGACCAACAGCGGTATGGGCTTCAAGGGCTTCTACCGTCCGACCGAATGAGAGGCGAGCACTTGGCAGGGACACCCATGACCGTCGTCAGCGCGGTATCGGGGACTCGATCGGGTTCGGTGACGGTGCGTGCCACCGAACAAGGACTGCCGATCGGGATCGCCATCGACGAACGCGAACTGCGTTACGGCGGAGGCGCATTGGCGTCGACAATTCTTCAGCACTGCCTACGCGCGAGCGCGGCCGCTCGAGCCCAGCGCCGCACCCTGCTGGCCGAGGACGGCGTTCCCGCGGAGATTCTCGATCGCCTCGGTCTGCCCACGCGTGCCCGGGTGGCCACCGAAGCGAACGACGACCTGGCCGAGGACTTCGCACCCACGAGTTGGTTGAAGCAGGTATGACCCACGCCCACACCACCGAACTCGATGCGCTGGTCGGTAGTGCTTCGCACCGACTGGATGCGCTACGCGAAACCAACGAGAGGCTGGACCGCATCAGAGTTCGCGTCACGTCGCCGGACAACGTGGTAACCGTCGTCGCCGACGGATCAGGCGCGATGGTCGAACTCGAACTCGCCGAGAACCTCGGATCGATCGCCGCCGATACCCTCGCGTCGACGATCACCGACACGGCCGCGCAAGCCGCCGCTGCGGCTTTCGACCAGCGCGAGGAGATACTGCAAAGTCTGCAGGCCTCGTTCACAGACTCCTGAGATAGGCTTCGCGCCATGGCTGGAGACATCATCCCGATCGAACTCGGTCTCACCGCCGGTGACTTCTCCACATTGTGGGCACCGGAATGGCGAGAAGGCGACGACGAGTGGGAGGCGTTCCTCGGACACGAGGAAGACCTGTACGGATTCTCGACCGTGGCGGAGCTCGCCGCATTCGTCAGATCCGACGACGACAACGACCTCGTCGACCACCCGTCGTGGAAGGTGGTCTCCGCGCTGGCGGCTCACGAACTCGAGCCCGACGATCTGCATCGATTCGACCTGGTCGCGGTACCGGAGTTGGTGGCCTCCGACCCCGAGGCCGACGTTCTTGCCGAGCTGCAGGCGACCTTCGACATCGTTGTCTCCATCGGCGACGTGTGCGAATTACGGCCCGTCACAAGCTTTTTCGGTACCAACCCGTTCGTCGGCGCAGTCGGCGGAGGCGTCGAGAACTTCCTCGGCCGCGAGGGTGCCGAACTGTGGGACCGCATCGGCGCAGCCGTTGCCAAGCACTGGGACGATGTGCTCGATGCGGTCGACTCCATCGTCACCTCACCCGCCGTCGACGCTGCTGCTGTTGCCGTCGCCGAAGCCGAGATCACCGCCGCGGCGGAGAATGCCGTGGACGCCGACGACGCCACGGACGACATCGACTCCGATACCGAAGACGATTCGGACGAAGACGACGACGCGGATGAGGTGGACCGGGATCCGATCGCCGCAGCAGCAGCCGAAGAGACGTTCTGGACCACCGTCGGCATAGATCCGATTCGGATCATCACCTCGGACGACACCCTCTACACCCTGCGCTGCTACCTCGGCGACAAGCCGGTGTTCCTCGGCCGCGGCGGTGCGATCAGTGTGTTCGGTTCCGAGCGCTCGTTGGCCCGCTATCTGGCGGACGATCACGATCACGATCTAGCGCAGGTCAGCACGTACTCCGACATCCAGACCGCCGCCATCGACGGGTCCCTGGACATCACGATCACCGACGACAACGTCTACGTATTGCCCGGACTCGCGGACGACCTTGCCGACGGGCCCACCGCAGTCGACGTCGACCAGCTCGATCTTGCGGTCGAATTATTCACCGATGCAGCCGATTTCGCCGGTGACAGCTCTGTGGACGAGGCCCTCGCCACGTCCACCCCGTTGGGCTGGTACGTCTCCTACACCCTCGAGCCCAGTCCCGACCGGCTCGCGCCGAGCGCGCCGTTCGACGTCGAGGCCGAAGCCTGGCGCGCCCTGGAACGCGAGTTCGAGAGCCGGCTGCGCAAGAAGTAGCGCTCGACGAGCGGTAGGCGCTCAGCCGATGAGGACTGCGTAACCCGGCTTGATGACGTCGTCGATGAGCGCCAGCCGCTCGTCGAACGGCAGGAACGCGGACTTCATCGCGTTGATGGTGAAGCGCTCGAGATCGCTCCATCCGTAACCGAAGGTCTCGACGAGCTTGACCATCTCGCGACTCATCGAGGTATCGCTCATCAACCGGTTGTCGGTGTTGACGGTGACGCGGAAGCGTAGTCGCGCAAGCAGATCGAACGGGTGCGTCGCCAGCGATTCGACGGCACCGGTCTGCACGTTGGAGCTCGGGCACAGTTCGAGGGGCATTCGGGTGTCGCGTACGTACGCTGCCAGCAGACCGAGCGCGGGAGTGCCGTCGGCGTCGGTCGTGATGTCGTCGGTGATACGAACCCCGTGGCCCAACCTGTCGGTGCCACAGAACGCAACCGCTTCTTGGATCGATGGTAGACCGAACGCCTCGCCCGCGTGAATGGTGAAGTGCGCGTTGCTCGCCCGCATGTACTCGAATGCGTCGAGGTGACGACTAGGAGGGAAGCCGGCCTCGGCACCTGCGATGTCGAAGCCCACCACACCACGATCACGGAACCGCACCGTCAGCTCGGCGATCTCCCGAGAACGTGCCGCGTGTCGCATCGCGGTGAGCAGGGTGCCGATCGTGATGTTCTTGCCACGCACCTTGGCGGCGGAGATTCCGGCCTCGAATCCTGCGAGCGTGTGGGTGACGACCTCGTCCAAGGTCAGTCCGCGTTCGAGGTGCTGTTCCGGTGCGAAGCGCACCTCCGCGTACACGACACCGTCGTCGGCCAGGTCCTCTGCACATTCACGTGCCACTCGAAACAGACCTTCGGGGGTCTGCATCACAGCGACGGTGTGCGCGAACGTCTCGAGGTATCGCACGAGCGAGCCGCTGTCCGCGGCATCGCGGAACCACTCACCCAGTGCTGCGCCGTCGGTGGCGGGGAGATCGTCGTAGCCGCATTCGTCGGCCAGTTCCAGCACGGTCTGCGGGCGGAGCCCGCCGTCGAGGTGATCGTGCAGCAACGCCTTCGGAGCAGCCGTGATCGACGCGAGATCGAGTGGCGCACTGCCACCGGTCGAGGACTGGGTGTTCTCCGCGATGCTCATGTGTCGACGGTAGCGTGCGGTTCGCGCACACGCGCGCCCGTCGATGTGACCGGCCCCGCTACAGCCCGATCCGGTCGATGACGAGGGGGCTCGGTTGCAGGGCCGTAGTGCCTATCTCCCAACTGGTTTCGAGTGCCTGTTGCGCGTACTCGAAACGTTCGGGAGTGTCGGTGTACAGCGTTGCCAGCCGATCCCCCACCCGCACCCGGTCGCCGGGTTTGGCGTGCAGACGCACACCCGCGGCGCTCTGCACCGGTTCGCCCTGTCGCTCGCGGCCCGCCCCGAGCCGCCACGCCGCGAGTCCGACGCCCATCGCGTCCAGACCGGTGACGACGCCGTCGGAAGTCGCGGTGAAATCCTGGCTCTCACGAGCGGTGGGCAGTGCAGCATCGGGGTCACCGCCCTGCGCGGCGATCATCGTTCGCCATCGGTCCATCGCCGAACCGTCGGCGAGCTTCTCGGCCGGATCGACGCCTTCGATCCCCGCCGCGGCGAGCATCGTGCGCGCCAACGTGATGGTCAGTTCGACGATGTCGGCCGGGCCGCCTCCGGCGAGCACCTCGACCGACTCCTCCACTTCGAGCGCATTGCCCGCGGTGAGTCCGAGCGGGATGTCCATCGCCGTCAGCACGGCCAGAGTTCGCACGCCGGCATCGGTTCCGAGCTCGACCATCGCGGTCGCGAGTTCGCGGGCGTCGTCGACGTTCTTCATGAACGCGCCGCCGCCGACCTTCACGTCCAACACCAGCGCACTCGTGCCCTCGGCGATCTTCTTGCTCATGATCGAGCTGGCGATCAGCGGAATCGACTCGACGGTTCCGGTGACGTCGCGCAGGGCGTAGAGCTTCTTGTCGGCCGGGGCCAGGTCGGCACCGGCCGCGCACACGACGGCACCGACCGCTGGATCGGCCAGGATGCGATGCATCTCCTCGCCGCTGAGGTCCGCGCGCCAGCCGGGGATGGACTCGAGCTTGTCGAGCGTCCCGCCGGTGTGTCCGAGGCCTCGACCCGACAGCTGTGGCACGGCAGCCCCGCACGCCGCGACCAACGGTGCCAGCGGCAGCGTGATCTTGTCGCCCACACCACCGGTCGAGTGCTTGTCGACGGTAGGCAGCGGCAACGCGGAGAAGTCCATTCGCGTTCCCGACGCGATCATGGCGTTGGTCCACGTGCTCAGCTCTCGACGGGACAATCCACGTAACAGAATTGCCATCGCCAGAGCCGACATCTGTTCCGGCGCGACGGATCCGCGAGTGAACTCCGCAATCACCCATTCGATCTGCTCGTCGTCGAGAACGCGTCCGTCGCGTTTGGCGCTGATGATCGATACGGCGTCAGGCATGGTTGTTCACGCGTCCTTCGTCGAGGTTGTCGGGGCCGAATGCGTCCGGGAGCAACTCTGCCAGTCGAACCGGTCCGGAGGCGGTGTCGACGAGCAGATCCGGGCCGCCGAATTCGTACAGCAACTGCCTGCACCGCCCGCAGGGCATGAGGATTTCACGCCGAGAATCGCAGCAGGAGAATGCCACGAGTCTGCCGCCGCCGGTCGAGTGCAGGTTCGACACCAACCCGCACTCCGCGCAAAGCCCCAAACCGTATGAGACATTTTCCACATTGCACCCGGTGACTACCCGATTGTCGTCCACCAGGGCGGCCGCGCCGACCGGAAAGTTCGAGTACGGGGCGTACGCACGTGCCATCGCCTCATGAGCATTGTCGCGCAACGTATTCCAGTCGATTTCGTTCATGATCGAACATCCAATCACGGCGTCTGAATTGATGCAGAGATCCGGCAGAAATGACGCGCATCAATTGGGAAGGCAAACCTAACACCGGATTTCGGCACCGTACGAACCTCGAGTCGAATTAGTTCCGTGTTTCGAATGGGTTTACAGTTTCGAGTAAGCGGCTAGTACAACCAGCACTAGGGCCGAATCGCGACAAATCGAGCCAGGCAAGACCGGCCACCGGGGCTCGATGCGTCCACCAACGACGTTGGAGGCATTGCACTCGATGAGTAGCACGACGGAAGCCGCTCCGGTCAAGGAGCACAAGCGGTCTCTGTACCGCGGGGACCCGGGCATGTGGTCCTGGGTTCTGCACCGCATCACAGGCGTGTTGACGTTCTTCTTCTTGTTCGTCCACGTCCTCGACACGGCGATGGTTCGGGTCAACCCCGAAACGTACGACGCCATCATCGAGACCTACAAGACCCCGCTCGTCGGCCTGATGGAACTCGGCCTCGTCGCGGCCGTGCTGTACCACGCGCTGAACGGTATCCGCGTGATGCTGGTCGACTTCTGGTCCAAGGGACCGCAGTACCAGAAGACGATGCTGTGGATCATCGCAGCCGTCTGGCTGGTAGTCATGATCCCCGGCGCGGGACGAATCTTCTACAACATGTTCACGGCGGGTGGTCACTGATGTCGACGCACGGTCCCGAGGCCAAGGTCCTCGGCACGAACTACGACCGCCCGGCCAGCCTGGCCAACCCGCGTTCGCCGCGGCGTCAGAGCAAGGGCAACTTCGAGCTCTACGCGTGGCTGTTCATGCGCTTCTCCGGACTGGCGCTGGTCGTGCTCGTCCTCGGACACATGTTCATCATGCTGATGCTCGACGACGGTGTGCACCGCATCAACTTCGCGTTCGTCGCCGGTCGATGGTCCAGCCCGTTCTGGCAGTTCTGGGACCTGACGATGCTCTGGCTCGCTCAGCTGCACGGCGGTAACGGCCTGCGCACGATCATCGCGGATTACTCCCGCAAGGATTCGACGCGTTTCTGGCTGACCACACTGCTGGTGCTGTCGATGATTCTCATCATGGGCGTCGGCACCTACGTCATCTTCACGTTCGATCCCAACATCTCGGCGAGCTAAGGACACTGACGCTTACATGCAGGAACATCGTTACGACGTACTGATCGTCGGCGCAGGCGGTGCCGGTATGCGTGCCGCGATCGAGGCCGGACCCCGCGCTCGCACCGCAGTACTGACCAAGCTCTACCCCACCCGTTCGCACACGGGCGCAGCTCAGGGCGGCATGTGCGCCGCACTGGCCAACGTCGAGGAAGACAACTGGGAGTGGCACACGTTCGACACCGTCAAGGGCGGCGACTACCTCGCCGACCAGGACGCGGTGGAGATCATGGCCAAGGAAGCCATCGACGCCGTTCTGGACCTCGAGAAGATGGGCCTTCCGTTCAACCGGACACCCGAGGGCAAGATCGATCAGCGTCGCTTCGGCGGCCACACCCGCGATCACGGCAAGGCACCGGTCCGTCGTGCGTGCTACGCCGCCGACCGCACCGGCCACATGATTCTGCAGACGCTCTACCAGAACTGCGTCAAGCACGACGTCGAGTTCTACAACGAGTTCTACGCGCTCGATCTGTGTCTGACCGAAACCGACGACGGCCCCGTCGCGACCGGCATCATCGCCTACGAGCTCGCCACCGGTGAGCTGCACATCTTCCACGCGAAGTCGATCATCTTCGCCACCGGAGGCTCGGGTCGTATCTACAAGACCACCTCCAATGCTCACACCCTCACCGGTGACGGCATGAGTATCGTCTTCCGCAAGGGACTTCCCTTGGAGGACATGGAATTCCACCAGTTCCACCCGACAGGTCTCGCAGGACTGGGCATTCTCATCTCCGAGGCGGTCCGCGGCGAGGGCGGCATTCTGCGCAACGAGTCCGGCGAACGCTTCATGGAGCGTTACGCGCCGACCATCAAGGACCTCGCGCCCCGCGACATCGTCGCGCGCTCGATGGTGCTCGAGGTGCTCGAAGGTCGCGGCGGCGGCCCCAACAAGGACTACGTCTACATCGACGTGACGCACATCCCCGAGGAAGTTCTCGACGAGAAGCTCCCCGACATCATGGAGTTCTCGCGCACCTACCTCGGCGTGGACCCCGTCAAGGAGCCGGTGCCCGTCTACCCGACGTGCCACTACGTCATGGGCGGTATCCCCACCAAGATTCGCGGTGAGGTGCTCCGCAACAACGAGGACATCGTTCCCGGCCTCTACGCAGCGGGCGAATGCGCCTGTGTCTCGGTGCACGGCGCGAACCGTCTGGGAACCAACTCGCTGCTCGACATCAACGTCTTCGGCCGTCGTGCGGGCATCGCAGCGGCCGAGTACGCCAACTCCGTGGACTTCACCCCGCTCCCCGAGGATCCGGCGAAGATGGTGCAGGACTGGCTCGAGCTCATCCTGTCCGACCACGGGCACGAGCGCGCAGCCGACATCCGTACCGAGATGCAGCAGTCGATGGACAACAACGCGTCGGTGTTCCGTACCGAAGAGCGCCTCGAGACGGCGCTCAAAGATGTCCGCGCCCTCAAGGAGCGGTACAACAAGATCACCGTCGAGGACAAGGGCAAGCGCTACAACAGCGACCTGCTCGAGGCCATCGAACTGGGCTTCCTGCTCGAAATGGCGGAGGTCACGGTCGTCGGTGCACTGAACCGGAAGGAATCGCGCGGCGGACACGCTCGCGAGGACTACCCCGAGCGCAACGACGCCGAGTACATGAAGCACACCATGGCCTACAAAGAGGGCGAAGGTCTGCTCACCGAGATCCGCTTGGATTACAAGCCGGTAATCCAAACCCGCTACGAGCCGATGGAGCGGAAGTACTGATATGAGCGCACCCACCCTGGACAAGAAGTCCAACGAGTCCGACCTGCCCCCCGTCCCCGAGGGCGCGGTGATGGTCAACCTCAAGATCGCGCGCTTCAATCCCGAGAACGGCGACGGTCAGCGCTGGGACACCTTCCAGGTACCCACCCTGGCCACCGACCGTCTGCTCAATCTGCTGCTGTACGTGAAGGGCTACCTGGACGGCACACTGACGTTCCGTCGCTCGTGCGCACACGGTGTCTGCGGCAGCGACGCGATGCGTATCAACGGGGTCAACCGTCTCGCCTGCAAGGTGCTGATGCGCGACATGCTCCCCAAGGACTCGTCGAAGACGCTGAACATCACCATCGAGCCCATCAAGGGTCTGCCGGTGGAGAAGGACCTCATCGTCGACATGGAGCCCTTCTTCGACGCGTTCCGCGCCGTGAAGCCGTTCCTGATGACGACCGGCAACGAGCCGACCCGTGAGCGGATCCAGTCCGCAGCGGACCGTGCGCGGTTCGACGACACCACCAAGTGCATCCTGTGCGCGTGCTGCACCACCTCGTGCCCCGTGTTCTGGAGCGACGGAAGCTACTTCGGCCCCGCCGCGATCGTCAACGCACACCGGTTCATCTTCGACAGCCGTGACGAGGGTGCCACCGAGCGCCTCGACATCCTCAACGACGTCGAGGGTGTGTGGCGCTGCCGCACCACCTTCAACTGCACCGACGCGTGCCCTCGCGGCATTCAGGTGACCAAGGCGATCCAGGAAGTCAAGCGCGCACTGCTCTTCGCTCGCTGATCGTCACTGTCGACCACGGCAAGCGCCCCTTCGCATCGAAGCGAAGGGGCGCTTGTCGTTTCGTGTGTCAGACGAACGCGCCGAACCCCGTCACGCCGCGGCCGACGATCAAGTTGTTGATCTGCGCCGTGCCCTCGTAGGAGTACAGGGCCTCGGCGTCGGCGAAGAATCTGATGACGTCGTGCTCGATGAGAATTCCGTTGCCGCCCAGTATTTCTCGGGCCCAGCCGACCACCTCGCGCAATCGCGTCGTGCAGAACGTCTTCGCCAGTGCTGCATGTTCGTCGTAATGGACGCCGTTGTCCTGCAACTGGGAGACGCGGATTGCCATGCCGAGGGATGCCGTGATGTTCGCCGTCATGCGGGCGATCAGATCCGAGATCAGCTGGAACGACGCGATCGGAGAGCCGAACTGCTCGCGTTCGCGTGCGTACGCAACTGCCCGCTCGTACGCGCCCATCATCACACCCACCGCCTGGAACGCCACTCCTCCGCGGGTCAAGCGGAGCACCTTGGCGGTGTCGGCGAAGGAGTTGGCGTCGGCGAGCTTGTTGTCGACCGGGACCCGGCAGTTTTCCAGATGGATGTCGGCGTTCTCGACCGCGCGGAGTGAATACTTGCCCTCGATCTTTTCGGCCCGGAATCCCTCGAAGTGCTTTTCGACCACGAAGCCCTTGACCTCGCCGTCGGCCTCGTCCTTGGCGAATACGATGGTCAGGTCCGCGAAGGTGGCGTTGCCGATCCAGCGCTTACTGCCGTTGAGGATCCAGTGATCTCCGTCGAGTCGAGCCGTGGTCTCGAGTCCGCCCGCGACGTCGGATCCACCGTGCGGTTCGGAGAGCCCGAACGCGCCGATCGTCTCCATCCGACGCATGGCAGGCAACCAGCGCTCGCGTTGTTCCTCGGATCCGAGAATCGAGATGCTGCTCATCGCCAGCGCACTGTGCACGCTGAACATCGTTCCCGTCGACGGATCGACTCGCGCGAATTCCATCTCCAGCCACCCGGTCAGCAGCTTGCGCGAGGCCTTGCGGTCGTCGAACCCGTAGCCCAGACCGGCGATTTCGAGCTCGGCGATCTTCGGCAGCAGGTGCACCGGAGAGGTGGCGTTCTCCCAGAATTCGTTGGCTCGCGGCGCAACCTCGTCCTGCAGGAATCGGCGGGTACGCAGGACCACCTCGATCTCGGCGTCGTCGAGCAGGCTCTGATACCCGTAGAAATCGGATTCGAGAAAGTCCGGCGACAGTGGTCCGAGGGGCTCGTGCTCGCTCATGGTCGACTCCTTCGTCTGGCACCTCCGTCGGGCACCGCTACCGCTCTTCTACCCGCAGCGCCCGATTCTCACGCCTGACACTGCGGCCGCGATGTCAGCGGCGCAGTTCGTCGGAGAGGGTCGCCAGTTCGTTGCCGCCTGCCATTTCTTTGGTGAGGTCCTCGAGCGAGATGTCCTCTCGCGCACAGTCCAACGTCTGACGCCCGCGGTTGAGGAGGACGAAGCGATCTCCGACCAGGTACGCGTGGTGTGGGTTGTGGGTGATGAACACGACGCCCAAGCCTCGATCTCGCGCTGCCGAGATGTACCGGAGAACAATTCCGGATTGCTTGACGCCGAGAGCTGCTGTCGGTTCGTCGAGGATGAGCACACGAGCGCCGAAGAAGATGGCGCGGGCAATGGCCACGCATTGGCGTTGACCTCCGGAGAGTGAGCCGATCGGGGCATCGACGTCGGGCAGATCGATGCCCATCTTGCGCAGTTCTTCGATGGTTCTCGCGCGCATGGCATGGGTGTCGAGGGTCGCGAGAATTCTGCCCTTCGTCAGCTCTCGGCCGAGAAAGAAGTTGCGCCACACCGGCATCAGCGAGACCACCGCGAGATCCTGGTAGACCGTGGCGATACCCAGGTCCACGGCCTGCTTCGGTGAGGCGAACGTGGTCGCCTCACCGTCGACGAGCAGTTCCCCTTCCGACTGCTGATGCAGACCGGCCATGATCTTGATCAGGGTGGACTTACCGGCACCGTTGTCACCGAGGACGCAGGTGACCTCGCCCGCACCGACGCGGAGATCGATTCCCTGCAGCGCAATGATGTTGCCGTAGCTCTTGCCCACGTTCTTCAGTTCGATGAGGGGCGTGTTCGCGGTGGAGGTCATGAATCACCTTTTCGCCGCATAGTTGCGGAAGGAGTTGTTCGCGATCACTGCGAAGAGCAGCATCGCGCCGAGGAAGAATTTGAACCAGTCCGGGTTCCAGCCTGCGTAGACGATGCCCTGGTTGGTCATGCCGAAGATGAACGCTCCGATGAAGGCGCCTATGGCGGTGCCGTATCCACCGGTGAGCAGACATCCGCCGATGACGGCGGCGATGATGTACAGAAATTCGTTGCCGACGCCTTGGCCGGACTGGACTGTGTCGAAGGCGAACAGCAGGTGCATTCCGACGAACCACGCGCAGAAGCCGACGAACATGAACAAGCCGATCTTCACTCGGGTGACCGGGACGCCGACGGCCCGCGCCGAGTCCTGGTTACCGCCGACGGCGAAGATCCAGTTGCCGACACGCGTCTTCATCAGCACCCAGGTTGCCGCGAGAGTGAACACGATCCACCACACCACGGTGATGCGGACGGAGACACCCAGCAGCGAGAACGAGGACGAGAACACTGCCTTGGCCGAGTCGAATCCCTCCATGTCCGAGATGGACGGGGTGGCGACCTGACCGGTGACCAGCTTGGTGACGGCGAGATTGATGCCGGTGAGCATCAGGAACGATGCCAGCGTGATCAGGAACGACGGAATCCTGGTGCGCATCACCAGGTATCCGTTCAGGAGGCCGACCGACAGTGCCAGCACCAATGCCAGGACCGATCCGGCCAATACGTTCAGGTGCAGGTTGTAGGCGAGCATCGACGCCATGATCGAGGAGAAGGTCACGGCCACCCCGGTGGAGAGGTCGAATTCGCCCCCGATCATCAGCAGCGAGACACCGATCGCCATGATGCCGATGGTCGAGGACGCGTACAGCACCGTGGCGAGGGCCTCGGGTGACCGAAACGGCGGAGCGACGATGCAGAAGAAGGCGAAGATGACGACCGCACCGAACAGTGCACCGACCTCCGGGCGAATCGACAAGCGCTGCAACGGTTTCTGCTTCTTGACCCGCTCGTCCGCGAGCACTGTGTGTTTCGACAGAGCCGGATCGGCCTGTGTGGACATGATGTTCCTTCCGCGCCGAGGCGATGCGCTCAGCGTGTGCCGTTACGGGCGTACTCGGCGACCGCGTCGATATTGGTCGAGTCGATGAACGCGGGCCCGGTCAACACCGGGTTGCCGCCGCCGATGGTGTTGCCGTTGTTGAGGTAGAGCCACAGCGAGTCGACAGCCAGGTAGCCCTGCAGGTACGGCTGTTGATCGATCGCCCACGCCACATCGCCCGACTCGATCGCATCTACGAGCGCAGCGTTGGTGTCGAAGGTGACCACCGTGGCGTCGCTGCCGGAATTGTTCTTGGACTGCACTGCAGTCAAGGCGATCGGAGCGGCAAGGGCAATGATGTGGTCGATGGTCGGATCCTGCTGCAGCTTGGCGGTGATGGTCGCCTCGACGGACGGCATGTCCTTGCTGTTGACGTTCAAAATTTCGGTGCTGCCACCGGTGAATCCTTGCCTCACGCCGGCGCAGCGAGACTCGAGAGACACTGCGCCCTGCTCGTGAATGATGCACAGAGTCTTGCGCGCACCGTCCCCGGCGAGGCGCGTTCCCGCTGCCCGCCCCGCGATCGTCTCGTCCTGGCCGAAATACTGCTGGACTCCCATGTCCTTCCATGCGTCGTAGCCGGAATTCAACGCGACAACCGGAATACCTGCGGCGCTCGCGGCCTCGACCGCGGGAGCCATGGCGTCGGGCTTGGCCAGGGTGACCGCAATGCCATCGACCCTCGAGTCGATCGCACTCTGTACGAGGTTGGCCTGGTTGGGCGCTTCGGGATCTGCGGAGTAGCGCAGTTCGATATTGTCCTTGGCTGCGGCGGCCTCGGCGCCCTTGCGAACCAGATCCCAGAAGGTGTCGCCGGGAACACCGTGCGTGATCATCGCGATTGTCGCCAACGGCGTGTCGGCAACGCCCGCGTTGCTTCCCTGGTCGGAGGACCGAGGCGCACCACCGGTGCTCGAACAGGCAGCAAGAGTCAGCGCCAACACCGCGCCGACCACGATCGAACTGCGCCTCTGCCGAAACTTCATTGCACTTCCTCTCGAACAACGGACGAATATGTGGAGCATCAGCGGACCTCGGACGAGATGAGAGAACTCTCATCAGCGATTCACGTACCCACAATCCGCCGTCGTCAGACTCGGTCGTGTGCGAACCATCATCGTCGCGGCCCTCGGACTGCTCACGCTCGCCGTGCTCGCCGCAGCATTGCTGACGACGCGACCGACGGGCGAGCAGACCCCGTTGCCCGCACCCATCGTCGCACCTGCCGCGCCCGTGCCTTCCGGCCCGGGTGCTCCGCAACCTGTTTCTCCGCCACCGGATCCGGGCAATCCTGCGTCCCCTACCGTGCTGCAGCCGGTGGCACCGGACGGATTCGTGCCCCCTCCCCCGCTGCCACCGGCCGACTGGGACGATGACTTCGACGACGACTGGGACGACGATGGCGACGACTGACTTCTCTGCAAGACCGACTACGTGATTGCGACACGACTGCTTTCGCTCCGCCCGACCAGCGCCCGAAGCCGAATCTTCTCGTCTGTACTGCTGCTGGTGTTGGCGTCCTTGGCGGCCGTCACCGTCACCACCTGGCTGCTCATGATCCGAGCGACCGACAATCGCATGCGAGATTCGCTGCGCACCGAGATCGCCGAGTTCACCACTCTCACCGATGCAGGCGTCGATCCGGGTACCGGCGAACCGTTCGACAACATCAACGACGTGCTCCGCGTGGTGATCACCTACAACCTCGCTCGCCCCAACGAGAAGTTCCTGGGATACGTCGACGGCGCTTTCGCCGTGCAGAGCAGGCAGCAGGCACCGGTGCGACTGTCGGACGACGACGGCTTCACTGCCCAGGTCGGTACGGTCACCGCTCCTGTCGAGGGTTCGTACTCGAGTGCGGCAGGCGAAGTGGTGTACCTCGCGGTGCCGGTCTCTCTGGCGGGCGACCCGATGACCGGCGTCGTGGTCGCCGCGTACTTCGCCGACCAGGAACGCGCGTCCGCCGACGAGACCGCCACCCTGATGCTTCTGGTCGGCGGTGTCACCTCGGTACTGGCGGCAGTAGGCGCGTGGTTCGTGGCCGGCCGCATCATGTCGCCGATCAGACGCATCACCGCCACCGCCCGAACGATCACCGAGACCGACCTGTCCGGCAGAATCGACGACGCGAGAACGTCGGGTCGGGGCGACGAGATCGGAGCCCTGATCGACACATTGAACTCGATGCTCGACCGGATCGAGTCCGGCGCAGCGAGCCAACGCAGATTCCTCGACGATGCGGGCCACGAACTCCGCACTCCCATCACCATCGTTCGAGGTCACCTCGATGTACTCGACCACGGGGACCCTGCCGATGTTCGTGACACCGTCGCACTCGTCGACGACGAACTGGACCGGATGAACCGACTCGTCGCCGACCTGTTGCTGCTCACGCGGGCAGAACAGACGAGCTTCGTCAGGCCCGTCGCCACCGACGTCGACGCGCTCACTCGGAGCGTCTTCGACAAGGTGACCACCCTCGCCGACCGGGAATGGGTATTCGAGGCCAGTGCGACAGTCCATGCGCCGCTGGATGCGCAACGACTGACCCAGGCACTACTGGCCCTGGCGGACAACGCTACTCACCACACGACCCCTGGTGCCCGGATCGGCATCGGGTCGCAACTGTCCGACGGTGACATCCGATTCTGGGTCACCGACTCGGGCCCGGGAATCGAACGCGACGAGCAGGAACGCATCTTCGAACGCTTCGCCCGCGGTCGCAACGGAACCAGGCGCACCGAGGGCGCGGGCCTCGGTTTGTCCATCGTCACCGCAATTGCACAGGCCCATCGGGGACGGGTGAGCGTCGGCAGCGCACCGGGGCACGGTGCCACGTTCACCGTCACGATTCCACTGACAGATTCCGTCCCCCAGCAGAAGGACCGACCATGGCCCGCATCCTGATCGCCGAAGACGAACCCCGCATCGCCTCGTTCGTGCACAAGGGGCTCAGAGCGAGCGGGTTCACCACCACCACCGTCTCCGACGGCAAATCCGCCTACGAACATGCACGCAGCGGTGACTTCGATCTGGTCGTCCTCGATATCGGTTTGCCGATCATGGACGGCTTCGAGGTACTGCAGCGACTGCGCGGAGAGCAGTGCGAGATACCGGTCATCGTGCTGACTGCACGCGACAGCGTGCAGGACGTGGTGTCCGGTCTCGAAACCGGTGCCGACGACTACATGGCGAAGCCGTTCCGATTCGAGGAGCTGCTGGCGCGCATACGAGTTCGCTTGGGCACGAAGCGAACAGCCGACACCACGCAGCTCGCTGTCGCCGACCTCACCCTCGACCTGCGGACTCGGCGAGCGGTTGTCGGAGACCGAACCGTCGATCTGTCGGCCCGCGAGTTCGCGCTGGCCGAGACCTTCATGCGCCACCCCGGACAGGTCCTCTCGCGAGAGCAACTGCTGTCGCAGGTGTGGGGCTACGACTTCGACCCGGGCTCCAACGTCGTCGACGTGTACGTCCGGTACCTGCGGGCGAAATTCGGTGCAGGACGGATCGAGACCGTCCGCGGAATGGGATACCGACTGTCCGAGACGTGAGTGGCGTCGACGACTGCCGACGCCACTCCCGGACTTCAGTTGTCGTCGTCCAGATCGTCGTTGTCGTCCAGATCGTCGTTGTCGTCCAGATCGTCGTCGTTACCATCGTCCAGGTCGTCGTTCAGGTCGTCGTCGTTCATGCCGTCGTCGTTCATGCCGTCGTCGTTGCGGTCGTCCCGATCGTCGTCGCGCCCATCGATATCGTCGTCGCGATCGTCTCGGTCGTCGTCATAGCGGTCATCCGGGATCTGGGTGGGCGCAGGCTGCTGGGGAGCTGGTTGGTTCGGAGCCGGGTCGGCCGCGGGCAGGCGCTGTTCCACCGAAATCGAGGACGGGCGCTGCTGGGCCGGGTCGTCGTCGGCGATGGCGAGTGCGCCGACGCTTCCGAGGGTGACGACGACGGCTGCTGCACCGACGATCACGGCTTTTCCTGGCATTCTCATGTCTGCTCCTTCGATCCGGGTTCTCTTCGCACCGTTTCGGTGATGACTCAACGATCGCGGTCGAACGTGAGAAGCGAAGGAGCGCAACATGAGCGAGTTCTCATATTGCTGACGGTCGTGCGCAGCGCGGACGCACCGTCGAAGTCAGGCGTGGGTGCGCAGGATCGTGTCGAGCGTCGGACCGCACCGTCGAGGCGACGCTCGTCGGTGGGTCGCCACGTCGACGAACCCCCGAGCGCCTAAGGTGATTCGCGATGAAAAGGATTCGAGTGTGCGTGGCCGTGTCGGCGGTGTCGATGATTCTCGTCGGCACAGGTGCCGGACCGGCTCTGGCCCAGCCCGCCGGCGAGCCACCTGCCGTGACGACGACTCCGCCGTTCACGACGCCCGACACCGACAGCTGCCCGTTCGCGGCGTCACCTCCCCCGGCGATCGACCTTTCCGAGGTTCCGGCTCCGGGAAGTACTGCGCCTCAACCACTTCCGATTCCGGCGGACGCCGTCGGCGGGGATCGGCTCGCCGAGTGCGGGGCAGTGCTGCCGGACGGGGCTCCCCCATTGCCTGCGGAGATCTCGGCCACCGGATTCGTGGTGGCCGATATGGACTCCGGTTCGGTGCTGGCGGCAAAGGATCCGCACGGACGACATCGGCCGGCGAGCACGATCAAGGTGCTGCTCGCCCTCGTCGCTCTGGACGAGCTGGACCTGAACACTCCGATCACAGCGACCGGGGAGGATGCCGACGCCGAGGGCAGCGCCGTCGGCATCGGCAAGAACGGCGTCTACACCAATTTCCAGTTGATGCAGGGCCTGGTGATGGCCTCGGGAAACGATGCAGCGCATGCTCTGTCGAGGCAGTTGGGCGGGGACGCCGCCACCGTGGACAAGATGAATGCCAAGGCTGCCGAGCTGGGCGCACTCGACACGCGCACCGCGACGCCGTCCGGGCTTGACGGTCCCGGCATGGCGAGCTCGGCGTACGACCTGGCGTTGATCTACCGCGAGGCAATGCGCAATCCCACCTTCGCGCAGCTGATTTCGACGGAGACCGTTCAGTTTCCTGGCTATCCGAAGGATCCCGCGATCCCGGACGATCAGGACCGACCCGGGTTCACCCTCTCGAACGACAATCAGTTGCTCTACAACTACGAGGGAGCCCTCGGAGGCAAGACCGGATACACCGACGATGCTCGCCAGACGTTCGTCGCAGGAGCAGAGCGCAACGGAAGACGCCTCGTCGTGACGATCATGAAGGGTGATGTGCTCCCGATCCGGCCCTGGGAGCAGGCGGCCCGTCTGTTGGACTACGGTTTCGCGCTCGATCCGAGCCTCGATGTCGGAGAACTCGTGGAACCGCAGTCGACATCCGCGGTGACGAGTACCCGTGCCGCCGAGGCCAACCCGACTCTCGCGCAGCCGCCCGCATCGGCATCGGCATCGAGCAGCCGCCAATCCGACATGAAAGCCCAGGGCGACACCGTTGTTCGCATCGCGATCGGGGTCATCGGCGCCGTCGTGGTGATCGGGCTGTTGTGGGGCGCTCGTCGGCTTTCGCGCAATCGCTGAACAGGACTTCGGCTTTATGCCGGCGCGACAAGGTTCAGCGGCGTCTGTTGCGCATTCCTGCGACGCCGAGAGCTGCGAGAACGCCGGCACCCACGAGGGCCAGTCCGCCGGTCACGCCGGGCCCTTCGCTGACCTCGACCCTGGTGTTGATCACTGCCGGCTCCGGTGCAGGCACGTGCGCTACGGCAAGGCTTTCGCGAGTCGTCGCGGCGAACGACGTGGAGAACAGCACCAACCGAGACGTCGTGAACACGAACACCAACAGACCGATGATGGGTCCGAACACCACACCTGCAGGACCACTTGTCACCGATGCGAGGTAGATGGCACCGAGCTGCTTGAAGATCTCGAACCCGACAGCGGCCAGCAGAGCACCTTTGGCTGCGCTGCGCCACGAGACCGGCTCGCGCGGAAGACGCGAGATCACCCAGGTGAACAACGCCCAGGTTCCCGCCAGTGCAAGGAGTATCGAGAAAACGCGCAGTGCCACACCCACTCCAGGGACAGAGTCCAGGTTGGCCCACTCGAGAATGCCGCGCATGACCCCGCCACCGGCCAGCGCCGACAACGCCAGCGACAGCACCAGTGCGGTGCCCAGCCCGAGCAGTGCAGCGAAATCCTTGGCCTTGGTGGCCAGGAAACCGCCCTGCTCGTGCTGGCTCTCCCACATCGCCGTCAGCGCCTCGCGGAGGTTGGCGATCCAACCCAGACCTGCGTACAGGGCACCGAGCAGGCCGATGATGCCGACACTGGTGCGGGACTCGATGGCGGTCTGGATCAACGAATTGATCGTCTCACCGAAACTGCCCGGCACGTTCGCCGCAATCTGAGACTGAATCTCGGCCAGCCACTCGGGCTGATTCACCAGCACGAATCCGGCGATCGCAAACGCGACCATCAGCAACGGGAACAGGGCCAGCACACTGAAATACGTCATGCCCGCCGCGTAGTAGTCGCCCTTCTGACCCTGATACCGCTGGGCAGCAACGACGGTGTGATCGAGCCACGGCCATCGGTTGCGCCGGTCGTCGAGCATGGCCTTGAAATCTGGCATGGCACTCACCTTCTCGCTGTCGTCGGCCGCTGTCGGATCGTGTCACCGCGGTGCTGCGCACCGGTCTGCCGAAATGCAGCACACCGAAACCCGGTGCGCCGTGGATGCTATGCGCCCGGAGGCAGGAAACCCACCCGGTCGTAGACCTGAGCGAGCGTTCGACTCGCCACATCCCTCGCCCGATCCGCTCCGGCCGCGAGGATGCGATCGAGCTCGGCGACGTCGGCCATGAATCCGTCCATTCGTTCGCGCAGCGGTACGACGAACTCGGTCAGAACGTCGGCGGTGTCGGATTTGAGATCGCCGTATCCCTTCCCCGCGTAGCCGGCAACGAGATCGTCGATGCTCACGCCCGACAGGGCGGACTGAACGACCAGCAGATTGCTGACACCCGCCTTGTTCTCCGGATCGAACACGATGTCGCGTTCGTTGTCCGTCACCGCCGAACGGATCTTCTTGGCCGACACCTTCGGATCGTCGAGAATGTTGACGATGCCCGCCGGGTTCGAGGAGGACTTGCTCATCTTCGCGGTGGGATCCTGCAGATCGAAGATCTTCGCAGTGCCCTTGATGATGTGCGCATCGGGCACGACGAACGTCTTCTTGAAACGCGTGTTGAAACGCTGAGCCAGGTCACGAGTCAACTCCAGGTGCTGACGCTGATCCTCACCCACCGGCACCAGATTCGGCCGGTAGAGCAGGATGTCGGCGGCCTGCAGAATCGGGTAGGTGAACAGCCCGACGCTGGTGTGATCGCGACCCTGCTTTGCGGACTTGTCCTTGAACTGCGTCATTCGCGCTGCTTCGCCGAAGCCGGTGATGCAGTTCAGAACCCACGCCAACTGCGCATGCTCGGGCACCTGACTCTGCACGAACAGCGTCGACTTCTCCGGATCGATTCCTACCGCGAGCAACTGTGCTGCGGCCACCCGAGTGCGTCGGCGCAACTCCTTGGGGTCCTGCGGAACGGTGATCGCGTGCAGGTCCGGGATGAAGTAGAACGCGTCGAACTCGTCCTGCAACTCCACCCAGTTCCGCACCGCACCCAGATAGTTACCGAGATGGAACGAGTCGGCAGTCGGTTGGATGCCCGAGAGCACCCGCCGGCGCGGACCCTGCTGAGTGTCGATGGAGTCGGGAGAAGACATGCCGCAATCTTTTCACGACCCGATCGACGCCCTCTTTACTGCCTGGCAACACGGGTCACTCCGCAGGCTCCGCTCTAGCGGTAACGCACCGTCACCGGCGCATGATCGGACCAGCGCTGGTCGTACGCCTCGGCGCGCTCGGTGATCGCTTCCTTCGCGCGCTCGGCCAGGTCACTCGTGGCCAATTGATAGTCGATCCGCCAACCGGCATCGTTGTCGAACGCTTTGCCGCGGTAGGACCACCAGCTGTACGGACCCTCGACGTCCGGGTGCAGTGCTCGCACCACGTCAGTCCACGGGGCCTTCTCGGCGAGCAGCCGCGTCACCCACTCGCGTTCCTCGGGCAGGAACCCCGAATTCTTGCGGTTGGTCTTCCACGACTTCAGATCTGCCTCGGTGTGGGCGATGTTCCAATCACCGCACACCACCACGTCGCGATCGCCGGTCTTCGCTGCCTTGGCCGTCTTGGTCAGATACTTCGCGAACGCCACCATGAAGCGTTCCTTTTCGTCCTGACGATCGGTACCCACCTCACCCGAGGGTAGGTACAGGCTGGCGACGGTGATGTCGCCGAAGTCGCCTTCGATGTAGCGACCCGAGTCGGCGAACTCGGCAGCGCCGATGCCGGTACGAATTGCTTCGGGAGCGGCCCTCGACAGCAATGCCACCCCGTTGCGTCCCTTCGCGGACGGCTCGGCCGACGCCAGGTGCCAGCCTGCATCGAGGGCAGGCGCGAGCGCCTTGGTCAATTCCCCGTCGTCGGCGCGGGTTTCCTGCAGACAGATGACATCGGCATCGGTGGCCTCCAGCCACGGCAGCATGCCCTTGCGGACAGCAGCGCGAATTCCGTTGACGTTGACTGTGGAGATAGTGATCGGCACGCCGACGACGGTAGCGGAGCCCACCGACAGACGGCGGGTGGCCTTCCTTTCCCTTCGTGACTGCAGGCTCCACTACCGGCCATTCAACGGCGTTTGGGCTTCGCCCCGGGTTTCGGCGCGGTGACCACCGGCGCCACCGGCACCTCCACGAGCTGTTCGCGATCGATGCGTCGGTAGACGATGTGTTGCTGGGCGTAGGTCCAGACGTTGTTGCTCACCCAGTAGAGCAATACCGCGATCGGTAGAACCGGACCGCCGACGAGCACACCGGCCGGGAAGACCCAGAGCATCAGCTTGTTCATGATCGCCGTCTGCGGGTTGGCGAGCGCCGCCGCATCTTGCCGGGCGATCGACGCCCGCGAGTTCAGATGCGTCGCCACCGCGGCGACGATCATCAACGGGACCGCGACGAACGCGATACTCCAGACCGACGGCACTCCCCCGAACGGACCGAACGCCTCGAGTACTTCCCGAGAGCTGTTGACGGCAGCCGAGATCGGCGCACCGAACAGGCGCGCGTCGAGGAAGGACTGCACATCGGCGGCGCTGAACACGTAGTTCGCGGTGTTCGCGTTCTCCTGCGCCGTCATGCCGAGATGGCCGAATCCGGTACCGGTCCGGTTGAACGATCGCAGCACGTGGAGCAGGCCGATGAAGACCGGGCCCTGAGCCAGCAGCGGCAGGCATCCCATCAAGGGGCTGAAGCCATGCTCCTGCTGCAACTTCCGCATCTCGGTTGCCTGTCGAGCACGGTCCCCGGAGTACTTTTTCTGGACGGCCTCGATCTGTGGTTGGAGCCTCTTCATGGCGAGCTGGGAGCGAATTTGGCCGACGAACGGCTTGATCAGTAGCGCACGCAGTGTGAAGACCAGGAAGATCACTGCCAAGGCCCAGGCGACGCCGTTGTCGGGGCCGAGCACGGATCCGAAGACCTTGTGCCAGAACCACAGCACTGCGGAGACGGGATAGTAGACGAAATCGAGCATGGTGGAGCACCTCACTGTGAGAGAAGTCGGTCGAGTGTCATCTCGACCGGATCTCGCAGTGGCTCAGACGAACTGGAGCCACCGGTCCGGTCCACGGACCGAACCTGGCGCTCTGGGCATGGGGCGACCCGGCGCATCGGGTTGCTGCTGTCTTCGGAACGATCCCCGAAGCCGCCGCCCGTCAGCGCCGGTGGCGCACGACGACATCGGCGCGACCGCGGCGAGGTCGACCGGCGCACCGAGGGCGACCAGAGATGCCGCGACCAACGCACCGAACATCGCTATCTGAGCGGCGGGTTGTGCGTCGACAACGGTGAAGACGACGAGGAGGACAGCCAGGACTCCGAAGAGGATCCCGGCGTGGCGTCGTACGGCGACGTGGAGTGATCGAGATTCGAGCATCTTCGGTTCCTTGTGACTGCCTCGCGGACTACGGGTTGCGAAGGCGTGGGGGAACTGTCGACCTACAGTGCCCCCACCAGGGCACCGGGTGCTCGCGGCTGTGGGCGGCCCGGGGCATCCGGGCGATGCTGACGCCGGAACGAGCCTCGAAGGTGGCGTTCCTCGGCGGTGGGGCCGACATCAGGCAGTAGGCGCAGCAGTGTCGGAACATCGGCACGGTGCGCGAGCAGCATCAGCGTTGCCAGCGCCGCGACGAGAACCAGGGCGACGTCCGCACTGCCTGCCGGCGTCGCCAGCAGCAGCGTCAGGAGAAGCAGCGAGGTGACCACAAACCTCTGATATTTCATCCCGCACCTCCCTGGTGTTGCCACTGAACCTGAGTCGTTGCTCAGGGTACAGAGACCAACGGGTCTGTGCACCACTGCCATGTGTTGCCCACTCGCACCACGCCGCGGCCTTCCACACACGCTCGCGTGAAATCGGGCAGTCGATCGAGTTCCGCGTCGGCGTCGGAGGACAACCCACTCAGGTAGAAAACATCGATACCTCCGGTCTGCTCGAATCGCTCCACGTTGTGCCGCGCGATGTACGCATCCGGATTCAGAGCTGCCAGCGCGAGCACGGTCAGAACTGCACCGACTCCCACTGCTCTCGGTAGCCAGCGCCCCGACATCCGCACACCAGCGGCGAGCAGGAGCACGAACACCGATCCCAGCCACCACTCGACTGCCGTGACGAACAACCTGAGCGTCGTGTAGCCGTACTGCTGTTCGTACAACGACATTCGATGCAGGGCCGACGCAACGATCACCAACGACAGCAGGCACAGCGCTCCGAGCAACGCCCGCAGTGCGATTCGATCTCCACGGTCTTTTCGCCCAGCCTTCGCGACCGTCACCGCGATGACGAGCAGTGTCAGTACCGTGACCGCGAGCAATTGCCAGAAGCCCTGCCGGGCGTATTCGGCATTGGTCAGCCCCTCGGTGGTCAACACATGTCCCTGACCGCCGAACAGCGTCGGTACCTGGAAGGCGACGAACACGACGAACAGGGCCACCACCGCGCCGAGCGGAATCATCCACTCCCACAACCGCAATGTTCGACGCGGTGACGGTGCGAGGCGATCGAATCGGGGTGGATGCAGTGCGACGTAGGAAACGGCGAGCGCACCTCCTGCGGTCAGCACGAAGACGAGGGTCCGTCCGAGGATCGAGGCGACATCGAACTCGGGCGTTACCGCACTCAATGCGTCGGCAAAGCGCCGGTCTGCCGCACCGAACAGCGCCGCGAACACGACGATGAGCGCCACGGTCACGATGGTGACCATGCCGATCCGCACCGGCCGCGGCCCCTCCAGATCGATCGAACCGGCTCCGCGTCGGGTCCATCGGACCACGCGCACCGGCAGCAACACCGGTAGGAGCGCGCCGAGGGCAATCCCCGTCCACGTCCAGGCACGTGAGAGCACCACGGCACCGACAACGATTGCGAGGGTCGTCGACATCGTCACGATCCACTCGGCCGCTCGCAGCGCCGAGACGCTCGCCAGCGCCAGAACTCCTGCCACGCCTACCCATTCCCACAGCGAAAGCCGGCCGCTGCGCACAGTGAGCGCGACGACCACGAAGGCCAGCGCGGTGATCAGCACACCGAACGTGTTGTCCACCAACGTCACTGCACCGATCAGACCGGCAACAGCGGCCCCGATCAGCGCCGGGCGAGGTGCCTTCGAGTGCCGCAGTACAGGCCAGGTGCGCGGCCCCCAGGGAGACAGTGCGTGCTTCTTTCCACTACGGATCGGAATGTCGATCGTGCTCATGGCTGGTCCTTTTCTGTGCTTCGGGCATGGAAGGTAGGCGGCTGCAGTCCGGGGACGAGCAGTCGCGGTTCGGATGGATCGAGAAAGTCAGTGCTCGGGAATGGCCACTCTGATGTGACAGCCGACTTCGCTGTCGAGAACTTCGATACTTCCGCCGTGTAGTTCGGTGGCCCAGCGGGCAATGCCGAGACCGAGACCTGTTCCGCCGTCGGTGGAACCGCCGCGAGTGAATCGGTCGAACACCGAGTGGCGATCGGCGATCGCGATACCCGGGCCCTGATCGACGACGTCGAATGCGAATGCCCCGGCGGTTCGATGGGCCCGTACGGTCACGGTGGTCGACGGCGGGGAATGTCGCACAGCATTGTCGACGAGGTTGGTGATCACCTGCGTCATGCGAGACCGGTCGGCCACGACGGTCGTATCGCCGGGCGCGAGAACGAGCGACACTCGTTCTCGATGAACGGAGGTCGCATCCTCGAGGAATTGCCGCACCGGGAACTCCTCTCTGGCAATGGTGAGTACACCGCCCTCCACCCGCGACAGGTCGAGCAGTTCGTTGACCAGGTCACCAAGCCTTTCGGTTTGGCGCAGCGCCACCGACAGGGTCTCGGGATTCGCGTCGGTCACCCCGTCGACCACGTTCTCGAGTACGGCACGCAGGGCCGCGATGGGCGTCTTCAACTCGTGCGAGACATTGCCGATCAACTCGCGGCGATACTTCTCTGCGGCTTCCAGATCGTCCGCCATGGTGTTGAACGCGGTGGCGAGTTCGCCCACCTCGTCCCGTGAGGTGGCGCGCACGCGTGTCGAGTAGTCGCCTCGCGCCATCGCTTTGGCCGCCGAGGTCATCTCGCGCAGCGGAGACGTCATTCCGTGGGCGACGAATTGCGTTGCGGCCAGCGAGACCACGAGCGCCGCGAGCAATGTGTAGCGAAACTGCCAGCCCGCCCCGATCCAGAAGACGACGCTCGCCAGCACCAACACAGTGCCTACGACGAACGAGACCTTCAGCTTGAACGATCGCAGCGGATCGAGCGGGCGCGGCAGCATTCGCGTCATCGGGGCGACTCCACGGCATAGCCGACGCCGTGCACGGTACGGATGAGATCGCCACCGAGCTTGCGCCGCAACGCTTTCACATGAGAGTCGACGGTCCTGCTGCTTGCCGAATCGTCCCAGCCCCACAGCTCCGACAGCAGGGTTTCCCGAGAGACCGCAGTACGCGGCCGCGCGGCGAGGTAGGCGAGGATGTCGAATTCTGTTCTGGTCAAGTGGATGTCGCCGGAGGGATTGCTCACCCGCCGTTCCCGGTGGTCGATCTGCACATCACCGACTCGAACGGCCTGCAGTTCGGTGACCACCGCTCGCTCTGCCCGCCGAATCAAGGCGTGCACGCGAGCGACCAACTCGCGCATGCTGAACGGCTTGCCCAGATAGTCGTCTGCGCCCACGCCCAGTCCGACGAGCATGTCCGTCTCGTCGGATTTGGCCGTCAACATCAACACCGGGACCGGGCGGGACGCCTGGATTCGGCGACACACCTCGAGACCGTCGAACCCGGGCAGCATGAGATCGAGCACCACCACGTCGGGGTCGTACCGGGCACACGCGTCGACGGCAGAGGGACCGTCGGCGGCCGTGACGACCTCGTACCCCTCGCCGCGCAGCCGAGCGGCGACGGCCTCGGAGATCGTGGGCTCGTCGTCGACGACGAGAACTGTGCGGCTCATGAGAACTGACCCTAGAGGGCGCGCATGGAGGAGTCCGTCGGGAAATATGGAGGTTCGGTGAAGGTTCGAGCAGCCGTTCCCAACAGGGACGAACACGCCGACACATAGATTAGGGTGGGCTACCCTACTTGATGTTAGCCAACCCTTCCGAGAGGCGATCCATGCGTAACCGACCACTTTTCCGGACCTGGGCGGTGTGCGTGACAGCACTGACCACCGCGGGGCTCCTCAGCGCGTGCTCGAACGCCACCGACGAGGCGTCGCCGACCCCAGGTACCGCCTCCGACTCGGCAGCCTTCCCGGTCTCGGTCGAGCATGCGTTCGGTGAGACCGTGGTCCCCGAAGAGCCCACACGCATCGTGGTGGCCGGATACACCGAACAGGACACGGTGTTGGCGCTCGGCGTGATACCCGTCGGCGTCACGGAATGGTACGGCGATCAGCCGTACGCCACCTGGCCCTGGGCGCAGGCCGCACTGGGTGACGCGCAGCCCGAAGTGCTGTCCAATACCGGCGACGGCTTCGAGACGGAGAAGATCGCGGCACTGCGACCCGACCTGATCATCGCCACCAATGCCGGTTTGAACGCGGAGACCTACAGCACCCTGAGCGACATCGCGCCCACGTTGGCGCAGTCCGACGCCTCGACCGCCTACTTCGAGCCCTGGGACGTACAGGCGGAGAAGATCGGGCGCGCATTGGGCAAGAAGGCCGAGGTCGATGGCCTGATCGATGGCGTGAACCGCAAGTTCGCCGACGCCGCGGCGGCGCACCCCGAATTCGCCGACAGGAAGGCGATCTTTCTCCAGAATGCGTTCTACGAGGGCAAGGCCATCGCGTACCAGGACGGGCTGAGCACCGACTTCCTCACCGCGCTCGGTTTCGTCATCCCCACGGACATCGACGCGTACGTTCCCCTCGACGGCGGTGGGCAGGCCAGCATTCCGCTGGAGAACTTGTCGGTTCTCAACTCCGCCGACGTACTGATCTGGGGAACCGAGAGCCCGGGCGACCGCACCGAGCTCGAAAAGGAAGCGGTGTACAACGCCCTCGAACCGGTGCAGGACGGCAACCTCGTGTTCACCGACGGGGTGACGGCGGGCGCAATCTACTTCACCAGCGTGCTGAGCCTGCCGTACGTCATCGACAAGCTGACCCCGGCGCTGACCGAGGCACTCGGCGGAACGGCAGCGACGATCACCGGCTGACAGGACCAGGTCGCCTACTTCGCGGCGGAGCGCCTGTCCATCCACATCGCGGTGGCCAGAACGCCCAGGCCGGCCACTGCCAGACCGGAACCGACAGCGGCCGGTGCCGTGTAGCCGAATCCGGCGGCGATCACGGCACCACCGACTGCCGCTCCGATCGCGTTGGCAAGATTGAATGCCGCGTGATTGAGCGACGCGGCGAGTGTCTGGGCGTCCTCGGCCACGTCCATCAGTCGCGTCTGCAGGCCGGGGACCACCGACGAACCGGACGCGCCGATCAGGAAGACCAGGAGCAGCGCGGTCACCGGATTGTGTGCCGCTACGACGAACACCGCCAGGAATACCGCGGTGGCGGCCAGCCCGACAAAGGTGCCCTTGAGCTGGTATCGATCGGCGAGCCAGCCGCCCGCGTAGTTTCCGGCGACCATTCCGAGTCCGTAGATCATCAGGGCGACAGGAACGAATGCGCGGGCAAGACCGGCAACGTCGGTCAGCGTCGATGCGATGTAGGTGTACACCGCGAACATGCCGCCGAATCCGACGATGCCCACGAACAGGGTCATCCACACCTGGCCCCGGCGCAGCGCACCCAGCTCGGTGATCGGACTGGTGGTCGGCATCGCGTCGAGACGCGGCATCCACAAAACGAGCGCGGTGACGGTCAGTGCCCCGATGACTGCGACGAGCGTGAAGGCGCTGCGCCAGCCCAGCGCCTGGCCGATCCAGGTTGCCACCGGGACGCCGACGACGTTGGCCACCGAAAGTCCCATCATGACCATCGCGACGGCTTTGGCTCGCTTGCCCGGCTCGGCCAGGTGGGCGGCCACCAGAGCAGCCACACCGAAGTACGCGCCGTGCGGCAGCCCTGCCACGAATCGAGAGGCCACCAGCTCGTTGAAACTGGGCGCGAACACGGTGCCGAGGTTTCCGAGGGTGAAGGCCACCATCAGCGCCAGCAGCAGCATTCTGCGGGGAACGCGGGCGGCCAGGGCCGCGATGGTCGGCGCGCCGACGACGACACCGAGCGCGTATGCGGAGATCATGTGGCCGGCCGAGGGCTCGGAGATCCCCATCGTCGTCGCGATGTCCGGCAACAGACCCATCGACGCGAATTCCGTGGTGCCGATCCCGAAGCCGCCGATCGACAGGGCCAGCATCGCGAGCTTGCGGCGGGTCGAGTGCGGTCGATGACTGACACTCAGACCACTCGACACCTTGCCGCGCACAGCGCTGACACGGGAAAGAGCGGAATCGGTGACAGTCACAGCGGAACAACTTTCGTGTGGATCGGGGATGTGAACAAGGAGAACGGCGGCTCGGCGAATCGATTCAGCAGAGACCGACCGAGTAGAAGAACAGCCGACCGAATCATTGTCTTCCCCCTGGCAACTTCTTTTCGAGTCGCGGCACGGTGATTGTCCTCACCCGAGCATCTGCTCGAGCTGCCCCGAACTCCGAGCGTGTGCCCTTGTTCCGGTGGAGTGCCGTCACCCGCTAAGATCTTCGCCAGGTCATGAGTGCCAGCATCGAGCCCCGGCTTGCTGGCCGGCAACCCTCCAACCGCGGTGGGGTGCCCCGGGTGAACGACCAGGCCGATCCGGCACGCGAGTGCCGGATCGACAAGCGCGGGTCCGCAGGAAGCGGACCCACTGAACCTTCGGTCCCCAGGGGCCGAAGCCTGTCAGGAGGTTCTCTCATGTGTTGCTGTACCGATACGCCCCGTAGCGCTCGACTTCTCGAGCTTCATTCGACATTCGATTCGTCTCAGACAGACTCGTCTCAGAAAACGGAGTATCACCAGCCATGACCGATTCCACCCCTGACGTCGTCGACGCCACCGGAGCACCCACCCAGGATCCGTTCACCGATCCCGCCGCCGACTGGAGCTTCGAGACCAAGCAGATCCACTCGGGCCAGACCCCGGACGGTGTCACCAAGGCTCGTGCGTTGCCGATCTACCAGACCACCTCGTACACGTTCGACAACACCGACCACGCCGCCGCACTGTTCGGACTCGCGGAGCCGGGCAACATCTACACCCGCATCATCAACCCCACGCAGGACGTGGTCGAGCAGCGCATCGCTGCCCTCGAAGGTGGCGTCGCAGCTCTGCTGGTGTCGTCCGGTCAGGCCGCCGAGACGTTCGCGATTCTCAACCTCGCGGAGGCAGGCGATCACATCGTCTCGAGCCCGCGGCTCTACGGCGGTACGTACAACCTGTTCCACTACACGCTCCCCAAGCTGGGCATCACCGTCTCGTTCGTCGACGATCCCGATGACCTCGAGCAGTGGCGCGCAGCGATCACGCCGTCGACCAAGGCGTTCTACGGCGAGTCGATCTCCAATCCGAAGAACGACATTCTCGATATCCCGGGCATCTCGGCGGTGGCACACGAGAACGGCATTCCGTTGATCGTGGACAACACCGTGGCAACGCCGTACCTGCTTCAGCCGTTGAAGCACGGTGCCGACATCGTGGTGCACTCGGCGACGAAGTATCTCGGTGGACACGGAACGGCCATCGCCGGCGTCATCGTCGACGGTGGCACGTTCGACTGGACGCAGGGCCGTCACCCCAACTTCACCACCGCAGACCCGAGTTACCACGGCGTCGTCTTCGCCGATCTCGGTGCACCCGCGTTCGCACTGAAGGCACGCGTGCAGCTCTTGCGTGACATCGGCGCAGCGGTCTCCCCATTCAACGCCTTCCTCATCAGCCAGGGTCTCGAGACGTTGAGCCTGCGGATCGAGCGGCACGTGTCGAACGCACAGAAGGTCGCCGCCTTCCTCGCCGGTCGAGACGACGTCGTCTCGATCAACTACGCGGGACTCGAATCGTCCCCGTGGTACCAGCGCGGGCAGGAATTGTTGCCGAAGGGTCAGGGCGCAATCATCGCGTTCGAGTTGCAGGGTGGTGTCGATGCCGGCAAGAAGTTCGTCAACGCACTCACGCTGCACAGCCACGTCGCTAACATCGGAGACGTGCGTTCACTCGTCATCCACCCCGCGTCCACCACGCATTCCCAGCTGACTCCGGAGGAGCAGTTGGCATCGGGCGTGACCCCCGGCCTGGTTCGCTTGGCCGTGGGTATCGAAGGGATCGACGACATCATCGCCGATCTCGAGGTCGGCTTCAGCGCGGCGGCGTCTTGAGTCACAGCTGCGACGCAGGCGTTCGTCCGGAGGCGGTTCTTCCGCCTCCGGACGGGCGGTTGGGCTTCATCGACATCGGTGCTCTCGATCTCGAAAACGGCTCTCGGATTTCCCAGGTCACGGTGGCGGTGCAGCGGTGGGGCGAACTTGCCACCGACCGCAGCAACGTCGTTCTCGTCGAGCATGCCCTGACCGGGGACTCACATGTGTCCGGTCCGCCGGATGCCGATCATGCTCTGCCCGGTTGGTGGAACGGCATGGTCGGGCCCGGTCGCCCCATCGACACCGACGAGTGGTGCGTCGTGGCGACCAACGTGCTCGGCGGCTGCGGTGGCACCACCGGCCCGAGCAGTGTCTCGCCCGACGGCACCCCCTACGGATCTCGCTTCCCGGACATCTCGATCCGAGATCAGGTCGCTGCCGAAGTTGCCGTTGCCGACGCATTGGGCATCGAGCGGTTCGCGGCAGTCGTCGGTGGCTCGATGGGCGGAATGCGCACCCTCGAATGGATCGTCGGCTACCCCGATCGAGTGGCGGCCGCTTTGATCCTTGCGGTCGGTGCGAGGGCGACAGCCGACCAGATCGGCACCCAGACAACGCAAATCGCGGCGATCAAGGCCGATCCAGGCTGGCTCGGCGGCAACTACCACGGCACCGGCACTTCGCCTTCGGCCGGACTCGGCATTGCGCGCCGCATCGCGCATCTGACGTACCGGACCGAAAGTGAACTCGACATTCGGTTCGGTAACTCACCGCAGAACGACGAGGATCCATGGGCGGGTGGCAGATACTCCGCACAGAGCTACCTCGAGCATCAGGCCGCGAAGCTGGTCAATCGATTCGATGCGGCCACGTATGTTCTTCTCAGCGAGGCCATGAACCGTCACGATGTCGGCCGTGGGCGCGGCGGGGTAGCCGAAGCACTTGCGACCGCCACGGTTCCGACCATCGTCGGCGGTGTCGATTCCGACCGCCTGTATCCGCTTCGACTGCAGAAAGAGATCGCTCGCGAACTCCCTCAGTGCCGCGGACTCGAAGTGATCCAGTCGCGTGACGGACACGACGGCTTTCTCACCGAGGCCGATTCGGTGGCGAAACTGCTGGCCGAGACGATGGAGCTTGCCCGCCTCGGACGGCGCTGACACGGCATCTGTTCGGACCGGGCTCTGTTGCTCGAGGTCAGTCGGTTCCCAGCGGATCGATCGACAGCGACAGAAAAACTATCGCTCCACCGACGCAGCCCAGCGCCAGCACGTCGAACACGCGACTGCGCACTTGCAGTGTGCCGACTCGTGATTCGGGGAGGCACAGTCTCAGCAGTGCCGCCAGCAGCGCCGCGCATCCGAAGATGAACGCGCCGCGCCGCCAGCGATCGGCCAGCACCAGGACGAGCGCGGCAAGGACGACGACGGACACCGCGACGATCGGCAGGTTACGCGCCACTGCTGCGCGAAATCCCGGTTCGGGCTCGCCCCGCGCATCCTCTGCGGCGTTCACGTCGAGTCCGCTCAGCTCTCGGCGGCGACGCGCTCGGCGCGCTCGACCACGTTGGTGAGCAAGAATGCTCGCGTCAGCGGTCCGACGCCCCCGGGGTTGGGCGAGAGGAAACCGGCCACCTCGGCGACGCCGTCGGCAACGTCGCCGCGGAGTCCGTCCTCGGTGCGAGTCACCCCGACATCGAGCACAGCGGCACCCGGCTTGACCATGTCTGCGGTGATCAACCCCGGAACTCCGGCGGCGGCGATGACGATGTCCGCACGGGAGACCTCGGCGGCAAGATCACGAGTTCCGGTGTGGCACAACGTGACCGTCGAGTTCTCGGAACGCCGTGTGAGCAGTAGACCCATGGGCCTTCCGACCGTCACTCCGCGGCCGATCACCACCGCGTGTGCGCCGTCGAGAGCAACGTCGTAGCGGCGCAGCAGGTGGACGATGCCACGGGGAGTACACGGCAGCGCCGCTTCCTTGCCCAGCACGAGACGGCCGAGGTTGATCGGATGCAGTCCGTCGGCGTCCTTGTCCGGATCGATGCGCTCGAGTGCGGCGTTCTCGTCGAGATGCTTCGGGAGCGGCAGCTGAACAATGTATCCGGTGCAGTCGGGGTTGGTATTGAGCTCGTCGATGACGGCTTCGAGATCCGCCTGGGTGATATCGGCAGGCAGATCACGCCGAATGGAGGTGATGCCGACCTTGGCGCAGTCGTTGTGCTTGCCACGAACGTACGCCGCCGACCCCGGGTCGTCTCCCACGAGTACGGTCGCCAGACCTGGGGTGATGCCCTTCTCCCGCAGCGTTGCCACGCGGGCGGTGAGATCGACGAATATCTCGTCACGGGTCGCTTTGCCATCGAGAATCGTTGCAGTCACCCGGTCATTGTTCCAGGTTCGGCGTCAGCGGCGGCGCGCCGGTCCGATCGCCGCGGTCAGCCCTCGACGACGAGACCGTGCGCTCCCGCGTACGCAACTGCCTGCATCAGCTCGATCTTCGCGTTGCGCACGCTCGCGCTGACCCACAGCGACGCGTCGGCGACGGCTCCGCGCAGATCCGCCTCGTCGAACTTCGCGTCGACGGTGCGGGCACCCACGAAGTCGACAGACCGCAAGGTTGCCTTGCGCAGATCGGCAGAAACCAAGTTCGCTTCCCGCATCCGGCATCCCGAGAGATCGACGCCTCGCAGGTCTGCGTTGCCCAGAGACGCCAGGGTGAAGTCCACCTCGTCGTAGGTCGCGGGACGCATGCGAGTGTCGACGAACATCGATCCCATCATCGTCGAGTGTCGAAACGTGCTGTGCTGCAGGTTTGTTCGAGTGAAAGTGCACGAGCGAAAGGCCGAGTTCGTGTGGACCGATTCGGTCAGGTCGGTGCCGGTGAAGTCGCATTCGGTGAACACCACCGAGTCGGTTCGTACGCCGCTCATGTCCGCGTCACGGAAGGTGCACCGAACGAACTGTCGGCCGGTCCACTCCTGCCCGTCCAGTCGCGTGTCGGAAAAATCCTCACCGATGATCTGTTCGTCGTCCACCTGCTCCATACTTCCCCGGTCCGTGGTGGCAGAGTGAACCGGGTGTTTCGACTCATGTTCTTCGAGCCCCGCATTCCACAGAACACCGGCAACGCGATTCGCCTCGTTGCCGGAACCGGCTGCGAACTGCATCTGGTGGGTCCGCTCGGCTTCGACATGTCCGAGCCGAAACTCAAGCGGGCCGGGTTGGATTACCACGATCTGGCGTCGGTCACCGTGCACGAGGACCTGCCGTCGGCCTGGTCCGCACTGAACCCGACGCGGGTGTTCGCATACACCGCCCACGCGACGCGGTCCTACGCCGACGTCGCCTACGAACCCGGAGACGTCCTTCTGTTCGGACCGGAACCCACGGGGCTGCCCGACGACGTTCTGGACGACCCACACGTGACCGACCGACTGCGCATACCGATGATCCCGGGCCGGCGGTCCCTCAACCTGGCGAACGCAGCCGCAGTGACGATGTACGAGGCATGGCGGCAACACGGCTATCAGGGCAGCGTCTGAGATAGGGCAGCGTCTGAGATAAGGCAGCGTCTGGAGACACTTGCCTTCGAGCGCGCTCGAACCCATAGCGTGCGTTTCATGACTCAGGCACCGACTTCACACCGCAATTGGCTCGTCACCGGCGCATCCTCCGGATTGGGGCGCGCATTGACCGAGGCCGCTTTGGCAGCGGGCGACACCGTGGTTGCGGCGATGCGTCGACCCGAACGCATCGGCGATCTGCTCTCCCATTACCCCGAATCGATTCTGCCCATCGCCTTCGACGTTCGCGACACCGAATCCGCACCTGCCGTGGTCGACGCGGCGATCGACCGATTCGGACGAGTCGACGTACTCGTCAACAACGGTGGCGTTGGACAGATCGGTTCCGCCGAGGAAGTCGACGACGCCCGGCTGCGCGACATGCTCGAACAACACGTCGTCGGCCCCGCTGCCCTGACCCGAGCCGTGCTGCCGGGAATGCGCGCGCGGAGCGCCGGAACGATCGTGCAGATGAGCAGTCAGGGTGGCCGCATCTCGTTCCCAGGAGTCGGCTCGTACTCGGCGGGCAAGTTTGCTCTCGAAGGCTGGTCGGAGGCACTGGCCGGAGAGGTCGCACCGTTCGGCATCCGAGTTCTGATCGTGGAGCCGAGCCGTTTTCGGACCGGCTTCAACAGCGCCGATGTGCTCCAACGTGCCACGCCCGTGGAGGTGTACGCCGACCTTCTCGGCGATTTCAGAGCGAACATGATCGCCGCCGATGGCAGGCAGGAAGGCGATCCGCACCGAGCGGCTCTCATCATCCGCGGACTGGTCGAAGCCGAAACCGCTCCCCTACGCATACCGCTCGGACGCGAGGCCGTTCGACGGTTACGCGAGTCGTACCGCCGCGAACTGGCTTCACTCGAGACCCACGCCGACCTGGCCGCCGGCGCGGACTTCCCGGGCGTACCCCAATCCGTCCGACCGGTCTGAGCCGCCGGCCCGACTATCTTCGATACCCATGGCAACGAGGGACTTGATGAACAGGGCACTGGCAGCCGTGGCGGACTCGGACGCACCGTTGACCGTCGAGCTGGTGCACGAACTGATCGAACCCGATGCGCTCTCCGGCTCCCTCGGCATCGCCGAGGTTGCCGAACTCCTCGACCTCTCCGCGCACACCCTGCGGTACTACGAACGGTGCGGGCTGATCGAGGTTGCGCGCGACGGACTCGACCACCGACAGTACGACGACGCGGCTGTGCGCAGGCTCGTGTTCCTCACCCGGATGCGGTTGTCGGGTATGCCGATGCGCGACTTGCAGCACTACGTCGAATTGGTCGACGACGGAGAACACACCGTTCCGGAACGACTCGACATGCTCATGGCGCATCGAGACACCGTCCGACGACGTATCCGAGAATTGCAACTCTCTCTCGTGGCAACCGAATACAAGATCGCCACGTACGGAGGAGCCACCGGTCCGTGAGTTTTCGAAGTCAGGTCCTCGACCGTCGACGGAGGCGTAGACATCCCCAGTGATGACGGCGAGTGGTCAGCGAGTGCACACCGATACGATCGGCCGGTGCGCCTTTTGCCTGAGCGGTGAAACGTGTTGTGAGCGTCGACAAGTCGACCCGGTCCGACGGGTAGAACTTCTGTGACACCGCACTGTCGAACTTGCCCTGTCTGCTCGACCGGGCCGATTGCGCCCCGATGAGGTCGCCGGTGTTCGACGCGGACGCGATCGACACTCGGAGACGATCGTGCCGGCGGTGACGATCGACAGCTGCCCGGTAACGATTTCTCCGGGCTCCACGGGTGCAGGAGCTTGCCGACGAGCCGCGGTCCCGGCCGCATCGGGCGCGGGTGCCAACCCGGGAGCGGAGCACGAGTTGTGCACTGTCGCAATTGAACTCGAAGCATCGAAGGTTGAGCAGGACAGCATTCCGAATGCGCCTCTGTCTACCACGACCGCTGCGGCGAGGGTGCGGGAAACCGGACTTCTACGACGTTTCATCCCCGGACGTCAACGGCACCGTTACACAATCAGCACCTACTTGCTGCCATGGACTCCCGGGGCGGGGTACCGTGTGCCGCACCGACCCGTTTCGCTCGTGAAGGAGCTTTCTGTTGTTCTCTGTTTCCCTGCCCCGTCGCTCTTCCCTCAACTCCTCCTCCGCGCGCACGTCGAGTCGGTTCGGTAGTCGAATTGCCCGTACCGCAGCAATATTCGCCATCGGCTCGGGATTGACGGTCGCAGCCCTCGCGGGTACCGCCACCGCGTCGGCGGCCCCCGTCAACTGTGTCTCTCCGCCCTCGGCCAACGACATCCAGGTCGACGGCACCGCGAGCTGCGGAGCCACCTCGAACGGCACCGGCAGGGCGACCGCGGGTGCTGCCGACAGCGGCACCGCCGTCAGCGTCAACGACGGCCCCGGCGCAACGACCACCTACGCCAACGGATACGGCGTTGCACTCGGAGCGAGTAAGAATGCGGGCACCGCGTACGCACTCGCACTCGGCGGAGGCATCGCGCATTCCTGGGCCGACGCCGGACAGACGACTCTCGCCGTCGCCGGATGGGGATCCGGCGCTACGTCAGAGGGCCGAGGGGTCGATTGCGTCGGCCCCCTGTCTCTGGCACTGAACCTCACGAGCGGTCAGTTCTGCGTCCTCGGTAGCTGATTCCCTCATTCGGCCGAACGGAGCCGACTACCCCGACGCGAACTCGTCGAGGTAGTCGGCTCCACCGATATACACGGTCCGACCGGACTCCTCGACCGGCGCAACGGTGGCTGCCACCACGGCCGACGCGAACTCGGCAACGGTCGGGAGCGCACCCTGCGCGGTGCGCGCGGCCACGGCATCAGGATTCCGACGTTCGAGCAGGGTGACCACGATGGTGCCCTCGATCATGTCGCCGGACACCACGACCAATTCGATACCCCGAGAATTCAATTCGGGAATCATCTCACGGAGGGCGTCCTCCCCCGCTCGCTTGCTCGCGGCAATGGGCTCGTACTCGACGGGGACCGGCTTCCTACCGTGAAAATGAGCTTGATGGCTGGTGAGAAAAACGATGCGTGAGCCTGGCTTCATGCGGTCGGCGGCCGCCCGAGCCAATACCACCTGCGCGTCGCGGTTGATGCTCATCGCGTAGCCGGGATCGGCACCGAGCTCGAGTCCACCGGAGGCGTTGAGTACCAGCACGTCGAGTGTGCCGAACGCGGCAACGACGGTGCTCAGCATCGCATCGACTGCTTCGAGGTCGGTCACGTCGGCACCGACGGCGAGCGCATGGCCACCGGCCTCCCCGATCGTGCGCACCACGGCGTCGGCTCGACGCTTCTTCTCGCGGTAGTTCACCGCAACGGCCGCACCTTCCGCACCGAGCTGCACGGCGGTCTCCGCTCCGATCCCACGTGATGCGCCGGTGATCAACACCGACTTCTCTTCTGCGCGACGAATCATTCGGCATCCCCCATCTGCTTCGATTTTCGAACTGCTTCGATTTTCGAACCACTATGATCAATCGCGATGGAAATGGCAAACGCACCCCGCCGATCGATGATGGCTGTCCTCGACCTCCTGGGACAGCGATGGAACATGCGCATCCTCTGGGAATTACGGAGCGGCCCGCTGGGCTTCCTCGAACTCAGGCGACGCACCGACGACATCTCGTCCAGCGTGCTCGCCACCCGACTGCGCACCCTCATCGACGCGCGCGTGCTGATCAAGGACGCCGACGGGTCCTATCGCCTGACCGAACTCGGCGACGAGCTGGGGCCGGCTCTCGAACCACTCTGGCAATGGGCCCAACGATGGAACGAAGGCAACAAACCGGCCGACCACCGTCCCTGACCAGCTGATCCGAGCTTCTCGACTTGCTTCCCTGTTTCTGTCGGTGGGTCGAGATACTCTTTTTTCAGTTCGAACGCATGTTCGGTATCGGGGTTCACCGGGGGGTGGAGAATGAGTCCAGCACCAGCAGTGTCACTGGCGGCGTTGACCGCTGCCGCGCGAGACGAGAACCGGCATGCAGCACGCAAGATTTCTGCCTGCTACGACGTTCACCGCACCTGGATCACCCGCGATATCAAGCACAAGCACTACAGCCGCTACGGTCGCACCGAAATGGCACTCGCGTTGGGGTGCTCGGCGACGGTTGCCGAATCGTACGTCTCGATCGCCGTCGCCTTACACACCCGACTCCCACTGCTCCGGGCAGCATTCTCCGCCGGTGAGATCGACCTCGCCCGGATACGCACCGCCTGCCGGATCCTCGACAATCTCTCCGACGACCTCGTCACCCGCGTCAAAGCCGAGGTCGTCGACGCCGCCCGCCAGAACTCGCCCGGGCCGTTGGAGAACGCGATCTGGGACATTCTGGTTCGCGTCGCACCCGAAGAAGCAGCAGCATTGCGGGAGTTCGCGAAGAAGTTCCGGACCATCACCTACACCCCGGCCGGCGAACTCGCCCGTATCCGGGCCGAGTTGACCGCCCCCGAAGCCGCTGCCGCGTGGCAGTTGTTGGAGGAGATGGCCGACACCCTCTGCCCGAAAGACCCGCGTGGGAGGAAGGAACGGCTGTGCGATGCGTTCATGGCCCGTATGCACGGCGAATCACGGCTGGTGTGCCGATGCCAGCGCGCCACGTGCCCGAAGAGTGATGCGGGTGCAGGTGCGGGTGCGGTGTTGCCGGATCGGCGGGTGCCGCTGACGATGATTACCGTCGACATCGCCACCCTCATCGGACTACTCGCGAACCCGGCGTATCTGGCCGGCCACGGAACCATCGATCCGGAGTTGGCGCGGGAGTTGGCCCGCACCAGTCAGTGGCAGATCCTGCTCACCGAAGCAGTCACCCTCGCCGAATCCCTCGGACTCGCCGTCCAGAACCCGAACACCGGCGAGTGGGAACGGGTCACCAAAGACGAACAGCAGGAGCAGGACTCGGCAGCGGCCCCGGAGCCAGCAGCGACAGAAGAATCCGCATCGAACACCGACTCGGCAACAGACGAGACCGAAACCCGTGCAGACACCGGCACTTCTACCGATTCGACCACCGCACCAGCACCAGCGACTACGACAGTGAAGCCCGTGTCCGGCCGGGGAGCTGATCCCGGCCATGGCTCCAATTCAGCGTCGCCGCATGCAGCATCACCCCGAGGCCCGGTAGGAGCATCCGGTGCGCCAGCAGCTCCGAGCCGAGCGCCCGATCCACGCCAAACGCACTTTGCTGCAAAACAACCCGAACGATCAAGTACAGGATCGCCGACACCGTCGAGTGGACCAGCACCTGCAACAGACTCCGCGCGGGGAACACACACTGCGTCTGTTCCTCCGCCCGAACCGCGAAAGAAAACACCACCGGAGCCGAACCCGGCCGGAGCAGCACCGCAACCCGCCCCAGCTACCGACGGGACGGCAAAACCCAGCGGGGAGGAACACCAACGACGCACCCAGTCGTTGACCTCCGCCGCAGCCCTGTTCTGCACCCACACCCCACTCGGCCGGGGCACACGGCACAGCTCTGCCCTCGACCTCTCAGCCCTCGATCTTGCAGCACCGAATCACGCTGCACAGAAACTGTCGAGCAGCAGAGGCTGTACTGCCAGCGGCATCTACCTCGGCAACGCATCCCTCACTGCCGCCCTCGAAGCAGCCATCGCCGCCGACCCCACCCTCGCCCGATCAGTACCCCGCGACCCACTGACCGACCGCGCCCTGATCTACCGACCCGACGCCCTCGCCACCGCCGCAGTCCGACTGCGCGACCACCACTGCCGCTTCCCCGGCTGCCAGCGCCCCGCCGCACGCTGCCAACTCGACCACATCATCGCCTTCGACCACACCAACCCACTCGGCGGCGGCTGGACCACCATCAACAACCTCCAATGCCTCTGCGAGTTCCACCACTCGGTGAAAACTGCCGGCTACTGGACAGCCACCATGCTGCCCGGCGGCGCACTACTGTGGACCTCCACCTCGAAAACTACTCGAATCACTTTGCCCGCCAACGGAACAGCCGTACCTATCCTCGGCAACGACCTCAGACCACACATCCCCACAAAACCGAGACGATCCGGCATCATCGCCTACCCCAACCCACCCGACACCGAACAACCCGAGACAAACGACACGACAGCACCGCCGTTCTGAACCAGCGGTCCTGCGGTCCCGGTGCGGTGCGGGTTTCCCCTTAAGTTCCCGCACGCCAGGCTGAGGTACACCGAATCTCGACGTGGGTCTGCGTGGCCTGCAGAATCGTGTCCGCTCATCGACCGGCATACTCGATCGATGAGCTATTCACGTGCGACCGCTCGCCCCCGAGCATTGTCGTTGCACGGACGCATCCGAGTGCTGACGATGAGTGTGGCGGCCCTTGCTGTCGCGGTAAGTGCTCTCGCGATCTATCTTGTCGCAGAGCAGGCACTCCGCTCGCAGATCGTCGACCGCGTGGAACGCAACAGCGATGCCCTCATCGCGAGCGCCGCATCCGGCGTTCCGGCCACACTCTTCGGCTTCGGCACCGAAGACACCGAAGGGACCGCGGTGAAGGTGGCCCTCGCGACTACCGACGGCACATTGGTGACGTCGACGAATGGCACCGGGCCCTTCACCGATTCCGACGGCGTTCTGGACGACCCGGAAAGATCGGTCATCGACGGCCGCACCGACCAGTCCCTACGTGAGGTGCGGGGCTACTACATCTCCGCCAAACGCACCGACTCCGGCGAGACGATCATGGTGGCCGAATCACTCAGCGGAGCGTCCCCGCTGCTCGGCAAGCTCTCGCTCGCCCTGGTCCTCGTCGGGGCGTTTCTCGTCGCGCTGGCAGGTGTCGCCGGAGCCGCCGTTGCACGCACCGGACTCCGACCGGTCACCCGACTGCGCGCCGGCACCGAAAGGGTGGCCCGCACAGGAGACTTCGAGCCTATCGACGTCAACGGAGACGACGAACTGGCGTCGCTGGCGAACAGCTTCAACGAGATGTTGGCTTCCCTTGATCGATCGCGAGCACGGCAAGGTCAACTGATCGTCGATGCAGGCGCAGAACTGATGGAACCCCTCACGGCATTGCGCACCAACATCGACTTACTGATGTCCCTCGACGGTCCGGACGCACCGAATATGCCGGAGGAAGAACAGGATCGATTACGCGTCGAGGTCATCGCCCAGATGGACGTCATCATCGGGCTCGTACACGACTTGGTCGACCACGCTCGGGAGCCCGCTCCTACCCCGCAGTGACGCGTCCGGCAGCGAGCCATGCCGGACAGCCGAGAACCGTTCAGGACGAGAGCCGCACACCGGTCAGCTGTTCCGACGCTTCCCACAAGCGACGCGCATCGTCCATGTTGCGCATCGGCTTCCACATGTTCACCTCGGTCGGAGGCCCGCCGAGAAGTCGCTTCGGGCCGAAGAACTGATCTCCACGCGCGTCGCTACCCGCGGACGCGACCAGTCCCGGCTGCGCGGCGCTGTCCACAGTGCCCGCAATGCCGACACGGGCAAGAACACCGATCAATCGTCGGCCGGCCGAATCTTTCGGTCGCCCCAGCCCTGGCTGCGCCCCGAGAAGATTGGTCGGAGAGATTCCCGGATGAGCGATGTTGCTGGAGATTCCCCAGCCGCCTGCCCTACTACGAGCGTCGAGCTCGCGTGCGAACAGAGCGACCGCGAGCTTCGATTGGGAGTAGGCCTTCATGACGTCGTAGGAGCGCTCCCAGTTGAGGTCGTTCCAATTGACGGTCGCCGAACGCGCCGCGATGCTCGTCTGATGGGTGACCCGCGCATTTCCCTTTCGCAGCAGCGGCAGCAGTCCGAGTGTCAATGCGAAGTGGCCAAGGTGATTGGTACCGAACTGCAGCTCGAACCCGTCCTGGGTGACTTGACGCGCAGGTGGCTGCATGACGCCTGCATTGTTGACGAGGATGTCTATCGCGCGGCCCTCGGATGAGAAATCAGCCACCAGAGCAGAGACGGATTCCAATGACGACAGATCCAGCGCCCGAGTGGAGACGTTCGCACCGGGTACCGCGACACGGATGGATTCGGCTGCCCGCTCCCCCTTGCCTGCCGAGCGCACCGGCATGACGACCTCGGCACCGGAGCGGGCGAGCTGCGTTGCGACGACCGTTCCGATTCCGTCGCTCGCTCCCGTGACGACGGCGATCTTCCCGGTCAGATCGGGAAGGGATGTGTGTGCTGTGCGGCCCATGACAAGCTCCTGTGCTGGTGTTGATCGAGAGGTTCGACCTGCAGAACCCATGTTCGACGATTGCCACGCACTCATCCAGGACTTCCCGATCCACTGATACGCCGACACCCTCCATCAGGTCAGGAAAGCACCTGAGTACCCACCACCGATAGCAATTCCAATTTGGCGTGGCTTTCGCTACCGGGGACTGCCGTGTACACCAGCAATCGATGCGCCTGCTCCGGGTCCAGAAGGGTCTGGCAGTGAAGCTGCAGCATGCCGACCGTCGGGTGCAGAAAGCGTTTGGACTCGGGCGGATGGACGCCGACTTCGCGCTTCTCCCACAGTTTTCGGAATTCCCCGCTGACCTCGAGCAGCTCCGCGGACAGGTGCGCAGCTCGCGAGTCCGGTCCGCGAAGAGTGACGATTTCGCGTAGCCCCGAGACGTACGCGCGAGACAGCACAGCTCGCTCTTCGGGCGGGTACGACTGCCGTGTTTCGGGGTCGGTGAACCAGCGGTATCCCAGACTCCGGTTCGGCCCGGTGCGCAACGACGCATCGCCGGTCAGTGCTGCTCCCAGCGGGCTTTGGCGCAGAGTTTCGCCGATTTCGGAGATGATCTCGGCGGGTGTGTCGGTGAGGCGGTCCAGAATTCGTAGCAGTCCTGGGCTGATGTGGTCGCTCGGCGCCCCGCGGGTAGGAGGATTGTGCCCGGCGAGCCGAAACACGTGGTCGCGCTCACCGAGCGACAGATGCAGCCCCTGCGCGATCGACGCGATCATCTGCGCCGACGGGGCGGGACCGGTCGCCCGTTCGAGTCGTGCGTAGTAATCGGTCGACATATGGCACAGTTCCGCGACCTCCTCGCGGCGCAGGCCTTGTGTGCGCCTGCGCTGCCCCCGTGGCAGCCCGACGTCCTCGGGTTGTAACAACTCGCGCCGCTGCCGGAGAAACAATGCCAATTCCGATCGATCGATCACATCGGTTCCTTCTTTCGCGTGCGCCTGAATGGCGTCTGCACGCAATTGTGCCTGCTGCGGTGTGGCTACTGTCGAGGGATGAGTGTTCCCTTGACCATCGTCACCGGCGGAAGTCGCGGAATCGGTGCCGCCATATCCCGGCGGCTGGTTGCCGACGGTCACGATGTGGTGATCGGCTATCGCTCCGATGCCACCGCCGCAGAAGCGTTGGCTGCGGAATTGTCGACATCCGGGCGAACGGCGATCGCTGTGCGCGCCGATACCACCGACGAACAGGCAGTGATCGGTCTGTTCGGCGCTGCGGCCGAGATCGGTACCGTCACCGGTTCGGTGAACAATGCTGGTTCGGCGCGTGCCGTCGGGCCGCTGGTGGACAACGACATCGAGACCATCAGGGCGGACCTCGACGTCAACCTGGTCGGGGTACTCACCTGTTGCAAGTACGCAATCGCGGCGATGGCCGAAACAGGTGGCTCGATCGTCAACATCTCCTCCGCTGCCGCGACCCTGGGTAGTCCCGGAATGTACGTCCACTATGCGGCCGCGAAGGCCGCCGTCGATACGCTGACCGTGGGATTGTCGAAAGAAGTTGCTGCACAGAACATCCGCGTCAACGCAGTCGCTCCCGGAATCATCGAGACCGACTTCCACCGAGATCGCGAGCGGCCGCAGAAGATGGCGTCGAGCATCCCCCTAGGGCACCCCGGTGTGCCGGAGGAGATCGCGGGCGCGGTGTCGTGGTTGTTGTCCGAGGACGCGCGGTACGCCACCGGAACCGTCATCAGGGTTGCCGGCGGTATGTGAGGCCTCGACCGCTATCGAGGCGCGATGCGGTGCACATTCACTTCCTTCAGCGCACCGTCTTCGGCAACGGCTGTCATGTACGTGCAGAACGGTTGCCGACGCCGATCCGTCGGCGACCCCGGGTTGAGCAGCCGTAGGCCGCTGTCCGCGAAGGTATCCCACGGTATGTGACTGTGGCCGAACACGAGCACGTCTGTCTCGGGGTACGCCGCCGCCATACGTCGTTCCCGTCCCGTCGAGGCACCGGTCTCGTGGACCACGGTGAACCGCACCCCGCCCAGTACGACGTCGGCGCGTTCGGGCATCAGTGCTCGCAACTCCTCGCCGTCGTTGTTGCCCCAGCACGTAACCAGACGACGCGACCGCTGTGAGAGCTCCTCGAACGCCGCCAGATTCACCCAATCACCGGCATGTATCACTACATCGGCATCGTCGACGGCCGACCACACCTCGGCGGGGAGGTCACGCGCGCGCTTCGGAAGATGAGTGTCGGCAATCAGCAGCAGCTTCACCCCTCGATTGTGCACTTGGTCCCTCATCGGAAGTCCCGCGATCTGGAGGCGACTCGCAGATCCATCAGTTGCAGATGATCGGCCACCACGGTCACCGCACCCTCGGCGTTCTGCACTTTGCCTCGAATCAGCAACGCGGGAGCGGTGATCGCCAGCTTGCGGTATTTTGCCCACAATCCGACCGAGCACACCACGTTGACCATGCCGGTTTCGTCCTCGAGGTTGATGAACGTGACGCCTCCCGCAGTTGCCGGCCGCTGGCGATGCGTCACCGCTCCACCGACGAGCACCCGATCCCCGTCCGGAATCTGCAGCAGCCGGTTCGCGGGGATCACGCCGAGCGAATCGAGACGATCCCGAAAGAACTGCGTGGGATACGAATCCGGTGACACTCCGGTTGCCCAGACGTCGGCCGAGGCCAGATCGAGATCCGACATTCCCGGTAGCGCAGGCGCTGTCGTCGACGCTCCGATGCCGGGGAGCAGGCCGGGACGCTCCCCCGCCGCCGCTCCCGCAGCCCACAGTGCCTCTCGGCGCGTGATGCCGAAGCACCCGAGTGCGCCTGCCGTTGCCAGTGCTTCCGCTTGCGCCACCGACAGTTCGACGCGTCCCGTCAGGTCCAGGAAGGAGGTGTAGGGCCCGTGTGCCTCTCGCGAGTCGACGATCTTCTGGGCCACTGCAGTGCCGATGAACTTCACATCTGCCAACCCCATGCGAATCTCGAGCCCGTCCCCCTCGAGATTCGCATGGCCGAGACTGGCGTTCACGTCGGCACCGTGCACGAGCACACCGTGCCGCCTGGCATCGGCGACCAAAGATTGCGGTGAGTAGAAACCCATCGGTTGGGCGCGCAGCAGACCGGCACAGAATGCAGCCGGATGGTGCAACTTGAACCACGACGAGTAGAACACCAGTGAGGCGAAGCTCTGCGAATGGCTCTCGGGGAAGCCGAAATTGGCGAAGGCCGACAGTTTTTCGTAGATGCGATCCGCGGCCGCGCCGGTGATGCCGTGAAGATCACGCATCCCGTCGTAGAACCGCCCACGCAGCAGTTCCATCTTCTCCGGTGATCTCTTCGATCCCATGGCGCGGCGCAGCTGATCGGCGTCGGCGGCACTGAAACCGGCCACATCGATGGCCATCTGCATCAGCTGCTCCTGGAACAACGGCACGCCGAGAGTTCGATCGAGCGCCTTCTTGAGGGACGGATGCTCGAAGATCACCGGTTCGAGTCCGTTGCGGCGCTTGATGTACGGGTGCACCGAACCGCCCTGGATCGGGCCGGGGCGGATCAGGGCTACCTCGACCACCAGGTCGTAGAAGTTTCTCGGCTTGAGCCGCGGCAGCGTGGCCATCTGCGCGCGGGACTCGACCTGGAACACCCCGACCGAATCGGCTCGTTGGAGCATCTCGTACACCTCGGGTTCGGACAGATCGATCGAGGAGAGTTCGATGTCGATGCCCTTGTGCTCGGCGATCAGGTCCATCATGTAGTGCAGCGCCGAGAGCATGCCGAGCCCGAGCATGTCGAACTTCACCAAACCCACTGCGGCACAATCGTCCTTGTCCCACTGGAGCACACTGCGGTTCTCCATCGTCGCCCATTCCACCGGACAGACGTCGGCGATCGGACGATCACAGATCACCATGCCGCCGGAGTGAATACCGAGGTGGCGCGGGAAGCCCTCGATCTGTCGCGCGAGTTCGAGGACGGACTCGGGAATTCCGTCACCTTCCTGATCACCGATTCCGGACCAGCGGGTGATCTGCTTGCTCCACGCGTCCTGCTGCCCCTGCGAAAAGCCGAGCGCACGTGCCATGTCTCGCACCGAGGACTTACCGCGATAGGTGATGACATTGGCCACCTGAGCGGCATGGGTGCGGCCGTACTTCGCGTAGACGTGCTGGATCGCCTCTTCCCGACGATCGGATTCGATGTCGATATCGATGTCGGGCGGCCCGTCACGTTCTGGTGCGAGAAACCGCTCGAACAGCAGCTTGTTGGCCACCGGATCCACATTGGTGATTCCGATGGCGAAGCAGACTGCGGAATTGGCTGCCGAACCTCTTCCCTGACACAGGATGTCGTGTGTCTTGCAGAAGTGGACGATGTCGTTGACCACCAGGAAGTAGCCGGGAAATTCGAGCCGCTCGATGATGTCCAGTTCGTACTCGAGCTGCGAGTACGCCGCTGGGTTCGCCGACTGGGGGCCGTACCGGCGGGCGGCTCCCTCGAACGTGAGGCGCCGCAGATAGCTGATTTCGGTGAATCCGTCGGGCACTTCGAACGGCGGCAGGCGCGGCGCGATCAGCTTCAGATCGAACGAGCACTCACGACCGAGCTCGACGGCACCGCGCACCGCGCCCGGATAGTGACGGAACAGTTCGGCCATTTCCGCCCCGGACCGCAGATGTTCGCCGCCGGTCGGGGCCAACCAACCGGCGGCGTCGTCCAAACTGCTCCGCGCGCGAACCGCGGCCATCGCCATGGCCAATCTCCTACTGCGTGGACCGGCGTAATGCGCGGCCGTGGTGGCGATCGTCGGAAGGCCGTACTGCCGAGCCAGCGTCGCGAGAGCGTCGTTGCGCTCGTCGTCGTCCGCGACGCCGTGCCGGGTGAGTTCGACGGTGACACGATCGGGTCCGAACCGATCGACGAGCATGCGCAACTCGGCTTCGGCCGCCTCAGGACCACCACGTGAAAGCGCCTGCCTCACATGCCCTTTTCGGCAACCGGTGAGAATCTGCCAATGCCCACCCGCCGATTCGGTGAGCTCGTCGATGTCGTACTGCGGCTTACCTTTGACCCCGCCTGCCAGATGCGCGGCCGCGATCCGACGCGAAAGGCGTCGATACCCTTCCTGGCCGCGGGCGAGTACGAGTAGATGAGTGCCGTCGGGATCGGTCGCCCCGGCTCGAGACCGTTGGGTGTCCAGCGAGAGTTCGGCACCGAACACGGTTCCGATGCCGAGAGCTCTGGCCGCCTCGGCGAAACGCACGACCCCATAGAAACCGTCGTGATCGGTGATCGCGATGGACTCGAGGCCGAGTCGTACCGCTTCCTCGACCATTTCCTCGGGCTGCGAGGCACCGTCGAGAAAGCTGAACGCCGAGTGCGCATGCAGTTCCGAATACGGCGTTGCCGGACGCACCGGCTCGTGGTGGCGAGGCCCCTCGTAGGCCTCTCGCTTCCGGGACCAGGCCGGGCTGTCGCCGCCGTCGCCCTCGGCCACAGGCTTGGGACGTCCGGACAGGACGCGCTCCATTTCCGACCAGGTGGGAGGTCCGTCGTTCCAACCCATCGAAATCACCTCCTCCACGCCGTCGCAATACCGTCGAACACTTGTTCTAATGAGAACACGAGGGTCCGACACGATCAACTACAGTCGAGTCGCCACTGACCCTTTTCACCGAATCCCTTTCACAGAGCCGGAGCACCGTCGTGACCCGTTGGGCCTCGTTCGTCGTATCGCACAAACGATGGGTACTCACAGCTGTCGTCGCGATCGTGGCCGTAGGCGGCGTGCTGGGGCTGGGTGTCTTCTCGAAACTGAGCGAAGGCGGCTACGCCGACGCAGGCAGCGAGTCGTCGGAGGTCGCGCGACTGGTGCAGGGCATCGGCCAACCGACACCCGACATCGTGGCGATCTACACCGCCCCCGAGGGCGAGACGATCGACGACATAGGACCCCGAGTGCAGGCGACGCTCGACCAATTCCGTAGTCGCTACACCCTCGGAAACGTGAACTCCTACTGGACCGCGGACCCGGTGACCAAGGAGTTCCTGGTCTCGAAAGACCGAACCAAAGCATTGGTGACGATCTCCCTCGGTGCGAAATCGGGAGTCACCTTCAACACGTTCGGCGAACTTCCGCCGCAACTCGAAGTACCCGGCATCGAATCGCAGTTCGCCGGCGCGTCTGTGGTGGGGGTCTCGCTCAGCGAAACCCTCGAAAGTGATCTGGTCCGCTCCGAGATGATCGCGGTTCCCATCACGTTGCTGCTGCTGATCTTCATCTTCGGCGGTGTGATCGCCGCAGCGGTCCCGGTGTTCGTCGGTATTCTGAGCGTGCTCAGCTCCCTGGCCATCCTGCGGGTGCTCACCGAGTTCACCGAAGTCAGCTCGTTCTCGATCAACGTCGCGTCACTGCTGGGACTTGGCCTGGCCATCGATTACGGATTGTTCATCGTCAGCAGGTTCCGCGAGGAACTACGCGGCGGGTCGACGACGATCGAGGCGACCGTCCGCACCGTGTCCACCGCCGGCCGCACCGTCGTCTTCTCGGGACTGCTGCTGATCTGCGCGTTCGCCGGCATGCTCGTCTTCCCGCAGGCAGTGATCCGATCCCTCGGGTTCGGAGCCATGGCTGCGGTGGCGAGTGCGGCCGTCCTGTCACTGACTGCGGTTCCGGCACTGCTTGCGATTCTCGGCCCGCGCATCAACTCCTGGACATGGTCGCGCACCGCGTCCGATCGCAGCGATGCACGCGCACACAAATTCTGGGGCGGCGTCGTCACCCGCGTGATGAAGCATCCGGGCTTCGTCGCTGCCGTCATCGTCGCCGGGTTGCTGATCATCGCCACCCCGATCCTCAAAGTCTCACTCGGAGAGGTCGACTACACGGCGTTGCCGAAGGACGACCCGGCGCGAATGGCATTCGAGACGCTCGGAAGCGACTTCGAGTCGACCGGCGACGGTGCCACCGTGGTGCTGCGCGGCCTGGACGGCGTCAAGCCTCAGGGTGCTCCCATCGCGGCACTGACCTCTGCCGTGGAATCCATTCCTGGCATCGCCCGAGCCGAATTCCTCGGCTCGAAGGACGATTTCGTGACGCTGCAGGCGTCCTACAGCGAACCGACCGACGGGATGAGCGAGGCAGAATCCCAATCCGACGCAGTGGCCGCACTGCGCTCGATCGCTCCTCCGGACGGGACCGAGATCCTCGTCGGCGGCGGGCGAGCGAATGTCGACGACGGTAATGCGGCGATCGCGAAGTGGCTGCCGGTGATGATCGCGATCATGGTCGTCTCGACGCTGGTGTTGCTGTTCCTTGCGTTCGGATCGATCGTGCTGCCGATCAAGGCGGTGCTCATGGCCGGACTGAGCCTGGCTGCCACGTTCGGCGCACTCACGTGGGTGTTCCAGGAAGGCCACGGCGCAGATTTGCTCGGCGTCACCCCCGGCCCACTCGAGTCGACGTTCGTAGTTCTCATTCTCGCGGTCATCTTCGGCTTGTCGACCGACTACGAAGTGTTTCTGATGTCGCGCATGGTCGAGGCTCGCGCGGGAGGAGCGAGCACCGAGGAAGCCGTGATCTTCGGCGCTCAACGCACCGGACGCATCGTCACCGCGGCCGCGTTGATTCTGATCGTCGTCACCGGGGCCTTCACGATCTCGGGCCTGTCGATCATGAAATTTCTCGGCTTCGGCGTCATTCTCGCCCTGATCATCGACGCGACCATCATCCGCATGTTGCTGGTTCCATCCCTGGTCAAACTCATGGGCGAGGGCAACTGGTGGGCACCGGCCTGGATGAAGAAAGTGCACGACAAGGCCGGTATCGGGCACTAGCACCGGATCTTACTGTGGAGTAAGGTCGGCTCGCATGGCGAACTACATCGTAACCGGCGGTACCGGGTTTCTCGGGAAGAACATCCTGCCCCGACTGCTGGAACGTGATGCCCTCGCTGCGATCCACGTGCTGGTGCGTCCGGGTTCGGTGGCTCGTCTCGAGCGACTGGCGGAGGAACTCGACGGCGGCGAACGGATTCACCCACTGGTCGGCGACCTCACCGACCCGGAGCTCGGACTCGGGGACGTGCCGGCCGACATCGACCACATCATCCACCTCGGGGCCGTCTACGACCTGACCGCCGGTGACGAGCAAACCCCGACCAATGTTGCCGGAACTGCCTCGGTGATCGCACTGGCCGAGAAGACCGGTGCCCGCCTGCACCACATCTCGTCGATCGCCGTTGCCGGTGACTACCGAGGAACGTTCTCCGAGAACGACTTCGACCTCGGGCAGGGATTCCCGACGGCCTATCACCGCACCAAGTTCGAGTCCGAGAAGCTGGTGCGCAACAGTGCTGCAGATTGGCGCGTGTACCGGCCCGCCGCGATCATCGGTCATTCCGAGACCGGTGCGATCGACAAGGTGGACGGCCCGTACTACTTCTTTCCGTTCTTCGCCGAACTCGCCAAGCTGCCCTCGGCCATACCCATCACCGTACCGAAGATGGGTGCCACCAACCTGGTTCCCGTCGACTACGTTGCGGACGCCATCGTCGAGCTGGTACATCGAGATACCGCTTCCGGCAGCGTGTTTCATCTGGTCAACCCGGCGCCCCAGTCGATGGCAGAGGTGTACGCCGCGTTCTCGTCGGCGGCAGGGTCTCGCGCCAGAATCGTCGACGTGCCCGGGGCACTGGTAGCCCCGGTCGTCTCGCCCAAGTCCAGAGCCGTACGCAAGCAGCGCGACGCTGCGCTTCGCGATCTCGGCGTGCCACCGGTGATGCTCGAACACCTGACCTTGCCCACTGTGTTCGAGTCGGCATCGACGCAGAAAGCGTTGCAGGGCAGCTCGATTACGCCACCTCCCCTGCGTACCTATGCCGATCGCGTGTGGACTCACTGGCGAGAGAACTTCGATCCCAAGCGCAACCGCCGAAACGACCCACGCGGCCCGATCTTCGGCCGTCATATCGTCATCACCGGTGGCTCCTCCGGAATCGGCCGGGCCAGTGCCGAGGCGGCCGCCCGAAAAGGCGCTGTAGTCATCCTGCTCGCGCGCGGTCAGGATCAGCTCGACGAGGTGGTCGCGGGCATCCGCGAATCCGGCGGCACCGCCTACGGCTATTCGTGCGACGTCACCGACAGCGAATCGGTGGACCAGACGGTGAAAACCGTACTGAGCGAACACGGTCACGTCGACATGCTGGTGAACAGCGCAGGTCGGTCCATCCGCCGCGCGCTCTATCGATCCACCGATCGGTTGCACGATTACGAGCGCACCATGGCCGTCAACTACTTCGGAGCCATTCGACTGGTACTGGCGCTGTTGCCACACATGCGCGAACGCAGCTTCGGGCACGTCGTCAACCTCTCCAGCGCCGCGGTTCTGGGGCACCCACCCCGTTTCTCCGCGTACGTGGCCAGCAAGGCGGCACTCGACGGTTTCACCGATGTGGCTGCCGCAGAAACACTTTCGGACGGAATCACCTACACCACCATCCACATGCCACTGGTGGACACACCGATGATCACACCGACGGGCGACAAGAACGTCGGCCCGGTCTTCTCACCCGAGAAAGCTGCTGCGATCGTGATTCGCGCACTGAGCGACAAGCCCAAACGAATCGATACTCCGTTGGGGACCCTCGGGCAGTTCGGTGCCATCTTCAGCCCCAAGGGCAAAGACCGCACGATGCATCAGCACTACCGCAAATTCCCCGAATCCGCTGCAGCCAAGGGGGAAACACCGGTACCGCTCGTAGACGGAAAAATGCCCTACCGAGTGCGGCCCTACGATCCGAAAGCTCCGAGCGCACGCATCGGCAAAGTGGTCCGACGCATCGGCAGACTGGTCCCCGGCACCAGCTGGTGACATGTGGGTCACTGATTGTGGCCCTCTCCCTCAGGTACCGCCAGTGTCCACAATTTCTACCCGCGATCGCGATCCCGTGTGTGGTCGCACAGAGTGGACACTCACGTCAGTGGCTACTACGCAGATCCTCCCGCTCCCGCGGAGCGTCTTCACGTCCTGCATGAGGCAGCCTGGTACGAAGCATCAAACAAGGACGATCGGTGCTGTACGTGCGCACGATGCTCGGAGACAACCTGATCGAACCGAGTCGATAGCTCGGTTCGGTCGAATCGGCATTTCTCACCTCACTCGCGCTTACGTCGGGCCGAATCACCGATTGGTAGAGCTGGCCCTACCGTTCGACGGCGTGCCTGAACCTAAAATGCATGGGTGAGTCAATCGACAACAGGTTCTGCTCCGCTGTTACTCGAGTTCTTGCGGTCGGTCTCGTATGTTGCTGCCGTGGGGATTCGCACCCTGTGTGCGGTGTCCGCAACTGCTGTATTCGCCGCACCGATCTTCGTTGCGGCCACCGAAGCGAGGCTCAGTGCGTTTCATACCGGCGCACTCGCGACAGCGGGATTGGTCGCGTTGGGGGTCGGTCTACCGATCGTGTCGGCAGCGCTTGCGCGCGCCGATTGGGCCGGTGTTGCAGCCTCAAGGGCCGAACCGCCGATGAGCCGTTGGGAAGTGTCGCTGCGAGAGCCGAAGTCACTGATTCGTCCGCTTGCCTACTGCGTCCTGATGGTTACCCTCGGTGGTGCCCTGACAGTGGCAAGTTTGCTCGTGGTGATCGGATCGCTCGTCGCACTGGTGAGCCCCTATCTCGCACTGACCGGAGACAGCGCGGTGATCGGACCCGTAACCGTCACGACTGTGGCGCAGAGCCTTCTCGCGGCAACCCTCGGTGCCGTTCTACTTGCGCTTCTGGTGTGGGCATCGCCCTTCCTCGTGCGCTATCACGCGCAACTGGTGCAGCAAGTGTTGACTCGGCCTGAACAGCGATTGCGGCACGATCTCACTGCGACGGCGCAATCACGCACTCGTCTGGTGCGCTCCTTCGACATCGAGCGTCGTCGCATCGAGCGGGACCTACACGACGCGGTGCAACCGCAGCTGCTGTCGGTGAGTATGTCGTTGGGGCTCGCGCTCGCCGAACTGCCGGTGGACACCCCCGGCCGAGATGACGTAGTGCGTGCTCAGCAGCAAGCCCGCAAGAGTTTGGACGACCTGCGACGAGTGGTGCGGAACATTCACCCCCAGGTGCTGATCGACCACGGTCTGGGTGCCACGGTGCGCGAGATCGCGGACAACTTCGCCATCCCCGTCACAGTGCATGATCAACTCGGCCGTCGCCTGCCGTCCGATATCGAGACCAACCTCTATTTCTGTGTGTCCGAATTGCTTTCGAACGTCGTCAAACACAGCTCTGCGCATCACGCCGAGGTCGTGCTGTGCAATCCGCATCGAAAGGAAGTTCACATAACTGTTCACGACGAAGGATGTGGTGGAGCCGGTGTACAGCGACAGGGCGACGGCGGTCTGAGCGGGATCGCCGACCGCCTCGCAGCCGTGGACGGCACTCTCACCGTCGACTCCCCTATCGGAGGACCGACCGATATCACTATCGTGGTTCCGAAGGCGAGTGCGGCGTGAATACCGTTGCGGCGAAGCTAATCCGGGTCGTACTGGCCGAGGACAACACGCTGCTACGCGAGGGACTTCAGATGTTGTTGCAACGCAACGGATTCGATACGGTGGCGGCAGTCGGATCAGCCGTCGAACTCGTCGCTGCGTGCCACCGACACGACCCGGATCTGGTCATCACAGACGTCAGAATGCCACCCGGTTTCGGGTCCGAGGGTCTCGCGGCGGCATTCGAGCTGCGACAGAAGAAGCCGTCCCTTCCGGTCGTCGTATTGAGCCAGTACATCGAGCAGAGTTACGTAGCCGAGTTGCTCGACGGCGCGGGCGAGGCTGGGATCGGATACCTACTCAAGGACAGAGTCAGCGATGTTCTCGAGTTTGCCGATACGCTCAGGCGGGTCGAGTCCGGCGGCACCGCAATCGATCCTGCCGTCATCAACCGGATGATCGCTCGCCGGCACGACCCGTTGCAGAAGCTGACCCCACGCGAACGCGACGTCCTCGCCGTCGTCGCGGAGGGGCATTCCAACGCTGCCATCGCCCGAAAGCTGTTCGTCAGCGAAGCGGCTGTCGTCAAACACATCGGTAACATCATGATGAAGCTCGACATTCCGCCGAACGACAACCGGAACCGAAGAGTCGCAGCAGTTCTCGCGTACCTTCGAGTCCAGCAGAACGCCGCTCCTACGGCATCGTCGCGGGAGTGCCATTGACGTACACCGCGGTCCCTAACGGAACTTCGACCGAATAGCGTCCTTCGCAGTAACCGACCATGCCGCCATCACAAGGCGTACCCAGGTTCAGACTGGTTCCCTCCAGCGACCAATCCGGGGTGCTTGCGTTCTTTCCCATCGTTTTCGTCTGCACCGTGACGACCACCCCCGCGATATCCGCTTGCTCCGAGGCGTCGATGGGCATGTTCGCGTTGTAATTCACGATGTCCAAGCGCGTCCCGGTGAAGTCGAATGTTTCGGTCCGCTGCCCTGAAGTGGGCGCACAGCCGGACAGCGCAACCGCCGTCGCCATCAGGGTTGCCGCCATGCCTGCTTTGAAGGAACTGTTCATGCCTACAGTTCACCCGGCGAACTCGTTCACCGATACAGGTCGAGGTCTACGTTCGAGGTAGAGCTACCCCTACCCAGAAGAGCTCTCCCCCAGACTCGCAGGAATCCCTGACTCAGGTATGTCAGAGTGCCGAGTGCCAAGACCCATTTGACAGTACTGACCACTGTGGTGGCGCGGACGACGGTATCGGTGATTCGTTCGCGGTTGTCCACCAGTATCAGTCCGACGATGTTCTCGATGTAGTCGCCGGCGGCGGAGGCCACGGGGGCGAGAGCCAGTGCCGTCGTCACCGCGGGGCTCAGCGGTGTCTTCGCCGCCAGGCTCCTTGCACCTGCACGCAGTGCGACGGCGTAGATCGCGGGGTGGACGAAGTCGGGTGGGTAATGGCTTCGGAACCTGGCGATGTCGGTCTCGTCCATGCTCGCCAGGATCTGTCGGTAACGCTGCTCGGACCACGCCGTCTGTACCGCAAGCACATTCGGTGCAGTGGGACCGAGCAGTCGGGCAATGTTGGCCTGCGACACGACGAACAATGCCGACCAGCCGAGCATCCGACGATCAAGCGCACTCAGTGGCATGCCTGCAGACCCTAGTGCGTCAGAAACGGAAGAACAGCCGCTTCGAACGCCGAGTATCCGTCGCGATGGATGCTGTGCCCGGTACGGAACACCTCGATCCGACAGTTCGGAATCCGTGCCACCATCGCGTCGAGCCGATCCGGATCGACCATGCCACCGGGGCCGCCACGAAGCACCAGCGTCGGAGCAGCGATGTTGGCCAACGATTCCCACCACCGCGGATTCGGCCGACGAAACTGTTCGAGAGCAGTGCCGGTCATCGAGCGATCGAAGGCGAGTACCGCCCGAGGGTGGAACACGACGCTGGTCGCCGCATGCCAGAGTTCGGTGACCGACGGCATCCGGCCGGTCAGCGTCGGCGGGGCGTCCCCCGGACGGATCGGTATCGGGAGCTCTTCGAGAACCAGGCGGCGGACGAGCTGCGGGCGACGTTGCGCGACGAGCGAAACCGCATAGCCGCCGAGAGAATGGCCGACGAGATCGACTTCGTTCAGCCCGAGGTGATCGACGAGTGCCAACAGATCTGCGCCGAATGAATCGAACTCGTACGTGGACGTGTGCGCGCTCTTACCGTGTCCGCGCAGATCCACGGTGATCACCCGGCGACCGTGGGCGGTCAGTGCACGGGCGAACCGATCCCAGGTACCGCTGTCGCCACCCATTCCATGTACCAGCATCACCGGCGGCGAATCAGTGTTCGCATGCCTCTGCGGGGTGAACGAACGATACGCGATGTCGACGCCATCCAGGTCGACCGTCTCCGACATCATCTGCATTCCTTCGACGGTAGCGGTGCCGCTATTCGTAGATTCCCTCCACCCGCCATCGCCCCTCGTCGAACACCAGGAGCAAGGCCCTTTCGTCGTCGAGCACCACCTGGGCCCGCGCCGTCGGACCCGTAGACGCGTGGCCACTGTCCCACCATCGCTCGTCCACCGGCCACGGCCCGGCCAGGCCCGTCAGTTCCCATTCCTTGGTGCCCCAGCGCAGTCTCGACGGCGACGCATCGAACACACCACGATCGGTGACGCCGATCCCCGTTCCCGCCCGATCCATCAGCGTCACCGTCGGACGGGTCTCGATCACTGCCGCCGGGGCAGGCTCGGGTAGCCGTCCCGGCCAGGGATCCGACGGATTCGACATCGGCACCAGTTCGTCGCCGAGCGGACGCAGCGTGATCCGTTCGGCCGGCCCGCGACCACCGCTGAGCACACCACCGAGCACCGATTCGCCGCCGAGCAGACCTTGAACGCGCACCAACACCCGACGCGCCCTCTCGTCCTCGTCACCGACACTGCCCCACAACCCCAGTTGCAGCTCGCCTGCTGCCACCACTTCGATCGGTTCGAGCCGCAGAACGGTGATGGCGGACGTCGGCTTGTTCTCGCTGCGTCCGGTGATCCAACCGTCGAGTTGCCACCGCACGCGGTCGGCTGTGCCCTCCGGCGTCAACGGCTCGGCGCACCGCCAGATCCGCGACAGGTTCTCGCCGTTGCCGGTACTGGCATGCACCAGCAGTCGAGTGCACGCAACGGCAGCGGCAGCGAGCTTGGTGTGCAACTGCTCGGCCAACCCGCGCCCGGCGAACGCAGCTGCGTCGACCCGATCGATCGGCGGATCGCACAGGTATTCCACATCAAGGTCCGGCGGTAGTGCGCGGGCCGACGGCGGACGCTCGGGCTCACCTCGAGCGCTGCGATGCGCCAACACGGCATCGGTACCGAAACGCGACGCAACATCCCCCGGAGACAGTGCGGCGAAGTCACCGATGGTCCGTAAACCCAAGCGACGCAACAGGTCCACCAGCTCACCGCGATCGGCAGCGGACATGCTCGGTTCTGCCGAGAGTTCCGCCACCGGCAACGGCGCGAGAAAGCCTGCACCGCCGCCGCGCGGCACCACCTGCGCATACCGTGCGGCGACCACTGCAGTGGACAACTCGTCGGCGATACCGATCTGACATTCCACGCCGGCAGCCGAGGCTTCGTCGATCAGCCGTTCCGCGGCCCGATGCTCGGTACCGAAGTACCGGCCGACGCCACGAGCAGCGAGAACCAGCAAGCCCGGCCTGAGCACTTCGACTCCCGGCGCGATGGCGGCGACGGCCGAGACCACAGGCTCGAACAGCCTCGCATCACGATCGGTATCGGCAAGTGCAACATGCACTTCCGGGCACCGCGCCTGCGCTTCCCGACGGCGTAGGCCGCGCTTGACGCCGGACGCACGTGCCGTCGCCGAGCAGGCAACGACCCGGTTGGCGGACGTGACGACCACCGGATGCGTCGCAGGGAGATCGGCCTGGGCAGCTGCGGCGACGGCAGGCCAATCCGGACACCACAGAGCGAGAACACGGCTGGCAAGAACGCGACTGGCATGGACCCGGCTCGACGAGACGTCGCTCATGTCGAGACCGCGATTGCCAATGGATTCTGCTCGCGCTGTTCGGCATGCCACTCGATGCGGCCGTTCTCCGAACGCAGATCGAGTCGAACAGTGCGGGGCCGCATCGACTTGCCGCGAGCGCACACCGACAATCGGACACCGCGTAGCCGGCCGCGGCCCAGCTCGAGACCCGTACCGAGGCCGTCGTACCCGTGCACCGATGCGTCCAGTCGTAGCTCTGCCCCGTCCCAGTGCCCGTCGGTCACCAGCAGCGTCGACCCCTTGCTACGCGCCCTGGCCACCACCGCCCTGGCCCGAGTAGGCGACACCGACAGACCACCGAGACCGAGTACGACGAGGTCGACACCGTCGAGCAGAATTGCCGCCACTTCCACCGGGTCGGGGCCAGGATCGGGAATGAGGGCCAGCTTGCTCAACTGTGCGCCCATCTCCACCGCAGCCAGAATCCCGAAACGGGGCTGCCCGATGACGGCGACATGCCCGCCGGCACCGGTCACCGCGGCGACCAACCCGATCAGGAGCGAGCCTGCACCGGACACCGAGGCCACCGTTCCACGCACCAGCCCCCCGTGCGGTAGGACCTCGACCAGCGCGGCCGGTACCGGAAGAACGGGCCGCTGACGGACCGCACGTACCGGTTCGGGGTGGTCGGGTTCGGGGTGGCCGGGATCCGAATTGTCGATACGCACCGACGCCGTCTCGCCCCGGGAAGGCACGGCAGCCATCCGGCTACGCAGCAACGCCACGCGCTCCGGGAGCGACAACCCGTCGAGCGCATCCGGCGTGACAGAAGCTCCCGATACAGTCATCTCACTCCCCTTCGCGGCGTAGAAAATCGAGCCGAAACATCGGTGTTCGACGAACGCGGGAAGTGGCGTATTCGAACACAATTTCGATCTGCACCCAGTAAAGCCGCTCGGACGGCAACTCGTCAAGGTGATGCCGAAGCCCCTGGTAGAGGCCTCCGTTCCGCGCCTGCGGGCACGCTCTGCCATCGTCAACTAACCTGTGGACGTGACCGATCAGCAGCGTGTTCGACGGGGCGTCGGACCCGACTACCTCTTGGCAGGCAGATACCGCCTTGCCGGCAAACTCGGCGGCGGTGGCATGGGTGCAGTGTGGCTCGCCACCGACACACTCCTGCACCGTCAGGTGGCCGTCAAACAGGTCACGTCCACCACTCGGTTGACCCAGCAGCAGGCCGTCGAGGTACGTAGCCGAGCCATGCGCGAGGGCCGCATCGCAGCCCGTCTCTCCAGCCCGCACGCCATCGCGATGCACGACGTCGCTCTCGTCGACGGCGAGCCCTGGTTGGTCATGGAATACCTGTCCTCGCGCAGTCTCGCGCAGGCACTCGGCATCACCGATTCGCTACCGCCGTTCGAGGTCGCCCAGATCGGCGCGCAGATCGCCGATGCCCTCACCGAGGCGCACGAGGCCGGAATCGTGCACCGAGACATCAAACCGGGCAACATACTGATCGCCGATCGCGGTAAAGACCTGGGCATCGTCAAGATCAGCGATTTCGGCATATCCCGCGCCAAAGGAGACGTCGAAGAAGCCGACGACAGCGTGATCACCGGCACCCCGGCGTATTTCGCACCCGAGGTCGCCCGCGGTCAGGATCCCACCGCAGCCAGCGACGTGTTCTCCCTCGGGGCGACGCTGTACACCGCCATCGAAGGCAAACCGCCGTTCGACATCGACCACGATTCGATCGCACTGCTGCATCGAGTTGCCAAGGGGCAGATCATCGCTCCCACTCGCAGCGGAGATCTCACCGGCCCACTGCTGCACATGCTCGAGCCCGATCCTGCGCGACGCCCCACCATGGCGCAGGCCCGCGACGAGATAATCGCCGCCGCGATCAGCAAGCGCGGCACCATAGCTCAGCTGCGGGGGGTGCCTCTGACCTCGGCGGACGGCGTGGTCCCGGCATGGGCGAGGCGCTCGACACCGGTCTCCGAATCTCGACGTCCGTCGAGAGAGTTCGGACGCACCATCGCCGGCCTACCTGCCGTGCAACCCGGTGAGAGCCAAGCCAATCCGGTTCCGTCGACGTATTCTCCCCCACCGTTCGACCTGCCCAAGAAAAAGAGGAATCCGATCGAGGATGTCCTGATGCGCATCGAGGACGTCGTCGGCGACCGGACGTCGATTCCGTCGACCGTCATCCTCTCAGCACTCGTGCTCGCCGTCGCGCTCGTTCTCGTTCTGCTGATCACGCTTGTGATGTGACCCGGCCGTCGAGCCGCGCGATGGCATCGGTGAGCACCGACGGAGCGAGCATGCGGTGCACGGCGGACAGCGGCACCCACGCCCACCTCCCGAGCCTGCGATCATACCGAACGAAGGTCGTCAATTCGAGTCGCCCTCCGGCCGCGTGGATCACCAAATGCACAGTGAGAGAATGGGACCGGACTTCCAACCGAATCCACTGCGGGGTACTTTCCGCGATGCGCCACCCCGCTACCGAATTCGAGGTTGCACCAGTACTGAGCCTCAGCTGCAACAAACGCCGCCAAATGAACCGTTCGGCCACAGAGGGAACGTCGCCGAACATGACTCTCGCGTACCGCTCCGGAGTCGCCACGATATCGACGTCCACGAAGAAGTGGTCGACATAGTCAGCCCCCATGGGCGAGCGAACCAGTACACACTCCGGCATCTCTTCGACTCCGACCAGACTCTTCACCTGCCATTCGACACGTTCGTCAGGCTTCGACACAAGCGACTCCCATCAGGTATACGGTGGCGTACAACAGCGATCGTAACTCTTTTATACGGTGCCGTATAGTTCGAATTGTCTCGACAGCTCAGGAGAAACCATTGCCTCGCGCACGCATCCCACGCGACAGATGGATCCAGGAAGGTCTGGCCGTTCTCGTCGACGGCGGTCCCGACGCCGTCCGCGTCGAAGTCCTCGCCGCGCGCATCGGAGTGACCAAAGGTGGCTTCTACGGCCACTTCTCGGACCGGCAAGCACTCCTCGACGCCATGCTTGACCGCTGGCGCAACGACACCGTCGACGACGTACTTGCGACAGTGGAACGAGTCGGTGGTCACCCCTCGGATCGGGCAGTGCTCGCCGGGCATCTGACGTTCGACGCCGAACGTCTACCGACAGACATGGCTGTGCGTGAATGGGCACGCCGCGATTCGGGCGTGGCCGAGCGACTACGAGAAGTCGACAATCAGCGAATGGATCTGTTGCGCACATCGTTTGCAGGCAACGGCATCGAGGGCGTCGAACTCGAGGCACGATGCCTGATTGCCTTCTGCGTCGCAATCGGCAGCAGACTGCTCGAGGCCGATCATCTCGGCTTCACCCGCCAGCAGGTACTCGACGCCGCCACCGGGTTTGTCCTCGATCCGGTCAGCGCGCCTCGTGCACGATGATCGCGATCTGAACCCTGTTGCTGCATGCGAGTTTCGTCAGAATCCGTGAGACATAGGTCTTCACCGTCGCGACACTCATGTACAACTCGGCGCTGATCTCCGCATTGGACTTCCCCGAGCCGACAGCAACGGCAACCTCGCGTTCCCGATCGGTCAGAGTATCGAGCACGGCCCGGGCCCGTGCGGTGGCGGAGTCGTGCGATCGAGCGTCTTGCTCGCGCCAGTGGGCAACCAACCGCCCTACGGCCGTAGGCGACAGCATCGATTCCCCGGTTCCCACGCGATGCACCGCGTCGACGATGTCTCTGGGTGGGGTGTCCTTGAGCAGAAACCCGTTCGCTCCCGCCCGCAGTGCCCGCAGCAGGTACTCGTCGGTGTCGAAGGTGGTCAACACCACGATGGCCACCGTCGACCCCTCTGCGCGAAGCCTTTCGGTGGCCGCGAGACCGTCCATGATCGGCATCCGCACATCCATGAGAACCACGTCGGGAGACAACGCACGCACTGCGTCGATGCCACTGCGACCGTTGGACGCCTCGCCGACCACTGTGATTCCCGGATCCGAACTCAGAATCAGCGACAGGCCCGCACGAACCAACGCGTCGTCGTCGACCAGCAACACCGCGAGCGAATCGGTGCCATCGGCTATTTCGGGCACGGCAGCCACGCTTCCAGACGGTAGACCACTCCGTCGTTACCACGCGCGATTCCGTACTCGATCCGTCCGCCCGCCAAATCGATTCGTTCACCGAGCCCGATCATTCCCGACCGTGAACCGGGTACTGTCGCGAAACTCTGGGTGCTGACACCGTTTTCGAGCCATACTCGAATCTCGTTGCCCACCGGGGCGATTCCGCACCGCACCGGAAGTCCCGGCGCATGTTTCCTGGCGTTGGTGAGACCTTCCTGAATCACCCGGTGAACGGTGCGAGAAGCAGAGGGAGACAACGACAGTTGCGATGGCATCTCGTCGAAGAATGTCACGCTCGTACCTGCCTTCTCCGAATCCGCAATCAGTTCGGCGATGTCCCCCAGCCCCGGTTGTGGACGTGCCGACGCTACATCGCCCGATCGGAGTACCCCCAGTATTTCCCGTAGATCTTCGAGGGCACCGTGCGCATTGGATCTGATGGTCGACGCGATCGCCTCGACCTCGTGTGCACCGACGTCCGGGCGGATCTCGAGCGCACCGGCATGCAGGCTGACCAACGAGATCCGATGTGCCAGAGCGTCGTGCATCTCACGCGCTATTCGCTCGCGTTCGAGCCCGCGAACGGTCTCGGCTCGCAGATTCGATTCGGATTCTGCTCGCTCCGCCCGCTCACGCAGCGAATCGATCACCTCACGGCGCGATTTGACGACGATGCCCCATGCCGCCGGGATGCTCAGAAACGCGAGACTGGTTATCCCGATGTACACAACGGACTGCTCGACCCACAGAGTTGTCCAGATCATCGACGCCGCGAGGTGAAGAAGCACCACCGCGGTGGTGACCCGCCAGGACTGTCGGGCGGCCACAGTGAAGACGGCCACCAGTTCGGCCCCACCGACCGCATCGGTGAGAATCGTGCACACCGCCAGCGCCACGGCGATCTCGATCGGCCATCGACGACGCCACCACAACAACACGGCACCGAGCACGCCCACGACGATCGAAACGACCAATCGGGTAGTGGTCATCCCCTCGGTGTCTGCGGCTACCAACACCACCATCAACAGCGCGAACACGATGGCGGCGGCATCCCACGCACGCTCCCGATGCCGCCTCAGAAATCTCACGATCGAACCATCATGGTCGAACCAGGGGTCGCCAGTACTGGCTGGTCTTCTTGTCGCGCACCACCACGCCGAGTCTGTCCAGCTCCGAACGCAATTCACGTGCATCCGACGCTGCCTTCTTCTTCAACGCCATGTCCCGAGCTTTGAGCACCGCGTTCACTTCCGGTGCCAGACCAGGAGTTTCGGGCACCCATAGGTGATACAGATCGTCGTACGGATCACCCGGCGCAACCGAATATCCCCGTTCCTCGAACACCGCCTCGATCACGCCCCGCTTCTCCTCGCTCGGCACCCGCACCAACTGACGCGAGGCCCCGTCGAGCAACACCAACTCCTTGCCGTCGACGAAAACGATGCCGACCTGCGACTTCGATACGGAGACGGACTCGCCTCCCTCGGTGATGCGAACGTGCTTCTCCGACACAGCCACTCGCGCCGTCTCGTAGAACGCGACACCCACCAACGCCAGCCCGAGCAGTACCCCCACCCCGATGCAGACATACCGCACCCACCACTGCGACCACGACGCGATCAGCTCCAGCGGCCCCTGAAACGGTATCCATGTCAACGACGATCCCCACGACGCCACATACGGCAGCGCGAAGCCCAGTAGTCCTCCGATGACCACCGCACCGGCGATCAAGAAGAACCGATCGCCTCGGGAGAACCACAGCACCGCAGGCGAGGTCTCCCCGAGCATCTTGTCGTCCATACCCTCACGGTATCGAGTGCGAGCGCAAGTACCCAGTCATCGAAAGTAGACACTTCGGCCGCCGACTTCCGACATCGTCGACCATCGATCAGCCGAGCACCGGCATCACCAGTGTCGTCAGAGCGCCGTCGACTGCGGACCGCACCAGCATCGGATGGTCCGGAGCGGCGATATCGAGCATCACGTCCGGTCCGACGGCCGAGGCGACGGCTGCCTGCAGGACGGCCGCGTCGAAGAACACAGTCATCTCGGAACCGGTGACTCGAGCTGGGACGTCGACACCCTCGATCGTCAGGCCGTCCGGACCGGCGTCGATCCGAAGCGTGCCACCATCGAGGGGAACGAAATCTCGTTGCAGCACAACCCTCGTCACCGTCGGAGCGAGACCGTCCACGATCATCCGCCAGTCGGGGAAGTCGCCGTTGACGAGATCCACCTCGCTCCGGACGCCGTCGACTTCGACCGCCATCGCATCGTCGGTTGCCATCAGCGCGAGGTTGCCCGACGCGGGTACGGCCCCGAGTGAGTCGACCGCGGCGATCCGCGACCAGGGTGCACCGGACGAACTGTGTACAACGACGCTGCGGGTGGAGAGTCGATACCGATCCGTCGCGGTGAGGGTGACGGCAGCACCGTCCACTTCGATCAGCACGCCCCGCAGCACCGAAAACTCCTCGCTCGTCCCGGCCGCAGACGAGACCTGTTCCACTGCCGACGCAAATTCGGCCGCAGATACCGTTGCTGTGCAGTAGGTTTCGTCGAACATCCGGCGGATCGACACTGCCGCTTCGGCCGCGGCCCGAGCACGGGCAGCAAGTTCTTCGACGTGTCCATCCACGATCTCGACAGCCGTGGCTCCGTCACCGTCGAGGGCCGAGGCCACCTTGTCGAGCGGCAACCCGATCTCGCGAAGCTGTCGAATGATATTGGCCCGCTTCGCCTGTGCTCGGCTGTAGTAGCGATAGCCGGACTTGGCGTCGATGGAGGCAGGGACGAGCAACGCGCAGTCGTCGTAGAAGCGCAGAGCGCTGGGGGTCAGGCCGCTCGATCGCGCGAACGCACCGATGGTCAGGAATTCCTCGGTAGAATCAGTCATGGTGAGATCTTGAGGCTTCGAGTTGGTCGAAGGTCAAGCGCAGTTCGGGCGCCTAATCGATCCGACGCTTGTGCGCCCATCGAGTGAGCGCATTTCTGTTGGACTGCTGCGTCTTTCGGAGAACGTTCGAGGCATGGGTCTCGACGGTCTTGATGGAGATGAACAGATCCTCGGCGATCTCGCGATAGGTGTACCCGCGCGCCAGCAACCGCAACACCTCCAGCTCGCGAGGCGTCAGCGAATCCAGTTCCGGGTCCAGCGGGGGCTCAGGAGCGGCACTGCGACCGGTGAACGAATCGAGGACGAATCCGGCCAGACGCGGGCTGAAGACGGCGTCTCCCCCGGCGACGCGTCGAACACTGTCGGCGAGTTCCGAACCGGAAATCGTCTTGGTGACGTACCCCCTTGCCCCGGCACGGATGACGGCGATGACGTCCTCGGCGGCGTCGGACACACTCAGCGCCAGGCATACCGGCCCCTCGGAGATGCGGTTCAACACGGCCACTCCGCCGCCGTCGGGCATGTGCACGTCGAGCAACACGACGTCGGGCTTCGTCGAGTCGATGCCCGATACCGCCTCGGCGACGCCTCCCGCTTCTCCGACGACCTCGATGTCCGCCTCGCGGGCGAGCTCGGCTCGCACGCCGGAGCGGAACACCGCGTGGTCGTCGACCAGAAATACGCGGAAGGGTTCGGTCACGTCGGCTGCTCCTGCTGGCTGGATTCGGAAGATTCGGTGGTGACGGCGGCACGGTTGCGGGGCATGAAGATTCGCACTTCGGTTCCCTTGCCGATGCTCGACCGTACCTGCACCGTGCCGCCGCGGCGCTCGATGCGTCCCCGAATGGACTTGGCCAGGCCCCGTCGGTCCTCGGGAACCGTGGATTCGTCGAACCCCGTACCGCGGTCGCGGACGAACACGCTGACCTGCTCCGGCTCGGTTTCGGCGTACAGATCGATGTTGGTCTCACCGGAGTGCTTGGCCGCGTTGACCAATGCCTCGCGTGTGGCACCGAGCAGCGCGGTGAAACTCTCCCTCGACAGTCCCGATTCGACGTCGTCGGGCAACAGTTGCACGTCGCCGACGGTGATGGGTCGAACTGTCACGCCGTGCTGATCCTCGACCTCACCCGAGATCGTCTTGAGCGCGTCGGCCAAGCTCGAGTTGTCCGTGTCGCCGCCGTCGAACAGCCACTTTCGTAGTTCTCGCTCCTGCCCGCGCGCCAACCGCATCACCTCCTGCGGTCGATCGGACTGCTTCTGGATCAGAGCCAGTGTCTGCAGCACCGAATCGTGCAGGTGCGACGCAATTTCTTCGCGTTCGTCGTTGCGGATACGCGCGGACCGCTCGGCACCGAGCGCGCGCCAGGTACGCAACCAGATGGGAACCGTCAACAAGCCGACGCCGACGAGTGTGACCACCACCGCCAGCAGCGACGAGCGCAACGCAGCGAGATCGACGCGCGCAAGCACCACAACGCCGAGTCCGAGCACGATCAATGTTGCGCCGCCCACGACCCGCGCCCAACTGAGCACGGTCGGATGCTTGGGAAGCCCGAGCGCTGTTCGCGGTCCTTCGGAGTCGAACTCTCGCCACACCAGCGCGGCACCGACGACCACCACGATGACCGGAACGATCACCGATGCCGCGGTACCGCTGAGCAGCCAGGCGAGCCCGACGGCGAGCCCGAGACCGATCGCGGCCAAACCCAGGGCCCGCTGTCGTTCGGCGGCACTCGGGTGTGCTGTGTCGTCGCCTGCGGGCGTGAACATCCAGATCAGGCCGTAAGCGACGATGCCGGCACCCGCGGACGCTGCGAGCAGCGCGAACGCCACCCGAATCTTGAATACGTCGACGCCGAGATGGTCGGCGAGCCCGCCCGCGACGCCGCCGACGATGCGGCCGCCGCCGCGTCGTAGATAGGGGGCAGGCGCGGAGCCTGCAGGAGCGCCCGGGAAGGCAGGCGCGGAGCCTGCGGGAGCGCCCGGGAAGGCAGGCGCGGAGCCTGCAGGAGCGCCCGGGAAGGCAGGCGCGGAGCCTGCGGTAGCGCCCGGAAAGGCAGGCGCGGAGCCTGCGGTAGCGCCCGGAAAGGCAGGCGCGGAGCCTGCGGGAGCGCCCGGGAAAGCTGGAGGAACGGGGAACGCGGTTGTCGACGTGGCATGGGTGGGCGTCGCGTCGCCGGTCACGGGTGGTGTGTTGCGGGCGGCGTCAACGGGTGGATTGTCGACAGGGTGCACGCCTTCGATCCTGGCACGGCAGGGGTGGGTGTCGCATCAGGGTTCGCCCTGATGTTTCCGCGGGTCGTTCGAGGTGGGGTCGCGGTCGGGGTGAAGATCAGGGGTATCCCTGATGTGTTCCGTGGTCGTGGCCGACACGATGGTTGTCATGAGCAACGTGACCGTCTCGGATCAACTTCATCAGATGTGGCGCACCCGTCCACACCGCTTGCCGCAACGCGGCCATGTGGCGGGTGTCGCAGCCGGTATCGGCTATCGCTACGACGTCGACCCCGTTCTGATTCGGATCGCGTTCGTCGTCTCCACCTTGTTCGGCGGTACCGGCATCGTGCTGTATCTGGCGGCGTGGCTGGTGCTCAATCGGGCCGGTGACACCGCGTCGAGCGTGGAATCGCTTGTCGGACGCGGTAACAGCTCCGACTCGACGACCAAGACGGTGGTCGTGGCGGTGGCCTTGGTGATCGCACTGTCGACCATCGGGCCCGTGGGCGTCGGACTCGGCGGTTCGGGTCTGATCTCTTTGGTCGCCATGCTCGGTGGGCTGTGGCTGCTGCACCAGCGCTGCCCGGAGCCGCCGCCGTACCTGCGCACGGCAGAGTTCTCCCGAACCTATTACCCACCAACACCTTTCAGCTCGTACAGCACGTCGCCGGAGCAGTGGACCGCCGCGCAGTACCGTCCGCCGCAGTTCCAACAGGAGCGGTACACCCCGTACACGACGCTGCCGAAGAGCTACGTTCCGACGCCCGAGACCCCAGAAACCTCGACCACCACAGACTCGCAGACCGTGAGCCTGAGCAAGTCGACGGCATACGCTGAACCCACTGACCTGCCCACTGTGACGCCCCCGTCCTGGGACCCCCTCGGTGTGGCACCGTTCGCGTGGAATCTTCCCGAGCCGGCCGGTACCTTCCCGCCGGCAGCAGTCGAGCGCAAGCGCCGCTCGCGCTGGACGGCAAGCTTTCTCGGCCTGGCTCTACTCGCTGCTGCCGTCACCTCGGCGATCGGAGCCGCGACCGGCGGGGACTGGGCCACAGCCGGCCGAGTCGGAGCCGTCGCTCTTGCCGTTGTCGCGGTGGGTCTCCTGGTGGGTGCGTTTCTGCGCAAGGGCTACGGACTGCTGGTGGTCGCCGCGCCCCTGGCCGGATTCGTCGTCTTGGCCTCGGCTATCGGACCGGTAGATCTGGACAACAGCGTGTCGGGCGCGCAACGGGTGGCTCCGCTCACCGCCGACGCACTTGCCCCTACCTACGACGTCGGCTTCGGTGAATTGGATCTCGACCTCACCGGTCTCGCGCTCGGCGAAGACAAGACGGTGGCGATTGATGTGACGTTCGGCAGTGCATCGGTCACCGTGCCCGAAGCGATGAACGTGACCGTGAAGTGTGAGGCGGCGTTGGGTTCGTGCCCCACCGATACCGGTTTCGGCCCGGGAACGAGCACCGATGGTCCGGCACTGACGATCGTGGGCGATGTGTCATTCGGCGAGCTGAAAGTGGGGCACCCCCAGTGAAGAAGAACATGACCGACCGCACAGGCCACGACTACGGCGACAGCGATTCCGACACCGAAGCGCAGAACTCGAACAGACGGGGACCGTCCGCGCTGCTTTTCCTCGCCGGCCTGGCCACGATGATCGTCTCGATCGCAGCCATGATCGGCCAGGAGGCCATCACTGCGCTGGGCGACGTTCAGTTCCGCTGGGTGTTCGTGATCGTCGCGGTGGTCGTGGGCTTCGCGCTACTGCTCGGCCCCAGCCGAAAGAGCTGACGCCACTACTCCCACTCGATGGTGCCCGGCGGCTTGCTCGTGACGTCGAGAACGACTCGGTTGACCTCCGGAACCTCGTTGGTCACCCGAGTCGAAATCGTTTCCAGGACGTCGTAGGGCAATCGAGTCCAGTCTGCGGTCATCGCGTCCTCGCTCGACACCGGACGCAGCACGATCGGGTGCCCGTAGGTCCGGCCGTCACCCTGCACTCCGACACTGCGCACGTCGGCCAGCAGCACCACCGGGCACTGCCAGATCTGCTGATCCAATCCTGCGACCGTAAGTTCTTCTCGCACAATCGAATCGGCGTGACGCAGCGTGTTCAGGCGGTCACGGGTGATCTCACCGACGATGCGGATTGCCAGACCGGGGCCGGGGAACGGCTGCCTGCCGACGATGTCCTCGGGCAGTCCCAGTTCGCGGCCGACCGCACGCACCTCGTCCTTGAACAGTGCACGCAGCGGTTCGACCAGGGCGAACTGCAGATCGTCCGGCAGCCCGCCGACGTTGTGATGGCTCTTGATGTTCGCGGTGCCCGATCCGCCGCCGGACTCGACGACGTCCGGGTACAACGTGCCCTGCACCAGGAACTCGACTGCGTCGCCGTGTTCGGCGTTCTCGCCCAGCACCTCGGCCACGGCACCCTCGAAGCTCCTGATGAACTCACGGCCGATGATCTTGCGCTTCTCCTCGGGATCGGAGACGCCCTCGAGCGCGCCGAGGAAGGTGTCGACCGCATCGACGGTGACGAGCTTGGCGCCGGTCGCGGCCACGAAATCCTGCTGCACCTGCTCTCGTTCGCCGGCACGCAGCAGTCCGTGGTCGACGAAGACACAGGTCAGACGGTCGCCGATCGCCCGCTGCACCAGGGCCGCAGCCACTGCCGAGTCGACGCCGCCGGAGAGGCCACAGATCGCCTTGCCCGTCGGGCCGACCTGCTCCTGCACCGCGTCGACCAGAGCGTCGGCGATGTTCGCGGCAGTCCAATCCGGCGCGATACCGGCCGTCTCGTGCAGGAACCGGCTCAGCACCTGCTGCCCGTGCGGAGAATGCATAACCTCGGGGTGATACTGCACGCCTGCCATGCGCTTGCCCTCGTTCTCGAAGGCGGCGACCGGCGCGCCCGCGCTGGTGGCGGTGACGGTGAAACCCTCCGGCGCTGCCGTGACGGCATCGCCGTGGCTCATCCACACCGGCTGCGTCGCAGGCAGACCGTCGTGCAGACGCCCGCCGTCGACGCTGAGTTGCGTCCGACCGTACTCCCGCGTTCCGGTGTGTTCGACGGTTCCGCCGAGGGCCTGGGCCATGGCCTGGAATCCGTAGCAGATACCGAACACGGGGATTCCGAGGTCGAGAAGCGCGGAATCGAGCTCGGGTGCACCCTCGGCGTAGACGCTGGAAGGTCCGCCGGAAAGCACGAGCGCGACCGGGTCCTTGGCAGCGATCTCCTCGGCGGTCGCGGTATGCGAGATCACCTCGGAGTACACGTTTGCCTCGCGCACACGGCGTGCGATCAACTGCGCGTACTGGGCGCCGAAATCGACGACGAGAACCGGGCGTGCGTGTGCGGGATCGTGTGCAGTGGAGTCGGTCACCGGGTCAGTCTAGTGGGGCCACACCAGTGCTCACGCAACGCCCGAGCGCTCGACTGGCATCGCCGCAGAGCCCGACCGGATCTCGACGATCGGTAGGCGCAGACCACCCGGAGCGTCGACCGGGACGACCGGGGAGTTCGGGGCGATGGGGTCCAGACGCTGGTACGGAAGTCCTTGCGCCGGACGCAGATCCAGCTCGCCCTTGTTCGGCCACAGCGCCGCGGACCGCTCGGCCTGCGCGCTGATGGTCAGCGAGGGGTTCACTCCGAGGTTGGCCGATACGGCAGCCCCGTCGACCACGCTGAGGGTCGGGTATCCGTGGACGCGGTGGTACGGATCGATGACGCCGTGCTCGGAATCGGAGGCGATGGCGCATCCACCGAGGAAGTGTGCCGTGAGCGGAATGTTGAACAGTTCGCCCCAGGTTCCGCCCGCCACACCGCCGATCTTCTTCGCGATGCGTCGGGTGGCGTCGTTGCCCTCGGGAATCCAGGTCGGATTGGGCTCGCCGTGCCCCTGCTTGCTCGAGATCTTGCGGCCGAACGGCCCACGCTTGGTGAACGTGGTGATCGAGTTGTCGAGGTTCTGCATCACCAGCGCGATGATGGTCCGTTCGCTCCAGCGCCGGACGTTGACGACGCGGACGAACTGGAGCGGGTGGGCAATCAACGCGAAGACGAATTTGAGCCACCGCGGAATCGGTCCGCCGCCGTCGGTCATCAGTGTCTGCAGCATGCCCATGGCATTCGAGCCCTTGCCGTAACGGCAGGGTTCGATGTGCGTGTTGGGGCTGGGGTGGAACGAGGACGTGATGGCGACACCGCGGGTGAGGTCCATGTTCGGATCGACCGCGAGCTTCGCAGCACCGACGATCGATTCGGAATTGGTGCGGGTCAGCTCACCGAGGGTGTCGGACAGGCGAGGCAGAGCGCCCGTGTCCTTCATCTTGTGCAGCAGGTTCTGTGTGCCCCACGTGCCCGCGGCGAGAACGACATTGGCGGCACTGTAGGTCTTGCGTCCCTTGCGCAGCCGAGCGCCGGTGCGTTCGGTGTCGACGTCCCAGGTGCCGTCGGATCGGGGCACGAGACCGGTGACGGTCGTCATCGGCACGATCTCGGCTCCTGCGCGTTCGGCCAGGCCGAGGTAGTTCTTCAGCAGGGTGTTCTTCGCGCCGTGGCGGCAACCGGTCATGCATTCGCCGCATTCGATGCACCCGGTGCGCTCAGGCCCGGCACCGCCGAAGTACGGGTCGGGGACCGTCTTGCCCGGTTCGTCGCCGAAGAACACTCCCACCGGCGTCTGGATGAAGGTATCGGCGACGCCCATGTCCTCGGCGACCGACTTCATCACCTCGTCGGCCGGTGTCATGTGTGGGTTGCGCACAACGCCGAGCATGCGGGTGGCCTGGTCGTAGAACGGAGAGAGCTCACTGCTCCAGTCGGTGATGTGCGCCCACTGCTTGTCCTCGAAGAACGGAGCCTGTGGCTTGTAGAGGGTGTTCGCGTAGTTCAGCGATCCTCCGCCGACGCCTGCACCGGCGAGAATCAAACAATCGCGCAGCAGATGCACGCGCTGGATGCCGTAGAGGCCGAGCTTCGGTGCCCACAGGAAGCGCTTGAGATCCCAGCTGTTCTTCGCGAAGTCCTTGTCCTCGAAGCGCTGCCCGGCTTCCAGTATCCCGACGCGGTATCCCTTCTCCACCAGCCGAAGCGCGGTGACGCTCCCGCCGAAGCCCGAACCGACGATCAGAACGTCGTAATCCGTTGCGCGAACAGCTGAACCCATGGTGACCTCCGCTACATCCGATGCTGTCGAACAGTATGCACACCCCCATGTGACTACCGCCACAAGTGATTCTAGCTGTTACGAGAAGTATCACCAACCGAGGGTCGGCTTACCGGACGACACAGGGCGCGCACCCCGGGATGGAGTGCGCGCCCTGCGGTTGTGCGAGGTCGATCAGGCCCTGACGTTCAGGCCCACCTTCTGGAATTCCTTGAGATCGGAGTACCCCGATTTCGCCATCGAACGACGCAGCCCACCGACCAGGTTGATCGAACCGTACGACTCGCGTGACGGCCCGTGCAGCACCTGGTCCAAGCTCGGGCGGTCCCCCGCCGACATCGGCAGCAACGTGCCGCGCGGCATCGACGGATGCGCCGCGGCAGACGGCCAGTACCAACCGCCGCCGGGAGCCTCGGCAGCGACGGCCAGCGGAGCGCCGAGAACAGCAGCATCGGCTCCACAGGCAATGGCCTTGGCGAGCGCACCGGAGGTGGTGATGTCGCCGTCGGCGATGACGTGTACGTACCGTCCACCGGTTTCGTCCAGGTAGTCCCGACGCGCAGCGGCCGCATCGGCAATGGCGGTGGCCATCGGAACGCCGATTCCGAGCACCTCACCGGTGGTCGTACCGCCTTCGACCGAGCCGTAACCGACGATGACACCTGCTGCGCCGGTACGCATCAGGTGCAGAGCGGTGCGGTGGTCGCTCACGCCCCCGGCGATGACGGGGACATCGAGCTCGGCGATGAAGGTCTTGAGGTTGAGCGGCTCGTCGTCACCGTGCGCCACGTGCTCCGCGGAGATGATCGTGCCCTGGATGACCAGCAGATCGAGGCCCGACGCGACCAGGGCGGGAGTCAGCGCCCTGGCGTTCTGCGGGCTCACTCGAACGGCGACTGTCACCCCGGAATCGCGGACCTGCCCCACCGCAGCGGCCAGCAGATCCGGCTGCAGCGGCGCGGCGTGCAGTTCCTGCAGGAAGGCGATGGGCGCGTCGGGATCGAGATCGTTCTCGGCGATGTGGATCAGCTGATCGAGCTTGGCCTGCACGTCCGCGTGACGCGCCCACAGTCCTTCACCGTTGATGACCCCCAGCCCACCCTGCCGACCCAGCTCGATCGCGAACTCCGGCGAAACCAGCGCGTCGGTCGGATGTGCGAGTACCGGGATATCGAACCGGTACGCGTCGAGCTGCCACGCCGTCGACACCTCCTTCGAGGACCGGGTACGGCGGGACGGCACGATGTCGATGTCGTCCAGCTGGTAGGTGCGGCGGGCTTCTCTGCCCATGCCGATTTCAACGAGGTCGCGCACGCGCGCACCTTTCTACTTCGAGAGCGAATCGAACCGGCCGAATCCTGGCCGGGTCGACTATCGGGTGGTGTAGTTCGGGGCCTCAGCGGTCATCGTGATGTCGTGCGGGTGGCTCTCCTTGAGCCCCGCCGCGGTGATCTGCACGAACTGAGCCTGCTGCAGGTCCTCGATCGAGTTGGACCCGGTGTACCCCATCGCGGCACGCAGACCGCCGGTGAGCTGGTGGATGACCTGGTTCAACGGCCCTCGGAACGGAACGCGACCTTCGATGCCCTCGGGCACCAACTTGTCCTCGGCCAGCACATCGTCCTGGAAGTAGCGGTCCTTGGAGAACGACTTCGCTCCCCCACGTCCCTGCATCGCGCCGAGCGAGCCCATGCCTCGGTAGCTCTTGAACTGCTTGCCGCCCACCAGAATCAGCTCGCCGGGAGATTCGGCGGTTCCGGCCAACAACGATCCGAGCATGGCGGTCGACGCACCGGCGGCCAGCGCCTTGGCGATGTCACCGGAGAACTGCATACCTCCGTCGGCGATGACCGGCACACCGTGCGGCTTGCACGCGGCGACGGCTTCGAGGATGGCGGTGATCTGCGGAGCGCCGACGCCTGCGACGACGCGGGTGGTGCAGATGGAGCCCGGTCCGACGCCGACCTTGACCGCGTCCGCGCCTGCCTCGACGAGTGCCAGTGCGCCCGCTCGGGTGGCCACGTTGCCGCCGACGACCTGCACGCGGTTGCCCACCTCGGCCTTGAGCTTGCTGACCATCTCGAGCACCTGCGAATTGTGGCCGTGCGCGGTGTCGACGATGATGACGTCCACCCCGGCGTCGGTCAGCGCCATCGACCGAGCCCAGGCGTCCTGCCCGACGCCCACCGCGGCACCGACCAGCAGACGACCGTCGCGGTCCTTGGTGGCGTTGGGATGCTGCTCGGTCTTGACGAAGTCCTTGACAGTGATGAGTCCGGTGAGCGCGCCCTTGCCGTCCACGATCGGCAACTTCTCGATCTTGTGCCGACGCAGCAGGCCGAGCGCTGCCTCGGCCGTGACGCCCTCCTGCGCGGTGATCAACGGTGCCTTCGTCATCACATCGGCGACGCGGCGATTCTGGTCGACCTCGAAGCGCATGTCGCGGTTGGTGATGATGCCGACCAAAGCGCCGGTCTCGTCGGTGACGGGAAGGCCGGAGATACGGAAACGCGCACACATGGCGTCGACCTCGGCCAGTGAATCGGTCGGCTTGCAGGTGACCGGATCGGTGACCATTCCGGCCTCCGAACGCTTGACCGTCTCCACCTGGGACGCCTGATCCTGCAGTGACAGGTTCCGGTGCAGCACGCCCATGCCACCGGCGCGGGCCATCGCGATGGCCATCCGCGCCTCGGTGACGGTGTCCATGGCCGAGCTGACCAGCGGCACCCGCAACCGGATCTCGCGGGTGATCTGACTGGACGTGTCGACCGAGCTGGGAATCAGGTCGGAAGCGGCCGGCAGCAGCAGGACGTCGTCGAACGTGAGGCCGAGCATCGCGACCTTGTTGGGATCGTCGCCGCCTGTGCGGACGTGGGCTCCGGGACTACTCATGCGAATCTGGCCCTCCCTGGAGCCTGGTTGCACCTGCAGCACGCCGCGCGGCCGGTGAGGCCTCGCATGCGCACCACGGTGCAGTGTTGGAGAACGGATGGAGTTTCGGCACTTGCACTCATCTGTTCAGCGCCGTGAACCATGGTATCGGCTAGGGCACAACCAGTGCGAATGCCTCCTGCTGTGAGTGGCGGGAAGCACCGAAAACTCGATCGGCACCGAAATCGGCGACAGCGCGCCCGGCATGTCGCGTTCGAACGGCTGGCGCAGACCCACCAGTCCTGCGTACCGTGGAGGCGTGCGCGATCAACTGCCTCCCGGTCTACCCCCGGATCCGTTCGCCGGAGACCCAGCCGACCCGTCGGCCGCCCTCGACGCCATCGAGCCCGGCCAGCCTCTCGATCCTCAGGAGCGGCTCGCCGTCGAGGAAGACTTGGCGGACCTGGCCGTCTACGAGGCACTCCTCGGCCACCGCGGAATTCGCGGCCTCGTCGTGTGTTGCGAAGACTGCCAGCAGGACCACTACCACGACTGGGACATGCTGCGCGCAAATCTGCTGCAGCTCCTGGTCGACGGCACCGTCCGACCACATGAGCCTGCCTACGACCCGGTGCCCGACGCCTACGTGACCTGGGACTACTGCCGCGGCTTCGCGGACGCGTCCATGAACGACGCTCTGCACGGCGACGGCTTCGACAGCTGATCTTCGGACCGAGAGCCGGAAAAGCCCGACACGATGATCGTGTCGGGCTTTCTCGTTCGGACCGGAAACGGTGCGATCCGGTGAAACTGCTCAGCTTCCGCCGGGCGGGACCAACATACGATCGCGATTCTCGGGTGCGCTGCTGCCACCGGCGGTCGCCGTCGGCTGACCAGGCTCCGAGAGCCCTGTCGGCGTGACATCGGTCGTCGTCGTGGGACTCGGAGCCGTCGTCGTGGGCGGAGCATCGGGTGTCGTCGTCGCCGGAGCCGGTGTGACCGGAACACCGGTGGTGTCGGGGGTGATCGGCTGTACGGGCACCGGAGGCACGTAGGGATCGATGCTCGGCAGGGACGCCGCCGCAGACGGCAACGGAACCGGGGGCTGAGGTACCGGAGCCGGAACCGTCAGAGCCTGCAGCTCCTGCAACAGGCGAGCCAGCCACTGATCGAGCTCGGCGCGCTGCCCTTCGTCGAGCACAGCAGAACTGCTGCTCGATGCACCGTCGAGCAGTGCACGAGCGGCGGTGGTGTCCCCGGACGAGAGAAGATTTTCTGCCTCTTGCAGCTTGGACGTCGTATCGATTTGCGCGACAGTCGAATCGGCCTGCTGCGAGAAGACGACGGACTTGACGCTCCACAGTGGATCGTCGGGGGTCGAGTTGTACGAGATGACCACCAAGCCACCCATCACCACGGCTATCGCTGCAGCGGCACCGGCGATGGGACGCAACAGACGCATCCGACCACCGCGATTCGCCGAGCTCGACCGCGCCATGTCGGCAGCGAGCTTCTCGCGCTCGACGGAGGCGACGACAACGTCGAGGGACGGGCCGGCCGGCATCGCCGGCGCAATTACGTCTGCTCGCCAATTGGCGAGCAGAAGGGCGAGTTGGTACTCGTCTGCGTCATCGGTGGCAATCGGTCCGTCACCACTGATCGCGTCGATGAACGCATCATCGCGACGTACGGCGACGAGGTCCACAGGACCGCCGTCTGCGCCGATGTCGGCATAGGGATCGTTCTGCTTCGGTCCAGTGGAGCTCACGGGCTCACCGATACGCGAGATTCCGCGACGCGGCGTCTCACCGGGGCCACCGTGACCATTGTCCCTAGCCATACATTTCACCTGCTCTCACAACTTCGTTCTTCAGTTTTGCGATAGCTCGGTGCTGAGCCACGCGGATAGCGCCTGCAGTGCTGCCGACGGCTGCTGCTGTTTCCTCGGCCGACAATCCGACGATGAGTCGGAGCACCAGAATCTCGCGGTGCTTGGCGGGCAAGGTGTCCAGCAATGCAGTCATCTGTCGACTCGACTCGGATTCCAGAGCGCGTTGCTCCGGTCCGTGTTCCATCGAGACGACATCTGGTACTTCGGCGGCCGGGTCCGATTTGTTACGCGAGGCGCTGCGATGGGCGTCGGCGACCTTGTGAGCCGCGATGCCGTACACGAATGCCATGAACGGTCGGCCTTGGTCCTGGTAACGCGGCAAGGCGGTCATGACTGCCAAACAGACCTCCTGCGCCACGTCGTCGGCCGAAAGCTGACCGCGCTCAGCCGAACCGACCCGTGCCCGGCAGTACCGCACGACGAGTGGTCGGATGAATTCCAAGACCCGGGACAGAGCCAATCGATCGCCTTGCGCTGCGGCAACGACGAAAGAGTCGAGCTCTTCTCCCGCACTGTTCATCGTCGACTAATTTCCCCGCGTTACAGGTACGCACCCGCCTGGGAGCGCTTCCACGTGGTGGTGGAACGAGACCAAGGATAGCGACACCACCCGGCCATAACCGAACCGCTCGGTCCGCCCTCGACCCCGATCCTGGTCAGTAGACCGTCGAACCACCCAGACGATCGATGGCGGCAGCCAGGTCGACGGACGCAGCCATCCCGGCGTCGACGCCGCCCGTGCCCTCGCACAGCATCGTCGCGGCCCAACGCAATGGCAGCAAACCGTGTGTCGCCGCTGCGCAGGCCACCTGAACAGCAGACTCGCGGGCGCGGTCGGTCTCGCCGACGCAGCTCAGAGCCGCCGCATGCACCAGGTCCGTCTTGATGGTGTGACGTAACGAATCGGCATCGTTGGCGAGAGCGCGAGCGCACTCGGCGTGTCGGAGCGCCCCGGCACCGTCGCCGCGCATCATCGCCAGTTCGGCCGCCACCCACGCCGCCCGTAGTGCCGGACGCCACAGACCTCGACCGACGGGCCCGTCCCGCTGCTCCGCGCTGCGGGCCAGCAGCGTGTCCGCGAGCCTGAATCGACCGTGGCCGAGAGCATCCGCGGCCAGTCCGGTCAATGCATCACTGCGGGCCTCGACGATGTCGATCGACGCCGGCGGTCCGGTGAGTCCGACGAGAAATACGGCCCTGCCGTCGAAGCGGCGAGCGCGCTGATGGTTACCCACCTGACGAAACCAGGACGCGCGGGTCGACGCGTGCAGCGACTCGAGTTCCCGGCTGTGGGGTCGAAAACGCCGAAGCTCGATCCCCGCCGCGCTGTACCGCCCCTGGCCTGCCAACGCGACACTGCGATACCAACTCTGCTGCGAATCGGCGGCTGCGGGGATCGGGAACCGGCCGGGGTTGCCACCTAAGGCGACGTCGAAAAGTTCGGACCGCGTCGCGGTGAACAACGAGCTCTGCTGTGGTGGCACGAAGCAAGGGTAGGGCCATCGCCGGCGGCGGCCTCACGTCCCGAGAACGACGGCGCACTGTCGCCGATCGCGAACCAACGGCGTGAATCCGTTCCTTGCCGAGAGAAACAATGCAACGCGCGAATTCACAATCGGCCCGTTGCAGCGCAAGGACGTTCCGATTCACGTGCACGGAATGCAGTTTTCAAGGAATTAACAATGTGAACACGGGCCACTTCGGAAACGAGAATCTGAACGCTGTGTGGCGAATAGGTTAATCACCGCGCCCGATTTCATGAGAGGAATCCACTGCGTCGCCCGCGGCCCGTGCGACTTCTCGTACTTCACGGAGTGCTCCGCGAGTCGAGTCGGGCGGTCTCGGCGGCCTCGACCGAACGGACCGACGTCGGGCCGACAGCGCGAGAACACAAGGACGCAGGGTCGTCGATACGCCTCTGATCAGCGGAAACGGCGAAAGAGCCAGCGTAGTTCGATCACCGTCGGCGGGCACCGACATCCACCGCTGACCCGCGATGCATCGATGGCTGCACTCCGACGCGCACTCCATGCTCTCCCGTGTCGGCGGATTCTTCAACAGGAACGACACGCACGCGGGTGAGTCGAAGTAAATACCGCTCGTGTTAATTCTTGACACCACAACTATGCATTTGCCCACGACGAAGAACTATTGACTCGATTTCGTCGACACACATAACGTTGTCGGCATTCGGATCACGAATCCGACAAGCCACACCACCCTAGGAGTCTTCATGCCGCAGCCGAATCACCTCCCTGGGCCGAACGCCGATATCTGGGACTGGCAGATGCACGGCCTGTGCCGTGGCGTCGACTCGTCCATGTTCTTCCACCCGGACGGCGAGCGGGGCCGGGCACGAGCACAGCGCGAGATGCGGGCGAAGGAGATGTGCCGCAGCTGCCCCGTACTCGCACAGTGCCGCACGCACGCTCTGAACGTCAGCGAGCCCTACGGAATCTGGGGCGGGATGTCGGAGACCGAGCGGGAGCTGCACGCCCGTCACAACCGCCGCCGCATCGCGGTCTAGTCACCCGAACACACGAGAAAGCCCCCAACCCGTTCCGGTTGGGGGCTTTCTCGTGTCACCTGATGTCAGTGAGCGTGTCCGTGTCCGGCAGCAGGCTCGGCGGCCTCTTCCGGCTTCTCCACGATCGCGCTCTCGGTCGTCAGAATCATGCGTGCAACCGACGCGGCGTTGACCACCGCGGAGCGGGTCACCTTCACCGGATCGACGACGCCGTCGGCGAGCAGGTCACCGTACGTCAGGGTCGCGGCATTGAATCCGTGTCCCTTCGGCAGTTCTGCCACCTTGCTGACAACGACAGAACCGTCGATGCCCGCATTCGAGGCGATCCAGAACAGCGGCGCGTTGAGCGCGGTACGCACCACGGCAACGCCGGTGGCCTCGTCGCCGGTCAGGCCGAGATCGTCGGCCAGAGCCAACGCAGCCTGAGTCAGAGCCGAGCCACCGCCGGGGACGATGCCCTCTTCCACGGCTGCCTTGGCCGCAGCCACGGCGTCGTCGACGCGGAACTTGCGTTCCTTGAGCTCGGTCTCGGTGGCGGCACCGACCTTGATGACCGCGATGCCGCCCGACAGTTTCGCCAGACGCTCTTCGAGCTTCTCGCGATCCCACTCGGAATCGGTGTTCTCGATTTCGCGGCGGAGCTGACCGACGCGCGCATCGATGTCGTCCTGCGTGCCCGCACCGTCGACGATGGTCGTGTCGTCCTTGGTGACGACGACGCGACGAGCGCGACCGAGGAGCTCGAGTCCGGCTTCCTTGAGGCTCAGACCCACATCGGCGGTGATGACCTGTCCGGCCGTCACGACCGCGAGATCGTCGAGGAATGCCTTGCGTCGGTCACCGAAGAACGGCGCCTTGACGGCCACGGCCTTGATCGTCTTGCGGATGGAGTTGACGACCAACGTCGAGAGAACTTCACCCTCGGTGTCCTCGGCGATGATGAGCAACGGCTTGCCGGACTCTGCGACCTTCTCCAGCAGAGGAAGGAAGTCCGGAAGCGAGGTGATCTTCTCGCGGTAGAGCAGGACGTACGCGTCCTCGAGAACGGCTTCCTGCGCGTCGACGTCGGTGACGAAGTACGGCGAGAGGTAGCCCTTGTCGAACTGCACGCCCTCGGTGACCGAGAGCTCGGTGAGCAGCGTCGAGGACTCTTCGACGGTGACCACGCCGTCAGCGCCGACGCGGGTCAGTGCCTCGCCGACGAGTTCGCCGATTTCGGGGTCGCGCGAGGACACGGTGGCGACCTGAGCGATGGCCTGCTTGCCCTCGACCGGGGTGGCGGCGGCCAGGAGAGCCTCGGCAACCTTGTCGGCTGCCTTGGAAATACCGGTGCCGAGCGCGATCGGGTTGGCACCGGCTGCGATGTTCTTCAGTCCGCCGCGAACGAGAGCCTGCGCGAGGACCGTCGCGGTGGTGGTTCCGTCGCCTGCGACGTCGTTGGTCTTGGTGGCGACGCTCTTGACCAGCTGCGCGCCGAGGTTCTCGAACGGGTCTTCCAGATCGATCTCACGAGCGATCGACACACCGTCGTTGGTGACCGTCGGGCCGCCGAAGGCCTTGGCCAGCACGACGTGGCGTCCTCGGGGACCGAGAGTGACCTTGACTGCGTCGGCGAGTTTGTCGACGCCGCGCTCGAGCGAGCGGCGCGCTTCCTCGTTGAATTTGATTTGCTTTGCCATGTTTCGGTGTTACTCCTTCGAGTAAAGAAACTCGATCGAACGCACACCGCCCCGGCACCGACACGAGATCGGCTTCCGGGGCGGGATGCGTTGTGGCCTACTTGGCGATGACAGCCAGCACGTCGCGTGCCGACAGAATCAGGTATTCCTCGCCGGCGTACTTGATCTCGGTGCCGCCGTACTTGCTGTAGATGACGGTGTCACCTTCTTTGACGTCGACCGGGATGCGGTTGCCCTTCTCGGTGACACGGCCTTCGCCCACGGCGACGACGGTGCCCTCCTGGGGCTTCTCCTTGGCTGTGTCGGGGATGACCAGACCGGAGGCGGTCGTCGTCTCGGCCTCGTTGGCCTGGACGAGGATCTTGTCCTCGAGCGGCTTGATTTTCACGCTCGCCACGTTGAGCCCTCCAAAGTTATGGGGTACGCGTCCGGGGTCGGATCCCCGGACAGCTGTGTGTATGTGCTTCTCGTGCAGTATTTCGATCACGGCCTGAACTCGTTCCCGTCGTCGCGGGTGCCGGGACTTCGCTCGGTGCCAACTAGCACTCTATACACGAGAGTGCCAGCACTCAAGGGCTGGGTTCGCCAGGTTCGAGAAGCGGTGGTCGCGCACATTCGCACGAGGGCGCGAACACGATGTCGTGCGCGACCCCGGCAATCGAGAAACACGCTCGATCGAAGGCGAATCACCCGAACGTCGGATCCGATTTTCGCCGCTTTCGGCATTTTTCCGCAAGCCGAAAGGCCAGGTGAACGGCCATCTCGGTTCCTCGGGGAGCGTACCGGTCGCACTATTACATTCGACCCGAAGCGCAAAGTAACGTTACGATAACGGAGCTGTCCGAACGATAACGAACGACAGCTGTGCCGCGACATGGCACACAGGGAAGTCGATTTCGGACATGCAGGGGGAGGTGCAACATGCGCGTGGGAGTGGGAGTATCCACCGGATCCGACGTCGTGTGCGCAGCCCTCGTCCTCGTCGATACCGACGGTACGCGCACAGTCGAGTACCGCACCGTCTCGGCCGACCGCCGGGCGAACACCGACATCGGTGACCTTGTCACCTCGGCCATCGAACTCGTGGCCTCACTGATCCCCGGCCACCGGTCCCCGGACTCGATCGCCGTCACCTACCGCACCGAAGAGCACGCTGCGCGGATACGCGCAGCGTTGATCCACACCACCCGCGACGTTCGCCTGGTGCCCGAGTCCGCGGCCGCGGCAGCACACCTGGCCACCACCGGCCTGATCGATCGGTACGACACGATCGCGCTGGTGGACCTCGGAGCCTCGGGCATGTCGGTCACGGTTGCCGATCGGACCGCAGGCACCGTGCTCGCGCACGGGCGGTCGGACGCCATCGGCGGCGACGCACTCGACACGCTCGTCAAGAACCTCGTACAGGACATGACCCGTGACAACCTCAGGGACGACATTCGCGACGACCGCGGAATCGGATCTGCGCGATACCGATCGATCAAGGAACAGCTCTCCGACGAGGACGAGGTCCGTATCGAGCGGTACAGCGGAACCCCACTGACCGTCACCCGTGCCGCCTTCGGTGCCGCTGTGGCCCCGATCTTCGACAACGCCGCTCGATTCGTCCGCGGAGTGTTCGACGACAGTAGCCACGAACCCGAGGCCATCGTGCTGATCGGCGGCGGTGCGCACATTCCTCTGCTCGCCACCACACTCACCGCTGCGTTCCACGCCCCGGTGATTCGACTACCCGAACCCGATGCCGTCCTCGCCGTCGGCGCTGCCGGCCTCGCCGCATCCGCCGTCGGCAGCGGTTACCAGCTCGTGACGGCGACTCGCAGTACAGCCGGCCGTATGAGTCGATACTCCGGGGCGATCGCCGCCGCCGTCGTCGCAGGTGGACTCGTTCTCGCCTACGGCGTGCAGACGATCACCCCGTCCGACGATCCCAGCGTCTCGCCGGCCGGAAGTGCCGCCGAGTCCACTACCGGCTCGAGCAACTCCGGTGCGCCGATCGCCGAGGGCTACTCCACCGACGAGAGCACGCCGACGTCGGGACGCACCCCCGATGGTCGCCCCGACCCGACTGCGACCACGATCGACTCCAGCGGATCGCCGGCGGGGTTCACCACCACCGCACGGCCGACCACTACGCCGACTCTTCGTCCGGCACCCGATCTCCCACGGATCGAGTGGCCGATCGACCCCACGTCGGCTCCCGTGTCGCCGAGCCCCACCGGCGGCATCTCGGTCGAGCCTGCGCCCCCGGTGACCACCATCGAGATTCCGCCCACCGAGCCGGTCGAGACATCCGCACCCGGTGGGTCGACCGAGCTGAGCCCCGGACCGACACCGCGCCCGACGGATCCCACGACTCCCGACGGCACCGTGGTCCCGACCGAGTCGATCAGTGTGCCGAGGACCGAAGTGAGCGGCGCAGAGCCGACACCCGAACTCACAGCACCCCCGACGGTGTGGTCTCCACCGGCAGCAGCGCCCGAGCCGGCCGAACCCCTACCGGCGTCCGAGCAGTCTGCACCGCGTTCGTCCGAGCCGACCGCCGCCACTACACGGGACGCTCAGCCGGGCACCTGACTGGTCGCGACCGACAGGCCGGGATCGGTCACGGCGGTCAGCGCCGACGGCTCGGCTCCGCCTGCAACAAGATGAGCGCCCAGTGCGGCGATCATGACGCCGTTGTCGGTGCACAACCGCGGCTTCGGTATTCGAAGCGTCAAACCTTGCTCTGCACAACGACTTTCGATCAACGAGCGAATGCGGGAATTGGCGGTGGCACCCCCACCCAGAACGATCGTGTCGACGTCGACGTCGGTTGCCGCGCGGACGGCCTTCATCGTCAGCACGTCGGCAACGGACTCCTGGAAGGACGCGGCAATGTCTGCGACCGGAATCGGATCTCCAGCGCGAACCCTGGCCTCGACGAACCGAGCAACGGCTGTCTTGACGCCGGAGAAGGAGAAGTCGTAACGGGCATCGCGTGGACCCGTCATTCCCCGCGGAAATGCGATTGCCTTCGGATCACCCTCGCGCGCAGCATCATCGAGCGCCGGCCCGCCCGGATAGCCCAATCCGAGCAGTCGCGCGACCTTGTCGAAGGCCTCACCGGCTGCGTCATCGACCGTGGTTCCCAGTTCGGCGATCGGCCGGGACAGATCGTCGACGTGCAGCAGATGAGTATGGCCACCGGAGACCAGCAGTGCGACGCACGACGGCATCGGACCGTGCTCGAGCGTGTCGACCGCAACGTGGCCACCGAGATGGTTCACCGCATAGAACGGCACGCCCCACGCCGCGGCGTACGCCTTCGCTGCGGCGACTCCGACCAGCAACGCCCCGGCCAAACCGGGGCCGATCGTCACCGCAACGGCGTCGGGGCGCTCGATGTCCGCGGCCGTCAGGGCCCGCCGCATCGTTGGCACGATGGCTTCGAGATGCGCCCGCGACGCCACCTCGGGCACAACTCCCCCGTACCGCGCATGCTCGTCGACACTGGAGGCCACCTCGTCGGCCATCAGCTCACAGGTCCCCGACCCGTCCCACCGGACGATCCCGACTCCTGTTTCGTCGCAGGAACTTTCGATACCCATGACGATCATCGGGCTGATCCTTCCGTGTTCTCGGGCCGACGCATGGTGAAGGCATCGGCCCCGCTCGGTTGGTAGTACTTGGCCCTGGTGCCCACGATCTCGAAGCCTTCGCGACGGTACAGCTCGATGGCGGGCTTGTTGTCGGTACGGACCTCGAGAAAGACCGGACCACCGTGCTCGTCGGCCACCGAAAGCAATTCGTCGAGCAATCGCCCGCCGATCCCTCTGCGACGATGCGCCGGATCGACACCGATGGTGTGCACCTCGGACTCACCGACGACGAACGCACCGCGGCTCGGCTCCCCCAACAATGAAATGCCTGCGTATCCCACAACCTCACCGTTTTCCCGCGCCGTGACGTAATGATTGTGTGGCGCCGCCAGTTCCGCGACGAATGCATCCTCGGCCCACGGACCGTCTCCCGGGAACAACACGGTCTCGAGATACGCGCACCGAGGAGCGTCCTGGACCGTCATCGACTCGATCGACACCGTCACTGCCGAGCCTTCACTGCGGCGCGTTCGTCCAGCGTCTTGGCATCGGGGCGGCGCAGGTACAACGGAACCAGCGGACCGGGAACGATCCCACTGCCGATATCGGCGAGGGCGACCGAGACCAGCCCGGCCGGAGACGGTGCCTGCACATCGCGAATCGGAAGTCCGAACGCCGCAGCATGCGGCGCGGATCCGGCCACCGCGTCGACTCCGCCTCGATCCAGTTCGGCCGGCGCGATCACATCGGGACCCGCGGTGCGAACTCCGGCTTCGTAACGCGCCCAATAGATTTCGCGCCGACGTGCGTCGGTCACCACCAACAGGGACCCGGACTCGGAAACGTCTGCGGCAATGGCGTCCAGGCTGCAGACGCCGTACACCGGGAGACCGAGCGCGTCGCCGAACGCCGCAGCCGTGGCCATTCCCACTCGCAACCCGGTGTACGGTCCGGGGCCGACGCCTACGACGACGGCACCCAACTCGGCTGCGGTGATTCCTGCTTCGGCCAGGCACTCCAAAATGTTGGGGGTCAACACTTCCGCGTGCGATCGCGCGTCCACCCGAACCCGTGTGGCGAGAGTGGCGACCGCTGCGCCGATGTCGGCGGGCCCGGTCAGGCGCACCACACCTGCGGTGACGGCGGGGGTCGAGGTGTCGACGGCAAGTACAAGCACGATGCTTCAGATTACCCGCCGACGGGGGTTGGGCTGCGCACCCGGTACCCGATCAGCCCACGTCAGCCGGAGCCGACGTGGTGTTCACGCGACTCACCGTCACGCGTCGAACATCGGAGTCCGGGTCACGGGTCAGACGAACCGAGATGTGCCCGTCCGTCAATTTCTCCACCAATCCCTCGCCCCATTCGACCACGACGACCGCGTCGGTGAGGTCGGTGTCGAGGTCGAGAGCATCGAGTTCGTCGAGCGCCGATTGCCCGGTCATCCCGAGGCGGTAGGCGTCGACGTGGACGAGCGCGACCGGGGGTAGCCCGTGGGGCCGCGCCCCGGGTCGATGCTCGCGGGCGATGACGAACGTGGGCGAGGTGACGCGGCCGAGAACACCGAGCCCGGCCGCAATCCCCTTGGTCATGGCCGTCTTTCCAGCCCCCAACGGGCCGTCGAGAATCACCAGATCGCCTGCGACGAGTACATCCGCGAGCCGAGAGCCGAACTCGGCAGTGTCTGCTGCAGTGACCAATTCGGCCTGCACAGGCAAGTGCAGCGGACCGTCAGACAACGCCCCACCGCCGCTTCTTGCCCGCCGCCTCCGACGCCCGCGCCACGAGCCGCGCGATCGCACCGTTGACCTGTTCCGGGAATTCGAGTTGGACCAGGTGCCCACCCTGACGGACGCGCACCATCTCGGACCGCGGCAGAGCCTGCGCCAGGGCCTGAGAACTGGCGAACGGAATGATCCAGTCCTCGTCGCCGCACACCACGGACACCGGAATGTTCTCGAACTCCAGCAAAGCCTCGGATTCGTCGTGCAACTCGAGCGTCTCGAGAAAATTGACGATCGTCACCACGGACGTGTCGTCGATCATCGACTGAGAGAACGCGACCAGTCGCGGGGACACCCTGGTGCCGTAGGACGCCGCGCGCAGCACGGGAGAGATGAGCGCGCGCACAGCACCGCGACCGAACTGAACAAGGCCGGGCGACGTGCGTACCGCGAGTCGGAACGCGTCCACCGCCGGGTTCTGCAGACTACGACCGACCCCGGACTGCGCGAGACCGGCAGCCGTCGTCGAGATCAGCACCGCCCCGATGACTCTCTCGCGCAGCACGTCCGATCGTTGCCGTGCCATGGACAGGATCGACATTCCGCCCATCGAGTGCCCGACCAGAACGATGCGCCCCTTGGGTACCACCGAGCGAATCACCGCGTCGAGATCGAGGCCGAGCTGGCCTATGGTGCAGCTGTCCGGATTCGGCACTCCCGATCGTCCGTGACCGCGCTGGTCGTAGAAGACCATGCGCACCGTCGAACCCCACTGCTGCTCGAGCGTGCGGCGCTGAAAGTGCCACGACGACATGCGCAGGCAGTATCCGTGGACGAAGACGACGGTCGTCTCGGCATCCGACGGGCCCACTTCGCGCACCGCGAGCGGAACGCCGTCGTCCGCGGTGACGATGCTGCCGCGGTCGGCGTCCATGAGGTCGAGATTCTCGGTGGCCAACGGGTCCTTGTTGGACCGAAAAGCCGTCTCGCGCAGTACAATTGCGATACTTTCCAGCAGTCCGAGCATGACTGTTACGTCGCCTCCCCTGAGCGCACGCCGACGAACTGCCGTCGAACGCGTCCACGAATGCCGGTGACGACCTCGTAGCTGATGGTCTCGAGCGCATCCGCCCAATCCTGAGCGTGCGCCTCTCCCCTGTCCCCTGGCCCGAACAGTAGTGCCTCGTCGCCCACCGCAACACCCGAGCGGTCGCCGCCGAGATCGACGACGAACTGATCCATGCACACGCGTCCCACCGAGGGATAGCGCCGACCCGCGATGGTCACCTCGAACCGTCCGCTGAGGCTGCGGACGACACCGTCGGCGTATCCGAGAGCGACGAGTGCGACCACGGTGTCGGCGGGAGCGGTCCAGGTGTAGCCGTAGGACACCGATTCACCTTTGCTCACCTTCTTGATGTTCGCCACTTGCGCAGACACCGTCATGACCGGCCGCAGGCCGAAACTTCCCAGCTCGGGCACGGGTGACATGCCGTACAGAGCAATACCCGGGCGAACCATGTCGAAACCGAGATCGGGTCTGGTCAGCGTGGCTGCGGAGTTGGACAGGTGCACGACTGCGGGGGGCGTTCCGCGCCGGGTGGCGCGCCGCACCGCGTCACGCAGCCGCTCGGCCTGCTCATCGTTTGCCGGGTGCCCCGGTTCGTCGGAACAGGCCAGATGCGAGAACATTCCGGTCAACCGCACAGAGCCGTCTGCGACGGCGACCGCAACAGCGTCGAGGACGGTATCGAGATCCGATTCCGCTACCCCGTTGCGATTGAGTCCGGTATCGATCTTGAGCGAAAGGTCGGCGGTGGAGCCGACTCGGCGCGCTGCCGTGACCACACCGTCGAGCTGGGATGCCGTGGAGACGCCGATCCCCACCTGCGCGGTGATCGCAGCGGCGAAATCCGCATCCGTTCGGTGCAACCACGCGAGCACCGGAACGGTGACACCGGCCGCACGAAGTTCGAGGGCCTCCCCGATGGTGGTCACCCCGAGCTCCTGCGCCCCTGCTGCGACCGCAGCATGCGCCACTTCGACGGCACCGTGGTTGTACCCGTCGGCCTTGAGTACTGCCATCACGGCGGCATCCCCGGCGAACTCCTGCAACACGCGAACATTGTGGGCCACCGCGTCCAAGTCGACGGACGCCACTGCGCCCGAACCCGTTCGAGGATCGGTCCTCTCATCGCCGCAGCCGATACTCACAACGTTCGATAGTGCCATCCGCGACGCCGATACGACGGATCAGGGTGGCAGAACTCATGACGCACCCGGCATCGGATGTGCACCACGCGATCCTTGCTCAGGCTGTGATCGAGCGCACGGTTCGGATGGCATCCGGGATCGAATCACACAGCGGACCGGCAGAAATGGGTGCCGCGAACTGCCCGTCGACCCCGTGGGCCGCTCGGGCCGCGGCCAGCGCATGGACCTTCGCACCGCAGGCAGCCGCAGTGGCCGGTGCCATTCCCGACGCGAGGAGCGCACCGAGGATCCCCGACAGGACGTCACCCGAACCGGCGGTAGATGCAGCCGATCCTCCGGCGTCGTTGACGAACGTGGTGCCATCGGCGTCGGCGACGATCGTCGCGCGTCCCTTGAGGAGAACGGTGACGCCCCAGCGCGCAGCGAGATCTCGAACCGCTCCCACCCGGTCGGGTGCGGGGTCCGAGCCCGTCAGGCGCGCGAACTCCCCGGCATGCGGAGTCAGCAGAGTCGGTGCGGCGCGTCCGGCGATCCAGCGTTCGTTACGTGAGAGGACCGTCAGCGCATCCGCATCGACGACGACCGGCAGGTCCGAGTCGAGGACTCGGCGCACGATCTCCGCCGAGTGCTCGTCGGTGCCGAAACCGGGGCCGACCACCCACGCCTGGACTTTCCCCGCTGCGTCGAGGTCCGATGCGGCAACGACCTCTGGATAGCGCGAAACAATCTCTGCGCCAGCATTTCCCACGTAGCGGACCATTCCGGAGGTGGCCGCCACCGCCGCTCCGACACACAGCAGGGCGGCACCGGGAAACGTCGCGCTGCCGGCCAGGACACCCACGACGCCCTGCGAGTACTTGTCGTCCGAGGCCGTCGGAACAGGCCATACGCGCCCCACGTCGGCCGGCTCGAACGAGGCCATCGCCGGCTCCGGCAATTCGAGACCGATGTCCACGAGTTCGATTCGGCCACAACGAGGTACGGCCAGAACGTGAACGGGCTTTCGGGCCCCGAACGTCACCGTCACATCGGCCGTCACGGCCGGTCCCGGCGCTACACCGGTCGACGCGTCGACGCCGCTGGGAACGTCCACCGCCACGATCGGTGCGGTGATCTGTTCGACCACCGCGGCTGCGTCGGGGCGCAGCGGACCCTTGCCGGAAATTCCGACGATGGCGTCGACGACGATGTCGGCGCTTCCGCAGTGCGAGACCACTCGACCACCCGAGGAGCGCAGGGCCGCCAGGCCTTCGGCATGTACCCGCGTCGGGTCGAGCAGGAGAGCCGAGACCGAGACGCCGCGTCTACGCAGATACGCCCCTGCCCACAAACCGTCGCCACCGTTGTCGCCGGTGCCCACCAGAATCGTCACGCGCCGCCCTGCGACACCCCCCGTACGCGCCGCCAGCTCACCCGCGACGATCCTGGCCAATCCGTACGCGGCGCGCCGCATCAGGGTGTCGTCGGGCATGGAATTCAGCAGTGGCGCTTCGGCATTGCGAATTTGCTCGGGTGTGAAGTAACCGCGCATTCGAGCGCTACTCGACGGTGACGGACTTGGCCAGGTTGCGTGGCTTGTCCACGTCGTAACCGCGTGCCTGGGCGACCTCGGCCGCGAACACCTGCAGCGGGATCGTCGAGAGCAGCGGTTGCAGCAACGACGACGCGGCCGGAATCTCGATCAGGTTGTCCGCGAATGGCCGTACGGCCTCGTCGCCTTCTTCGGCGATGACGACCGTTCGCGCACCACGCGCCTGGATCTCACGAATGTTGCTCAACATCTTCGAGTGCAACACCGCACGACCCTTGGGCGACGGCATCACGATGATCACCGGCACACCGTCCTCGATGAGCGCGATCGGACCGTGCTTGAGCTCGCCCGCCGCGAAGCCCTCCGCGTGCATGTACGCCAATTCCTTGAGCTTGAGCGCGCCTTCGAGAGCAACCGGGTACCCGACGTGACGGCCGAGGAACAGAATCGTCGTGGCCGTCGAGAGCTCACGCGCAAGCGCCCGAACCGGCTCGACCGTCTCGAGAACACGCTGCACCAACTCGGGCATCGCTTCGAGTTCGGCGAATTCACGCGCGACCTCGTCGGGATACTTGGTACCGCGAGCCTGCGCCAACGCCAGGCCGACCAGATAGTTCGCGGTGACCTGCGCAAGGAAGGCCTTGGTCGACGCGACACCGATCTCCGGACCCGCCCGCGTGTAGAGCACGGCGTCGGCCTCGCGGGGGATTTGCGAACCGTTGGTGTTGCACACTGCGAGTACACGCGCCTTCTGGTCCTTGGCGTGCCGCACGGCCTCGAGTGTGTCGGCCGTTTCGCCGGACTGCGAGATGGCGACGACCAGAGTCGACCGATCGAGGACCGGGTCGCGGTACCGAAATTCGCTGGCCAGTTCCACCTCCACCGGCAGCCGGGTCCAGTGCTCGATCGCGTACTTGGCGAGCAGACCCGAGTGGTATGCGCTACCGCAGGCCACGACGAACACCTTGTCGACGTCGCGCAGTTCCTGATCGGACAGTCGCTGCTCGTCGAGCACGATTCGACCGTTGTCGAAGTGACCGAGCAACGTATCCGCCACGGCGGCAGGCTGCTCCTGAATCTCCTTGAGCATGAAGTAGTCGTGGCCGCCCTTCTCGGCGGCGGCAAGATCCCAGTCGATTCGGAACGGACGACCCTGCGCCTCGTTGCCCTCGAAGTCGCTGATCTCGTATCCGTCGGCGGTGATGACGACAACCTGGTCCTGACCGAGTTCGACGGCATCTCGCGTGTGCTCGATGAACGCAGCGACATCGGACCCCAGGAACATCTCGCCCTCGCCGACACCCAGCACGAGCGGCGTGGAGCGGCGCGCCGCGACGATCGTGTCGGCGTGATCGGAATGGGTGAACACCAGGGTGAACGCACCCTCGAGTCGACGCAGGACCGCCTTCGCGCTCGCTACGAAATCGCCCGCGGTCGGACCCGCTGCGTAGGCCCGCGAGACGAGGTGGACAGCTGCCTCGGTGTCGGTGTCGGACAGGAACTCGATGCCGTCGGACTCGAGCTCGGCGCGCAACGGACCGAAGTTCTCGATGATTCCGTTGTGCACCACCGCGACGGTTCCCGAGCCATCTCGGTGCGGGTGCGCATTGCGGTCGGTCGGTCGGCCGTGCGTCGCCCACCGGGTATGGCCCATACCGGTGGTACCGACGAACGTGTCGGTACCGATGTCGTCGAGTTCGGCTTCGAGATTGGCCAAGCGACCGGCCTTGCGCTCGACGGCCGTTGCTCCTGCACCGTCGAGAATTGCGATCCCCGCAGAGTCGTAACCCCGATATTCCATACGCCGAAGCGCCTCGACCACCACACCCAGAGCTGGGCGATGTCCGACGTAACCCACGATTCCGCACATGGTCAATCAGGGTACTCGGCACGACGCGCACGACCCATTCGCTCGACTCGACGTGTCCGATGTCCCCCTGGCCCGCCGCCGTTCGGTAGCGTCATCTCTCGTGGCGAAACCGAAGAAGCTGGCATCTGCTCTTTCCAAGCGCGGCCCGCACAAGGTGCTCCGAGGCGACCTGGCCCTCGCCGGGCAACCCGGCGTCGTCTACACCCCAGCCGAGGGCTTCGGCCTGCCCGGCGTGGCCTTCGCACACGGCTGGATGATGCGGCCCAGCCATTACACCGACACTCTGAAGCACCTGGCGTCCTGGGGCATCGTCGTAGCGGCACCGGATACCGAGCGCGGGCTCGTACCCTCGCACCGCGGCCTCGCCACCGACCTGAGCACTGTGCTCGACATCATGACGGGCGTGCGGCTCGGCCCGGGCAACATCAGCGTGCACCCGGACAAGCTCGCCACGGCAGGTCACGCGATGGGTGCGGGCACCGCCGTGCTCGCGGCTTCCCGGCGATCCGATATCAAGGCTGTCGCCGCGTTGTTCCCGGCACCGACGGCACCCTCGTCCGAGGACGCCGCTGCGGGTCTGAGCGTGCCGGGACTCGTCGTCGGAGACAACTCGAACGCCGACTCGCTCACCGACAACTCCCTCGCGCTTGCCCAGGCCTGGCACGGGCCTACCATCCTGCGACGAATCGACGGCTCCACGGCCGACGGATTCGCCGAAGGCCGCCGAATCCTCGGCGCGCTCGGTATCAACAAGCCCGACCGCAAGACCCAGCAGCGCACTCGCGCCGTCCTCACCGCCTTCCTGCTCTTCCACCTGACCGGCGACTCAGACTACGCGGAACTGGCCGGCGCGAACGGCGAGATCGACGGAACCAGAGCGGTCGACCCGCATGCGCCACTCGACGAGCAGCCCAAACCGAAGGCGTCCGCGTCGATCAAGGCGCTGCTCGGACGGGGCTAGTCCCGATCGTCGACGGCCGGTGTCAGACCAGCCACGACCGAGGTCGCTCGTCGGGTTCGGTTTCGACGTGCTGAATCGGCCCGCGCCGGTCGAGGTGGGCCGGTTGCAGTACCGAGCCGGACACCGTCTCGGTCTCGATATCCGCTCGTCTCACGGCGGCCGAGTTCCTGTGGGCTCGCTCGATCGTCGGCGTCTGAGCTCGACTCAGCGCCTCGGCCGCGCGTGCCATCGCGATCCTGTGTTCGTCGCGAATTCGGTGCAACTCTCGACGCCACCCGCCGTCGGCACTCACAGGGTGCCTGCTTCACTCAGGCCCGCTCCGGTGCCCGTCTCGGCGGGTGCATCGACGACCGGCCGATCTGCAGAGACCGGATGCTGCGTGGCAGCCTGCTCCTCGGAGTCCTGCAGAACAGGCTGCTCGTTGTCGGACGACTCGGGTGGGCACTGCGCCTGTTCCTCGGAGTCGGAATCGGCTGACGGGGCAGGCTCGGCGACGGACGCGGGTTCTGGGGCAGGTGCCGGTTCCGGGACAGGTGCGGGTTCCGGGCCGGGTTCCGGGACAGGGCCGGGTTGGGTCGCCGGCACCGGTTCTGCAGTGGGCACGGGTTCAGCGGTGGGCACGGGTTCAGCGGTGGGCACAGGTTCGGACGGCACCGCGGCCGCACCGGGAACTTCGACGAGTTCGGGTAGACCGAACGGACCGATCCTCAACTCGAACGAGCGGAGCCCCAGCCCCGGAGTTTCGAGTTCGAGAGACACCACACCGTCGTGTTCGAGCGCGATGCGGGCGCGATGGCCGTCGAGTTCGGCCTCGAGATGGCCACGCTCGTCGAGAGCCGCAGGTGATGAAGTCCCGGTCGGCGGCTGAGCCGACGCCGATTCACGGTCGGCCGCTTCGTCCGGTACCGCTGGCCCGCCGTCCGAGTCCGGTGGGGTTCGAGACGCGCTGCGATCTCCGGCAGTGCGATCCTCCTGACCCCTGTCGTCGGTATCCCTGTCGTCGGTATCCCTGTCGTCGGTATCCCTGTCGTCGATGTCCCTGGTCTCGGGGGCACCGTCGGTGCTGTCCGTGCTGTCGGTCAGTGCCTCGTCGACGCGATCGACGATCTCGGCAACCACTCGATTCACGAGCCCGTCGAGAGAATTCCCCAGCTTCTCGCGTGGAGGATCGTCGGTTGTGTGCCCGCCGAGCGGATCGACGCTTCCCCATTGCGCGGCTGTGTTCGCGTTCGGTGTCGACACCGCGGCCGGTCCGACTGCTACCGGGGTCGAACCGCTTCCGACCGGTGTCGCTGGTTCGGTTCCGCCGAGCGCTCGGTCTGCGGGAAGTACCTCCGACCCCTGCCAGGGCACACCGACGGCCGGCCCGGGTGTGACTGCCCACCCACGCTCGTCGAGGTCGGTGAACGCCGGGTCGTGCACACCGCTCAGAACGTCGACCACCAACGTCAGACAGTCTCTGACCGCCGTGTCGGTGGCGGCGCATGCGTCGATGACGGCCTCGCACGTACTCTGCACCCGCGGGACGAATTCGGTCTCGATCCAGCCCCTGCAGCGCTGAGTCACCTCGGCGGCGAACTCGTCGGAGACATCGGCGCTGCGTGCCCGTTCGGTCAGATCCTCGAAGGCGGACGCCAACCTCGGGAACACCGACTCTCGATCGACCGGGAGGCACTCGATTCCGGACGCGGCCAGGATGGCATCGATCTGATCGACAGTCTTGCCGTCCACCCCGTCGACGTCGAGGCCGCCCACCAACTCTGCCTTGTCGGTCACGGCGTCGCGAAGAACGTCGACGGCTGCGGACATCGTCTGGTGAGAATCCTGGATCGATTGGATGAACGCGGCTGCCTCTTCCTGTTCGGCCGTGAGATAGATCTGGACGGCCTCACCTGCCTCGCCGTGCCATCTCAGCTGCAGCACCCTGCGCAGCTGAATCTGTTCTTCCAGTTCCTCGCCGAGCAGCGCGGACATCGCTTCGACGGCGTCGGCATCGTTGCCGAGCGCACCCAGATTCAATCCCCGCTGTTCGTCGTACCTCGCACACACCTGCTCGTACGGCGGGCACACGCTGCCCGGTACGCGGCCGAGCAAAGGCAGGAAACGCTCGAAGTACAGCAGCCCGTCGGCGTTCGCATCGAGAATGTCGTCGACCGAAGCCCCCTCGGCCGGTCCGGCCGGGGTAGGCGTCACCGGGGCGACTCGATTGCGTACGCAGTGGCGTCGTCCTGCTGTCGGTACTCGTCCATCGACGTCGTGAGGGCGCTCGAGATGTCGTCCACCGAGGACTTCCACGCTCCCACGGCACGGCCGAGCCCACCGTGGGCCTGGGAGTAGAGCGCGCCCAGGTCACGGTAGTTCCGTCCTGACCCGGCTGCACCGAAGCTCGCGTCGGAAACCGACTCGGCCGCGCCGCCGAGGACATCGGCCGACGCCGCCAGTGCATGTGCAACCCCGCGAACGCGGTCCTCGTCCACGTGATTTCCGTTTTCCATACCTCACCCGCCTCCCCTCGAAGTGCCCCCTTCTCACTATGACGTGCGCCGACTCACATCGGTTCCCCTGGGAGCGGTAACGTCCCGATGTGAAATGTCAGTAACAGGTACCTGAAGTGGCTACACCAGCTGCTCACCGATCGAGGAGTCCCATGCACATCGGAACGATGCTGAACTACAGCGGTGGTTTCAACGAGACCGTTGCCGAGGTCGCCGAGCTCGAGAAGGCCGGTCTCGACATCATTTTCGTGCCCGAGGCCTACTCGTTCGACGCCGTCAGCCAGCTCGGGTTCCTCGCGGCCAAGACGAGCACGATCAAGATCGCGTCCGGCATCTTCCAGATCTACACCAGGACACCGTCGCTGACGGCCATGACCGCGGCCGGTCTCGACTACGTCTCCGAGGGCCGGTTCGTGCTCGGACTCGGCGCGTCCGGACCGCAGGTCGTCGAGGGATTCCACGGCGTCAAGTACGACGCCCCCATTGCACGCACCCGAGAGGTCATCGAGATCTGCCGCCAGGTCTGGCGCCGCGAGAAGGTGCAGTACCAAGGCAAGCACTACCAGATCCCGCTGCCGGCCGACAAGGGAACAGGCCTGGGCAAGCCACTGAAGTTGATCAATCACCCTGTACGCGACCGCATTCCGGTCGTCATTGCTGCGCTCGGCCCCAAGAATGTCGAACTCACCGCCGAGATCGCCGAAGGCTGGCAGCCCATCTTCTACTTCCCGGAGAAGGCCGCCGACGTGTGGGGCGATTCGCTCGCGGCAGGCAAAGCGAAGCGTGATCCTGCACTCGGCGATCTCCAGGTGTTCGCGAGTCCCACCCTCGCTATCGGCGAGGATGCAGAGAAGTACCTCCCCTGGGTCAAGCCGCACCTGGCGCTGTACATCGGCGGCATGGGAGCCAAGGGCAAGAACTTCTACAACTCCCTGGCTCAGCGTTACGGCTACGAGGCCGAGGCCGAGAAGATCCAGGACCTGTATCTGGCAGGCAAGAAGGAAGAAGCCGCTGCTGCAGTTCCGGACGAGCTCGCCCGGTCGGTCAACCTCATCGGCCCGGAAAGCTACGTCAAGGAGCGAGTGGCTGCCTTCGCCGAAGCGGGAGTCACCACTCTCAACGTCGCGCCGCTGGCCGAGAACACCGCCGGCCGCGTCGCGCAGCTGACCGCACTGCGCGAACTCACCGCCTGAGCGAACTCACCGCCTGAGCGTCAGACCGATGCGACCCGGCCCGCCAGCTCCTCGGCGAGTCGGGTCGCGACGTCGAGTTCCGACGCTTCCACCATCACCCGCACCAGCTGCTCGGTACCGCTGGGGCGCAACAGAACTCGACCCGATTCCCCGAGTTCGCGCTCGGCCGTCGCCACGGCGTCCGACACCGAGGGCGCAGATGCCACCGCAACCTTGTCCGACACTCGCACGTTGATCAGGACCTGAGGCAGGGTCCGCATCGCCGACGCCAGATCCGCGAGGGAGCGTCCGGTCCGAGCCATCCGCTCCATCAGTCGCAGCGCAGTGGCGATCCCGTCACCGGTTGTTCCGATCGCGGGAAGCACGACGTGTCCGCTCTGCTCACCCCCCAGCGCGAAGCCGCCGCGCCGCAACTCCTCGAGCACGTACCGATCTCCGACTGCCGTGGTGCGCAACGTGATTCCGGCCTCGCGCATCGCGATGTGCAGGCCCAGATTGCTCATGACCGTCGCCACCAACGTGTCGTCGATCAACTGGCCCGCGTCGCGCATCGCGATGGCCAGCACCGTCATGATGGCGTCGCCGTCCACCACGGAGCCCGACGCATCGACGGCAAGACATCGGTCTGCGTCGCCGTCGTGCGCGATACCGAGATCGGCGCCGTGCTCCACGACGGCCTTCTGCAATCCCTCCAAGTGCGTGGACCCGCACCCGTGGTTGATGTTGATGCCATCGGGTTCTGCATTGATCGCCACGACCGTCGCTCCGGCCCGGCGATAGATCTCGGGGCCGACGACCGAGGCGGCACCGTTCGAGCAATCCACCACGACGGTCACCCCGTCGAGTCGATACGACACCGATGCGGCGAGATGCTCGATGTAGCGGGCTGCCGCGTCGTGCGCGAGTTCGATACGGCCGATAGCGGCACCGGTGGCATCGAGCGGTCGTGCATCTTTCCGGGAGCGCTCCTCGGGATCGAGAGCGGCTTCGATCCGGTCTTCGACGTCGTCGTCGAGCTTGTGTCCGCCCGCGGCGAAGATCTTGATTCCGTTGTCGGGCATCGCATTGTGCGATGCCGAGATCACCACACCGAGAGCTGCGCCGTACTCGGCGGTGAGGTAGGCGACCGCAGGTGTGGGGAGTACTCCGACGTCGATCACGTCGACACCCGATGCGGTGAGTCCGGCCGAGACAGCTGCGCTCAGCATCGTCCCACTGACACGCGGGTCGCGCCCGACCACCGCAACGCGCCTGACGCCGTCGACGTTCGGTGCCAACACGGTGGCCGCGGCTCGCGCGATCGTCATTGCCAGTTCAGCGGTCAGAACCCCGCCTGCCAGTCCCCGAACTCCGTCGGTGCCGAACAATCGCGCCATGAACCAAGAACTCCTTCGAGCGGAGAGAATGTGGTGGAAATGCCTCGAGGGCAGGCGTCCGATACTGCTGGATGCCTGCCCTCGAGGATGAAACGGGTAAGACGCGTCAGCGCTTGGAGTACTGCGACGCCTTACGGGCCTTCTTGAGGCCGTACTTCTTGCGCTCGACTGCACGCGCGTCACGCGTGAGGAAGCCTGCAGCCTTGAGCGGCGGGCGATCGTCGGGTGCGAGCTCGATCAGCGCACGCGAGATGGCCAGACGCAATGCGCCTGCCTGTCCCGACGGTCCGCCACCGTGCAGCAGCGCGACGATGTCGAAGGACTCGGCGCGGTCGACCAGCACGAGGGGAGCCTTGATCAGCTGCTGGTGCACCTTGTTGGGAAAGTAATCCTCCAGGGTGCGGCCGTTGAGCTTGAATCCGCCGGTGCCCGAGGACAACCGAACACGAGCGACAGCTTCCTTACGGCGACCGACGGTCTGGATCGGGCGATCGAACACGATCGGGGCCGGAGCTGCAGCAGCTTCGATGTCCGATACGACCTCGGGATCTTCGACTGCCACGAACTCGTCGGGGGCGATCTCTTCGATGTTCTCCTGCGAGGTCACGTCATTTCCCTCCGGCGCCGTCACTGGGACACCTGCTTGATCTCGAACGGAACGGGCTGCTGAGCGGCATGCGGGTGGTTCGGACCCGCGTAGACCTTCAGCTTGCTCGCGATGGCATTGCCGAGCTTGTTCTTGGGGATCATGCCGACGACGGCCTTCTCCACGAGACGATCGGGGTTGCTCTCGAGCACCTGACGGGTGGAGCGCGACTTCAGACCGCCCGGGTGGCCGGAGTGGTGGTGGTGGAACTTGCCGTCGAGCTTGTTGCCGCTGATGGCAACCTTCTCGGCGTTGATGATGACGACGAAGTCGCCACCGTCGACGTTGGGTGCGTAGGTGGGCTTGTGCTTACCGCGGAGCAGAGTCGCGGCCTGGACGGCGAGGCGTCCGAGCACGACGTCCGTGGCGTCGATCACATGCCACGTCCGGGTGGTGTCCCCGGCCTTCGGGGCGTAAGTAGACACAGAAAATTCCTGTCTTCATGATGTCGCTGCTGGCCAAGACGAGTGGATGCCCTCGGCGGCCAGTTGAGACCCGAGGACAAGAGCTCGATACGCGCGAAAACACGCGGCGAGCCCATACACGCCAACGGGGAACGATACCGGGAGCGGACGCCCAGGTCAAAACGCCTCAGGTCGTCGATGTTATCGACGCAGGCGCACACACTGCATGCACCGACGAGCCGCGGGCAACGCCTCGAGCCGTATCGCCGGGATTTCGTCGCCACACCGCTCACAGAAACCGTACGTTCCAGCCGCGACCCGTGCGACGGCCGCGTCGATCTCGCGCATCTCGGATTGGGTGTCGGTGATCAACGCTGCGATCTTCGCCCGCTCGAACGCAATCGTCGAACCCTCCGGATCGTGCTCGTCGTCGTCGGTGGTGAACCGCGACCCTTCGATCACCGACGCCAACTCACCCCGGAGCGAGTCGAGTCGATGCGCGGCCCGAGAGCGCTCGGCCCCCAGTACTGCTCCGAAGTCCGTCATCGATCCAGTAGACACCCCTACCGGCCGCGTGACCAGGGTGCACGACTCGGAAGAACTCGAGCCACTTGCTCACGAGTCGGGCGAAGGCCGAATGCCCCGACCGATGGTTCGGTCGGGGCATTCGTTCGTGGTGTGAAGGTCAGCGAGCCATCCGGGCCTTGTTGGCCATCTCGACGCCGTGCATCGTCTCGCCACCGGTGCGGGCGGCCGCGACGAGGCTCGACAGAATCAGGTTGAGCTCGTCGGATGCGGAATTCCACTGGCGCTGAAGCTCGTAGTAGGACGTCATCGCGTCGCCCTCCCACGACTCGTAGAGCCGCTTCGCGGTGCTGTCCACATCCGCGAGAAGGTCCTTGGTCACGTTCGCCTGCTTGTTCATCGCCTCGGTCAGCGCCGCGATCTGCGCGAAGTCGTATTTCATGTCGGATCAGTCTCCTTGGTCGAGCGTGGTCGTGTGGATTGTCGTGTCGTCACCGGATTCGACGTTCACTTGAACGTGGACAGTCCCGAGTTCAGGGATCCGGCCACCTGGTTCACGGCAGAGACGTTGTCGTCGTCGGCGTCCGAGTAACCGTGGCCGTTGGTCTTGATGTCCGCGGAGATCTGCTCGAGCGCGCTCCGCATCTTCTGCGCGCTCGTGTCCCACTGCGCCATGACATCCTGAAACGACTTGCCCGCCTTACCGACCCAAGCCTCGGCCGTCTGCTCGACGATCGAGCGGACGGCTGAATTGGAGGCGTTGATCGACACGCTCAGCCCTTCGATCGTGGCCCCGGCAGCGACGAGCTCCTGCGGTGTGACCGTGACGCCGTTCGACGAACCCGTAGCTTCCGGTCCCCCTGGATATCCCACTTCGACTCCTTGTCTTCGATACTCGATTCACGTACACCGACGGCGCGCGTGCTGCTCGACCGAGGGGCCACTGTCGGCCCGCTCACTCCCCTACATCTCCTTGGACGCAGCAGCCCCTCGGTTTGGTTCCGGCCGTCCTCGAAAAACCGAGGGTCGGTTTCACGGAGCAGGGACGATGTCCAATGTCTGCGTGGCCTGGCCGCATTCGGAGTCGATCACCGCCGCATCGTCCCCCTCGAACTGGCAACCGATGCTGACCTGCAGATCGGACTCGACGAACACGCGCCACAGCACCGTCGAATTGTCGACCGGTGTCTCGGTGTACGCGATCCCGACGCGACCGCCGAAATCGCGTGTGGGTTCGAGAGATCCGATGGTGGAATTCTGGCCGCGGGCCTCGATGGCCGACCGAAGCTCTGCTGCCACCTGCTCCCGGGTCGAACCCGGCTTCAGGTCCGCGACGGTGACGACGATGCGGCGCTCGGGTGGAGTCGACGGAATCAGCACCATCCGGCCCGGGTCGTCCAACCTCGTCCAGGTGGCAGGCAGACGCATCGACGCCCGCCCTGATACGAACGTCGTCGTCTCGAGCGGCGGTGGCGTATCGGCCACTGTCGTCGTCGGAGGGTTCTGGACGACCGACGGTGCCGCGATCTGGGATGTGATCGGAGAAAATGGTTGTGCTACTGCGACGTTCGAGCCCTGCGACGGTTCGCTGACCAAATATGCTGCCGCACAGACGAAGACGACTGCTACCGCCCCGCCGCCCGCGATCGCGAGCAGATGGGGACGCTTGCGCTCCCTGGACCGAGGCGGCGGTGCCGCTAGATCGTCGAGCCACGCTGCCGATCGCGTCGTCGCGACCCGTACGGGCGGGACAGGGACCAGATCCGCCCCGGCCCGCCGGTAGAGGGACCTGGCGATATCGAGACCGGTCAGCCGATGAGTGGTGTGATCGACGATGGGGTTCGGCCCGTCGTCGGACGGTGCCAGCACGTACACCTCGTCGGGGCAGCGCGAGACCGACGACCGAACGTACTCCCCCACCGCTTCTCGCCAGGCGGCGTCGTCCCGGATACCGAACGGGATGATCGCGCCGGTTTCGCCTCCGTACGCCCCGGACTCGTCGAGGACCATCACGGATGTGTCGAGTGCACCGACCTCGACGACGACCGCGGCGGACGGTGCACGTTCACCCGCCCACGAGAGAGCCGCCTCGGCCGTCTCCACGAGCACCACCTCGTTCGCCGAGGCCGCGAACGTGGCCCGAACGATGCTCGAGCGTTCCTCACCCCACGTGGACGGATACGCGATCTCGAGCACGTCGAGTCGGTCGTGCACCCCGGCACCCGCCAGCGCAGACCACACGATTCCATGAAGAACCGCCTCCCGGTCCCACACCGAGGTGCCCACCGGGATGAACGCGTCGTCGATACAGAGCAGGGGCGGTATCTCACCTCCCGCAGCGGCCCGACCGAACACCAGTCGGCCACCATCCACCGTGGCAAATGCTGAACCGACGCTCTCTCGCGGACCCTCCAACGGACCGCCCGTGGCGACCACGGAAATCTCCGTGTACCCCAGATGCACTGCGGCATAACGCCACGCGGGATTCGTCAACTGGAATGTCCGAGCTGAACGAGTGCCTGCCCCGAGCGGTTGACGAACACGCCGCGGCCGGGCGGCATGGCACTGGGCCGTACCGTCCCGAGCAGGTTCCCCTCGTCGCGGCTTCCGCTCATGACCAATCCCGGCGTCACCAGATCGCGCAACCGACCGATCACCGGATCGAACAGCGCGCGGCCTGCACCGCCCGAACGACGCGCCACGATGACGTGCAGCCCGATGTCTCGTGCATGGGGAAGGTGTTCCACCAAGGGTGCCAACGGATTTCCCGATGACGTGGCGACCAGATCGTAATCGTCGACGACGACGAACACCTCGGGGCCGTCCCACCACGACCGCTCACGAAGTTGCTGCTGAGTCACATCTGTCCCCGGCATGCGATTGCTCATCCGACCGGCGAGGTCGACGATCATGGCCGTCAGCGCCGCTTGCGAGGCTGCATACCCGGCCAGATGCTCGGAATCGACTGTGCCGAGCAGAGTTCGACGATAGTCCGCGATGATGAGCTTGACGCTGTCGGACGAGTTCGCCTCGACGAGCGATCGACAGATTCCGCGCAGCAGTGACGTCTTGCCGCACTCGCTGTCGCCGAACACAACGAAGTGCGGATTCTCCGCGAAATCGACCACCACCGGTGCCAATTCGGTCTCGTCGATGCCGATCGGAACTCCGAGCTCGGGAGTACCGCCACGGATCCGCGGCCATGCCTCACCGAGCTGATCGAGAACCGCGGATCGTTCCAGCAACTCCGGCAACATGCGCACCGGCGGGGCGGGGGGTCCGGCAGACGCCGCCGCGATCGCAGCGACCGACTCACCGACTGCCCGAGACAGGTCTTCGACGGATGATTCGTCGTCCACCCGCGGCAGCGCGATCAACAGATGCAGACCGTCCCTGGTCATCCCCCGGCCCGGCCGACCCTCGGGAACGCTCGCCGCCTTGGCGCGGCCCATGTCCGAATCCGACGGATCTCCGAGCCGCAGTTCCAATCGGGTTCCGATCAGGTCCTTGGTCGCAGGTCGAACCTCTGCCCATCGCGACGCGGTGAGGACCAGGTGCAGCCCGAAGGCGAGCCCTTGCGTGGTCAGGGTGGCGATCTGCTGTTCGAGACTTTCGAAGTCGGACCTGATCGACGGCCAACCGTCGATCACGAGAAAGACGTCACCGAACCGGTCGTCGGGATCGACGGGTTGCGTCGCACGTCGACGACGGAACTCCGCCATCGAGTCGATTCCGCGATCCCGGAACGTCTTCTCCCGCTGCCTGACGACGGCGGCAACCTCGGCCACCGTCCGCCGAACCCGGTCGACGTCGAGACGGTTGGCCACGGAACCGACGTGCGGTAGATCGGACAGACCGGCCAGCGTTCCGCCGCCGAAGTCCAAACAATAGAACTGCACCTGCGCGGGTGAATGCGTCATTGCCAGCGCCAGGATCAACGACCGAAGTGCCGTCGACTTACCCGATTGCGGAGCTCCGACGATGGCGACATGGCCTGCGGCACCGGAGAGATCGACGGTGAGCAGATCACGGCGCTGATCGAACGGCCGGTCGATGATGCCGATCGGGGCACGCAGGCGGCTGTGCGGATCGATGCGCTCGGTCAGAACCGACCCGGGCAGCAACCGATTCAGCGTCGGCGCACTGTCCAACGGCGGCAACCACACTTCGTGGGCCGGCATTCCGCGACCCCGAATTCGTCCGACGACGACGTCGAGCACTGTCGCACCGGTGCTCTCGGAGTCGGCCGACTCCGGTTCGGCCACCGGCGCAGTGGCGGCCTCGATTCGGCCGACATCGATCGAGTCGAGCGGTACCGCGTACGCCGTGAACGGCCTCGGCCTGATGTCGGCTCCGAGCAGGGGGCGCGCGCCCGAACCGGAACGCGGCGGCGCGTATGGACCCGAGACGTAGGCCGCAGCGAACCTGACGATCTCGGCCGAATCGCACTTGAGGTAGCCCGCACCGGGCTGCGCGGGCAGGTGATACGCGTCGGGAACACCGAGCACCGATCGAGACTCGTTGGCCGAGAACGTCTTCAGACCGATTCGGTACGAGAGATGACTGTCCAGACCGCGCAGCTTTCCTTCTTCGAGTCGCTGGCTGGCGAGCAGTAGGTGCATGTGCAGCGATCGTCCGAGCCGACCGATCGCGACGAACAGCTCGGCGAATTCCGGCTGCTGGCTGAGCAATTCAGAGAACTCGTCGACCACTACGAACAGGGCGGGCATCGGTGCCAGATCGGCTCCTGCGGCGCGCGCCCTCTCGTAATCGGAGACGTTCGCGAAGTTGCCGGCCGAACGCAACAACTCCTGCCGGCGGTTCATCTCTCCGGCCAACGCGTCGCGCATTCGATCCACCAAGGCCAAGTCTTCCGACAGGTTGGTGATGACCGCGGCGACATGCGGTGCAGACTCCAGGCCGGCGAACGTCGCCCCACCCTTGAAGTCCACGAGTACCAGGTTCAGCTGCTCGGGCGAGTGAGTCGACACCAACCCGAGCACGAGGGTCCGAAGGAACTCCGACTTACCGGAACCCGTTGCGCCGATGCACAATCCATGTGGCCCCATACCGTTCTCGGCAGATTCCTTCAGATCGATCTCCACCGCGCTGCCGTCCGGCGCGACACCGATCGGTACCCGCAACCTGTCGCGCCCACGACGGACGGTCCAGGCCCGATCGGTGTCGAGGGCCCCGACATCGGCGATCCCGACCAGGTTGTTCCATCCCGACGCCCGGACGCCGTCGTCGTCCACGACGTCGACGACCGACGAGGACGACGGCGCGCGATACGGCGACAGGCGTCGAGCAACGGCGTCGGCCTGGGTGGTACTCATCGAGTCCGCGACGGCGAACACCTCGACCGTTGTTCCGCTGACCGCTCCGATGGATCCGTTCTCGGCGAACAGCTGGAGACCGCGCGATGCAGCAAGCCTGGGGCAGAGGCCGGCCAGGTCGATGATCGTGACGGAATCGAGGCCGGTGTCGGTGAGCTCGGTCGACCGGTTGTCGACAAGCCCGCCGTCGACCACGATCACCAAGTGCACGACGCCGGCGACCGGAACTGCGCCGCGCGCGAAGCGATTACGCATCGCCAGCACCTCGCCCAGTGCACTCTCGAGTTCGAGGAAGCTGCCGAAGATCATCCGGGCGGACCCGGCCCCGTCGCGAAGGGCGTCGTGCTGAGTGTGCGGAAGCCACTTGGTCCACTCCCACTGGTGCACGGTGTCCGGACCGCACACGATCGCGACTGCGACGTGGTCAGGTCCGTGGAAGCTGCACAGCGAGGCCAACATCGCGCGCACCATCGCCCGGGCACCGTCGCGATCGCCCGCTATCGACAGTGCAGCGAATCCCCTCAGGGACACCGCTGTCGGCAGCGCGGCCACCACCGAATGCGCCCGCACGAACCGACGCAACGAGACCGCCGACACCGGTTCGAGCTCCTCGACCGGTCCGGTCTCGGGCGGAACCAACCGGGTTGCGAGCCGCTGATCCCCGCAGCCGACTCGCACGTGAGCGAAATCCGGGTCTGACAATCGTCGTTCCCACATCCGCTCGGTTCCCGCAATCGACCACAGGGATTCCGGGGCCGGGTGACTCCATTCGAGTGCTCGGCGCTGCGCCCTCTCGGTCTCGGCGACATCGCGGCGGAGCTGATCGAGATAGCGGAGGTAGTCCTTGCGATCCTCGTTCGCCTCGGCGGTGCGCGCTCCGCCGGACTTTCCGCCGCCTGCCAGCATCCCCACCATGGACATGAGCATCATGGCCGGGAACATCAACATCATCGGGTTGGCCGCCGCGCCCGACGTGAACATGAGCGCGACCATTCCGACCATCGCTGCGACCATCACCAGCGGCATCAACTTCATCAGCAGGTTGCCCGGTACGGCGCGCGGAATCTCGGGCGGTGACGCGAGCGTGACCTCGCCGCCAGGTGATCGAGGTACTTCGCGGCGCGCGCCGCGAACGAAGCGCACGGTACTCATCGATCCGCCCCCACGGCTGCGCCCCCACAACTGCACTCGGCGGCCTCCCCCCGAGGCCGCGTGGACGACAGGCTAACGCATCGGAGACCGGGCGGTCCACAGTTTCCCTCACGCCCGCGACGGACCCGGTACTCGCCGATGGCGCGAAATCGGGCCTGCAAGAAATCGGTGGCGTCGAGAAATAGAACATCGCCCGACGTCGTTGCACCTCATTGCGGCTGCTCGGCCGCGCGCTCGACGAACGAAAGGCTGGCCCCCACCGTGTCCGTACCTCTGTCCATCCTCGATCTCGCACATGTGAACGAGGGAGAAACAGTCCGCGACAGTTTCGATGCCAGCGTCACACTCGCCCAGCATGCGGAGAACTGGGGATACCGTCGCATCTGGTACGCCGAGCACCACAACATGAAAACCATTGCGTCGTCGGCTACTTCGGTTCTCATCGGGCACGTCGCTGCCCACACACAGCGGATCCGCCTCGGCTCCGGTGGGATCATGCTTCCCAACCACGCGCCACTGACGATCGCCGAACAGTTCGGAACCCTGGCGACGCTGCACCCGGGCCGAATCGATCTCGGCCTGGGACGCGCACCGGGCAGCGACCAGGTGACGATGCGAGCGATGCGTCGCGATCCTGCATCCGCCGACCGCTTCCCCCAGGACGTCCAAGAACTGCAGGGTTACCTGTCGGCCGAATCCCTCGTTCCCGGAGTGAGCGCGACTCCCGGTGCCGGTACCGAGGTCCCGCTGTACATCCTCGGCTCGTCGCTCTTCGGCGCGCAGCTCGCAGCGGCGCTCGGCCTGCCTTACTCCTTTGCCTCGCACTTCGCGCCCGATGCGCTCGAGCAGGCCGTCGAGATCTACCGACGTGACTTCCGGCCGTCGGCGCAGCTGGCGGAGCCGCACCTGATCGTGGGTGTCAACGTGATCGCGGCCGATTCGCTCGCCGAAGCACAGGCGCAGTTCCTACGCACCAAACGCAGCCGCGTCAGCCTGCTGTTGGGCCGGGGCCGGACCTTCACCGACGAAGAAGCCGACATGGTTCTCGAAGCACCGGCGGGCCAGCAGATCGCGAAGATGACCAAGTACTCGGCGGTCGGCACGCCGGACATGGTGAAGGACTACCTCGATCGATTCGCCGAACGCACAGGGGCCGACGAGCTGATCGTCGCGTCGGGAGTGTCCGACCGCGCATCGTGGCTCCGGTCGTTCGAGTTGCTCGCCCAGGTGAGTGATCTGGTTCCTGCCTGAGGGCGGGACGATTGCGAGTGAAGCGTGACGGCCGTCTGCTTGTCGCCGCGATGTCGTAAGGTTTGGACACCGATGCCCACTGGGGCGGGCATCGGTACGCGAACCGCACGCATCCGGGGGGATCTTCATGACACGCGCCGACAGCCGTCCATCGGCGGGCATTGCGCCGTCTCGCTCGGCACCTGCCGATCCGACAGGGTCGAATGTTGCCGCGGACGCGAGTCGTCGTGCGCCGGGCACGCACTCCGTTTTTGCCCAGGAAGTCTGCCGCGTGACGGTGTTGGCCAGGTCCACGCAGGTGGACATGGCGCTTCCTGTGGACGTTCCGGTCTCGCTTCTCGTTCCGGGGATCGTCGACATGATTGCGGCGGGAGTGGAGCCCGCGGAACGACCAAGACGGGCGGGAGTGGAGCCCGCGGAGGCTGGTTCTTCAGGCGGAGGGGCGGGCGAGAGGGATCGCGCGTCGGAGGGGTTGCCCGTGGCGTGGACGCTCGCGCGGATCGGGTTTCCGCCGCTGGCACCGACGGCGACACTGGCCGAGCTGTCCGTGCGCGACGGCGAGTTGCTGGTGCTGGGAGTTGCCGAGCGACCCGCGCCGGTTCCCCTGTTCGACGACCTGATGGATTCGGTTGCGCGAGCGGGCAGTGACGACGTTCCGCACTGGACTGCCGATACTGCGCGCACGGTGGGTTCGGTCGTCACCGGTTCGCTGGTGTTGCTGGCGTGCGCGATCGTGTTGCGTGGGCCGATCCGGTCCGGAGCCGAAAATGTAGGCAATCTCGTCGATGGACTCGCTGCCGTCACCGCGTCCATCCTCTTTGCGATCGCGGGGGTGATTCTGGGGCGGGTGTACCACCAGCACGCGGTCGCTGTGCTGTTCGGTGGGTGTGCGGTCGCGCTGATGTTCACGGGCGGAACCTTGTTCGTACCAGGGCAGTTCGGTGCGGCGCAGCTGATGTTGGGTTCGGCCATGGCAGGCGCGTCGGCTCTGCTGTCCCTTCGTATCGGCGGGACCGGTTTCGCATTGTTCACCGCTGCGATCGTGCTGGCACTGCTGACGTTCGCCGCCGTGGTGTGTGCCCTGTTCACGGCGATGTCTCCACCGGCGATCGGCACCGCAGCTGCTCTCGTCGGCCTTGCGGGGATCGCACTGTCTGCTCGCGTGTCGATGATGCTGGCGAAGTTGCCGCTTCCGCCGGTTCCCACCGCAGGAGCACCGTTGGACACGGTCGAAGAGGCCCAACTCGATGCGATCTCGTTCGCGGACCTGCAGGTCGCCGCGGCCGGAGCGCGAAGCTACCTGACCGGTCTGTTGCTGGCGTTCACCGTCACCGTGGTTGTGGGAGTGCTGATTGCGGCGGGAGCCGATTCCGCAGGCGGCGTTCGGTGGCCCGCGGTTGCACTCGCAGCACTGTGTGCGCTCGTGTTGCTGCTGCGCGGGCGTACGTATGCAGTTGTGGCGCATGCGGTTCCGCTCGTCGCAGGGGGAACGACAATTCTGCTCTCGCTTCTGGTCGGTGCCGTAGTAGCACTCCCCGAATTCGCCCTTCCGTTGTTCGGCGTGGCACTGGCAGGTGCGACGACGGCGTCGACATTCGGCGCGTTCGTCCCCACACGCACGTACTCGCCGGTGATGCGCCGGTCGGCCGAACTGCTCGAATATGCCACCATCGCCCTGGTCATCCCGATCGCAGTATGGGTGTGCGGTCTGTACAGCGTCGTCCGCGGGCTGTGACGCCGCGCAGGCAGCGAACCATCGTCGTTGCGACGCTCACTGCTCTCGCTCTGTCCGTGGACGCCGTCGTCGGCGTATCCCCCGCGCATGCCGAACGTCCCGTCATCGACCCGGTGCAGCTACCCCCACCGGGCCCGCCCGGCCCTCTCGAGCCCACCGAGCAGAAGAATGCCTGCGCTCTTCCGTCCGCGACGACGGACGCCCAGGACGTGCCGACAGCTCAGAAGGCGCTCGATTTCGCCTCGGTCTGGCCCATCACCCGCGGGGCCGGTCAGCTGGTTGCCGTCGTCGACACCGGAGTCACCGCTCATCCGCGCCTACCGGGTCTGATTCCCGGCGGCGATTACGTGAGCGCCGGTGACGGGTTGGTCGACTGCGATGCGCACGGAACGATGGTTGCCGGCCTGATCGCCGCACAGGCGGTACCGGACAGCGGATTCGCCGGGGGCGCTCCGGATGCACGCATACTGTCGATCCGTCAGTCCAGCAATGTGTTCCAGATCGTCGACAACAGGCCGGAGGAAGAAAAGTCCGCCGAGCCGGAGAATGCCGCGGGATACGGCAACGTGCGGACGATGGCCATGGCCATTCGGACTGCGGTGGACTCGGGCGCTTCGGTGATCAACATTTCCGAGGTGGCCTGCGTTCCTGCGGGAGGCGGCGTGGCAGACGGTCCACTCGGTGCGGCCGTGCAGTACGCAGTCCGCGAACGGAATGTCGTCGTCGTTGCCGCAGCGGGCAATCTCGGCAGCGCAGCCTGCAAGGCACAGAATCCGATGACCGACCCACTCCGACCCGATTCCGATCCGTGGGCGTCCTTCGCGACCATCGCAACTCCGGCCTGGTTCGACGATGTGTTGACCGTCGGCTCGGTCGAGTCGGATGGCACCCCGTCCTCGTTCAGTCTCGCCGGTCCGTGGGTCGACGTCGCCGCACCGGGCTCGAATATGACCTCGCTGTCGCCGACCGGGAACGGACTGACCAACGGCACTCGGGGCAACGATGGTGTGATCCCCATGACCGGAACGAGTTTCGCGGCACCGCTGGTTGCTGCGGTCGCGGCGCTGGTGCGTGCCCACCGGCCCGAACTGTCGGCGCTGGAGGTGGTGGACCGCATCGAACGAACAGCGCATGCGCCGGCCGAAGGATGGAACCCGGTCGTCGGTCACGGCATCGTCGATCCGCTCGCCGCAGTTACCGATGTCGTGACGCCTGCTCCCCTGACTGTCCCTGCCGACAGTGTTGCGATGAGTGCACCGGTGCCGCCGCCCACGCCGGATCATCGCCCGCGGACCGCAGCGGTCACCGGTTCGGTTCTGGTAGCGGTGATCCTGGCACTCGGGCTCGCGCTGTCGATCCCTCTGCGCCGACGCGGTAGGCCCGACTGAGCGAAGCGCTACTTCACCGGAAGGGCGGCGGCCTGCGGGTCCGGAGCAACGCCGTCGTGCATCGTCAGGGCCTGGCCGCGCCCGAGAGTGGGTCCACTGCCGAGCAATTGGAGGATCTGCCAGGGCGCGGGTGCCGGAGGACCGAACCCGAGCGCCGACGCCGCTTCGGATCCCTCGACGCCGTAGCGCACTCCGGTGTCGGCCACGAAGAAGACGCTGCCCTGACGCGTACTGGACGTCGAGATACCGGTACTGCGCACGAATCCTCCGCTACCGGGTGCCAGGTAGACCTGATCGACGGCGTCGCCTCCGCCATCGGCCTGCGCAAGCGCAACCGGTTGTGCACCGGTCTCGAGCGGCAGGCCACGACCGGCCGACTCGACCAGTCGAGCCGACGGTCCGCCATCGGCAACCTCGAGTGGCTCCCACGTCAAGCAACCGACCGGTCGATCATCGGCATCGACGATCGACGGCGTTGTAGCCGGGAACGTCGAAACCTCCAGTCCCGACGATGTTTTGGGAGCTTGCGCGAGCACGTCCGGGTTGACGGCCGCGATATCCGGACTGCCCTGCGAATTGGTGAACTTGATGAGCAGTGCAGCGGTTTCGTTGATCGCCTGGATGCCGTCCTCCAGGACTACGTAGTACTGGACGTCGCGACCGGCGACCTTGACGACCGAACCGATGGTCCGGCCCTCGAACGGGAACGCCGGAGCCTCACCTGCGCGCGGAATGAACGGCGCTGCGACGGGTGGAGATTGCGGCACGGAGTTGAGCAGACCGGCACTCACCGGGGACGGTGTGGCGTCCTCCAGCCCGAGTGCGCGGACGACTGCCCTGTTGTTCAGGTCGACCGGCGATTTGGTGCCGTCGTGCACGAGGTACGCAGTACCGTTCGATGTCCACAGGAACGCCTCGGAGTCGGCGATCGCCGCCGCGCTGTCCCCGTAACGGGGCTCGCCCACCACAACCGTCGTCGAGGTCACTCCTGCGATCGGATCGACGGTATCGCAGACGGTCCACGTTTCGGCGCTTCCGTCTCCGTCGTGTGGCAGAGCCGACGGCGCACCGGGAATTCCCACCAGCGCGCCGCGAGGCCGCGAGGCAAGTTCGGACTCCTTGACCGTCAACGGATCGTCCGGCTTGCCCACTATCAACCGCGCCGATGCGAGATTGAGCACCGGATGAAACACGTCGTCCACCTTGACGAACATCGCTGCAGAATCCTTGCCGACCACGATCGACGCGTCGCCGATCTTGTCTTGTGGCCGAAACAGTGCCAGGGCAGCGCATCCCGCCAAACCGATGCAGGCGATGACGACGCCCACCAGTAGGGCCCGCGACTGCGACTTCATCGGATCGTGCAGCATCCGAACATCGCGCCGAATCAGCGCGTGTTCCATTCTGCGGACCAGAAAGCGGTACCCGCCAACCTGCCATTTCGTTGTCGGCGTCGACGCCACGGTTCCTCCCCAGGATTGCGCGTGACCCGATCCCCGTTCGGGTCACGCGACACAGTACAGTTCGTGCGCACACATCGGCGACCGTGTCGGCGGCGATCGATGGGGACATGCAACCTTCGGGGGGAGGGTTCGATGACGCGTACGGGTCGAACAGGGCGTGGGCGACCGGCCGTACCTTTCGTCGCGCCCACGATTCGACGGGTGGTCGCGGCCGAGACAGCGGCGGTGGCGACGAGTCTTGCATTGCTCGCGGCCCAGGTACGGCCGATGTGGGCACTCCTCGCGGCGGCGGCAATTGCGCTCGTTCCGTTCGTGGCCATCCGGCGTAGACCGGTTGTCGACTGGATCCGAGCACTCTGGCGATTCCTCGCCGATCGCACTCCCGAGGTCGGCGCAACCACCGAGCACACCGACACAGCCGGCAACCAGGTAGGCGTCCACTGGCAGCGCGACACCGTCACCTGCACCATCGAGATCTCCCCGCCGGGGCACGCCACCACGGTCCTCGGTAGAGGAAGTGCCCAGACGCAGTACGCGTTGCCCGTCGATGCGCTGGCGCTGTGCCTGAGGCAACACGATATCGACGTCTGTTCGATCGACGTGGTCGCGCTCGGATTTCGCAGCTCGGCCGGTTCGGTCGCCACCGAGGTGTACGAGGAACTCATCGGTCCGCTCCCCGCAGTCGCGACACGAACAGTGTGGGTGGCGGTCACGCTCGACCTACGAGCGAATGCTCGGGCGATCGAGGTCAGAGGCGGGGGCAGAACAGGGGCAACTCACGCCGCCGTCGTCGCGACGACCCGTGTTCTGCGCGCTCTGCAGGCTCATGGCCTGGCCTCGCGACTGTTGACCAATGCCGAGCTCCGGGAGACCGTGTCGCACCTGTGCCGAGGGGTGAGTACCGACGACCTGACTCAGACATGGTCGACGGCGCCCCTGCCGGGTGTGTCGAGCACCGGCTTCGGAATCGATTGCAGCGCAGTCACTGCCGATAGCATTGCGACCCTGTGGGCGACGCCGTCACTCGGTACGACGATGTCTTTTCAGCTGCAACCGACCCGCGACCCCCAAAAAGTTCGCGTCCGTGGCTCGTGCAGATTCGCCGCCCGAACGCCGGTCACCAAGCCCCCTGTGCGCGCGTTGACCTCGATGAGCGGAAGTCAACGAGACGGCGTGTTCGCGCAACTGCCATTGGCGGTACCCAACCTGAACGCGTTGTCCCCCAACCGAATTGTCGATATTTCCACCCTGAACGAGCTGCTGCTCCCGGTGAGTGGCTGCGGCCAGCTGCTGGGATCCGACGCTCGCGGAAACGGTGTTGCGGTACGACTGTTCGGACCCGGCCTGGCTCGAGTTCGGATCGCTGGGGAGCTCTACCTCGCTCAGCAAATACTCTTTCGCGCCATCGCTACCGGGGCCAGAGTTCTGGTTCGGACCGATCGCCCACACGCGTGGCGCGCGCTGCTCGACGCCATCGGCGCTCCCGATCGACTGTCGGTCGAGACCGCTGTGTCCCGATCTCGCTCTTCGTACGACGTCATTCTGATCGACTTCGCCGACGGCTCGGCACCGCCTGCGCAGCAAAGACTTTCGGGCGTCACCGTGATGTCGTTGAGCGAGCACGTGCCGCGGAGCGGCCGCGCCGAGCAGGGGCGGGGCCTGCCCCCGCTCGAGCCGGATCTGACGATTGTTCAACCCAACGCGTCGGGTGACCGGGTTCGACTGCGGTCCGGTCCACTCGCGATCGAGTTGACGCTGGTGACGATTCCGCAGGAAACCGCGTTCATCGGTCGGCCCCGTACCCTGCGGCCTGCCGTTCGAGCCTGACGGGAGTCTCAGCCCGGATAGTCGCAGCGCCCACGAGCGCCGGCAACCGCGTCGGCCCACCATTCGAGCTGGTCGAGCATACGTCCGAGAGCGTCGACGGCAGCTGCGTCGTCGATCCCGCCCGACTCGTCGAATCGCTTGCGTACCCGATGGAGCGCGACGGCGTCTCGAACGGACACCATGTGCAGTTCCGCGGTGATCTGCCGCAGTTGTTCGGTGGCTCGGATTCCCCCGCCGAGACCGCCGTACGAGACGAATCCCGCCGGTTTGGCCCGCCATTCGTACTTGACCGTGTCGAGTGCGGTTTTCAGCGAGCCGGGTACTCCGTGGTTGTACTCGGGTGTGACGAACACAAAGGCGTCGGCTGCTCCGATCGTTCGAGTGAAGCGCTCGGCGTCGTCGTTCGGGGTCAGGGAGTTGGGCAACGCGAAATCGGCCAAGTCGACATCGACAACGTCGAACGTGGTGCGTTCGGCGGCAACGCTGCGGACCCAGGCCGCCACGGTCGGTCCCACTCGACCGGCGCGGACACTACCGACGACGACCGCGAGCTGTATCGGTTGCATCGTTCCGACAGTAGACCCGGTGCACGTTCGTCAGCCCTCTCCCCCACAGCAGCCGTCGCCGGTGATCGCAGACCGTACCTCTCTGGTGGCGACGTTCCGGGCGGCAAGCTCGTCGGCCGGTGGATAGTCGACTCGAACCAGGGCCAACCCGTGCGCCGGAGCCACCGTCACCTCGCTCGACCGTTCGCGGCGAGTCAACAGTGACCGCGCCCATTCCGGGGTCCGGCGGCCCTCACCCACGGCCTGCATGGCTCCGACGAGGCTCCGCACCATCGACCAGCAGAACGCGTCGGCGCTGACGTACGCGGTGAGGCGATCGCCGTCGCGCTCCCAGTCGAATCGCTGCAGTTCCCGCACGGTGGTGGCACCGTCACGTCTCTTGCAGAACGCCGCGAAGTCGTGCAGCCCTATCAGTGCCGCCGACGCCTCGCGTACCGCATCGAGATCGATGGGCCTCGGCCAGGAGACGACGCCGGCGACGTCGAGGGGGTCGACTCCGTAGAGGGCAGTGCTGAAGCGGTACTCGTAGTGCCGTCGATACGCCGAGAAGCGGGCGTCGAAATCACGCGAGACCACACTGATGGCCCGCACTCGAACATCGGTGGGAAGGAACCGGGCCATTCGCCGGACCAATCGGTCGTGATCGCCCGGAACCTCGACAGCGTCGAAGTGCGCGACCTGGCCCGTTGCGTGGACTCCCGCGTCGGTTCGCCCCGCCACGGTCAGCTCTATCGGTTGCCGCAGCACCGTGGAGAAGGCTTCTTCGAGCACTCCGCAGACGGTGCGGATACCCGGTTGCCGCGCCCATCCGGAGAAGTTGGTCCCGTCGTAGGAGATGTCGAGCCGAAATCTGGTGGGTACCGAAAAAGCGGGCCCGCCTTCCCCTGAGGGAATGGCGGGCCCGCTTCGATCGTGCTCGGAGCTCAAAAGGACTAGTCCTTTTTTGCTTCCTCGGCCTCGGGGGCGTCCGACGCGTGTGCGTCGTTGTCCTCGATGCCGTCGATGACTGCGTCGGCGTTGGCCACCTCGGCGTCGGTCGCGTCGGCTTCGACAGCCTCGACGACGTTCTCCTCGGTTGCGTCCGCGGCCGGAGCCTCGGTTGCGGCGGGAGCAGTCTTCGATGCCTTCACGCGGCGTGCGCGATCGGCTTCGTTGGACACCGTCTGCTCGTTGACGAGCTCGATGATGGCCATCGGCGAGTTGTCACCCTTGCGGGGGACGGTCTTGATGATGCGCGTGTAGCCACCGTCGCGATCGGCGAAGAAAGGCCCGATCTCGGCGAACAGCTTGTGCACGACATCTTTGTTGTTGATCGTCTTGAGAACCTCACGACGATGCGCCAGATCACCCTTTTTGGCATGGGTGACGAGCTTCTCGGCGTGGGGACGAAGGCGCTTGGCCTTCGACTCGGTGGTGGTGATGCGGCCGTGCTCGAAGAGTGACGTCGCCAGGTTGGCCAGGATGGCCTTCTGGTGCGACGCCGACCCGCCGAGACGGCGGCCCTTGGTGGGCTTGGGCATGATGAATCTCCTAGTAAGAGCTCCAGCGAGCTGATTACAGCTGTTCTGTCTCGGCGTAGTCCTGCTCGGCACCTTCGGTATCGCTGAAGGAGCCGGCGTCGGTGTCACTCCACGTGCCCGTGGTGGCGTCGTAGCCAGGCACGGTGCTCGGATCGAACGACGCGGGGCTGTCCTTGAGGGAAAGACCGAGCGAATGCAGCTTGACCTTCACCTCGTCGATGGACTTCTGCCCGAAGTTACGGATGTCGAGCAGATCGGACTCGGTACGACCAACCAACTCGCCGACGGTGTGAACACCCTCGCGCTTGAGGCAGTTGTAGGAACGGACGGTGAGATCCAGATCCTCGATGGGGAGTCCGAAGGAAGCGATGTGATCGGCCTCGGCGGGCGAGGGTCCGATCTCGATGCCTTCTGCTTCGACGTTCAGCTCACGGGCGAGGCCGAAGAGCTCAACCAGGGTCTTGCCCGCCGAAGCGAGCGCGTCCCGCGCGGTGATGGAATTCTTGGTCTCCACGTCGAGAACGAGCCGATCGAAGTCGGTGCGCTGTTCGACGCGGGTGGCCTCCACCTTGTAGGTGACCTTGAGCACGGGAGAGTAGATCGAGTCGACCGGAATACGGCCGATCTCGGCACCCGATGCCTTGTTCTGAACGGCGGGGACGTAGCCGCGACCGCGCTCGACGACGAGCTCGATCTCCAGCTTGCCCTTGTCGTTCAGGGTCGCGATGTGCAGATCAGGGTTGTTCACCGTCACGCCGGCCGGGGGCACGATGTCGCCTGCAGTGACAGCGCCGGGGCCCTGCTTGCGGACGTACATGGTGACCGGTTCGTCTTCTTCGGAGCTCACCACGAGGCCCTTGAGGTTCAGGATGATGTCGGTGACATCTTCCTTGACTCCGGGGACGGTGGTGAATTCGTGGAGGACGCCGTCGATACGGATGCTGGTGACAGCAGCGCCGGGGATCGACGACAGCAGGGTGCGGCGGAGCGAGTTGCCGAGTGTGTAACCGAAGCCGGGCTCGAGCGGCTCGATGACGAATTTCGAGCGGTTGTCGGCGATGACCTCTTCGGTCAGCGTCGGGCGCTGTGAAATGAGCATTGTGTGTTCCTCCTGTACGGGCGTCCGCTATTTGACGCCCACGTGTGGAGGCGAAGACGCATGTGAGTCTCGCGAGGAGACTCACATGCGTGCTGCGCCTTACTTCGAGTAGTACTCGACGATGAGCTGCTCCTGGAGCGGCACGTCGATCTGTGCGCGCTCCGGCACCCGGTGAACCAGGATGCGAAGACGGTTGGGAACGACCTGCAGCCACGGGGCGACCGGACGATCGCCGTAGCTCTCACGGGCGATCTGGATCGGCAGAGTCTGCGCGGACTTCTCGCGGACATCGATGATGTCGTACTGCGAGACGCGGTAGCTGGGGATGTCCACTCGCTTGTTGTTCACGAGGAAGTGGCCGTGGGTGACCAGCTGGCGTGCCTGACGACGCGTGCGTGCCAGTCCGGCACGGTAGACGACGTTGTCGAGACGAGTCTCGAGGATGGTCAGCAGGTTCTCACCGGTCTTGCCGGCAGCCCTGTTGGCCTCCTTGTAGTACAGGCGGAACTGCTTCTCCATGACGCCGTAGGTGAAGCGAGCCTTCTGCTTCTCCTGCAGCTGAAGCAGGTACTCGCTCTCCTTGATCCGCGCGCGGCCATGCTGGCCGGGCGGGTAGGGACGACGCTCGAACGCCTGGTCGCCTCCGATGAGGTCGACGCGCAGACGACGGGACTTGCGGGTCATAGGACCGGTATAACGTGCCATTACTTAGTAACCTTTCCCTTTCCCACTAGACCCGACGCCGCTTGGGCGGACGGCAGCCGTTGTGCGGCTGAGGGGTGACGTCGGAGATGGTGCCGACCTCGAGGCCAGCGGCCTGAAGCGAGCGGATCGCGGTCTCGCGGCCTGAGCCGGGACCCTTGACGAAGACATCGACCTTCTTGACGCCGTGCTCCTGAGCCTTGCGAGCAGCGTTCTCGGCTGCGAGCTGTGCGGCGAACGGAGTCGACTTGCGTGAGCCCTTGAAGCCCACGTGTCCCGAGGACGCCCAAGAGATGACGTTTCCGGCGGGGTCGGTGATCGACACGATCGTGTTGTTGAACGTGCTCTTGATGTGCGCAGATCCGTGCGGAACGTTCTTCTTGTCCCTGCGACGCGTCTTCTGCGCCTTCTTCGGACCGGTACCGCGTGCTTTGGGGGGCATTACTTCGCCTTCTTCTTGCCGGCAATGGTGCGCTTGGGTCCCTTACGGGTACGCGCATTGGTCTTGGTGCGCTGTCCACGGACGGGCAGACCACGACGGTGGCGAAGACCCTGGTAGCAGCCGATTTCGATCTTGCGTCGGATGTCGGCCTGAACCTCGCGGCGCAGGTCGCCCTCGACCTTGAGGGACTCGTTGATGTAATCGCTGAGCTTGCGCAGATCGTCGTCGCCGAGATCCTTGCTTCGCAGGTCGGCGCTGACGCCGGTGGCTGCGAGGATTTCCTTGGAGCGGGTACGGCCGACGCCGTAGATGTAAGTCAGTGCGATCTCCATGCGCTTTTCGCGCGGCAGATCCACACCTGCGAGACGTGCCATGTGGCATTTCCTTTTCTTGTCCGGAGGTCTGCTCCCAGTCCGTCCCCTGTGTCCTTCTCACCGCTGGGGTGTGAAGCGTCTTTCAACAAACTCAGTGGGGCCCCGGCCTCCGTGCCGGGGGTATGCCGCGACGCGTGTGTCGCGGTTGGTGCTGGGAGGTCATCTTCTAGCTGTTGCCAAGCCGACGTGCGTAGTGCTCGGTGGTTATCCCTGACGCTGCTTGTGACGCAGGTTGTCGCAGATCACCATGACGCGCCCGTTACGACGAATCACCTTGCACTTTTCGCAGATCTTCTTGACGCTCGGCTGAACCTTCACGTCGTTGATCTCCTGTGTGTAGCTCGGCCCCGCTGCATGCAGTGGCCCCGAGCATGGTTCTCCCCGACCGGACGTGGCCGGGGAAGCTCTTACTTGTAGCGGTAAACGATGCGTCCACGCGTGAGGTCGTAGGGCGAGAGCTCCACAACGACGCGATCCTCGGGAAGGATGCGGATGTAGTGCTGACGCATCTTTCCGCTGATGTGAGCGAGTACCTTGTGGCCGTTTTCGAGCTCAATGCGAAACATCGCATTGGGCAGCGGTTCGACAACTCGGCCCTCTACCTCGATAGCACCGTCTTTCTTGGCCATATCCTCCGCGATCCTGGCTCTCACACCTGGTTGATTGCATCTGTTTCCGTTACCGTGATGCCCACTGACCAACCCGCATGAACGGGGCGGAGTGTCGCCGGAACGCTTCGCAGCCCATCAGGCATGCAAACTTCCGGTACGCAGGGCGCACCGTCGCTCTATGTTACCGGGAAATGCACGTCTGGCCAAATGCGTCCCGTAGGTATGCATCGGGTCAACAGTTGCCCCAGTTCGATTGCCTCGGCTAGCGTCTTGGCCGGCGGACTCCCAGCCGCACAACGGCGGCCGTCTCGACCGGCACTCGCCGGGCGGCCACCGCTATCTCCGCGACGTCGACGCAAGGCATCCCACGTGACCTCAGACATGCCAGCCGATCATCCGGCGGTATCCGTGATCATCCCTGTTCACAACTCCAAGACAGTTCTCGACGACCAGCTACGAGCCCTCGCCCGACAGGACTACGAACATCCGTTCACGGTGATCGTGAGCGACAACGGGTCGACCGACGGCCTTCGTGAGCACATCGAAAGCCATTGCCTGCGTAACGAACTGGCTCTGAGGTACGTCGACTCCGGGGGAACCCCCGGAGCATCCTTCGCCCGCAACCGAGGCGCAGACGTCGCCACCAGTGCAGTGCTCGCCTTCTGCGACGCCGACGACGCAGTGCACCCGAGCTGGCTCCGACGCATCGTTGCAGCTCTGGACGAATACGACCTGGTAGGTACCGGCCTGGAGACGGAGACTCTGAACTCCGACGCCACCCGGGCATCGACCCCGTTCGCGCCACCTTCGGATCAGGGCAAGTCCGCATTCCTGCCGTTCGTCATCGGCGCAAGCATGGCCTGCCGCACCTCGACCTACCGAGACCTCGGCGGCATGCTCGAGTACGTTCGCGCGAGCGAGGACATGGAATTCTCCTGGCGCGCACAGCAATCGGGCTATCACATGCACTTCATCGCCGAGCCGCTGGTCTCGTACCGGCTGCGCACGGGCCACCGGGAGAACTGGCGACAGGCAGCCGCGCTGGGGTACGGATCGGCTCACGTGCGCGGTCTCTACCGCGATGTGGGCTGCCCACCGTTTCGAGCTCGAGGCATCGCGGTTGCACTGCTGGCTCTCGCGGTTCGCAATCCGTTGCTTCCGACCGCCCTGACTCGGATGCCCACTCGATTGTGGCTCCGGCTGGTGGCCAGTCGCCTCGGTCTCATCCGTGGCGGACGACGCTACCGCTCGCTGGTCTGGTAGCTACCGAGGCCGCAGCGTCAGGATTCGCGGACCGTCCTCGGTGACGGCGACTGTGTGCTCCCAATGCGCAGATCGCGAGCCGTCGGTGGTGACGACGGTCCACCCGTCGTCGAGAATGTCGGTTTCGTATGTGCCGAGCGTGAGCATCGGCTCGATGGCGAGGGTGGATCCGACCACCAACTCCGGGCCCTTGCCGGGTGCACCCTCGTTCGCAAGGAACGGGTCCATGTGCATCTCGCGACCGATTCCGTGGCCGCCGTACCCGTCGACGATTCCGTACTTGCGGCCGTGAGCCTGCTCGGCCGCGTGCGTTCCGGTTTCGATGGCATGAGAGACGTCGGTGAGTCGATTGCCCGGAAGCATCGCGGCGATGCCGGCTTCCATCGACAGTCTCGTCGCCTCGCTCAGCATCGCATCGGCTTCGATGATGTCGCCGACACCGAACGTCCAGGCCGAATCTCCGTGCCAACCGTCCAGCACGGCCCCACAGTCGATCGACACCAGGTCGCCTGCGGCCAGGATCTCGTCCGCCGATGGAATGCCGTGCACCACCCGGTCGTTCACCGACGAGCAGATGCTGCCGGTGAAGCCGTGATACCCGAGGAACGAAGGCACCGCGCCGGCATCACGGATGACCGCCTCGGCAACTCTGTCGAGCTCGAGCGTCGACGTTCCCGGAACCGCCGCTTCCCGAACAGCCACCAGCGCCGCGCCGACAACCGCACCGGCCGCAGCCATGGCGTCGAGTTCGCCTGCACTGCGGAACGGTACGACCTTGCGCTTACGGCCGAACGCCATTATTTACCGTGTTCCTCGATGGACTTCAGCGTGCGAGCGTTGACCTCGTCCACCTCACCGATCGCGTCGACCGTGACCAGCTGGCCCGCGTAGTAGTCGAGCAGCGGCGCCGTCTCGTCCCGGTACACCTTGAGCCGGTTGCGAATGACGTCTTCCTTGTCGTCCTCGCGTCCGCGCGAGAGCATGCGCTCGACGACGACGTCCTCGTCGACGACGAACGAAAGCACGGCGTCGAGCGTCGCGTTCAGATCCGACAAGATGCCGACCAGGGCCTCGGCTTGGCCGACCGAACGCGGGAAGCCGTCGAGCAGAAAGCCGTTCACAGCGTCGGGCTCGGAGAGGCGGCTGCGGACCATGTCGATGGTCAGCTCACTGGGGACCAGGTCGCCCGCGTCGAGGTACTTCTTCGCCTCGAGGCCGAGCGCCGTCTTCTCCCCGATGTTCGCGCGAAACAGGTCGCCCGTCGAGATGTGGGGCACGCCGAGCTTCTCCGACAGGAGGACGGCCTGGGTGCCTTTGCCGGCACCGGGGGGACCGAGCAGAACAAGTCTCACTTGAGGAACCCTTCGTAGTTACGCTGCATCAGCTGGCTTTCGATCTGCTTCACGGTGTCCAGTCCGACGCTCACCATGATCAGCACGGCGGTGCCACCGAACGGGAGGTTCTGGCCTCCGCCCGAGCTACCGATGTCGAGGAACAGGTTGGGCAGCACGGCGATGGTGCCCAGGTAGACCGCGCCCGGCAACGTGATGCGACTGAGGACGTAGTTCAGGTAGTCGGCGGTCGGCCGACCGGGACGGATGCCGGGGATGAACCCGCCGAATTTCTTCATCTCGTCGGCGCGCTCTTCGGGGTTGAACGTGATCGCCACGTAGAAGTACGTGAAGAAGACGATGAGGCCGAAGAAGATCGCGATGTACACCGGGTTGGCGGGGTTCACCAGGTACTCGTTGATGATGCGCTGCCACCAACTCGGATCGACCGCAGTGCTCGCCGAGGTGAGCTGAGCGATCAGGTTGGGCAGGTACAGCAGCGAGGACGCGAAGATCACCGGGATGACGCCGGCCTGGTTCACCTTCAGTGGCAGGTACGTGGACGAGCCGCCGTACATCTTTCGTCCCACCATGCGCTTGGCGTACTGAACGGGAATTCGGCGCTGGCCCTGCTCGACGAAGACGACGCCGGTGATGATCAGGAACGCCGCGAAGCAGACGAATCCGAACACCAGCCCACCGCGGCTCTCGAGAATCGAGTTGCCCTCGGACGGAATGCGCGACGCGATGCCGGCGAAGATGAGCAGCGACATGCCGTTGCCGACACCGCGCTCGGTGATGACCTCGCCGAACCACATGACGACAGCCGCACCTGCGGTCATGACCAACACGATGATGACGAGGCCGAAGATGCTCTGGTCGGCGATGATGTCCTGTTGGCATCCCTGCAGCAGCTGTCCGCGCGAGGCGAGGGCCACCAGACCGGTCGCCTGCAGGATGGCCAACGCGATCGACAGATAGCGCGTGTACTGCGTCATCTTGGCCTGTCCCGACTGTCCCTCCTTGCGGAGTTCCTCGAACTTCGGGATGACGACGGTGAGCAGCTGAACGATGATGCTGGCGGTGATGTACGGCATGATGCCGATCGCGAACACCGAGAGCTGAAGGAGCGCTCCACCGGAGAACAGGTTGATCAACGAGTAGATGCCCGCCGAGTCTCCACCGGAGACCTGGTCGATGCATGCTCGGACATTGGCGTAGTCGACACCCGGCGACGGCAATGTGGCACCGAAGCGATACAGGGCCACCAGACCGAGCGTGAAGAGGATCTTCCGTCTCAGGTCAGGAGTCCTGAGGGCCGACACGAAGGCGGAAAGCAAAGATCCTCCTGGCACGACTGCGTTGACGCTGCGAGTGCTTTCGCAGGAGCGCAACTGCTGCTCCCGTGAGCCTCACGAGCATGGACTACGGACGACATCGATCGTCCGTATCGAAACGAACTTCTGTGAACTCCAGAACTCTAACAGTGCGTTACGAACCGCCCGACGGTCAGTGTTGGACCCTGTCCGTTCGGTCGAGCACTCCACGTCCTGTCGAGTCGACGATGGCCGCAGCTCAGCTGCGAGAGCTGTGGCTGCGGCCATCGTCACGAACTGCTGTTCGGCGCGCTGCTAGTCAGTACACCGAAGCAATGCTCATACCTCGGTAGCAGAACCGCCGGCAGCGGCGATCTTTTCCTTGGCAGAGCCCGTGAACTTGTTGGCCGAGATCTCGACCTTCACGGTCAGGTTTCCGTCGCCGAGAACCTTGACGAGCTCGTTCTTGCGAACGGCACCCTTGGCGATGAGCTCGGGGATACCGATCTGACCGCCCTCGGGGAACAGACGCTCGATGTCGCGCAGGTTCACGACCTGGAACACGACACGGTTGCGGTTGGTGAAGCCCTTGAGCTTCGGGAGCCGCATGTGGAGGGGCATCTGGCCACCCTCGAAGCGTGCCGGCACGTTCTTGCGTGCGCCGGTTCCCTTGGTACCGCGACCTGCGGTCTTGCCACGCTTGCCACCTTCACCACGGCCGACGCGAATCTTCGTCGACTTGGATCCGGCTGCGGGGCGCAGGTGGTGCAGTTTGATGGTCATGGTTAGACCTCCTCAACAGTTACGAGGTGGCGCACCGTGTTGACCAGTCCGCGGTTCTGCGGGTTGTCCTCGCGGACGACCGTCTGGCGGATGCCCTTGAGCCCGAGAGTACGCAGGCTGTCACGCTGGTTCGCCTTCTGGCCGATTGTGCTCTTGATCTGGGTGACCTTCAGCTGAGCCATTACTTCACCGCTCCTGCCTGTGCGCGTGCGCGCAGCATTCCGGCGGGTGCAACCTCTTCGAGGGTCAGGCCGCGGCGAGCCGCAACTTCCTCGGGACGCTGCAGACCCTTGAGGGCTGCGACGGTCGCGTGCACGACGTTGATGGCGTTGTCGCTTCCGAGCGACTTCGACAGCACGTCGTGGACACCGGCGCACTCCAACACGGCGCGAACAGCGCCACCGGCGATGACGCCGGTACCGGCGCTGGCCGGACGCAACATGACGACGCCGGCAGCGGCTTCGCCCTGGATGGGGTGCGTGATGGTGCCGGCAATCATCGGGACGCGGAAGAAGCTCTTGCGAGCCTCCTCGACACCCTTCTGGATGGCCGCGGGAACTTCCTTGGCCTTGCCGTAGCCGACGCCGACCAGTCCGTTGCCGTCACCGACGATGACGAGGGCGGTGAAGCTGAAGCGTCGACCACCCTTGACCACCTTGGAGACGCGGTTGATCGTGACGACCTTCTCGATGAAGTTCGACTTGTCCGCAGCGTTGCCGCCACGGCCGTTGTCACGACGGTCACGACCGCCACCACCGCGGTTGTCGCCGCGCTGGTTGTTGTCGCCACCTGCGTTGGGGCCACTGTTCTGTCCGGCGGGGCCGCTTCCGCCGTCACGCCGTTGACGTCCCGGCATCAGGCTGTCCTTCCGTTGTCAGTCATTGTCATCATCAGAACGTCAACCCGCCTTCGCGGGCTGCTTCTGCGAGTGCCGCGATGCGGCCGCTGTAGTTGTTGCCGCCGCGGTCGAACACGACTGCCTCGACGCCGGCTGCCTTCGCACGGCTGGCGATGAGCTCGCCGACCTTCGCGCTGACGGCCTTCTTGTCGCCCTCGAGTGCACGCACATCGGCTTCGATGCTCGACGCACTGGCCAGCGTGTGGCCGGCGAGGTCGTCGATCAACTGCACGTGGATGTGACGCGACGACCGGTTGACGACCAAGCGAGGACGCTCGGGCGTTCCGGAGATCTTCTTGCGAAGGCGGAAGTGACGACGTGCCTTCGACAGGCGACGCTTCGTCGAGACGTCGGTGCCACGCGGAGTGCGCTTGACGACGTTCGCCTTGTCTGCTGTTTGCTGGCTCATATCACTTACCCGTCTTTCCGACCTTGCGGCGGATCACTTCACCCTCGTAGCGGATGCCCTTGCCCTTGTACGGGTCCGGACGCCGCAGACGACGAATGTTGGCAGAGATCTGACCGACCTTCTGCTTGTCGATGCCGACAACGGTGAATCGCGTGGGCGACTCGACCGTGAACGTGATGCCCTCGGGTGCTTCGATCAGCACGGGATGGCTGTAACCGAGTGCGAACTCGAGGTCCTTGCCCTTGAGTACGACGCGGTAACCGACGCCGTGAATCTCCATCTTGTTGGTGTAACCGTTGGTGACACCGGTGATGAGGTTCGCGACGAGTGTGCGCGAAAGTCCGTGCAGTGCACGGCTCTTGCGCTCGTCATCAGGCCGGGTGACGGCGATGGTGCCGTCGTCGGCGCGTGCGATCTGAATGGGCTCGGCGACCGTCAGGCTCAGGGCACCCTTGGGGCCCTTGACCGCAACGTTCTGGCCGTCGATGGTGATATCGACTCCAGCGGGGACCGGTACCGGCAATTTTCCAATACGTGACATGGTGGTGGCCTCCCCTACCAGACGTAGGCGAGGACTTCTCCGCCCACACCCTGCTTGGCCGCCTGACGCTCCGTGAGCAGACCGGTGGACGTGGAGATGATCGCCACGCCCAGGCCGCCGAGAACCTTGGGCAGATTGGTGGATTTTGCGTACACCCGGAGACCGGGCTTGGAGACGCGTCGCACGCCGGCGAGGCTGCGCTCACGGCTCGGGCCGTACTTCAGATCGACGATGAGGGTCTTGCCCACCTCGGCGTCTTCCGTGCGGTAATCGGAGATGTAGCCCTCGCGCTTGAGGATCTCGGCGATGTTCGCCTTGAGCTTCGAGTGGGGAAGCTTCACCTCGTCGTGGTACGCCGAATTGGCGTTGCGCAGACGAGTCAAGAAGTCTGCAATTGGATCGGTCATCGTCATGGTGTGACCTGTGCACCTTTCTCGCAGCGGTTCCCATGCAGCACGCGCGAGCTGGTGCCCCTGGATTCTCGAAAACCCGGCGGGCCTGGCTCGTCACATCGTGGGCCTACAACGAAGTGAACATGTCCTGACCGACTGTTGCCGGTCAGGGGTTGCGCTCCAAGCAATGCATCGCTGCACTGCCAGGTGTTTCGAGCTTCCGCATTCGATGCCGACGTACGGAGAACTCGAGGTTGCGTTCTGTATTGCAAGGACTCGCGTGCAGGCACGACGAAGCCCGGGCAACCGCTCTAGTGTAGGGAACCGGCAAGCATTCTCAAAATCGGCCGTGGTAGAAGGCCTGATTCATCGACGTGAGACCGATGCACCAGAGACGGCTGGCTTGTCGGTTTCGTGCAGTAGCCTTCCGACGACATTGACCATCGCTCCGGGGGGAATTGGATGCGCGTTACCGGTTCAAAGGTCAGGACGATGGTTGGCCGCATGCGGCCAGGCTCTGCTTGCGAGATGCGGTGAGTGTCGACCACAAGCCATACGCCGAGCCGCGGCCCGGATGTCCGGACTCGCCGATGCGCTCTGGGACGACATCGACCTCATCCGGCGGGACACGGAGGATCTGATGGAGTCCTCATGGACGGGCGATGCGGCCGACACCCATGCAGTCCTGTGGGCCGAATGGGTCGACTCGCCCGGCAAATATGCGGCGCGCTGACCGAGGACGCTTCGCTGCTTGATCGCGTTGCAACCGACTACGCCGCAACGGACACCGCAATCGACGCCCACGTGGTGGACTCCGGCCTGCGGTTGGACCGCTGATGGCACGCTACGTTGCCGACACCGACCGGATGCTCGCTCTGGTGGACCGCGCACACACCGTCGGAGCCAGAATCAAGTCGGTCATTGCAGATGTCGAACGCGAGGTCGCTGATCTCGGTATCGAGTGGGAGGGTGACGCCGCCGACGCACACCGCTCCAAGCACGAGCTCCTTCAGCGCAAAATGAACGACATGCAGATGGCGCTGACCCGGCTCGGCGCGCTCACCCGAGACGCACGCGATCGCTACCACGCAGCTATCGACCACAACAAGCGAATGTGGCCCTGATGGCCCCGATCACGGTCGACCCCGACGTCCTGACGAACGCGGCTGAGCACTACCGCAACGCCTCGAGCACCGCGTGCGCCGCGATCAACGCACTCGCCGAGGACCTCGACACCAATTGGGGTTGTGCAGGAACGGACAACGCCGGGCAGTCCTGGGCAGCTGCGTACGATTCCGCGGCATTCGACGCAGTCACCGCGGGGACCGACATCGCGAACGCGTTCGGCAAGCTTCATGACCTGCTCGCGGCGACCGGCATCAACCACGCGAACGCGGAAAATGCCAACGCCCTTCCGCCACTGCCTGCATTACCTGCTCCCCCGCAGCTCACTCCGATGGCGGTCCCGCGGTTCAACGGTTCATACGGCGGAGACACCGATGCACCGATGGGTTGGGGTCTGATCACACGATGGCTGCAAGGCCACATGTGGCCCAACGGCGATCCGGACAAGTTGCGAACTCTCGGAAGTCCGTGGCGCAACGCCGCCGAGGAATTACGGCGGGCCAGCGACGCCACCGACGCCGCGTGGGTCAGCATGGAGGAGCTTGCCTCCGATGAATTGCCGCAAGCCCTCGCTCAGATGGACGGCGTCTACATTGCTGCGCATAACGTCGCCGACCAGTTCGACATTCTCGCGAGCGCATGCGACGAATGGGCCACCACTATTGCGGACGCTCACCAGAGTGTCATCGATATCGTGGGAACGGCCATCGTTGCCGGCACGATCGCCGGTGCCGTTGCCGGCTTCTTCACCCTTGGCGTGGGAACCGTCGCCGTCACGGGCGCGACGGGGAGCGTCATCGCCGGCAGTGTCATCGCCGTCCTCACCGGAGTGGAAGCGGCGTCGGCAATTGCCGTTGGCGTCACCGTGGCCACCGGGGCGGCAGCCATCGGAATTGCGGTGGATGTTCAACCGCTTCTCGAAGCAAGTCCGACGACATTGAACGCAAATGCCGGTGGAGGAAACTGGCACTACCATCCCGCGCCCCGTGGCGGTCTGCCGGGTTTTCCGAACGCCACACGAGTAAACCGCTCAACCGCAGAACCCGGTGGACCGACGACAAGGGGAACATCTACGAATGGGACAGACAACACGGCGCAGTCGAGAAATACAGCAAGAACGGCAAGCACTTGGGCGAATTTGATCCGAATACCGGAGCGCAAACCAAACCCCCAGATCCCACTAGAAAACCTGGTCGATCACCAACCGAGGCCCGACATCGTGGCAACTCAAACCTGAAAAGACGCCGGTTCGCGACAGCTCGAGAATAAGGCAGCATGGTCAAACTACTACAAACAAGGAGAGGACAATGTGGTATCTGGAATCATACGATAACCAAACCGATTTGATCGCGGGCAGCTATCTCCTGCTCGCTATCACAGGAGACGAAATCAGAGAACTGATCGACGTCGATGAAAGCGAACTGCCACTAGAAATGGGACCGTACCCAGTCGCGCTGGCCGACGTGCCGAAGTTCGCGAAGTACTATCGAGGACGATTTCAGAATCAGCTCCGATCATGATTACTTCATCGGCCTGTTCGCCGACTGACGAATGGGCAATGTGATATTTGGGAGGCTTACAACAGATCGACTGTAGGCAGTACCGAGATTCACCTGCCCGAGAACATGACTGTCGACATCGCGCAGAGCCGATCGCAGTTCGCTGAACTGGATGTTTCGGTTTAATTCGTTCGAGAGTTCGCATAATGCCCTCGGGGTCCCATCAAAGCGGATTCGATTGTCAATTTCGGATCCCGTTTCCTGGCCGAACAACCATCGAAAGAAGGTGCCAATTCCCTGTTCAGCCTTGAAGCCCACAAACAACTACTCAAAAGCAGGGCACCCGTGGCACCAGGATCAATTCGACTGAACGAGTGATTACCGGTCACACGGCACGCGCCTGTTCTCACGGAAGTCTGGAAACTGAGATGTGGCGTCTAGAGAGACTCGACAAGACTACCCACCTCCTTGTGGGCGATTACCTCCTCCACAACATGTCAGTTGAGATAGTCGACAAAATTCTCGGCGCAACAGACGAGCACGAACTTCCCGTTGGGATTCGTCAAAACGATGTTCCGCTGTCCAAGGCGACAGAGTTTGCAGCTTACATGGACGAGATTTTCATTCTGGACGAGAACTGCGAATACGAAGTTGGTTATTCTTCAGACCGACGATCAGCGAACAACATGTCGAGCATTGACGGAAATTGGGACGAACACAGTTACAATCGCCAACCGCACCGCAAGCGGCAAGTATTCGCCGAGGGTCCTGGGACAATGCGCCGAACGCTAGTACAAGCCAGTCACCGGGAACATCGCCAAGGGGCTGGCATCCGGCCTGAACCGAGGGAGATACAGATGTGGTACTTGGACGAGTACGAGAAAGAATCTGAGCTCCTTAACGTGAGCTACCCGCTTCAGGGCACAACCAACGAGACTATAAAAGAGCTGATGGGAATCGGAGTTCAAAGCGCGCCGATCGAAGCCGCGATGCACGAGGTTGCGCAAGAGGACTTGGGAAAATTCGCGAAATGTATTGATGGCGAACTCTCCATCGACGTCAACTGTACATATTTCGTCGGCTTCTTCGCAGACTGAGTCAGCGAGCAGTCATGTAATACTGCGAGAATTCGACGTCGTCATCAAACGGCCCGACATACGTAGAACACGACACCGCGTTCGATATTGGAAGGACTCATGTGCACGAACAGGCAGTAATTTCGAATTGACCACAGAGTTCAATCGGCCGCGAGTCGCTCGGGATCGATGCGCGGTGAATCCTGCCCGCTGGATTTGTTGACCGCGTACGTCACTCCCCACAGGACGACACCGATCAGGAGCATGAAGCCGGCGATCTTGTATTGGATCATCTGCGCGTCGGTTCTGGCCCACGGTCCTACGAGGAACAAGCACAGCGCTGCCCCGGTAACCGGTACCCATACCGGGGCCCGGAAGAAGACCTTGTCCGCGCGTTGCTTGAGCACCAGGCATGCAACGTTGACCACCGAGAACACCCCGAGAAGAAGCAGACCGGTGGTTCCCGAGAGCGCACTCACCACCGAGTTTCCGGACAGGCGGTTGACGACAACGATCAGGCCCACTGCCATCACGGTGGTGAAGAGAATCGCGGCCCACGGGGACCGTCGACCGGGCAGAACGGCACCGAGCGAGACCGGCAGAACCTTCTGTCTTGCCAATCCGTAGATACACCGGCTCGCCATCAACATGTTGATGAGTGCGGTGTTCGCCACAGCGAACACCGTCATGTAGGGGAAGATCTCGTCGATCGGGAGACCGGGTGCGCCGGTACGCACCACATGGAGCAGAATTCCCTCGCTTCCCGAGTCGTAGTTCAACGGCAGGACTGCGATCACCGCGACAACGACCAGTACGTAGATCAGACACGCGATCGCAAGTCCGGACAACATCGTCTTCGGAAAGATCTTCTGGGGTTCCTTTGTCTCCTCGACCATGTTCACCGAGTCCTCGAACCCGACCATCGCGAAGAACGCGATCGTCGTGGCGATCGTGACCGCGATGAACATTCCCTTGTCGTTCTGGTCTTGGAACACGACGAGGTTGGCAATGTCTCCCTCGGCGCTCCCCTGCCCGACTGCGACGAATCCGATGACGATCACGATCGCGAGGGCCGCCATTTCGATGGCCGTCAGTACGACGTTGAACTTCACCGATTCGCCGACGCCCCGCAGGTTGATCGCGGCCAGGAAACCCATGAAGAGCACGGCGACGACGAGTTGGGCCGTCGAGCCGGTCGGGATGTCGAACCAACCGAGACCGTCTGCCTCACTGAAGGTTTCGTGAAGTCCCGCGAGTAGATTCCCGGCGACGACGTTGGAGGAAGTAGCGGCACTCGTGATACCCGAGCAGATGACAGCGAAGGCCACGATGAACGTGGCGAAGTGGATGCCGAATGCCTTGTGGGTGTACAGCGCTGCGCCGGCTGCCTGGGGATACTTCGTGACGAGTTCGAGGTACGAGAACGCTGTCAAAGTGGCTACGACGAACGCGAGAACGAACGGTACCCACGCGATACCACCGACGTTCTCGATCATGTTCCCGGTGACTGCATAGACGCCTGCGCCCAGAATGTCCCCGACAATGAACAACAAGAGCAGTCCTGGTCCGAGGACCCGCTTGAGCTCATGAGATTCCGGCTGCGTGTCGACTTGGTCGTGCGCTACGTCTGCCATCGTGACCTCCACGGTCGTGCATCCGGTTCGAGCGTCTCTGTTGGTGCAGCGTAAACCTGTTCTTTGCTTTCGGCACGGGTTACCACAGCACATCCGCACCGACGAAACACAAAACGGGCGTGGGTTCCATGAAGGAACCCACGCCCGTCAGTGCGGTGTGGTGAAGCCTGAAGGCCTCAGATCACCAGGAGCTCTTGCGAACTCCGGGAAGCTCTCCGGCGTGTGCCATCTCGCGCACGCAGATTCGGCAGAGGCCGAACTTGCGGAACACCGAGTGGGGACGGCCGCAGCGGTTGCAGCGAGTGTATGCACGCACCGCGAACTTCGGCTTCTTGTTGGCCTTGTTGACCAATGCCTTCTTCGCCATGGACTCAGTTCTCCTTGAACGGGAAGCCGAGGTGCTTGAGCAGCGCGCGGCCTTCTTCGTTGTTGGTTGCGGTGGTTACTACGGTGATGTCCATGCCGCGCGGACGGTCGATCTTGTCCACGTCGATCTCGTGGAACATCGACTGCTCGTTGAGGCCGAACGTGTAGTTTCCGTTGCCGTCGAACTGCGTGCCCGAGAGGCCGCGGAAGTCCCTGATTCGGGGAAGGGCAATGGAGACCAGACGGTCGAGGAACTCCCACATGCGGTCGCCACGGAGGGTGACGCGTGCGCCGATGGGCATTCCTTCGCGTAGCTTGAACTGCGCGATGGACTTGCGTGCCTTACGGATCTCCGGCTTCTGGCCGGTGATGGCAGCGAGGTCGGCAACTGCACCGTTGATCAGCTTGGCGTCACGGGCGGCGTCGCCGACACCCATGTTGACGACGACCTTGACGATGCCGGGGATCTGCATGACGTTCTCGTATGCAAATTCGGTGTTCAGGGCGTCTTTGATCTCGGCGCGGTAGCGCGCCTTGAGGCGGGGCTGTGCGCCCGCGATGTTTTCGGTGGTAGTCATCTCAGATGTCCTTCCCGTTCTTGCGGGAAACACGAACGCGCTTGCCGGACTCTTCGTCGGTCCGGTAGCCCACACGAGTGGGGTTTCCGTCCGAGTCGACCACTGCAACGTTCGATACGTGGATCGGGGCTTCCTGGGTGACGATGCCGCCCGAGGATGCGCCACGCTCATTGGCGGAGACCGCGGTGTGCTTCTTGATGCGGTTCACACCCTCGACCAGAACCTTGGAGTCAGCGGGGTAAGCCTGAATGACCTTGCCCTTGGCACCCTTGTCCTTGCCTGCGATCACGAGAACGGTGTCGCCCTTGTGCACCTTCATTTACAGCACCTCCGGGGCGAGCGAGACGATCTTCATGAACTTCTTCTCACGCAGCTCACGGCCGACCGGGCCGAAGATACGAGTTCCACGGGGATCGTTGTCCGGCTTGATCAGCACCGCAGCGTTCTCGTCGAAACGGATGTACGAGCCATCCGGACGGCGACGCTCCTTGATGGTGCGGACGATGACGGCCTTGACGACCTCACCCTTCTTGATGTTTCCACCGGGAATGGCGTCCTTCACCGTAGCTACGATGATGTCGCCGATTCCGGCGTAGCGACGTGACGAACCACCGAGAACGCGGATGCAAAGGATTTCCTTCGCGCCCGTGTTATCAGCGACGCGTACTCGCGACTCCTGCTGAATCACTAACTTCTCCTTGACCTGGATGTACGTACGTGCCGGATTTCCGTCCCGACACGCGCGGTCGGCTGCCGAGAGCGGGCGCACGAAGACACACCGCTGCCACAGGCAACCGGTCAAGTGTAGGGGAACCGATACCCGGGATCCAAATCGTCGCCATACGCTGTCGGTCGTTGCCCGCGAACTCGGAACCCTCGGTACGGTTTCGGAGATGGGACATCTTCGGAATCGGGCGCCGCGGTGACGTCGACGGGCGACACCGGCTGGTGGTCGAGTCTGCCTCGGGACCGGGTCGTCCGAATCCACGGGGCCACCGAACGCGAGCTTGCCGAATCCGTGAACCCGCTGCCCTCGGGCGCGCCCGCGATCGTGTTCTTCGCGGTCGATCCCACGACGAAAAATCGCGCCGCTGACCTCGTCGCTGCGGTGGTCACCGAATTGGAGAACGCGGCGGTCGACTCGGTTCCGCTGTGGCTCACAGAGTTCGACCACCACGCAGGTCCGTCCACGTTAGAGCGCCGCGCCGCGCGCGCTACAGCCGTTCGGCTCGCCGCCGACACCACGCACTTCAGTCCGTACGTCGGGACTCTCGCGGACGCAGCCGTCGCGGGACGGCCGCCGCGGCGAACCGCATTCGCCCTCGAGACCCGTGCTGCGGGGTCGGCACGGATGCTTGCCTCCGCGCAACAACGAACCACCACTGCTCTGGTGTTGGTCGTGCCGGCCGAGGTGGATGCCGGAGTCGTCGGGACAGCCGCGGAATGGTTGTGCAGCAACGCGGGGACGGCCATGTGGGTGACCGGCGACGGGGCGTCGAACATGGATCGATTCCCGTCGGTTGCGGTACGCGCGCCGGCAGTACCCGGTGGCGTCAGCACCGTCCTCGATCGTTTCCGGCCACTCAGCTATCCGCCGATCGCGGGTCACCCGCACCCGGCGAGCGACCCGGAGAAGCGTCTGTACCGCGCGCTCGACGTCCATGATTGGGCCACCGGGCGTGAGCACAACCGCTCGATCCGACTCGGCGAGCTGACTCGACCGTTCACCGTCGACGTACTGTGGCGCACCGAGAAGGTCGTCGTGGAGATCGACGGTAACGAGCATCGCGCCGCCGACCGTTTCGCCGAAGACCGCGTTCGCGACAACCAACTGCAGACGCACGGCTACATGGTGTTGCGCTTCACCAACGCTCAGGTGATCGACGATCCGCAACGTGCGGTCGCTACCATCCGCGAGGCAGTGTCGAGCAGACGATCGAAGGGGGATCCTCGATGAGTACCGAAGACCTGAACGGTACCGAGGCAGCAGTGCTGCTGGTACTGATGGCCGAGGCAAGTCCGGTGAAGAACAGTGAGCTGAAGGCGCTTGGGCCCGAGCTCGCGAAGCCGTCGCGCGACAAGCTGAAGAGCTCCGGGCTGATCGAGGTGAATTCTTCCGTACGTCCGATGACACTCGAACTCACGGACAAGGGATGGCGGATCTGCGGAGAACTCATCGGGGGTGAACCACCGACTCGATCCACCGGAGCAGGAAAAGCCATGTTCACAGTGTTGGCCGGGTTACGTCGGTGGCTCGATCGCACCGACAGCCGCCCTGCGGATGTGTTCTCGGCCCGCGGAGACGAGCCTGCACCCGCCGACAAGGCCGAGACGACCGGCGACATCGAAGCCGCGATTCGCGCAGCGTACGCCCGGCTCGCCCGCGAACCCGGCAGCACCGTGCGACTCTCGCGACTGCGAAACGAGTTGCGCGACATACCGAGAAGCGATCTCGACGATGCTCTCGCGCGCCTGCGTCGTGCGGCAGACGTCTCGCTGATACCCGAGGAAAATCAGAAGACACTCACCGACGAAGAACGCGCCGCGGCCGTCGTCGTCGGAAATCAGCAGAACCACCTTCTCTCGATCGAACCATGATGGGCGTTGAGTCGACGATGACGGACAACGAGCAGATCCGAGCTCTCGAATCGGTGCGGCTGAGCTGGGCACCGACCCCCGACGACGTGTGGCGTTCGCAGTCCAACGTGCATGTGCCGGGGATGCACGAGCGTGTGTTCCTCGAAGTCATGAATGCCTACGACGACGCGGAGGCGTCGGATGACGCCAGCCCGTTGGGCGTGGTCGTTCGTGGGCCCGCGGGTTCGGGCAAGACACACCTGCTCGGCCAGGTGCGCGAGGAAGTGCAGCTCAAGGGCGGGTACTTCTTCCTGATCAGGTTGCTCGACGCCGCGGGTTTCTGGCGCTCGACGCTCATGGGCATGCTCGACGACCTGATGCGTCCGTCCGGACGCGGATCCGACAGCCAGCTCGGACTGCTCCTGCGACGCCTGTGCGAGGTCGGCGACATGTCCGACGACCAACGCGCAAAGATCATGGGCGAGAACATGATCGACGCGGAAACTCTGAACGGCTTCGTCACCGCGGTGTACAAGGTCCACCCCCGCCACCGCCGTACGTCGCAGCACACGCTGCGCGCGCTGGTGTTGTCCATCGCCCCCGATTCGGCCGTGCAGGATCTGGGCGACGCGTACCTGCAATCCATCGACGACGTCGATCCCGACGAGTTCTCCGCCTGGGGCATTCGCAGGGCCGAGCTCGGCCATCAGGGAATTGCAGAGAACATCTCTCGTCTCCTCGCCATCACCGGACCGACGATTCTCGCGATCGACCAGATCGACACACTGGTTGCGCAGTCTCGAACCGGCTCGGATCAGGAGTTCGCCGATGCGCAGGAAGACAAGGTCGTCGAACAGCTCGCGCATGGTTTGATGTCGTTGCGCGAGACGCTCCCCCGCACTGCCTCGGTGCTCTCGGCACTGTCTAGCGCCTGGGAGCTGATCGCTGCGCGCGGAGTTGCGCCCATGCGTGACCGCTTTCGAGTCACCCAGTCTCTCAAGCCGATTCCGTCGTCGGACATCGGTCGTCTCCTTCTCGGCCGACGCCTGGCAGCATGCTTTCTCGAAGCCGGTTTCGTTCCGCCGCACCCGACGTGGCCGGTCGCTCCCGACGCATTCGAGCAGGCTCCGGATTTCACACCGCGGCAGCTCCTCATCGCCGTCGACCGCCACATCAGGCACTGCCTCGACACCGGCGTCGCGTCGGAACTCGTCACCTTCACCGACAAATCCGGCCCGGCGGACACGTCGGAGCTTCCCAAGGCGCGGGTCAACGAACTCGATGCGCTCGACGACCGGTACAAGCAACTGCTCGAACAGGTCGACGTCTCCATTCCGCTGGCACCCGACAGTGAGGACTCGATCGTTCCTTCGCTGCTGTCGGCGGGATTGACCGCGTGGATTCACGAACATCAGTCTTCCGACGACAGCCTGGCGCAGGACCCACCACCGAGCGGCAAGCCCGCCTTGCACGCCCGGCTTCGCCACACCGTCGACACCGATACCGACGACGAGGAGCACTGGTGCTTCCGCGCGGTCACGTCCGGCAATGCCCGGGCGGCACTGGCCAGAGTGGAGCGCGCGGTCACCACGGCGGGCCTACGCATCGATATGCCCAAACGACGCCTGATTCTGATCAGGAACGACCCGTGGCCGAACGGCGCGAAAACAGAGCAGACGATCGCAGCGTTGCATCGTGCCGGGGGCATCGTGGTGCCCTTCAGCGACGGGGACCGCAGGGCGTTGGCAGCGTTGTCGATCTTGTTGGCCGAGAACTCTCCCGCGCTCACGTCCTGGTTGCTCGCCCGCAAGCCTGCACACGATGTGAAGCTGTTCGCAACGGTGCTGCCGGCAGTGAGTGTCGTCGACGACGACACTGCACTGATCGAACCCGAAACGCCCACCGCCGCTGCGGAACCCGTCACGTCGCGCCGGCCGTCCATCGTGGTGGGTGCGGAACTGAGCACCGGGGCTGACGTCGCCATACCGCTCGAGGCGCTGCGCAAGCACACCGCGATCTTCGCCGGATCCGGGTCGGGCAAGACGGTACTGATCCGCAGACTGGTGGAAGAATGTGCCTTGCAAGGTGTTTCGGCGATCGTGCTGGACGTCAACAACGACCTGGCGCGACTCGGCACCGCGTGGCCCGAGGACGAGCGCACCTGGCCACCGGGTGACGAAGCAAAGGCGACTGCGTATCTGCGCGACACCGACGTCGTGGTGTGGACGCCGCGCAAGTCGGCCGGCCGTCCGCTGAGCTTTCAACCTCTTCCCGACTTCGCCAGCGTCGTCGGCGACGCGGACGAGTTCGAGGCGTCGGTCGAGTCCGCATTGGCCTCGCTCGAACCGGCAGCGGGTGTCCTCGGCACGTCGCAGAAGGCCAAACACGGACGGGCAGTGCTGAAGTCGGCACTCGACCAGTTCGGTCGACGTTCGCGCGGTGGTGATCTGGCCGACTTCATCGACCTGCTCGAAGAATTCCCCGAGGACGCGAGCGAGATGCGCGATGCAGTGCGTATCGCTGCCGGTCTCGCAGAGAACCTCAAGGCCGCCACCGCGAACGATCCGATGTTCGCCGGAGCGGGTACGCCGGTCGACCCGGCTGTCCTGCTCACTCCGGCCGAGGGCAAGAAGGCAAGGGTGTCGGTGATCAACCTGGCCGGACTGACCACCGACGAACAGAAGCAGAGCTTCGTCAATCAACTGCAGATGGGGTTGTTCGCCTGGATCAAGAAGAACCCGGCGGGCGACCGGCCGCTCGGTGGTCTGTTCGTCATGGACGAGGCGCAGAACTTCGCTCCCTCGGACCGCACCACCGCGGCCACGCACAGCACGCTGGCACTGGCGTCGCAGGCACGGAAGTACGGCCTCGGTCTGGTCTTCGCAACGCAAGCCCCGAAGGGTCTGCACAACCGCATCGCGGGCAACGCGGCGACTCAGTTCTACGGCCTGCTGAACAGTCCGTCTCAGGTCGAGGCGGCGAAGGAGATGGCGCGGGTGAAGGGCGGTTCGGTTCCTGATGTCGGACGCCTCCCCGCCGGTCAGTTCTACGCGGCGGTCGAAGGTGCCGAGTTCCGGCGTACGGCCACTCCCCTGTGCCTGTCCTACCATCCGAAGAGTCCCCCCACCGAAGAAGAGGTCATCGAGCTGGCACGGCGGCCCTGACGGCCCGACAGTGGCACACTGAACGAGATGAACGCCCTCGCTCGCGGGGAGAACTGCCCCGCCCCGGCCGGTCCCCTGATGGTGACGCTCGCGGCAGCGACTTCGGTCGACGTCTCGGCGCTGCTTCTCGGGGCGGACGGGCGCGTGCGTTCGGACGCGGACTTGGTGTTCTACAACCAGCCCGTCGCCCCCGGCGTCGAGTATCGCCGCACGCCCACCGGTCACCTGCTGATGTTCGACGCCACCGCCGTCCCCCACGACGTCGAGACCGTTGTGGTCACGGCGTCGCTCGATGGAACCGGGCCTGCAACGTTCGCCGCCGCGGGACCGCCTTCGGTGACGGTCTCGGATGCGTCGGGCACGGACTTGGTCGGGTTCACTGCCGACGCACTCGGCGACGAGAGCGCACTGGTGTGTCTCGAGTTCTACCGTCGCGGCGAGCAGTGGAAGATCCGCGCCGTCGGGCAGGGGTACGCCGACGGCCTGGCCGGGTTGGCCACGGCATTCGGAATCAGTATCGAGCAGGACGAGCAGACGCCTGTCTCCCCTACCGAGCCCCCAGCACACATTCCCGCACCACCAGTGGATACACCTGTCCAGCAAGGAGTTCTGGCCATGAGAAGCGAACTGTTCGCACCCGCTCACGCCGAAGTGCCGGGTTCTGGAATTCAGAAACAGGGCAGCAAGATGTGCCGCGTCGGGATGAACGGCGATGTGATGGCGCGTGCCGGGTCGATGGTGGCCTACCAGGGCAATCTGCAGTTCGAGGCCAAGGGCTCCGGGGGCATCGGCCGGGCTCTGAAACAGGCACTCTCCGGTGAGGGCGTCCCTCTGATGAAAGTGACGGGCCAGGGTGATCTCTTCCTCGCCAACGCCGCTCAGGACGTTCACCTGATCGACTTGGACGGCTCCGACGGCCTGACCATCAACGGTGCCAACGTTCTGGCCTTCGAGTCCTCACTGAGCTACGACATCAAGCGTGTGCAGGGTGCCGCGGCGGGCGGCAACGCCGGGTTCTTCAACTGTGTGTTCACCGGGCGCGGGCGGATCGCCATCACCACCGACGGCGTTCCGGTGGTGTTGAACGTCGATCAGCCGACGTTCGCGGATCCGCAGGCGGCGGTCGCATGGTCGTCCTCCCTGCAGACGCGGGTCAAGAAGAACGATTCGTTCGGTCTCGGCACCCTGATCGGACGAACCACCGGGGAGCGGTTCACTCTCGAATTCGCCGGCCAGGGATTCGTCGTCGTTCAGCCTTCGGAGCAACCGCCGGGCGGGTTGATCGGCGGCAGCGGCAGCGGTGAACAGGCAGGAGTCGGCGGGGCGCTCGGCGGCTTGCTCGGGAGGTGACCGACGGTCACAGGAACAGCGTCCGGTAGCGAATCGAGCCTTGCAGGTGGCCGACGAGGATAGCGACGTACCCGACCCACTCGCCGTGAGTCGTACCCGACAGTCGCTGCGGTACAAGCGGGTTGGATGCTGCAATCAACAGCAGAAACCGCGCTGTCGAGCGCACCGAACTTCGACGGAACCCGTAGTCGCGGAAGCCGACGTAGAGTTCCACATTGCCGATCGCATAGCGCCGAACCTGAGAGAAAAATGCTGCCAGCGTCGGCCGCATGCGGTAGTCCACCACAGCGAGGGCGGCATGGCTGAGCCTCCAACCTCCGATGCACACGCGCCACGAAAAATCGACGTCTTCGCCGCCGAACCGCATCGATGTGTCGAATCCTCCCAGCGCATCCACGACGTCGGCCCACACTCCGAAGTTGCTCCCGGGTGCGAACGGCAAGAAGCGTGTCTCGAACAGCCCCTCGGAAGGCACGAACGACCTCCAGGAGTGCTGGACGGGTTCGTTGATGACCGACGTGTCGAGCGAACCGCTCACGAGGTCGGCGTGCTGTGCACTCAGAACCAAGTAGTGCAACCAGTCTTTGCGAACTACATCGTCTGCATCGCAAAAAGCCAAGAATTCTCCTGTGGCGTTCCTGACGCCCATATTGCGCGCGTGCGAGGCCCCCTGAATGTCATCGGCCAGAACGTAGTTCACCCGAACTCGATCACCGGCTTTTCTGCGGTCGAGGACCTCCACCAGGTTGTCGGTAGACCCGTTGTCCGACACCAGTATGTCGAATTGCCCTGTGTAGGACTGGTTTTGCAGAGCATCGAGCTGGGTGCCGATGGTATGCGCCCCGTCTCTCACGGGCACGATCACAGTTACCGACGCCGGACGCTGCCGAACGACCGAGTTCGCAGAATCGAGCACACCTACAGATAATCAGACGCAGCCGTGACACGAAAATACCCACCCCCAAGATTGGGGGTGGGTATTTTCGAGCACAACGTGCTTACTTGGCCTTTTCGAGAACCTCTACCAGACGCCAGTGCTTCGTGGCGGACAGCGGGCGGGTCTCCATGAGCTGAACGCGATCGCCTACGCCGGCGTCGCCCTTCTCGTCATGTGCCTTGACCTTGGTGGTGCGACGGATGATCTTGCTGTAGAGGGGGTGCTTGACCCTGTCCTCCAGCTCGACCACGATCGTCTTCTCCATCTTGTCGGATACGACGTAGCCGATCCGAACCTTGCGGTTGTTGCGTTCTTCAGTCACAGTCTTTTCCTCGCTCATGCTGCGTCACCTGCTGTGTCCTCGGAAGGACCAGAGGCCAAGCCGAGCTCGCGCTCACGCAACACCGTGTAGAGGCGTGCGATTTCGTGGCGCACTACGCGCAGGCGACGGTTGTTGTCCAACTGTCCGGTCGCCATCTGGAAGCGAAGGTTGAACAGCTCTTCCTTCGACTCGCGCAGCTTGTTGACCAATTCTTCACCGGTGAGCTCGCGGAGCTCTGCGGCTGGGGTTCCGGTAGCCATCAGAACTGCTCCTCCCGGGTGATGATGCGTGCCTTGATGGGCAGCTTGTGGATGGCGCGAGTCAGTGCCTCACGCGCGACGGTGTCGTCCGGGTACGAGAGCTCGAAGAGCACGCGGCCCGGCTTGACGTTCGCAATCCACCACTCGGGCGAACCCTTACCGGAACCCATGCGGGTCTCGGCAGGCTTCTTGGTGAGCGGGCGGTCCGGGAAGATGTTGATCCAGACCTTGCCGCCACGCTTGATGTGGCGAGTGATCGCGATACGAGCGGCCTCGATCTGACGGTTGGTGATGTAGGCGGGCTCGAGAGCCTGGATGCCGTATTCACCGAATGTCACCTGAGTTCCGCCCTTGGCGGCACCCGAACGCTTCGGGTGGTGCTGCTTGCGGTGCTTGACCCGGCGGGGGATCAACATGCGTCAGCCCTCCTGAGTGGGTTCGACCTCGGCCGGAGCCTCGGTTGCGGATGCCGCGCGGCCGGCCTCGGTGCTGGTCGCCGTGGTGCCCGAAGCACCGCTGCGACGCGGACGAGTCGGACGCTCGCGACGGGGACGGTCTGCACCGGCGGCCGGAGCCGCAGCGGCAGCGAGTTCACGCCGTCCGCCGACGATGTCGCCCTTGTAGATCCAGACCTTCACGCCGATGCGGCCGAAGGTGGTCTTGGCCTCGTACAGCCCGTAGTCGATGTCTGCGCGGAGCGTGTGCAGGGGAACGCGTCCCTCGCGGTAGAACTCCGAGCGAGACATTTCAGCGCCACCGAGACGGCCGGAGCACTGAACACGAATGCCCTTGACGTTCGGCTGACGCATGGCCGACTGGATGGCCTTACGCATTGCGCGACGGAATGCAACGCGGTTGCTGAGCTGCTCGGCAACACCCTGGGCCACGAGCTGAGCCTCGGACTCGGCGTTCTTGACCTCGAGGATGTTGAGCTGGACCTGCTTGCCGGTCAGCTTCTCGAGTGCTCCGCGGATGCGGTCGGCCTCGGCACCACGACGACCGATGACGATGCCCGGACGTGCCGTGTGGATGTCCACGCGAACACGGTCACGGGTGCGCTCGATCTCGACCTTCGCAATGCCTGCGCGCTCCATGCCGGTGGCAAGAAGCTTGCGGATCTCGACGTCTTCCTTGACGTACTCCGAGTACTGCTTGTCTGCGTACCAGCGCGACTTCCAGTCAGTGGTGATACCCAAGCGGAAGCCGTGCGGGTTGATTTTCTGACCCACTACTGAGCCCCTTCCTTGGACGCCTGGCCCTTACGACGGTTGCGAGACGTTCCGCCGGTCTTGGGCAGGCTTTCGACGATCACCGTGATGTGGCTGGTGCGCTTGCGGATCCGGAATGCCCGGCCCTGAGCGCGCGGCTGGAATCGCTTGAGGGTTGCACCCTCGTCGACGAATGCAGTGGCGACGATCAGCGTGCTGGGATCGAGATCCAGGTTGTTCTCGGCGTTGGCTGCTGCGGACGCGATCACCTTGGCGACCGGCTCGCTCGCTGCCTGCGGCGCGAACTTGAGGATGTTGAGCGCGTCCTCGACGGAGCGCCCACGAACCAGATCCACGACGCGACGTGCCTTCATCGGCGTGACGCGAACGTGCTTCGCTACGGCCTTGGCAGTCGGATTGGCGGTGGGGGTGAAGTTGGTCATCGCCTCTTCGCCTTCCGGTCGTCCTTGATGTGACCCTTGAACGTGCGGGTCGGTGCGAACTCCCCGAGCTTGTGACCGACCATGGAGTCGGACACGAACACCGGTACGTGCTTGCGACCGTCGTGGACGGCGAAAGTGTGACCGATGAAGTCGGGCAGGATTGTCGATCGACGGGACCAGGTCTTGATGACCTGCTTGGTTCCCTTGTCGTTCTGGACGTCAACCTTCGCGAGGAGGTGATCGTCTACGAACGGGCCTTTCTTCAGGCTGCGTGGCATTCTGAACTCCCTCCTAGCGCTTGTTCTTGCCGGTACGACGACGACGGACAATCAGCTTGTCGCTCGCCTTGTTCTTGCGGGTACGGCCTTCCGGCTGTCCCCAGGGGCTGACCGGGTGGCGTCCACCGGAGGTCTTGCCCTCGCCGCCACCGTGCGGGTGGTCGACCGGGTTCATCACGACACCACGAACGGTCGGGCGCTTGCCCTTCCAGCGCATGCGGCCGGCCTTGCCCCAGTTGATGTTCGACTGCTCGGCGTTGCCGACCTCGCCGACGGTTGCGCGGCAGCGCACGTCGACGCGACGGATTTCACCGGACGGCATACGCAGCGTGGCGTAGGGGCCTTCCTTGCCGAGGAGCTGAATGCTCGCTCCAGCGGAGCGGGCCATCTTTGCGCCACCACCCGGACGGAGTTCGACCGCGTGGATGGTCGTACCCGTCGGGATGTTGCGCAGGGGCAGGTTGTTGCCGGGCTTGATGTCGGCATTGGCACCCTGCTCGATCGGCGATCCCTGGGCGATGCCCTTGGGTGCGACGATGTAGCGCTTCTCGCCGTCTGCGAAGTGCAGCAGTGCGATGTTCGCGGTGCGGTTGGGGTCGTACTCGATGTGAGCGACCTTGGCCGGCACGCCGTCCTTGTCGTTGCGACGGAAATCGATGAGACGGTACGCGCGCTTGTGACCGCCACCCTTGTGCCGGGTGGTGATGCGACCGTGTGCGTTACGTCCACCGCGACCGTGCAGCGGGCGGATCAGCGACTTCTCGGGGGTCGAACGCGTGATCTCAGCGAAATCGGACACGCTGGAGCCACGACGGCCCGGGGTTGTCGGCTTGTATTTACGGATTGCCATGAGTCTTCTCGTCCTCTATATCCGAAGAGTCCCAGTCGCTTACGCGACCGGACCTCCGAAGATCTCGATGGGCTTGCTGTCGGCGGAGAGCGTTACGAGCGCGCGCTTGGTGTCCTTGCGCTTGCCGTAACCGAACCGGGTCCGCTTACGCTTGCCCTGACGGTTCATCGTGTTGACGCTGGTCACGGTGACGTCGAAGATCTTCTCGACGGCAATCTTGATCTGCGTCTTGTTCGAGTCCGGGTGCACCAGGAACGTGTACGTGCCTTCTTCGATCAGTCCGTAGGACTTCTCGGAGATGACCGGTGCCAGCAAGATGTCGCGGGGATCGGCGATCGTGGTCACTTGCTTGCCTCCTCGTTCTTTGCAGGCCCAGCGATGAAGGAGTTCAGCGCTTCCACGCTGAAAACGACATCATCGGCGTTGAGCACGTCGTACGTGTTGAGCTGGTCGGGTGCGATGGGGTGCACGCCGTCCAGGTTCTGGACGCTCTTCCAGGCTGCGATGTCCTCGCGGCCGACGACGAGCAGGACCTTCTTGCGGTCCGAGATCTCGGCGAGGAACGTCTTCGCGCCCTTGGTGGACGGAACCTGTCCGGCCACCAGTTCGGTGATGACGTGCAGACGCTCGCTACGGGCCCGGTCGGAGAGGGCTCCGCGCAGTGCGGCGGCCTTCATCTTCTTGGGGGTCCGCTGGCTGTAGTCACGCGGCTGCGGTCCGTGGACCGTGCCACCGCCGACGAACTGAGGAGCGCGGGTCGAGCCCTGACGGGCGCGGCCGGTGCCCTTCTGCCGGTACGGCTTCTTGCCGCCGCCGCGAACCTCGCCACGAGTCTTCGTGGAGTGGGTTCCCTGACGAGCAGCTGCCAGCTGTGCGATGACGACCTGGTGCAGCAGCGCGATGTTCGCCGGTGCGTCGAAGATCTCCGCGGGGAGATCTACGGTGCCGTTGGTCTTGCCGCCGGCTTCCTTCACATCGAGCGTCAGCTTGGTCTCGGTGTTCTTCTCGAGGCTGGTCATGCTCGTGCACCACCCTTCAATGCAGACTTGACGATCACGACGTTGCCGCGACGGCCCGGGATCGCTCCCTTGATCAGCAGCAGACCGTTCTCGCTGTCCACCTTGTGGACCGAGAGGTTCTGCGTCGTGACGCGGTCGCCACCCATACGTCCGGACATGCGCATTCCCTTGAAGACGCGACCGGGCGTTGCGCAGCCACCGATGGATCCGGGGCGACGGTGCACAGCCTGTGCACCGTGGCTCGCACCCTGACCCTTGAAGCCGTGACGCTTCATGGTTCCGGCGAAGCCCTTGCCCTTGCTGGTGCCGGTGACGTCGACGTATGCGCCGTCCTCGAACACTGCAGCGGTGAGCTCCTGGCCGACCTCGAACTGCGAGGCGTCGGCAACGCGAATCTCCACGATGTGGCGACGCGGCGTGACGCCTGCCTTCTCGAACTGGCCGGTGGTGGGCTTGTTCACCTTGCGCGGGTCGATCGCACCGAATGCGACCTGGACGGCGCTGTAGCCGTCACGTTCCTGGGTGCGGACCTGGGTGACCACGTTGGGGCCTGCCTTGATCACGGTCACCGGAACGACGCGGTTGTTCTCGTCGAAGACCTGGGTCATTCCGAGCTTGGTGCCCAGAATTCCTGTTGCAGGCCGGTTCTTGTTATCAGTCATCGTTGTCTCCGCGCTCACTGGATGTTGACGTCGACACTGGCCGGGAGGTCGATGCGCATGAGCGCGTCCACCGTCTTCGGTGTCGGGTCGAGGATGTCAATGAGCCGCTTGTGAGTACGCATCTCGAAGTGTTCGCGCGAGTCCTTGTACTTGTGCGGCGAACGGATGACGCAGTACACGTTCTTCTCTGTCGGCAACGGCACCGGTCCGACGACGCGGGCACCCGTACGGGTGACCGTTTCGACGATCTTGCGCGCTGACGCGTCGATCGCCTCATGGTCGTAGGCCTTGAGCCTGATGCGGATCTTTTGTCCCGCCACGCTTAGTGTCCTTTTCTTGCCGCTTGGTCGTAGAACGGGCCGTTCGGCCTGCTCCACCTCGTCTGCACAGTCCCCGAGCCGGTGGAAGACCTCCGACTCGAACTGCCTTCGTGCACACACGACAGTGAAAAACGTTGACGACCAGGCGTGGCCTGTATCCGTTGCCGCTCTTCATCTGTCATGGTTCTCCGGTCCACGCGGTCGGGCGTGTCGCGATTCCGCTCATTCTTCTGCGCTGAAACTTTCGTCTCAACCATCCGAATCGAACGAAACCCGCACCGATCGTGCGCTGGTGGTCCGAACGCGCTCACGTGGAGCGCTGGTCTCATGTCTTGCTCAGCCGACCTGTCGATCGACTCACCTGTTTCAGGCCGCACGCATGCGCGTCCCGTGTCCAGGCAACCCGACCAGTATGCCGCAGACCGGGCAACAGATCAACTCGGGGTCCGCCGATGACGATCGCGGGACCTTACCGAGCAGTAAGGTAGCCCAATGACCACTGTCGAGAACACCACCGGCGCTACCTATCGCGCCTGGTCGAAGCTGCCCAACAACACTATAGGGTCCACTCTGTTCTCCGTCGGCATGTGCCTTCGGGTGCCGTACTTCGCGTCCGTCCTCCCTCGGGTCGTTGCGCTCGAGCCGGGCCGCTGCGAGGTCACCGCCCCGAAATGGTTCGGGATTCGGAACCACCTGGGAACTTTCCACGCCATCGCTGCCTGCAATCTCGCAGAGGTCGCGATGGGGATGCTCGCCGAGGCAACCGTGCCCATTTCCCACCGCTGGATTCCCAAATCCATGGACGTCCGTTACCTGACCAAGGCCACCACATCGCTGCGCGCGGTGGCAGAACTCGACGTGATCCCCGACTTCGGAACCGTCACCGACGGCCTCGACATCGTCGTCCCGGTCTCGATCAAAGACACCGCGGGTATCGAGGTGGTGCACGCGGACATCACGATCTGGGTCTCCGCCGCAACCCGTTGACATACTCGAGCGATGAACTCGGTGGCGCGGTCGGAGTCGGACTCGGTAGTGGTGGTGGGAGGTTCGGGAGCCGTCGGGCGGTTGCTGGTGGACCTGCTGCGCGCGGACGGCGTGCCCGTGATGGTCGTCGACGTGCACGCGGGCTCGCCGGCCGGTGGCTCGGCGGTGACCGTCGGCGACATCACCGCGCCGGACGACCGAGTCGCGTTGCTGCTGGCACGGGCGGCCACGGTGATTCTGACGGTGCCCGAGTCGGTGGCACTGGCTGCGGATCTGTCCGCTGTGAGCCCCGATGCGCTCGTGGTGGAGACGCTGTCGGTCAAGTCCGGCTTCGCGAGCCATCTCGAGAACATTCGGCCGGTGGGTGCCACCGTCGGCATCAATCCCATGTTCGCTCCGGCGCTGGGAATGGACGGACGGCCCGTGGCGGCCGTCGTGCATCGGCAGGGCACTTCAGCGGACGACTTCCTGGACAGGATCACGCGGTGGGGTGGTCGCGTGGTCGTACTCGACGCCGCACGTCACGACCGCCTCGCTGCGGCGACGCAAGCACTGACCCACGCCAGCGTCCTGGCGTTCGGCCTGGCATTGGCCGAACTGGACCTGCCGTTCGTCGACATCGACGCCGTTGCTCCTCCCCCGCACGCAACGATGCTCGCGGTCCTCGCGCGCATCACCGGCGGTGAACCCGAGGTGTACTGGGATGTCCAGGCAGGTAATCCCCACGCCGCCGATGCCAGGGCCGCGCTGCACAGAGCGACGCAGAAGCTGAGCGAGACGGTCGACTCCGGTTCCGAGGCCGAGTTCGCACGGATGCTGACCCAGGCCGAAGCCGCTCTGGGCGGGAGCGGCGACCGATATCGGGCCGTGTGCGCGGAGATGTTCGGTATCGTTCGAGGCAGCAGTGGCAACCGATGACCACGGTTCGAGCGAACGTGGAAGCGAGGCGCACGATGTTGGAACAGCCGTCGTTGCCGGAGTTCGACTCCGACGATGTGGTGGAAAGTGCCGTCGTCGCACGGTTGGCGAAGAACTGGGCGCAGCGGGCGACCGTGAAGAAGCCCGAACCCGAGCTGGACGACCTCTTCGACACGGCCAAGCAGGATTTTCCCGACGCTCTGATCCCGTTCGGCGAGCACGACACCTTCACCGGCGCGACTCCCGAACAGCAGGATCGACTTCGGGCGTGGGGCTGGATCGCATTCAACAAGAACGTGATGGACGTCGAGCAGCACGTCGTGCATCCCGGCTTCGCCCTGCTGGCGCAGGATGTGTTCGAGACCGGAATGGGCGACACCCTGGCGGTGGCGGTGACGCAGGCCATGGTGGACGAGCAGTACCACACGCTGATGCACCTCAACGCGAGTGCGGCTACTCGTCGCGGACGCGGATGGGCCCTGTCGGAACGCGCGCTCCCGTTCAGCTCCACGGTTCGCCGTCGACGTACGGCGCAAGCGACGAGCGAAGACCCGTGGTCGGAAGCGATCAGCTCTCTCGCGTTCATGACGGTCGCAGAGATCTCCATCACGTCGTATCTGGACCTGATCGAGGACGACGACGTCATACAGCCCATCAACCGGGCAACGGTGAAACTGCACAACCGCGACGAGTACTGCCATGCTTCGATCGCCGACGACATGGCCGCGATCGTCTTCGACCGCCTCGGACCCGACGACCGGCAGAAGTTCCTCGACGGGCTCGTCGACGGCATGGACGCGTTCTCGAGCAGCGACTTCTCCACCTGGGCGCGCATTCTCGAACTCGAGGGCGTACAGGGCGGCGACGCGATGCTCGCCGACGTTCAGCAGGACGGATCCCGCCGCGCTCTGGTTCAGGACTACAGCGGGTTGCGATCTCTCTGCCGAAAACTCGGCGTCGAGGACAGTATCGATATCGACTGGGGCTGACTGCGAAGGTCACGCGGAGACCACCCCACAAGTAACGTTCACCGCGAAATCCGCTATCAAGTAATGGCCCTCGACCCCACGGGAGTCATGTCCCACCGTTCACCCCGACAGCTCGGAGATTCGATGTCGTCAGCTCAACACGCAGCCGTACACGTGGAGGACGTATACAAGTCCTTCGGCGATGTGCATGCGCTGCGCGGCATCAGCTTCTCTGCCGAGCGGGGAACGGTGCTGGGCATTCTCGGCCCCAACGGTGCCGGAAAAACAACGACCGTGAAGGTGCTCTCCACCCTGATCGCACCCGACAGCGGCAAGGCCTTCGTGGCGGGCCACGATGTCGCAGCAGACGCTCCCGCAGTGCGCCGCTCGATCATGATGACCGGGCAGTACGCCGCTCTCGACGACACTCTGTCGGGCCGCGAGAACATCGAACTCTTCGGCCGCTTGATGGGTCTGGACAAGAAGGCCGCCAAGGCGCGCGCCAAAGCCTTGCTCGACGAGTTCGACCTCTCCGACACCGGCAAGCGGCCCGTGCGTGGGTACTCCGGCGGCATGCGTCGGCGCATCGACATCGCCTGTGGCTTGGTCGTTCGTCCCGAGGTCGTGTTCTTGGACGAACCGACGACCGGACTCGACCCACGAAGCCGGCAGGGAGTGTGGTCGCTGGTCGAAGCGCTCAAGGCGCAGGGCATCACCGTGCTGTTGACGACGCAGTACCTCGAAGAAGCCGATGTGCTGAGCGACAACATCATCGTCATCGACAAGGGCACCGTCATCGCCGAAGGTACGTCGGACCAGCTCAAGGCCATGACCGGCGGTAGCTACTGCGAGGTCGTTCCCCTCGATCCCGGTCAGCTCCGCGCGGCAGCCGAAGCATTGGGCGACATGGTCCCCGCTGCCGTCCACGCCGAGATCACTGCTGCCTCGGATCGGCTCTCCGTACCTGCACCCGACGGCGCGGCCACGCTGTCGGAGATCCTGCGCCGCATCGATGCCGTCGGAATCGTGCTCGCCGACATCGCCCTGCGGCGTCCGTCGCTCGACGACGTGTTCCTCACCCTCACCGGACACTCGCAGACGAGCACCACACCATGACGGCCACGACGCGAGGCGTATCGAATACGCAGGCGAGGACCGCCGAACGGACCAGCTTCGAATCGACGACTCAGCAGCCGAAGCGGCGGTCGAGGACGAAGCCGTCGGGATTCGTGCAGTGGCAGGCTCTGACCGGGCGCGCACTGTGGACCATGCTGACCAAGGGTGAGTTGTTGGTGGCGGTCATCGCGCCCCTCATCTTCACCGTCGGTTTCTACCTGCCCCTCAAGTTCGTCATGGGCCTGCAGGGCATCGACTACGCGCAGTTCCTCATGCCGATCATCGTGCTGCAGGCCATGGCGTTCACCGCTATCTCGGCTGCACAACGAGCATCGACGGAGGCGATGAGCGGACTCAATTCTCGCTTGAAGACGATGCCCGTTGTGCGCGGTGTCCCGCTGGTGTCGCGAATCTCGAGCGGTGTCGTCCGCTCGCTGGTGTCGCTCGTATCCGCACTTGGCTTCGGTTACGTCATCGGTTTTCGCTTCACCGCGGGATTCGGTCAGGCCCTGCTGTTCTGCGCACTCGCCATGCTGATCAGCACCACGCTGTCGATCGGTGCCGATGCGATCGGGACGCTCTCGAAGAGTCCCGAAGCGACCAGCCAGGTCTTGACTCTCCCGCAGCTCATTCTCGGTATGGCCTCGTGCGGGTTCGTACCAGAGAGTGGTTTTCCGGAACTGATCCGACCGTTCGTGCGCAACCAGCCGATTTCACAGTTCTCCTTTGCGATGCGGGATATGGCCGAAGGCGGAGTCAGCTTCCAGGTGTTGTGGCCGTCGCTCGCTTGGGTGGCCGGCTTGATCCTGTTCTTCGTACCGCTCGCCATCTGGGCGAGCTCCAGGCCAGAGTGACGGGTCCGAGATGACGATGTCAGAAGCGTCAGTGAACACGACCCGCGTGTCCAACTTGACCTTTCCCGAACCGAACCTGGTCCTACGCGAAGGGTCGGTTCGTGCGCTCTGGACCCACAGTCTGATTCAGGCCAAGCGACTGTTGATACGGTGGACGCGCGATCCCTCGACGATGATTCAAGCATTGCTGTACCCCGCGTTGATGCTGGTCATGTTCCGTGTCGTGCTCGGGAACTCGATTTCCTCAGCCACCGGATCGCCGGCGATTTTCGGCCAGGTACCGATGATCGCTCTCGTCGGAGCCATGTTCGGATCAATCGTCAGCGCGGTCGGCCTCAAGGGCGAACGTAAATCGGGTTTGTTGTCCCGCTTCTGGACGACACCCACGCACCGCGCCGCCGGTCTGCTGGGCAGGATGATCGCCGAAGCGGTTCGAGTCCTCGTCACCACCATCGTCATCACCTGTGCCGGTGTGGCCATGGGATTCCGATTCACCCAGGGAATCCCGGCCGGCATCTTGTTGATCTTGATACCAGTTGTATTCGGTATCGGGTTCGCGGTGATGATCACATTCCTGGCCACCGTCGCCGGCGACGCGCCCCTGGTCGAGGTCGTATCCATCTTCGCCACACTGCTCATGTTCTTCAACGCTGGCTTCGTACCCGTGCTCGCGTACCCGCCATGGCTTCAACCGGCCGTCGCGGCACAGCCGATGTCGGTCGCGGTCGAGGCAATGCGCAACCTGGCAATGGGCGGGCCGGTCCTGACGCCGGTGCTGCACACCCTGGCGTGGTCACTCGGAATGGCAGTTGTGTTTCTGATACCTGCCATCCGCGGCTACAAGAAGGCGTCTTCGGATGGCTGAGACGCCCACGCCCTGATGCTTTCGGACCTGACCCCTCCGCTCGGGCTATGCCTTGCGTACCGGCCGTTCGCGATCGGGTGCCAGTATGGAGTGTCGAGCGAAGATCTATCTCGCTCCTCGGCGGCATCGACGACCATTTCGCGGCCGAGTCAGCACGTGGTGGTCAGCTGGCACCTGAAAATCGCACAGCAGGGTTCCCGACATCGGGCATTCAGATGGCCAACAAATCGACCGATGAAGTGATCTCTATCACATCACGGTAGTACGCAACCCGCCTACCAGTAGTTCTGCAATCGCACAAAAGGACGCTCACAGCAGGAATGTTACGGTTTGGTCAACTACCTATTGATGCCGACGTTCTTCGACGCGGCGCTGAATCGGAAAGAGGCCATGGCGATCAGAACCCGAGTCGCGCGAATTGTGGGCGCGCTCGCAGCAACGTCCGCCGTGATTCTCTCCGGAACCCCCCTTGCGTCCGCCGCTCCCACAGCTCCCCCCGGGCCGTTCCCGTTCGTCGAGGGAACCAACGACTTCGGCTGCGTTCCCAGCCCGGAGCATCCCCGGCCCGTCGTTCTGGTTCACGGCACCAAGATGGACGCCACGACGTGGAAGGTCCTGGCTCCACAGCTCATCGAACAGGGCTACTGCGTGTTCGCACCCAATTACGGTGCCGTCGGTTTGCTGTTCGAGCCCGGGAAGGTCGTCTGGGGCTCCGGCGATATTCCGGAATCGGCACGTGAGGTCGGCGGGTTCATCGACAAGGTTCTCGCCGAAACAGGATCGTCGCAGGTCGACATCGTCGGACATTCTCAGGGCGGAACAGTAGCTCGCCAGTACATGAAGTTCGACGGTGGTACCGATCCCGTCGACCCAGCTCGGAACAAGGTCCACAGTCTCGTCACCTTGGGTGCTACCAACCATGGAACGACGTTCGGCGGACTGCAGGAGCTCGCGAAGGTAGTCGACTCGCTGGGACTCCCAGGAGACGCCATCACTCCGTTGACTTGGAACATGGCCGGAGCGCAGCAGCTGGTGGGGTCTCCGGTTCTGGTCAACCTCAATGCCGGAGGTGACGCCCTGCCCGGGGTCGACTACACGGTGATCGCAACTCGCAACGACCAGATTTCGACACCCCCGGATCTGACTTTCTTGCGCTCGGGAGACACCGAGTCGGTCCACAACGTCTGGGTTCAGGATGTCTGCCCCGCTGCAGCGACCAGCCACGTCGGTCTGGTCACCGATCCTGCGCCCAACTACATGGTGTTGTCCGCACTGGACCCCGAGTACGCCGGAACACACGCCGCACCCTGCTGACCGAAGCTCCGGCGTGTCGGCAGAGCATTCCGCGACAAACCAAAACCGCCGGCAGAAGCAGAAGAGGTGTGAACAGTGCCCGAATCCGTCGACGTCTCCGTCGTCGTTCCAGCCCATAATGCCGGAAACCTGTTGAACGTCCAGGTGGCAGCCCTCGCGTCTCAGGACTACGACGGTCGATTCGAGATCGTGATCGTCGACAACAACTCGACGGACCAATCGGTCGACCGACTCGAGGGTGTGAACATCACAGCGCCCATCCGCATCGTGCGTGCCCATGACGGAGTAGGTCCGGCCTATGCGCGCAACCGGGGAGCGGACGCCGCCAAGGGCGAGCTGCTGCTGTTCTGTGATGCGGACGATGAAGTCCATCACGACTGGGTTCGCAAGATGGTCGAGTTCCAGCGCGCCGGGGCGTACGACATCGTCACTTCTGCCGTCGAGGGACGGAGTCTCAATCCGACGGGCCATCGGAAGATCGCCGAGATCGCTCCTCCGGAGAAGTTTCAGTCGCCGAAGTTCTTCGCACCGATCGTCGTGGGGTGCAGTTTCGGCTGCACCGCGGCGGCATACCGGGCTCTGGGCGGGATCGACGAGACGTATCGTGCGAACGAGGAAGTCGAGTTCGGGTGGCGGGCAGTTCACTCCGGCTACCGAGTGGGCTACTTGCCGGAAGCTCTCGTCGCCTATCGCTATCGAGTCGGCTTTCGGGCGGGCTTCGAACAAGGGACGTCACGCGGGAGCAGTTTCGCGCGTCTCGCACACGCTTTCCCGAAAAGCGGCCTACCGACCCAGTCCGTCACCCGACTCGTTCGCGAACTGCTGTGGCTCGGTGTCACCCGCGGAGCGACGGCCGAGGAGCGCGGACTCCTGATCGGCATCGCCCTCGGTCGTCTCCGCGGGGGAATCACCTACCGCACACTCCGGCCCTAGCCGATCTCGAATCCCTCGGCCGAGGCCATCGCTGCGTCGAGCGCCGAACCGACTACGCCCAGCGCTTCGATTGTCGTCATGTTCGCGTGCGTGGCGTCGACGTCGACATTGTCGATGCTGCCGCTCACGTACGGCGACCACTGCAGAGCCGCGTCATCCGCAGACGGGTGATCGCGTGCTGCAGAGAAGAACAGGAGATCGCCCTCGAGTACCGGTGGCGAATAGCTGTTGATCTTTGCCGCACTGGACACGGCATCCTGGTAGAGATTCGACACCTGCTGCTCGTCGAACATGTCGAACTCGGCCATGACGGCCTCGACCACCTGGTGCCGGGTGTCCTCGCCGCGCAGGTCGGTGAGCTCACGAAGCCCGCCGATTCCGAGGGCCCGCAGGTTGTCCGCGAATTCCTCTGCGAATACCGTTTCGTCGACCGTCGGGAGACTGTCGAGCATTGCGACCATTCCGACAGCGTGCCCGGACGCTTGCAGAGCAGTGGCGATCGCGTGCGCCAGCACCCCGCCGAAGGACCACCCCAGGAGATGAATCGGTCCGGTCGGTTGCACGCGCAGAATCTCACCGGCGTAGAACTCGGCTTGTTCTGCCATCGTGCGCAGCGGCGCCGATGCACTCCGGAGCAACGGGAGCTGGAGGCCGTAGACCGGCCGGCCCACAGCGGTGGTCTCTGCCAACGCGGCATAGTTCCACGCCAGACCGATCATGGGGTGGATACAGAACAGGGCCGGGCTGCTGCCGCCGGCACGTAGGGAAAGAACCGTCGCCAGAGGATCGACCACCGGCTCCGCGGAGCGGGTCGCCTCGTGGATACGACGCGCCAACAGTTCTACGGTCGGTTCGGTCAGGACCCACTGCACCGACACCGCGGCACCGCAGCGCGACCGAATCCGAGCAGCCAACTTGGCCGCGAGGAGCGAGTTACCGCCCAGCTCGAAGAACCTGTCGTCCAGTCCGACATCGTCGAGGCCCAGGACATCGGCCACCGAGTCCGCCACAGCGGCTTCGAGTTCTGTTGTCGGCGAGCGGAACTCGACCCTGATCGACTCGGGGTCGGGAAGTGCTCGACGATCGAGCTTTCCGTTGATCGTCAACGGGAGCGCTTCGAGCACCACCAACGCGTCGGGAACCATGTACGACGCCAGGCGTCGGCCGAGACCGTTCCGCACGAGGTCGAGGTCCACGTCGGCGGCGGCGTCCGGCACCACGTAGCCGACGAGCTGCGATCCGAGATGGTCGTCCTCCCGGAAGACGGCGACCGCCTGCGCCACGCCGGGAGCGGACAGCAGCGCGGATTCGATCTCACCGAGCTCGATCCGGAATCCTCGCAGCTGCACCTGCGAGTCCGCACGGCCTGTGTAGTCGAGGGTCCCCTCCGGCGTCCACCGAGCCAAGTCGCCGGTGCGGTACATGCGGGTGCCGAGTCCGACGAACGGATCGGCCACGAATCGCCCAACCGTGAGTCCAGCGCGGCCGAGATAGCCGCGCGCGAGTTGTACGCCGAAGACGTAGACCTCACCCACCACGCCGACGGGGACGGGGCGTAGTCCTTGATCGAGAACGTAGGTCCCGAGGCCGTCGATCGCATTACCGATCGGGTGTCGCGTGCCCTCGTCGATACCGTGCACCTCGTGATGAGTCACGTGCACCGTTGTTTCGGTGATTCCGTACATGTTGCTCAGGCGCGGGTTTTCGCCTCCGTGCGAGTCGAACCAGCTGGTGAGCTTGCTCGGATCGAGGGCCTCGCCGCCGAACACTATGTGTCGCAGTGCCGTCGGTGACGTCGATGCGGTCCGCTCGGCATCGATGAACTGATAGAACGCCGACGGCGTCTGACTGAGCATCGTGACTCGTTCGCGCGCAACGAGCTCGACGAAATCCTGGGGCGAGCGTGACGTGGCGTGATCCACCACGACGAGGGTGCCGCCATGCAGTAGCGGTCCCCAGATTTCCCAAACGGAGAAGTCGAATGCAAAGGAGTGGAACATCGTCCACACGTCAGTGGGTCGGAAATCGAACGTCCGAGTGGTGTGACGAAACAGTCGTACGACGTTCTCGTTCGGCACAGCAACACCCTTGGGGGTACCGGTGGAACCGGAGGTGTAGATGACGTAGGCGAGGTCCGCGCCGCTGCGCACCGAGGCGGTCCTCGGCACCGGAGATTCCTCGCCCTCTCCGTCGTTCCCGGTCACGTCCTCCCACACGATCACCGGCACACCGAACTGGGTGTAGGACGCCCCGCCGTCGCGGTCGGTCAGCACACACACCGGTCGTGCGTCCTCGATCATGAAACGCGCCCGATCCATCGGCAGTGACGTGTCGACGGGAAGGTACCCGGCACCGGCCTTCAGCACGGCAAGTAGGCCGACGACCATGTCCACACCGCGCGGCAGTGCGATGGCCACCAAGGCCTCGCGCCTCGCGCCGTGATCGGCGAGGGTGCGAGCCAATCGTTCTGCGCGAGAATCGAGTTCACGGTAGGTCACTCGTGCATTCCCGAACACGATCGCCGTTGCATCGGGTGCCGCGAGCACCTGCTTCTCGAACAGTGAGATCAACGATTGATCTGAATCACTCGGTGCTGCTTCGTTTTCGGTCGAGCCGTTCCAGGTCTGCAGAACCTGCGTTCGCTCGTTCTCGTCGAGAATGTCGATCGACCCGGCCGTCGCCGATCCGTCGACCACGGCGTCGAGCACTCGGGTGAATCTGGTGATCATCGACGCTGCCGCGTCGGCGTCGACCAGATCGGCGCGGTACTTCAGAGTGAACGTGATATCGGCGTCGGCAACGACCACCATGGTCAGCGGGTAATGGGTCGCGTCCTTCGTGTCGACGCCGAGAACGGTCATCCCGTCGATCGAACTTGCCGCGGACAACCCCGATTTGTCGATCGGGTAGGACTCGAACACCACCAGTGTGTCGAAGACAGCCGCCGGGCCGACGGCCTGTTGGATGTCGGTCAGACCCACGTAGTGGTGATCGAGTAGCTCGGACTGCTCACGCTGCGTACGGCGCACCAGATCCTCGATGCTGGTGGTCTCGTCCTGGGTGAACCGAACCGGAACGGTGTTGATGAACAGACCGACCATGGATTCGATGCCGTCCAGCTCGGCCGGTCGCCCGGACACCGTGGTGCCGAACACCACGTCGTCGCGAGTGAGCAAGCGCGAGAGCAGGATTCCCCATGCCACCTGTACGAGGGTGTTCATCGTGACACCGAGTTCCGACGCGCGCCCGGACAACCGGGCGGCGTCTTCCCCGCTCACGACCAGCGTCCTCTCGGCAATGTCCGGGGCACCGCCAGCACCGTTGGTGCGCTGAGAGATCAGCGTCGGATCGTCCAGTCCGACGAACGCCCGGCGCCACGCGTTCAGCGAATCGTCGATGTGCCGGGTGGACAACCAGGCCAGGAAATTGCGGTACGGACGGACCCGTGGCAGAACGGATGTCTCACCGCGCGTCGCGTAGAGAACCAGCAGATCTTTCATCAGAATCGGCATCGACCAGCCGTCGAGCAGGATGTGGTGGCTGGTCACACCGAGCGTCCAACGATCCGCTGCGATGCGCACCAACAGGAATCGGATGAGCGGCGGGGCCGTCATGTCGAACCCGAGTGCTTGCTCGCTGCTCAACAGCTCGGCCGCCGAGGTCGATTCGTGTTCGCCCGCTGTGAGATCGACCGTCCGCCAGGGAACGCGAACCGAGTCGACGACGACCTGGACAGCATTTCCGGTCTCGTCGCGCAGAAATGCCGTCCGCAGGTTCGAGTACCGCTCGAGAATGCGATCTGCCGCAACGTGCAGTCTTGCCGGATCGACGTCACCACCGAGGTGCAGCTGAATTTGCGTGGTGTACACGTCGGTCGTCGTCTCCGAGATCGACGCGTGGAAGAGCAGACCGTTCTGCAGAGGCGACAGTGGCCAGATATCGCTCACCGTCGGCAGTTGCGCCTCGACCTGCTCGATACCGGCTTGAGAGAGTTGCACGAGCGGCAGATCCGACGGCGTCAGACCTCCGGCACCGTCTTCTCGCTCGTGCGCGACGAGAGAGCGCAGGGCGTCGCCCCAGTGCTGAGCCAACGCCTGCACATCCGACTCGGACAGCAGGGTCGTCGGGAACCCGAAGTCCGCGGTCAAGCGTCGCCCGACGACGACGGCGTTGATGTCGATCGGAGCCATCGCCGGAGCGTCCACGTCGGGCGTCCCGGTCAGATCACCGAGGTCGCCGGCCGGAATCCACCCGACCTCGGCCATGCCCTCGGGTATGTCGGCGGCCGAGACGCGTCCCAGGTAGTTGAAGCTGATCTGCGCATGCGCCGCCGACGGCGGAGCGAACTCGGGGTCGCCCATGTACCGCAACAATCCATAGCCCAGGCCCTTGTCCGGAATCGCTCGCAACTGTTCCTTGACCGATTTGATCAGTGCACCTGCGGCCGAGCCACCGGACAAGGCGTCACCGATGTCGATGGAGTCGAGCTCGAGTCGAACTGGATAGATACCGGTGAACCAGCCGACGGTTCGGGACAGGTCTGCCCCGGGTGCCAACGATTCCTCGCGTCCGTGGCCCTCGAGTCTGATCAGGACCGACGTGGACTGATCGCCGCGCTCACCGCGCCAGCGTCGTACTGCGAGCGCCAGCGCAGCGAGAAGCACATCGTCGACGCCGGCGTTGAACGCGGTCGGTACCGCAGCCACGACGGCCTCGGTCGTCGCCTCGTCGACCTCGATGTGCACCTTGCGCACCGTCGATGCCAAGTCCACCGCCGGATCGAACGCTCGTGTTCCGACGGTCGGCTCGACGCCGTCGAGAACGGAGTTCCAGTACGGCAATTCGGCTCGACGTGCATCGGATGCGGCGTTGTCGGTCAGGGCGTGTGCCCACCGCCGGAAGGAGGTTCCGGTCGCTTCGAGGGAGGGGACGGTACCTTCCGACACCTGAAGCCAGGCCGAAATCAGGTCCGGAACGATGATGCGCCAGGAGACGCCGTCGACGACGAGGTGATGCGCGGCGACGATGAGCCTGCCTGCGTCATCGGTGCGTTCGCCCGTCGGAGAAGTCGGATCGAGCCACACGAATTCGACGACTCGGCCGGCCGCCGGATCGAGACGACTCAGCGCGCCGTCGAGTGCGGTCGCCGCGAGAGCGCGACGCTCTTCGTCTCCGATGGCAGGGTCCACGGGCGTTCGGGAGACCGCTGCGGCTACATCGACGGTGCCCGGCGCGCGGGTGGTGAGCATCCACTCGCCGTCGGCATCGCGACTCAACACAGCGCGCAACATGTCGTGTCGGTCGACCACCGCGGCGAGGGTGGCAACGATCTGATCCTCGGCGATGCCGACAGGGAGTTCGAGCGCGAGGTTCTGGGTGAACCGGTCGAAGCCGCCTGTGCGCTCGACCATGAAGCCGACGGCTGGAGTCAACGGAATCGGTCCGACGCCGCCACCGGGCAGTTCCTTGAGTATCTCGGCAGCACCCGATTCGACGATCTCGGCCAATGCCGCGACAGTTCTGAGCTCGAACACGTCCCGCGGCCCGAAGTGCAGGCCGCGGGCTCGGGCACGCGATACCAACTGGATGGAGACGATGCTGTCGCCGCCGAGGGCGAAGAACGAGTCGTCGACCCCCACGGACTCGACACCGAGCACCTCTGCGAACACCTCGCACAGAGCCCGCTCGGTGTCCGTGGACGGCTCCCGGCCCACAGATGTCTCGAACACCGGTTCCGGCAATGCATGTCGATCCAGCTTGCCTACCGGGGTCAGTGGCACCTCGTCCACCACGACCACCGCCGCGGGAACCATGTGCGTGGGAAGAGCCCGCCCGACGTGGTCACGAAGATCGGACGGCTCGAGCTGAGCTCCCGCGCGCATTCGTACGTACGACACGAGCGCGGTGCCGCCCGAAGGCAACGTCCGTCCGAGTGTGGCGACGAAGTCCACTCCCGGGTAGGTCGAGATCACGGAATCGATCTCACCGAGCTCGATACGGAATCCGCGGATCTTGACCTGGAAGTCCGAGCGGCCCACGTATTCGATCACACTGCGGCCGTTGCTTTTTCGCCACCGTACGAGGTCGCCGGTGCGATACATCCTGGTTGCCGCGTCACCGAACGGATTCGCGACGAAACGCTCGGCCGTCAGTCCGTAACGCCCGAGATATCCTCGCGAGAGCTGAATACCGGCGAGGTAGAGCTCGCCGGTGACGCCGAGCGGCACCGGACGCAGACGCGAATCCAGGACGTACGACGCCATCCCCCGGATCGGCCCGCCGATCGACAACAGGTCGTTCGGCGTCAGGGCATCGCTGATGTTCGTCATGATGGTGGTCTCGGTGGGGCCGTAACCGTTGAAGAACCGAACGTGGGTGGACCAGCGCTGCACCAGTTCGGGTGTGCACTGCTCACCACCGGCGATCACGACGTCGAGACTGCTCACCGCGGCGGGATCGATCGAGGCCAGCACTGTCGGTGTCAGGAACGTGTGCGTCACCGACTCCCGCGTGATCAGCGCCTCGAGTTCTCCGCCGCCGTACGTGCGCGGAGGCGCGATCACCAGGGTGGACGCCGAGGCAACCGCAAGAAGCAGTTCGAGAACCGAGGCGTCGAAACTGGGCGACGCGAAGTGCAGCGCACGGGAGCGCTCGGTGAGTTCGTACCGCTCGCACTGCTCGGCGGCGAAGTTCGCCAGGCCGCGGTGTGTCACCACGACACCCTTCGGCTTTCCGGTCGAGCCGGAGGTGTAGATGACGTATGCGGCGTCGTCGGTCTGCGCGGGGCGAATCGAATCCGGCTGCACCACTGCGGTGTTCGACTGCCTTCCGGCATCGATGACGATCCAGTCCACATCGGTCGGCAGCGAGTCGACGACATCCGATGTCGTGAGCCCGACCTGCACACCGGAGTCGGCGAGCATGAAGCGAACGCGATCGTTCGGATAGTCGGGATCGACGGGCACGAACGCCGCGCCGGACGCCGTCACGGCCCACACCGCGGTCACCGACTCGATGCTGCGGCGCACTGCTACGGCCACCATGGTGCCCGGTTCGACACCTCGAGCGATCAGAATGGCCGCGATCGCTGCGGACGTCTCGTCGAGCTCACGGTAGGTCACCAGGTCACCACCCTGTGCCAGTGCGGCTCCGTCGGGGTTCGCCACAACAGCGTCCGACATCAGATTCGCGAGCGTGCGCGCGGGCACGGTTCCCTCGGGTCCGCGTATCAGGTCCTGCACCTCGTCCGGTGCCGACAACTCGATGTCGCCGACCACCGTGTCGGGATCGGCCGCTACTGAGGACAGCACCCGCACGAGGCGTGCGGAGATCTCCTCGACTGTTTCGGCGTCGAACAGGTCGGTGGCATAGGTGATGACGCCCGCAATCCCGTCGGGGCTGCCGTCGAGCAGCGCACGCTCGGACATCGTGAACTGCATGTCGAACTTGGCGGTCGTGTCCTCGATCTCGACACCGGCGATCACGAGACCGGGCAGCTCCAACGAGCCCGTAGCCGGGTTCTGGAACGAAAGCGCGATCTGGAAGAGCGGGTGGCGGGACTGCGAGCGTTCCGGGTTCAGCCTTTCCACAAGCCGCTCGAAGGGCACGTCGGCGTGTGCGAACGCGTCGAGATCCGCGCGCCGCACATCGTTCAACACTGTCGTGAACGAACTGCTGGGCTGCACGTAGCTCCGCAGAGCGAGGGTGTTGACGAACATTCCCACCAGGTCGTCCAGTGCTGCGTCCCCACGCCCTGCGATCGGGGTGCCGATGACCACGTCATCGGTGGCCGCCAGCCGGGACAACAACACGGCGAGCGCTGCGTGCACCACCATGAACAGGGTCGAGCCGTTCTCGCGTGCCATCCGGCCGAGGGCTCCGTGCAGGGAAGCGTCGATCTCGAATCGGGCCGCCGCTCCCCTGTTGCTCGTCACCGGCGGACGAGATCGATCCGTGGGTAGTTCCACGCGGTCGGGGATGCCTGCCAGCGTGCGAGCCCAGAAATCGAGCTGCTTCGAAAGCACCGAATCAGGGTCGGACTCCTCCCCCAGAACTCGACGCTGCCACAGCGTGTAGTCCGCGTACTGCACCGCCAGCGTCGGCCAACCCGGCGCTGAACCCGCGCTGCGGGCCGAGTACGCCACTGCCAGATCTCGTGCCAGCGGACCCATCGAGAACGCGTCTCCGCTGATGTGATGCACCACCACGGCAAGTACGTGCTCGTGTTCACCGATCCGATAGAGCCACGCTCTCAGGGGCACCTCGACCGTCACGTCGAACGGCGCGCTCACCGCGTCGGTCAGAACGGCGACCAGCTCGTCCGGTCGGACGGCGACGGGTAACAGATCGGGGACGACGACATCGTCGGTCAGCACCGATTGCCTTGCCCGACCGTCGGTTTCGGGGTACACAGTGCGCAGCGATTCGTGCCGCTGCACGATGTCCGCCACGGCACCTTGCAGCGCGGCCACGTCCAGCTCGCCCGTCAGTGAGATCGCCAGCGGGAGATTGTCGACCGCTGAGGCGGTGTCGAACTGGTTGAGAAACCACATCCGCTGCTGGGCGTAGGACAGGGGGATTTCGGTTGGACGTTCGACCGGCCCGAGGGCGGGCACGTCATGATCCGAGGACAACGACGTCACCGCAGCCGCGAACGCGGCGACGGTCGAGGCCTCGAACAGCGTCCGAACGGGAACGCGCCATCCTGCCGCAGCACCCACCCGTGCAACGAGACGAGTTGCGATGAGGGAGTTGCCGCCCAGCTCGAAGAAGTCGTCGTCGAGACCGACGCGGGCAACGGTGAGAACGTCACCGAATGCTGCGGCGACGATTTCCTCGACAGGCGTCGACGGTGCGCGATACTCCCGACTGTCGATCGACGGTGACGGGAGCGCACGACGGTCCAGCTTGCCGCTGGAGTTCAACGGCAGCGTGTCGAGAACGACGAATGCAGCCGGAATCATGTAGGCCGGCAACAGGTTCTTGGCGAATTCACTGAGCGACGCTCGGTCGGGCGCGGCACCGACGGTCGGCACGACATAGGCAACCAGCTGGTCACCGGTGGTGGTCGCCACGACGAGAACGACAGCCTGGTTCACCTCGCGCGATGTCAGCAGGGCAGATTCGATGTCGCCGAGCTCGATGCGCTGACCGCGGAACTTGACCTGAAAGTCGGTGCGGCCGATGTAGTCCAGCACACCGTCGGATCGACGTCGAACCAGATCGCCGGTGCGGTACATCCGCCCTCCGGATCCGCTGACGTCGGCGACGAAGCGGTCCGACGTCAGGTCCGGGCGGGCGACGTAACCGCGGGCGAGTTGCTCACCCACGAGGTACAACTCGCCCTGCACACCTGCGGGCACCGCGTGCAGACGACGGTCCAGTACCAGTGCGCCGACATTCCATTCCGCCAGGCCGATCGGTACCGAGCCGCGGGAATTCGGTTCTGCGCGATGGTAAGTGACCGACACCGCAGCCTCGGTGGGGCCGTAGAGGTTGTGCACTCGAGCGGAACTGACGCGAGCGAAATCGGTGACGGTTTCCGGCGGCAAAGCCTCGCCGATGACAAAAACGTCACGCAGCGAGGCACAGTCGTCGGCGCGCGCGTGGGCGGCGAACACGGTGAGCATCGAGGGGACGAAATCCGTGAGCGTCACTCCGTGACGGGCGATCGAGGCCGAGATGTACTCCGGATCGCGGTGTCCGTCCGGCGTAGCGAGAACGATGTGTCCTCCGGTTCGCAGCGGGAGGAAGAAGCCCCACACGGAGACGTCGAAGGTGGTCGCCGTCTTCTGGAGATAGACGTCGGTGTCGGTCAAGTCGTACTGCGCCGCCATCCACGCCAACTGATTCTCGACCGCGCGATGGGACACCGCGACACCCTTCGGGTTTCCGGTGGAGCCGGAGGTGAAGATGACGTACGCGGGACTGGACGTGTGCAATGTCCGTAACTCGTCCGCGCGCAACGGAGAACCGTCGATCGCCGGATCGAGGGTGTCGACGGCGATCGAATCCGGACCCGTCGAGTCGGACTCGGTATCGGCCGAGAGAGTCAGCAGACACAGCGGTTCGGCGGTGGCGAGGATGTGAGATCTGCGTTCGCTCGGCAGGTCCGGATCGATCGGGACGTACGCACCGCCCGCTCGAACCACGGCATAGATCGCCACCAACAGCTCGATCGATCGTCTGATCGACACGGCGACGAGCGCCTCGGGCCCGACACCGTGCGAGATCAGGTGTCGCGCCAACGCATTGACCCGGTGGTCGAAGTCCGCATAGGTCAGCGTGACGTCCTCGAATGTCACCGCCGGTGAATCGGGGGTGGCGGATACCTGCCGGACATAGGCGTCGAGGATCGTCCGGTCCGGTACCGCTACTGCATCGAGGGCAGAATGCTCGGTGGACAGTGCCCGCTCTGCGGCGTCGAGCAGGTCCACATCGCCGACCGGAAGCGTAGGCGCATCGGTGAGCCGAGCGAGCAGGCGGACGAAGCGGTCGGCAATTCCACGTACCGTCGCCTCGTCGAACAGATCCGCGGCGTAGGTGAACGTTCCTGCAAGCGCGTGCTTTTCGGTACCGGCGGCGCGGTCCTCCAAGACCAGCTGCAGGTCGAACTTCGCTACCACTTCGTCGAAATCCAGTGCAGCGACCGTCAACTCCGGCAACTCGAGCGTGCCCGTCGCCTGGTTCTGGAAGAACAGAGCGACCTGGAACAGCGGGTGCCGGTCACCGGAGCGGACGGGATCGAGCACCTCGACCAGGCGCTCGAACGGAAGGTCGGCGTGCGCGAACGCTTGCAGATCGGCTTCGCGGACCTGGGCGAGCAGCTCCGAGAATGTGTGGGACGGATCGACGGAGGTGCGCAGGACGAGCGTGTTGACGAACATTCCGATCACGTCGTCGAGGGCCTCTTCACCTCGACCGGCGATCGGCGATCCTACGACCACATCCGTGGAATCGGACAGCCGGGCGAGCAGCACTGCGAATGCGGCGTGCACCACCATGAACGGCGTGGCCCCGTTCTCGCGGGCGAGACGCCCGATTGCGGCCGTCGACGACGCGTCGATGTCGAACCCGAGTACTCGACCGACTCCCGACGCGTCCATCGGGCGGCTGCGATCGGTGGGTAGGCTCAGTTGGTCGGGCAGACCTTCGAGAGTGGACTTCCAGAACGAAATTTGCCGATGCGCAATCGAATCGGGGTCGTCGTCGGACCCGAGGACCTCGTGCTGCCAGAGTGTGTAGTCGGCATACTGCGTGGCCAACGGTTCCCAGCCGGGTGCGCTACCTGTGCTGCGAGCGACGTAGGCGGTCATGATGTCTCGCACCAGCGGCGCGACGGACGACCCGTCGGCGGTGATGTGGTGGGCCACCAGCACGAAGACGTAGTGGTCGGATCCCAATTCCAGCAAGTGCAACCGCACCGGAACCTGCTGTGTCACATCGAAACCTGCGAAAGCCAGCTCCTGGACCCGACGCGCGACATCATCGGCCCCGATCGATTCGACCTCCAGCGTCACTCCGCTATCCGACGCGGCCCGCACCACCTGATGTCCGGTTCCGTCCACCTCGGGGTAGTACGTGCGCAGAGATTCGTGGCGGTCGACGACGTCGGTGATCGCGGAGGACAGAGCCGGGACATCGAGAGTTCCGCGCAGTTCGATGGCGGCCGGGATGTTGTTCGCTCCCGACGCCGTGTCGAAACGGTTGAGGAACCACATCCGCCGCTGGGCCAACGACAGTGGGATCCGCTCGGGCCGCTCTCGCTTCGCCGACAACGGCTGCGGTCCGTTCGCGGAGTCGTCGCCATCGGACGAGGCATTCTCCAGGTGAGCGGCGAGGGCCTGTACCGTCGAGTACTCGAAGACGGTGCGGGCCGGCACTCGGGTTCCGATCGCGGTGCCCAGGCGCGCGGCCAATTGCGTTGCAATCAGAGAGTTTCCACCGAGCTCGAAGAAATCGTCGTCGGCACCGACACGATCCATTGCGAGAAGCGCACCGAAAGTCTCCGCCACGGTGATTTCGAGCGGCGTCGAGGGGGCACGGAATTCCGCCGCAGCGAAAACCGGAGCGGGCAACGCGGCCCGGTCGAGCTTGCCCACCGGCGTCAGCGGAATCGCGTCGAGCGCGATGATCATCGACGGGACCATGTGTCTCGGAAGATGCTGTGTTGCAACGGAAAGGAGGGCTTGCTCGTCGAACGCCCCCGACACCGAAGGCAGCACGTAGGACACCAGGGCGGTGGCTTTCGACGGGGTCCGCCGGCCGACCGTCACAGCGAACTCGACGCTCGGGTCGGCGGACAGGACGGAGTCGATTTCACCGAGCTCGACGCGGAAGCCGCGGATCTTGACCTGGAAGTCGTTGCGGCCGATGTATTCGACCACCCGCTCGCCTTCGTCCACTCGCCAGCGCACGACGTCTCCGGTGCGATACATGCGCTCGCCGTCCGCGCCGAAGGGACATGCGACGAAGCGGTCCGACGTCAGGCCGAGCCTGCGGTGGTATCCACGAGCCAATCCCGGTCCGGCCAGGTACAACTCGCCTGCCACCCCGTCGGGTACGGCGCTCAGGGCGGCGTCGAGGACGTAGGCGGACATGCCGCGAATCGGCCCGCCGATGGTCACCCGCTCGTTCTCGGCGATGGGTCCGCCGATATTGGTCATGATCGTCGTCTCGGTCGGCCCGTAACCGTTGAAGAAGAGCCGGTTCGGTGCCCATCGGTTCGCCAGCTCCGGCGGGCATGCTTCTCCGCCGACGACGACGGTCTGCAGGCTGGGAACCTCTGCCGGGTCGATCGATGCCAGCGCCGCCGGAGTGATGAAGGCGTGGCTCACGTTCTCGGCGCGGACGAGCGCTTCCAGATCGTCTCCGCCGAGGATCGTCGGAGGTGCCACCACCATCGTCGAACCGCGGCCGATGCTCATCAGGAGTTCGAGGACGGACGCGTCGAAGCTCGGTGACGCGAAATGCAACACTCGTGACTGCGCCGTGAGCGAGTAGCGATCGATCTGTTCCTGGCAGAAGTTGCCGAGACCGGAGTGGGTGACAACGACACCCTTGGGCAGACCGGTCGAGCCCGAGGTGTAGATCGTGTACGCCGGGTGCGTCGGCTCCAGCACTCGAGCCCGGTCCTCGGCCGCCACGGGCTCGTCGGACAGTGCGGTGAGACTCCGAACGACGGCGGAGTCGTCGATCACCAGCCATTCGACCTCGGTGGGCAGGTACTCGCGCACCGCACCGACGGTCAGCCCGAGCAGAACGCCGGAGTCGGTGACCATGTGCCGGACTCGGTCTGCCGGGTACGTCGGATCGATCGGCACGAATGCGGCCCCGGTCTTGGCCACCGCCCAGAGAGCCAAGACGGACAGATCGGAACGTGGGATCGACAGAGAGACGAAGTCTTCGGGGCCGACGCCTCGCGCGATCAGCAGGCGGGCGAGGGCAGACGATCGAGCGTCGAGCTCGGCGTAGGTCCATCCTCGACCGTCGAAAACGAGGGCAATCTCGTCGGGGCCGAGTTCGACTGCCGAGGCGAGCAGTTGAGGGAGGACCGGGGTGCGCGGGCGTCGTCGTTGAGCCGGACGCTCGCGCCGCGCTGGACGTTCCCTCGCTCGAGTGCCGCCACCGCTACCCGTCGGCTTTTCGTTGACAGTCGCTTGTTCTCTCGGTGACTGGGTACCCATTTGTCGGTCGAACTCCTCACATCGAACGGCACGCGGCCGCCCGCATACTTCAGGTAGATCGTGCACGCCGATCGGTTTGCGGTCCGACGGTACGCACCAACGAATGTATCGGGCCGCGCGCTCGCATTGTTACCTGCAAACTGACGGCCGGTCCTGGCTGTACTTCCTGGAGTCCGTTATCCCGCCCCGGCTCGGCGATCAGCGCGACATCCAGCCTTGGAGGACAGGTCCGATCTCTGCCAACGCCGATGTCGATGCCATTTCCCAGTGAGTCGAAGCGACTCGCACCACAACTGGTTCTGCGTCGACGAATCCGCTCCACGACGCCGCACCGGCCAGACCGGTGGGGTCATCGACGGCGGATGCGAAATACAGCAGCTCACCATCGAACGTTGCCGGCTCGTAGGCCTGAAGTATCGCCGCAGACCGCTCGATTCCATCGACGATGTTCTCGACTCGTTCTCGCGACAACCCATCGAACGGCGCGGGCAGCGTTTGCAGCAGTTCCATTGCCGAATCGATCGACAGTTCCGCCACGTCGGTCTCACGGCCGGAAGAGACGCCCAGTCCACCGAGCATCTCCCCCATGGTGACCTGCCGCTCGACGAGATGAGTGGTTCGGGACAACACGAACGAATCCATCATCGCCAGCGTCGATACCGTCTCGCCGAGACCACGCAACTTCACGGCGATGGCATGGGCGATGACGCCGCCCATCGACCATCCCAGCAGGTGGTACGGCCCGGTCGGCTGAATCTCGAGAATCCGATCGACGAACGTAGCGGCCCACTCGTCGATCGTGGCGGGCAGCTGGCCACCACCGAGTACCGGAGATTGAAGGCCGTAGATCGGGTGCGCCGTGTCGACGTAGGGCGCGAGTGCCCCGAACGCCCACGACAGTCCCACGATCGGATGCACACAGAACAACGGTTCGCTGCTACCACCGCGGCGAAGCGCGATGACGGGCTCGAGCCCGGTCCCCTCGGCATCGGATGTGTCGAAACTGCGGGCGGCATCGATCCGCGACGCCAACGACGCGACCGTGGAATCGGAGAACAACCACGAGACCGGCACCACCGTGTCGTCGAGCAATCTTCCCAATCGGGACACAAGCTTCATGGCCGAGAGAGAATTTCCACCGAGTCCGAACAAGTCGTCGTCCAGACCGACCCGTTCGACTCCCAGCACCTCGGCGAACACGGTTGCCACCGACTCTTCGGTCGGGGTGGTCGGTGGACGGAACTCACGGACCTCGAAGACCGGATCCGGCAGCGCTCGGCGGTCGAGCTTTCCCGCCGGGTTCAGTGGAAGCGATTCCAGGAGAACGAAAGCCGACGGAATCATGTAGGACGGAACAAGAGAACCCAGCGCCGCCCTGACGTCATCGGTGTCGACCACGGCATCGGCTGCCGGCACGAGGTAGGCAGCAAGTAGGTCTCCGGCGGCCGAATCGGATACCACCACCACTGCCTGGCCGATGCCGGAAAGACTCGTCAGGGCGGTCTCGATCTCCCCGAGCTCGATCCTCTGACCGCGAAACTTGACCTGAAAGTCGGTTCGGCCGAGGTAGTCGATACGGCCATCTCCCAGAATCGACCAACGCACGAGATCGCCGGTCCGGTACATGCGATCGCCGTTGGTTCCGAACGGATCGGCCACGAACCGTTCGGACGTCAGGTCGGGGCGCGCGACATACCCTCGGGCCAGCTGCACACCGACCAGATACAGCTCACCGGGCACCCCGGCGGGGACCGGCCGTAGACGCGAATCCAACACTCGCACAACGGTGTTCCATTCCGGCACACCGATCGAGACCGAACCGTCACCGCTCGTGTCGACGTCAGCCGACACGTCACGGTAGGTTACCGACACCGCAGCTTCGGTCGGGCCGTACAGGTTGTGCACTCGCGCGCTCGTGACCGCTCGACAGGCCGCCACCGTCCGCGAAGGCAAAGCCTCGCCGATGACAAAAATGTGCCTGAGCGACGAAAGGGATTCGGCCGCAACGGTTTCGGCGAAAACACTCAACATCGACGGTACGAAGTCGGTGACGGTCACTCGATGCCGCGAGACCAGGTCCGCCAACACGTCGACCTCACGCTGCGCACCCGGCGGGGCGATGATCAACCGACCGCCGGTCCGTAGGGGAAGAAAGAACCCCCAGAGTGACACGTCGAATGTCGTTGCCGTTTTCTGCAGGTACACGTCCGATTCGTCGAGTTGGTACTGATCGGCCATCCAAGTCATCTGATTGACGATGGCCCGGTGGTCGACGGCGACGCCCTTCGGTCGGCCCGTCGATCCCGACGTGAACAGGACGTACGCGAGATCGGTCGGGCGAGGGCGTGAGAACGCGCACGGGGCACCGACTCGCTTCAGCTCGTCGATCCGCAGCAGGGGCACACCATGGCCGGTGGTGAATTCGTCTGCGCTGGTGACGAGTACGGCCATCGGATCTGCTGTGGAGAGGATGTGATCGTTTCGCTCGATCGGTTGATCGGGGTCAAGAGGAACGTATGCCGCACCGACCCGCAGCACCGCGTACATACCGACGAGCAGTTCGATCGACCGCCTCATCGCCAACCCGACCAGCGCGCCGGGGCCTGCACCGTCCTGATGCAACCGCTGCGCGACGGCATCGACCCGAGCAGAGAACTGAGCGTAGGTGAGCGCGTCGTCTCCGAAAACCACGGCCACGGCATCGGGCGTTGCGGCAACCTGACGATCGAATCCGTCGAGCAGGACATCCTCGCCGGGCACGCTCGTATGACGAGTGTCGTTCCACTGACGCAGTATTCGGTCCTGCTCGGAGTCCGACAGGATCTCGAGATCACCGGACGGCAGCTGCGGATTCTCGGTGCAGGCATCGAGCAACGCAACCAGTCGGTCCCCGAACGTGACGACGGAGTCCTCGTCGAACAGATCGGTCGAGTACAGCAGTTCACCGGAGAGTCCCCCGGCCGACTCGGTGACCGTCACCTGTAGGTCGAATTTGGCCGAGAACGGCGCGGACCCGAACCGGGACACCGTCAGTCCGGGAAGCTCGAACGAACCTTCGGAGAAATTCTGGAAGAACAGCGCGACCTGCACCAGGGGGTGCCGGCTCTGTGATCGGACCGGATCGAGTACCTCGACCAGATGCTCGAACGGGACATCCGCATTGTCGAACGACTCGACATCAGCGGCTCTCACCCGGCGCAGAACGTCGGAGAACGACTCGTCACCTGCCACGTGCGAACGCAGCACCACGGTGTTGACGAACATGCCGACCAGATCGTCGAGCGCGGCATCTCCACGTCCTCCCACCGGCGCTCCGACGGCGACGTCGGTGGAACCGGACAGCCGCGAGAGCAGTACCGCCAATGCGGCGTGCACCACCATGAACGGAGTCGCGTCGTGGGTGTGCGCGAGTTCGACCATGCGCGTGTAGATCTCGGACCCGACCGCGAACGGGGTCAATCCGCCCCGCCCGGATGCCACCCGCGGCCGCGGACGATCCCACGGCAGCTGCAACTGCTCCGGCATATCGGCCAGCTCGGATTTCCAGAACGCGATCTGTCGGGCGATCGACGAGGTCGGATCGTCCGCCGAACCGAGCATGTCGTGCTGCCACAGCGTGTAATCGGCGTACTGCACGGCCAGTGGCTGCCAACCCGGTGCACTTCCGGCGGCGCGAGCGACGTACGCGGTCATGACATCTCGTGAGAGCGGACCCATGGACAAGCCGTCCGCAGAGATGTGATGCGCGACGAAAGCGAGCACGTATCGCTGCTCGGAACTACCCGGATCGGCTATCTCGAACAACCGCACCCGGAAAGGGATTTCCTTCGTCACGTCGAATCCCCGTGACAGGAAGGCACCTACCGCGTCGAACGCCGCGTCGTGTGACGTCGTGACGACCTCCATGGCGACCTCGACATCGGACGGTTCCAGGATCTGCTGGAATCCCGTGCCGTCGAGTTCCGGATAGACGGTGCGCAACGACTCGTGCCGAGCGATCACGTCGACGACAGCAGCACGCAGCGCATCGGAGTCGAGAGCACCGGTCAGTTCGAGGGCAACGGGGACGTTGTTCATCGCCGACGCAGTGTCGAATTGGTTGAGGAACCACATACGCTGCTGTGCGGGCGACAGCGGAATGTGTTGTGGGCGTGGCCTCGAGGAATCGAGCTGCGTCAGCGTGACGGCCTCGGCCGCATCGATCGACGCCGCCAAGGACTCGACGGTGGCGTTCTCGAAGAGCATCCGCGGCCTGACTCGCCGACCGAGGGTGGTACCGATACGGGCCGCTGCCTGCGTCGCGAGCAGCGAGTTGCCGCCCAAGGAAAAGAATTCGTCGTCCAGACCGACCTCGTGGGCACCGAGCAGATCGGTGAAGATCGCGGCGACGGTGATTTCGGTCGGACTCGTCGGTGCACGAAACTCGCGAGCGGCGAACACCGGTTCCGGAAGAGCGGCTCGATCCAGCTTGCCTGCAGGTGTCAGCGGAATGGCCTCGAGCACCGTGAGCGTCGACGGCACCATGTGCGTGGGCAGGTATTGCGAGGCGGCCTCGAGAACCCGATCGACATCGAGATCCGTCCCCGCGTTCGGTAGAACATATCCGACCAATTCGGTTGCACCGGAATCACGTCGGTGGCCGATGGTGACGGCGAAGTCCACCCCGTCCACGGCCGCGAGCACCGCGTCGATCTCACCGAGTTCGATCCTGAATCCTCGCAGTTGGATTTGCGCGTCGTTTCGCCCGATGTATTCGACCACTGGTCCGGTGTCGCTCTGCCGCCAGCGAACGACGTCGCCGGTGCGGTACATGCGAGAGTGCGACGCATCCCCTTCCGCGGCAAACGGATTGGCCACGAAACGTTGCGCCGTGAGCCCCATGCGCTCAACGTAGCCGCGAGCCAATCCCGGCCCGCTCATGTACAGCTCCCCCACCACTCCCATGGGAACCGGGCACAGTCGGTCGTCGAGAACATGACTGGCCATCCCCTGCGTGGGCGAGCCGATCTCGACTGTTCCACGTGCAACGAGCGGGGCCGAGAGACTGCAGATGACGGTTGCTTCGGTGGGACCGTAGGCGTTGTGGAACTGTCGGCCGTCGGACCAACGCCCCATGAGTTCTGCGGTGAAGGTCTCCCCGCCCACGCCCAGCACGCCGAGCTCGGGTATGTCCCCGGATTCCATCGTCGCCAGCGCAGCCGGCGTGATGATCGCGTGGGTGATTCGATGCTGCACGAAGATTTCGGCCAATTCCGATCCGCCGTAGATGCCGGACGGAACGATCACCATCATCGAACCGTTCGCGATCGCGATCAGCAGTTCCAACACGGACGCATCGAAGCTCGGTGAGGCGAAATGCATTGTGCGGGAAGCCGCGGAGGTCTTGAATGTATCGGCGAACGTAGCAGCCAGTGGTGCCAGTCCGGCATGCGTGACCGCGACACCTTTGGGCATGCCTGTCGAGCCGGAGGTGTAGATCACGTAGGCAAGATTGGACGGCTGCAGCGGTGCCCGACGGTCCTGCGGTGCGATGGGCTCTGCAGAGAACTGTTCCAACAGTTGCTTCTCGTCGGATCCGTCGAGGGCGATCCACGACACCCCGGCGGGCAACTCGTCGATACCGGTCGACGTCGTCAGTCCCCATCGAACTCCGGAGTCGGTGACCATGTGCGCTATCCGCCCGGGCGGATAGCGCAGATCGATCGGCAGGAATGCGGCACCGGACTTCGCAACGGCCCACACCGACGCCACCGAATCGATCGATCGATCCAACGCGATTGCCACCAGATCCTCCGGCCCGACGCCGTGAGAGATCAACAAGCGGGCCAACTTCGACGACCGCGCGTCGAGTTCCTCGTACGTTGCCGAATCGTCGCCGAAGACGAGCGCAGTGCCTGTCGGATTCTTCTCGACCGCGGCTGCGAGCAGGGCCGCCAACGTCGGCACCCGTGCAGGGCGATTGCGGGTGGGCCGGGGACGTCGGACACGTCCTGCCGATCGCCCTGCGGCACCGGACGGACTCGTCCCCGATTCATCCGAACTCACTCAACACTCCTCATCGGTGGCGCTTCCACGTAGCCGCCTCGGGGACACTCACGAAGAACGCCCGAGGTCCGTACGGGCGGTCGTTGCCAGGATTCGAAGTCTATCGACCCGCTCGGTTCAGCCGAACTCCGGCGCGCCGTGCACCGACACCCCGGAAGGACGTCCGGACGACGCGAGATCGCCGTCGATGATGACGAGTGCCACCAGGTCCTCGAGATCGCTCGATTCCAACTCGGCCACTGCGGCGGACTCCGCCGCGGTCACGAACGCATGGGTCAGCCATTCGGCGACAACGAGATCGGCGGAGTCGTCTACCGAGTCGGCCCGGTCGACCACCAGCACTGCGCCCACCGATGCGGCCACAACTCCGGCGAACCAGGCAGCGGGAGAGTTGTTCGCGGTCGGCACACCCAGTCGGGAGTCGTAATCGACGCCGTACGCACCGACGGCGCGTACGGCCGCTGCCGCGAGCGCTCCGTGACTCACCACAGCACCGGTCGTGAGGTCGACGACCAGAGCTGGGCTGTCCGCTGTGAGCACAGACGCCCGGTCGTTGTACGTGATCGGTCGCGCCGATCGGGCAGCCACGGCCCCGGCGGTGGCTGCGTCGTCGAGATCGACGACCGTCGACATTCGATCCCATTGCCCTTCGACGCCGGTTGCGACCACGATCGTCACGCCGACCCGATCGGCACTGTCGACGTCGTCCACTGGAGCGAGTGCGCCACCGGCCTTGGCCACGGCCCATCGAGCGACGACGGACTCCACTGGATCGTCGATCACGACTGCGACTGTCACGTCCGGTCCGACCCCGCGATCGATCAGTTCTCGAGCCAACCGCGACGAACGGCGGTCCAGTTCCGAATACGACGTTTCTTCTCCGTCCGAAGCCACCGCCGGTGCCTCGGGATCGGCATCGACCGTCGCGGCGAACAACTGCGGCAACGTTCGACCCGCGACCGTGCCGACCGCCTCGCCGACCGGTGTCGGCGAGGCGATCAACGCTGCCCGTTCGTCGTCACCGAGATCGTCGATAGCTCCGACTCTCGTTTCCGGTGACGCAGCGACGGCCGCCGCTATCCTGACGAAGCGGTCGGCCATCGCGGAGACGGTCGATTCGTCGAAAAGATCAGCGGCATAAGCGAACTCGACGGCAAGATCGACTGCCCCCTCGTCATCGCTCGAGGGCCGAGTCTGCACCGTCACCTGCAGGTCGAACTTGGCCGTCGGCTCGAAACCGGCGAGCGGTTCGACGGTCAGGGCCGGCAACTCGAACCGCGCGTCGCCCAATGGTTCGACGGACAGCACCGTCTGGAACAGCGGACTGACTCCTGGGTTTCGGTCCTGTCCGATGGCGTCGACCACGTGCTCGAACGGCACGTCCGCGTTGCCGAACGCCCGTAGGTCGCTTTCCCGAACGTTGCGCACGAATTCCTCGAACGTCGAGTTCGGGTCGACGCTGGTTCGCAGCGCCAGCGTGTTGACGAACATTCCGACGATGTCGTCGAGCTGCTCGTCGCCTCTACCGGCAATCGGTGTGCCGATGGCGAAGTCCCGCGCCCCGCTCGTTCTCGCCAACAACACCGCAAGGACGCTGTGCAGAACCATGAACAGTGTTGCGCTGTTCGCACGTGCGATGTCCGTGAACGCCTGGTAGGTCGGCTCGTCGAGATGCGCGTTCACGCTGCCACCCCGCAGCGAGGGCTCCACCGGTCTGCGCCGATCCCACGGCAGAGCGATCACCGGGGTGATGCCGGCGAGCTCGCTTCGCCAGAACTCGATCTGCCGATGCAGCGCCGAACCCGGATCGTTTTCCGAACCCAGCACCTGACGCTGCCACAGCGTGTAGTCGGCGTACTGGATCGCCAGCGGTGGCACAGACGGGACTGCACCTGCCGACGCAGCCAGATAGGCGGTCATGACGTCGCGCGCCAACGGGGCCATGGATGCGCCGTCGCCGCTGATGTGGTGCATCACGATGACGAAGACGTATTCGCTCGGCCCCTCGACGGCACCTCCCAGCCGGAACAATGCCCCGCGCACCGGAGGTGCGGCGGTGACGTCGAATCCGTCGTAGACGAGACGGCGTACTCGACCGGCGATGTCCGCCTCGTCCGAGGCGTCGATCGGGTCGAGATCGAGGATGGTGGCACCGACACCGAGGATCTCCTGGAACGCCGCGCCGTCGGCATCCTCGGGATACCTGGTGCGCAGGGTCTCGTGCCGCTCGATTGCCGAGGCAGCGGCGGATTGCAACGCCGCAACGTCCAACTCGCCGGTCAGTCGCAGGGCGAGGGGCATGTTGTAGGCGCCGGACTCCGGGTCGAGTCGATTGAGCACCCACATTCGCTGCTGTGCGAGCGAGAGCGGTATTCGTTCGTTGCCGGTCCTGCGACGCAGGGGTACCCGATGAACCTCACCCTGCAGGTCTGCGTTTGCGGCCAGGGATGCGACCGTCGAGTTCTCGAACAGATCGCGCACGCCGACCTGTTTGCCGAGCCCTGCGGTGAGACGGGCCGCTGCACGGGTGGCAGCGAGCGAGTTGCCACCGAGGGCGAAGAAATCGTCGTCGCGTCCCACTCGATCGACGCCGAGCACCTCGGCGAACACGTCGGCGATGGCAACCTCGGTCGCTGTGACCGGCGCACGGAACTCGCGCACCTCGAACACCGGCTCCGGCAACGCTTTCCGATCCAGCTTGCCACTGGCGTTGAGCGGGAACTCGTCGAGCACCATGATCTGCGCCGGCACCATATAGCCCGGGAGTCCGGTCCCGACGAACGAGGTCAGCTCGCGCACGTCCAACGACGCGCCGGACCGGGGAACGACGTAGCCGACGAGGATTTCTCCCGCGGTCGTCGACTTCACCAGCACCGTCGATCGGTCGACATCGGGATGCCCTGTCAACGCAGCCTCGATCTCGCCGAGCTCGATGCGCAGGCCCCGCAATTTCACCTGGAAGTCGGTGCGGCCGATGTATTCCAGCTCGCCGTCGACGCTCCATCGAACCAGGTCTCCGGTCCGGTACATGCGAGTACCCGGTGAACCGTACGGATCGGCCACGAAGCGGTCTGCGGTCAGATCCACTCGACCGAGGTATCCGCGGGCGAGCTGAACGCCCGCGAGGTAGAGCTCTCCCGCGACACCCACCGGCACCGGGCGCAGCCGCGCGTCGAGCACGGTCACCCGAGTGTTCGCAACGGGGACACCGATCGGCACACCGCCGACCTCGTCGTTGGTGACGCGGTGATAGGTCACGTCCACTGCGGCCTCGGTGGGCCCGTACAGATTGTGCAGTTCGGTGTTCGGCAGTGCCGTATCGACGGCCGAGGCAACCGACACCGGAAGGGCCTCGCCGGAAGCGAACAGCATACGCAGACTCGAACACTGCGACACTCCGTCCGCTGTCGCGAAGACGGCCAACATCGAGGGCACGAAGTGCGCGACGGTCACGGCCAGCTCGGTGACGGTCTCGACGAGGTAGGCCGGATCGCGATGCCCGTCCGGCTTCGCGATGGCCAGCTCGGCCCCGATCTGCAACGGCCAGAACAATTCCCACACGGACACGTCGAAGGTGACCGGGGTCTTCTGCAACACCACGTCAGCGGCGGTGAGACCGTACTCCTCTTGCATCCAGACGAGGCGGTTGACGATGGCATCGTGCGTCACCGCAACACCCTTGGGTTTACCGGTCGAGCCCGACGTGAAGATCACGTAGGCCACGTCCGCCGGCCGCAGCGGGGTACGACGCTCCGCGTCGCCGACCGGGTCGGTGGAGAATTCGCCGAGGTCGACGGTGTCGACCTCGATTCGCGGTGCTGCAGACGAAACCTGCTGCACCGCAGCCGAATCCGCGTGCGTGGTCAGGATCGCGACGGGATCGGCGGTGTCCAGGATGTAGTCGACGCGTTCGGCCGGTTGGTCCGGGTCGACCGGGACGTACGCCCCACCCGCGGTGAGCACCGCGTAGACACCGACGAGCAGGTCCACCGATCTGCGCATCGCGATGGCCACCATCGACTCGGGCCCGACGCCTTCGAGAATCAACAGTCGCGCCAGGGAGTTCACTCGGCCCGCGAACTCCGCGTAGGTGAGCCGCTCACCCTCGAAGGAGACCGCGACCAGATCCGGTGATGTCGCTACTCGATCGCCGAACATCGACACCAACGTTGCGGCGGAGTCGAACTCACGAGTGGTGTCGTTCCACTCGTGAAGGATCCGCATGCGCTCCGCAGGCTCGAGCAGGTCGATGTCGAGTACCCGGCGCGCAGGCTCGGCGGCGAAGGTGCCGAGAACCGCGACGATGCGCGACAGAATCGACTCGATCGACCGTACGTCGAACAGGTCGCTCACGTACTTCGCCGTCAGCGTCACTTCCTCGTTCGCCACCACAAGCAGGGTCAGCGGGTAATGCGTGTTGTCGTTCGACCCGACGCCCTCGACGGTCATGCCGTCGATCGATGCGGCCTGCTGGGCCAATTCCGCCTCGTCCACCGGGTACGACTCGAACACCGTCAGCGTGTCGAACAGGTTGCCCAGCCCCGCTTCTCGCTGGATGTCCACCAATCCCACATGGTGGTGATCGAGCAGATCGGCCTGCTCACCCTGAAGCCTGGTCAAGTACTGCTCCACGGTGTCGTGTGCGTCGAGACGCACTCGCACGGGGATGGTGTTGATGAACAACCCGATCATCGACTCGACACCGGGCAGATCCGCCGGTCTCCCCGAGACGGTGGCCCCGAAGACCACGTCGTCGCGACCGGTCATCTGCGCCAGCAACATTCCGTACGCCGCCTGCACCATCGTGTTGACGGTGACGCCCAGGCGCCCGCCGAGTGCATTCAACGCCGCGGTGGCTCGCGCGTCCATTCGGATCTCGGCCTCCGCCGAACGGGTGGAGATCTCTCGGCCCGGTGTAGGCGAGGCCAGCAGAGTCGACTGCTCGATGCCGTCGAGAGAGCGAGCCCATGCCTGCCGGGATTTCTCCGGGTCACGCTGGCCGAGCCACTGCAGGAACGACCTGTACGACCGCACGCGAGGCATGGATTCAGTGGAACCCTGCGTGGCGTACAGGTACAGCAGTTCCTTCATCACCAGCGGCAGTGACCAACCATCGAGCAACACATGGTGATTGGTCATCGCGAGTTTGTAGGTGGTCGGTGTGATCCGAACGAGCAGGAATCGCAGCAGAGGCGCGGTGGAGACGTCGAACTGACGTCGCTGGTCCGCGGCCAGTGCATCGGCGACGGCAGCGTCGCGTTCGGGCCCGTCGAGGTGGGACAGGTCGATCGTGCTCCAGGGCAGACGGACGTCCTGTTGGACGATCTGCACCGTCTCGCCGTCCGCGGTCGCGGTGAAGGACGTCCGTAGATTGTCGTACCGGTCCAGCAGCGTCTGAGCCGCGAGGTGCAGTCGATCGTCGTCCACGTCGCCCGCGAGGTCCAGCACCACCTGCATCGTGTAGACGTCGATCGACGCGTCCGCGAACAAGGCATGGAAGAGCAGTCCCTGTTGCAGCGGCGACAGCGACCAGACGTCCGTCAGGGCCGGGTATCTCGCCTCGAACGACGCGATGTCGGGCTGCGAGAGCCGCACCAGCGGAAGGTCCGACGGCGTCAGTCCACCCGCGCCAGGGGTCTCGGCGTGAGCTGCGAGCGCATTCAGCGCGTCCGACCACAGCTGGGCGAGCCGTTCCACGGTTGCCCTGGCCACTGCTCCGGCCGGGAATGCGAACGAGGCGCTCAGCACGCCGCCGTCGTCGGTGTCGAGCACGATGGCGTTGATGTCGACGGTCTTGTTCGCCGCCATGTCGGCATCTCCGGCAGCCGACAGTTCGTTGTCGGCCGCAGGCAGCCAACCGAGAGACTTCATCTCCTCCGGAACCTCGCCGGTGTTCACGCGACCGAGGTAGTTGAAGCTGATCTGGCCGGTGCCGAGTTCGGAGAGCTCGGCTGCCGTCTCGGGGTTGAGGTACCGCAACAGTCCCCAGCCCATTCCTCGCTCGGGCAGCGCGAGCATCTGTTCCTTGACGGCCTTGACCGCCTCGCTCAGCTGCGGCCCCCCTGCGAACGCGGCGTCGACGTCGATACCGGTCAGGTCGAGGCGCGCCGGGAACAAGCTGGTCAGCCATCCGACGGTGCGTCCCAGATCGGCTCCCGGCACCACCGCTTCCTCGCGGCCGTGTCCTTCGAGCTGCACCAGCGTCGCCGGCACCGAAAGTCCCTGCTCTGCGCGCAGTTTCGTCACTGCGAGCGCCAATCCGGCGAGCAACCCGTCGGCGACGCCACCACGGAAGATCTCCGGCACGGTCGTCGACAGGGTGCGGGTGACCTCGGGTGTCAGCTCGACATCGACCCGCTCGACGGTGTCGACGACGTCGAGCGCTACATCGAACGGACGGTCACCGAGCACGGGATCCTCGGTGTCGGCGATCCGACGCCACAGTGGCAATTCCGCCAAACGTAACTCGCTCGATGCGGCGTCGACCAACGCGTGGGTCCACCGCCGCATCGAGGTTCCCACCTCGGGCAGGTCCGGCACCGCTCCTGCGGACACCTGCGCCCAGGCGGAGACGAAGTCGGGCACGAGGATTCGCCAGGACACTCCGTCGATCACGAGGTGGTGGGCGATGACGGAGAGCGTTCCCGCTCGGGTGGGACCGTGATCGACCCGGACGAAGGCGAGCATGTGCCCGGACGCTGGGTCGAGTGTTCCGACGGCAGCGTCGAACGCCGTTGCGGCGGAGTCGGTGTCGGTCTCGGTCAGCAACGAACCTGCATCGACGCTGCCGGGTACGGCGACCTCGAGGCCCCAGCCGCGGTCGTCGTGGACCAGGGTCGAGCGCAACGCGTCGTGTCGATCGATCACGGCGTCGAGCGTCGCGCGAATTCCGGCTCGATCTATCCCGATCGGCAATTCGAGCGTGACGGCCTGATGGAAGCGCGACCAGCCACCGCCTCGCTCGATGAGTGCAACACCGAACGGCGGCAACGGCATCCAGCCGACTCCCCCGCCGTCGAGTTCCTCGAGCACGACGGCGTCGCTGCCCTCGCCGACGGTGACTGCGATCTCCGCCAGACCCGCGACGGTCTTGCGCTCGAACACATCTCGTGGTCCGAATAGAATTCCCCTGGCCTTCGCGCGGGAGACCAGCTGGATGGAGACGATGCTGTCGCCCCCGAGCGCGAAGAACGAATCGTCGACACCGACGGCGTCGAGCCCGAGTACGTCCGCGAATACCTCCGCGATGACGCGCTCGGTATCGGTACTGGCGGTGCGGAATTCGGCATCGCTGCCGAATTCGGGTTCGGGTAGCGCTCGCCGGTCGAGCTTGCCGTTCGGGCCGAGCGGCAGTGCGTCGAGAACCACGAGGCCTGCGGGAACCATGTATTCGGGAACCGATGCCGCCACGGCAGCAGTGACCGTGTCGGTGTCGATCGTCGCCCCGGCGGTCGGCACGACGTAGCCCACCAGAATTTCACCGGCCGAGGGTGTCTGCCGAACGAGCACCACGGCCTGATCCACGGAAGTGTGGCTGGTCAGGGCAGCTTCGATCTCGCCCAGTTCTATGCGCAGGCCGCGCAGCTTGACCTGGAAGTCGGTGCGGCCGAGGTAGTCGAGCTCACCGCCCGCGTTCCAGCGAACCAGGTCTCCGGTGCGGTACATCCGCGAGCCGACAGCGCCGTGCGGGTCGGCCACGAACCGGTCGGCGGTGAGGTCCGCGCGCCCCAGGTATCCGCGCGCGAGTTGGACCCCGGCGAGATACAGCTCCCCGGGAACCCCGACCGGAACCGGATTCAGACGGGCATCGAGCACGGTGACGCGGGTGTTCCACACCGGAGCACCGATGGGAACCGACGCGCTGTCCGCCGGAACCACGCGGTGGTAGGTGACGTCGACTGCGGCCTCGGTCGGGCCGTACAGGTTGTGCAGTTCGGTGTTCGGCAGTGCGGTGCGCAGAGCCGAGGCGACCGATGCGGGTAGTGCTTCACCGGAGGCGAACACGGCACGCAAACCGGTGCAGTCCGACACGCCCTCGGCGGTCGCGAACACCGCGAGCAGCGACGGGACGAAGTGGGCGACGGTGATGCCTCGATCGGCGATCGTGCTCACCAGATAGGTCGGGTCCCGATGGCCGTCGGGCTCGGCGACCACGAGCTCGGCACCGATCTGCAACGGCCAGAGAAGCTCCCACACCGATACGTCGAAGGTGACCGGTGTCTTCTGCAGCACCTTGTCGTTCTCGGTGAGTGTGTACTCCGCCTGCATCCACAGCAGTCGGTTGACGATTGCTTCGTGGCTCACCGCGACACCCTTGGGGCGGCCGGTCGAACCCGAGGTGAAGATGACGTAGGCGATGTCGGTCGGCCGCAGCGGCGCGATCCGATCCCGGTCCGTCACCGGTGCTGCGGACAGACCCGTGGTGTCGACGGTGTCGAGAAGGATCCGGGGGACGTCGGAGTCCAGGGCGCTGCTGTCGAGAGAGGTGCCGTCGCGCTCGGTGGTGAGCAGGACCACCGGAGCGGCGGTGTCGAGGATGTACCCGATTCGTTCGGCCGGTAGATCCGGATCGATCGGCACATAGGCCCCACCCGCGGTCAGAACCGCGTAGATGCCCACCAGCATGTCGACCGATCGCCGCATAGCAGTTGCCACAACGGTTTCCGGGCCGACACCCTCGGCGATGAGGACACGCGCAAGAGTGTTCACTCGGTCCGAGAATTCGCGGTAGGTCACCCGTTGGTCACCGAAGCTCGTTGCGATGTTTCTCGGGCTCGCCGCGACTCGTGACTCGAAGAGAGACACCAGGGTCGACGCAGCGTCCACCTCGTGCGCCGTGTCGTTCCACTCGTCCAGAACGCGGGTGCGTTCACCGTCCTCTAGAATGTCGACGTCACCGACGATCCGATCCGGATCCTCGACCAAGGCATCGAGAACGCGCACGAAACGCCGCGCGAGCGAGCTCATGGTGGACTCGTCGAACAGATCTGTGGCGTAGTCGAATTGGACGTCGATGCCGGCCGGCGCGCCGGATTCGTCGGTGTTCTCCCACAGGGTGACCTGCAGGTCGAACTTGGCGAACGCGCTGCCGAGATCGATTCCCTCGACGGACAGATCGGGCAGCGTCAGGGTCTGCCGTTCGAGGTTCTGGAAGGTCAGCATGACCTGGAAGATCGGGTGCCGAGCCTGGGACCGATCCGGTGCCAGCTCGTCGACCAGCCGCTCGAACGGCACATCGGCGTGACCGAACGCGCCGAGGTCGGTGTCCCGGACGAGCGCGAGTTGGTCCCGCAACGACGCCGCAGGGTTCACCCCGGTTCGCAGCGCGAGCGTGTTGACGAACATGCCGACGAGTTCGTCCAGATCGGCATCGCCGCGGCCGGCCACCGGGGTTCCGATCGTGACGTCGTCCGTCCCCGCCATAGCCGAGAGCAACACGGCCAGTGCGGTGTGCACCACCATGAAGTTGGTGGCGTTGGTGGATCGAGCGACGCGGGCGATGTTCGACTGCAGCGCCGCGTCGATCGAGAAGTTGTATGCCGCACCACGATAGGACGCCGCGGCCGGTCGCGGTCGGTCGGTCGCGAGGTCCAGTTGGGCAGGCGCGCCCGAGAGAGCAGACGTCCAGTACTCGAGCTGCTCCGCCAGTGCAGACTCGGGGTCGTCCGCGGAACCGAGGACCTCGCGCTGCCACAGCGTGTAGTCCGCGTATTGCACGGCGAGAGGGGCCCACTGCGGACTCTCCCCCACTGCTCGGGCGGTGTAGGCGAGCATGACGTCGCGAGTCAGCGGCCCCATGGAGAAACCGTCCGCGGCGATGTGGTGCGCCACGAATGCCAGCACGTGCTCGGACTCGCTCAACCGCAGGATTCGGATCCGAACCGGAACGCCACGGGTGACGTCGAATCCGGTGGAGACGAACTTTCCGAGAACCTGTTCGACGGAGTCGGCATCGACGTCGTCGACGGGCACCGTCACCCCGGCCTCGGCGGTACCGAGCACCACCTGGCTACCGCGTCCGTCGACCTCGGGGTAGACGGTGCGCAGTATCTCGTGCCGCGCGAGCACATCGTGGACCGCGCTCGTCAAGGCGTCGACATCGACGTTGCCGGACAACCGAATTGCGACAGGAATGTTGTTTACGGCCGAGGCCGGATCGAATTGGCTCAGGAACCACATGCGCTGTTGCGCCATCGACAGCGGCACCACGTCGGGACGCGGGCGTGCAGTGAGCGCACGTCGCGCTCCGGTGCCCACCTTGGTTTCGACGGCACGGGCGAGCGAGAAGACCGTCGGTGACTCGAAGATCGATCGCACCGGCACCTGGGTGTCGAGCGCCGCTCCCAGCCGGGAGACAACCTGGGTCGCGATCAGCGAGTTGCCGCCGAGCGCGAAGAAGTCGTCGTCCAGACCGACCCGCTCCACCGAGAGCAAGTCGGCGAACACGGCCGCCACTGCTTCTTCGACCGGAGTGGTGGGGGCACGGAACTCGGCAGTCTCGAAATGCGGATCCGGCAGCGCTTGTCGATCCAACTTTCCGTTGGCGTTGCGAGGCAAGGCATCGAGAACCACGAAAGCCGACGGAATCATGTACGACGGCAACCGTCCGGACAGAGCTGTGCGCAACCCGTCGGAGTCCACGGTGGCGTCGACAGCGGGCACGACATAGGCCACCAGGCGTGCACCGAGTCGGGTGTCGTCGAGAGCGAGCACCGCGACATCGCCGATCTCGTCCAGCGATCCCAGTGCGGCATCGATGTCGCCGAGTTCGATGCGGAATCCACGGATCTTCACCTGGAAGTCGGTACGGCCGACGTACTCGAGTTCGCCGTCCTTGCGCCAGGTGACCAGGTCGCCGGTGCGGTACAGCCGTCCGCCCGGAGTGAACGGGTCGGCTACGAATCGCTCCGCTGTCAGATCGGGCCGCGCCACGTAGCCGTCGGCCAGCTGTGCGCCCGCGAGATAGAGCTCACCTGCCACGCCGACCGGTACCGGTGCGAGGCGCGAGTCCAGGACGTAGACCCGGGTGTTCCACTCGGGCCCACCGATGGGCACAGAGGTGCCGTCGGTATCGACCACGCGATGCGCAGTGACCGATACGGCGGCTTCCGTCGGGCCGTACAAGTTGTCGAGTCGCGCGGTGGATCCGCGAAGTGCCCGGTGGGCGGTCGCCACCGGAAGCGCCTCACCGATCGCCAGAATTCTCTTCAGGCTCTTCGGAAGTGATCCCGCGGACGCCGCGACAAGGGCGTCGAGCACGGAGGGCACGGTGTGCAGCGTGGTGACCGATTCCCTGGCCATCAGGTCCACGAGATAGTCCGCGTCACCCTGTGCGCCGGCGTCGGCGATCACGACGGCGCCACCGGAGATGGTGGCCACCCAGAATTCCCAGACGGACAGGTCGAACGTGGCCGCGGTCTTGAGCAGCACCCGGTCCGTCCTGTCGATGCCGTAATGATCTCTCTGCCACAGCAATTGGTTGACGATGGCACCGTGGCTCACCGCGACGCCCTTGGGTCGACCGGTCGAACCGGACGTGAAGATGACGTACGCGGTGTTCGCCGCACGTAGCGGCGCGGTGCGCTCGGCGTCGGTGACGGGACCATCCGACATCCCCGCGTCCGAACCGACGAGCCTGTCGTCGGTGTCGATCGACACGACCAGCACCGCTCCTGCATCGACCTCGACATCGCTGGTGCTCAGCACCAGTTTCGGAGCGGCGACCTCGAGGATGTAGCTGTTCCGCTCGGCCGGCTGATCGGGATCGACCGGCACGTAAGCACCGCCGGCCTTGGTGACCGCGTACATCGCCACCAGCAACTCGACGGACCTGCGGATCGCCAGGGCCACGTTCACCTGCGGACCGACACCGGAGGCGATCAGAACACGCGCCAGCCGGTTGATCCGTGCGTCGAAGTCACGGTAGGTCAACGTCTCTCGTGCGTCGATCAGTGCGATCGCATCCGGGTCCGCCTGCACCCGACGGTCGAACAGTGTCGCCAGGGTCAGCTCGGAATCGACCGGATGAGCGGTGTCGTTCCAGTCGCGCAGGATGGTGCCGCGCTCTGTCACAGTGAGGACATCGAGGTCCCCGACGACGAAGGACGGGTCGTTCGCGACGGTGCGCAAGACCTCGACGAACCGCTCGACGAAACTGTCGATGGTCGAACGATCGAACAGGTCTGTGGCGTAACTGAATTCGGCTTCCAGCTCGGCCGGTGAACCATCCGGGCCGTACTGGTCCGATACCGACAGCTGCAGATCGGTCTTGGCCGTCGTGGCCTCGGCGTTCACCGCACCGACCGTCAATCCCGGAAGCTCGAACGTCGAGTCGGCGAGATTCTGGAAGCTCAGGCCGATCTGGAACAACGGGTTGCGGGCGGTCGAACGCACCGGATTGAGCACCTCGACGAGGCGCTCGAACGGCACGTCCGCATGCGCGAATGCCGACAGGTCGCGTTCACGCGATTGCGCGAGCAGTTCCCCGAACGTCATCGACGGCTCGACCGTCGACCGGAACACCAGCGTGTTGACGAACATGCCGATCATGGGATCGAGAGCGCGTTCGCCGCGTCCGGCGATGGGGGTACCGATGGCGATGTCCTCGGAACCGGAGAGCTTGGCGAGAAACACCGCGAACGCCGAGTGCACGACCATGAACAACGTGGCGTGTTGTGCGCGTGCGAGCTCGGCGAGACCCTCGTGCACTCCTGCGTCGACGGTGAAGCGCACCGTGTCGCCCCGAAAGCTCTGGCTCGGTGGCCGGGGGCGATCGGTGGGCAGCGCCAGCTGGTCCGGCAGTTCGGACAGGGCATGCTTCCAGTACGAGACTTGCTGTGCGGCAACCGAATCGGGATCGGACTCGGAGCCGAGCACGTCCCGCTGCCACAGCGCGAAGTCGACGTACTGGACGGGAAGCGGCTCCCAATCCGGTGCGCTACCGGCCGACCGCGCTGTATAGGCGGTCATGATGTCCACTGCCAACGGGCCCATCGAGGCCCCGTCCGCCGAAACGTGGTGTACGACGAAAGCCAGGACGTACTCGGCCTCGCCCACGCGGAACAGTCGGGCATCGACGGGCACCTCGCTGGTGACGTCGAAGCCGCGTCGGAAGAAATCTCCGACGACCGCGAGAACATCGGCCTGCTCCACCCCACCGGAGAGGTCGCGGACGGCCAGGTCCAGGGTGACCTCGGAGGCCGGGAGTACGTGCTGGTACGGACCGACAGGAGAGTCGGGGTAACGCGTCCGCAGTGATTCGTGCCGTTCGAGCACATCGAGAACCGCAGACTGCAACGCACCGACGTCGAGATCTCCCGACAATCGCACCGCGAACGGAATGTTGTCGACCGACGACGTGGTGTCGAATTGATTCAGGAACCAGTAGCGCTGCTGAGCCGAAGACAGAGGCGGGCGTTCGGGGCGCGGCCTCGGCACCAGGGCTGCCCTGGCACCGGATCCGACGGCCGATTCCACGTGTGCTGCCAGCGACGCCACGGTCGGGCTCTCGAACAGGGCCCGTACCGGCACCACGGTGTCCAGAGCCGCCCCGAGTCGCGACACCACCTGCGTTGCGATCAGCGAGTTGCCGCCGAGTGCGAAGAAGTCGTCGTCGACTCCCACCCGGTCCATCCCGAGCACGCCGGCGAACACGCCCGCGACGGTCTCCTCGACCGCCGTGGTCGGGGCTCTGAATTCGCGAGCCTCGAACACCGGGGCAGGCAGGGCGGCCCGGTCGAGCTTGCCTACCGGGGTCAGCGGAATCGCATCGAGAACGACGATGGACGCCGGAATCATGTAGCCCGGCAGAGACTTTCCGATGAACGCGGCGAGTTCCTCGACATCGATCACGCTGCCACGCATAGGCAGCACGTACGACACCAGGGTCGTCACGCCCGAGGGCAGCAGATGCCCTACCGTCACTGCGAAGTCGACGCCGGGGTCTGCGGCGAGCGCCGAGTCGATCTCGCCGAGCTCGATTCGGAAACCGCGCACCTTCACCTGGAAATCGGTGCGTCCGACGAACTGCAGCTGCAAATCGTCCGTCCACCGCACCACGTCACCGGTGCGGTACATCCGGCCGCCGTCGACGCCGTACGGATTGGCCACGAAGCGTTCCGAGGACAGACCGGGCCTGCCGAGGTAACCGCGGGCCAGCGCGCCGCCCGAGAGATAGAGATCACCCGGCACTCCGGTCGGCACCGGTTCGAGCCGGGAATCGAGGATCAGTGCGGACATTCCGTGGATGGGTCGACCGATGGTGATCGGCTCACCCGGAAGCAGCTCGGCGAAGCTCGAGATGATGGTCGTCTCGGTCGGTCCGTATCCGTTGAAGTACTTCCGGCCCGGTGCCCATCGGGCGAGCAGTTCGGGAGTGGTCACATCGCCGCCGACCGAGAGCACCTCGAGCGAATCGATGCCATGCGGGTCCATCGTTCCCAGTACTGCCGGGGTGATGATGGCGTGAGTGACCTTCTCCGCCTTCAGCAGCTCGGACAGCTCGGTGCCGCCGAGAATCGACGACGGCACGATCACCAGAGTTGCACCGACCGAGAACGCCGCCATCCACTCCAGAACCGACGGATCGAAGTTCGGCGAGCAGACGTGCAGGAAACGTGAAGGCGGCGACAGGTGGTACAGGTCCGTCGCAGCATCGAGAACGCCACCGAGACCGGCATGCGTGACGACGACGCCCTTCGGCTTTCCCGTGGAGCCGGACGTGTAGATGACGTACGCGGGGTTCTGGAACGTCGAGGGCCGCAGCCTGTCGGCGTCTTCGACGGGCTCCGTCGACCGCGACCGCACGTCTTCGACCATCGCGTCGTCGTCGAGGCTCGACCACGGCAGACTCGGGTGTCCGGCGACAAGCGCATCCGAGTGTGCGCGAGTGGTCAGACCCAGCACGGCACCGGAGTCCGCGATCATGTGTCCGATTCGGTCCTGCGGATACGTGGGATCGACGGGAAGGTACGCCGCACCCGACTTCGCCACGGCCCACACCGCCAAAACCATGAGGTAGGAGCGTTGGAATCCCAGTGCCACAACTGATTCGGGTCCGACACCACGGTCGATGAGCACACGCGCGAGCTGTGAGGAGGTCGCGTCGAGCTCGGCGTAGGAAATCGACCGACCCTCGTACCTGATCGCGACGGCCGACGGGTCGAGGGCCGCTCCGGCCGTGAGGATCTCGGCCAGGGTGCCGCCGGCCAACACGTCGTCACCGTGCACGTGCGTGAGGCGGTCGTATTCCTCGTCGTAGAGAATGGTCAGGTCGCCGACCGGAACGTCCGGTGTGGCGACGACCGCGTCGAGCAACCATTGGAATCGTTGCGAGAACACTTCGATCATGTTCTCGTCGAACAGGTCTCGCGCGTAGACGAAGCTGGCCGCAAGACCGGCACCGTCGGGCTTCTCGTGCAGGGTCAGCGACAGGTCGAACTTGGCGGTATCGACCTCGACGTCCACGGCGGAGACCGTGAGCCCCGGTAGCTCGAAGTGACTCGGTGGGAGGTTCTCGAAGGCGATCGCTACCTGGAACAGCGGGTGGCGCGCCGTCGACCGCTCTGGCTCGAGCAGATCGACCAACCGCTCGAACGGAATGTCCGCGTGCGCGAACGCCTCGAGGTCGACGTCGCGAACCTGGGCCAGAAGCTCGGTGAAGCCGCGGCTCCGGTCGACTTTCGTGCGGAGCACGAGCGTATTGACGAACATGCCGATGACATCGTCGAGCACTGCCTCGCCGCGTCCGGCCACGGCAGTACCAACGGCGACGTCGTCGGATGTCGACATCCGCGCCAAGAACAGTGCGAGGGCGCTGTGCACGACCATGAACAACGTCGTTCCGGTCGACTTGGCAAGCTCGGTGAGCGACGCATGCAGATCGGCATCGATATCGAACTGGAATCGCCCGCCCGCGTAGGACTGCACGGCCGGACGCGGCCGGTCGTACGGCAACGTCAGCTCACTCGGCAGATCCGCCAACGCAGTTCGCCAGTAGTCGGCCTGCGTAGCCATGAGGCTGCCCGGTTCGGTGTCGTCGCCCAGAACTGCGCGCTGCCACACTGCGAAGTCGGCGTACTGCACCTCGAGCGGGGTCCACGCTGGAGAATCTCCCGAGACTCTGGCCACGTAGGCAGTCATGATGTCACGGGTCAGCGGCCCCATGGACCAACCGTCGGCACTGATGTGGTGCACCACGAAAACGAGCACGTACTCGTCGTCGGCGATTCGAAACAGCTTGGCGCGCAACGGAGCCGACTCGGTCACGTCGAAGCCCTCGGACGCGAACGCGATCAGGTCGCCGAGCACGTCTTCGGCCGTGGAGGCGGTCGGGGTCAGGTCCGGCGCGACCGCTGCTGCGGGCAGAACCACCTGATGTCCGGTGCCGTCCACGCTCGGATACACGGTGCGCAAGGCTTCGTGACGATCGAGCACATCGGTGACAGCGGACTGCAGCGCCGTGACATGCAGTGACCCGGACAGCCGTATGGCCACCGGAATGTTGTTGACGGCGGACTCGGGCTCGAATCGGTTCAGGAACCACATCCGCTGCTGCGCGAGGGACAGCGGAATCTGCTCGGGTCGCTCCTGCGGCTCCAGGGGTGCCGACGTACGGCTTCCGACATGGCTTTCCAGTGCTGCCGCGAGGGCCGCCACGGTACTGGCCTCGAACATCACCCGGACCGGCACGCTCGTTCGCAGTTCGACACCCAAACGCGAGGCGACCCGAGTTGCGACGAGTGAGTTTCCGCCGAGCGCAAAGAAGTCGTCGTCGACGCCGATGCGGTCGATACCGAGAACGGCACCGAACACGTTCGCGACGATCTCCTCCAACGGATTTGTCGGAGCCCGGTACTCGGTTGCCTCGAACTGCGGATCGGGCAACGCCTTTCGATCGAGCTTGCCACTCGCGCCGAGGGGGAATTCGGCCAGTTCGACGAGTGCGGCCGGAACCATGTACTCCGCCAGACGTTCACGCAGCGCCCCGAGGACCTGCTTGTCGTCGAGCGATCCGTCAGCGGACACGACGTAGGCCACCAGTTGATCTCGGCGGACCACCACGACTGCTTGCGCGATACCGGGCAGTTCCAGCAATGCCGATTCGATCTCGCCCAGCTCGATGCGCAGACCGCGCAGCTTCACCTGGAAGTCCGAACGACCCACGTATTCCAGTTCGCCATCGGGAAGCCACCGCACGACGTCACCGGTGCGGTACATCCGAGAACCGTCGGACGCGAGCGGATCTGCAACGAAGCGGTCCGCGGTCAGGTCGGGGCGACTCACGTAACCTCGGGCCAGCTGGACACCCGCGAGATAGAGCTCGCCGGACACCCCTGCCGGTACCGGTACGAGGTGCGAGTCGAGAACGTAGACGGCCGTGTTCCACACCGAGGACCCGATGGGCACGGTCTCGGTATCGGCATCGGTGACCGCGTGATAGGTCACATCGACCGCAGCCTCCGTCGGGCCGTACAGGTTGTGAATCGACACTTGCGGCAGCGCGCGACGCAATGCGTGCGCCGTCGCAGGAGGTAGCGCCTCGCCCGAGGCGAAGACCAGGCGAAGGGACTCTGCAGCATTCGGCTCGCGCCGAGCCTCGGGCACGAATACCGACATCATCGACGGTACGAAGTGCACCACCGAAACACGTTCGTGCGCAATCACATCGAGCAGATAGACAGGATCCCGATGACCATCAGGAACAGCGACCACCACCGACGCACCATTCTGCAACGCCCAGAAGAACTCCCACACCGACACATCGAACGTCGACGGCGTCTTCTGCAACACCACATCCTCGGCACGCAACCCGTACTCGGCCTGCATCCACAACAAACGATTGACGATCGCCTCGTGCGAAACCCCCACACCCTTCGGCCGACCCGTCGAACCCGACGTGAAAATCACATACGCGATATTCGAAGAACGCAGCGGCGCAACACGATCGGCATCGGTCAACGGCATCGACGACAAGCCCGACACATCGAGCACATCGATATCAATCGTCTCGACACCGGCGAACTCCACATGATCACGCGAGACCGACAACACCCGAACCGGCGCCGCCGTAGCCACGATGTACTCGTTACGATCAGCCGGCTGCGCCGGATCGATCGGAACGTACCCGGCTCCGGCCTTCACGATCGCATACATACCCACGAACAAATCCAGGCTTCGCCCGATCGCAAGCCCCACCAGCGAATCAGGCCCCACCCCGACCGACACCAAATGCCGCGCAAGACGATTGGCACGCGCCGCGAACTCCGCATACGACAACCGCTCACCCTCGAACACCAACGCCTGCGCATCAGGGGTCTCGACCACCCGACGATCGAACAGATCGACCAGTGTTGCAGCCGAATCGATCCGGGACGCTGCCCCGGCACCGAGCGAGAGCATCGACGTACGTTCGGCCACGTCGAGCAGGTGGATGTCTCCGATCGCCGACGTGGGCGAGTCGGTGACCGCGGTCAGGATCCGCGCGAACCGGCGACCGAATTCGGCCATGGTGGATTCGTCGAAGAGGTCGGCCGCATAGGTCAGAGCTACGGTCAACCCGGACGGGTCACCCTCTGCTGCAACCGAATTCCACAAGGTCACCTGCAGGTCGAACTTGGCGAGATCGGCCTCGTAGTCCAGAGCGGCAACCCGAAGGCCGGGGATCTCCACGGAGGTCTGGTCGAGGTTCTGGAACGTGAGCATGACCTGGAACAGCGGATGCCGGGCCTGCGACCGGGCCGGAGCCAACGCGTCGACCAGTTTTTCGAAGGGCACGTCGGCGTGCGAGAACGCGGCGAGGTCGACTCCCCTGACCTCGCGGAGGAAGTCCTCGAACGTCGCGCCTGGTTCGACGACGGTACGCAAGACCAAGGTGTTGACGAACATGCCGATGACGTTGTCGAGGACGGCATCGCCACGTCCGGCAACGGGTGTGCCGATCGAGATGTCCTCGCTCGCCGACAATTTGGCGAGCAGAATCGCCAGAGCGGCATGCACGACCATGAAGGTGGTAGCGCCGTGCGCGCGGCCGAGCTTCTCGAGCGCGAGAACCAGATCGGCATCTATCTCGAACTTGTAGGTGCCGCCTCGGGTCGTGGCCACTGCCGGGCGGGGCCGGTCGGTGGGCAGTTCGAGTTGATCGGGCGCTCCACCGAGTCGGCCGCGCCAGTAGTCCTGCTGAGCCGACAACACGGATTCCGGGTCGTCCTCGCTGCCGAGAACCGTTCGCTGCCAGAGGGTGAAGTCCGCATACTGCACCTCGAGCGGTGTCCATTGCGGGGCTTGCCCGTTGGTGCGGGCGACGTAGGCCGTCACCACGTCCCGGGTGAGCGGTCCCATGGAGAATCCGTCGGCGGCGATGTGATGGACCACGAACGCGAGGACATGCTCGGTGTCCGAGAGTGAGAGCAGCACTGCACGGAAGGGCAACTGGACCGACAGGTCGAACGGGCGGAGAGCGAACGCGAGCAGAGTGGCGGGAAGGTCTTCTGCCACCGCTGCCGAGATCTCCAGGTCGACTGTTGCCGAATCCGATTGGAGCACGTGCTGGTAACCGACACCGTCTCGGTCCGGGAACACGGTCCGCAGCGATTCGTGCCGATCGAGAACGTCGGCGAGCGCGGCCCGCAGCGCGGTGAGGTCCAAAGCCCCGGACAGGGTCAGGGCCACCGGAATGTTGTTCACCGCGGACTCGGGCTCGAAGCGGTTGAGGAACCACATGCGTTGCTGAGCCAACGACAGCGGCACATCGTCGTGATCCGGCTGCGCCGTCAATGGAATTCGGTGGCCGGTCGAGTCCGACGCGTCCACTGCCGCCGCGAGTTCGGCGACGGTCGGAGCGTCGAAGAACGCACGCACATCGACGGAAGAACCGCGTTCGGCATTGACCCGAGCGATGACCCTGGTTGCGTTGAGAGAGTTACCACCGAGGGTGAAGAAGTCGTCGTCGACGCCGATGCGGTCGAGGCCGAGTACGGTCTCGAAGATCGCGACCAACGCCACCTCGGTGTCGGTGCTCGGTGCGCGGTACTCCTGCACCAGTGACGCGAAATCGGGGGCAGGCAACGCCTTTCGGTCGAGCTTGCCACTGGCACCCAGCGGAAACTCGTCCAGGACGACGAACACCGACGGCACCATGTACTCCGGCATGCGCCGGCGCACCGCATCCGCGAGCACGTCGTGATCGACATCGGATTCGGCGCTGACCACATAGCCGACGAGCTGCTCGCCCATGTGTGCCTGCGAGTGGTCGGAACGAACGAGCACAGCCGCCTGCGTCACCTCGGGCTCAGCGAGGAGAGCTTGTTCGATTTCACCGAGTTCGATACGTAGGCCACGGAGTTTGACCTGAAAGTCGGTGCGGCCGATGTACTCGATCAGGCCGTCGGAGCGTCGGCGCACCAAGTCGCCGGTGCGGTACATGCGGTCTCCCGGCTCACCGAACGGGTCGGCAACGAACCGATCGGCCGTCAGGTCGGTACGTCCGAGGTAACCGCGTGCGAGTTGTACGCCCGCCAGATAGAGCTCACCTTCGACTCCACGGGGCGATCGCCGCAGCCCCTCGTCGAGCACGTACAGATCGGTGTCGTCGACGGCAGCACCGATGGGGACGGAGGCGTCCTCCACCTGCTGGGTTCGGTAGTACGTGACGTCGACGGCAGCCTCGGTGGGACCGTAGAGGTTGTGCAGTTCCGCGTTCGAGATCGCGTGGAACGCGTTGACGGTGCGCGCCGGGAGTGCCTCGCCAGAAGCGAATACCATCCGAAGCGAATCAGCCTGTGCAGCAGTGGGTTCGGCTACGTACACCGAGAGCATGGACGGCACGAAGTGGGTCACGGTCACGCTGCGCTCGCCCATGATGTGGGCGAGGTAGGCCGGGTCGCGGTGGCCCTCGGGCTCGGCGATGACGAGCGTGGCACCGATCTGCAACGGCCAGAAGAACTCCCACACCGACACGTCGAACGTGAACGGAGTCTTCTGCAGCACCACATCGGCAGCGCTCATCGCGTATTCCCGCTGACGCCAGGAGATGTTGGCGACGATGGCGCGGTGGCTCACCGCCACGCCCTTCGGACGCCCCGTCGAACCGGAGGTGAAGATGACGTACGCGAGGTCGTCCTCGCCCAGGGTGGCACGTCGATCCGCATCGGTGACCCGACCAGCGGGCACATCGGTCAGGTCGACGTCGTCGACGAGAACGGTCTCGGTGTCCTCGGGCAACTGCGGGAGGTCGTTCGTGGTCGTCAGGACCAAGACGGGGTTCGCGGTGTCGAGAACGTATCCGAGGCGCTCGACCGGATGATCCGGGTCGAGGGGAACGTACGCTCCGCCTGCAGCGGAGATGGCGTACATGCCCACGAGCAGATCGAACGACCGACGGATCGACAGGCCCACCGTTGAATCCGGGCCCACGCCGCGTGCGATCAGCACCCGTGCAAGTCGCTCGACCGAAGCAGCGAACTCGGCGTAGGTTCGGATCTCGTCGCCGAAGACGAGGGCAGGTGCGTCAGGAGTGAGCTCGGCCTGATCGGCGAACAGGGCGTACAGCGTCGACGCCTCGGGCTCTGCCGCGCTCGCTGTCGATTCGTCGTCGCCGAGAACCGACACGGCATCGGTGACGACGGTCGCCACGACCGCGTCCAGACCACCCTCGGTCGCCTCGATCAGGCCCGGAACGGTGTTGGACAACACGACCGGGACCAGCGCGTCGGGGCCGAGGACGCCCCCCATCGCCGCGTCGAGGGTGGTGATCTCCTCGTCCAGGCGGGCGTAGGTCAGTTCCGTACCGAGGTGCGTGAGTGCAATGCGATCTGGTTCGACCGCTGCGACGCTCCGAACCAAGCGCGGAAGGTCCTCGACCGTCAGAGCTGCATCGCTTCGACGTCCTACCGCCATCTAACTTTTCCTCCTGATCGATCCACGTGCACAACCGGCGAGCTCGGTATTCGTCACGACGACGCGATCACCGACTCCGCCCGTTCGATCAACGATGCCAGAGCGGTGGTCAGCCCCTCCGCACCGAGGGCCGGCAAGATACCCGGAATCAGCGCCGACAGCGTGACCGTCACCAGAGCCTGCGGCTTCATAGCCGAGCCCATCGTTGCCGACATCTGTGCCAGTTTGTCGTGCAGCGCCGCGAAATCGACCGTCGTCGACTCGTGTTCGAGGGCAATCGCACCGGGTGCGGCGGTCGCTGCCCGGGCAATGAGCTCGGGTAGATCGTCGGCCGTCTTGGGCTTGGTTCGCGGTGCGAACTCTGCCTTCTCCTCGTCCGAGAGGATGTCGATGGACCGCAACACCACATCCGGATCCGACACGACGGCATCGAGAATCCGCAGCAGTCGATCGGCGAATATCGCTATCGACGACTCGTCGAGGATCGCCGTCGCGTACGTGAACGTCGCCTCGATGTCGCGCAATGCCCCGGTGTCGTCGAAGCTCTCGACGGCAGTCAGCTGCAGATCGAACTTGGCCTGGTCCTCGCCCGCGGGCAGGGCCTGCACCTGTAGACCCGGCAGCTCGAACGTTCCGGTCGCGTGGTTCTGGAACGTCAGCATCGCCTGGAAAAGCGGAGTGTAGGCACTCGACCGCGCCCGGCCCAATGCGTCGACGAGCCGCTCGAAGGGGACGTCCGCGTGCCCGAACGCCGCCAGGTCCTTGTCCTTGGCCTGCTGCAACAGGTCGACGAACGTGCCGCTCTGATCGAGTCGTGTACGCAATACCAGCGTGTTGACGAACATGCCGACGAGCTCGTCGAGTTGCCTCTCGCCGCGGCCTGCAGTGGGTGTGCCGATGCTGATGTCGGAGGAGTTGCTCAGCCTCGAGAGCAGCACGGCGAACGCACTGTGCACCACCATGAACGTCGTCGCACCGTGTTCGCGAGCGATCTTCTCGATCGCCGACGCGATGGCGGTACCGAACGAGAATTCGTACGAGGCACCCTGCATCGTCGGGCGAGGCGGTCGCGGCCGATCCAGAGGAAGCGCCAACTGTTCCGGCGCTCCTGCCAACTCGGTCGTCCAGTAGGCCAGCTGCTTCGCCAGCGGACTCTCGGGGTCGCTCTCGCTGCCGAGCACGTCCCGCTGCCACAGCGCGAAATCCGCGTACTGGACCTGCAACGGCGTCCACGCCGGCATCTCCCCCGCGACCCGCGCGGTGTACGCCACCATGACGTCGCGGACCAACGGACCCATCGAGAAGCCGTCGGCGGCAATGTGATGGGCCACCACGGCGAGTACGTGTTCGTTGTCACCGACCTGCAGCAACGCGGCCCGTACCGGAACGGCCTTCGTGACGTCGAACCCGGCACCGAGGATCTCGGTCAGTCGGGAGATCACCGCGTCCGGTTGCACTCGCTCGGGTGTCAGGTCGACCCCCACCTCGGCGACGGCACCGATCTGCTGCACCGGACCGTCCACCGAGTCCGGGTACGCCGTCCGCAGGATCTCGTGGCGTCCGAGTACGTCGTCGAATGCTCCGCGCAGAGAGTCGATGTCGAGTACGCCGGTCAACCGGACGGCGACAGGAATGTTGTATGCCGACGAACCCGGGTCGATCCGGTTGATCGTCCACATTCTCTCCTGAGCGATCGAGAGCGGCAGCAGATCCGGACGCTCACGAACGGTCAGCTCTCGGCGCGCACCGCCGCCGACGAGCGGGGCGATGTGCGCGGCAAGACCCGCGACGGTGGACGCCGCGAACACGGCTCGCACCGGGATCTGGGCGTCGAGTGCTTGCCCCAGCCTCGAGACCAACTGCGTTGCGATCAAGGAGTTCCCACCGAGCGCGAAGAAGTCGTCGTCGAGTCCGGCGCGGTCGAGTCCGAGCAGTTCCGTCACGGTCGTCGCGACGATCTCCTCGATCGGGGTGACCGGCGCGCGGAACTCGGCGGCCTCGAACTGCGGGTCGGGCAATGCCTTTCGATCCAGTTTGCCGTTGGCGTTGAGAGGGAGCGCGTCCAGGACGACGAACGCTGCCGGCACCATGTACGACGGCACGGCGCGAGCAAGTTCGGCCTCGACGTTCCCCACGTCGAGGACGGCTCCCGACTGTCCGACGACGTAGGCGACCAACTGGTCCCCGGTGGATTCGCCGGTGTGCACGACGACGGCGGTCTCGGCCACCGGCACCTGAGTGCGCAGGGCTGCCTCGATCTCGCCGAGCTCGATGCGGAATCCGCGAATCTTGACCTGGAAGTCGGCTCGCTCGATGTATTCCAGACGCGCCGCTGCCGGTTCGGCGTCGACGAGCGGTACCCGCCAGCGCACGAGGTCGCCGGTGCGGTACATCCGTGTTCCGTCGGCGTCGAACGGATTCGCCACGAATCGCTCGGCCGTGAGATCGGACCGCCCGAAATATCCTCGCGCCAATTGCGCACCGGCAAGGTAGAGCTCGCCGGTGACACCGGCAGGAACCGGATGCAAACGAGAGTCCAGTACGAACACGGTGGTGTTGGCCTCGGGCACGCCGATCGGCACGGTGGCGATGTCGGCATCGGTGACCTCGTGCGCGGTCACCGATACGGCTGCCTCGGTGGGGCCGTAGAGGTTGTGCAGCTCGGCGGAACCGTTGTGGCGTCGGAAATCCTGTGCTATCGCAGCAGGCAGTGCTTCACCGATTGCCAGGACACGACGCAGATCGGGCGACAGTTCGCCTGCGGCAACGGCAGTGAGCATCGACAACGTCGACGGCACCAGGTGCACCGTCGTCACCGCGTGCCGACGGATCAGCGTGAGCACGTAGTCGGGATCGCGATGCCCCTCGGCGTTCGCGAGAACGAGACGGCCACCCGAGGTCAGCTGTGACCAGAACTCCCATACCGACAGGTCGAAGGTCGCGGCGGTCTTGAGCAGCGAAGCATCGGTCTCGTCGAGTCGGTACTCCGACCGCAGCCAGTTCAACTGGTTGACCACTGCGCCGTGCGAGACCGCCACGCCTTTGGGTCGACCGGTCGAGCCGGAGGTGAAGATGACGTAGGCAGTGTTGTCGGCCGAGAGCACAGCGCCGCGCTCGGAGGCGTCCACCGGAGCATTCGAACAGCTCGACAGATCGAGCTGCGTCAGATCGACGATCGGTGCAGCAGCGGAGATCTCGGGGCCCACCTCGCCCGAGGTCACTACACACAGCGGAGCCGCTGTGTCCAACACGAGTGCGTTGCGCTCGGCAGGCTGATCCGGATCGATCGGGACGTAGACCCCACCCGCCATGGAAATGGCGTACATGCCGACAAGCAGATCCACCGAACGGCGAATGGCAAGTCCCACCAGCACTTCCGGTCCCACACCGCGGTCGATCAGGTAGCGCGCCAGACGCGAGACCCGCTCGGTGAACTCGCCGTACGTCAGCGTGCCGTCGTCGTGGACGAGAGCGACGGCGTCGCGATCGCGCTCGGCCGATGCGACGAACAGGTCCGGCAACGTCGCGGCGGAGTCGCCGAAGTCGTGGTCGGTCGCGTTCCACTCGTCGACTACGGCGGGCCGCTCACCGTCGAGGAACAGATCGAGGTCTCCGACCGGGGTCGACGGCGACTCCACGACCGCCTCGAGTACCGCCTCGAATCGAGACACGAGCGAGCGAGCGGTGCGCTCGTCGAACAGATCCGTGGCGTAGGTCAACAGCGCATCGAAACCGCCCGGTGCCTGGTCGTCGTGCTGGGCCTCGTCGTCGCGCGGGGCGTCGGAGACGATCAAGTGCAGGTCGAACTGGGAGTTTCCGGATTCGGTGTCCAGGGCCGAGATCTCGAGCCCGTCGAGTTCGAAGTCTCGACGCGCGAAGTTCTGGAACGAGAAACCGACCTGGAACAAAGGGTGACGCGCGGTCGACCGGGTCGGGTTGACGACCTCGACGAGCCGCTCGAACGGGATGTCGGAGTTGGCGAAGGCCTGCAGGTCGGTTTCGCGAGCCGCATCGAGGAGGTCCTCGAAGCTGGCGCCGCCCGGCACGTCGAGCCGCAGCACCAACGTGTTGACGAACATGCCGACGAGATTTTCGATCTCGGCCTCACCGCGGCCCGCGATCGGCGTTCCCACCACGATGTCCGACGATCCCGACATGCGCGAGAGCAGCACTGCGAAGGCCGCGTGCACCGCCATGAACACCGTCGCGTTGTGTGCGCGCGCCAGTTCCGTCAACCGCGCGTGCGCAGCGGCGTCGATCCGGAAATCGATGCGGCGGCCTCGGAAGGTCTGCTCGGCGGGCCGCGGCCGATCGAGGGGAAGGTCGATCTGCTCGGGCAGCTCCGCCAGCGCGGTTTCCCAATACCGAATCTGCTGCGCAGCAATTGATTCCGCGTCCTCCTCGGCACCGAGGACCTGACGCTGCCACACCGCGTAGTCGGCGTACTGCACCGGCAACGGTGCCCACGCCGGCTCGGAGGCGCGGGTGCGGGCTGCGTACGCGGTCATGACATCGGTGGACAACGGCAGCACCGACAGACCGTCGGCGCTGATGTGGTGGATGACCATTCCGAGTACGAATTCGGTGTCCGAGACTCGGTACAGCGCAGTCTTCAGCGGAATCTGCTCGGTGACGTCGAACGTCGCCGTCAGGAGCCCGAGGACCGTCGCGGTCACCGACTCCGCGTCGGTGTCGATCACCGCGAGTGTGGTGGGTACCTGGGACATCGGCACGATCACCTGATGCGGCCCCTCGGGTGAATCCGGGTACACCGTGCGCAACGTCTCGTGCCGCTCGATCACGTCGGAGACGGCTCGCTGCAACGCGTCGACGTCGAGCTGTCCGCTGAGCCGAAGCGCGAACGGAATGTTGTACGCCGTGGACTGTGAGTCGAAGCGGTTGAGGAACCACATCCGTTGCTGCGCAAGGGAGAGCGGCACCCGACCCGGTCGGGTCGACGCCACCAGCGCCGGACGCGCGGCTGCGCCCGAACCCTGTTCGACTCGCGCTGCCAGAGCCGCGACCGTGGGTGCCTCGAACAGAGCACGAACGGGAACGGTCGTGTTCGCGGCCGCCCCGAGCCTGGACACCACCTGCGTTGCCACCAGCGAATTGCCACCGAGCTCGAAGAAGTCGTCGTCGAGGCCGACCCGGTCGACGCCGAGAACGTCGGCGAAGACGTCGGCGACCATGTTCTCCACCGGAGTTGTCGGGGGCCGGAACTCACGAGTCCGAGCAGCCGGTTCGGGCAGGACTCGTCGGTCCAGTTTTCCGTTGGCGGTCAACGGAATCGCATCGAGCACCACGAAGGCCGAGGGCACCATGTACTCGGGGAGGTTCTCCCCCACCGCTGCCCTGACGAGGTCGATGTCGATCGCCGAATCGGCGGCGGGAACGACGTAGGCAACCAAGCGCGCGGCGCCAGGGGTGTCCTCGCGGACGATCACCGCTGCCTGCCCGACGGCCGGAGCCGAGGCAACTGCAGACTCGACCTCGCCCAGCTCGATGCGGAAGCCGCGGATCTTGACCTGATCGTCGGCGCGGCCGACGAACTCGAGTTCGCCGTCCGTGGACCACCGAGCAACATCGCCGGTGCGGTACAGGACCGACCCGTCGCCTGCGAAGGGATCCGCAACGAATCTCGTCGCGCTCAGCCCGGCTCGACCGAGGTACCCGCGGGCCACCTGACCACCGGAGACGTACATTTCGCCCGGAACGCCTGCCGGTACCAGCGAGAGCCGCGAATCCAGGACGTACACCGACAACCCGGAAATCGCGTGTCCCACAAGAGATCCCGATGCCTCGGCGGCCGCTTGCGCGTCCACGCGACGATAGGTGACGTGGACGGTGGTCTCGGTGATGCCGTACATGTTGACCAGCTGCGGGGAGTTGTCGCCGTGTCGCTCGAACCAACCGGACAGTCGCCGCAGTTCCAGCGCCTCACCGCCGAACACGATGTACCGCAGCGAGTAATCGGCGGCCGAGCCTGCAGTGCGATCGACCTGATCGAGCTGGTAGAACGCGGACGGAGTTTGATTGAGGACGGTGACACGCTCGCGAACGAGCAACTCGCGCAGTGCCTCCGGCGACCTGGAGGTGAAGTAGTCGACCACGACGACGGAGCCACCCGTGGTGAGCGGGCCCCACAGTTCCCAGACCGAGAAGTCGAACGCGAAGGAGTGGAACAGCGTCCACACGTCGTCGCGACCGAAACCGAAGTGCTGCTGGGTGTTCGCCAACAGTCGCACGACGTTGCGGTGCGGGATCAGCACGCCCTTGGGCTTGCCCGTCGAGCCCGAGGTGTAGATGACGTAGGCAGTCGAGGCCGCCGTCGCACGCATCGGATCGCCCGCCGACGCGGCGAACTCGGTCGTGGCGGTGTCGATGTCGATCCTGGGCAGATCGGCACGAAGCGCGACCTCGACACCGGACCACGTCAGGACGGCCACCGGCCGAGAATCGGTGAGCACGAACTCGATGCGGTCGGCCGGGTACGACGGATCGACGGGGACGTAGGCACCCCCCGCTTTGAGTACCGCGAGCAGCGCCACCACGAGGTCGGCGGTGCGTGGCAGCACGACGGCCACCAGGGACTCCGGCCCGACGCCCTGGGCGGCAAGCACTCTCGCCAACGCCGTCGAAGATTCGTCGAGCTCTCGGTAGCTCCGGGAGACACCCTCGAAGACGACAGCGGGTGCGTCGGGGTCCTCGGCGACCCGAGCGGCGAACAGGTCGACGATCGTGTCCAGCGAATCGGCGACGGCCGGTGCGTCCTGCGCCAGTGCGAGGACGCGGCCACGCTCGGCGTCGTCCATCACGGGAATGTCGCCGACACGCTGACTCGGGTCGGTTGCCACGGACTCCAGGAGGCGAATCAGTCGTTGCCCGAAGGCCAGCGCGGTGCTCTCGTCGTACAGATCGCGGGCGAAGGTGACGTCGACGGTCATGCCGCCGTCGACATGGTTCTCGGTGAAGGTGAACTGGACGTCGAACTTGGCCGTTTCCACGTCCAGATCGACTCCGCGCACGGTCAGGCCGGAAAGTTCGAGCTCGGTCTGCTCCATGTTCTGCACCGTGAGCATCACCTGGATCAGCGGGTGTCGAGCCGCCGACCGCGGTGGGTCGAGTACCTCGACGAGACGCTCGAACGGCACCTCGGCGTGGCCGAACGCCGACAGGTCGGTGTCACGGGTTCGAGTGAGGAGATCGGTGAACGCGTCGCCGTGATCGATATCGGTCCGCAGCACCAGCGTGTTGACGAACATGCCGATGACGTCGTCGAGCGCAGCCTCACCGCGACCTGCGACCGGGGTGCCGATCGCGATGTCGGTCTCACCGGACAGTCGTGCCAACAGCACGGCGAGCGAGGAATGCAACACCATGAACAGTGAGCTCTGGTTGGCGCGGGCCACGTCGCCGAGTCGGCCGTGCGTGTCGGCGTCGAGGGCGAGCGTGATGTTCCCACCGCGATACGACGATCGGTCCGGTCGCGCGCGATCGCCGGGGAAGGTGACTTCGTCCGGTAGTGCAGACAGAGCACGAGTCCAGTGCCGGATCTGGTTCGAGACCGGTGAGTTCGGATCGTCCTCGGAACCGAGAACGGCCTGCTGCCACAGGGTGTAGTCGACGTAGCGAATGGCGAGCGGAGCCCAACCCGGCTCGGTGCCCGCGCTGCGAGCTGCGTACGCGACCATCAGGTCTCGGGTCATGGGCCCGATCGAGAAGCCGTCTGCGGCGATGTGATGGGTGACCAACGCCAGGACGTGGCGGTCCGGTTCCAGCTCGAACAGGGCGGCGCGCAGCGGCGCCGCGGTGGTGACGTCGAACCCGCCCATGGCGAGAGCCTCGAGCTCGGACGGTAGCTGTGCCGTGGTGACGGCGACCGGAGTCAGGTCGGGAACCACCTGGTTCGCCGGAACGATCACCTGAGAAGCGACACCGTCGACTTCCGGGTAGACCGTTCGTAACGACTCGTGCCGCTCGACGACGTCGGCTACTGCCGCGCGCAGAGCGGGTACGTCGAGATTGCCGCTCAGCTCGATGGCGACGGGGAGATTTTCTGTCGCGGACTCGGCATCGAACCGGTTGAGGAACCACATCCGGCGCTGCGCGAGCGAGAGCGGAACCACATCCGGTAGGTCGCTACGAAGCAGCGGGATTCGACGTCCGGAACCCGAGAGCTCGTCGAGCTTGGCCGCCAGGGCAGACACGGTCGAGGCCTCGAAGATGGTCCGAACGGTCACCGTGGTGTCCAGTGCCGCACCGATTCTCGACGCCACCCTGGTGGCGACGAGCGAGTTCCCGCCGAGAGCGAAGAACTCGTCGTCGGCACCCACCTTGTCGATGCCGAGGACATCGCGGAACACCTCTGCCACAACTGTTTCCGTGTGCGTGCTCGGTGCTCGGAACTCGCGCGTGACAATCTGCGGATCCGGGAGCGACCGGCGGTCCAGCTTGCCGCTCGGCGTGAGAGGCAAGGAATCGAGCACGACGAACGCCGCAGGCACCATGTACGAGATCAGCGACGCAGCGGCGGTGTCGGTCAGCTCGGCCGGGTCCAGCGTCGACCCTGGGGTCGGCACGACATATGCCACGAGTTGATCACCGGTCACCTCGCTCGAATGAACAAGCACCACAGCCGATCCGACACCGGGATGGTGCCGCAGCACGGTTTCGATCTCACCGAGTTCGATGCGCAGGCCGCGAAGCTTGACCTGGAAGTCGGTGCGGCCCAGGTATTCCAGTACCCCACCCGATCCGGTGGCACCCGAACGGTTCTCGTCACGCCACCGCACCAGGTCGCCGGTGCGATACATTCTGTCGCCGCGCCCGCCGAACGGGTCGGCGACGAATCGATCGGCGGTCAGGTCGGGACGGTCCAGGTAGCCACGCGCCAGCTGAACACCCGCGAGATAGAGTTCTCCTGCGACTCCGGGAGCGACCGGGCGCAAGCGTGAATCCAGCACGTATGTCCGGGTGTTCCACACCGGGGCACCGATCGGCACCACGTCGACGTCGGCCTCGGTCACGTCGTACGAGGTCACCTCGACCGCAGCCTCGGTCGGTCCGTACAGATTGTGCAGCGTTGTGTTCGGCAACACCGCGCGGAGTCGAGCCCCCACGCCGGCCGACAGCGCCTCACCGGATGCGAACACCATCCGCAACGACTCGGCGCGCGAAACACCGCCCTCTCCCACGAACACCTCGAGCAGTGCAGGCACGAAATGAGCAGCGGTGATGGACTGTTCGACGATGAGGTCGACGAGGTAGGTCGGGTCACGGTGACCGTCCGGCTTCGCGATCACCAACGTCGCACCGATCTGCAACGGGAAGAACAGCTCCGGTACCGACACGTCGAATGTCACCGGGGTCTTCTGCAACATCACGTCGTCGGCCGTGAGGGGGAAGTGCTCCCGCATCCACGACAGGCGGTTGACGATGGACATGTGCGTCACCGCAACACCCTTGGGGATACCGGTGGAGCCCGAGGTGAAGATGACGTATGCGGCGTTCGACGGCAGCAGTGGACCGCGTCGATCCGCATCACCGATCGGAGCGTCCGACACATCGAGACCGTCGGCGGAGCTTTCGGCAATATCCAGGACGGGGACGTCGGAGCCGAGAGAGAACCCGTCGCGTCCGGTCGTCAGAATGCAGACCGGACTCGCGGTGTCGAGAATGTGGCCGGTACGTTCGGCAGGCTGGTCAGGATCGATGGGGACGTATGCGCCGCCGGCCGTCACGATGGCATGAATGGCGACCAGCAGCTCGATCGACCGGCGCGCGGCGACGGCAACCGACGTCTCCGGCCCGACCCCTTGCGTGATCAGCACGCGAGCGAGTCGGTTGACACGTCTCGAGAACTCCGCGTACGTCAGCGACTTGCCCTCGAATACGAGAGCTGTTGCGTCCGGAGTCTTCTCGACCTGGGCTGCGAACAACGAGACCAAGGTCTGTGAGCGATCGACGGGGATCTCGGTGTCGTTCCACGCACGGAGAACTCGACTGCGTTCGTTGTCGTCGAGAAGCTCGATCTCGCCGACGACGGCCGCAGGGTTCTCCGCGACCGACCCGAGGACGGTGACCAACCGCTCACACAGGACGAGGACGGTGTCCTCGTCGAACAGATCCGTGGCGTACGTGACGTCGACGATCATGCCCTGCGGAGCACCGGCCGGACCGATCTTCTCCACGAAGGTGAATTGGAGATCGAAGAGAGAGACCACGGTTTCGAAATCGACGGTGGATACCGACAGTCCCGGCAGTTCCAGATCTTTCTGCCCGAGGTTCTGGAACGCGAGTACCACCTGCACGAGAGGATGACGCGCCGTGGATCGAACGGGGTTGAGAATCTCGACCAACCGCTCGAACGGGACGTCGACATGGGCGAGTGCCGACAGATCCGTCTCGCGGGTGTCGGCGAGAACCTGGTCGAATCGTCGCGCTGTGTCGATTTCGGTCCGTAGCACGAGGGTGTTGACGAACATGCCGATCAGGTCGTCGAGGGCGGCCTCGCCGCGGCCCGCGACCGGGGTACCGATCGCGATGTCGGACTCCCCGGACAGCCGCGACAGCAGAACTGCCAACGACGTGTGCACCACCATGAACAGCGAGGCGTTCTCAGCTCGAGCGGAATCGATCAGGGCTCGGTGCAGATCCTCGTCGATCGAGAACCGCACCAGCGCACCACTGTTCGACGCCACGACGGGCCTGGGCCGATCGGACGGCACGTCGAGCTGATCCGGCAGGCCTGCCAGCGCGGTCGTCCAGTAATCGATCTGCTGCGAGACGACCGACTGCGGGTCGTCCTCGGAACCGAGTACCTCTCGCTGCCACAGGCTGTAGTCGGCGTAGTCGACCGGTAGCGGAGACCAGAACGGCTCCTGGTTGGTCGAGCGAGCCGCGTATGCGTTCATCACGTCGCGGGTGAGCGGTCCGAGCGAGAATCCATCGGCTGCGATGTGGTGGACGACGAACACGAGCAAGTGCTCGGTGGGACTGACCTCGAAGAGTCTGGTTCGGAACGGCAAGTCCTTCGACAGGTCGAATCCGGTGGTTGCCAGTTCTCTCATCGCATCCGCGACGTCGTGTGCGGCGATGTCGATGGGCGTCAGGTCGGGTGTGGCCGAGGCCGCGTCGACGATCACCTGATGCGCTGTGCCATCGGTCTCGGGGAACACCGTGCGCAGGGATTCCTGCCGGGCCACGACGTCCGCGACCGCGATCTGCATTGCGCGGCGGTCCAGCAGACCCGACAGTCGCACGGCGATCGGGATGTTGTTGGCAGCGGATTCGACGTCGAACTTGTTGAGGAACCACATGCGCTGCTGCGCAAGCGACAGCGGAATCTGACGCGGCCGTTTCTGCGGCACCAGCGGAGGACGGCTTCCGGTTGCGACCAGAGTGCCCAATCGCGCGGCGAGGTCGGCCACCGTGGAGGTGTCGAACAGCTCGCGCACGGCGATACGGGTGTCCATGGCAACCCCGAGCCGTGCCACCAGCTGTGTTGCGATGAGGGAGTTTCCGCCGAGCTCGAAGAAGTCGTCGTCGAGACCGACGCGCTCGACTCCGAGCACCTGAGCGAAGACCTCCGCGACGGTGCGTTCGATGTCGTTGGTCGGTTCCCGGTACTCGGTGACCTCGAAGGCGGGGTCGGGCAACGCTTTACGGTCGAGCTTTCCGCTCGCGCCGAGTGGAAACTCCTCGAGCACGATCAGCGTCGACGGCACCATGTACTCGGCCAGTCGGGATCGCAACGCGGCCAGGACGGCTGCGGTATCGACCGAGACACCGGACGGTACGAGATATCCGACGAGTTGTTCGTTGCGGACCACGACGACTGCCTGGGAAATCGACCGCTGGGCCAGCAGTGCCGATTCGATCTCGCCGAGCTCGATGCGCAGGCCGCGCAGCTTCACCTGGAAGTCCGAGCGACCCACGTATTCCAGTTCGCCGTTGCGGTTCCACCGCACGACGTCACCGGTGCGGTACAGGCGACTGCCGCCGGTGGCGAACGGATGCGCCACGAACCGGTCGGCGGTCAGGTCCGAACGTCCCACGTAGCCACGAGCCAGCTGCGTACCCGCGAGGTAGAGCTCACCTGCGACGCCGACGGGGGTCGGCTGCAGGCGTGAATCCAGCACGTACACCGCGGTGTTCCACACCGGTGCGCCGATCGGCATCACGTCGGAATCCTCGTCCGTGACAGCGTGATACGTGACGTCCACGGCAGCCTCGGTCGGCCCGTACAGGTTGTGCAGCGCTACGTCCTTGACCGCCCGACGCAGTGCACGGGCCGTGGTGGGAGCCAATGCTTCACCGGAGGCGAACACCAACCGCAGCGAGGCACCCGATGCGCGGCGCCGCTCCACTTCGGGTACGAACACCGACATCATCGACGGTACGAAGTGCACCACCGAAACACGTTCGTGCGCAATCACATCGAGCAGATAGACAGGATCCCGATGACCATCAGGAACAGCGACCACCACCGACGCACCATTCTGCAACGCCCAGAAGAACTCCCACACCGACACATCGAACGTCGACGGCGTCTTCTGCAACACCACATCCTCGGCACGCAACCCGTACTCGGCCTGCATCCACAACAAACGATTGACGATCGCCTCGTGCGAAACCCCCACACCCTTCGGCCGACCCGTCGAACCCGACGTGAAAATCACATACGCGATATTCGAAGCACGCAGCGGCGCAACACGATCGGCATCGGTCAACGGCATCGACGACAAATCCGACACATCGACTACATCGATATCAATCGTCTCGACACCGGCGAACTCCACATGATCACGCGACACCGACAACACCCGAACCGGCGCCGCCGTAGCCACGATGTACTGGTTGCGATCAGCCGGCTGCGTCGGATCGATCGGAACGTACCCGGCTCCAGCCTTCACGATCGCATACATACCCACGAACAAATCCAGGCTTCGCCCGATCGCAAGCCCCACCAGCGAATCCGGCCCCACCCCGACCGACACCAAATGCCGCGCAAGACGATTGGCACGCGCCGCGAACTCCGCATACGACAACCGCTCACCCTCGAACACCAACGCCTGCGCATCGGGGGTCTCGACCACCCGACGATCGAACAGATCGACCAGCGTCAGCTCCGCGGGGACCGCGTGTTCGGTTCGGTTCCACGCCGTCACCACTCGCTCGCGCTCACCGTCCTCGAGAAGATCGATGTCTCCCACCGAGACCGAGGGGTCTGCGACCACCGCGGTGAGCATCCGTACGAAACGTTCGGAGAAGCCGCGAACCGTCGCGGCGTCGAACAGGTCGATCGCGTAGGTCAGCTCGGCGGCCATGCCCTGCCCGCGCCCGTCGACTCCGATGGACTCGGTGACGGTCAGCTGCAGGTCGAACTTCGCCACCTCTGCATCGAGGTCGACGCTGTCGACCGACAGGCCCGGCAGGTCCACGTGCGTACGAGTGAGGTTCTCGAACGAGAGCATCACCTGGAACAGGGGGTGCCGCGCCTGTGAACGCGACGGGTTGAGCACCTCGACCAGACGCTCGAACGGAAGGTCGGCGTGTCCGAACGCTCCGAGCGCCACTTCGCGCGCTCGCCCGATCTGCTCCGAGAACGTCCGCCCCGACTCGATGTCGGTCCGCAACACGAGGGTGTTGACGAACATGCCGACCACGTCGTCCAGCGCCGCATCGCCGCGGCCTGCGACCGGGGTGCCGATCGCGATGTCCTCGGTGCCGGACAGACGCGCCAGCAGCACCGCCAATGCTGCGTGCACGACCATGAACAGCGACGCGTTGTGGGTGTGTGCGAGCGCGGAGAGGCCGCGGTGCACCTCGGCAGGAATGTCGAATCGAATCGACGATCCCTGGTACGACTGACGATTCGGACGTGGTCGGTCGGTCGGCAGATCCAGTTGATCGGGCAGACCGGCCAGCATCTCGGCCCAGTAGTCCACCTGACCGGAGATCAGCGACTGTGGGTCGTCCTCGGAGCCCAGAACCGAACGCTGCCACAGGCTGTAGTCGGCGTACTGCACTTCCAGCGGCAACCACGCCGGGTTCTCCCATGCGGTGCGGGAGGCGTAGGCGATCATGATGTCGCGAGCCAGCGGACCCATCGACCATCCGTCGGCCGAAATGTGATGCACCACCATGGCGATGACGTGCTCACGAGGACCGATCTCGAACAGGCGAGCCTGAATCGGAACGTCGACCGTCACGTCGAAGGTCGTCGATGCCAGGGTGAAGACCTGCCGCTGAATGTCGGACGCCGATGTCGGAACGGGCATCAAATTCGGCACCGTCTGAGCGGCGTCGAGGATGGACTGCTGCGGGCCGTCCGCGGTGTCGGGGTAGACCGTGCGCAGGGATTCGTGCCGGTCGATCACGTCCATGATGGCAACCTGCAGCGCCGCGACGTCGAGCTCGCCGGTCAGGCGCAGCGCGAACGGGATGTTGTACGCCGTGGAGTCCGCGTCGAAGCGGTTGAGGAACCACATGCGTTGCTGCGCGAGCGAGAGCGGAATTCGCGCGGGCCGCACGGTCGCGACGAGCGCGGTGCGCCCGCCCTCCCCTGCCGCCTGCTCCACCCGTACTGCGAGCAACGCGACGGTCGACGCCTCGAACAGCATGCGCACCGGGACGGTGGCATCGAGGGCGACGCCCAGACGCGAGACCACCTGCGTGGCGATCAGCGAGTTACCACCGAGCTCGAAGAAGTCGTCGTCGAGACCCACCCGCTCGACCCCGAGGACGTCGGCGAAGACGTCGGCGACGATCTCCTCGATCGGTGTTGTCGGAGCACGGAATTCGCGCACCTCGAACACCGGCGCAGGCAGCGCCCGGCGATCGAGCTTGCCGTTGACGGTCAGCGGAATCGCATCGAGAACGACGAACGCGGACGGCACCATGTACTCCGGAAGCACGTCGGCGATACCGGTCCTGAGGTCGTCGATGTCGACGATGGGCCGACCCTCGACGGCGGCAGAGACCACATAGGCGACCAGCCGAGCTGCACCGGGCGAATCCTCGCGGACGATGACCGCGGCCTGCGTGACGGTCGGCTGAGCGGTGACTGCCGCCTCCACCTCGCCCAGCTCGATGCGGAACCCGCGAACCTTGACCTGGTCGTCCGATCGTCCGAGGTACTCGAGTTCGCCAGCGGCGTTCCACTGTGCGAGGTCACCGGTTCGGTACAGCAGCGACCCGTCGTCGGTACCCGTGGCGAACGGGTTCGCCACGAACCGCACCGACGTCAGGTCTCGGCGACCGAGATAACCGCGGGCGAGTTGTCCACCGGCAACGTACATTTCGCCGGGCACGCCGACCGGAACCGGATGCAGGCGGGTGTCCAACACGAACACGCGCAGTCCGGCGATCGGCTTGCCGACCACCGAGGCACTCGTCTCGACGGACGCGCCTTCGAGCGCTCGATAGGACACGTGCACGGTGGTCTCGGTGATGCCGTACATGTTGACCAGCTGGGGCGCGCGGTACCCGTGCCGCTCGAACCACCCGGACAATCGTCGTTGTTCGAGGGCTTCGCCGCCGAAGATCACGTAGCGCAGCGAGAGTTCGCCGCGATCGGTGGCCGCGGTGCGATCGGCCTCGGAAAGTTGGTAGAACGCCGACGGAGTCTGATTGAGTACCGTCACCCGCTCGTCGACGAGCAGTCGGTGAAAGGCCTCCGGCGAACGCGAGGTGAAGTAATCGACGACGACCAGAGTGCCGCCGTACAGCAACGGACCCCACAACTCCCACACCGAGAAGTCGAAGGCATAGGAGTGGAACATCGTCCACACGTCGTCGGCTCCGAAGCCGTAGACCGCGTCGGTGTTGTCGAGAAGCCGCACGACGTTGCGGTGCGGAATCATCACGCCTTTGGGACGGCCGGTCGAACCCGAGGTGTAGATGACGTAGGCGACGTTGCCGGAACGCAGCGGGCGGGTTCGTTCCTCGTCGGTGACCGGACCGTCGGACACGGACGACAGATCGAGCGTGTCGAGGTCGAGCAATGCTGCGCCGGTGCGAGATTCGACGTCGGACGGCAGCTCGACTCGGTCCGCACCGGAGAACAGAACCGTTGTCGGACGCGCGTCGTCCAGCATGTATTCGACGCGTTCGAGCGGGTAGCTCGGATCGACGGGAAGGTAACCACCACCGGCTTTGATCACCGCCACGAGGGCGACGATGAGTTCCGCCGACCTCGGCAGCGCGACGGCGACCAGGCTTTCGGGGCCGACACCGTGGGAGATCAGAACGCGGGCAAGACGATTGGCGTGCGCATCGAACTCGGCGTACGTCGTCGACGAGCCACCGAAGCGCACCGCGACGGCGTCGGGGCGGCTCGCGGCCGCTGCATCGAGCAGGTCGACCAGGGTCACCTCGCGAGAGACATCGTCTCCCGAGGCGTTCCACTGCGACACCACGGATCGGTACTCTGCGGCGTCGACGATCGCGACGTCGCCGACCGGGACGGTCGCGTCCGTGGTGACCGCGTCCAGTATGGACAGGAAGCGACGGGCGAAACTCTCGACGAGATCTGCGTCGAACAGATCTGTGGCGTACTCGAACACCGCGTCGATACCCGCCGGCGCACCGTCGTCGAGATGCTCGGTCAGCCACAGCTGTACGTCGAATTTGGCTATGGGGACGTCGAATTCGGCGGCCACCGCACGTAGACCACCGACGGTGAGTTCGCGGGACATGGCCGATTCCAGCGATATCGCGACCTGGAACAGCGGATGACGCGACGTCGAGCGCACCGGGTTCAGCACCTCGACGAGGCGCTCGAACGGCACGTCCGCATGCGCGAACGCGGACAGGTCTGTATCGCGCACTCGGGCCAGCAGACCCTCGAAGGACAGCGCGGGGTCGACCTCGGTGCGCAACACCAATGTGTTGACGAACATGCCGACCAAGTCGTCGAGAGCGGGCTCACCGCGGCCCGCTACCGGAGCTCCGATGGCGATGTCGGTGGTGCCGCTGAGCCGAGCGAGCAGCAGCGCGTACGCCGACTGCATGACCATGAACAGCGAGGCGTTGTTCGCGCGAGCCAGGTTCGACAGCGAGGCGTGCAGATGCGCTGGCACCTCGACGCGCAACTTGCTGCCCGCGTTCGAGGACACGGCCGGACGTGGCCTGCTCGACGGCAGCGTGAGCTGATCCGGAAGATCTTCGAGAGTCGCACTCCAGTACGCGATTTCGCGTGATGCCAACGACAACGGGTCGGTCTCGGGACCGAGCACCGCGCGTTGCCACAGGGCGTAGTCGGCGTACTGAACCTCGAGCGGCGTCCACTCCGGTGGGCGACCCTTGATTCGGCTCGAGTACGCCACCAGCACGTCGCGCGCCAAGGGACCGAAGGAGGCCCCGTCCGCGGCGATGTGGTGCAACACCATGGCGAGTTCGTGCTCGGTCGGCGAGATCTCGAAGAGGGCGATTCGGAAGGGTGTGTCGACGGTGACGTCGAATCCCTTCGAGACCAGCTCGTGCAGGCGGCCGCCCAGTTCGTGGCGCTCGACGCGGACCGGCAGGATCGTCGCCGGGGTGCGCGCTGCGGTGAGCACCACCTGTTCCGGTGAGCCGTCCACTTCCGGGTAGACGGTGCGCAGCGTTTCGTGTCGGTCGACGACGTCGGCGAATGCGGCCGACAGGGCGACCACGTCGAGCGGCCCGGTCAGACGAACACTGAACGGCAGGTTGTACACGGCGGTGGTGGGATCGAAGCGGTTGAGGAACCACATACGCTGCTGCGCTGGCGACAGCGGAATGCGCTCGGGACGTTCCTTCGATTCCAGTACCGGGGTGTCCGCTCCGAGGCGGGCCGCAGATTCTGCCCTGGCCGCCAATGCGCCGACGGTGGGAGCCTCGAACAGCTCGCGGACACCGAGGCGCACTCCGAGAGCACTACCGACGCGGGTCACCAATTGCGTGGCGATCAGAGAGTTGCCACCGAGCTCGAAGAAGTCCTCGTCCAGACCGACCTTGGAGGCTCCGAGCAGATCCTCGTAGATGCCTGCGACCACGTAGTCCGCTCGGCTCTGCGGTGCCCGGTACTTCTTGGCACTGCTGAACACCGGTTCCGGCAATGCTTTTCGATCGAGCTTTCCACTGGTGTTCAGTGGCAGAGCGTCGAGGACGACAACCGCTGCAGGGACCATGTACGACGGCAGGGCGTGACCGGCGAACTCGATCGCCGCGGCGGACTCGATGGTGTGCCCCGGGCTCGCGACGACATACGCCACCAGTTGGTCACCGGTGACCGTGGCCGCCACCAATACCACTGCCTGCGAAACGGATTCGTGGGAGAGCAGAACCGTTTCGATCTCGCCGAGCTCGATGCGTTGTCCACGGAACTTGACCTGGAAGTCGGTTCGACCGATGTAGTCCAACACTCCGTCGCTGCGCCAGCGCACGAGGTCGCCGGTGCGGTACATCCGCTCGCCGCCGGTGCCGAACGGGTTGGCCACGAATCGATCCGAGCTCAGGTCCGGTCGGCCCACGTAGCCGCGCGCCAGTTGCACCCCCGCGAGGTACAGCTCGCCGGATTCGCCGATCGGCGTGGGGCGCAACCGGCCGTCGAGGACGAAGGCTCTGGTGTTCCACTCGGGCACACCGATCGGGACGGTGCGGGTGTCCTGCGGGCCGCTGGGGTGATAGGTCACCGAGACGGCGGCCTCGGTGGGCCCGTAAAGGTTGTGCAGGCCCGATCGGCACAGTGCCCGGAACGCTGCCGCGGTTTCGACCGGCAGCGCCTCACCGATCACGAACACGTGGCGCAGCGAATTGCAGGTGTTGGTCGGCGCGTTGGCCACGAACACCGTCAGCATCGACGGGACGAAATCGGTGACGGTGACGCGATGTTCGGCGATCTTGTTGGCCACGTACACCGAATCACGGTGTCCGTCGGGGGTAGCGAGAACCATCGTCGCACCCACCCGAAGCGGCAGGAAGAAGCCCCAGAGCGAGACGTCGAAGGTGGTGGCCGTCTTCTGCAGGTAGACGTCGGATCGGTCCATCGGATACTCCGCCAGCATCCACTCCATCTGGTTGTGGATTGCCGCGTGCTCGACCGCAACGCCCTTGGGCCGTCCGGTCGAGCCGGAGGTGTAGATCACGTAGGCGGAGTTCGAAAGCCGCAGGGGCGCAATGCGTTCGGTGTCGCGAACGGGAGCCGAGGACGTCGAGGTGCAGTCGACGAGATCCACCGCGACCGTCTCGGTCCCCTTCGGCAGCTGCACGTCGTCGCGTGAGGAGATGAGCACGCATCTCGGCTGTGCCGAATCGAGGATGTACGCCGTGCGATCGGCAGGATGGTCGGGGTCTATGGGCACCCAGGCACCGCCGGCCGCCACGATCGCGTACATGCCGACGACGAGATCGAACGAGCGCCGGATCGACAGTCCGACAAGGGTCTCGGGGCCGACGCCCATGTCGATCAGGTGGCGAGCGAGGCCGTTCACCCGTGCCGAGAGTGCGCCGTAGGAGAGAGACTCGCCCTCGTACACCAGTGCCGTCGCGTCGGGGTGCGCCGCTGCGGCGGCCTCGAAGGCGGACAGCAGCGTGCGCGGCTCCGTCTCGTGGTCGGTCGCGTTCCACTCGGCCACGACGAGTTCACGTTCGACACCGTCCGTCAGTGCCAGATCCCACACCGCGTCCTTCGGTCCCGACGCCACGAACCTGCCGAAGAAGTCGACGAATCGTTCGTGGTTCCGGCCCGACTGCTCGGGTCCGTACAGATTGGGGTTGGACTCGAAGTCGATATGGGTGATGGACCCGGCCACGCTGGTGTACAGGTTGAGCCCGAAGTCCTCGATGAGGCCGGTCGAAAGAATGTTGATGCCGCCGACCATCGACCCGAGCCGAACCTCGCCGAAGAACAGCATGATGTTGACCCACGGACCGAAGAACGATGCCTGACCGCTGGCCCCGCCCGCGTCGCGGCGAATGTCCTCGTGCCGGTAACGCTGGTGGCGCAGGGCTCCCGAGACCTCGGCATTGACGCGTGCGAGCATCGTCTCGATGGTGGCATCGGCTCCCACGTCGAGCCTCAGGGGCACGACGTTGGAGACCATGCCGCCGGAGCGGCGCAGCACTGCGGTGGTGCGCGCGGTGACCGGGAGCGAGAGCACGACGTCCTGGCGTCCGGTCATCTGTGCGAGGTAGGCGGCGAAGCCGGCGATGACGATGGTCGCCATCGTCGTATCGGTCTCGGCGCGCAGGGCCTCGAGCTTCTCCATCGTCTCGGCGGACAGAGCTGTGCTGTCGATCTGGCTCTTCGCCGCGGGCGCAGCCGTGTGCCCTGCGAGGGTGGTGACGCCGTCGATACCGTCGATGCGGGACGCCCAGTACTCGCGGTCGGCCTCGAAACGGGTCGAGTCGCGGTAGGCCACGTCGATGTCGTAGACCTTGGTCAGGTCCGATGCCAGGTTCTTGCTCGGTTCGGTGCCCTCCACCGCCGCGGTGTAGAGCTCCGCAGCACGGTTCATGAACGTGACGGCACCGAAACCGTCGAGCACCACGTGATGCACACGCTCGTACCAGAACCACACGTCGTCCTCGAGTCGCAGGACGGTCGCAGCGATCAGTCGGTCTCGGAGAATGTCGATCGGCGCGCTGTAGTCGCCGTGCATCCACGCCAGAGCCGCAGCCCGGGGGTCGGCCTCACCACGCAGATCCAGGTAGTTCAGAGAGTCGTCGAGGGTGGGGTCGACGAGCTGCCGGGGCTCGGCGTCGATCTCGACGATGCGCACGAATCCGGATTGCAGCTCGAGTGCGGCCTGCGAGGAAGCCCGGCGGAGAAGCTCCACGTCGAGGTCGCCATGCAGCTCGATGTATTGGGCGATGTTCGCGGGGACCGAGGGGTCCACGTGCTGCGCGAACCACATTCCCAATTGGGCCGGTGACAGTGGGAACGACGAATGCTGAGGACTGCCGACTCCGTCGTCGTCGTGTCCAGCACCTTCCACACCTAGCGGGTCCAATCGAAGCCTCTCTTTCCCACAATCACATGCGCCCCCACCGGCTGCCGAACCGGCAGCGATCGGTGGGCACCGAACACGTCGAGCAAGTTGCTTACTTCGTTGACTATTTTCTCACCGGAGACAAATCGAAGTTACCTTTCAGTACATATCCGTGTGTACGTACCCGACCGTTACAGGTGGGTACCCGAATCGAGCTCACCGGACACATTTCGACTCGACGCGGCACCCGGTCAATCTACAGTGCCGACCGCGCCGGGATCGTCGGTCGTCACGCGGTCATGTCGAAAGCGGCGATGACCTTGGTCGGTGTCACCCGAACGATCAGTTCGCCCGGAACGCCGTTCCGCGTACCGAACTCCTCGGCGCGCTCGCGGCCCATGTACCTGGCACCGATCTCCGTTGCGGTACGCACCAATTCCGCAGGATCCTCGTCGACCGACGCGAGACCCTGCACCTGGACGAACCCGTACGGCGCCTCTTCGAGATCGACGGTCAGCACGACGCGGGGGTCACGACGAATCGACTTCCCCTTCGCCGTGTCGGCACCGGTGTTGAACACGATCACATCGCCTTCGACCACGAACCAGATCGGTGCCACCAGCGGCCTACCGTCGGAAGCGAGGTACCCGAGCTTGCCGGTGCGGGTGCCCGTGGACAGAAACTCGCGTACGCGCGGATCGGTGATCGACGTCATCCCAGTGACGCTACCCGGGCTTCGCCCTCGTGCGCGTTTTGCGTAGCTGTGCCTACGCAAAACGCGCACGACCGGAGACGCCTACACCGCCGCTGCATGCGTGAGCGCACCTGCGCAGATCGTGGCCCTGATCTCCGTCTCGGCGAGATCACGCACCGAGCGATGCTCGGGATGTTCGACGAGTACGACGACATCCGCCTCATCTCCGACTCGAAGCACCCCGCGTCCGCCGCTTGCCGCGCGCAGTGCCGCGTCGAGGGGTACGGCTTCATCCGGATGCCACGGTGGTCGTTCGTCGTCGGTACGGAACACCGCCGCCGCGACTCCTGCCAGCGGCTCCGGCGGACTAACCGGGGCGTCGGAACCGAAGAGCAGAGTGGCTCCGCTGCGATGCAACGAGCCGTAGCCGTAGGCCACCGAACGCCGTCCGGCCCACAGATCCTCGGCGATCTCGCGATCGGACATGGCGTGCTGCGGTTGCACCGACGCCGCGACGCCCAACGCCGCGAAGCGCACGATATCCTCGGGCACCAACTGTTGCGCGTGTTCGATTCGGCCACCGCAGCCGGCGCGCTCGAACGCATCGAGGGCGACGCCGTTGGCGCGGTCTCCGATCGCGTGAACAGCGGCAACGATGCCTCCGCGCGACGCTCGCGAAACCAGGTCGAACAGCGTCTCCTTGGTTTCGAGCAACAGCCCGTACGCGTCGTCGCCGTCGACGCCCGGGTACCGATCGTGACAGCAGGCCGTTCGAGTGTTGAGCGAGCCGTCGAGCATCACCTTGAGCGGGCCCCGCCTGATCAGTTCCGAGTGCGCCGACACGTCGCCGGTCCGCTCGCCGCGATCGAGTGCCTCGTCGAGCCATTGCGGCCACACCGTCGTGTCCACGCGCACGGCAGGAGAGCCGGCCGTCAGGCGTCGATCCCACACCGTTCGGTTGTCGGCGAACTCGAAGTCGACGACGCCGGTGACACCACGGACGGCGAGTGCGGCGGTCGCATCGAGCACGGCCCGGTCGAGTTCGGCCGGGTCCTCCTGCTCTTCGAGTGCCATGACCGCTTCGAGACCGTCGACGTCACGCAGCACCCCGGTGGGGTGCTCGATTCCCAGATCGGCGAGCAGCGCCGGACTCAGCCACAGCGTGTGCAGGTCCATGCTGGTCATCGCGATGCGCGCGCCGGGCAGCGCATTCTCGAGCAGGTCCTTGTGTGGCTCCTCCGGCCAGTGCGCATCGCGAAACCCGTTGGCGCGCACGATCGATTCGCCTGCCGTCCGAACATAGGGATACACCAGAGCGACCGCATCGGCAGCAGACGTAGCGGGCCCGACGTCGATTCGCCGCCGCGCGGCCGCCCACTGCGTCAGATGCACGTGAGAGTCCACGAACCCCGGTAGGGCCACCCCGCCCGCACCGTCGAGCACGTCGTCGCCCGATGCGCGTCGAGTACCGACGGGGGTGATCGAGGCAATGACCGAGCCTGCGAGTTCGATGTCGAAGAGCACGCCGGAACCATCCAGTGCGACATTGGCGATAATCACCTTTGGGACTCTAGAGCGTCGTCTTCACAGTCGCGCGTGCCATCCTCTAGCAATGCAGACAGAGCCTGGTGCGATGCAGACAGAGCCGACCGATCCCGTCGGGTATCACGCGAGTGTGACGGTGCGCTGGTCCGACATGGACGCCTTCGCGCACATCAACCATGCCCGAATGGTCACCCTGCTCGAGGAAGCGCGCATCGAATGGCTGCTCAGTGAAGGCGAGGCCAACGAAAGCCTGATCAAGAGTGCCTTGATCGCCAACGTCACCATCGCGTACAAGAAGCCGCTTCGGCATTCGGACGGCCCGCTCGATGTCACGCTGTGGTTCGAGAAGGTGCGCGCGGTCGATTTCACCATCGGATACGAGGTACGTGCCGCGGGCGCGGCACCCGATTCGCCGCCCGCCGTGGTGGCGACAACCCGGATGGCGATGGTCGACGTCGGTGCCGAGACCCTGCGCCGCATCGCGCCGGAGGAGAAGGCCTACCTCGCGCGCTGGACGCGCTGAAACTCGGCTGCCCGGTCGACGAACCACGCCAACGCCGCCGCATCGTCGACGGCACTGGAATCGAGAGTTCCTGCAGCAGCGGCACCTTGAAACAGCCGCTTGAGGGGTACCTCCAACTTCTTCCCGGTTCGAGTGTGTGGGATCGCAGGCGCGGCGATGATCTCGTCGGGAACGTGCCGCGGCGACGCCTGCGTCCTGATGACCGATTCGATGCGTTCGCGCAGTTCGTCCGTGAGACCGTCTGGAACGACCACGAACAAGGGCATCCAGTAACGGCCGTCTGCCAACTCGATGCCCAGAACGAGCGCCTCGGTGATCTCGTCGAGTGATTCGACGGCCTGGTAGATGTCGGCGCTCCCCATGCGAATTCCGTTGCGGTTGAGTGTCGAATCGGATCGACCGTGTACCAGAACGCTGCCGCGGTCGGTGAGAGTGATCCAATCTCCGTGCCGCCAGATCCCCGGATAGGTGTCGAAGTAGGCGTCCCGGTATCGAGATCCGTCGGCGTCGTTCCAGAAGTGCAACGGCATCGACGGCATCGGCTCGGTGACGACCAGTTCCCCGACCGCGCCTCGCACCGGGTCGCCGGCCTCGTCGAAGGCGTCGAGCGCGACGCCGAGAAACGGCACCGACAGCTCCCCCGCCCAGACCGGCGACGTCCGTACTCCCCCGGCGAACGCCGACACCACGTCGGTGCCACCGGAGATGGAGAAGACCGGTACGTGCGCTCCGATGTTGTCCGACAACCAGATCGACGACGACGCAGGCATTGCGGACCCGGTGATGCCGATTGCCTGCAGCGCCGACAGATCGTGATCGGTGCCCGGATGTGCGTCGGCCTTGATACACGCGAGAACGTACCCGGGGCTGGTGCCGAGGTAGGTCACGCCGAGCCGAGCAGCTATGTCCCACAGCGCGTCCGGTGTCGGAAATGCAGGATTGCCGTCGGCGCACACGATCGTGGACCCGGTGAGCAAACCCGCGACCTGGAAGTTCCACATCATCCAGCTGGGACTGGTGTACCAGAAGAACACGTCCTCGGGACCCAGATCGGAGTGCAGGGCAACGGATTTGAGGTGCTCGAGCACTACACCACCATGACCGTGCACGATTCCCTTGGGTAGACCCGTGGTACCCGAGGAGAACACGATCCACAGAGGGTGATCGAAAGGCACTGCCACCGGTGCCAACTCACGACGCTCCGCTGTAGCGGCGGCCCAGCTCACTGCATTCCCCGACGCCTCACCGACCGTCACCACCACGCGCAGGGTCTCGAGCCCCGCCGTGAGCGCAGCGACATCGGCAGCCTTGTCTCTGAACTTTCCGCCGTAGACGTACCCGTCGGCGGTGATCAGTGCCGAGGGTTCGAGTTGGCCCAATCGATCGAGAGCGGCCGAGGCCGAGTAGTCCTGCCCACACGCGGACCACACCGCTCCCAAGCTCGCCGTCGCCAGGAATGCGATCACCGTCTCGGGAATGTTCGGGAGATACCCGACGACGCGGTCGCCGCGTCCGACTCCCGCGTCGGCGAGCGTGCTCGCCAGCGCCCCGGCCTGTTCGATCATCTCTTCCCACGTCACGGTTCGCGTCGAACCGTCTTCGCGGGCGTGGACGATCGCTGCGCGATCGGATCGAGCGTGCCGAATCACCTGGTCCACGTAGTTCAATTCGGTACCCGGGAACCACTGCGCGCCCGGCATGATCCGCTGTTCGAGCACCACGCTCGGCTCTGCCGCGGAACGGATGTCGAAGAAGTCCCACACCGCTCGCCAGAACAGCTGCAGCTCGTTGGTCGACCATCGCCAGAGGGCCGCATAGTCCGGCAACACCACCTCGTGACGTTGCTCGACGAACCGCGCGAACTGGCTCACCCGAGCCCCGGCGACATCGGAATCCGTCGGCGTCCACAGCGCAGTTGTCATAAAAGCGAGTATGTCAGCCGAACGGCAGTTGTTCGATTAATCCGAGCGACCGCTCACGCATCTCCACCTTGCGCACCTTGCCGGTGACCGTCATCGGGAACTCGTCGACGACGTGCACGTATCGCGGGATCTTGTAGTAGGCGAGGCGCCCCTCGCAGAACGAGCGCACCGCAGCCGAATCGAGCGGCGCAGCAGCGTCTCTCATCTTGATCCACACCATCAGCTCCTCACCGTATTTCGGGTCGGGCACACCGATCACCTGCGCGTCGAGAATGTCGGGATGGGTGTAGAGAAACTCCTCGACTTCCCGGGGATAGATGTTCTCGCCGCCGCGAATCACCATGTCCTTGATCCGCCCGGTGATCGCCACGTAGCCGTCTCCGTCCATCACCCCGATGTCGCCGGTGTGCATCCACCCCTCGTCGTCGATCGCCTCCGCTGTCTTGTCGGGCTGCTCCCAGTAACCGAGCATCACCGAGTAACCACGAGTGCACAGCTCGCCCGCCTCGCCCCGTGGCAGCGTTTCGCCGAGGACGGGGTCGACGATCTTGACCTCGAGGTGAGGACCGACGCGGCCGACGGTCGACACCCGCTGCTCGATGGAGTCCTCGCTGCGCGTCTGCAGCGACACCGGAGACGTCTCGGTCATGCCGTAGCAGATCGACACCTCCGTCATCCCCATGCGCTCGATGACCTGCTTCATCACCTCGGTAGGACAGGGTGATCCGGCCATGATGCCGGTGCGCAGACTGCTCAGGTCGAAGTCGTCGAAGTTCTCCAGGGCCAGTTCGGCGATGAACATCGTCGGGACGCCGTAGAGGGAGGTGCACTTCTCCGCCGCGACGGCCGTCAGTGTCGTCACCGGATCGAAAGAGGGACCGGGAATCACCATCGCCGCGCCGTGCGACGTGCACGCGAGATTGCCCATCACCATGCCGAAGCAGTGATAGAACGGCACCGGAATGCACACGCGGTCCTCGGCGGTGTAGTGGCAGAGCTCGCCGACGAAAAAGCCGTTGTTGAGGATATTTCGGTGACTCAGCGTCGCCCCCTTGGGGAAACCCGTTGTCCCCGAGGTGTACTGAATGTTGATCGCGTCGGCTGGGTCGAGTTGTTCGGACACGTCGGTGATCATGCGCGGAGTCTTCGCCAGTGCTCGATGCCCGCGATCGGTCATCGCCTCCCACTGGATGCTCCCGATGAACAGCACCTCGCGCAGGGACGGCACCTCGGGACGCACGTCATCGATCATTGCCGCGTAGTTCGTCCCCTTGAACTCGGTGGCGGCCAACAACACCGACACGCCGGCCTGCTTCAGCACGAACTCCAGCTCATGGGAGCGATATGCGGGATTGATGTTGACCAGCACCGCACCGATCTTGGCCGTCGCGTACTGCGCCAGAACCCATTCCGGACAGTTCGGTGCCCACATCCCCACGCGGTCCCCTACTCCGACACCGGCCACCAGCAGGCCGGCCGCCAAGAGATCCACGTCCGCGAGAAATTCCGAGTAGGTCCACCGCCGCCCTGACGCCACATCGATCAACGCGTCACGATCGGAGTATCGCGTCACTGTTCGATCCAGATTTGCACCTATTGTGTCGGTGAGAATCGCTGTGTCCGACGCACCCGAGGAATAACTGTCCATACCGCCACGGTAGTGAGCCCGGTCACGCACAGCCACCCCCGAAATGGGGGGATGTCACTCGAGCGTGAGGACCTCGGCCGCCTCGAGCGCATCGGCCCGCGAGGTGTCTTTCAGCGCGACTCCCGACCGACCCAGCTTTCTCGCGCCTGCAAGCAGACCCGCCACGATCCGCGCCGACTGTGCGTACCCCTGACCTTCGGGCGGATGGATATTCGAGATGCAATTGCGATCGGCGTCGGTGCGACCCGGCTTCGGCAGGTGCGTCAGGTAGATGCCGAGACTGTCCGCGACCGACAACCCGGGGCGCTCCCCGATCAGAACCAATACCGTCCGCACGCCCATCGCCGCCGCGATGTGATCGCCGAGGGCCACCCGCGCCTGCGTCGCGATCACCGGAGTTGCGATCGAATAGCGTTCGCTCAGTTCGGCTTTCAGGGCTTCGAGCATCTCCGCACCGTGTTCGGCAAGCGCACGAGGAGACAATCCGTCGCCCAACACGATGCCGATCTCGTCCTCGGAATGCGACACCGCCGACAGGTCTTTCGGCTGCCGACCCAGATCGGGCCGTCGCAGATACTCCGCACGACTCGTTGCAAGCGACGTCACCACCGAGGGTGCACCGAGACCCACCTGCTCCACTCTGGCCGCGAACTCCTCGACCTCGAGCGGCATGTGCACCGCATCCCGCGCTGCCGCATGCGCCGACCGAAACTCGAGCACCCGCGTGGTCGGCAACGAATCACCGATGCGCCCCAACCCGATTCGAGCCTGGGTCATCGCACGCAAATCACCCCAGAACTCCACCTCCGATTCGCCGGTCATCGCGCACTCATCAACGCGCGCAACGGGCTTCCCGCCGCATCGACGTCCAGCACCCGGCCGTCGGCGTCCACCATTCCCAGTCGGGCAAGCCACGACTCGAATTCCGGTGCGGGGCGCAGACCCAGGACCTGCCGAACGTAGAGCACATCGTGGAAGCTGAGCGACTGGTACCCGAGCATGACGTCGTCGGCACCCGGCACCGCGATGACGAACGCAACCCCGGCCGCGCCGAGGAGGGTCAGCAGCGTGTCCATGTCGTCCTGGTCTGCCTCGGCATGGTTGGTGTAGCAGACGTCCACTCCCATCGGCAGCCCCAGCAGCTTGCCGCAGAAGTGATCTTCCAGGCCCGCTCTGATGATCTGTTTGCCGTCGTAGAGGTACTCGGGCCCGATGAATCCGACGACGGTGTTGATCAGCAGCGGTTCGAGATCGCGGGCCACCGCATAGGCGCGCGTTTCGAGAGTCTGCTGATCGACGGGGCGGTCGCCGGTACCGATGTGAGCGCCCGCCGACAACGCCGACCCCTGACCGGTCTCGAGGTACATGACGTTGTTCCCGACGGTTCCGCGGTGCAGAGACCTGCCGGCCTCGTTGGCCTCTCGGAGCAGCGGAATGTTCACTCCGAAGCTCGAATTGGCCCCTTCGGTACCTGCGATGGACTGGAACACCAGATCGACCGGGACGCCCTTGTCGATCAGTTCCATCGTTGTCGTCACGTGCGAGAGCACGCACGACTGCGTGGGGATCTCGAAGCGCTGCCGAATCTCGTCGAGCAGATGCAGTAGGTCGGCCGTCGCCTGGGGCGAGTCGGTTGCGGGATTGATGCCGATGACCGCGTCGCCAGAACCGAGCAGCAGCCCGTCGAGCGTGGCCGCGGCAATTCCGCGGGGATCGTCCGTCGGGTGATTGGGCTGGAGCCGAGTGGTGAGTGTTCCTGGCAGCCCCACGGTCGTGCGGAACGCCGATGTCACCGCCGCCGCCCGAGACACCGCGATCAGATCCTGGTTCCGCATGATCTTGCTGACCGCGGCCACCATCTCCGGTGTCAATCCGGCCGCGACCGAACGCAGTGTCGCTGCCGCATCGGGCCCTGCGGTCACCTGCAGCAGCCAATCCCGCAGGCCACCGACGGTCAGGTGCGAAATTGCCCCGAAGGCGATGCGGTCGTGTGAATCGATGATGAGCCGGGTGACTTCGTCGCTCTCGTACGGAACGAGCAGATCGTGCAGAAAGACGTCGAGCGAAATTTCGGACAGGGCCCACTGCGCCGCAGCCCGCTCGGCATCCGATTCGGCTGCGCAGCCGGCCAATTCGTCGCCCGATCGAAGCGGGGTGGCCTTGGCCATCAGATCCACCAATCCGTCGAAAATATAGGTGGTGCCCGAGACCTGCTGGGTGTAGATCGTCATTCCAGCTCGGCCTCGGCCTCGGCCAGCGCGGCGAACTCCTCGTCCGGCGAGTTCGCGACGAGATGATGCCTGCTGTAGATCCCGAAGTACGCCATGAACGCCACGAACACGGCCAGACACCACAGTGCCGCAGTGGAGTCGACGACGAAGGTGGCGACGACGGCGAGCGCGGCGATGACCAACGCGAATCCTGTGGTCACGACGCCGCCCGGAGTGCGGTACGGGCGATCCATGTTCGGCTCGCGTCGCCGAAGCACGATGTGGCTGACCATCATCAGAACGTAACTCAGTGCCGCACCGAACACGGCCATGTTGAGCAACATTCCGCCCTGACCGGTCAGTGAGAGCAGGAAGCCGATGATGCCCGGCACGATCAGCGCGAGCGTCGGGGCCTTGCGAGAGTTGGTGATGGACAGGGTCTTCGGTAGGTAGCCGGCACGAGAGAGGGCGAAGAGCTGGCGGGAATACGCGTACATGATCGAGAAGAAGGACGCGACCAAACCGGCCAGGCCGATGTAGTTGACGATTTTGCTCGCTGTTCCGTCACCGAGGGCCTCCACCAACGGGTTTCCCGATTCCTTGACGGCGTCGGCACCGCCCGCACCGGTGACCAGGAACAGGACGACGGCACCGGTGACGAGTAGGACGCCCATGGCGGCGATGATGCCGCGCGGGACGTTCTTGGTCGGATCCTTGGCCTCTTCTGCGGCCAGCGGGACGCCCTCGATGGCGAGGAAGAACCAGATGGCGAACGGAACGGCAGCCCAGATGCCGAGGTAGCCGAACGGCAGGAATCCGGACGCGCCTGCAGCATCGGTGGGCGCGATGTCGGTCAGATTGCTCGCATCGAATTGTCCGATGGCGGCGACGGCGAACACGAGAAGTCCGACCAAGGCGATACCGGTGATGACGAACATGATCTTGAGTGCTTCGCCCGCGCCGGCGAGGTGGATTCCGATGAACACCGCGTAGACCACCAGGTAGACCCACCACCCGTCGGTGATACCGAACAGTCCGAGCGATTCGACATAGGCACCGATGAATGTCGCGATTGCCGCAGGAGCGATGGCGTACTCGATGAGAATCGCTGTGCCGGTGGCGAATCCACCCCACGGCCCGAGCGCCCGCCGGGCGAATGTGTAACCGCCGCCTGCCGCGGGCAGTGCAGACGACATCTCGGCCATGCCGAGAACCATGGCCAGATACATGCCCGCGATGATGATCGCGGCGATGAGCAGTCCGCCGAAACCGCCTTCGGCAAGGCCGAGGTTCCACCCGGAGTAGTCGCCGGAAATGACGTAACTGACTCCGAGGCCGGCCAGCAGGACCCAGCCGGCCGTTCCCTTCTTCAGAGTCCGTTTGGCCAGATAGTCACCGCCCTCGACGTGCGACTGGGTGCTCTCGTGAGAGCCGGATTTCGGGTGCGAAGACTGGGGGTCTACCACGGACATTGCAAGCCTCTCGTAACCATGTCGCTCGGGCGGGTTCACGCCCGAGGGGACGATTCACAACACGTGTGGCGCGCGAATCGGTTCACGATAGGCCCGCCGTGTAAGCGGGGCGTCATCGATGAATGACGGGCGAATTACGGCGTGTGCGCCACCGCGTTGACGTCACCGATATCTCCCTCGTCCGGTTCGGCGACTGTCAGTACTGCGTCCACCACAGCTGCGTTGGTTTCCAACACACGCTCCAGCCGCCGGAGCGTGTGGGCGATACGTGATTCTGCGAAATCACCGACGAGATCGACACTCGCCACCACGTAGATCTGTTTGGGACCGACGAACTCGATGCGAACGAATCTGACCGAGGCCACCTCGGGGAGTTGCTCGATCCGCTGCACCACCGCGTTCCATAATGCTCTCGATCCCGGTTCGCCGGTGAGGAATCGGCGGTTTCGATCGATCAGTACGAACGCGACGACTCCGAGCAGTACTCCCACCAGAATGGACCCGACGGCGTCGAAGGCGGCGTTACCGGTGAGTTGGTGCAAGCCGATTCCGGCACCGGCGATCACGATGCCGATCAACGCGGCACTGTCCTCTGCGAACACTGCGCGCAGCGTCGGGTCCGAGGTCTCGAGTGCGTGATCGAGAAAGTCCTTGTCGTATTCGGCCGCTTCACCGCGAATCTGCCGAACCGATTGCAGGAACGAGACTCCCTCGAGCAGAAACGCGATGGCGAGCACCACGTACGCGACGAGGTAGTTCTCACTGCTCGATTCGCCGGCGAGCAACGAGGTGATGCCGTGCCACACCGATACTGCGGCACCGGCGACGAAGAGTCCGATGGCTGCGAGCGTCGACCAGAAGTACGTCTCTCTGCCATATCCCAACGGTCGTCGATCGTCCGGGCCGCGTGAGCCTCGTTGATTGGCGACGAGCAGAAAGATCTCGTTACCGGTGTCGGCCCACGAGTGCGCGGCCTCGGCGACCATCGACGCAGATCCGGTGAACACGGCGGCGAACGTCTTGGCGATCGCGACGCCGAGGTTGGCCACGAATGCGATGACCACCGTGCGTAGGCTCTCGCTACCTTCGACGTCGTCGGACTTCGGTGCGCTCTTCATCTTTCGCACTGTATGCGCTGCGCGCAGTGGTGCGTCACCGTCCCGAGGCGATGATCTCCTCGATGTTCCGCTCCGCGAGCGCCGCGATGGTCAAAGACGGGTTGACGGCACCGGTGCTACCCGGGATCAAAGCACCGTCGACGACGTAGAGGCCGTCGTATCCCACCACTCGACCGTAACCGTCCGTTGCCTTGCCCAGTACTGCCCCGCCGAGGGGGTGTGCGGTGAACGATGCGTTGACGTCGGGGACTCGCAGGAGTGGGAACCCGGTTCCGATGCCGGAGGTGTGGGCGATGCGATCGTGCACCCCGCGCAGTGCCTCTTCGACGTACCTGTTGCCCTGCTCGGGCCAGCGCAGTCGGGTCTTCCCCGTCACTCGGTCGTAGACGAACTCGCCGCGGGTCGGGTCGAGCACCATTCCGAGCGAGCCGATGAGGGACATGTCGATGGGAGAGCCGGGCACGTACCAATTCTCCAGTGTGAGCGGCGTTCCCGACTCGTCGAAGATGCGCGACGCCGACGGCGATGCCTGCACGATGCCGTTGCCTTCCGGGGTCATGCCGCGCACCAGAGCAGCGTCGCCGTTGGTACCCCAACCCTGCCCGACGTGTTCGTTCAGGTCGGGCAGAGTGCCGGTGTCTCGAGCCGCGACCAGCAGCTCGGATGTACCCATCGATCCTGCTCCGAGGAACAGCCGGTCACAGGTCAGCGTCCTGGATTCGACGACCGATGCACCGGGGTCGAGGATGTCGACCTCGAGAACGTACCGGCCGTCGGCGGCCCGCGCCACCGCGGTGACCTCGTGCCGCGCATGGATTTTCGCGCGGGAGGTGCGCTGGGCGTCGGCCAGGTAGTTCTGGGTCAGATCGAATTTTGCACCGTTCGAGTTTCCGAGGTTCGATTCGCCGATGGTCGCCGACGGTCGTGCTGCGCCGGATAGTTCCGCGCGCACCACATCCCAGTTCCAGATGCCGTCGATGCGGCTGGGCGAGTATCCCGCTCGTCGCGCCTGCGCGTCCCAGATCCGGGAATGGGTGAAGGGGGCGGAGGCGTAGACGTCGTCGGGCACCGACGACAGGCGCAATGCCGATCGCACTCGCGGGTAATAGATTCGGTCCATCTCGTCGTAGGAGACGGAGGTGCCGAACAACGAGGCGAAGAACCGACGCTCCGGGGCGATCATGACACCGGTGAACACCAGCGAACCGCCGCCGACGGCCGCTGCTCGCCACACGTCGATGGAGCCGTGCTCGGTAACATCGAACAGTCCGCCGAACCGATCCGTCGGCACCATCGGGAGACCGGTCAACGGTGCCAGGCCACCGCGCCGCCAGAACGCACGACCGTCCGGCGCGAAATCGTTGGCGAAAATCTGCCGTTGCGCATCGAGCGGCCACTGCGATCCGCGTTCGAGGACCGTTACCGAGGAACCGGATTCGGCCAGTCGGCGAGCGGCAACGGCTGCACCGAATCCGGAGCCGACGACGATCGACTCGGAGTGCTCGGGTGCGCGCAGCGGTTCGTTCCACAGTTCTGGAACGAAAGTCCGATACGCGGTTTCGAGAATTGGTGCCGCGGCAGCGGGGCGCGATCCGACGAGAAATGCCGATGCTCCGCTCGCACCCAGTATCGCGGCGGCCTGCAGTGCACGCCTACGGCTGATCTCCATGTAGTCCCTCTCGCTGATCGCCTGCTGACGGCGGTGTAATGAACAACGAGAGGGTGGTTACTGTCTACACAGCGTTGCAGTAAGAACGAATTATCACACCGACGCCCTCCATGTGGCGTGCACCGCATTCAGCCCTGCAGCATCCCCGGAACGGGACACGCGTCGACGGCCTCGGCGACCACCAGCGGATCGCTGGGAACCTCCGGTCGTCGACCTTCCTCCCAGTCGACGCCGACGAGCGGCGGATGCCCTTCCAGGATCTCGTTCTCCTCGGCCGTGTAGGCGCGTCCGCGGCTCAGAAAACGAACGCCCTCAGGCGATTCGAGCGAGAATCCACCGCCCCGACCGGGCACGACATCGAGCACGAGTTGAGTGTGCTTCCACGCCTGGAACTGTGATCCCGAAATCCACACCGGCACGCCGTCGCTCCCGCTCGGCAGGTCCTGTGGGACCTCGCCGACCCCGAGCCGGAGATCGATGTACCCCAGGAGAACATCCCGGTCGCCGACGATGAATTCGCCTGCGGGATAACACATCGGCGACGAGCCGTCACAGCATCCCCCGGACTGATGCATCATCAGTTCCCCGTGGATACCGCCGAGGCGACGGAGCAGGTCCATCGCCCCGACGGTGGTCTTCAGCCGCGCGGGCGACTGAGGGCTGTTCATCAGAAGAAGCCCTGTGCCTTCTGGGCGTAGCTGACGAGCAGGTTCTTGGTCTGCTGGTAGTGATCGAGCATCATCTTGTGATTCTCGCGGCCGATACCGGACTGCTTGTAGCCACCGAATGCGGCATGCGCGGGGTACTGGTGGTACGTGTTGGTCCACACGCGACCGGCTTGGATATCGCGGCCGGCACGGTAGGCGATACCACCGTCACGCGACCAGACGCCGGCTCCGAGCCCGTAGAGGGTGTCGTTGGCGATCTCGATGGCATTGTCGTAGTCGGTGAACGACGTGACCGAGACGACCGGCCCGAAGATCTCCTCCTGGAAGATGCGCATGTTGTTCTTGCCGGTGAAGATGGTCGGCTGCATGTAGTAACCGCCGTTGAGGTCGCCGCCGAGCTGTGCGCGCTCACCGCCGGTGACCACCTGTGCGCCTTCACCCTTGCCGATCTCGATGTACGAGAGGATCTTCTCGAGCTGATCGTTCGATGCCTGAGCGCCGATCATGGTGTCGGTGTCGAGCGGATCTCCCTGTCGCACAGCCTTGGTCCGGATGGCCGCGAGGGCGAGGAACTCGTCGAAGATGTCCGCCTGGATCAGCGAGCGGGACGGGCAGGTGCACACCTCACCCTGGTTGAGGGCGAACATCGTGAAGCCTTCGAGGGCCTTGTCCTGGTAGTCGTCGTTGGCCTGAAGCACGTCGGAGAAGAAGACGTTGGGGCTCTTGCCGCCGAGCTCGAGGGTCACGGGAATCAGGTTCTGCGACGCGTACTGCATGATGAGGCGGCCGGTGGTGGTCTCGCCGGTGAACGCGATCTTGGAGATGCGCGGGCTCGATGCCAGCGGCTTGCCCGCTTCGACGCCGAATCCGTTGACGATGTTCAGTACGCCGGCGGGCAGCAGATCTCCGATGATCGAGATGAGATGCAGAATCGATGCGGGGGTCTGCTCGGCGGGCTTGAGCACCACGGCATTACCGGCAGCGAGTGCGGGAGCGAGCTTCCACACGGCCATGAGGATCGGGAAGTTCCACGGGATGATCTGACCGACCACGCCGAGCGGCTCGTGGAAGTGGTAAGCGACTGTGTCGCTGTCGATTTCGGACAGCGATCCTTCTTGCGCGCGAATGCAACCGGCGAAGTAACGGAAGTGATCGATGGCCAGCGGGATGTCGGCATTGAGGGTTTCGCGAATCGGCTTGCCGTTGTCCCAGGACTCCGCAAGCGCGATCGACTCGAGGTTGTCGGCGATGCGGTCGGCGATCTTGTTGAGGATCACGGCGCGCTCGGCCGCGGAGGTCTTGCCCCACGCGGGTGCTGCGGCGTGCGCGGCGTCGAGCGCGAGCTCGATGTCCTCGGACGTGGAGCGGGCGACCTCGCAGAAGTTCTCACCGGTGACGGGAGTCGGGTTCTCGAAGTACTGGCCCTTGACCGGCGGAACCCACTCGCCGCCGATCCAGTTGTCGTAGCGCGACTGGAACGACATGACGGAATCGGCGGTACCTGGACGGGCGTAGACGGACATTGAAAATCCTCCTGATCGACACGTGCTTCACAGTTGATGCGGTGTGTGATTCAGGACACTAGGGGGTGCAACGTTGCAACTACGTTGCCGATAGTCCCAACAGGCTCGACGCGACGGGTGCGTCAGATTCCGAGATCGCGATCGAGCAGATCGATGCGTGCACTGACCTGCCCGTAGAGGGCGGAATCGCGACTCAGAGTGGCTCGGTAGGCCTCCCAGGCAATGACGTCCGAGCGGCCGTGAATGGACGAAGTCCATTGCGCCAGCAACACCGGGTCTCCGAGTCGAAGCAGTGCCGCCTGCATACGGGACCGCAGTTCTTCCCGGATTTCCTCGATGCCGGGCGCGGACGATCCGGGGAGCACCGGGCCGGAATAGATCCGCAGAGCCGCGTCGACATCGCCGCGGTCGAGGGCGCGCCGAATGTCGCCGACGTCGGAGGACAACTCGCCGACCAAGCGGTAGGGCCGCGACGCCAAACCCGCAGTACCGAAGGCCTTACGCAACCTCGACATCTCGGCGCGGATCGTCACTGAATCGAGCTCCTGCTCGTCGAGCAGCACCGCGAGATGATCCGAACTGAGGCCCTCGGGATGCTCACCGAGTAGCAGGAGTATCTCCGCATGTCGCTGAGACAGGGATATCCGGCCGGAACCGCGCACCACTCCTGGGCGTCCTGATCCGAGAACTTCGAGGCGAGGAGCTGTATCGCCCAACGACTTCGGTGAGTTCATCAGGTGCAGACGCAACTCGGACTCGGCTGCGGCAACGGTGGCACGCACCAGCGAGAGCACCTCCGGCACCGCCACCCGAGGGCCACCGGTGATGTCGATGGCACCGAGAATGTGGCCGCTGGTCGGGTGGTGCACCGGTGCCGCCGAGCAGCTCCATTCGTGCACGGATCTAGAGAAGTGTTCGGAGGCAAAGATCTGCACGCTGTGGTCGACGGCGAGCGCAGTACCGGGAGCATTGGTGCCCTTGTTCTCCTCGCTCCAGTCGACCCCTTCGGCGAAGTCCATCGTGAGCGCTCTGTCCTTCGCCGCCGAATCGCCCTCGACCCACAGCAATCGCCCTTCGGCGTCCGAGATGGCGACGAGCAAACCGGTATCCGACGCATCCTCGACCAGCAGTTTGCGGATGACCGGACGAATGATGGCCATCGGATGCTCGTTGCGATAGCGCTCGAGGTCCGGCCCGGTCAACGCAGGAGTGTCGTTACCGCCGTCGGGATCGACACCCTTGGTCCGGCTGCGCATCCAAGAATCGAGCACCACGGACCTGACGGCCGAGCCGTTCGTACGAATGTCGTCGACGAAAGATTGATGGGCACTGGACATCTGGCGCGCGAGCACAGCAACGTCCTCACCCGGTCGCACCGCGACCCAGGGATTGCCGCCACTGTCCGATCGGCTTGCCATTCGATGCTTCCTCCGTGACCTGTCACATCGCTGTAACCCAGCTCACAACCAAGGATACAGCCGCTGTCGCCGCGAGTGGGCGCGGCCGGTCCCGTCGAGGGCCGCGACGCGACGGGTCATTTCGCAGGCTCCACTCCCATGAGCGCCGCGGCGCGCTCCGCGAACATGATTGCCGTCGCATGCGGTCCACGGCTGGGCACCACAGGAAACGCCGAAGTATCGACGACGAAGACTCCTTCGACTCCACGTACGCGGCAGTGGTCGTCGAGCACCGAACCCGGATCGGAATCGGGACCCATCCTGGCGCTACCGGACAGGTGCAGTGACGTACCCAGTCCCGCCAACGGGTCGTCCATCGCGGGGACGTCGACCTCGCCCGTCATGGACGGCGATGCGAGCAGATCACGTGCCAACGCGATACCGTCGAGCATCGCCCGCCGGTCACCCTCCGATTCGAGATAGTGGTACCTCACGTCGGGGGACTCGAACGGATCTGTGCTGCGCAGCGTGATACTCCCCCGTGCACTCGAGCGCATCAGGCCGACGCCGAACACGTGCGGTCCGCGGGTAAGACCGGAGATCAGCTGGTCGAACCTCCTGGTGTACGGCCTGATCTCCACGTCGCCCGAGTGCAGAACCGCCTCCAGCGCAGGCGATACCGTAGAAGACTCCCTCTTCATGACGACGGGAACGGCAACTTCGGGGTGGTCGCTGAAGCCGCGTCCCACGCCGGGACTGTCGGCGACCACCGGGATACCAAGCGCAACAGCGTCTTCGGCGCGTCCGATGCCTGACCTCAGTAGCAGGGCCGGGGTGTGTACCGCACCGGCCGAGACGATCACGGTATCGGATCGGACCGTAGTGCGAACACCGTCGACAACGATGTCCACTCCGATCACTCTGTCGCCGTTGAAGATCAACGACGCTACGGTCGTATTACCTTGTACGCGAACATTCTTCCTGCCGATGACCGGTAACAGGTATGCGAGAGCAGCATTCACGCGGGTCCCGTTGCGGATGTTCGACGGCACGGCACCGACTCCCTCTGCGGCCGCGCCGGGAGCGTTCAAGTCCTTTTCGAAACCGAAGCCGGCGTTCGTAGCGGAGTTCACGAACGCCGCGGTGAGGGGATGCCGATCCTGCACGGGAGCACGCCAGACCGGCATCGGCCCCTGCGAACCGTGCCACCGTCGGAGCACTGTTGAGTCGAGATCGGTTTCCGATCCGACGTAGAACGGCAGCACCTGATCGAAGGACCACGTCGACTGCGGCCAGTCATCGAAGTCGCGGGGAGTGGCGCGGACGAAGTAGCCGCCGTTCACTGCGCCGGATCCTCCCAGCACCCGGCCTCGGGCGATCGTCCGGGTGACGGCGGCGGTGAGTTCGGCTGCGTAGGTCCCCACCCATTCGCTGCCGGGTCCGATGGGAAGCATCGACGCGTCGCGCAACTCTGCCGGAACGTCGGAGACGCCGGAAAACGCCGGTCCGGCTTCGAGCACCAGCACCGACCGATCAGGATTCTCACTGAGCCGTGCGGCGATCACACAGCCGCACGATCCACCTCCGACGACGATGACGTCGGCGAACTCGATCGAGTTCACTCCGGCGACGATGTCGACCGGACTCGCACGTGTCAGCCCTCGAGTCGGGGCTTGAGCGCGTCGACGCTGCGCGCGGACAGAGCGCCGCTCCACAACCCCGCTCCGTAGGCGATGTCGTCGGCTCGCTTGAAGAAGGCGTAGCGCACAGGATCGAGGCCGCCGAGTTCACGGTGCTTGTACCAATCCGAGAATGCCTCTGCGACAGCCAATCCCAACGCAATCCTACGGATACGACTCGACAGCAGCACAGCGAGCAGGGTGATCGGCCAATAGTGTCGACACAGGGCCGAAGCCAGTTGCCACATCCCCGCCACGAAACCTTCCGCAGCGAGTACGGCCGCGATCCGCGTCGGCTGATCCAGACCGACGAACATCTTGCGCAGACGAACGATCGTCACGCCGAGGGTGGCGGCTGCGCCGATGAGTCCGACCCGCGTCAGACTCGCGGCCAGTAGGCACGCGAAAAACGTCCACGGGGACATTGCGATCGGTGGCACCATTCCCGGATGACGGGCGGACAGGGGGGTGGCACCGGTTCCGTAGAACAGCTTGCGCGCGAACCACTCGACGAAGGTGACGCGGTGCTCGTGCGCGACGTGGGCGACGGGCTCGTAGCGCAGCCGCCACCCGGCCTCCTGCAATCGCCAGCACAGGTCGACGTCCTCGGCCACGTGCATGGACTCGTCGAAACCGTCGCAGTCCATCGCCACCGATCGGCGCATCAACATCGCAGCGCTCGGCACATACGATACCGAGCTGCCCGCCCGCACCGCCGCTTCCTTACGGCCCAGGTCGAGGGACGAGCGTGCGTGCTCGTACCGGGCCAGCGCACTGCCCTCGGGCTCGAGCGCGACGATGCGGGGCGCAACCAGAGCGACCGCCGGATCCGAGAAATGACCGAGCATCACCTCGAGCCAACCCTTGCGTGGGACGACGTCCGAATCCAGGAAAGCAACAAAATCGGTTGTAGCACAACGCAATCCGGTGTTTCGTGCCGCCGCCGGACCGCGTGAGCGCTCGTGCCGCAACACCGTCACGCTGCCCACACTCCACGAAATCCGCGGCAACGCGACCGGGATATCGGACCCGTCGTCGACGATGATGACGTGCAGTCCGTGCAGTGACGCGATCAATCGCTCGAGCCCCGCCTCGTTGTTCTTGAGGGGTACGACGACGGTGACGTCACACGGCGACGGGATCGACATGGGGCGCGGATTCCCGACGCCCGAGTCCAGCAGTTTGCGCGCCACGAGTGCGGATTGCGGGTCGGTCACTTCGATGAACCCATCGCCGATCATCGCCGCGGCGGTCGGCGCGAGCTTGAGCATGCGAGTCGGTGAACCACCGATCAGGACGCGTCCTTCGGAGAATGTGCGTACGCGTGGATCGACTCGCACCCCGAAGCCGTCAGGCAACCGACCTTCACCCATCAGGAGATCGTAAGCGGACAAGCCGCCGGAGTGTCGGCCACCCGAGAAATCGGACGGAACATACCTGTTCCCTGTTTCTCGCGCCGCGTCGACCGGTCCCCCAGCAGGCGTTTCGCTCGATTCGGTCATGCGATCACTCCGTGCTCGGAGGGAGTCCATCTGCGCACTGCGTCGGCGGCGCGGGCCCGAAGGTGCTCGAACACCCGACGCCCCTCTTCCGAATCGGCCCCGGTGGGATCGCCGAGCACGCCGTTGGCTGTGATCGGCGCGAGGCCGCCGTCGCGGAGCGCGGGAAGCAAGGTGGCAATGTCGGTCACGTTTCCCACCTGCGCCTTCGTCATGTCCACCACCTCGGGCGAAAGGTGCAGTAGCAACGACGTTTCGGTGCGGCCTGCGTGCGCATCTGCTCCGGGTATCGCGCACGGGAACCACACGACGTCACGGCCCTCGTACCGCAACAGCAGCACGGCGGACCGAACAGTGGGCCCGTTGCCGCCGTGCCCGTTGACGAACACCACCCTCTCGGCCCACCGGCAGGCGGAGCGCCCGTACTCCACCAGGACCGATTCGAGTGCAGCAGCACCGATCGAGACGGTGCCCGGAAAACCTTCGTGCTCGCCACTGGCCCCGTAAGCAATGGCGGGGGCGACGACCGCGTCCGGAATGGTTCGCGCCACCGCGTCCGCGATCCGAGTGTCCGTGTCGAGCGGGAGGTGCGGTCCGTGTTGCTCGATCGAACCGACCGGCACCACGAGGGTCCTGGACCCGTCGACGTCCGGCCAGTACTGCGCACCGAGGGGGTCCGTGGCCATGGATGCAGATGCTATCGGATGGAACGGAGCCGTCACGCCGCCGAAACACATGGGCGCTAATCTTCGATTCGTGCCACCCCGTCGTCGGTCCATATTGCTCTCGCAATTGTCGATAGCGGCACCGGGCGGCCCGCAACCGACAATTCTGCGTGAATTACGAAGGGTCATTCTCGCCGGCGACGCTCCACCGAATACCCCGATTCCACTCAACGAAGTAGCGGAACTGTTCGGGGTGAGCAGAATTCCTGTTCGAGAATCACTGAAAACGCTCATCGGCGAGGGTTTGGTCGATCATCGACCCAACCTGGGCTACACGGTCGCTCAGCTGACCGCAGCCGAACTGCGCGAAATGTACATCGTGCGAGAGGTTCTGGAGACTGCGGCACTACCGGTCGCGGTCGAGCTGGCGACCGATGCCGACCGCGAACGTCTCATCGACGTCAATCGGCAGCTCGAGGCCTCGCTCGCCCAGGACGACTCCCGCGAATATCACCGCCTCTCACGCGAATTCCACCTGTCTCTCACGCGTCCTTCTCGAATGCACCGGTTGCTGCACATGCTCGAATCTGCCTGGAACATAACCGAACCCGTGCAGCCGATGGTGCATGTCGCCGGCTCGGACCGGGCGTCGCTGCACAGTGACCACGCCGATATGCTCGCGGCATTCCTGGCCGGAGATTCTGCGGGTCTGCTCGGTGCCGCACAGCATCATCACACACGTCTCAATTCGGTCATCTCGACACTGTCGAACGATCACGGATTGTTTGCCGATCCTGCGCCGGATCAAACGCACTGAAGCAATTCGAAAGATATATCGCTCTCGTCACGAGTGCGCAACACTTCGCCGCTAACTTTTCCTCATTCACTCGTTCACCTCCTTCCTTCACCTCAATGCCTTGCCGTCAGGAGCATCGATGACAGATACAGCGCACGGTCCCGCCCAGACGGGAGATCTCGTGGAAGCCGCGGGACACCCGGTCGGCGGTGGACTGATCAAGGACAGCTACGACCCACGACTGACCAACGAGGACCTCGCTCCGCTGAAGAAGCAGACGTGGACGTCGTACAACCTGTTCGCCTTCTGGATGTCCGACGTGCACTCGGTCGGCGGTTACGTGACCGCGGGCAGCCTGTTCGCGCTCGGCCTGGCCAGCTGGCAGGTGCTGATCGCTCTGCTCGTCGGCATCTCCATCGTGTACTTCTTCTGCAACCTCGTCGCCAAGCCGAGCCAGGTCTCCGGTGTTCCCTATCCGGTCATCTGTCGCAGCGTGTTCGGTGTGCTGGGGGCCAATATTCCGGCCATCATTCGCGGCTTGATCGCAGTGGCCTGGTACGGCATCCAGACGTTCCTCGCGTCGGCCGCTCTGGACATCGTGTTGATCAAGTTGTTCCCGTCGCTCGGTAAGTACGCCGTCACAGCCGACTACGGTTTCGCCGGGCTGTCACTGCTGGGCTGGGCCAGCTTCCTGTTCCTCTGGGTCGTCCAGGCGGCGGTGTTCTGGCGCGGCATGGAGTCCATTCGCAAGTTCATCGACTTCTGCGGACCCGCCGTCTACGTCGTCATGTTCATGCTGTGCGGTTACCTCATCTGGAAAGCCGGTTGGGGCGCAATCGATCTCAACCTGAACGGCGTTCAGCACACCGGATGGAGCTCGGTCCCGGTCATGCTCGGTGCCATCGCCCTGGTCGTCTCGTACTTCTCCGGCCCGATGCTCAACTTCGGCGACTTCTCGCGCTACGGCAAGTCCTACGCTGCGGTGAAGAAGGGCAACTTCCTCGGCCTGCCGGTCAATTTCCTGGTGTTCTCGATTCTCGTCGTCGTCACTGCATCACTGACCATTCCGGTGTTCGGAGAGCTGATCACCGACCCTGTCGAGACCGTCGCGCGCATCGACAGCACCTTCGCCATCGTGCTCGGCGCACTGACGTTCACCATCGCCACCATCGGCATCAACATCGTCGCCAACTTCATCTCGCCTGCGTTCGACTTCTCCAACGTCAGCCCACAGAAAATCAGCTGGCGGGCGGGCGGCATGATCGCTGCGATCGGCTCGGTCCTGATCACCCCGTGGAACCTGTACAACAACCCCGATGTCATTCACCTGACGCTCGAGACCCTCGGGGCGTTCATCGGACCGCTGTTCGGCATCCTCATCGCCGATTACTACCTCGTCCGCAAGCAGAAGGTCGTCGTCGACGAGCTGTTCTCGATGTCGCCCACCGGGCTGTACTGGTACTCCAAGGGATACAACCCGGCGGCGGTGTACTCCACCATCGTCGGTGCCCTCGTAGCCATGTTCACCGTGCTCTTCAACGGAGCGATCGACGGCATGCAGATCGCGGGCATGTCGACGGCGTCGAAGTACAGCTGGTTCATCGGTTGTGCCATCGGATTCGTCATGTACTTGTACCTGGCAACGCGAACCAAGTTGGCTGTCACCAACTTCGACGTTCCAGTGAAGGCATAGGATTTCGTCCGTGCTCATCAAGGTCATCAATCCGAACACCACCAGTTCGATGACCGCAACGATCGGCGACTGTGCCCGGGCCGTGGTCGGCCCGGGCACAGTCGTCGATGCGGTCAGCCCTGCGATGGGGCCGGTGTCGATCGAAAGCCATGTCGACGAAGCCCTCAGTGTCCCCGGCATTCTCGCCGAGATCGCCAGCGGTGAAGCCGCAGGCGTGGACGGCTACGTCATCGCCTGCTTCGGTGATCCCGGCATCGACGCTGCTCGCGAGCTCGCGTCCGGGCCGGTTATCGGTATCGCCGAGGCGGCGATGCATGCCGCGACCTTCCTGGGCCGCGGATTCAGCGTCGTCACCACCCTCGGGCGCACCATCGGACGAGCACAGGATCTGGCGAACCACTACGGCTTCGGTCGCCACTGCCTGGGCATCCACGCATGCGAGCTGCCGGTCCTCGATCTCGAGACCGACCCGGACGCCCGAAAGATCGTCACCGAGGCCTGCAGGGTCGCCGTCGAGACGGATGGCAGCGATGCCGTCGTACTCGGTTGCGCGGGGATGGCCGATCTGTGCCAACACATTTCAGCCGAGATCGGCGTACCCGTCGTCGACGGAGTGTCCGCGGGAACCCTGTTCGTGCAATCTCTGATCACCCTGGGACTGGGCACCGGAAAGCGGGGCGAATTCGCGACCCCGCCGCCCAAGCGCTACATCGGGATGCTGGAAGAATTCAGCCGCGCGTGACCACTACCGCGAACGAGTGAGCCGGGAAACGGTGTAGCCGATGGCTTCGCCCGCTACGAGCACGCCGACCAGCAGCACGATGATCCACCCGAATCAGCCCCTCTGTTCTGTATCTCGGACTCCGATCGGCGTCGGGTATACCCAACCGGGGAGCTGATTCGTTCGGGTGAAGCCGGGCGGTACAACGACGTCGGTGGGTCCGAGGGTGTGCACCGATGAATGGCCGAGACCCAGCACGGTCGAGTCCAGACCGCCGCGCAGGATGTCGAGCACGTTCTCGACCCCCGCCTGACCGTTCGCCGCCAGGCCCCACAGATACGCGCGCCCGATCAGCACCGCCCGCGCGCCGAGAGCCAACGCTTTCGCCACATCACTGCCCCGCCGGATACCGCCGTCGAGGGCGATCTCGACCTGATCGCCCACCGCCTCGGCGATCGCAGGCAGAACCCGAATCGACGCCGGGGAACCGTCGAGATTGTTGCCACCGTGATTCGATACCGAGATCGCAGTGACGCCGGCATCGACGGCCAGCAGCGCGTCGTCGATACGCGAAATACCCTTGAGCATGAACGGCCCGCCCCACTGCTCGCGTAGCCATGCGATGTCCTCCCACGACGGCAACGGAGTCGACATCCACTCCCGATACGCCGCGAAGAACGTCGGCGCAGGCCCACCGGGCGGAGCGAGATTCGGTGCCGTCAGATCCGGATACGCGCCCGCGCATGCCCACCGGGCCAGCCACCGCGGCCGCGCCAGTACCTCGGGTGCCAATCGAATCGTCGCCCTCACATCGAGACGTTCCGGTATCACCGGACTACCCCAATCACGACCCTCCGAGAACGACCAATCCATCGTCAGAATCAACCCCACCGCACCCGCAGCACGGGCACGATCGAGCATGTGCCCCAACAACTCCCGCGAACCCACCCAATGCACCTGGAAGAACGTCTGCGGATTGGCGGCGACGACCTCCTCGATAGGTTTGCTCGCGAACAACGACAACCCCATCGAAATACCCCGCGCCGCTGCCGCCCGCGCGACGGCGACCTCGCCATCCGGGTGCACTGCCTGCACACCCGTCGGAGAGATCATCACCGGGAACGACAGCGGTTGCCCCATCAGTGTCGTCGACAGATCACGTTCATCGAACAGCCCTGCCACGTGAGGGGCGAACCCGAGTTCACCGAACGCAGCGGTGTTGTCCGACGCGGTCAGACCACGCTCCGAACCCGCCACAAGCGCGGAATACACCGACGCCGGAAGCCTCTTGCGCGCCCTATGCTGCGCCTGCGCAACGCTTTCGAACCACTCGGTCACACACCCAGCCTGCGATCGAACCCGGGAGCCATCACCACATCCGACGGCGACAAATCGTGGACCGAGGTGTGCCCGAGCCCGAGGACCGCCGAATCGACTCCGCCGCGCAGAATGTCGAGCACGTTCTCCACACCGGCCTGCCCGCCCGCCGACAGACCCCACAGGTACGCACGCCCGATCAACACCGCCCGCGCACCGAGTGCGAGGGCCTTCACGACATCGCTGCCGCGGCGGATGCCACCGTCGAGGGTGATCTCGACCTGATCGCCGACGGCCTCCGCGATCGCAGGCAACGCCCGGATCGGAGCCGGCGTGCCATCGAGATTGTTACCACCATGGTTCGACACCGAAATCGCCGTGCACCCCGCATCGACAGCCCGCTTCGCATCATCGACTCGCATCACACCCTTGAGCATGAACGGCCCACCCCACTGCTCCCGCAGCCACGCCACGTCCTCCCACGTCGGCAACGCAGTACCCATCCATTCCCCGTACGCCCCGAAGAACGTCGGTGCAGGCCCACCCGTGGGAGGTGTCAGGTTCGGTGTCGTCAGATCGGGGATCTTGCCGGTCTTGGCGAACTCCCACAACCACTTCGGACGCATGATGCCCTCCGGCGCGAACTGAACCATTGCCTTGAGGTCCATCTTCTCCGGGATCGACGGGCTACCCCAGTCGCGGCCGTTGGAGAACGACCAATCCAACGTCATGATCAACCCGACCGCCCCGGCTGCGCGGGCCCGCTCCATCCGCTGCAACAACACCTCACGCGAACCCACCCAATACATCTGAAAGAACGTTTGTGGGTTCGCTGCGGCGACCTCCTCGACGGACTTGCTGGCGAACGAGGACAACCCGATCGGAATCCCGCGCGCTGCAGCAGCTCTCGCCACCGCGACCTCACCGTCCGGGTGGACGGCCTGAACGCCCGTCGGGGAAATCATCACCGGAAACGACAGCGGTTGCCCCATCACCGTCGTCGACAGATCACGCTTGTCCGACAGCCCAGCCACGTGCGGGGCGAAACCGAGTTCACCGAACGCAGCCATGTTGTCGTCGATCGTCACTCCGCGTTCCGAGCCTGCCACCAGAGCGGCGTACACGGACTTCGGTAGACGTTTCTTCGCACGCCGCTGCGCTTCGGCAACGGTCTCGAACCACACACTCTTCGCCATTACTGCGCTTCCTGTTTCATGACTGTTCCTGTTCCATTCCTGCGAGCGGGTTCTCGTCGCAGATCTTCGCCGGCGGACGCATCATCAACGTCAGCGGCACCGACTTTCGAGGAGTCGTGCGCTGACCGGTACGCGAATGATCGACACTGGACTTAGGGATCTCCCCCGCCGCCGCCAACGCCATCTCGCCGTTACCGATCACGCATTCGGGATCCGGACCATCCATGGGCAGGCCCGTGAAAAATTTCGCTGCCATGCACCCACCACGGCACGCATCGAAGTGGGCACACGTGGTGCACGCTCCCGAGGTCTGCGGCGAGCGCAGTTCCTGGAAGAGTTCCGATGTCTGCCATACGGATTGGAACCCGCCCATACCGGGGGATGTCGCTGTCGCGGGACGCGCGTCGCGGACGATGTTGCCGGCGAGGAAGTTCTCGTGAATGGCGAAAGGGCAGGCATAGACGTCGCCGATCGGGTCGATCAGGCACACCACCCGCCCCGCACCACACAGATTCAGGCCCGGCAGAGCGTCGCCGAACGCCGAGAGGTGGAAGAACGAATCGCCCGTCAACACACCCTCACCGTTCGCAACGAGCCAGTTGTAGAGTTCGCGCTGCTGACCGGCCGTCGGATGCAGATCGTCCCACACATCCGCGCCGCGACCCGACGGCCGCAGACGAGTGATGCGCAGTGTCGCAGCGTATTTGTCGGCGAGTGCCTTGAAATCGTCGAGCTGGCTCACATTGTGCCGGGTCACGACAACGGAGATCTTCGCGTCCCGGAAGCCCGCCTCCTTCAGGTTCTCCAACGCCCGGCAGGCCATGTCGAACGAACCCGGTCCGCGGACCGCGTCATTGACCTCGGCGGTTGCGCCGTCGATGGAGATCTGTACGTCGACGTAGTCCGACGCCGCCAACCTCGCCGCCACCTTCTTGTCGATCTTGACCCCATTGGTGGAGAACTTCACCCCCACCTGATGGGCCGTCGCGTAATCGACGAGCTCCCAGAAGTCCGATCGCACAGTCGGTTCGCCGCCGCCGATGTTGACGTAGAACACCTGCATCTTCTGCAACTCGTCGATGATCGACTTGCACTGCTCGGTACTGAGTTCACGGGGGTCACGACGACCCGACGACGACAAACAATGCACACACGACAAATTGCAGGCGTAGGTCAACTCCCACGTCAAACAAATGGGCGCGTCGAGACCGAGTTCGAACTGATCGACCAATCTGCCTACCGGAGCTGGTCTTTCGAGTGTGGAAGTCATAGGAGCTGTCCTGTTCTACGGTGGGGAGGCTTTACGTGCGGGTGATCATGTTCGAGTCGGCCAACGTCGCGAGGGCTCCGACGTACGGAGCCGATGCAGACTCGGTGATCCCCGCCGCCGCGATCGCCGAACGCATGTCCGGGTGATCGGGAAACGAGGTGATGATCTCCACGATCGTGCGGTTCTTCAGGAACGAGAGCTTGCGTGTTCCGAAGTGGTAGAGCAGCGCCCCGAACGATTCGGGACGCAGCGCCACCTGCGGATGCAACACCCACCGCACATCCAGATCCAGGGAATCGAGATCGAGTGCGTCCTGCACTGCAGCAGACATGATCAGTACACGCCGCACATGCCGTCGATGGACACTTCCTCGACCAGGGATTCTTCGACCAGATCGGACTCGACGACAGCCGTACCGACCACAGCGTTCTCGTTCTTCTTCGACATCTGGAACCTCCTACGAAACATGCTCGGTCACAATCCGATTGGTTGTGTCTCGGATCACCACACTAGCGGCCGATCACGAGCCGGAACCGGCATGAGGAGAGGAACTGGTCGGCCGTCGCGACGAACCGTCCGTATGGATAGGTATCGGCCCGTCCGGCGCGCGGGGTCAACAACGTCCGAGCGGCCCGACCTGCTCGGGAGCTGCCGAATCGCCGATCGTTGTGTGGAACGCTCGACCCCACCGGAGGGGCTGCCACTTTCGGCGTCCGACGAACAGAATGGCTTTCGATGACCGAATTGGATGCACTCGCACCGAGTCCGGATGGAGTGTGGGCCCACGAAAACGTCGTTGTCCGTTACCTGCACGGACTCGAGTTCGACGCCGCCCGAACAGGATCGACCGTCCAGGTGACCCACGGCATGACGTCGGCCGAGATCGGCGAGCGCCTCGTTCCGATCGTGACCGCCGAGGCTCGCCATGTAGGCCTGTCCCAAAGGGAGTTCGAGCTGGTTCTGGTCGGAATCGTCCGCACCACGGTCGCCGGCCCCATCGAGGCGTGGGCCACCTATTACCGAAACTCTCTCGACGAGTTGATCCGCGGTGCCGCCGAGTTCGCTCCTGTTCACGAACGCGCCGAGAGCTTGATTCTCGGATCGGTGCTGGACATGGGATCGTGTTTCGGTTTCTTTCCGCTGAGGCTGGCGCAGAAGGGGCACTCGGTGACAGCCACGGACGTCTCCGCCGGCACCATGCGCCTGCTTGCCACCATCGCCCCACATCTCGGAATCACACTCGACACTGTGGTGTGCGACGCGGCCCACGTCCCGGTTGTGGACAACAGCGTCGACACCGTGACGGCACTGCATTTGCTCGAGCACGTCGACGCCGAGACAGGGCCGCGCATAGTGGAAGAAGCTCTACGGATCGCGCGCAGCCGCGTCGTCGTTGCCGTGCCCTTCGAGACCGAGACCACCGCCTGTCACGGACACATCCGCTCATTCGACGGTCAGGCGTTGGCGGAGCTGGGTCGGTCGACCGGCTTGCAATTCGAGACCTCCGAGCACCACGGCGGGTGGCTCGTGATCGACAAGACCTCGACTCCCCAATTCGCCTGATCGGACTTGGACACAGCCGCAATCAGGCCTGTCGACAATCCATCACGTCGACTGGATTACGAATGTCAGATCAACCCCTGCTTACTTGCCGCATACACGGCCTCGGCTCGCCTGGACACCGCGAGCTTGCGCATGATGTTGCTGACGTGAAATTTCACCGTCGTTGCCGAGATGAACAGTCGTGCTCCGATCATGTTGTTGGACAGTCCTGTTGCGAGTAACCGAAGCACTTCGAGTTCGCGCTCGGTCAGGCGCTCGATGCTGCTCGGTGTGCCGTTGAGCGAACGAACGACGGCCGAGGCGCTCCTCGAGTCGAAGGCGCTCTCGCCGCGCGAGACTGCACGGATCGCGCGAACCAGTTCGGTGGTGTCGACATCCTTCACCACGTAACCGCGGGCACCGGCATGCACCGCCTCCACCACTAGTCGGTCGTCGAGGAACGTCGTGAGTACCAACAGACCGATTCCGTTGTGCGCCTTCGCCAGTTGCGCACACAACGCGAGGCCCTCGTAGTCCGAGCTGGCCGAGAGTTTGAGATCCATCAGCACGATGTCGGGATGCACCTCCGCGACGACGGCCAGCCCCTCCTCTCGCGTCGACGCCTCCCCCACGATCGTCAGGTCCGCCTCGCGTTCGAGTACCGACCGGAGGCCGTCGCGCAGAATCGCATGATCGTCGACCAGGACGATGCGGACCGTCGGGGCCACGACCTTTCCCGAACCCTCGCGGACCGTCGGTACGCTCATGAGGTGTCGCCCTTCTCCGAAGTACTGCTACCGAAAGGAATGCCGCCGAGGGGAATTCGTGCCGTCACTCGCACTCCGCCTGTCCGGGCACGGCGGATCTCCAATACGCCACCGTGTTCGCGAGTCCGGGCCGCCATGTTCGCAAGTCCGCGATGCCTACCGTCGACGTCGGTGGACTCGGACAGATGAAGCATCATCCGTAAGTGGGCTGGATCGCCGTCACCGTCGTCGGCTATCGACAACTGCACCTGATCGGTCGAGTAGGTCAATCGAAGAATGGCCCGCGAAGCATGCGCGTGCACCGCAGTGTTGAACAGCGCTTCTCCGGCGATGCGCAGCAGAGCGTGCTCGCATTCGCTGCTCAGTTCGACCGGAGTGCCCTCCACTCGCAACGACACCTGTAATTCATCGGGCATGTGCACAACCGAGAGCTGCTCGAGCATCTCGGGCAGAGACGTGCGATCGGCGTCCTGCGGATGGTTAAGCGCATAGATCGCCGACCGTAGCTGTTCTACGGCTCGACGCGTCAGTTCCTTGGCCAGATCGAGCCGTTCACCGCGCTCCTCGGCTGGAATGTCGCTGCGACACACCTCGATCTGCATGCCGGCCGACAACACGGCCTGTGTGACGCTGTCATGCAACTCGCGGGCGATACGATGCCGCTCGTCGTCGAGCACCTGATGCCGATGCGCGGCGCCCAACTGTCGCTGCGTCGCTTCCAATTCCGCGTTGCGAGTCGCGAGATCGGCTGCCGTGCGATGGGCCTGGGCGTAAGCGTTCTCGGTGCGCTCGAGCAACTGACGGCGGCTCTGGAACAGAGCCGAATTCTGCAGGGCCACAGCAGTTTGACTGGCCAGGATGCTCAGCACTGCCGCGTCGGTGGCGTCGAGCACCCGCTGGTCGCCGGTCCATGCTGCGAACGCACCGACCACACCACCGTCGAACGCGATCGGCACGAAAGCGTGATGGGCCGAGATGATCGGGGTCTGCCCGTCGCCACAGGTGGCCGTCCGGATCGACTCGAGGCAGTCGATGACGTCGTCCGGCAGCGGTGGACCTTCCACATTGTCGACCAGGAACGGCGTCGCATCGGGTCCTAGTACCAACCGTCGCGGACCGGCATCGGGGAGCGCGCCGTCCGCGAGCGCGAACACGACCCATTGCGCGCTCAGATGAGCACGAGCTGCCTCCGCCACAGCGCACACCAAGGTCTCCGGGCCGTCGACAGTCCGCACCAATGCTCGTGAAATCAGTTCCAGCGCATACACGACGCGCTCCAGACGTTCGGCCGCGCCACGGTACTGGGGATAAAACGTGTTCTTGCCCGAGCGCAGTCCCGTCAGCAGCGAGAGGTCCGGCCCGGAACTCACAGCGCACTCCGGAACAGTTCGACTATCTCCCGGTGGGTGGCGGAGCGAGGATTTGTGGACATGCACGCGTCGCGTAAAGCGTTGGTGGCCAACACATCGAGATCGGACTCGCTGACGCCGATCTCGGCCAGCCCTGCAGGAACACCCACCTGACGAGCGAGACGGTCCACCCTATCGGCGACGGCCAACGCTGCCTCCTCCGGCCGCGCGCGGCCCTCGGCGAGCCCGAGACTGGTCGCAATCGCCACGTACGGCAACGGATCCGCTGCTGCATTGAAGCGAATGACGTGAGGCAACAGCACTCCATTGATCACTCCGTGCGGCAGGTCGAGCAGTCCGCCCACTTGGTGGCTCATCGCATGCGTTGCACCGAGGATCGCGTTGGTGAAAGCCAGTCCCGCTTCGAGACTAGCCTGGGCCATCGATCCGCGCGCAACCATGTCGGCGGGTTCGTCGATGGTGCGCGCCAAGTGCGAGATCACCATGGTGACGGCCCGCAGGGCATGGTGGTCGGTGAGCTGATTGTGCCCGAGCGAGACGAACGCCTCGATCCCGTGCGTGAGTGCATCCAAACCCGTTGCTGCGTTCAGCCATTCGGGCATCGTGGTGAGCAGCCTCGGGTCGATCACGGTGATGTCGGGAACCAGAGCCCGGCCGAGGATCGTGATCTTCGTCGAACGCGCAGTGTCGGTGACGATGCAGAACTGGGAGACGTCGGCACCGGTACCCGAGGTCGTCGGCACCATCACCAGAGGTGGAATCGGGCGAGTGGCCTGATCGACCCCCTCGTAGTCGAGGATTCTGCCGCCGTTGCCGGCCAGAATCGCGATCCCTTTGGCCGCATCCATCACCGATCCACCACCGATGGCCACCAACACATCACAGCCGAGTTCGGTGTACACCGCATGTCCGGCCTCGACCTCGACGTCCTTGGGGTTGGGCGTCAGGCCACTCCAGATTTGGGGCGACAAGCCCTGTGCAGACAGCAAATCGATCAACTGACCCGCCCAACCGCACTCGATCAAGCCGGCATCGGTGACGACCATCGGACGCACCCCGCCCAGACGGAGCGCCGCATGAGCGACCTCACCCAGCGAGTCCTGGCCGAACACGATCTCAGGAGCATGGAACTTGAGCACTCGAGGTGCCTCGGACCGGCTGCGGTGGGCCTCTGAACTGCGCTGAGTATCGAGGTCGTGCAGCGCTTTGCCGACGTTCGCAGTCGCTGCCTGATCCACGGTTCACACCCTCGCTGTCTTCGGCCCGAAACTCCCGGGCATGTGATTCAGGTTACAACCATACGAGGGGGGCTCGTCGAATTCCACCAGCGCTGGGCCAGGTTCCTACCTACCCGATCGGACAGGTAGTGGGCGCTGACGGTCAGGTCACGAGAGGGCATGTCCCAGATCGGCCGCCTGGGCCGTCAACTGTGCCCCGTCCCGCGCCACCACCACCCGGTCACAGATCTGCTCGTACTCCTCCATCGAGCATGCGGCCTGTGCCCAGTAGCGGCGAGATTCGGGGGTGATCCACGCGATGCGATGCACCTTCGACCGAATCTTCTGCAGCGCATCGAGTCCTGGCGGCCGTCCGTTGCATCGGCCGTCCCCGACGACGATCACTGCGGTGCGCTTGTTCAGTACTTCGCCGTGCGAGTCCAGCAGATCGGCGAAGGTTCGGCCGTAGTCGCTGCTCGCTTCGAGGTCGAGCCGCGCGTCCGCGAGCACCGCAGCCAACGCGCTGTCACCGGTGCTGCCGAGCAGGGTGGTCGTCACGTCCACGGGAGCGTCGACGAACCCCATCACCGTGCACCGGTGTGCGCGCGAGTGCATCGCTTGCGCGAGTCGCAGAGTGAACGCGGTGATGGGCCGGACCGAGAGGGAGACGTCCGCCAGCACGAGGAGCCGGACCTTGTCGGGTACAGGCGTTTTGGTCACCAGGCGGAACGGAATCCCATCGGTACGCAGACTCGATCGCACGGTGCGCCTCATGTCGAGCGGGCCACGCGAGTGCTCACGGGGCCGAGGCCGCGGAGTGCCGCGCATGTGGCGAAGAACCTCGTGACTTGCGAGCTCGATCTCGGCATGGCGGTCGATCGCCTGCGCCGCACCGTCGATGGGTATCGATGACGACATCGTCCCGGTCAGGTCCCCCACCGCCGCGACGAATGCCTCGACGGCATCGGTGATCCGATCGAGCATCGCGGCGCTCAGCGGACCGGAATCACCGCCGTCGCCGTAGACGCTGCGCGGATCGTACGCGTCGAACCAGGCCAGAATGCTCGCCGGATCCTCCCAATTGAGCTGTCCGGCAACCGCTCCGCTGGTGCTCGACGCCAACTCCCCTGCCGCCGTCGATCCGGACCTCTCGAGGTCGACGGTGTAGGTGACCCCGCGACGACCCATGTCGCCGTCGGTGTCGATGGACAGGTCGTGATCCTCGGACGAGAGGCTGATGTCGTCGTCGTCCTTGTGGGGGTTGAAGCCCTTGTCTGCCTCGGGTGCGTCGAGTAGATCCCCGATCTCGACGGCGCGCTCGTTGTACTCGGCGTACTTGGCGGCCTCCTGATCCGCTCCCACGTCCAGGTCCGTCGGAAGTCCGCCCGATACCTGTCCGCCGACGGTCGAATGATGTTCATCCGCAGCAGATTCGATCGCGGACCGGAACATCGAGTCGAAGGCGAGATCGAAACCGTGTTGTTCGTGATCGTACTTGGCACATGTCGCGCGCAGCGCCGCACGCAGGGTCGTGAGGTCACGGCCCCCGAGAAGACCGAGGACGCGTCGAACCTCGATGACCTCGGCCGGCGATGCTGCCACTCCGAAGCGCCGCAGGGTTCGCCCGAAGACCGCGGCCAACACATCGAGTACGACCGATGCCGAGAACGGTCGGTGACCGGTCATCGTCGTATTCCGATGCCGCCCTTGTCGCGTCCACCGTGCCCTCGGAAGGCCGTCGCGGTCGTGTTGACGACCGTCCCGAGCGATGTTGCCGCAGAGGGTGTTTCTGCTACCGCCCCTGCCATGGCGATCTTCATGTCCGAGGAGTACTTGACCAGCGCGGCGAGCAGATACTTGCGGGTGTCCTCGGTATGACCGAGGACCGATGCGATACGAGCAGCGTCGATCACCTCCGAGATGGACGGGCTCTTGCGCAGCGGCAGCTCACGCAGTTCTGTTGCCAAGGTCACGATCTCGGCCGCGATGTGCGCGGGCACCTCGGGTGCGCGAGCGGTGACGATTTCACGTTCCCGCGCGGCGGTCGGGTAGTCGAGGTGGAAGTGCAGGCAGCGACGCTTGAGGGCCGGGGACAGTTCGCGAGTGTCGTTGGAGGTCAATATCACCCATGGATCACTGCGCGCGGTGAAGGTGCCGACCTCGGGGATCGTGACCTGCTTCTCCGCGAGCACCTCGAGCAGCAGTGCCTCCATCGACTCCTCGGTGCGATCGACCTCGTCGACCAGCAGCACCACCGGCTCCTCCGAGAGCACTGATTCCAGCAGGGGACGCACTGCGAGGAAGGGCTCGGAGTACAGGCCGAAGTCTTTGGCGGCGAGCATCTTCGAGGCGTCGTCGATATCGGTGACGTGCTGGGTGAGCGCACCGATGTGTTCGCGGAGCATCTGCACGTGCAGGAGCTGCTTGGCGTAGTCCCACTCGTAGAGGGCACGGTTGTCGTCGAGGCCCTCGTAGCACTGCAGCCGTACCAACTTGCGTCCGCTCGCGGCGGCGAGGGACTTGGCCAGCTCGGTCTTGCCCACGCCCGCAGGGCCTTCCAGCAGCAGCGGGCGATCGAGTGCTGTCGCCAGATGCACCACGGTGGCGAGGTCGTCGTCGGCGATGTAGTCCTGCTCCCCGAGCGCGCGCTGCAGATCAGCCGCGTCGGTGAATCGGACGGTACCGGTGTCGTCGTTGCGCACTGTCGACAGCGAGGTCATGTGTTTCCCTTCGGAGTGCGATGCAGTGGTGCGGTTACGCGCCGCCCGGGGCACATAACCGCACCACTGCGCAGCATCAGTACGACTCGTTGATGGCGTGAGAAACGACGGGGATCATCGACTGGACGGTCACCTCGCGCGGGTTTCCCGGGGTGCACCAGTCTTCCTGGATGTGCTCGGAGATCTTCAGAACCGACTTCTCGTCGCCCTTGATCACGTCACCCTTGCCCTCGTACTTGCCGGTGTTCATCCGGTTCTTGTCGTACGTCGCGGAACGGATGGAGCCGAAGTTGTCGGGAATGCCGACGTCCTTGGCGAGCCGGATAGCGGCTTCGACGGCAGCGTCGGCAGCCTGCACGGTCGTCATGTTCTTGGTGTCGACGCCCATCGCAACGGCGATTTCGGCGTAGCGCTCGTAGCGCGAGGGCAGGTTGTACTCCCACACGCGCGGCAGAGCGATGGCGTTGTTGAGGCCGTGCGCGCTGTCGTAGAAGGCGCTGATGGCGTGCGAAATCGAGTGGATGACGCCGAGCCCGCCGGAGTTGAAGGCCTGCGTGGCGATGTACTGGGCGTTCATCATTCCCTCACGAGCCTTCAGATTGCCCGGATCGTAGACCGCTTCGCGCAGGTGCTTGGACACCAGTCCGATCGAGTAGATCGCGTTACCGAGCGAGGGCGCGAAGTCCAGACGCGACACGTACGGCTCGGCCCCGTGGGCAAGGACGTCGAAGCCACAGAACGCGGTCCATTGCTGAGGGCAGGTGTAGTAGAGCAGTGGATCGTCCAGTGCCAGAGTCGGTGTCGACGCCTCGTCGAATGCGAGCCACTTGTGCGGCTTCTCCATGTCCGAGGTGTCGGTGATGACGTAGGCCCAGGAAGTCTCCGAACCCGTTCCGGCCGTGGTAGATACGGCGATGTGTGGAGGGTTCTGCTTGTTGGTGGACTTGGAGAAGCCCTCGAACTCGTTGATGTTGCGGCCGTCGTGGGCGACGACGACGCGGATGCCCTTGGCTGCGTCGTGGCTCGAGCCACCACCGACGGAGATGACGCTGTCGCACTTCTCCTTCTGGTACAGCGCAGCCCCATCCATGACGTTGTAGTCCTTGGGATTGGACTCGACCTTGTCGTAGAGGACCACCTCGACGCCCTGGTACTCGATCTTGCCGATCAGTTCTTCGATGATTCCGGACCCGCGCAGGCCGGTCGTGACCAGCAGCGAGCGCTTGAACCCCAGTTCCTTGGCCTCGACACCGATCATGTCGTGTGCGCCGACTCCCAGCTTGGCGCGCGGCAGCGGGTGAAACTCCTTGATGGGGAATTCCCAGATCTGATTGAGTTCGATAACCATCGGTGTCTCCTCGGTGAGTGTGAGCGACAAGACGCCTCTTCTGTGATCGGCGTCTCACTGATGACCACACTGACCGCCCGGCGACGCGATGGGAACACCTCCAGGCGCGAACTCTGCCAACGACCGATCGAACTACCCGATCGGGTAGGACGCCTCGCTCCCCCTCGGCAGGGGACTCACAGAGCTTGCCGCACTACCGATCTCGCCGTTGCGCCACCGAGAATCCGAGAACCGAGATCAACGCCAGTGCGATGACGAACGCGCCGTACACCTCCACAGTGATGGTCAGCCCCAACCGGTGCACGGCCAGTCCAGCGATCACTGCGGGCACACTGAAGGCGAGGTAGCTGATGACGAACGTAGTAGCGAACACCCCGCCTCGCTCTGCCGCGGGAACCAGGGTGCCGAGCGTGCGCATCGCGCCGAGAAAAGTTGCTCCCCAACCCGATCCGGCGATGACGGCTCCGACGAAGTACAGAACTATCGACTCGAGCTGTACCGACACCAGCGTCAGCGCGACGCCTGCCGCCAACACCGTCGCCCCGGTCATCATCACCGTGCGAGGGAAGCCGTTGCGCACCACGGCAGCTGCCACCGCACCCGAGGCGAACAGCGCGAAGATCTCCAGCCCGCCGATGATGTGGTTGTCGATTCCGAAGACACCGCCGACGATCGAGGGCCCGAGCGAGAGGTGGAACCCGCCGAGCGACCACGTGGCGAACAGAGCGGGAGCGATGAGGAAGAACGGTGCCCGCACCGACGTGGGGATCGATGCCCGCGGCAGCAGTGTCGAGGCGAGGTGGCGTCGGGAATCGAAGCCGCGCAGCGCCGACGTCTCGGGCACGAACAACAGAGCGACGGCCAGGGCAAGGGCCGCAATGATCAACAGCGCGAAGACGAGAATTTCCGGTGCCGGGGCCAATTGCACCAGCAACCCGGCACCGAGAGCACCACCCGCCAGACCGAGGGAGGGGGCGACGCTGTTGAGCAACGGCCCGGTCGAGGCATTGGGCTGCAGATCGATGACGGCCGCGCTCATCGCTCCCGTCGCTGCGCCCGCCGCAATTCCCTGCACGACGCGTGCCGCGATGAGGAGCGGAACGCTGTCGGCGACGATGAACAGGACCAGGCTCACGACGAGCAACAGCAGGGACACGATCAGAATCGGCTTGCGACCGATGTGGTCCGACAAACTCCCGACGGTGAGCAGCGTCGCCAACAACGCGACCGCGTAGACGGCGAAGATGACCGTGAGCGTGATCGCGCTGAATCCCCAGGACTGCTGGTAGACCGGATACAGCGGTGACGGTGCTGCCGAGGACGCCATCAGGACGACGAATGCGACCCCGACCACCCAGAACGCGTATCGATGCGGGATACGCACCGCAGCCCGTCCCGCTGATTTCCGCGTGTCCACGCCGACCATGAATGTCCCTCCACCGCAGTGACCGTTACCTCAGTGAAAGACAACACGCAGAATCGTCCCGCATTCCCCGACGGTCAGTGTTGCTCTGCTCGTGCATCGTCGAACAAGAGCTTTCCTTCGGGATACCGCTGTGCGCTCGCCGGCAACCGGCCCTCGGTTCCGCTCAACCACACAGAGACGCGGCCGGAACCGGAACGACCCGAACCGACCTCGTCCGCACGTCGTATCGTCTGATTGGCCACCGCCTCGGCGCTATCGAACATCGTGACCTCGGCCGGCAGGTTCGCAACGATCTCATCGAGGACCAGAGGGTAGTGCGTACACCCCAACACGATCGACTCGACGTCGTCGGGAGTGGCTGCGACTGCAGCGGCAATGGCTGCGCTGATCCCCTGGGAATCTCCCCGATCGATCGAATCGGCCAGACCGTGGCACGCCACGCTCGTTACGGTCCGGTGCGAGGCGAACTCCTCGATCAATCGCGCCTGATAGGCACTTGCAGTGGTTGCTGCCGTCGCCCAGATCGCGATCCGATCACTCGCTGCCGCAGCGGGTTTGATCGCCGGAACGGTACCCACCACCGGCACTGCGTCACCGAGCGCGGCTCGGACGTGGCTCAGCGCTGTCACACTGGCGGTGTTGCACGGCAGCACGACCACCTCGGCACCGAGTTCGACGGCATGCCGAGCCGTGCCGACCACACGCTCGACGACCCACGGATCCGGCTTGGGTCCCCAGGGCGCATTGTCGGGGTCCATCATGAGCACCAGATCGAGCTCGGGGCGCGCTTGTCGCAGCCGCGCCGCCGTCGGGAGCATTCCCAGGCCAGAGTCGATCAGTGCGACGATCATGCCAGTGCTTGCTCGACGTCGCCGACCAGGTCGGCACCGTCCTCGATACCCACCGACAGACGCACCAGGTCGTCGGGCACTTCGAGCAACGAACCGGCTGTCGAGGCGTGCGTCATCGCGCCCGGATGTTCGATGAGCGATTCCACGCCGCCCAGAGACTCTGCGAGGGTGAAGATCTCGGTCTTCGCGCAGAAGTTCAGGGCAGCCTGCTTGCCGCCGGCCAGACGCACCGAGACCATGCCGCCGAAGCGTCGCATCTGCTTCGCGGCCACCGAGTGAGACGGGTGAGATTCGAGTCCGGGGTAGATGACCTGCGAGATGGCCGGATGGCCGTCGAGGAATTCGACGATCTTCTCGGCGTTGTCGCTGTGCCGCTCCATCCGCAACGCGAGGGTCTTGATGCCGCGCAAGGTCAGGAACGCGTCGAACGGTCCGGGAACGCCACCGGCTCCGTTCTGCAGGAACGCGAAGGCCGTGTCGAGCTCTTCACTGTCGGTCACCAGTGCGCCGCCGACGACATCGGAGTGTCCGCCGATGTACTTGGTGGTCGAGTGCAGCACCACGTCGGCACCGAGGCTCAACGGTTGCTGCAGGTACGGGGACGCGAACGTGTTGTCGACGACGAGTTTGGCCCCGCCCTCGTGCGCCACTCCGGCGAGCGCCTCGATGTCACCGACGTTGAGCAACGGGTTGGTGGGTGTCTCGACCCAGACGAGCTTGGTGTTCGGACGCATCGCCGCGCGGACCTCGTCGACGTCGGAGACTGCAGCCACCGAATACTCGATGCCCCACTGCGTGAACACCTTGTCGATCAATCGGTACGTGCCGCCGTAGGCGTCGTTGGGAATGACGAGGTGATCGCCCGGACGCAGCGCCGAACGCAGCAGGCAGTCCGTGGCCGCCATGCCCGAGGAGAACGCGCGACCGTAAGTGCCCGATTCGATGGCCGCCAGATTGGCCTCGAGCGGCCGTCGCGTCGGGTTACCGGTGCGCGCGTACTCGAATCCGCTGCGCATGCCGCCGACGCCGTCCTGAGCGAAGGTGGAGCTGGCATAGATCGGCACATTCACTGCGCCGGTCAGCGGATCCGGCTCGTACCCGGCATGCACCGCCTTGGTCGAAAAGCCCTGCCAGGAAGTGTTGTCTGCCTTGCTGCGCTGCTCACTCATGACCTTCACACTAATCGGCCTGCGTCGCCCGGCGGGGTCGTGGGTAACCTGCGAAGACAACCCCCAGCGGAAAGAGGCACCGTGGCCAACTCCCAGAGCGTCGACGAACTGTTCGCGATCGATTCACTCCTCGACGACGAGGAGCGTCAGATCCGGGATACCGTCCGCAAGTTCGGCAACGAGCGTATCCGCCCGCACATCGCCGACTGGTTCGACGAAGGCACGGTGCCGGTGCGAGAACTGGCCAAGGAACTGGGCTCGCTCGGCCTGCTCGGCATGCATCTCGAGGGATACGGCTGCGCCGGAACGTCCGCGACGGCGTACGGCCTGGCCTGCCTCGAGCTCGAAGCGATCGACTCCGGCATCCGTTCGCTGGTCTCGGTGCAGGGCTCGCTGGCGATGTTCGCCATCTGGAAGTACGGCTCCGAGGAACAGAAGCAGCAGTGGCTCCCCGGGATGGCCGAAGGATCTCTGATCGGCTGCTTCGGACTCACCGAAGCCGACTACGGATCCAACCCCGGCGGCATGCTCACCCGCGCCAAGCGCGACGGGGACGACTGGATTCTCAACGGCAGCAAGATGTGGATCACCAACGGACCGGTCGCCGACGTCGCCGTCGTGTGGGCGCAGACGGACGACAAGATCCGTGGTTTCGTCGTTCCCACCGACACACCGGGATTCACCGCCAACACGGTGAAGAAGAAGCTGTCGCTGCGTGCGTCGATCACCGGCGAATTGGTGTTCGACGACGTCCGACTCCCCGCCGACGCGATCCTGCCCGAGGCCCGCGGCCTGCGCGGACCCCTCAGTTGCCTCAACGAGGCCCGCTTCGGCATCGTTTTCGGTGCGATGGGCGCGGCGCGGGATTGCATCGAATCGGCCGTCGAATACTCCAAGACCCGCGCGGTGTTCGACAAGCCACTCGCCGGATATCAGCTCACCCAGGCCAAGCTTGCCAATATGGCGCTCGAACTCGGCAAGGGACAACTGCTGGCACTGCATCTGGGCCGACTCAAGGACAAGGGCGAACTGCCGGGCGAGCGCGTGTCACTCGGCAAGCTCAACAACGTGCGCGAGGCCATAAAGATCGCCCGTGAATGCCGAACGATACTGGCGGCCAACGGAATCACGCTGGAATACCCGGTGCTCCGTCATGCCAACAACCTCGAGTCGGTCCTCACCTACGAGGGCACGTCCGAGGTCCATCAACTCGTGATCGGGCAGGCTCTCACCGGCACCAGCGCGGTGCGATAGCGCTCCGCTCACGTGCGCGTTTTGCGTCCTTCTGGGTACGCAAAACGCGCACGAGGCCTACGCGCCCTTGCTCAGGAAACCGAGCAGATCGTGACGGGTGATGACGCCGACGGGCTTGCCTTCTTCGACGACCATCAGCGCATCGGATTCGCCGAGTGCCTTGGTGGCGTCGGAGACGGTTTCGCCTGCACCGATCAACGGGAACGGCGCGCTCATGTGCTTGGCGACCGGGTCTGCCAACGCCGCGCGACCCTCGAAGACGGCACTGAGCAGATCACGCTCGGTGACGCTGCCTGCCACCTCGCCTGCCATGACGGGCGGCTCCGCACCGACGACCGGCATCTGCGAGACCCCGTACTCGCGCAGGATCTCGATGGCGTCGCGCACGGTTTCCGACGGGTGAGTGTGCACCAGATCCGGCAGGGCCCCGGACTTTCCGCGCAGGACTGCACCGACCGAGGTTTCCTCGGTGGAGCCGTCGAGACGTGAGCGCAGGAATCCGTACGAGGACATCCACGAATCGTTGAAGATCTTCGCCAGGTAGCCGCGACCGCCGTCCGGCAGCAGGACGACGACCAGCGCGTCGGGACCTTCGCGCTCGGCGACCTGGATCGCTGCGACGGCAGCCATGCCGCAGGAGCCGCCGACCAGCAGGCCTTCCTCGCGGGCGAGGCGACGGGTCATGTCGAACGAGTCGTTGTCGGACACGGCGATGATCTCGTCCGGGATGGACGGGTCGTAGGCCGTCGGCCAGAAGTCCTCACCGACACCTTCGACGAGGTACGGGCGTCCCGTTCCGCCGGAGTACACCGAGCCCTCGGGGTCGACGCCGATGACCTTGACCTTGCCGCCGGAGACCTCCTTGAGGTACTTGCCGGTGCCGGAGATGGTGCCGCCGGTGCCGACGCCTGCGACGAAGTGGGTGATCTTGCCGTCGGTGTCGGCCCAGATCTCGGGACCGGTGGTCTCGTAGTGGCTGGCCGGGCCCGCAGGGTTGGAGTACTGGTTGGGCTTCCAGGCTCCGTCGATCTCGCGGACGAGCCGATCGGAGACGCTGTAGTAGCTGTTGGGATCCTCGGGCGCTACGGCCGTCGGGCAGACGACGACCTCTGCTCCGTAGGCGCGCAGCACGTTGCGCTTGTCCTCGCCGACCTTGTCGGGGCACACGAACACACACTTGTAGCCGCGCTGCTGAGCGACCAATGCGAGACCGACACCGGTGTTGCCGGACGTGGGCTCGACGATGGTGCCGCCGGGCTTCAATTCGCCCGACGCCTCGGCCGCGTCGATCATCTTGACGGCGATGCGGTCCTTGGACGAACCACCCGGGTTGAGGTACTCGATCTTGGCCGCGACCGTGCCTGCTCCGTCGCCGATGACGGTGGACAACTTCACCAACGGGGTGTTGCCGATGAGTTCGGTGATGTGCTGAGCGATGCGCATTGCTCCATCTTCCCAGATGCGGGTATTCGGCTCTCGGTCACGGCCGTCGATACCCCGCATACGATGGTGTCGACGGCGCGAGGAGAGGGATCGATCTGTGACGGCGAGCGGATGGCGTACCGCTGCGAAGGCGAGCGCTGCGACGGTTCTTGCAGGCTCAGGAGCTGGGACTGCGTCCTGGGCCGCGTACCGACATCTGATGGCGCAGGCCACTGCGGCTCGCGGCGTCATCGGGCGAACCACCGCCAAACCACCGGAGGCGGACGGCGTCTACACGGCGGGATGTGTAGCCCCCGAACGGTGGCGGATGGGAAATTCAGCAGATATTCATCTGATGATCTTCGGCGACTCCACTGCGGCAGGCGTGGGTTGCACGGTGGCCGACGAAGTTCCAGGCGTTCTGCTCGCCCGCGGGTTGGCCGAGGAAACCGGTCAGCGAATTCGTCTGAGCACCAAGGCAATTGCCGGTGCTACCTCGAAAGGACTCGAAGGCCAGGTCGACGCCATGTTCGTCGCGGGCCCACCCCCGGACGCGGCGGTCATCTTCATCGGGGCGAACGACGTCACCAAGAAATTCTCCATCCCGGCGTCAGCGGGCCGGTTGGGCGACGCGGTCGAGCGATTGACGGCCAAGGGGTGTGTCGTCGCCGTGGGTACGTGTCCCGATCTCGGTGTCGTGACGGCCATTCCGCAGCCGTTGCGCACCGTCGTACGCAACTGGGGCAGACGCCTCGCGCATGCGCAGACGGCCCGGACGCTCAGCGCGGGCGGACATCCAGTGGCACTGGCAGACCTTCTCTCGCCCGAGTTTCTCGCGGCACCGGACACCATGTTCTCGGCGGATCGGTTTCACCCGTCGGCGGCGGGGTACGAGCTTGCCGCACAGCAGATTCTGCCGGTGCTGGCATCCGCCCTCGGGGTCTGGCACGGCGGCCCGCTGCCCGAGCTGCCGACCGTGTCCGCAGCCGTCGAATCACGCAAGCCCATCCCCCGCGCCACGGCTGCACTCGACCGCTTCCTGCGTCGCAGAACAGCCGAGCTCGACGCAGAGATCAGCACGGCTTCGGACGATCTCGTACGTCGTGCCGGTGGCGGATCGACGGGGTTGTAAGTTCGGTCCGGAGACATCGCCTACTCGGCGGTATCAGAGCAATCAAGCAGTATCGATTCGAAGGAGATCTCATGCCAGAGGCAGTCATCGTCGCCACCGCACGCTCACCGATCGGCAGGGCGATGAAGGGTTCGCTCAAGGACATTCGCCCGGACGACCTCACCGCTCAGATGGTCGCCGCTGCACTGGCCAAGGTGCCCTCGCTCGATCCGAAGGACATCGACGACCTCCTCCTGGGCTGCGGCCTGCCCGGCGGCATGCAGGGCAACAACCTCGCTCGCATCGTCGCGGTCCAGCTCGGGTACGACTCCCTGCCCGGCACGACGATCACGCGCTACTGTTCGTCCTCGCTGCAGACCACCCGCATGGCACTGCACGCCATCAAGGCAGGCGAGGGTGACGTGTTCATCTCCGCCGGCGTCGAGAGCGTGTCCAGCTTCATCCACGGCAGCTCCGACTCGCTTCCCGAGAGCCACAACCCGATCTTCGCCGACGCCGAAGCCCGCACCAAGAAGGCACAGGAAGAGGGCGCGGACAGCTGGACCGACCCCCGCGAGAACGGCGAGCTGCCCGACGCGTACATCGCGATGGGGCAGACGGCCGAGAACGTCGCTCTGCTCACCGGCATCACCCGCGAGGATCAGGATCACTGGGGCGTCCGCAGCCAGAACCGCGCCGAGGAAGCCATCAACGCCGGTTTCTTCGAGCGTGAGATCACCCCGGTGACCCTGCCCGACGGCACCGTCGTCACCGCCGACGACGGACCCCGCGCCGGCACCACCTACGAGAAGATCAGCCAGCTCAAGCCGGTCTTCCGCCCCAACGGCACGATCACCGCGGGCAACGCGTGCCCGCTCAACGACGGTGCTGCGGCGCTCGTCATCATGAGCGACACCAAGGCCAAGGAACTGGGCCTGACCCCGCTGGCCCGCATCGTGTCCACCGGGGTCACTGGCACGTCCCCGGAGATCATGGGCCTCGGTCCGATCGAGGCGACCCGCAAGGCGCTGAAGATCGCCGGCATGTCGATCTCCGACATCGACCTGTTCGAGATCAACGAGGCCTTCGCAGTCCAGGTCCTCGGTTCGGCTCGCGACCTCGGTATCGGGGAGGACAAGCTCAACGTCTCCGGCGGCGCCATCGCGATCGGCCACCCGTTCGGCATGACCGGTGCCCGCATCACCACCACGCTGCTGAACAACCTGACGACACAGGACAAGACGTTCGGCGTCGAGACCATGTGCGTCGGCGGCGGCATGGGTATGGCCATGGTGCTCGAACGCCTGAGCTGACACTCGCACAAACGAGAAAAGCCCCGCCCCTCCTGCAGCGGAGTGGCGGGGCTTTCTCGTGCGAACTAGTCGTTGTTGAAGTAGCTCAGCAGACGCAGGATCTCGACGTAGAGCCACACCAGGGTGATGGTCAGGCCGAGGGCGACGCCCCAGGCTGCCTTCTCCGGAGCCTGTGCGCGGATCAGCTGATCGGCCTGGTCGAAGTCGAGCAGGAAGCTGAACGCTGCGATGCCGATGCAGACGAGGCTGAAGATGATGGCGATGGGTCCGCCGTCACGCAGTCCGAATCCGCCGTCCATGAAGAAGCTGGCGACCAGGTTGCCGAGCATGAGGACGACGACACCGATGAGGGCACCGACGATCATGCGGGTCAAACGCGGGGTGACGCGGATGGCCCCGGTCTTGTAGACGATCAGCATGCCGAAGAACACACCGAACGTGCCGAGGATGGCCTGACCGATGAGGCCCGCTCCGCCCCCCATGCCGAAGAAGTCACCGGTGAACACCAGCGACAGAGCTCCGAGGAACACGCCCTCTGCGGCGGCGTACGCAAGCACGATGAACTTGTTGTCCATCTTGCGGCCGAACGTCGCGAACATGACCAGGCCGAAGCCGATCAGTCCACCGGCGATGAGCAGCGCGGGTGCGGCCGATGGATTGGCGGAGGCGTACAGGTACGAGATGATCGCCGTGACGCTGAGCACACCGAGCGTGATGCCGGTCTTGGTGACCACGTCGTCGATGGTCATGGCCCGCTGCGCGGGCTGCGTGGTGTACGGATCGGCCTGCGTTCCGGGATGCTGGCCGAAGGTCGCGGCCTGCGAGGCACCAGCCGTCGCAGATCCGAATGTGGCGTAGCCGCCGCCCTGCTGCTTGGGCAGGTTGCGGAACACCGGGTTGCTGGAGGTGCGCACCGTGTCTCAATCCCTTCGTAAGTTCTGATCCCCACCGGGGATCTCCCCGTCGGTCATCAGTAGAACGTCTGACATCCGGACAAAAGTTCCCAGGCGAAGAACTTCTACGACGGACAAATCGGACTCTACCGGCTACCACCCCCATACGCGGAGACGACCGCGTGTGTGACACCGAATCGAAACGGGCACTATGAGGAAATGGCAATCGAAGACGGACCCGACCAGACCCTGGACCCCAGCGAAAGCCTCGACTCCGACGAGGTACGTAACGACGACGGCGACACCGTCGTCGATCCTCCCGACCACTGGAGCGAAGCGAACAGCTTCGGCACCACCGCTCGCGAAGCAGCCGAGGGCGAGAGCCTGGACCTCAAGCTCAGCGAAGAGGAACCGGACATCGCCGTCGAGGAGGATCTCGACCGGCCCATCGCGAAGACTCCCGACGACGAACTGACCGAGGAATTGGTGGACCACGTCATCGAGGAATCGGACGAGGACCCCGACATCGACTATGCGGAAGGCCAGCGTCAGGCCGAGATCGTCGAAGGCACGCTCGTCGAGGATCTCGGACGCAACCGGGGACAGATCGACGGAACTCCCGAAGACGGCGGTCCGGTCACCTGACCGTCTACCGTTGCTCGCTCGGACGTACCGAGCGAGCGACGGTGAACTTGCCGTTGCGCCCCATCAGGTCGGTGGGGCCAACGGCGTCGGCCAGTTCGCGGCGATAGTTCAGATGAGTGTTGAACACCGTCCACAATTGTCCGCCCGGCCGCAGTACTCGGCCTGCCGCCGCGAACAGCTTGCTCGCCCCGCCCGTATGCACCGCTGCGCCCTCGTGAAACGGCGGGTTGCACACCACCAGATCGACCGACTCAGACGCGAAGGTGGACATCGCGTCGTCGGCGATCACCGCCACTCGTGTCCCGTTCGCCTCGGCCGTGGCCGACGCCGACGCGATCGCTGCGGACGAGCGATCGGTGGCGATGACCTCGAGCTCGGGCCTGGTTCGGGCCAGCTCGGTCGCGAGAATTCCTGTGCCACAACCCAAGTCGACGGCAACGCGAGCTCGCGGGAGCATCTCCGGAACGTACTCGAGGAGATACCGAGTCCCGATGTCGAGTCCGGCCCCCGCGAACACCGCACCGTGCGCCACCACCGTCAAGTCGAGGTCGGCAATCCGCTTGCTGACCGGATACGTCATGCCCGACGCCACCGCCCCGGTCGCGGTGAGCACTCGGGCTTTCTGTCGTCCTCGGCCTGCGGTGACCGTTTCGAAGGACTTTCGCAGGACGTCGTTCATCGCCGGGGTCATGTGTTTGTCTCGTCCGCCTGCGAGGACGACGACGTCTGCCGATGAGTGCGCGGCGATGTGCTCGGAGATCTCGGTCAGTTCGGCCAGACCTCGCGGCAACTGCATCAGCACCACCGCGACTCCGTCGAGCAATCCGGCACCGAGTGCGTGCTGGGTGTACGTGCCCGCCATCGATACCCGCGTGGCGTTCAATTCGAGTGCCCGTACTCCGGTGACCGCGTCCTGATGGACCCGAACCGCAGTGAATCCCAACGCGACAGCCCCGAGGGTGAGTGCTCCGTACCGGTCGCCGATCACCGCGATCGGTGACGTGCGGTCGATTCCGGGTAGTTCGTCGACGGTATCGAGAATCAGGCGGTCCGCAGCATCGACGGCGTGGAGGTTGGGCGCTTCGGCGTCGGGCTCACGCCGCAGGGCATCGAACAGGGATTCATCGGGCACTCGAGCAGTATCCCACCCGGTTGTGCGTGACCGTCCGGGGTCGTTCCGCAGGCCCCTCCCCGGTCGTGCGCGTTTTGCGTAGCTGGAGCTACGCAAAACGCGCACGACAGAGTGCGGGTGCCGGCAGAGCCCGCGCGGCGAGTGGCTATTGCGGCGAATCAAGGGCATGCTCGGGGCATGGAACACCAAGACAAGAACGAGGCGCTGTTCAGCCACCCGGACGATGCCTCCACCGATGCCCATGCCGAGACGTCGAAGCCTGCCGTCTACACCGCCCTCTTCAGCGGTGCCAACGAATAACTCTCAAGACAGGTAGCGCAGGTACTCCAGCGCCTTGGTCGCATGCACGTGACCGCGCTCGCTGCGCACCACCATCCGCACCACCCGGTGCCGATCTATCACGAATGTCGTCCGCTTCACGGACAATAATTGCCGCACATACCCGCGTTTGCCCGTGGTGGAGTGGCCGCGTTCGAGCTCCCGAAGCCGACGTCGCCTGCTGAACCACCCACCCCGCCGCACCCCGTATTGTTCGGCGACCGCACCGTCGTTATCCGACAGCAGCGGGAAATCGAACGACCTCTGCAGAGCGAAGTGATGGTTGCTGTCTCGGGTGTCGGTGCTGATACCCACCCGTCGTGCGCCGAGTCTGTCGAATTCGGTGCCCAAATCCCTGAAGTGGCAGGCTTGCGCCGTGCAGATGGGGCTGTTGGCCGCCGGATAGAAGAACAGCACGACCGGTCCTGCCGCAGTCAGGTCGGAGAGCGTACGACGCACACCGGCATGGTCCGGGAGCTCGAAATCCGGGGCCGTCTTTCCGATACGCATGGCGCAGAGGTTACCGCTCAGGCTTCGACGAGGGCCGCGGTCACGCGATGTCGGAGATCTCGATCGATGCCCAAGTAGTTCAGGTACCCCTCGAACGAGCCGTGTGCTGTCTTCATGACGGCCAGCCCGTGCTCGAGGTAGGACTCGCGAACCCCCAGCACCGCGCCGGTCGGTATGCCGGGGGGATTTTCGACTCCCGCCCAGGTCCGACGCATGTGTGCGATCAGCGGTTCCGCCGCGTCGTTGCTTCTGAGGTAATCCGCGACGATGTCGTCCTCACCGACCCCTGCAGCTCGCAGCACAGTGGCTACCGTCCACCCCGCCCGGTCCTTGCCCGCAGCGCAGTGCACCAGGACTCCGCCGCGCCCCTCGGCAATAGCGTCGACCACTCGTTTGATTGCGTACGCTGCCCCGTCGAGAGTCGGGTACGACGCGTATGCCCGAAGCATGTAGTCCACCTGGCTCTGTTCGTCGTCCATCGGAGCTTCGTGCGGGGCGCGCTCGCCTCGCTCGTTGTCGAACGGCACCGAGATCGAATCGACGCCTGCGGGAACTCGGTCCACGCCGCTTCGATTTCGCTCCGAGTCACCGCGAAAGTCGAACACCGTTCGAATCCCCAGCTCGGCGACGGTGCGCTGACCACGCTCGGTCAGCGCACTCAACTCGGATGCGCGATAGAGCACTCCCGGCCGAATCGTTGCGCCTTCGGTCGTGCGGGTACCGCCGAGATCCCGAAAGTTCCACGCTCCGTCGAGGACGAACTGGTCGTGGGCACGAGCGTCAGGCATGGGCTCGACTGTATCGAACGCCGCGCACGATTCTAGGTGCGCGGTGCCAGCCACCTACGCAGCCGGGCAGTGACGAACGGCATCACCACGTAGACCATCGACGGCGTACACATCGTCACCACAACTGCAGTGCGCAGAGCCACGTTCAGATCGGTCAAGTGAGGCGTGAGAACGATGTTGACCAGCAGACTGACGGCATAGAAGGCAACGCCGATCGAGATCGCCTGCTTCCACCGCGGCGGCGGGCCACCGATCACTCGAACCGCGTCGGTGAGGTTGGACTGCGGCTCGAACCACCCCTCGACACCGGAAAGTCGATGTGTCGCAACGTCGTCGGCGATAGGACGGCCGGTACCGAGCCAGGTTCTCCTGGCGTCCGAACGCAACCATGCGTCCAGGTGGTCGTGTGTCTCGAATCGGTACACCACGTGGTAGTCGTTGGATTCGCCGGAACTGCGCAGCCAACCACCGCCGAGAAATCCGGGAAAGGTTCGGACGAGGGCTATCCCGTGGTCGGTCCAGTCCACGAAGTCTGCTTCGTATCCCTGACGGACGCGGCGTGCGACCGAGGTCGTGACGTGATCGAGCGTGTCGGTCGTGGTCATGCGGTAGCCCTTCTGCGCGTGTCGTCGTGGATCGACATCTTCCACACAGAGTGCTGCCATATGGACCGACATTCAAATCGGGAGACCCATCGAAGAGAGATGGCTCTTAACCAGACATGATGCGACAATTTGTCCACAGAGACCCCTCTCGAGCGACCTGGAGTGGACGGATGGCGCACACCGAACCCGAGTACCGACTCGACGACGTCGACCGACGCATCGTCACCGAGCTCAGCCGCGACGGCCGCATGTCCATGCGCGCCCTGGCCGAGGCGACTCATATCTCGCGGGCCCACGCCTACGTACGCGTCGACCGCCTCATCGACGAAGGCGTCATCGAAGGATTCACCGCACGCATCCACTACGAGAAAGCCGGGTTCGGTGCGTCCGCGTATGTGGCGCTGTCCATTCGACAGGATTCCTGGCGCGCCGTCGCCGACGACCTGAGCACCTTCCCGTTCGTCGAACACGTCAGTCTCATGGGCGGAGATTTCGACGCACTGGTCCTGGTCCGCGCTCCCGATATGTCGGCGCTACGCCATCTGGTGCTGGACAAGCTGCAGGGACTCGACGGGATATTGTCGACGCGAACCTGGCTGATCTTCGACGAGGCGATCGGCCCCGGCGCGCAGTGGAGCGCAGAGCGACCGAACGGGAGCAATCCATGACCACCTCCGAGCATGAATCGAACACCACCGACGTCGTGGTCATCGGCGGCGGAATAGCGGGCGTATCTCTGGGATACGAACTCGCGAGCGATCGACGAGTCACACTCCTCGAGCGCGAGTCGACCCTGGCCTTCCACACCACCGGGCGCTCTGCCGCCCTGTTCTTGGAAACGTACGGCAACAGCACGATTCGCGCTCTGACGACGGCCAGCCGAGAATTCCTGGAGCATCCGCCGGAGTACTTCCGATCCGAACTGCTGGCCCCACGTCCACTGCTGCAGTTCGCGGCCACCGGGCGAGGCGACGCGCTCGAGGCCATGTACGCAGACATCAGCAGACTGACACCCGACGCTGCGCTCATCTCTCCCGCCGACGCACGCGCGTTCTTCCCGCCGCTGCGCCCGGAACTGATCGATTGCGCTCTGTACGAACCCCATTCGATGGAGGTCGACGTCCACGCACTGCATCAGGGCTACGTCCGCGGCCTGCGCGATCGAGGTGGACGAGTACTCACCGGAGCCGGAGTGACGCGACTCGAGCGAATCGACGGCCTGTGGCACGTACACACCATGAACGGGTCGGTCCACATCGCTCCCCTGGTTGTCGACGCAGCGGGCGCATGGGCTGACGTGGTCGGCGCGATGGCCGGTGCCGACACCATCGGACTCGTCCCGATGCGGCGGTCGGTGTTCATGGTCGCCGCGCCCGAGAATCTCGACACGGCACATCTGGCGACGCTGAGCGATATGGACGAGAAGTTCTACATCAAACCCGAGGGCGCTCAACTGTTGTGCTCTCCGGCCGATGAAACTCCCACCGAACCGAGCGACGCGCGTCCCGACGAGTTGGAGATGGCGCGCGCGTTCGACGCTATCGCCGAGGCGACCACATTGACGGCCCGACATGTTCGTTCGTCCTGGGCAGGGCTGCGCAGTTTCGTTCCCGATCGCACCCCGGTCGTGGGCTTCGATCGACAAGTCGAGGGCTTCTTCTGGTGCGCCGGTCAGGGTGGATACGGAATTCAGACGTGTGCGGCGTTGGCCCGGGTAGGCGCGACAATCGTTCGCGGAGAGCGGGTTCCGGAGGACGTGGCAGTGAAGGGGCTCGACGAAGCGGACCTGTCGCCCAGCCGCCTGGGGTGAGAGGCGCTTCGCGCCAGGTGCACGAAAGTTCGACCCCTGCTACGAAGTTCCACTCACGACGGATAGCTCAGCCGGCCACGACGCGTCGTAGGTCATGCACCGTGGTTCGGTAGATGTCGAGTAGATCGGCGTCCTGCCCACCGTCGACTCGTTCGGCCCAGTCGTCGAAGGCGATGCGCATGACCATGCCGGCCCCCTCGACCAGAAGTCTTGCGTAGGAACGTGGCTCGTGGCCACCGAGCCTCTCGGCCACCGCATCGGTGACGCGGCACAACGTCATCGCGTCGTGGGCGAAAGCCGCGGATCGCAGGTGCGCGTCGGACCCGATCAGCCGTCGGGTACGCCGGAGACGATCTCGGACCTCGTCCGGTGCGGAGGAAAATCGTTCGACGGATCGCTCGTAGAGTGCTTCGATACCGGTGATGGTGATGTTCTCCGGCACCGTGGACGCCAGCCAGGCGTTCAGGTCGACGTCGAGCTCCGGGTCGTTTTCGAGAACGGATTCTTCCTTCGACGCGAAGCTGCGGAAGAACGTACTGGGCGACACCCCGGCCCGACGCGCGATCTCGTCGACCGTCGTCGCGGCGCACCCTTGCTTCTCGAACAGGTCGAGCGCAGCACGGGTGATCTCGAGCTGGGTGTCGCGTCGACGCCGCTCTCGCAGATCCGGCACTCGTTCGGTCATCCTCGTCACTCCCTCATGTTCTCGCTGTCAACTTACCAGTACACTTCAAATTGACAGTCACTGTCATGATGATTCAAGCTGCCCCGGCGGGCCGAAAATCCGCACCTTGTACCCATACTCGAAAGCGTCCGATGACCTCACCTCAGACCGACCACGTATCCGAGCCCATGCCGGACGGCGAACTCGCGCCGGGCAGCAAGCTGCTCATCGGCATCCTCGTCATTGCGGCGTTCGTCATGATCCTCAACGAGACGATCATGAGCGTGGCACTACCGACCCTGATGGTCGACCTGAGCATCACGGCGACCACCGCACAGTGGCTCACCACCGGATTCCTGCTGACCATGGCCGTGGTCATCCCCATCACCGGATTCCTGTTCCAGCGATTCACACTGCGTCAGGTATTCGTCGCGGCGATGACGCTGTTCACCGTCGGCACGCTGCTCGCTGCCTCTGCCTCGGGCTTCGAGCTGCTCCTGCTCGGACGCGTCACCCAGGCCAGCGGCACCGCAATCATGTTGCCGCTGCTCATGACCACCGTGCTCACGGTAGTGCCGGCGCACAAGCGCGGCGCAATGATGGGCGTCATCTCCATCGTCATCGCCGTGGCCCCCGCCATCGGTCCGACCATCTCGGGAATCATCCTCGATTCACTGAACTGGCGTTGGATGTTCTGGCTGGTCCTCCCCATCGCACTCCTCGCGTTCGCGATCGGAACCACGCTGGTGAAGAACGTGACCCGAACCAGTCGTCCGTCGTTCGACCCGCCGTCGGTCGTGTTGTCCGCCTTGGCGTTCGGCGGAATCGTCTACGGACTGAGCAGCCTGGGACATTCGGCCGAGGAATCCGTGGTGCCGGTATGGCTGCCACTGCTGGTCGGAGCGATTGCCCTCGTGGTATTCGTGCTGCGTCAGATCGCCCGGCAAGATCACGGTGGAGCTCTGCTGGACATGCGTCCGTTCCGTACCCCCACTTTCAGCATCGGCCTCGGCATGATCGCGATCTCGATGATGGCCTTGTTCGGTGCTCTGATCCTGCTGCCGATGTACCTGCAGAACGTCCGCGGTCTCGACACCCTGGACACCGGACTGATGCTGCTCCCCGGCGGACTGCTGATGGGCCTGCTCGCCCCGTTCGTCGGCCGAATCTTCGACCGAGTCGGGCCGCGACCGTTGGTGATTCCGGGAGCCATCGTGATGAGCGCCGCCCTGTGGTCGATGACCGTGCTCGACGCGCACACCGCGCTGCCGTTGGTGATCGGCATCCACATGCTGCTCTCGGCGGGGCTCGCGTTCATCATGACTCCGCTGATGACCTCGGCACTGGGTTCGCTTCCCACCCAGCTGTACTCGCACGGAAGCGCAATCTTCAGCACGGTCCAGCAGTTGGCCGGTGCCGCAGGTACCGCACTGTTCGTCACCGTGATGTCGAATACTGCAGCAGCCCGAATCTCCGACGGCGCAACCACTGTGGGTGGCTCCGAGGCAGGCATCCACACCGCCTTCCTCTACGGCGGTGCGGTGTCTCTGGTGGCGGTGGCGGCGTCGTTCTTCATCCGGGCCCAGGCACGCAGCGATCTCGACGAGGCCGCTTCCGTACAGCCGGTGCACTGAGTCAACCGAATTCGACGATCTCCACTGCCGCAGAAACGATCTCGTCCTCCGCCAGGAGGACGAGATCGGCTGCTGCCCCCAGCGGAACGAACGAATTCTTGCTCGCCACTCGGCGGATCGCACCCGCGTAGCCACCCTCGATCAGGGCCGTCACCACGCCCTCTCCCACTCCCGCGTCGTGCCGGGTCTCGTCGGCGATCAGCACTCGATCGAATCGCGAGAGCCGTTGCAGCAGATCCTCGGTCGGTAGCGGCACGATCCACCGCAGATCGACGATGGTCACGCCGATGCCGCGTTCACTCAACCTCGACGCCGCGCGCCTGCTCATCACCACACCGTTACCGAACGTGACGATGGCAAGATCGCCTCCCCCGAGATAGGTTGCGACGGCGCCGAACTCGACCGAAACGTCGTCGACGCACCGCAATGCTCCGTCGCCGTCGTGAAGATCGACTCGGTGGTACAGCGCGATCGGCTCCAGGAACACGCACACGCGCCCCTCCTCGACAGCCATCGCGACACAGGTCCGCAGCAGACCGGCAGCCTCGGCCGCGGAACTGGGAACGGCCACGACGATGCCCGGTATATCGCGGAGAACGGCGACCGCGTTGTCGTTGTGGAAGTGCCCGCCGAAACCGCGTTGATACGCCAGGCCGGCGACGCGCACCACCATCCCGTTGGTGAAGTGGGAGTCGGAGAAGAACTTGAGCGACGCGGCCTCACCGCGCAGTTGGTCCTCGGCATTGTGCAGATACGCCAGATATTGGATCTCGGGGATCGGAACGAACCCCGCGAGCGCAGCACCGAGCGCGGTGCCGAGTACGGTCTGCTCGTCGAGCACCGTATCGAAAACCTTTGCTGCACCGAATTTTTTACGCAACCCCTTGGTGACGCCGTAGACGCCGCCCTTGACGGCGACGTCCTCCCCGAACACGAGGACGTCCGATCGCTCCGCCATGATGTCGGAGAGCGTCCTGTTGATCATCGCGGCCAGGGTCAGACGCTCCTCGCCGTGCGCACCTCGCAGGCTCTGCTCGGTGGCGGCCACGGCGATCGGTAGACGTTCCGTGAGTGGAGCCATCACCGCCTTCGCAGAGGCGAGTCGCGTCGACAGCCCCGACTTCAGTGACTCGACCGTCGTTTCGGCCTCGGTCATGACGGTCTCGCGCATCGCCTCGTAACGGGCTTCGACGTCGGCGGCGGTCAGCACTCCGGCCCCGATCAACGCAGCCGCACTGGCGAGCAATGGATCTCGCGCATAGTCGCCGACGATGTCAGCGCTGGTGCGGTACGCGAGTTCGGCGTCGGATCCGGCGTGACCCATCAGCCGGACCGTCTCGAGATGCAGGACAACCGGACGACGGCCGGATCGCACCGCGGCGACGGCAGCATCCACGGTTTCCATCAGTGCCACCGGATCGGTGCCGTCGGCTCGCATGTATTCCATCGAGGCGAACCTGCCGAGCGACTGCGCAATCCAACCACGCGGAGATCGGGTACTGATTCCGATTTTGTTGTCCTCGCAGACGAACAGGATCGGCATCGGGATGGATCGGTGCGCACAGTAGGCAGCCGAGTTGAGCGCACCGACGGTCGTGGAGTGATTGGCCGAGGCATCGCCGAAACTGCACACCACGATGGCGTTCTCGGGCCACGGGGTTCGATGACGCAGAGCCTTCGCTCGCCCCAGCGCGAATGCCAGTCCGACCGCGCGCGGCACCTGCGAACCGATGGTCGATGTCTGTGGCACGATGCCCAGATCCGGATGTCCGAACACCTTGTGACGTCCACCGGAGATGGGATCGTGTGTGGCGGCGACCAACCCGGCAAGCACGTCACGGATCGGATTCGAAGCCGAATACTGTTGCGCACGTGCATTGTAGAAGGCACCGGATCGATAGTGCAGCAGAGCCGGATCGGTGACTGCGGTCGCCGCGCCGACGGCCGCATCGGCCTCGTGCCCGGACGATCCGATGGTGTAGTAGCCGAATCCGATCGACTGCAGCCAGCGGGCCGCGAAGTCCAGATGCCGGCTGGCGAGCTGGGCATCGAAGTACCTCAGTACACGATCCGGATCGGCGAGCTCACGGCCACCCGTCCCGGCGACCCGGATCCGATCCAGAAAATGCGCATCGATCGCCTCGGCCACGATCGCCCCTCTCCGTCCACCGGCACGAGCCCTGCATCCGGCAAGAGCGGCACAGTCAGCCCAGCGCGATCATATCCACCGGAGAGCTCAACAGCCGGCCGACGAGCGCGAGAAACTGCGATCCTTGCTGGCCGTCGACGAGGCGGTGGTCGAACGAGAGCGAGAGGGTCGTCACCGACCGCAATGCGATCTGATCCTCGTGTTCCCACGGCATACGGCGGATGGAGCCGAAGCAGAGAATGGCGGCTTCTCCGGGGTTCAGGATCGGGGTGCCCGCGTCGACTCCGAACACTCCCACGTTGGTGATGGTGATCGTGCCGTCGGCGAGGTCGGCCGGACTGCTCTTGCCTTCCTTCGCCGTGCGCGTCAGATCCGACAGCGCGCGGCCAATGTCCACCAGGGAGAGTTCGTGTGCGTCCTTGATATTGGGAACCATCAAGCCACGCGGGGTCGCCGCGGCGATACCGAGGTTGACGTAGTGCTTGGTGACAATCTCCTGTGTTGCTTCGTCCCAGGACGAGTTGAGCGATGGATTCGATTTCAGCGCAACGAGAACCGCCTTGGCCACCAGAGCCAACGGGGTCAGACGGACGTCCGCGAAGTGGGCCGAGGACCGCAGGGAATCGAGCAGTGTCAATGTCTCGGTGACGTCCACCGTCACGAACTCGGTGACGTGTGGAGCGGTGAATGCACTGCGCACCATCGCATCCGCCGTATGTTTGCGCACCCCCTTGATCGGGGTGCGCTCCTCGCGGCCTCTCCGCTCCCCTGCCTGCTTCTCACCCTTCAGGTAGGTCTCGACATCCTCACCGGTGACATTGCCTCGATCCCCGGTGGCGGGCACCTCGGCCAGGTCGACGGCATTGTCCTTGGCCATCTTTCGCACCGGCGGCGCCGCGAGCGGCTTCCCGTTCTGCCCGCTCGGCGTCTGCGCAACCGCAGGCACTACGCGGCCACCGCGCCGACTGGAGCCTTCTTTCGCCACGCCGTAGCCGACGAGAACCGGCACACGTTCGTCCCCGTCCTCGGCTGGGACTGCCGTGTCGGCAACGGGAGCAACGAGCTCGGGCTCGTCGCCGCCGACCCTGATGTCGATGATCGGCACGCCGACCTCGACCGTGTCGCCCTCCGAAACATGCAGCGCAGCAACGACACCAGCAAATGGTGACGGAAGCTCGACGGCGGCCTTCGCAGTTTCGACCTCGGCGATGTTCTGATTCAACTCGATGGTGTCGCCGACCGCGACGAGCCAGGTCAGCAGGTCGGCCTCGGTGAGGCCCTCCCCGAGGTCGGGCAACGGAAAGCTCTTGATGGTGGACATCGTCGAATCCTGTTCGGAGTGTGTCGGGGGGCGAGGTCAGTGCGAGCGGCAGCGGTCGACGGCGTCGAGGATCCGGTCGACGTCGGGAAGGTAGAACTTCTCCAGTTTCGACGCGGGGTACGGGGTGCCGAAACCACCGACACGCAACACCGGCGCTTCGAGGTTGTAGAAGCACCGTTCGGAGATTCGAGCGGCGATCTCCGAACCGAGTCCCATGAACACCGGCGCCTCGTGGGTGACGACCAGCCGCCCGGTCTTGCGTACCGAGGCCTCGATGGTCTCGAAGTCGATGGGCGAGAGCGAGCGAAGATCGATGACCTCGATCGATATACCCTCGTGGGCAGCCACTTCGGCGGCCTTGAGTGCAGTGGCGACAAGCGGGCCGTAGGCGATCAGGGTGACGTCGGTGCCCTCGGAGACCACCCGCGCCCGATGCAACGGATATGACGCGCCGAGGTCGGTGGCGTCGAGGTCGATCGGGCTCTTCTCCCAGTACCGACGCTTCGGTTCGAAGAACAGCACCGGATCGTCACTGGCGATCGCCTGCTGAATCATCGAGTAGCCGTCGGCAGCATTGCTGCACGTGACGACGCGAAGGCCCGCGGTCTGGGCAAAGTAGCCTTCGGGAGATTCGGAGTGGTGCTCCACTGCACCGATTCCGCCGCCGTACGGCACCCGGATCGTCATCGGGATCTTGACGTTGCCGCTGGTGCGATAGTGCAGTTTGGCCACCTGCGAGACGATCTGGTCGAACGCCGGGTAGATGAAACCGTCGAACTGGATCTCACAGACCGGCCGAAACCCTCGCATCGCGAGCCCGACGGCGGTACCGATGATGCCCGATTCCGCCAACGGCATGTCGAGCACTCGCCCGGGGCCGAAGTCCTTCTGCAGCCCGTCGGTGATGCGGAAGACGCCGCCGAGTTTGCCGATGTCCTCGCCCATCAGCAGGACTTTCGGGTCGTTCTCCATCGCTCGCCGCAGCCCCGCATTGATGGCCTTGCCGAGCGGAAGGTTTGCAGGCCGCTCCAGAGTGGTCATGACGAAACTCCTTCGAATCCGGCCTGGTACGAGGCGAATTGGGCTCGCTCGTCGTCCAGGAGAGGGTGGGGGTCGGCGTAGACGTTGTCGAACACCGACATCGCGGCCGGTTCCACGGTTTCGAGGCAGCCCCGCCGAAGCTCGGCAGCGACGTCGTCGGCGGTCTGCTTCACCGAGGCGGCGAACTCGTCGTCGAACACGCCGATTCGCCTGAGCAGCTTCTCGATCCGGTCGATCGGATCCTTCGCGCGCCATTCGTCATCGGTGGCACCCGAGCGGTATCGCGTCGGATCGTCGGAGGTGGTGTGCGGGCCCATGCGGTAGGTGACGGCCTCGATGAGCGTCGGGCCGCTGCCTTCGCGGGCTCGGGCGAGCGCCGCCCTGGTCACGGCCAGAACGGCGAGAACGTCGTTGCCGTCGACGCGTACCGACGGAATCCCGTATCCCTCACCGCGGGCAGCGATCGTCGACTTCGTCTGCACCGTAACCGGTTCGGAGATGGCCCACTGATTGTTCTGGCAGAAGAACACCACCGGTGCATGAAAGCTCGCTGCGAAGCCGAGTGCCTCGGAAATGTCGCCCTGGCTGGTTGCGCCGTCGCCGAAGTAGGTGATGGCCGCGCCCTCGGCTCCTTCGAGCTGCATGCCGATGGCGTAGCCGGTCGCATGCAGGCCCTGCGATCCGACGATGATCGCCGGCGTCGTCATGCGGTATTCGTACGGGTCCCAGCCGGACAACGTCGATCCGCGCCAGAAGCGCAGCATCTGGGTGGGGTCGACGCCGCGGCAGTAGGCGACGCCGTGCTCGCGATAACTCGCGAACACGAAGTCCTCGGTGTCGAGTGCCCGGGCCGAACCGACCTGCGCCGCTTCCTGCCCGAGCAACGGTGCCCACAGTCCCAGTTCACCCTGCCGCTGCAACGCGGTCGCCTCGGTGTCGATGCGCCGGACGACCACGAGATCGCGGTACATCTCCATCATCGCGGCCGTGTCGATATCGGCGACGAGGGGCGAGTAGGTCTCGTTGCGGACCACGGTTCCGGATTCTTTTATCAGCTGTACCAGCGAGGTGGTGTTCATGTTCGTGGCACTCTCCGTCGTGATGTGATGTCCTTCACAAAGCACACCACCGTCATCCACCCTGCACAAGTGCTGACTTCACGACTGCGCAGTGTGCACAATATTGAGTAACGACCGAGCGACAGGAAGTGCGCAATGACCGATTTGGACAAGACCGACGCCCGACTCCTCCTCGCCCTCTGCGCGAAACCACGGGCCACCGGCGTCGAACTCGCCACCACACTCAACCTTTCGCGAAACACCGTCCAGGCACGCCTCGGCCGATGGGACGACAAAGGGTCGCTCACTCCGATCGATCACCGCATCCCGCCGAAGTCGTTGGGACGGCCGCTGCAGGCGTTCGTGACCGCACAGGTCAATCAACACACCCTGGCGGCTGCCACCGAGCACCTCCGCACCATTCCGGAGGTGCTCGAGGTCTTCGGACTGTCGGGAGCCGCGGACATGCACATTCGCATCGCCGCAGTCGACGCCGACGACCTGTATCGCATCGCCGGCCTCATACTCGATATCCCCGGAGTCGAGCGCACCAACATGTCGATCGCGATGTCGGAACTGATTCAGTACCGCACCAAGCCGTTGCTCGAGCAACTCGCCGAAGACGGCCGTCGCTGAGCAACCCGACCATCCCCGAAGGATCGATCGGGGACCGCACCGTGCAACATGCACACTCTCGGCAGCGCCGGTCGACAACCGTGCACCTAAAGCGACACTCTGTGACGGACAAAGACTTCCGGATACCACCGATTTCCGGTATCGCCACTGCCTCATCACCGAAAGAGACAACTGTGTCCGTCGTTGCCGACCGTCCCGCCGTAGCCACCCCGACCGATCAGCTGCCGACAGGCGTCTTCGATCGTCCCGACCTGCCGCACGGCTCGGGACACGAACGCGTCGTGTTCTGCCAGGATCGTGACACCGGTCTGCGCGCGATCGTCGCGGTCCACTCCACGACGCTCGGTCCGGCCCTCGGCGGAACTCGCTTCTACCCCTACGCATCCGAGCAGGACGCGTTGACCGACGTGCTCAGACTTTCCCGTGGAATGACGTACAAGGCAGCAGTCGCAGGAGTCGATCTGGGCGGCGGAAAAGCAGTGATCATCGGCGACCCCAACGCCATCAAGACCCCGACACTGCTGAGCGCGTACGGCCGATTCGTCGACTCGCTCGGCGGAAGCTACGTGACAGCAGGCGATGTGGGCACCAACAGCGACGATCTCGACATCATCGCCGAGGAGACCGCGCACGTCGTCGGCAAGAACACCACCGCGGGCGGCACCGGCGACAGCGGACCCCAGACCGCACTCGGGGTCTTCCTCTCGCTTCGCGCCGCGGTCGAATCGGTCTGGGGCTCGGACGATCTGACCGGCAAACGTGTCGGCGTCGAGGGCGCAGGCAAGGTGGGCTACAACCTCGTCGCACTGCTTCTCGATGCCGGTGCCGAGGTGATCGTCAGCGACTCCTACGCACCGGCCCTCGATCGCATCGCCGCAGACTTTCCCGGCGTCATCATCGGATCCGACATCATCGGTGCCGACATCATCGGTGCCGACATCGACATCTACGCACCGTGCGCCATGGGTGCCACTCTCGACGCCTCGTCCGTGGCCCGGTTGAGAGCATCCATCGTCTGTGGCGCGGCGAACAACCAACTCCTCACGCCCGACGTCGAAGAGATGCTGGCCGATCGCGGAATCGTCTGGGTACCCGATTACGTCGCCAACGCAGGCGGCCTGATCCAGGTGGAAGGTGAACTGCGCGGCAGGAATTCGGCCGAGGTGATGGCCACGATCGGAAAGATTCGCGATACCGTTGCCGGCATCTTCGCCATCGGGCGCGCCGAGGGCATTCTGCTGGGAGCCGCAGCCGATCGTCTGGCGGAGGATCGAATCGCGGCAGCCCAACAGCGATAGCGCGAATGTGCACGTCTCGCTCCACTCCGAAGGGCCGATGGGGGTTTTCCGCCCAACGGCCATAGGAGTGAAGCGTCACGCACACGGAGACCAGCTCAATGGCGGATCCGCAGGCGCGGGCGGGTGTGCCAAGCTCTATCGGTGACCACGCCGCAGCCCCACATCTCCGTCACGACTTCGAAATCGGTGCGGCTCGGAGTTCTCCTCGCTGCCGTCGGTGGATTCCTCGACGCCTATACCTACGTCACTCGCGGCGGAGTGTTCGCCGGCGCGCAAACCGGCAACGTGGTGCTCCTGGGCGTCGATATTGCCGGCGGCCGATGGGTCGAGGCCCTCGCGTTCCTACCGCCACTGACGGCCTTCGTACTGGGCGTCGCGACAGCAGAGTTCGTCGCGTTGCCCGCGGTGGCGAAGGTCGTGCGACGTCCGGTGCGGGCCGTGCTGGTGTTCGAGATCCTCGTGGTTCTCGTCGTCGGATTTCTCCCGGCGACCGTGCCCGACGCCGTGGTCTCGGTGATCCTCGCGCACGTGGCGGGCGTACAGGTGACCACCTTTCGCGTACTGGTCGATTCGCCGTTCAACACCACGATGACAACCGGAAATCTCCGGAGCATGGCGATGGCCGCTTTCCACCGGGTGGTCGAACACGATCGCGAGGCCGGGACGCGGGCACGACGGTTCGGCGCGGTGATCTCGGGATTTCTCGGCGGGGCGCTGCTGGGCGCAGCTGCCGTCGAGCTGTTCGAGCTGCGAGCGATCTGGGTCGTTGCCGTGATGTTGACGATCGCTTTGGCGCTGTTCGTGTTCGACGAGCGCCCACCTCGATCGGTTGCATCGAAGGATTAGTCACCCAACCGAAGCGGCGCGATGGACTCGAAAACGTCGCCCGGTCCTGGGTTGCCTTCTGCCGATGTTCCTCCGAGATGATGCACGACGCCCCACACGGCATTGAGTGCGGTGTGGATGGCCCCCTCGGCCCAGCCCGCTGTCCACGAGATGTCGTCGCCGGCAAGGAATATTCCTCGATGTCGTGGGTCGAGCCGATGCTGCACGAAGTGCGTGAACAGTCGTTCCTGGTAGCGGTAGTGGCCCGGCAGATTTGCTTTGAACGCACCCATGAAGTCGCGCTCGGTTTCCCAGGACAGTGTCACCGGTGTGGAGATGATGTGGCTGCGGAAATCGACGCCAGGATAGATCTCTTCGAGCGATCGCAGCATGATGTTCATGCGTTCGGTGGGGTCGAGGGCCAGGAGCTTGAGCGAGTCGTCGGACCACGTGTAGGACAGGCAGATCAATCCGGGACGGCCCTCCCCCTGGTCGAGCAGGTATGTGCCGCGGCTCATTCGGTCGGTCAGCGTCATACTCACGAGATCGCGCCCGGTGACCGGATCCTTGTCCTTCCAGAAGGGCCGATCGACGAGTGCGAACACCTTGGTCGACCCCATGTAGTGAGTGCGTTCGATGGCTGTCCAGTGGTCGATGGGGAACAGATCGTCGTCACACCTGATGTTGCTGAGCAACATCCAGCTCTGGGCGGTCACGACTGCGGCGGCATAGGTACGGATGTTGCCGCGGTCGTCGTGGATCGTCGTGCCGCCGTGGGTGCGCCTGATCTCGGTGACGCGAGACATGGTGGTGCCGCCGTTGAGAGAGGCGACCGATGTACCTGCCGGCCAGTGCGCCGTGTTCTCCGGCGATTGCGTCCACAGCCGCATCGGCAGTTGCTGTGAGCCACCGACGATTCCGCGATGGTGATCGTCCGCTGCAGTGATGACGACTCGGAGGATCTCGAGAATCGAGTTGGGATAGTCGGTATCCCAGCCACCCGTTCCGAATCCCACCTGGCCGAACAGCTCGCGCATCCGAAACGACGAGAAGTGTTCGGATGCGGCCAGGAATCCGTAGAAGGTCTGATCGTCGAACTTCACGATCAGCTCGTTCCAGATCCGTTTGATCTCGGCCACGTCGCGCCTGCGGATAGCGCGCTGGAGCGGAATCAGTTCGGCATGCTCCTCGAGCGTCTTGTTCCACGCATCGGCAACCTCGGCGAACACCGGCGGAAGATCGTCGAGCTTACGTGCGTAGTAACTTTCGCCCTTGAGGTCGATCACCGTGCTCGGCGTCGCCTCGGCCAGGGGGTTCGGAAACGGCGTGGTCTCGAGCCCGACGGCGTCGAGGTAGTGGAACAGAGCGGTCGACGACGGCGGAAACCGCATCGCGCCCATCTCTGCCACCACGCCGGGATGCCCCTCGAACGGCACCGACCGCATTCGGCCCCCGATCCGATCCGACTCGTAGACAACCGGTTCCAGACCCAACTTGAGCAGTTCGTGGGCAACGACCATCCCGGCCAGTCCGCCGCCGATCACGGCAACTCGGCTACCGAGGGCCGCGTCGGGGATGCGTCCGAGGCCGGCCGGGTGCGCCAGGTAGTCGTCGTACGCGAACGGAAAGTCGGGGCCGAACATGGTGAGCGGCTGTGTTTCCTCGGATTCGATGGCGCTGTCCGGGGTGACGGGTGTGGTCATCGGTCGGTCTCCTGCTCGGCCCGCGAGGGCCCTGTGGGGTCGAGACCCGTCCGAGACAGAACTGTCCGGTACAGATCATGGCGACGGTCGCCGAGATGGGTGTTGACGGCGCGTGATCGGGTGAGTTCGGCCGGATCGAGTTCCACCGTCAGAAGTTGTTCGTGCGCACCGGCGCGCGCGATGTCGGTGCCACTCGGTGCGACGGCACACGTCAGTCCGCAGTACGTCAGTTCGGCCTCGGTGCCGCAGCGGTTGACGTAGGTGACGAACAGTTGGCTCTCGTATGCTCGTGTCGGAACGACATGGGTTGCGATGATCTCGAACGGGGTCATCAGACCCGTAGGAACCACCAACCATTGCGTTCCGGCGTCCGCGTGAGCGCGCACGGCTTCCGGGAATTCGACGTCGTAGCAGGTGAGCAGGCCGCACCGCAGTCCACCGAAATCGAACTGCACCAACAGTTCGGGTCCCGGCGTGAAATGCGTGCGATCGAGTTCACCGAACAGGTGGGTCTTTCGGTAGCGCGCCAACGACCGTCCCGATGCATCCACCACCTGAACCGCATTGAACACGGTATCCCCACGGACCTTCGAATGACCGATCTCGGGGTACCCGTACACAATTGCCACACAACGAGATCGGGCGATTGCGGACACCGTTCGGAAGATGGGACCGTCGAACGGCTCGGCTCGCTCGAGCACGAGATCACCGATGTCGTATCCACTGACCGACATCTCAGGAGTCACCAGGATCGACGCGCCTGCTGCGGCCGCGCTCTCTGCTGCAGCGTCGAGAGCGGCGAGGTTGGTGTCCACATCGCCGGAGAATTCCGGCCCCTGAAACAGCGACACCGTGACCGTCATGAAAGCAACTCCTGTTTCCGCGCAGGCAACTCCTCGGGCAGCGCGGGCGCCAACACCCACAGCACCTGCGCACCGCCCTTGCCCTCGCTCCGAAAGCTGTGTCGTCGACGGGGCGAGAACGTGAAGGCGTCACCGGCACCCAGCAGCACCTCGTCACCGGCAAAAGTACCGTCGGGTTCGGCCTCGAACGTCACCCTCAACGCACCCGAGATCACGTGCACGAACGTCACGTCGAGCGGAAGGGTGTACGCCTCGGCTCCACTGCCACCACCGGCGTCGATATGACCGAGCAGCACCTGCACTCGACGCTCCCCCACCGGCGTCAACAGATACTCGGTCATCGCCTCTCCGCCGAACATGATGCGCGGCAACGACTGCGCGCGAACCACCTCGCCGGACGGAGCGTCGTCGAACAGCGAGCCGACCGGAAGATCGAGGGCCGCACAGACTCGAACCAGGGACGCCACCGACGCGTTGACCTGGTCTCGTTCGAGTTTGGACAGGTACCCCTTGGTCACCCCGCAGGTATCGGCGAGGGCACCGAGCGTCAGTCGCTTCCTCTGCCGGGCCTCCTTGAGACGCGCACCGATACGTGGCGCATCGCTGACGACCGACGTAGCAACCGACACCGTTCCACCTCTCAGGAAACACGTGTTGACAAGATCGAGCATCAGAGTAACGCTTGCCGGGCGACATGGTCGACCCAACGACTACCGGTCTCCTCGTTTCGGAAGGAATTCTCGATGAACCCGAGCAATCCCGAGCACAGCCCGATCGGCCCGGTCGACGCCACGAAGGTTCCCCGCTATGCCGAGCCGACGACGTTCGCACGGCTGCCTCGGCTCGACGAGGTGTCCCGGGCCGACGTAACCATCCTCGGAGTGCCGTTCGATTCCGGCGTGAGCTATCGCCCCGGTGCGCGTTTCGGTCCGGGTCACATCAGGGCAGCGTCGAAACTGTTGCGACCGTACAACCCTGCGCTGCAGGTCTCTCCTTTCGCCCGCCAGCAAGTTGCGGATTTCGGCGATATCGGCGTCAACCCGTTCGATATCACCGAGGCGCTGACGACGGTGCACGACGCGGTGACGGACCTGCGCGCCGACGGCTCGTCGGTACTCACTCTCGGCGGCGACCACACCATCGCGCTACCGATCCTCCGCTCGCTCGCGCGTGATCATGGGCCGATAGCGGTGTTGCACTTCGATGCTCACCTCGATACCTGGGACACGTACTTCGGTGCGCCCTACACGCACGGCACCCCGTTCCGGCGAGCCAGCGAAGAAGGCCTCATCGACCTCGAGCGCTCGCAGCACATCGGCATTCGCGGCCCGCTCTACAGCGAGCAGGATCTGGAGGACGATCGCGTGCTCGGTTTCCAGGTGATTCGCTCCGACGACTACGAGGTCGACGGGGTTGCCAGCATCGTCGAGAGGATGCGCAGGCGTCTCGACGGCGGGCCGGTCTACGTCTCGGTCGATATCGACGTTCTCGACCCGGCGCACGCTCCGGGTACCGGCACTCCCGAGGCCGGTGGCATGACGTCACGAGAATTGCTCAACACCCTGCGCGGACTGGTCGGCCTGAACGTGGTCGGTGCCGACATCGTCGAGGTCGCCCCCGCCTACGATCATGCCGAAATCACCGGCATCGCAGCGGCTCACGTCGCCTACGAACTGTTGTCGGTGCTCGCCCTCAACCGATAGCCCTCACCGCCGCGGCAACACCATGATGGGCACCGGCGAGTGCCGAATGATCTTGGTGGCCCGCGAACCGAGGAAGACCCGAGCAATCGGTCCCAGTGGTCCGGACGATCCGATGGTCAGCACTTCACCGTCCTGCCACTGGACTTCGTCGAGTGCCTCACGCCAACTGCCTGCCGTGGCCAGCTCGGTGGTCACCCGTTCGGCCGAAAGACCAACCGCGACTGCGTCGTCCACCGCAGCGGTCAATGCCTCACTCAAACCTCGGGCGAGCTCGGCGGCCACGTCGTCCTCGGCTCGCAGCCCGATCTCGGGCGGGTACATCGTTGCCCCGCGGACGACGAAGGACGCCAGCCGAAGCGGAATGCCTGCGTCTCGGGCGAGCTGGGCAGTCGGACTCACTACTCGAGATGCTTCGCTGTCTCCGGAGAACGCACATGTGATCCGCGTCAGCGTGGCTCGGTCGCGCATGCGATAGCCACGCGGAGCAAGAGCGACGGTCACCGGCGACGAGTGCAGAAGTTTGTCCGCGGTCGATCCGACGACCACCTGCCCCAGTGCGCCGTCGCCCGAGGAACCGAGAACCAGCACCGAGGCCGAGATGCTCTCGGCTGCCTCGGTCAACGCGGTCGACACAGAGCGGTGGGCCAATCGGTGGAACGACGCGGTGATATCGGGCGCTCGGTCTTGCAGGTAATGGCGGGCTTTCGCCTCCGACTCGGCCGCTGTCGTTGCTGCCCAGTCGGCGAACTCCGCGTCCACCCGTGCCATCGACGGCGTCGACCACGGTTTGGGCACTACAGTTGCCACGTCGATCTCGGTACCCAGCGACCGAGCGAGCTGGGCACCGAGATCGAGGGCACCGACACTGCCTTTGCCGGGAGCGAACGCGATCAGGACGCTCATCGTGCATCCTGCTCTGCACCACGCAACGTGGAATGGTGTCTGCCCCAGAAGTAGTAGAACGCCAACACCACTGCGAGCCAGAGTCCGAACCAGAACCACGTGGTCCAGTGCAGTCCCGAGAGTATGTACAGGCAGGCCAGAACCGACAGCACCGGAGTCACCGGATATCCCGGAACCTTGAACGGCCGTTCGAGATCAGGCATGGAACGACGCAGCACGATCACGCCGATGGACACGACGATGAATGCAACCAGGGTGCCGATCGAGACCAGATCCGCCAACTTGTCGAGGGGAATGAAGGCGGCGAGGATCGAGATGACGACCGCGACGACGATCGTGTTGTTGACCGGCGTGTGCGTGCGGGGACTGACCTTCGCAAAAGCTTTCGGCAACATGCCGTCTCGGCCCATGGCGAACAGAATGCGAGTCTGTCCGTACATCGTCACCAGCGTCACCGAGAAGATCGAGATGACCGCCCCGGCAGCCAGAATCGTTGCCGGCCAGGCCTGCCCGGTGACGTTACGGAGGATCTCCGCCAGGCCTGCTTCCTCCTGACCGGCGAAGTCGGTCCAGGGCTGAGTCCCCAGTGCGGCAACGGCCACGACGAGATAGAAGACGATGACGACGATCAGCGCCGCAATGATGGCGCGCGGCATGGTCTTCTGCGGATCCTTCACCTCGTCACCCGCCGTGGACACCGCGTCGAGACCGATGAACGAGAAGAAGATCGTGCCTGCCGCAGCCGTCACACCGGCGGCGCCCAGGGGCATGAAGTCCGAGAAGTTGCCCGAGTCGAAGGCGGTGAAACCGACGATTGCGAACAGAGCCAGCACGCCGAGTTTGATGACGACCATGACTGCGTTGACGGCCGCCGACTCGCTCGCACCGCGGATGAGCAGAACGGCGCACAGCACGATCAGCACCACCGCAGGGAGATTCATGATGCCGGGATCGGCGTCGCCGGGCGCAGCGGAGAGTGCGTGCGGGATGGTGAAGCCGAACAGATTGTTCAGCAGCTCGTTGAGGTACCCGCTCCACCCGACGGCGACGGCTGCGCTCGACACTCCGTACTCGAGCAACAGGCAGGCCGCCACGCCCATTGCAACGACTTCGCCCATTGTCACGTACGCGTACGAGTAGGTCGAGCCCGAAACCGGTACCGCCGACGCCATTTCGGCGTAGCAGATGGCGGCGAGTCCGGCCGCGATTCCCGCGGCCAGGAATGAGAGCACCACCGCGGGACCGGCTTCGGGGACGGCGAGCGAGAGGACGAAGAAGATGCCGGTACCGATGGTGGCACCGACACCGAACATCGTCAGTTGAAAGGTGCCGATGGTCCGCCGGAGCCCGCCGGTCTCCTGATCGGGATCCACGATCGGCTTCTTGCGAAGCAGTTGCGATCGCAGACTTGCTGCGGGTCTGTTCGACGAGGTCATGGCCGGCACTCCCAACGTGGAGACGAACGGTGCGGATCGGCTGATTGTGCTCCCCGATACCGCCTCTCGCACATCGAACACGCCGTGCAATCGGTGGGCGCAGAGACATTTCGTTTTCTCACCGGCACCGCGATGCCTACCATTGACCTCGAGTCGGATGGGAGACACGAGAACAGATGGCCACACAGCGGGACGCGCTACCGCTCGATTCGGTCGCCGCGCAGGCCGCCTCGGATGCAGGGGGACTCGACGTCGCGTTCCTGGGCAGCTTCCTCGACGTCCTCACCGACGCGGTGGATGCGGGCGTCCCACTGAGCCGCACGCAGCTGCGCGAATTTCGGGCGCAGGGCGACGCTGCGGCCCGTGCAGGCGTTGCGCTGCGCGCGTTGCTCGACCTGTACCTGACATCGGCGTGGCGACTGTGGCGCGAACTGCCTGCGGTCGTCTCTGCCGCCGAGGACCCGGCCGGAGTCGTGACGGCAGGCGAGGTGATGCTGCGCGCCGTCGACGACGCGGTGGCCGAATTGGCCGAAGGGTTTCAGTTGGCTCGGCGCACACTCGTCCGGGCCGAGGTGCTCGCGCGCCGCGAATTCGTCGACGACCTGCTCTCGGGCACCTCCGATGTCGCCGGGGTGCTTCAGCGCGCGCAGACGTTCGGCCTCGACCTGTCGAGTCCGCACGTGGTGGCCGTGGTGCGCTCGACGACGCCCTTCACCGACGCCAGTTCTGCCATCGCCCTCGTCGAGCGCAGTGTGCAGGGCAGCAAGGGTGACGCCGAATTGCTCGTCGCCACCAAGCAGGACCGATTGATTCTGGTGTTCCCGGCACCCGACTTCGAAGCCGTCGACCACGTGTTGACCCGCGCCGGCCGGGCCCTCGGTACGTCCGCACCGGTGTCGAGCGACTCGGTCGACCTCCGCCGCAAAGGCGAATACGGCCGAACGCAGATCGGAGTCGGCCGCCCACGCGGCGGTGCGGTCGGGGTAGCGGCGTCGTATCGGGAAGCGCTCGACGCACTCGATCTCGCCTCCTCGCTCGGGCTCGACGCACCTGTCGTCGACGCTCGCGATCTGCTCGTCTACCGCGTCCTGATCAGTGATCGTGCGGCGATCGCCGATCTGGTCGACACATTGCTGACTCCGTTGCTGGCCGCGCGAGGCGGAGCGGGGCCGCTCCTCGAAACATTGCAGGTGTACTTCGACACCGGCGCGAACACTGCGTCCACCGCCCGCCGCATGCACCTGTCTGTGCGGGCGGTCACGTACAGATTGTCGCGGATAAAGGATTTGACCGGGCAGGATGTGGGCAACCCCGTCGAGGCATTCGCGCTGCACACAGCGGTGCTCGGAGCAATGTTGCTCGACTGGCCCGAAGTTCGCCCGTCGTCGTAACGCAGCGACACCCGTGAAACTGCCGTAACCCGGCAACGAAAACGGTGAAAACGTGTCCGTAAAACGACCATGCCTGCAGGAAAGTTAACAGTCACACTGGAGTAGTCGCGGTATGAAGCATCGTTAGCCGAGGTTCGACACTCGGCCGGAACCACGAGACGACAACAGACGAGAACGAATAAGGAGCGTGAACACATGGCGTCGTTGACACAGAAGTTGACATCGTTCGCTCGCAGCCCCCAGGGCAAGAAGATGATCGATCAGGCCCGCCGGTACGCGAGCAGGCCCGAGAACCGGGCGAAGCTCAAGCAGCTCGGCAGCAAATTCACGAGTAGAGGTGGCCGTTCATGAGCGTCCCACTGTGGGCATGGGCGGCATTCGGTGCCGTCGTTCTGATCCTGCTGGCAATCGACCTGTTGGCGCACCGCGGTGCCCACATCATCGGCTTCAAGGAAGCCGCATGGTGGAGTGCTCTGTGGGTCGGCGTGGCCATCGTCTTCGGCATTGTCGTGTTCTTCACCCTCGGCACCACGGCCGGAGTCGAATACACCACGGCGTGGTTGCTGGAGAAGAGTCTGTCGGTCGACAACCTCTTCGTCTTCGCGCTGATCTTCGGATACTTCAAGGTCCCCCGCGAATATCAGCACCGCGTGCTGTTCTTCGGCGTGATCGGTGCCCTCGTCTTCCGCGCGATCTTCCTCGCCGCAGGTGTTGCCATCGTCAGCAAGTTCGCCGCCGTTCTGTTCGTCTTCGCAGCCATCCTGCTCTACAGCGCATGGAAGCTGATGAAGGACGAGGACGATTCGTACGACCCGAGCACCTCGATCGCAGTTCGACTGCTCCGCAAGATCGTCCCCGTCCGCGACGAGTACGCAGGCACCAAGTTCTTCGTCAAGGAAGCCGGCAAACGCGTCGCGACTCCGCTGCTCGCCGTAGTCGTCGCAATCGAAGCCGCCGACCTGGTGTTCGCCGTCGACAGTGTGCCCGCCGTTCTCGCGGTGACCGACGACCCGTTCATCGTGTACTCGTCGAACGCGTTCGCGATCCTGGGCCTTCGAGCCCTGTACTTCCTGCTCGCAGGGCTGCTGGAGAAGTTCCACTTCCTGTCCAAGGGACTGGCGATCATCCTCGCCTTCATCGGCGTCAAGCTGATCCTGCAGGCCGGACACAAGGTGATCAGCACGTCGATCCCCGAGATCCCGTCACTCGTGAGCCTGGTGGTCATCATCGTGGTTCTGGCAGGCTCGATCATTCTGAGCCTGAAGAATCCCCCGAAGGAAGACAGCACTGCGGATGCGGTCGACACGATCGCCGCCGACAGCCCGATCGTCGATCCGACGACCGAGACGTCCTCCGCCGGCACCTCGTCCACCGGAACGTCGGGTACGGATTCACCGAAGCTCGACAAGTCCTAGTCCCCAACCACGCATGCCCCGCCGATTCGATTCGGCGGGGCATGTTTGTGTTTCGGGGCGATGGGGCAATCACTGCACATGGCTGAAAAGAACTCGTACACCGTTCCCGGACTCACCTCGGAAGTGGGCGCGCGCGTCGCAGAGATCCTCCAGGATCGTCTGAACGCCTACAACGATCTTCATCTGACGCTCAAGCACATTCACTGGAATGTGGTCGGACCCAACTTCATCTCGGTTCACGAAATGCTCGATCCGCAGGTCGAGGCTGTTCGAGGATTCGCAGACGATGTCGCCGAACGCATCGCAACCCTCGGTTCGTCGGCCAAGGGCACGCCGGGCACCATCGTGTCCGAGCGCAGCTGGGACGACTACTCGATCGGCCGCGCAACGGCCATCGAACACCTCGGAGCCCTCGATCTGGTCTACACCGGAGTCATCGAGACCACCCGTAAGAACATCGAAGAGGTCGGCGAGATCGACCCCGTCACCGAGGACATGCTGATCGGCCAGAGCGCGCAGCTCGAGCTGTTCCACTGGTTCGTGCGGGCGCACCTGGAGAACTCCGGTGGCCAACTGTCCACCGCGAACGCCACCAGCGAGGTCGACGCGGCGAAGCAAGCAGGCTAGATACTCTCACCTCAGCACCGAGTTACGCCCACAGCACCGATCTCGCCGGGACCCCCGGCAAGATCGGTGCTTTGTCGTGCACGGTCGAACTCAGTCGGACGGTCGCGCTTCGTGGCCGCTACGGCCGTGGGTTCGACGCCTCTCCTTCATCTCGGCCTCGAAGACGTGGCGTCGGCCTGCGAGCAACTCCTTACGCACTGCTCGATCGTGCTCGCGCAACGGCGTCCAGTAGCCGTCGTCGAACTCCTCGACGAGCTGGAACGTCCAACGACCGGGCGCAATGTTGCGACCGATCATGTCCGTATCCAGTCGGTCCGCGATGACGTCGTGACCCGCATCGGCCAACGCTTCGACGGCCTCCCCGAGCAACAGGTCGCCGTGCCCCATCAACTGATGGAAAGAATAGAGATGCCCGCGGGCGCGTTCGACGCATTCGAGTGCCTCGGACAGCTTGCCTGCTGCGGCAACAGTCGCATCGTCGACACCACTCGGGCGCCGATGGTCGGGTGGCGCCAGCTCGGGGCCGGACTGATTGTCGGTCTTGTCATTCATGGGCATGGGTTACCCGGTTCGTACCTGCACAACCCGCACGCACCTCACATGGTTACGACCTTCGATTGCGGGTATAGCTTCCCGTGAACGGATGGTACAAACGATTTCGAGGAGTTCACATGGCTGATTTCATCGACAAGGCAAAGCACAAGGCAGAAGAGCTCGTGGGCGAAGCCAAGGAAAAGATCGGCCACAAGACCGACAACGACGATCTTGCTGCCGAAGGCGCAAAGGATCAGGCGACGGGCAAGACCAAGCAGGTCGGCGACGACGTCTCGGACGCCGCGGGCAACATCAAGGACAAGTTCACGAACTGATCGTTTCGATAGGTTGTGCGACGAACCCCGCTCCCCCCAGGCTCACCGGCCGGCGAGGGTGCGGGGTTCGTCGTTTCGAACGGTGGTCAGACCGGCGGTTTCGGCAGCGGCATCGGGCGTCCGAACATCCAGCCCTGCCCCAAAGTTGCTCCCAGCGCTCGCGCGCGACGCAGATGTCTGTGGGTTTCGATCCCCTCGGCCAGCAGAATTGCGTCGCTCGACCGGACGTAGGACTGCACCTGGCGCACCGCGGCGCGCGACCGATAGGGGGATCGGATGATCGACGCGTCGAGTTTGACGATGTCCGGTGCGACCGAGGCCAACAGCTCCAATGTCGCGGGAGTAGCACCGACGTCGTCCATTGCCACTGCCATTCCGCGGGCACGAGCTCCTCGAACCAACGCCATCAGCAGTGGAACGTTGCGGTCGAGATCTCGCTCGGTGATCTCGAGAACGACGTCGAGGTCGTCTCCGATCACATCGAGGTGGGTGTCGACGTCGCGTTCGTCGGCGAAGCAGCCCGGCTCGATGTTGAGGAAGAAGCGCACGCGACGCGAGTACGCGACCTCGCGGGCCGCCCGAAGCGCAGCGGCCCGGCAGGCGACGTCGACGCGGCCCACCATTCCGCGCGCTCGGGCCAGGGCGAACACGTCCTCGGGTAAGGCGACGCTCGGAGACGGCCACCTGGCCAGAGCCTCGTATCCGACGACTGCGCCGGTCGAAAGTTCGACGACGGGCTGAAACAGTGCAGCCACGGACTCCACCGAATCGAGTGCCGCCGATGCTGCGAGCACCGAGCCGTCCGGCACGGTCACAGTGGTCGCTCGTCCACCGAAACGCGACGTGCCTCGAGGCGGTCGGCGATCAGTGCAGCATGCAGTCGACGCAATCCTGATGGCTTCATCGGATCGAGTCCGGTGAGCTGCTCCACACGCTTGAGCCGGTAGTCGACAGTGTTGGGGTGCACGGTCAGCCAGGTTGCCGTCTTCTTGCGGTTGGAGTCCGACTCGACGAATGCGTGCAGCGTCGGCAACAGATCGACCGAGTCGCGCAGCGGATCGATCAGCGTCACGAGGTGCTTGCGGCCCAGGCCCGGCCGGCTGACCTGATACTCGAATACGAGATCCGACATCCGATACGTGCCGGGCGCGTACCGCAGCCGACGTACCAGGCTCAGTAGTTCGTACAGATGGGGTGCAGTCGCAGCGATGTCGTCGACCGGTGCCGAACCGGTCGCTGCAGTCACGGCGACCTGGCCTGCGTCCGCGAGCCGGCCGACCAGTTCGTCGACGTCGGAGCCGGATGCGTCGGGCAGCAGTATCGTTCCACCGGTGGGGCTGATCGACGCAATCGCGGCATTGTCTCCGTCGTGAGCTGCCAGAGCGGCATGAATTCTCCGCAGCTTTCGAGCGCCCATCATCGCCGCGTCGCCGCGCCTACCCCCTTCGTCGGCGTGGGCCGGAAAGTGCAGAGCCACCACGTGGTACTCCTCGGCGAGCAGTGCACCCATTCGATCGGCGATCCTGCGGGCCGTGCCATCGCCGGTCAGCAGGGCGTCGAGCAGTTCGATGTCGTGTCGTGGACCGTTCTGTGCCAACGTGCGGAACTCCGCGAGATAGGCATCGGACACCGCCTCGGTGACGACATCGAGAAGCTCCATGATCAGAATCGTCCGGTCGCTGCCCGCGATGTCCGCCGACGGCCCGGCAGCCCGTAGCCCCAGTGCGCAGCCCTCGTTGATCGCGTGCTGGATGCGACCGAGAGGAACACCGTCGCGAGCCCATCGAGTGGCGGCGTCCCGGAAGGTGTCCAATGCACCCGCGATCGGTAGCCGACCGGAGTCGAGGACTCCTGCGGCGAGTTCACTACAGGTGGTCGCCATGTCGTCGAGCTCGCCTCGGGCGCACTCGCGCGGAGGCGGAGCGTGCTCGGGTTCGACGACAAATCTGTTCAGCATTCGCGCGGCAGTCTCCCGAGGCGTCCGCAAACGATCGGATGCACGTCGACCACCTGCGTACTCCTCCTGCGCTGTGCCCACACTCTCCATCGCAGTCACCCGGACCCACCCCTCGTACTCGAAACCCGCGTCAGGTCATGTCTGTCAGGCGGTCGATGTCTGCCCACAACGGCCCTGCCTCGGTATCGAACTGTCCCCGTCGAGACCCAACCGTCGGCCGCAACGAAGACATGCGAACCCTAATGCACAAAGCAGACCGGAGGATTGTTTTGCGCGATAAACCCAGCAACTAATCTGTCTTTTCGGTGGAAGCGTCCCCATTTGTGATGCTCACTCACATGTGAACCGTCGTATTCGGGTGGATTCCAAACGTGAGGCGGACCACTCTTCCGACCGAAATTCGGACCTACTGTTCCGAGTTGTCCACATGACCCTCGTCGAAAGTCAGGCTCCATGACCACTTCTCGGTCCACCTTCCGCACACAACGGAAGGTCACCACGGTGCGCGCTGCGATGATCGCGGCCATGGCGTGTTCGGTTGCCCTCGGTTCCGGTGTTGCAGCACAGGCGCAGCCCGCCACCGCCCCTGCCCCGCCCGCCACCGTGCAGGGCGACACAGTTGTTCCGCCCGGCCCGACCGAGGCATCACCCAAGGCCGCAGACCAGGGTATCGCCGCGCCCAGCATCGAATCTGCGGCTCCCGCGACCACCACGTACGACCCACGGACCGAGACCATCGGCTACGGACCGGAGCAGAAGAACTTCCTCGCAGGATTCCTCTACAGCATCGTCAACCCCGACGTGGCCCCCCAGGGTGCAAACGACTGGAACTGCAAGCCCTCGGCAGCACATCCGCGCCCGGTCGTACTCCTGCACGGCACCTGGGAAAACGCGTACAACAACTTTGCCCGCATGTCGCCTGCCCTGAAGAAGGAGGGCTACTGCATCTTTGCCCCCAACACCGGAGACCAGGACTCGAGCGCTCTGGGCCAGCTCGAATCGCTGCGCGGCACCGGTCCCATCGCAGAGAGCGCGAAGGAAGTCGCCACGTACATCGACGCGGTGCTCGAGGCAACGGGCGCGTCGCAGGTGGACATCGTCGGTCACTCACAAGGCAGTCTTGCCTCGCGCCAGTACATGCGATTCGAGGGTGGCGCGAACCCGAGCGACCCGAGCAAGAACAAGGTCGCGAACATCGTCAGCCTCGGTGGTTCCAACCACGGAACCACGCTCCTGGGCATCGGAACACTGGGGCGCACCATCAACAATCTCGGCCTGAACGTCCTCGGCGTCGTCGGTGCCATCGCCGGGCCCGCCGCGTCGGATCAAGTTGTCGATTCGGCGCTGGTGAAGGGCCTCGAGGCAGGTGGTGACACCGAGAAGGGTGTCGCCTACACGACGATCGCCACGAGGTACGACGAAGTCGTCACCCCGTACAAGACGACCTTCCTCGTCGCGGGTCCGGGCGCGACCGTCAACAACGTCACGTTGCAGGACGGGTGCGAGATCGACCTGTCCGACCACCTGTCGATGTCGGTCTCGCCTCGCGCGATCGGCATCGTGAAGAACGCGTTGGATCCGAAGGGCTTCCCCGCGAAGTCGATCCCGTGCGCCTTCAACTCGCCCATCACCGGCCAGTAGTCGACCGCACATTCTGTTCACGCCGAGGGCGGTCGGCCACCGAAGCCGATCGCCCTCAGTGGTGTGTGGGTGCCCACCCCAGCGCTGGCCCCAGCTTCTGGGCCATGTCGGTGAGAATCTGCACGTAGTCCTCGTGGTCGAAACTGAAGGGCAATGCGAACGCCACCTCGTCGACCTCGCGAAACGATTTGTTCGCGTACAGCCTCTCGGCGATGACGTCCGAGGTGCCCACGATGTCGGGCGCGAACATCATGCGTGCCGGACCCTGCGGCTCACGGGTGCGTGCGAATCGACCACGCGCGTAATCCTCGTACTTGGCCGTCTGCGCGGCACTGGCACTGTCGGTCGGAATCACCACCAATCCCTGAGAGACCCTCGCGTCGTTCCCGGCCGGGTGGAACTCACGAAAACGCCGAATGTGCGAAAGCTGGATGTCGTCGAACTCGGTGGACTCCTCGGCGCGCACCACGCTGCTCACCAGAAAGTTCATCTCGTTCTCACCGGCCCACTGCGCCGACCGCAGGCTCGCGCCGCCGTACCACATCCGACTGCGTAGGCCGGGCGAATGCGGTTGCACACGAGCGGAATACGACTCGATCCCCTCGGTACCCGACCACGTCGACGCCGGCTCACCGGCGACGAACCCGAGCAACCTCGATACCCGTTCGTACCCGAAGTCCTCGGTGTTCGCGGTGTCGGGATAGAGCGAATGTTTGACCCGCTCGAACTGCATCGGTTGTCCCACACTCACTCCGGGATTGATCCGCCCACCCGACAACACGTCGACCGTCGCCAGATCCTCGGCCAAACGCAGGGGATTTTCCCAGCCCAACGGTGTCACCGCCGTGCCGAGCGCTATCCGGTCCGTTCGCTGCGTCGCTGCGGCCATGACGGCAATGGGCGAGGAGATTCCGAACTGCAGGTGGCGATGCCGAAGCCAGGCACTGTCGAAGCCCAACTGCTCTCCGAGTTCGATGATGTTCAGTGTCGACTCGTGCCCATGCGCAGGATCGGCCTCGTCGAACAGCCCGATCGTGAGAAAGCCGAGCGAACGCAACGGACGAGAAGGCTGGGGCACGTGGAGACTCCTTTCACCGCATGTGCGGTCAGCCTAATCGAGCCTGCGGTGAATTTCGGAGTCGCCGTATTCGAGAAGACCACGGGCGGCGAAGGCGTCGAGCCAGCCGACCATCGGCCACCGCCCCCATCGATCGAAGAAGGTACGCGCATTGGCGACGATGTCGTCGAGATGTTCCACCGGCGGATCGGAGACCGGATGGAACTGGTGATAGGCGTGTGCCCCACCGACCCATCGCAACCCCATGCCCGACGCCTCCGCGGTGGCTGCGAAATCGGTGTCCTCGCCGCCGTACCCGGTGTAGTCCTCGCAGAAGCCTCCGAGTTCGGTCCAGGTTCGTGCCGTGACCGCGAAGGACAGCGACCAGAAGAGATCGAAGTTGTCGCCGTTCTCGACGGTGTCGACGGGCGGGTTGGGCCGCGCCCGGTGCGGCGAGGTCAGCAGCGTCAGCGCCTCGCCTTCCACACCGATGTCCTTCTCTTTCAGGTACGTCACCGGGCCGCAGAGCAGGGACCGTTCGCTGCCGGGTAGCGTTGCCGCACAATGGTATCGATCGATCATGTCCGGACCGGGGATGCAGTCCACGTCGAGAAAGACCAGCAACTCGGCACCATGTTCGATCGCTGCGGCCGCGCCCAGGTTACGTGCCCGGGCCAGGGGCAGCGGGGTCTGTGCGGGCATGTCGATGCACATTGCCGCCGACCCCGATCGAGCCAGTACCTCGCCGATCGCGCTGTCGCCCATCGAGACGACGATGTGCTCGATCCGCCCCGCGCTCGTCGATGCGCCCAGGCCACGCACCTGAGCGCTCAGGTGCTCGTGTCGACCGGACACCACGGTGACGAGAACGATCTTCACTGCCGAACCGTTCGGCGCGCGGACTGCTCGATCGCACGGGCGGCGCGGACGGGAGCGCCGTCGGTGCGCAGCGCGGACCACCGACGACCACCGATGGCGAGGGCGCGATCCGCCGCAGCATGCCATCGGGCAATCGCCGGCCACGCATCGAGAACTTCGGCGAACGAACCGCGCGCCAGTGCGGCGGCAGTTGCCGACTGCTCACCGAACGGCCGAGGCTGTGGCACCACGATGGCCGGCGCGCCGGAGGCGGCGACGTCGGCGATGGCATTCTGCCCGGCATGCGTGACAACGATTGCCGCCGAACACAATACCGGCCATACGTCGTCGACCCAGTCGCCGCCCGCGACACCGAGTGCACGGAACGCGAAGCGGGCGTCCACCGCCGCCCACGAGTCCACCAGGTCCCGGGTCAACGACGTGCCACCGGCGGCACCCAACACCACCACCGTCGGATCGATGGACTCGCACGCTCGCTCGCGTCCGGCGAATCGGCTGATCGAACCGGAGTAGGTCGTCTTCTCGGCGTAGGGACGCAACCAGATCGGGTCGTAGACTCCCCGCGCCCAGGGCGCAACGATATGGGTCGCCGCTCGATAGGCGAGGCTGTGGATCGCATCCTCCCGCTCCCCCGGTACGGCCATGACGATCACGCGAACTCCCATGAGCCGAAGGAACATTGCCACTTCGACCGATACGTCGACCACCACCGCGCTCGGGCGCTCGCGGGCCACCCACTCCGCGATGATCGCCATTCTTTCGGTCAGACCGTCCACGTCGTGCGGAGCCCAGTGCAACACCCCTCCGGCCGAAGTGTTCTGCGCCGCATCACTTTTCGTGGACTCACCGACGTCGAGCGGGAGCGAGATCCACTCGGCCGCCGCATGCGCTGCCGGTCGAGCTCGCGAGGACAACACGGTCATCGGCTCCGCCATCGACCGAGCGATGGCGTCGGAGCGCGTGATGTGACCGACGCCGTGGTGGTGTGCGTAGTACCCGATCATGCGCTCACCGCGCTTTCTTCAGGACCTCGGAATAGATCGCTGCATGTGTTGCCGCGATCAGCCTTCTTTGCTCCGCCCGTGTGCTCGAATCCATTGCCTGCGTTCGATCGTCGTACGATGCCCGCACGGCAGAAACGAGAGTGGCGGGATCGAACGAGTCGATTCCCATGCGGAAGGTGTGCACCTTCGCCTGGTCTGCGTGGAACCCACAGTCCGATGCGACCACGGACGTGCCGAGATCACGGCACGCCTCGAGCCAACCGGAGTGCGTACCGAATCGATACGGCAACACCGCGACATCGATCGACGCCAGATAGTCCCACAGCGCGTCGTCGTCGAATCGTCCGTGCACACGCACATCCACATCGGGAAAGCTGTTGTAGTCCAGCAGCTTCGCGCCGACAGTCGGATTGTACCAATGGCTGGAGAACTCGAACACGTCCTCGTCGATGTCCAACCGGACCGACGCGTCGGGGAGCGAACGCGCAGCCTCGACCACCGCGTCCATCACCGCCAACGGGTCCATGTTGGACCGCAGGTTCTTGGCATGAACGCCGATGACGAACGAATCCGACTGTGGGCGCGGGATGTCCATACGCTCGAGGGGCACCACGTGCGGATGTTCGACCACTGTGGCCTCGACGCCCCATCGATCGCGAATCCAGTCGGCCGCTCCCCGAGTCAGGGTGATCACGGCGTCGGCTGCGCACACCAGCACATCCAGTTTGCGCAGATGATCGGCGTTGTCGGCGAAATGGGGATTGTGCAGGTCGTGAACCGTCAGAACCATCGGCTGCCGGTGGGCGCGCAGATGCGCGACGGTACGGGTGAGCTCCTCCGGCTCGAACGACTCGAAGCCGAAATGCACGTGCAGTACGTCGAACCGCACGTCGGTCTGCTCGGCCAGCCACCGGGAATCGAGCAGCCGCGGCGGCCACCACTGCCCGGGCACGTCGACGTGGGCCGGGGCCGGATCGGGCAGTAGCACCACCGATTCGTCGGCGGAGCCCGCGGGCTCGGCGTTGCCGAGAACGGGCTGCAGATGCTGAACGTAGGCATGCGAGGACGGCACCGATGCAACGCGAATCATGAATTCCTTCGGGGTCTGGCAGGCGGACCGTGCCTGGTCCCGACACGCGATACTCAGGGTCAGTACCCACTTCGGCCTGGGTTCAATCGGGGTTGGCGCAGCACCGTCACCGGGTCTACGTTGACGAGAGATGATTCACCACGAACGAGCACACGACGTCGGGGCAAGTATGGACGGTCGCACCCGCCACTACGGCGATTTCTACGCAGCAACGGACAACCTGGGTCGTTCCGAGGACACCAGGCCACTGCTGCTGGTCTGGGGAAACTGTCAAGCCGAGGCGCTGCGCATTCTCCTCGGTTCCGATCCAGTCATGCCGCTGCGAACCGTGCGGATTCCGCCCGTTCACGAACTCGAACGTGCGGACCTGCCACACGTCCACCGACTCGCGCGCCAGGCGTCGGTGCTACTGACGCAACCTGTCCGAGCCGGCTATCGTTCGCTGCCGCTCGGGGTTCCCGACCTCGCCGAAGTGCTTCCGGCAGATGCCACCATCGTCCGATGGCCGGTACTCAGATACGCGGGGCTGCATCCCTTTCAGGTGATCGTTCGACACCCGAGCGACCCGGCCGCCGTACCGAACATGGTGCCGTATCACGACTTACGCACGATCCTTGCCGCCGAGCGTGGGCTCGGCAGCAACGAGGACTGGGACCGACCGGTCTCGGACATCGGGTTGCGACACGCAGCCGAAGCAAGCCTCGACGAGTTGCGTCGACGAGAGAGCCGAGACACCGACGTTGCCGCCTCCGACCTGTTTCGAGACGCCGGGAGCAACGCCACTCACACGATCAATCATGCGACCAACGCGGTGCTCACTGCAGTCGCCCAGCGGATACTCGACCACCTGAACACCGGCTGCACGGTCCGGGACCCGGGTCGTCAATTGCTCGGCGGTGTCCGTGCGCCCATCGAGCAACGAGTGCTCGATGCTCTCGGCCTGGACGGCAGCCCACGCTCCGATTGGTCGGTCGACGGCACCGCGCATTCACCGGATTCCGTTCACCGCGCTCACCTGCAGTGGTACGCAGCTCACCCCGAGTTCGTCGGAGCCGCGCTCGAACGGCATGCCGAATTGATCGAAATACTGGAGCTGGCACCGTGACCGGGCGAGTACATCACCTCGTCGCCGGCCCACCCGAACACGGCGTCGTGCGCTGCGCACGCGAATTGGCCTCCGCGACAGCGAGTCCGGTGATCTCCGATATCGAGCAGCTTCCCCTCGACACCCCGATCCACGTGCACTTCACCGATCGATTGTTCGGCGGCACCGCACCCGAGGCCGCGGATGCGTTCGTTGCCGCCGCTCTGCGGCACCGCGCGCCCATCACCGTCACGGTGCACGATGTTCCGCAAGTGTCCGACGGCCGCGCATTCGAGGCGCGGAAAGAGTGCTATCGACGGGTGATCGACTGCGCGTCTGCCGTCGTCGTCTCCAGCATGCACGAGCAACTGCTGCTCGAGGATGTCCTGGACCGTCGAGCAGACGTCCGGGTGATCCCACTTCCGATCGGCAGTGCGACGCAGCCGACGGAACACCGCGGCACCACGCGAAGAGTCGTCGCCGTGCTCGGGTTCGTCTATCCGGGCAAGGGGCACGAGGAGGTACTCGGTGCCATGAAATCTCTGGATACCGACGTCGGCTTTCTCGCCATCGGATCCGCGTCCGCGGGCCATGGATCCATGATCGACGAACTCGGTTGTGTCGCAACGAACAGTGACCGGTCCTTCGATTCGACGGGCTTCGTGCCCGATGCCGACCTCGACGAACTCCTACGATCGATCGCGGTACCCGTCGCGTTCCATCGGCATGTTTCGGCATCCGGTTCGATCAATTCCTGGATCGCGGCAGACCGCCGCCCCCTCGTCCCTCGCGGTCGATACGTGGAAGAAATGGAGTCCAACTCCCCGGGGGCACTGTGGATTCACGAGAATTCGGTCGACGGCCTCGCCGCTGCACTGTCCGAGGCGCTGCGCAACCCTGACAAGACGTGGCAGGACCGAGATGTCGTGCACTACCCGACACTCCCTCAGGCCGCCGCACTGTACTCCGCGCTGTTCGACGAACAGTGCGCGCAGGCGGCGCTAGGACTTCCCGACGGCCGGTGGGTCGTACCGAACAATCGGTGGGATCTTGTCCCGTCCGTCGACCGCGAACCGCATGTGTCGGTGGTCATCACGTACTTTCGCCAGCAACGCCAACTCGAGCTCGTACTCGCCGCGCTGGCACTGCAGACCTATGCGGCCTCCCGAATTCAGGTGATCGTTGCCGACGACGGGTCCGACGTCGCGCCGGACGTCGACGTATTTCGTTCCACTCTCGACATCACCGTCGTTCGACAGGCCGATCTCGGTTTCCGCGCGGCCGCGGCCCGCAATCTCGGCGCTTCGGCCTCCGAGGGTGAGGTTCTGTGTTTTCTGGACGCGGACACCGTCCCCGAACCCGGATACATCGCGGAGACGGTGAAGCTGCTCGCGGCCTTGCCCGACGCACTCACCGTGGGGCGTCGACGGCACGCCGACATGTCGGCCGTGCGGGCCGAGGACATGGCGGGGTGGTTCTCCGGACGATCGGTCGGTCCACCGGAATTGACGGAGCCGCAATGGCTTCGAGACGGATATGCACAATCGCGTGACCTGCTCGATGCCGATCGACGTTCGTACCGGTATGTCATCAGCGCCGTCATGTCGTGCAGTCGTGAGCTGTTCGACGAGGTCGGCGGATTCGACGGGACCTTCGTCGGATACGGCGGCGAGGATTGGGATTTCGCGCACCGCGCCTACGACGCCGGTGCCGTCCTGGCGCACATGTCTCGAGCGGTCGCCTGGCACGACGGACCGGAATGGGCCGAGCGGACGGGCGGCGATCGTGAACGCAAGAACGCCGAGGCCCTGATGCTGTCCTCCCGCATCACCGACCCGGCGGCCCGCACGCATGGCCTCGTCTACGCCGTTGCCGAGATCGTCGTGGTCGTCGATTCGACGGGACACAGCTCGGCGTCGCTGCTCGCCACAGTCGGATCGGTTCTGCACGAGCGCGATTGCGCGGTGTGGATCGACGGCGTCGACGCGGCGCCGTTGCGAGCGCCGTGGGGCGACGTCGACTCTCGCATCCATCTGGGTCGGCCGAGCGACACCGGCCGAAGTCACGTTGTCGTGGACGTTCGCGGACTCGTAGTGTTCGGCGAAGGTGCCGTGCGCCGTATGCTGGCAACCGGTGCCGATCGCCTCACCGTCGATGTCGGCGGAACCGGTGCCGTCGAATTGCGCAGTTCACGGTCGAGTGCACGCGCGGCGCGGTGGGCCGGCGCACTCGGTCGCACACCGGAGGACGTAACGAGAGCGTTGTTCGGGCACATGCACCGCACGGGCGTCGAATTCGGAGTGTCCACCGGTGAACTGCAGCCGAATCTGGCCTGGTGATGTGTGGTGCGATGCCGCGGCCGGGCGGCAAGAGACAGCGGCAGCCGGTAGAAGAATGCACGTCAGAGTTCGTCGGGGACGATGTAACAGCAAGGTCGGGTGAACAATGAACAGAACGCTCTATTCGATGATCTGGATGATGGCAATCATCGCGCTCGTTGCATTGATTTGGGGCACAGTCGGATACGTGTACGCCGACGAACATCCGCTGCGTCGCGCGGCGTTCGTCGGTGGCAGCGTGTTGATCGCGGGATGGGTGCTCGTACTCACGGCCGTAGGCATCAAGATCTCGCGCTTGAAAGCGCGCAGGAGGGCGAGCAACTCCGACGACGACTGACGCCCGACGCTCCGGTGCGGATTGAGAACGCGGTGGACGGGTACTTCGTTGTCTCGACGCGCCATCGCCGGTCACGTGCTCGTCGGGTCGTTTCATTCGGTGCCGAGCAAGGATTCTCGATGGTCAATCAGCGCAGTACGTCGAAGCAGCAGAGCATGTCGGTACGTCCGGCGACTCGCGAGGAGTATCTGTCCACGTGGTCGACGCTGCACAACGACATCGATCCGTCCTCGTCCGCACTGGTTTCGGGTTGGCTTCGCGTCGTGTACTCCTTGAGTGTTCCGCTGGTCCGCGCGTCGGTGTCCGCCCATGCCGTCACCTTCACCGCCGTGGTGGTGGCCGGGGCGGCGTTGGCCCTCTCGCGGCCAGGCACCTCGGCACCACTGATCGCAGCCGTGCTGATCGTCATCTCCGGGCTGCTCGACGGTATCGACGGCGGGGTGGCAATGATCGGTCGGTCCCAGTCTCAGTGGGGATACCTGCTCGACACCGTCGCAGATCGCTGCAGTGATCTGCTGCTCCTGGCCAGCGGTCTTGCCCTGGGAGCTCCCGTCCAGGTCGTTGTAGCGGTCGGCGTGACGACATTGCTGCACGAGATGGCCCGCGCCAGGGCCGTGGGTTCCGGAATCGAGGACGTCGGCTTCCTCACGGTGTGGGAACGTCCGTCGCGAGTGATCGCCGCCGCGGTCACGGCAACGGTTGCCGGTGCCGCCCCGGCCTCTGCAGGAACATCGGCAACGATCGGTGTGTCCGTGACGTGCGCGCTCGCAGTATTCGGATTCATTCAGTTGATGTTCGGGTTGCATCGTCGAGCAGATCGAACTCGGCGGTGACCAACCAGCCGGCGAGAGCCAGCACGTGGAATACGAACATCCACAGCATGATCGCCACGCCGCCTCCGATCGCGGTGAGACCGCCGAAGGGTGCGCCCAGATCCACCGGAATGGCCAAGAACAGGATGAACCCGTGTACGAACCCGGTGACGATGGACGATGTGACGAGTGATCCGACGATCAACGCGCGCCAGCCCACTGCGCGGGGCGCAATCACGCGGTAGGTCCATGCCAGCGGGACCGACAGGATCAACCACAGGCAATTGAAGCCGAGGAACACCCGCAACGCCATGGCTCCGTTGCCGCCGCCACCGGTCGACGCCTCCAGCAACCGAGCGACGCTCAGCACGCCTGCCAGCAACACCGGTGCGGCAACGAAGAACGGCACCATCGCCAACCGACCGCGCCAACCGGTGAACGATTCCCGTGTCGGAGCGAATCGCACGATCGCCCTGCGCAGCCCCTCTCCGTAGAACGTTGCGGGGAAGATGGCGATCAGAACACCGACGGGCCCGAGTTCGATTCCGGCAGTGGCCAATCCGTCCAGCGCCGCACGAGCACCGAGGGCATCGGGCAACAGAGCCGACATCGCGTCGAAACCGGCACCTACCCACTGCGACGAGGTCAGCAGTGCGCACGCGCGAATCGTGAGGAGCAGCAGCGGCACCACGGCGATCACGGCATAGAAGGTCAAACCGCCTGCGATCAACGTGGTGTCCTCACGCGCGAACCCGGCTTTGATCGCGTCGACTCCACGCACTGCCTTGGTGCGTATCGAGGTCATGTCGCCCGAGTGCCGGAGCACAGATCGACCGTCACGGCGTCATTCAAGAGTGACGTCCACTCCGTCGATGACCTTGAGAAACGGGCAGATCGATGTTGCCTGCGCCAGCACGGCTTCCGGATCTTCGGTGCCGGGCAGGGATACGGCGAGGGCGAAGGTCGCGTCGTATCCGGATGCGTCGGAGTCGGTGAGTACGACGGTGCCTTTCACCGCGAGGTCGGCGACGCTTCCGCCGACCGTTCCGAGGGCGATGCGCAAGGACTCGACCAAGCAACTCGCCAACGCGGCGGCCATCAGCTGTTCCGGATTGGTGCACTCCCCCGGCCCACCGAGTTGTTCGGGTTCACGCACGTCCAGGGAGAGCACGCCGTCGTCGGACGTCACTCCGGTGGCGGTGGCGGAAACAGTTGCGGTGTACAGCTCGGTGTTCATCGATGCCGGATGTCCAGTCGGCGTCGGATCGAAACCGGCGGGGGTCGAGCATCCGAAACGACACCGAGGGGTACGTGTCGATGTTCACAGTTCCGACACACTCCAGTTTGACGGAACCTACCGGCGGGTAACGCTGCTGTCAGGGCCGGGCATCACGCTGTGACCCACAGGCATCGGCCGGAGCAATCGACCACCCAACCGAAAGGGGAGCACCATGAGCACATCTACTTTGATCGCGCAGTTGCGCATTGCACTGCAGTTGACGAACACCGAAATCCAGATCGCGGAGACTCGCGTCGTTCAGGCGCGCACCGAGGCGGTTCGCAGGGAGTTGTCTCAGAACGCCGCGAACGGCCGTGATCGCGCCGCTGCCATCGAGGAAGCACTGCGCGGACTCGGCGGACTGCCGGAGCTCGTTGCACCGTTCCTGGGCCGTACGCTCGCCGCCGTCAAGACTGTCGCCGAGCAGGCACAGCCGTTCGACGAAGCCCTGCTGGGCGATCTTGCTCTCGAGCAGCAACTGCTGGGCCGGGCCAAGTACATCAAGGCACTGGCAACAGCGGCGAACGAGCCCACCGTGGTCGCACTGGCGACTCGGCTGGCCACAGCGCACAGCGCCACGGTCGCATGGCTCGAGACGGTACTGGCAGAAGACGCTCTCGGGGGACCCGCAGCACTGCGTCGCACTCCGTTCCAGGCCGCTGCAGGCACCGCAGTGAAGATCGTCAACGCCCCGGCAACCTGGTCGGCACGCCGACTCGATCGGGCACTCGACGTAGCCCGCTCCACCCCGGACCGCCTGAGCGCTCTGCTGGGCCGCGGCGCACACGCCGGTGACGTTGCAGTCAAGACCTTGGCAGCGAGCCGCGACGCAGCCCTCGAAGCTGCCGAGGACGTCACCCGCAGCGAGGGAGTCGATTCGGTCGCCGACGCGATTCACACCGCACGTTCCGCCGGTGGATCTCTCGACGCCGACGAGCTGCCGATCGCGGACTACGACGATCTCAACGTCTCGGACGCCGTCGCCGCCATCAAGGACCTCACCAACCCTTCCGACGTACGCACGATCGTGACGTACGAGGAGGCCCACAAGAACCGCCACGGAGTCGTGTCCGCAGGACAGACGCGCGTGGCAGCCATCGCCAAGGACGTCATCTCCATCGACTGATGTCGATCGACTGATCCTTCTGCGAATACCGATGCGGCCCGTGAACTTCCGGGCCGCATCGCTGTATTCGAAGCACGCCTTACGGCTTCAGCAGAACCTTGATCGCACCGTCCTGCTTCTTCTGGAAGATCTCGTATGCGTGGGGAGCTTCCTCGAGTGACAGCTCGTGTGTCGCGAACGAATCGACGCCGAGAGGATCGTCGTCACCGAGCAGCGGCATGATGTCGTCGATCCACTTCTTGACGTTCGCCTGCCCCATCCGGAGCTGGATCTGCTTGTCGAACATGGTCATCAGGGGAAGCGGATCGACCATCCCGCCGTACACGCCGATGATCGAGATCGTTCCGCCTCGACGGACGATGTCGATGGCCGAGTACAGCGCACCGAGTCGATCGACACCGGCCTTCTGCATCATGGGCGCAGCAACAGCGTCCGGGAGCATTCCGACGATCTGCTGAGCGAGTTTGCCGACCGGGGATCCGTGCGCTTCCATGCCCACCGCGTCGATGACTGCGTCCGTGCCACGGCCGTCGGTCATCTCGCGAATGACGTCGCCGACGCCACCGCTGTGCTCGGCGAGATTCACCGTCTCGATTCCTCGTGCCGCAGCGCGGGCGAGTCGTTCGGGAACGAGGTCGACGGCGATCACGCGTGCGCCCTTGTGCTGGGCGATCCGCGCTGCCATGTCGCCGATGGGCCCGAGCCCGAGAACCGTGACCGATCCGCCGTCGGGAATTGCCGCGTACTCGACCGACTGCCACGCGGTGGGCAGCACATCGGAGAGGTAGACGAATCGCGAATCCGGCGGTCCCTCGGGAACTTTGATGTGAGTGAACTGCGCCTGCGGGACGCGGAGATACTCGGCCTGACCGCCGGGAACCTGTCCGTAGAGCTTGGAGAAGCCGAACAGCGCTGCGCCCGTTCCCTGGTCACGGACCTGGGTGGTCTCGCACTGCGTGTACAGGGTGGAATTGCACATGTAGCAGTGGCCGCAGGAGATCTGGAACGGAATGACGACCCGGTCTCCGACTGCGAGATCTCCTGTCTGCGAACCGACTTCCTCGACTATCCCCATCGGCTCGTGGCCCAGGATGTCACCCTGGTCCATGAAAGCACCGAGGGTTTCGTACAGATGCAGGTCCGACCCGCAAATGTTGGTGGTCGTGATCTTCACGATCGCGTCCGTCGGTAGTTCTATCCGCGGATCGGGAACGGTGTCCACGCTGACTTTTCTCTTGCCCTGCCAGGTCACTGCGCGCATGGGGTCCTTCCGGTGCAACGACTCCGAAGTTCGAGGTCGTTCGGTGCGCATTGCCTGTTGTGACAGGTCACAAACACATGCGTCGCGCGCGGTTGGTACCGCCCGGCAGCGGGTAGTCACCAGTATGACCGCGTTGTTCTCAGTCGACCCGTCCACTGCACGCTCTCCGGCACTGCCCATGCCGTGTGGGCCGATCACGGATGCGCTCACCCGGTGTTTGATCGCGGGTGAGCCGAACGGCCCTGCTCCCCTGCCGAGGCCGACCGAGGTCGATGCCACGTCCCGAGACGTCCAACTCGCGCTCCTGATCTGCTACGAGCTGCACTACCGCGGGTTCGACGGCGTCGACGACGCGTGGGAATGGGACCCCGATCTGCTGCGACTGCGAGCAGCGCTCGAGTCCGCCTTCCTGACCTACGTGCGAGCGAACGTCGAGCCCGGCGACGACGCCACCGCAGAGATGGACTCCCTGTCCGTCGAGGCGACGTCGGGAACCGGCCCGTCGTGGTTCCTGCGCGACGAGGGCTCGTGGGAGCAGATGCGCGAGTACTTCGTGCACCGATCCGTTTACCACCTCAAAGAGGCCGATCCGCACGCCTGGGCAATTCCCAGACTGACGGGACAGGCCAAAGCCTCGTACGTCGCAGTCGAATTCGACGAGTACGGCGGCGGCAAGGGCGATCGACTGCACCAGCATCTGTGGGCCGAGTCGATGGTGGCCGCCGACCTCGACGCGTCGTACCTCGGGTACGTCGACCGCGTTCCTGCGCAGACTTTGGCGTGGGTGAACCTCATGTCGCTCTTCGGCCTGCACCGCGGACTTCGCGGTGCCACGGTCGGGCATCTCGCCGCCACCGAGATCACGTCGTCACCGGGCTCACAGCGCTACGTGCAGGGATTGCGGAGATTGAACGCACCCGCAGCATGCATTGCGTTCTACGCGGAGCACGTCGAGGCGGATGCCGTGCACGAGCAGGTGCTTCGTCACGACGTGGTCGGCAACCTACTTCGCAACGAGCCCGAACTCGAAGCCGACGTGGTGTTCGGAATGCGCGCGCTGGATTTCGTGGAGAACGAACTCGCTGAGCACGTGATGGCGCGGTGGTCGGCCGGTCAGTCCTCGCTGGACTGAGACGGTCGCTTCTTGGCGCGGTGGCTCGTGTCGCACAGCGGATAGGACTTGCTGCGACGGCACGTGCACACCGCGACCACGAATCGATCCGATTCCACTCGCGTACCGTCGTCGAGTTCGATACTCACCGGTCCGTCGATCAACATCGGTCCACCGCGGACGATCCTCACCGTGGTGCGTGCGCCTGTCGCATCATCGCTTGTCGCCACGAACAACCACCAACTCCTCCGTTCGGCACCCAGGAGCCAATACTCCGCGGGCCTCCAGCCACTCCGCACGACGGTGCATGACCGGCCCGAAGTCGATGATCTGTCTGCTCGCCTCGGCCACCGAGAATCCGTTGCCCGAGAGCATGTTCACCGTACGTCGTGGCCCGGAAAATTCCGAGTGGACGACGAGCAACACCCCGCCCGGTACCAACAGATCGGCCGCGGCGCTGCACAGCGGATCGAGCACTGTGCGGCCGTCCTCCCCCGCATCCCACGCGCGGTGCAGACCCATCCCCGTCGGGGGAAGTTCGGACGGTACGTATGGAGGATTGCACAGCACTACGTCGAACGGCTCGAGGTGCGCAGCCTCTGCCAGCGAACCCAACCTGACGTCCACCTCGACGCCGACCGAACGTGCGTTTCTCTGCGCACATTCCACGGCCCGCGCCGAGATGTCGAAGGCGACGACCTCGCGGGCTCCCAACAGTGCGGCTGTGATGGCCACCGCGCCGCTTCCGGTGCACATGTCCAGTACCCGAGCTCCGGGCACGACGCCGGTTTGCGCAGCGATGTCGCACAGCAGAAGCGAATCCTCCTGTGGCTCGTACACTCCGGGGTCGGCATGCACGGACGTCAGGGATCTGATGGAATCGTATTCGGCTGTCGTCATCGGCGTGCCTCCCGAGCTCGGCGTGTTCGGATGTGTATTCCCTCCACCCTCACCCTCAAACCCGTTGTCGTTTCGATGCATACGAATCAGCGTCGCGGGGTACCTCGAAGATGCGTGGTTCAGCAACAGCCCGCAGTCCCCAAGTTCTCTACTGCCGACTCCGCCGTGCGCCAGGGCCGAGAGCGGCTGCACAGGAGTGTCCATGATCGTCGTACCGTCCATCTCGACCCCGCTCGCGGAAGTGATTCCGTCGCTGTCGCACTCGCACGGTCGCGATACCGACATGATGCTGTCGGTGGACGAGAGCGCTGGTGCCGACATCGTCGTGCGAGTGACCGGTCCGATCGGCGATTCGGACGTTCCGGTTCTCGCCGAAACGCTCGGCGAAGCCGCTGAGCGAGGACGGGCATTGATACTCGACCTCTCGTCGGTGGTCGCAGCCGCTGCGGGTATCCATTCCGTGCTCGACGCCACCGCCATCCGTCTCGGCCGATGGAATCAGCAACTGGCCGTGGTGCTTTCACCGGCACTGCAGGGTGTCAGGGCACAGCTGGTGCCGAATCGAGTCGACGTACGTCCGTCTCTCGACGCACCCATGGTCGCGCCGGCAACGGATGCGCTGTGACCCAGTCCGATACGGCGAGAACGACGCCGGCCCCCGTCGACGCCGATCCCGATGACCCACGCAAGGCCGACTCCCCCACCGACCTGAGCAAACCGTCGTTGATGTTCGCTGTGAAGAAGTCCGCTCGTGAGTTCTCGCGCGATCAGTGCACCGACCTCGCTGCGGCGTTGACCTACTACGCCGTGCTGTCGCTCTTCCCCGCAATGCTCGCTGTCGTGTCTCTACTGGGCGTGTTCGGTCAGGGCCGCTCCACTGTCGACGGCGTTCTTCAGATCGTGTCGGATCTGGGCCCGGCCTCGGCAGTGGATTCTCTGCGCGGACCCATCGAGCAATTGGTGCAGGCCCCTACTGCGGGACTCGCGCTCGCGACGGGACTGGCAGGCGCGCTGTGGTCTGCGTCCGGCTACGTCGGTGCATTCGGCCGCGCCATGAATCGTATGTACGAGGTCGACGAGGGGCGGCCGGTGTGGAAGCTCCGACCCACCATGCTGATCGTCACGATCGTTGCGCTGGTTCTGTTGGCGTTGGCGGCTGTACTTCTCGCGGTCAGCGGACCGGTCGCCGAGGCCGTCGGAGACGCAATCGGGCTGGGTAGCACCACGTTGGCTGTGTGGAACATCGTCCGGTGGCCGGTCGTACTGGTTCTGGTCGTGGTGGCCGTCGCCGTGCTGTACTACGCGACACCCAACGTGCAGCAACCGAAGTTCCGTTGGATCAGCTCGGGGGCCGCAGTCGCCATCGTCGTGTGGATCCTCCTCTCGGCCGGATTCGGTTTGTACGTCGCCAATTTCGGTAGCTACAACAAGACCTACGGCTCACTCGCCGGTGCCGTCGTGTTTCTGCTGTGGCTGTGGCTGACGAACCTGGCGTTGCTCTTCGGCGCAGAACTGGATTCGGAACTCGAACGAGGCCGCCAGCTCCAAGCAGGTCTGATCGCCGAGGAACAACTGCAGTTGCCCCCGCGCGACACCAGGGCATCGGACAAGAACGCCGAAAAGGACTCGGACGCAGTCGAACAGGGCCGAGCCCTACGCGAGCACCACAACCCGGTCGCGCAGCCCGAGGCCCGTAGGGCCGATCCGTCGCACCCAACCGCCGCTTTCCCTCGGGCGCACTCGGGCGATACCGACTCCCGCGTGGTCGCGGCATCGGCTGCCGCTGCGATGGGCGTTCTCGCGGCCGTGGTGACAATTCGTCGACGTAAAGCGCGAAAGGTGTTGTGAATGACTACTCCGAGCAGGACATACGACGTGATCGTCGTCGGCGGCGGAAACGCAGGCATCAGCGCCGCAGCGCGACTGCTGAAGAAGGGCATCTCCGATGTCGCTGTCATCGAACCCAAGCAGGTGCACACCTATCGGCCCCTGCTCTCGTACGTGGGTTCCGGTCAGGCAGCGCTGACCGAGGCCGAGCGCACCCAGCGTTCGGTGATACCGAAAGGGTGCGTCTGGCTGGAGGATTCGGCGGTGGCGATCGACGCGATCGACCGCGTGGTGCGATGCTCCTCTGGCGCGAGCTACGGCTACCGCGATCTCGTACTCGGTCAGGGCCTCGTGGTCGATACCGACGCGCTGCCCGGCGTCGAGTCGGCGCTCGAATTCCCCACGGTGGCAAGCAACTACCTCGACAGAGCCGAACGCACATGGGAACTGGTGCGCGATCTGCCCGCCGACAGCAGTGCTGTGTTCACCGTGCCGCGCCCGCCGGTCGGGTGTACCGGCACCACACTGAAGCCGTTGTTCCTGGCTGCGGACCACTGGTCCCGTACCGGCCGCCTGCCTGGAATCGACATCACGCTGGTGGTGGATCGACAGCGACTGCTCGGCGTGCCGGAGCTCGACGCGAGGGTGAACGAGCGGCTCGGTGAGCTGGGCGTGCGAGTGTTGACCCGTACCGCGGTCACGGCGCTGCACCCGGAAAGCGGGCACATCACCGTCACCGGCCACGACGGTGCCGACGAGCGCCTCGGCTACGACATGCTCCACCTCGTCCCGCCGTTTCGAGGTCCGACGTGGTTGGAGAAGTCCAATCTGACGGGTACCGCGCCGCACGGTGTCGTCGACATCGACGGGGGAACTCTGCGTCACCGGGTACACCGGGAGGTATGGGCCGCAGGCGACGGCGCGGCCATCGACACCGACTCCTCGGGTGGCGCACTGCGCAAGCAGATCTCGATTCTCGTCGACAATCTGATCGCAGCTCGCAACGGAAAACCGTTGTCGCACTACGACGGTTACACCGTCGCTCCCATCGCAGTCGGCGCGCACAGCTTGATCGCGGCCGAGTTCGACCGCGCCGGAACCCTGACGCCATCGCTACCGTCGTTCCTCGATTCGCTCAAACCACGGCGTGCGGCTTGGGCATTCGACCGATACGGGCTACCGCTGACCTACTGGAACATGATTCTCGCCGGCCGCCTCTGACCGGTCGGGCGAGGTCATGAACCCGTCGGGGTCCTCGACGACTACCTGATGGCCTTCGTTCTCCAACACCCGGAGCGCTTCGCGCAGCAGCCTCCGGGCAGCGCCGTCGATGGCGCGAACTTCGCTGAAATCGACTCTTGTGCAGTTGCCTTCGGAGACGCTGCCGATCAACCGAGCGGTGACCGCCTCCGCGCCTGCGAACCGGAGATCGCCCTGCAGTTCGACGGTGGTCACATCCTCGGCCTCGGTCATGCTTCGGATGGCCGATTCACCACTGGGCGCGACGTGCATCATGTGCAAACCCAAGTCGCGCGAGAGCCTCTCGAACACCGCAACCCCGCGCACACTGTTGCCGTGTTCGTTCAGTTTCGGCGACACCACGGCAATCCCCACTTGGCCCGGCAGCACCCCGATGATCGCCCCAGCCACTCCACTCTTGGCCGGAATGCCCACGGTCGCAAGCCAACTGCCACTGCCGTCGTACATTCCACAGGTCGCCATGACCGCCAGAACGTGGCGATCGACCGCCGGATCGAGTACCTGCTCGCCCGTGTTGGGATCCTTACCTCCGTTCGCCATCACCGCGGCGATCCTGGCCAGGTCGTTGCATGTCACGGTCACCGCGCACTGCCGCGCATAGCCGTCGACGACATCGGCAGGTTCGGCTCCGAGGTGGCCGACCGATTTCAGGAGGTGCGCGATCGCGGTGTTCCGATCGTCGGATTCGAGTTCGGCCTCGTACACCGCACGGTCGACCGAGAGTTCGCGGCCGGCCATCCTGCTCAGCAGGTCCGTCATTCGCCCCGCGCGCTCTTCGCTCCCGTGGCCTCGAATCATCGAATGCACCGCCAGCGCACCGGCATTGATCAATGGATTTCGCGGCCGTCCGGTTGTCGCCTCCAACGAGATCTCGTTGAACGAATCGCCAGAAGGCTCGACGTCGACGGCTTCGAGCACGGTCTCGATTCCGTTGTCCTCGATGGCGAGCGCGTACGCGACTGCTTTGGCGATCGATTGGATCGAGAATGCGACGTCGGTGTCGCCCGCTCCGTGCAGCGATCCACCGACGGTGGCGAGAGCGACGGCGAAGGTGTCGGGATCCGCCGAGGCCAGTTCCGGGTTGCCCTCGGTCACGGTCCCGCCGTCGAGTTGCCGACAGTCCCTTAACACGGAGGCGAGGTACTCGGGAACGGGAGATCTCATGGTCCCACGCTAGTCCCCGCCGGGCAGGTCTTGACACCACAGCCGTACCGCCGTTTACACTCCTGATTCCTCAACCGTTGTGGAGCCCCCTCACGCGAAGATCGGATTACTCGAGTGCGATTACGACGCCTGATCGCTGCCGACTCGGCAGACCGTGTAGCCGTGTACGAGACCGAGTCGGGGTCGTGGGTCGATCTCGATGCCGCTGTCTCGACATTGGGTGCCGACGACGCACTGCGGTCGCTCACCCGCAGCATGCTCGGGTTTCTCGATGCCGGTGAACGAGCCCGCGACGCAGCGACCGCAGTGGTGCACCGTGCGGTGGAAGAAGGCGTGGCGGTGATCGACCGGCCGACACCGACACTTCCCGTGGTTCCGGCGTCGCTTCGCTGCTTCCTCGGCTGGGAAGCACACTGGGATCTCGCTGCGCACAACCTGGTTCGCCGAAACCTCCCGCGAGCCGTTCCGTTCATCCGGGGATTCGAGACACTGACTCGGACAACATTTCCGGCACTCCGCCCGGGGCCTGGCTTCGACGACCACCCCGTCTACTACACCGGAAATCACCTCACCGTCGTCGCCGACGAGGCTCCGGTCGAGTGGCCGTCCTACAGCCGAGCACTGGACTTCGAACTCGAATTCGGGGCCGTGGTCACCCGGCCCGTTCGCGACGCATCCGAGCGAGAGGCCACTGCTGCGATCGGCGGATACGTGGTGTTCGACGACATCAGTGCCCGAGACACCCAGTGGGATGAACAGCGTCGCACCCCATTCGGCCCCGTGGTCAAGACCAAGACCTTTGCCAGTTCCATGGGAGCCGATATCGTCACAGCCGACGAGATCACGCCGCATCTGGATTCATTGACGGCCACCGTCACGGTCGACGACGAGTTGTGGTCGACCACCGGCACCGCAGGGATGCGGTACTCCATCGGCGAATCTCTCGCATACGCGTCTCGCGGCGAAAACGTCTATCCCGGTGAGTTGTTGACATCCGGCACGCTTCCGCGCGGTTGTGGGCTGGAACTCGACCGCTGGATTGCGCCGGGCGATCGCGTCCAGCTCAGCATCGACCGGATCGGTTCGGTCACCAACACGATCGGCGCTCGCTGAACTCGCCTGCGGCTCAGCGCTCGATATCGGACTTGTCGGTGGAGGCATCCTGAAACATCTCCAGGAACGAGCCGAAGCCGGACGCACCCTTGCGTGATTCGTCCATGTTGTGGTCGACGGCTCCTGCCGCCCCGTCGTCGTGTGTCATGCCTTGTAGCTTGCCGCTCGAAAATTGCAGTCGATGAGGGGTGAAGGACACGAATTGGCAACGAAAGATAACGGACCGATAACGACGAACTCGAAGCTATGGATGGATCGAGCACGGTTTCCATCCATAACTTCGAGTTCGGTAGAGAGAGTTAAGCCAGCTCGAAGCGATCGAGCATCATGACCTTGTCCCAGGCCGCGACGAAGTCCTGCACGAACTTGTCCTTGGCGTCGTCGCAGGCGTATACCTCTGCGAGAGCGCGCAATTCGGAGTTCGAGCCGAACACCAGATCGTTGCGGGTGCCGGTCCACTTCTTCTCACCGGTCGCCGCATCCTTGGCCTCGTAGATGCCGTCCTCCGCGGTGGGAACCCATTCCGTGCCCATGTCGAGGAGGTTGACGAAGAAGTCGTTGGTGAGCGTGCCGACCTTGTCGGTCAGTACGCCGTGCGACGAATTCTGGAAGTTGGCACCGAGCACACGCAGACCGCCGACGAGCACGGTCATCTCCGGTGCGCTGAGCGACAGCAGGTTCGCCCGATCGACGAGGGAGTACTCCGCCGGGAGCTTCTGGCCCTTGCCGAGGAAGTTGCGGAAGCCGTCGGCCTTCGGCTCGAGGTCGGAGAACGAATCGACGTCCGTCTGCTCCTGCGTCGCGTCCATGCGGCCCGGGGTGAACGGCACGCTGACTCCGGCCGCCTTCTCGAGTGCTGCGACGCCACCGAGGACGACGAGGTCGGCGAACGACACCGTTCCGGAGAACGACTGCTGGATTCCCTCGAGCACTCGGATGACCTGTGCGAGCTCGTCGGGCTCGTTGACCTCCCAGCCGGCCTGCGGCTGCAGACGCAGACGGCCGCCGTTGGCACCGCCGCGCTTGTCGCTGACGCGGAACGACGACGCTGCTGCCCAGGCTGCCGAGATCAGCTGCTGCTGAGTCAGTTCGGAGTCGAGGATGGTCTGCTTGAGCTCGGCGATCTGCGCCTCACCGATCAACTCGTGATCGACAGCGGGGATCGGGTCCTGCCAGAGCAGGGTCTCCGACGGAACCTCGGGGCCGAGGTAGCGCGATACCGGTCCCATGTCGCGGTGGGTGAGCTTGAACCACGCCTTCTGGAATTCCTCCGCGAGCTCTTCCGGGTGGTCGAGCCAGCGACGGGTGATCTGCTCGTAGATCGGATCGACGCGCATCGCGATGTCCGAGGTCAGCATCGACGGGTGGCGACGCTTGGTGGGATCGGCCGGGTCGGGAACGAGATCCGCGCCCTCGCCGTTCTTCGGACGCCACTGGTGCGCGCCGCCGGGGCTCTTGTAGAGCTCCCACTCGAACCCGTACAGAGTCTCGAGGAAGCTGTTGTCCCACTGGGTCGGCGTGGGTGTCCAGATGACTTCGAGGCCACTGGTGATCGCGTCCGCGCCGACACCGCTCTGGAAGCTGTTCTTCCAGCCGAGGCCCATCTGCTCGATGGGAGCGCCCTCGGGCTCGGCACCGATGTGCGCGTCGGGATCCGCAGCACCGTGCGTCTTACCGAAGGTGTGCCCACCGACGGCAAGCGCCGCCGTCTCGATGTCGTTCATTGCCATGCGGCCGAAGGTCTCGCGAATGTCCAGTGCGGACTGCACGGGATCCGGATTTCCGTTGGGGCCTTCGGGATTGACGTAGATCAAGCCCATCTGCACTGCGGCCAGCGGGTTCTCGAGGCTCGTGCGATCACCGTCGTAGCGCTCGTCGCCGAGCCAGGTCTGCTCGGGGCCCCAGTAGACGTCCTCGTCCGGCTCCCAGGCGTCGACACGTCCGCCGGCGAAGCCGTAGGTGGGCAGGCCCATCGATTCGATGGCGACATTGCCGGTGAGCACGATCAGGTCGGCCCAGGACAGCTTCTTGCCGTACTTCTGCTTGATCGGCCAGATGAGACGGCGCGCCTTGTCCAGGCTGGCGTTGTCCGGCCAGCTGTTGAGCGGCGCGAAGCGCTGCATACCGGCACCGGCACCGCCGCGACCGTCCTGCTTGCGGTACGTGCCCGCGGCGTGCCACGCCATGCGAATGAAGAAGGGGCCGTAGTGACCGAAGTCGGCGGGCCACCAGGGCTGCGAGTTCGTCATGACGGCTTCGATGTCGCGCTTGACCTCGGCGAGGTCGAGGGAGTTGAACTCGGCTGCGTAGTCGTAGTCGGCACCCATCGGATCGCCGACGGCCGGATTCTTCTTGAGAATCTTGAGGTTCAGAGCCTTCGGCCACCACTCACGGTTGCTGCCACCCTCGACGGGCAACGGCATCGCGTCGTGCATGACAGGACACTTGCCGCCCGACTCCTGCGGCTGATCCTCGTTCATCTCTTTTTCGCGTGTTGTGTGATCTTCTGACACGTGCGTCCTTCCAAGGTGTGACGATCGGGCTGTGATCGAGGTGGGTCACGAACTCTGCTGTGTTCGGGAACCGGGAGGGAACGAAACAGGAGCTGCCGACTGCCTTCCGGCAGTCGAACACTGTGCGCAGAAGCCCCAATAAATGACTTCCGCCTCGTCGATCGTGAAACCGACGGAGTCCGATGCGGTGAGACACGGCGTTTCGCCGACGGCACAGTCCACATCGGCGATGACGCCGCAGGAGCGGCACACCGCGTGGTGGTGGTTGTCGCCGACACGAGACTCGTACCGGGCAGGAGATCCCGCCGGTTCGATCCGCCGTACGAGGCGCGCCGCGGTCAACGCATTGAGCACGTCGTACACGGTTTGCCGCGATACCTCCGGCAGCACCGATCGCACGAGTCCGAGGATCGTGTCGGTGTCTGCATGAGGATTGGATCCGACGACCTCGAGCACCGCGACCCTGGGACGGGTCACGCGCATGTCGGCGGTGCGTAACAGCTCCGCGTACGGTGAGATCGGCATCACAGCAATACTATCCTCCGCTTTTCTGGACAAAGTCAAGTATGCAGACGAATTCGAAGTCTGTCGACCGCAACGTCGCGAAACGCGAGGTTCCAGGGCCACCGCGACGCCTACTGTTCGCTCTTCCGTCGCTCTCCGGTGGGATTTGCTCCGGCCTCAGGCCAGTGCCAGGAACAGCTTCTCCAATTCGGCCTCGGTCATCGGCTCCTTATTGCCCGAACTTTCACCCGTCATGCATTCGCGCAGACCGGTAGCCACGATCTTGAATCCGGCCTTGTCCAGTGCCCGGGAAACAGCTGCGAGCTGAGTGACGACGTCCTTGCAATCGCGTCCGTTCTCGATCATCCCGATGACGCCGGCGAGCTGACCGTGCGCGCGCTTGAGTCGGTTGAGTACCAGTGCGATGCTGTCTTCGTCGCCGATCATGTCGATCCCCTCGATGGTTGTGGCAGTATTCGCGATGGTACCCCCGGGGGCATCAAGCGGGATCGGATCCGGAACCGCCGAGTGCCGCGATCGCTGCCTGCAGTTTCGTGGTGGCCTCGGCGGCGACCGCACCCAACTCGGGCTCACCGGCCACCTCGATCATGATGGCCGGATTCATGGCCTCGACGATGACCGATCCGGCTGATGCGGTGTTCTCGCGAACCACCACATTGCACGGCAGCAGCAAACCAATCTGCTTCATCACCCCGACTGCGCGATGCGCGAGTCCCGGGTTGCATGCCCCGAGAATCACGTAACGCTCTATGTCCTCGCCGAGCTTGGCTTTGAGGGTGGCCTGCATGTCAATTTCGGTGAGAACTCCAAATCTTTGCTCCGACAACGCCTTTCTGGTGCGGTCGATCGCTTTGTCGAAATCGGTGTCGGTCAGCGTGGTGGACAGTGCGATGTTCATGATGACTCCTGAGAAATTGTCGTGTCAGTGCGAAAAGCGGATGGAGGGCAGCACCGAACGCAGCCAGGCCGGCGACCACCAGGCGCCGTGCCCGGTCAACCGCAACAGGACAGGAAGCAGCACGAGCCGAACGAGAAACGCGTCGAGCAGTACAGCGACGCCGAGGATGATGCCCATCTCTTTGGGTGGCAACGGATCCGAGAGCGCGAACGTGAAGAACACCGCCACCATCACCGCTGCCGCGGCGAAGATGACTCGCCCTGAGTGGGCCAAGCCGTCGACCTGTGCAATCTTGGAGTCACCGGTGCGCTCGTAGTGCTCCTTCGCGGTGGCCAAGAGGAAGACCGTGTAGTCCATGGCGATGGCGAAAATCATCGCGAAGAAGAACACCGGGCCCCAGCCATCGAGGAATCCTTGTGGGGTGAATCCGAGCAGGGACGCGCCGTGGCCGTCCTGGAAGATCAATTTGGCCACTCCGAAGGCCGCGGCGGTGGACAGCAAGCTCACCAGGGTGCCGAGCAACGCGATCAACGGAGCCTGCAGCGCCACCAGAAGCAGCATGAATCCGAGGACCAAGATGATCCCGACGACGATCGGCAGGTAGTCGTTCAATGCCTGCTGCAGGTCCAGGTTCTCCGCGGGTGCTCCACCGACGAGTGCCGAATCGGGCAGCGTGGATCGCAGATCGGCGAGAATGGTACCCATCGCTTCGTCGGACGGATCCACCGACGGAATTGCTTGCAGCAGAGCAGATCCCGAACCGTCTGCGGCAGTCTGCGGCGGCGTCACCATCGAGATCCCGTCGACTCCCGCAGCGACGGTCGCGGCGTCGAGAGCATCGGCGTCGGCAACCACGATCTGTAGCGCTCCCGGCGCACCCGGCCCGAACTGGGCCTGCACGAGTTCGTAGCCCTGCCGCACCGGTGCATCCTCGGGCACCACCGCGATCGACGGCATCGCCACCTTCAAGCCGAGTACCGGAAGCGCCAGGGCGATCAGAATTCCCACCGAGACGACGGCGAACGGCCACGGGTGCTTGTGCAACAGCTCGCCCCATGCGGCGAACTTCGGGGATCGATGCTCCTGCCGCTTGGCGTACGGCAACGAGGCTGCGTTGACGTTGGAACCGAGCGCCCCCAATGCCGCGGGCAACAGTGTCATCGTCGCCAGCAACACGAAGGCCACGGCCAGCATGATCCCGACAGCCATCGTGCGCACCGCAGGCGCGGGGACGAGCAGCACGGCGGACAGACTCACCAGCACCGTCAGCCCGGACAACACGACGGCTTTGCCTGCGGTGTCCATGGTTTCGGCCACTGCGGCCCGAGGGTCGGCGTTGCGCAACGCGTCGCGGAATCGAGCGACGATGAACAGCGCGTAGTCGATTCCGAGCGCGAGGGCGAACATCATCGCGAAGTTCATGGCCCACACCGAGATCGGCGTGACACCGTTGAGCAGAACGAGTCCACCAGCGGATGCGACGAGTCCGGCAACGGTGAGCAGCAGTGGCAATCCCGCAGCGACAAGTGATCCGAACGCAAGCACCATGATCGCCAAAGTGACCGGCCAGGAGAACAGTTCGGCCTGAATCATTGCATCGTGGTTTGCCTTGTTGAAGTCCGACCACAAGGCCGACGAACCGGTGGGGTACACCTCGATTCCGTTGCCCGAGAGCGCGGTCAACCGTTCCTTCGCATCGTCGACGGCTTCGACCATCTCGTCAGTCGTGCCGTTCGCCCCGGCGATGACGATGCCGGTTCTGCCGTCCGGACTGATCGTCGTACCCGGTTGCGGCGCAACGACGTCCCCGAATCTGGTGTCGCCGGTGAATACGTCGGACACGTCGGCAATTACATCCTGAACGGCGGAATCGGTTATGGGTGCCGAGTCGGAGTGGACGACCACCTGCACCGCCGCCGAAGAATTACCGCCGAAGTGCTGCTGGGCCAACTCTCGAACCTGTACGGATTCGGATCCGTTCGCCTGCCATCCGGCTCCGGCCAGCGACGAGAACACCGAGGGCGCAAACGAACCCAGGCCCACGAGCACGATGAGCCACACACCGAACACCCACCGTCGATGGGCCACCATCGAGCCGCCAGCGCGGCCGAGTAGGCCCGGCTCGGTTGCCGGCCGATCATCCGGTGGACGAAGAACTTGGGCATCGCGCAGCGACATGGTGCTCCTATACGGGTGGGGGTATCGAACAGAGCAGACGAGACCCTCGAACCAACGAACGAACGTGCCCACCCTCGCATATACCCAAGGGGGTATGCAAGTACCCCTGGGGGTATCACCCCAGGGGTACTCGAATCACAGCATGCCCGCTGCGGTCATGAGCCGCTCAGCGCCGGCCGTTCCACTGCTTCTCGATGCCACGCAGCACCTCGAGCGTCCGAGCAGAATCGGTATCGACCGCCATCCTCGACCGAGAGCGCTCCAGAGCACGCTCGGCACGCGTCACGGCGCGATGGCCCGAGTCGGTGGCCTCGACCATGTATTGCTGCCGATTTCGAGGATTGACGGTTCGCACCAGCAGCCCCGCCTCGACGAGACTGGCAGTCGTGGCGGTGATGCTTGTCCTGTGCCGCACCAACTCCCGCGAAAGGGCACTGTAGGACATCGACCCTCGCCTGCACACCAGTTCCAGCACCTCGTACCTCGCCCAGCTGAGCCCCTGTGCGTCCAGTGCCTCCGCCAAACGAACCCGTGCTGCCGACGCCATCCGCAGCACGGTGGATACGATCTCGAACTCGGCGGAATGCACCGGCGAGGTACCACTGTCGAACGACTCAGCGAGGGCAGTCATCGGATACTCCCCTACTTGATTTCGGTGAGGACGGTGCCTTGGGTGATGGCGTCGCCTGCGGTGACGGTGAGGCCGGTGATGGTGCCGGCTTTGTGGGCGTTGACGGGGTTTTCCATTTTCATCGCTTCGAGGACGGCGATGAGCTCACCTGCTTCGACGCTCTGCCCTTCTTCGACGGCGACTTTCACCACGGTGCCCTGCATGGGTGCGGTGACGGCGTCACCGGATGCCGCTCCTGCTCCGGCTCCACCACGAGTACGGGCCTTGGGTTTACGCCGCACCGCACCGGCCGGTCCACTGTTGCCGCCGCCGAGGGTCAGTTCGCCGGGTAGCGATACTTCGACGCGGCGGCCTCCGACCTCGACGACGACGGACTGCCGCGGCAGGACCTCGTCGTCGTCGAGTGGTTGTCCGGCGGTGAACGGGGCGACCTGGTTGTCCCATTCGGTTTCGATCCAGCGAGTGTGGACGGAGAACGATTCCCCGTCGCCGATGAACGCGGGATCGGAGACCACCGCAGCATGGAACGGGATCACCGTCGCCAACCCTTGAACATCGAATTCGGCCAACGCGCGGCGCGAGCGGGCGAGGGCTTCCTCACGGGTGGCTCCGGTGACGATGAGCTTGGCGAGCATCGAATCGAACTGGCCACCGATCACCGAGCCGGATTCGACCCCGGAATCGACGCGGACTCCGGGCCCGGAGGGGGCGGTGAAGGTGGTGACCGGTCCGGGTGCGGGCAGGAATCCGCGTCCGGCGTCTTCGCCGTTGATCCGGAACTCGAACGAATGCCCCCGCGGTTCGGGGTCTTCGCTGATGGAGAGTTCTTCGCCGTTGGCGATACGGAATTGTTGCAGCACCAGGTCGATGCCGGAGGTTTCCTCGGTGACGGGGTGCTCGACCTGCAGTCGGGTGTTGACCTCGAGGAAGGAGACGAGTCCGTCTTGGCCGACGAGGTATTCGACGGTTCCGGCGCCGTAGTAGCCGGCTTCGAGGCAGATGGCTTTGGCGCTGGAGTGGATTTCTTTGCGTTGGGCGTCGGTGAGGAACGGGGCGGGGGCTTCTTCGACGAGTTTCTGGAAGCGGCGTTGCAGGGAGCAGTCGCGGGTGCCGGCGACGATGACGTTGCCGTGCTGATCGGCGATGATCTGGGCTTCGACGTGGCGTGGTTTGTCGAGGTAGCGTTCGACGAAGCATTCCCCCCGTCCGAATGCGGCGACGGCTTCGCGGGTGGCGGAGTCGAAGAGTTCGGGGATTTCCTCGCGGGTGCGGGCGACTTTCATGCCGCGTCCGCCGCCACCGAATGCGGCTTTGATGGCGATGGGGAGGCCGTGTTCGTCGACGAACGCCAAAATTTCGTTCGCGTCCTTGACCGGTTCGGAGGTGCCGGGGACCGAGGGTGCTTTGGCGCGGGCGGCGATGTGGCGGGCGGTGACCTTGTCGCCGAGGTCGCGGATCGATTGGGGGGAGGGTCCGATCCAGATCAGGCCGGCGTCGATCACGGCTTGGGCGAAGTCGGCGTTCTCGGAGAGGAATCCGTAGCCGGGGTGGATGGCGTCGGCACCGGACTTGGCGGCGGCATCGAGGATTTTGTCGATCACCAGGTACGACTCCGCGGAGCTCTGACCACCGAGGGCGAATGCTTCGTCGGCGAGGCGGACGAACGGGGCATCGGCATCGGGTTCGGCGTACACAGCGACACTGGCCAACCCGGCATCGGCGGCCGCCCGGATCACCCGCACCGCGATCTCACCACGATTGGCAACAAGAACCTTGGTGATCTTCTGATGGGAATTGGACGTAGTCATAGTTCGAGATCCTTCACTGGCCATATCGGGCATTGACGAACAGAGCTGGGGCAGTGGCAAGTCCGTACCGATGCAGATCCTCGGGGCGACCCCACCGATCCGACACCACCGGAGCTTCGATGTACACCGAAGACTGCGCGGCGGTCAGAACCGCAACCACGGCTGCGATGTCGGTGTCGGTCGGCTTCCCGCGAAACGACCAACTACCGCTCACTGCAGCGTGATTCGTGTCGTTCATAGGGGGATGTTTCCGTGTTTCTTGGGTGGGAGGGTGACTTGTTTGCGTTCGAGTAGTCGTAGTGCGGTGACGATCTGTCCGCGGGTGTGACTGGGCGGTATGACAGCGTCGAGGTAGCCGCGTTCGGCCGCGATGTACGGGTTGACGAGGGTGTCCTCGTACTCCTGCTGCAACGTCAGGCGTAGCGCGTCGACGTCCTCGCCGTTCTTCGCCGCTTCCAACAGTTTCTTGCGGTACACGAACCCGACGGCACCCGAGGCTCCCATGACCGCGATCTGCGCGGTCGGCCACGCGAGGTTGACGTCGGCTCCCATGTGCTTGGATCCCATCACGTCGTACGCCCCGCCGTACGCTTTGCGGGTGATGACGGTGATCTTCCCGACCGTCGCTTCCCCGTAGGCGTACAACAGTTTCGCGCCGCGGCGGATGATGCCGTTGTATTCCTGGCCGGTCCCGGGCAGGAAGCCCGGTACGTCGACCAGGGTGATGATCGGAACGTTGAAGCAGTCACAGGTGCGCACGAACCGCGCTGCTTTCTCCGAGGCATCGATATCGAGTGTTCCCGCGAACTGGGTGGGTTGATTGGCCACGATCCCCACCGAGCGGCCGTCGATACGCCCGAACCCGACGATGATGTTGCGGGCCCGACCTTCTTGCACTTCGAGGAATTCGTCGTCGTCAAGGATCCGAGTGATCACCTCGTGCATGTCGTACGGGGTGTTCGGTGAATCCGGGATCAACGTGTCGAGTTCGAGGTCCTCCGCGGTCAAGGAGTCTTCGATGGATCCGATCACCGGGTCCGACGGGACGGTACGCGGGGCATCGGCCCGATTGTTCGACGGCAGGTAGGAGAGGAGGTCGCGGACGTAGTCCAGGGCGTCGTGTTCGCCGGACGCGACGTAGTGCGCGACCCCGGATTTCTCCATGTGGGTGTGCGCGCCACCGAGTTCTTCCATCGTCACGTTCTCCCCGGTGACGGTTTTGATGACGTCGGGTCCGGTGACGAACATCTGCGAGGTGCCGTCGACCATGACCACGAAATCGGTCAGGGCCGGGGAGTAGACGTGCCCGCCTGCGGCGGGTCCCATGATCAGTGAGATCTGTGGGATGACCCCGGAGGCGCGGACGTTGCGGTGGAAGATCTCGCCGTACAGTCCGAGGGAGACGACCCCTTCCTGGATGCGGGCTCCGGCCCCTTCGTTGATCCCGACCAGGGGGCGGCCGGTTTTGACGGCCAGGTCCATCACCTTGACGATCTTCTCGCCGTAGATTTCACCTAAGCTGCCACCGAAGACGGTCGCGTCCTGGGAGAACACGCACACATCACGGCCATCGACGGTGCCGTAGCCGGTGACGACACCGTCACCGAAGGGCCGGTTGTCGGCCAACCCGAAATTCTGTGAGCGGTGCCGAGCCAGGGCATCGAGTTCGACGAACGAACCCTCGTCGAGCAGAGCGGTGATCCGCTCCCGCGCGGTCAACTTGCCCTTCGCGTGGACTTTGTCCACCGCAGCCTCACCCGAGGGCACCTCGGCAACCGCGAGACGTTTACGAAGATCGGCCAATTTACCCGCAGTGGTATGGATATCGGGTTCGGTTGTCGTCATGCAGAATTCCCCTACGTTGTGTGGAACGGCGAATGCAGATCGTCAGTTCGTTGCAAGCGAGCGCGCGATGACCAGACGCTGAATTTGGTTGGTGCCCTCGAAGATCTGGGTGATCTTGGCGTCGCGCATGTACCGCTCGACGCGGAAGTCGCGGGTATATCCGTAGCCACCGAACACCTGCACCGCATCGGTGGTCACCTTCATGGCAGCGTCGGTGGCGATCAGCTTTGCCACGGAAGCGTTGCGCGAGTACGGAAGTCCGGCATCACGACGGCGGGCGGCATCGAGGTAGGTGGCACGGGCCGAGTCCACTGCCGCCGCCATGTCCGCCAGCACGAACCCGAGGCCCTGATGGTCGATGATTTTCTTGCCGAACGCGGTGCGCTCCTGCGCGTACTTCACCGCATCGTCGAGGGCCGCCTGAGCGATTCCTACTGCGACAGCGGCGATTCCGAGCCGTCCGGCATCGAGGGCACTGAAGGCAATCTGCAGCCCCTGCCCCTCCGCGCCGATTCGCCAGTCGGTGGGTACGTGAACGTTGTCGTAGTGCGCCGAGGTCGTCGGGATCGCGTGCAGTCCCATCTTCTCCTCCGGCTTGCCGAAGCTCAGGCCGTCGGTTCCATCCGAAACGAGAAAGCACGAGATGCCCTTCGATCCCTCGCCGGTCCGGGCGAACAAGTTGTAGAAGTCGGCCACTCCGCCGTGCGTGATCCACGCCTTCGAACCGTTGACCGTGTAGCCGCCGTCGATCGGGGTGGCCTTGCAGCTCAATGCGGCAGCGTCCGAGCCGGCCTGAGCCTCGGACAGTGAGTACGCGCCGATCTGTGCGCCGCTGAGCATGCCGGGAAGCTTGTCGGCCTTCTGCTCATCGGTACCGAAAGCCATCAATGGGTGGCAGGCCAGGCCGTGCACGCTCACCGCGACGGCCACTGCCGCCCAGCGCGATGCGAGTTCTTCGAGAACCTGGAGATAGACCTCGTACGGTTGCCCTCCCCCGCCCCATTCCTCCGCGTAGGGCAGGCTCAACAGGCCGGCCTCGCCGAGGGTGTCGAACACCCCGTCGGGATAGGCCTCGCGCCGTTCGTGGTCGTCGACGATCGGGTCGAGCACCTTGTCTGCCACATCGCGGGTGAGCGCGATGAGGTCGCGCGCTTCGGCAGTGGGCAACAGGCGATCGACGGGCACGTGAAAAACCTCCGGTGAGTTCGGATCAGTACTGCCGGATGATCCGCAGTACTGATGCACAGTACTGCACAAGTCGATGCAGTACCATCCTTGATGTGAACGCACCCGTGACCTCGCATGCCACGGCGCGCCGTTCCGAACTCTTCGACCAGCTTGTGAGCCTGTTTCTGGCCGAGGGCTTCGCTCACCTGACCCTCGACACCATCGCGGCCCGGCTTCGGTGCTCCAAATCCACGCTGTACACCCTCGCGTCCAGCAAGGATCAGCTCGTCGGTGGAGCCACCGTGCACTACTTCAAGTCCATGACCACCCAGGTGGAAAATGCGGTCGCCGAGGTAGACGGCACCCGCAATCGCATCACCACGTATCTCACCGCCGTGGGCGCAGCCCTGGAATCGGCATCCGAACAATTCATGACCGACCTGGCCTCACTCGAGTCCGCCCGTTCGGTGTACGAGCGGAACACCGCAATCGCCGCGCGCCGCGTCCAGGAGTTGATCAGCGAGGGCGTCGCCAGCGGTGAAGTACGCGACGTGCACGCGGCCTTCGTCGGCGACGTCGCCTCCTCGGTCATGGTTCGAATCCAGACTCGCGAGGTGTTCCGACTGACCGGGCTGAGCGACGGCGACGCCTATCTCGAACTGGCGAAACTACTGACGGCCGGCATCGGCGCGTAGCAGCGGAGTCGGGAATGAATTCACCCCGACACGTGCTGAAGTACAGTGAATATGGTTGATCCTTCAACGAAAGAGCACGTGATGAAGAAGATCGGATTCTTGTCCTTCGGACACTGGTCGCCGTCGCCGCAGTCGCAGACGCGGTCGGCGTCGGACGTACTGCTGCAGTCGATCGACCTCGCGGTCGCCGCCGAAGAACTCGGAGCCGACGGCGCGTACTACCGCGTTCATCACTTCGCCAACCAACTCGCGTCACCGTTCCCGCTGCTCGCGTCCGTCGGTGCCCGGACTAGCTCCATCGAAATCGGCACCGGCGTCATCGACATGCGGTACGAGAATCCGTTCTACATGGCCGAGGACTCGGGTTCCGCCGATCTCATCTCGGGGGGACGGCTCCAACTCGGGATCAGCCGGGGATCGCCCGAGCAGGTCATCGAGGGCTACCGCTACTTCGGCTACGCACCCGCCGAGGGTTCCGATCATGCCGACATGGCCCGCGAGCACACGCGCATCTACCTCGACCTTCTCGAGGGCAAAGGCTTCGCGCAGCCCAACCCCCGGCCGATGTTTCCCAATCCACCGGGACTCTTGCGCCTCGAACCGCACTCCGCCGGTCTGCGGCAACGCATCTGGTGGGGTGCCGGCACCAGGGAGACCGCGGAATGGACTGCCCGTCAGGGAATGAACTTGATGAGCTCGACTCTGCTGAGCGAGGACACCGGGGTGCCCTTCCATCAGCTGCAAGCCGAGCAGATCGAACGATTCCACAAGACGTGGAGCGACGCCGGGCACGGGTTTGCGCCACGAACGTCCGTCAGCCGCAGCATCTTTCCGATCGTCAACGATCTCGATCGTGCGTACTTCGGCAACGAGGGCAGCGGCGACGATCAAGTCGGATACATCGACGGCGGCAAGGCCAGATTCGGCAAGACCTACGCGGGTGAGCCCGATCGATTGATCGCGGAACTCGCCGCGGACGAGGCAATTGCCGCTGCCGATACGCTTCTGCTCACCGTTCCCAACCAACTGGGAGTCGACTACTGCGCGCACGTCATCAAGACGCTGTTGCGCGACGTCGCCCCTGCACTGGGGTGGCGCTGACCACTCGCAAAGCGAGAAGGGATTGGTATCGGCCGATACGGGTACTGGCAGCACGTTCACCCACCACCACCTGCCAGGAGTTCCCCGTGCTCAAACGTGACGTATCCGCGCGCCTCGATGTAGACATCACCGCAGCCACCACGCTCGAATTTCAGATCGCGATAGCGCCACACCCGGGTACAACGGTCACCGAGTCACTGTCCTTCGTGCTCGACGGTAACCCCATCGAGGCGAAGGAAGTGAGCGGGCCGCACGGCAACCGAATTCACGTCATGCCGGCCGACGTCGGCAACCTACAGGTTTCGTACGACGCCACCGTTCTGGGCAACACCACCCCGGCACCGGTCACCGACTACGACATGTCGCTCTACCTCCGCCCCAGCCGGTACGCCGAAGCCGACAAATTCTACGGCTTCGCAGCAACCGAATTCGGCGACTACGCGGACTCGGAAGAACTACTGGCCAAGATTTCCGCGTGGGTGGGCGCGCGCCTGAGTTACGTTCCAGGAAGCAGTGATCCGATCGACGGAGCAGTCGACACGTTGCTCGCCGGACAGGGCGTTTGCCGGGACTACTCGCACCTCGTCGTCGCCATGCTGCGCGCGGTCAACGTTCCGGCCCGCCTCGTCGCGGTGTACGCACCCGGCTGCGACCCGATGGACTTCCACGCCGTCGCCGAGGCGTTCGTGGGCGGTCAGTGGCGCGTTGTCGATGCCACCTGCCTCGCCCCTCGCTCGACACTCGTTCGCATCTCGGTCGGTCGCGATGCCGCCGACACCGCATTCCTGGACAACCACAAGGGTGCCATCACCCTGAACAGTTCGGTGGTCACAGCCGTGGTCGACGGCGAACTCCCCCATGACGACATCACCGAACTGGTCTCCCTCACCTGATCCGGATCGCACGCGCTTTCCCTGTGAGCTACCTCACAGCGGCGTTTGTTTCCGACGGCGAAAACCGACTGAGTATCCGTTACCAACATTCACAGCCACACTGAAAGGTGCTCACCATGAGCTTCATCGACAAGGCCAAGAACGCAGCAGAAGACGCCATCGGCAAGGCGAAGGAAGTTGTCGGCGACGCCACGAACAACAAGGACCTCGAGGCCGAGGGCAAGAAGGACCAGGGTTCGGCCGGTGTGAAGAAGGTCGGCGAGAACATCAAGGACACCTTCAAGTAATCGACCTCCGTCCCATCGAGTGCCGCCGATCTCGATGATCGGCGGCACTCGCCCTTCACCGAAACCTTCACCACAGAGAACGGATACCCCTCATGACCACATCGACCGACACGACCACCACCAAGCGCCGCGGCGGATTCGCCTCGAAGCTCGCCCTTCTCATCACGCTCGTCCTCGTCGCAGCACTGGTGATCTTCGTGCTGCAGAACACACTTCACACCAACATCAACTTCCTCGGCTGGAACTTCGATCTCGCTCAGGGCGTATCACTGCTCGGTGCAGCTGTCGTCGGAGCCGTCATCGCCCTGACTGCAACCGCAGCACTGAAGGTTCGACGCGCAGTTCGCTGATCACGTAGAGCCGGTCGACGACACCGTCGACCGGCACAACCACGTGACTCAAACGTTGTCGCTCAATAGTTCTCGAAGCACCACGCGATCGTCGAACTCGACGACCTCTGCGCCGTAGATCTGCTGGGTGTCGCAGCCTCGGCCCGCCACCACGACAACATCTCCCGGTTCGGCCACGTTCACCGCGAGAGCGATCGCGGCGCGGCGATCCGGCTCCACCATCACCACCGCGGACCGCGCCGCGCGCGCACCCGTCACCACTGCCTCGCGGATCGTGTCGGCGTTCTCGGACAATGGGCTCTCGTCGCTCACGATCACGATGTCCGCCAAGGCCGCAGCGGTAGTACCCAGCGGGAACCGTTTGCCGGGATCGCGTTCGCCCGTCGCGCCGACGATCACGATGACCCGTCCCGGCACGAGAGACCTCACGAACGGCAACAGGCGACGCTGCCCCGCGGTGTTGTGCATGTAGTCGACCAACGCCAGAAACGGCTGGCCCGCGTCGATCCGCTCGAGGCGGCCGGGAACGGATTTCACGCATTCGAACCCAGCAGCAATCGAGTCCGGGTTCTTACCGGCGGCCAGCGCGGTGGCCACAGCGGCCAACGCATTGCTCGCCTGGTGCGGGCCGAGCAGAGGTAACCGAACGTGCACGCGGCCCAATGGGGTTCGGACCGTCATGGACGTGTCCACGCCGGTGCACTCGATGTTCTCGCCGAAGACGTCCGCTCGCGTATCGGCCGTCGACCACGTCCAGCACGGAACGTCGACGAGTTGCGCGAGCTTTTTGCCGTACGGGTCGTCGATCCCCACTGCAGCGGCTGCTGTTCGGTCGGCTGCGAACAACTCGGCCTTCGCCTCGAAGTACCTGTCCATGCTCCCGTGGTAGTCGAGGTGGTCCGGAGCTAGATTCGTGAATCCCATTGCAGCGAAACGCACCCCGTCGACGCGGTGTTCGGGCACGGCGTGCGAGGACACCTCGAGCGCGACGGCGGTTGCGCCCTCGTCTCGAAACCGTCCGAGTGTGCGCTGCACCGTCGCGGCCTCGGGTGTCGTTCGCGCTGTCGGCACGGATGTCGACGGACCGTCGAGACCCAAACCGGTCATCGTGCCGACGACCTCTCCCGACGCCGAGAGCCCAGCCGCGAGCAGCAATGCAGTACTCGTCTTTCCGTTGGTTCCGGTCACCCCGTACAGGTCCATCGCGTCGGCCGGGTACCGATGGATCCGCGCACACACCGGCCCGACGCTTCGACGCGGGTCGGCAACGACGATCGTCGGCAGAACCGTCGACACCCGGTCCGACAGCACCGCGACGGCTCCGCGTTCGAGAGCCTCGATCTCGAAATCGAGTCCGTGAACGTGAGTTCCAGGGAGCGCCACGTACAGGTCCCCCGGCATGACCGAGCGCGAGTCGTCACTGGCTCCGTGGACTCGAACGGATGCGATGGGTTCGGGGGCGTCGAGCGAGCGAGCGAGATCGGCCAGCGACACGCCTGCGTTCGCGGAAGACAGCGTCGATCGTTCGTCCAATGCGTCAGGGATCAATGGCCCGAGGGATCTGTCAGAGACTTACCCTCCTGCGCCTTGACTCGTCGACGCTCCAGAAGCACGAGCACAATTCCTGCGACCAGCAAGACTGGAGCCAGGACTGCACCCATCCATGCCCAGCCCTCGAATCCGTAGCCGGCAGCGGTGAGTGTCAGGCCGAGGCTCACCAACGCCAGGCCGATGCAGATGTACCCGGGCCAGTTGCGGGTGTCGACGATCGCTTCGCCTGCGTGCCCGCGCGTCGTACGCTCATCGTCGTTCGCTTCGACATTGGTATCTGCCGGGTCGTCGTTCGTCATGATCCCCTCTATTCTCCTCGTTCGCGTCGACTGTCTGGACGAGCGGCTCGACGCAGCGCTGTACCGACGGTATCCCTGTACGTCCCCGCGACCGACCCGAATCAAACATGTTGGAATGAAACATATTTCGGAGAAGACAGCGAAAACTCGCAATTTCGGGCCGATAATTTCAGCCGAAACTGTTGTTACGCAAGCAGTTTGCAAGAAAAGGCGGCGGGTAACCGGTCGATGCCGATATCAACGCTCGAACCTTTGGAATGGAGTTTACATGTTTCGCCATACCGATTTCATGCAAATGGATGTCAAGCCGGAAAAGCCGGACCCGGTCTACGCGCGCAAGCTTCAAGAGCTGATCGGCGGTGCGTACGGCGAAATGACCGTGACCATGCAATACCTGTTCCAGGGTTGGAATTGCCGCATGGAGGGCAAATACAAAGACTTGATCATGGACATCGCCACCGAGGAGATGGGCCATGTCGAGATGCTCGCCACCATGGTGGCCCGGCTGCTCGAAGGTGCGCCGGCCACCGACTCGACCGCTATGGCAGCGGCCGACCCCGTCGTCGCCGCGGTGATGGGCGGTATGGATCCGCAGCAGGCAATCGTCTCCGGCGGCGGACCGACGCTGTCCGATTCCAACGGCGTTCCCTGGAACGGCCGATTTATCGTGGCCAGCGGAAACCTATTGGCCGACTTCCGAGCCAACGTCGCAGCCGAGGCGCAAGGACGACTGCAGACTGCACGTTTGTACAACATGACCGACGACCCAGGCGTCAAAGCGATGCTGCAATTCAACCTGGCTCGCGACACCCACCACCAGAACCTGTGGCTCGCCGCGATCGAGGAACTGCAGGCAGACGGCCTCGAGGACGTCGTTGCCCCCAACGCCCTCCTCGACGTCGAGGAGCAGGGCCATCACGCGTTCGATGTGTGGCACCTCTCGGACGGAGAATTCTCGTCCACCGGCGGTTGGGCCGACAGGCTGGCACCGGACGGCGTGCACCAGATGGGCTTCTACGCAGACCCACAGCCACTGGGCGGCAAAGCGTCGGCCCCGGCTCCCGATCCGAAGCTCTACGCCACGTACGACGGCGCCAAGGGCGACCCGGCACCGGCTGCTCTCGGTACCGAGAAGGGGGTCATGGGCAAGATCAAAGATGCTCTGGACCCCGACGAGAAGTAGCGCTCGAAACCTTCGATGCGGGGTACGGCAGAGTCGTACCCCGCATCGAAGTCACTGCAGCCCAATAGGTTCGGACGGTCTCGGGCGCAGGCGATCAGTTGTGCCAACCGACCGCAGCAAACGGAGCGTTGCTCGTCACCCGGCCCACAATGCCTGCGTGCGCGAATTTCTTGGCGGTGTCCACGGCATCGAGCACGTCCACACCCTTGGCCAGTTCGGCGGTGATGGCCGCTGCGAACACACAGCCTGCTCCCGACACTCGCTCGTCGCCGATCTTTTCGGCGCGCAGAACTGTCAAGTCGGTGCCGTCGAACACGACGTCGACTGCTTCGTCTCCCGGCAGTCCGGCACCGCCCTTGACCACAACGTAGCGGGGTCCCAGGTCGGCTATTCTTCGCGCCGCCTCACCGAGATCGGCGACGGTGGTGATGGCGTCCATTCCGGACAGGGTCTGCGCCTCGAACAGATTGGGGGTGATCACGGTGGCCAGCGGGAGAATGTCACGCCGGAGGGCATTGTCGGTATCGAGTGCGGCTCCCGGTTCCTGCCCCTTGCAGATCAACACCGGGTCGACGACGACGTGCCGCCACGGCTGCAGGCGCAGCGATTTCGCTACCGTCTCGACGGTGGCGGGTGTACCGAGCATACCGATCTTCACGACGTCGAGATCGTGTGCGGCAGTGGCAACTTCGATCTGATCGGCGATCACCGAGCTGTCCACGGGAACGAATCGGTGACCCCAGTCGGCCTTGGGATCGAACGACACGATGCAGGTGATGGTGCCGACCCCGTAGACCCCCAGCTGCTCGAACGTCTTGAGGTCCGCCTGCAGACCGGCTCCGCCGGTGGCTTCGGAACCTGCGATCACGTACGCGATTGTCGACATGGTCTCAGTATGTCAACCACAGCTCGACGTGGTCGCGACCGGTCGAAGTGGAGGAGCTGCTCACTTGCCGGGGGCGGTGGGGTCCGGGTGTTCGCGGTCGATGAGCTGCGCAGCCAACCGAGACACCGGAACGTTCAATTCCTGAGAGAGCGCCCCCAACATGTCGAACGCTCGAATCGCATCGACATCGAATCGCTCCATGATGATGCCCTTCGCCTGACCGATTCGGTCTCGTGATGCCAGGGCACTGCGGAACTGCTCACCGCGGCGGGCACTCGACAGTGCGATCGCGGCGTGGGTTGCGAGGTTGACCGCCGTGTCCTCGGTATCGACATCGAATCCGTTGATCTTCTCGGAATGGAGATTCAACGCACCGAGCTCTTGTCCATCGGTGTACAGCTGGATGGACAGAGTCGATCGGATCGGGGTCCGGCTCAGTACCGCGTCCATCAGCCGAGGCCACCTGTCTTCCGCGGTCGCATCGTCGATACGCACGGTCTGATGTGTCCAGATCGCCTCGAAACACGGTCCTTCTCCGAACTCGTGCTGCAGGGAATCGAACAGGTGGGGGGCGTCCCCGGTCGAGGCAGTGGATTCGAGAAACTCCGGCCGCCTGCTCGAACTCGTCCGGCGGACCAATGTGATGCCCGCATGGTCGACGGCCTCCAGGTGTTTCACCGCCGCAGACGTCACTTCTTCGAGTACTTGCTCGGAGCTCGACGTTCCCCGCGCAACGGTCCCGTGTGCCGATCGCGCCATCTCCGAAATACGTCCGTAGATGTCTTCCTGTTCCACGTCCTGCCCTCTCCGCCGTGCGTGCTCCTGTTCTCAGACTCTCACATCCGAGCAGATAGTCGAGGTGACAATTCGATGTCCTGCGATCCGTCGGCAATTGCGGGCGGTCCGTAGACCACTGCCGAATCGTTCGACTGCTTCGCGGGGAACGGCCCGTGTTGTGCCTCGAATGCGCAAATGGGTAAACTCGACTACGCCCGCGTCGAATCCAGGCCGGTTGCCTCGCTGCAGCATGCCCGCAGAAGGACGACCCCGGATTCGGAGATGACGCAATGGAATTCGATCCAACCAGTACGAGGGATTTCACCCTCCACGACGTCGACGCAGCATTTCGAGCGTCTGCGCCGATCCGCCCTACCCGCACCACGATGGAGGTCACCTCGTGACGACGGAACGAGAAACCACAGCCAGCTGCGAAGATGTCTGGAGTATCTTGGCCGACGGTTGGACGTACGCGACCTGGGTGGTCGGCGCGTCCAGGATCCGCGCCGTGGACGACAACTGGCCTGCGGCGGGCAGCGAGATCCACCACTCGGTCGGCGCATGGCCGCTGATCCTCAGCGATGTGACGCGTTCGGTGGCCGTGCACGAAAATCGTGAGCTGCAACTCGACGCGCGGGCTCTTCCGTTCGGCAAGGCGTCCATCACCATGCGTCTGCACCCGACGGCAATCGGGTGTCGCATCGAAATGATCGAGCACGCAACAACTCCACCGATGAATCTCGTCCCTGATGGTGTGCAACATGTTCTGGCGCACCCTCGCAATTCGGAAGCGCTGAAAAGACTTGCACTGCTGGCAGAACGGGCAAGTACGCCCTGACCCGAACAGGCCAGGTTCTCGTGACGCACCGGGTCGTGGCGTGCCACGAGGACGTCGAGAACTCGATGCTCGAAGCCATTGCGACAACAGACCTTTCGCTGAAATCCGGTTCGTCCCGACGACGAGCATGGACGAAAGAGATTGAACTCCACGGACAACGGGCATGCGCTGCAGATGGACTCCACACTTCGGTCTCGAATTCGGTCGGATTCGAACGCCACACCTGATAGCAACACGGCCGTAGGTGCCCGAACGCACGTGCACTCTCCGGCGGATTATCGGTGCGCCGGCGAAACCCGGGACGTCGTGCTCGGAATCGATGGCGAAGGATATCTGTCGTGACTGCTACCGACGCAGCCGAACCGGTGGCGGCAACTCCGCTGCGACGCGCCATTTCCGGCAAAATGCTGTTCGTGTTCATTCTGGGCGATGTGCTCGGCGCCGGAATCTACGCTCTCGTCGGCGAGATCGCCGGCGAGGTCGGCGGAGCGATCTGGCTGCCCATGCTCGTGGCATTGCTGATGGCACTGCTCACCGCCGCGTCGTATGCGGAGTTGGTCACCAAGTACCCGCGGGCCGGCGGCGCAGCCGTCTTCGCGCAGCAGGCATACGGCCGTCCACTCGTATCGTTCCTGGTGGGCTTCTCCATGCTCGCGGCCGGTGTCACCAGCGCAGCCGGCTTGGCGCTCGCGTTCTCGGGCGACTACCTGGGCGTGTTCCTCGACGTGCCCGCAGTCCCCGCCGCGGTGGTGTTCCTGCTTCTGGTCGGGCTGCTCAACGCACGCGGGATCACCGAATCGTTGCGAGCGAACCTTGCCATGACGATCGTCGAAGTATCGGGGCTCGTCGTGATCGTGGCTCTCGCCGGTCTCGTCCTGAGCCGGGGGGACGGGACGCCCTCCCGGGTCCTCGAATTCACCGACGAGACAACCCCGACGCTGGCAGTGCTCGGCGCGGCTCTGCTCGCGTTCTATTCCTTCGTGGGTTTCGAGACGTCGGCGAACATCGCCGAAGAGGTCGAGGACGTTCGCCGGGTCTATCCGCGGGCACTGCTCGGTGCCGTCACCGTTGCTGGGGTGGTGTACGTGCTCGTCGGTCTCGCGGTGTCGACGGTCGTGCCGGCCGACACCCTGGCGCAATCGACCGGTCCACTGCTCGAGGTCGTTGCCGCAGCCGATGCGGGCATTCCGCCGTGGGTTTTCAGCCTCGTCGCACTCGTGGCGGTTGCCAACGGCGCTTTGCTGACCATGATCATGGCGTCGAGACTGACGTTCGGAATGGCCCGTGACGGTCTGCTCCCGGGCGCACTGGCCAAGGTTCTGCCGGGCCGGAAGACGCCGTGGGCGGCGATCGTCGCCACCACCGTCGTCGCGATGGTGTTGTGCAGCACCGGTTCTGTCGCTGCTCTCGCGGAGACGGTCGTACTGCTCCTGCTGTTCGTCTTCGTCAGCACCAATATCGCGGTACTGGTACTGCGCCGCGACCGGGCAGACACCGATCACTTCAGGACGCCGACAGTGCTCCCCGTCCTGGCGCTCATCACCTGCGCTGTGTTGCTGACCCAACAGTCCGCGGCAACGTGGCTGCGCGCCGGATTGCTCCTTGCTGTAGGCGTAGCGCTGTACTTCGTCAGTAGCCTGCTGAGCAGAAATACCGATACCGACCGGAGGAGCGCAATCCGATGACCATCACCGAGGTCGACGCAGTAGTCATCGGCAGCGGCCACAACGGGTTGGTCGCAGCCGCTGCGATGGCAGACGCCGGCTGGGACGTCGTGGTCCTCGAGGCCGCCGAACATCCCGGCGGTGCTGTGCGCAGCGCTGAATTGGTTCCCGAATTCACCAGTGACCTCTTCAGCGCGTTCTACCCGCTGGCGCTCGCCTCGCCCGCCATGACAGCACTCGAGCTGGAGAGCCACGGATTGCAGTGGTCGCACTCCCCCGCGGTGTACGGCCATGCGCGATCGCCGCAGGACACCGACGCTCCGGTCGTTCACCACGACGTCGAGACCACTGCTGCGAGGCTGTCGGAACACGACGCGCGCGACGGTCGTACCTGGCTGCGGCTCTTCGAGCAGTGGGAACGAATACGCGAGCCCTTCATGAACTCGCTCTTCGGACCGTTTCCACCCGTAATCCCTGCGGCCCGGCTCGCCCACACCTTGGGGATACCCGAAACCCTGCGTTTCGCGCGATTCGCGGCCCTCCCCGCCCGAGTGATGGCTCACGAGCTCTTTCACAGCGATGCCGCTCGCTGCCTGCTACTGGGCAACGCCATGCACGGTGACGTTCCTACCGATGCCCCCGTGAGCGGAATGATGGGTTGGCTGCTCACGATGCTTGCCCAGGATGTCGGATTTCCCACCCCCGTGGGCGGATCCTCGGCATTGACGACCGCGCTGATTCGCCGCGGTGCCGCGTCGGGCGCTGTTCTCGAGTGCGGGCAGGCGGTCGAGCACATCGAAGTGCGCGGCGGTCGCGCTCGGGCAGTGCACACTGCAGCCGGACACACGTTCCGGGCGCGCCGAGCGATCGTCGCAGACGTGTCTGCACCGGCACTGTACGGTTCGCTGCTTCCGTTCGACGCGGTTCCGCGCCGTGTGCACGAGGACCTGCGCAACTTCGAGTGGGACACCCCGGTGGTGAAGGTGAATTACGCACTCGATCGCCGAATACCTTGGAATTCACCGTCTTTGGCCGATGCGGGCACAGTCCACCTCGGGGCGGACGACAACGGCCTCGTGCATTGGGCAGCGGACCTCACCACCGGAATTCTTCCCCGGAGCCCGTTCATGTTGTTCGGTCAGATGACCACTGCCGATCGGAGCAGGTCCCCGGAGGGCACCGAAAGCGCTTGGGCCTACACGCATCTGCCGCGAGGTGTCGTCGACGATGCGGCGGCCGACACCGTTGCCGATCGGGTGGACGAAGTCCTCGACGCCCACGCACCGGGTTTTCTCGACTCGGTCGTCGGGCGAGTCGTGCAACGACCGAGCGATCTGCACGGTGCCGACGGCAATCTGCACGGCGGTGCGGTGAACGGCGGGACCGCGCAGCTACAGCAGCAGTTGATATTTCGGCCGACGCCGGGGCTCGGGCGGGCGGAAACTCCGGTGGAGGGTCTGTTCCTGGGATCGGCATCGGCGCACCCCGGTGGCGGGGTACACGGCGCAGCCGGTCTCAATGCCGCCCGGGCAGCGCTCGGCCAGCGAGGTGCACACGGATGGGTGAAGAAGAAGCTCACCGGATCACTCATCGCGGCGTTGACCCGGTAGCGCAGTTACCGAAACGAGATCTTCCGTGACCGGTTCGAGACCTACGACGAAGTCTTCTGCGATTGCGCACTGGCAGGGTCGAAAGCACAACAGTTCAGCGTTCGAGACCCTGCGGGACACCGTTGGGGCGAGCGCTTCGGGAAGAGGTAACGACATGTCGACGAGCACCGCAACGCTGGAACGCTCCCTTCGCGACGACGAGAGTGTGTTTCGGGTCGAGACCGTCGTTCGACCGGACGGCCACAACACGCTTCGCGTATTCGGCGAACTGGACATGTCCACCCGGGCCGAGTTCGTGCACAGCCTCGACCGCTTGGCCGACACCTCCGATCGAGTCTCGATCGATCTTTCGGAGGTGTCGTTCATGTACTCCGGCGTCGCCACCGCGATCGTCGATGCCACGTACGTACATCCGGGAAAGATCGCCGTTCTCGCGCCTGCACGATCGGTGCGCATGGTTCTGGACGTGCTCGGCGCAGGCGGGCTGTTCGTCGACACGTTTCGGTCGGGAAACGAACCCGTCAGCAGGTAACGTCGGGCGCATGCCAGACGAGCCGACCGCAGCGCCGTTCGAGATCGAATCGGCAGCTCACGATGCGACGACCGTGCTCACCGTTCGAGGCGAACTCGATCTCGACACCATCCCGGAGCTGTCGGCCACCGCGTTTCCTGCCGCCGACACCGCCCGAGGCGGACTCGTCGTCGACCTGACCGACGTGAGCTTCCTGTCGTCGAGTGCAATCACGGTGCTGGTGCGAGTGTGCGATCGACTGCCCGATGCGTCGCGCATGGCATTGGTGGCGGTCGACGGCGTCGTCGTTCGTCCCGTGCAGCTCAGCGGAATCGATCGCGTGATGGCCACCTTCACGTCGGTGCCCGATGCGGTGGCCCACGTGCAGTCGGCAGCCCTCGACGACGAGGTCGACCGATGAAGAACCTGTGCCGGTTCGGACTTCGATCGTGACCGAGGGCAATCCCGCGCCGCTACCTCAGCGCTGGAGCCACACCGCTGCGGCCGAGCCGACCGTCGCGACCACCATTCGAAGACGGCTGCACCAGTGGTCTCTCGAACTCGGTCTGAGCCGAGCGGTAGTGGACGACATCGTGCTCGGGGTCTACGAGGCACTCGCCAACGTCGTCGAGCACGCGTACCGCTCGGTGCCCGAGCCCGGAACGATGACGATCACCGCGGCCTACGAACATCGCACGCTCACCGTCACCGTCTCCGACACCGGAACATGGCGACCACCGACACCGACCACCGATCGCAGCCACGGTCTGCAACTCGCAGCCGCGGTTGCCGACGAGCTGGTCGTCGACCACCGACCAGGCTTCGGCACTGTGGTGACTGCTGTGTGGACCAATCCCGTCACAGCCGCCAGATCCCAATCTGCCATGATCGAAGGGAGCCCCATGTCTGCCACGGCCGCTGATCTGCTCGACACCGCACCCTGTGGAGTGTTCTCGGTGGACGTCGCCACCGCGCGGATCCTCTACGCCAACGCGGCCGCGGCCCGGATCACCGCACGTACCAGTGATTCCCTCGTCGGGACACCCGTGACCGACCTGTTCACGAGCGAATTCGAGCCTGTGCTGACGGCTCTGATGGATGTCGCGTCGACCTCGGGATCGGACTCACCGGTCGGAGCGAGCGCGAAGTTGACCGGCGCAACCGTTCGAGACGCCGCAATCGCCGTCTCGATTCTGGCGAACAGCCTGCAGACGCCGACGGGGGCCGTGTCCGTGACGATGACGCTGCACAACGACACCGAACGTCGCGTGCGTGAAACGGATCTGATCACTGCCCGCGACGACGCCGAAACCGCGCAGGACACCGCCGAGGCTGCCCAGGACCACGCCGAGGCCGCGCTGGATCGGTCCCAGGATGCGCTGGGTGCCTCGGAGGAGGCACGCAAGGTGGCGGAAGCCGAGATGACACAGGTGCAGATTCTCGCGTCGACGCTGCAGCGGACCCTGTTGCCGCCGATCCTGTCCGCTCCCACCGGAATGAACGTCGCAGCCCACTACCACCCCGCGTCGATCGACGAGGTCGGTGGCGACTTCTACGACGTGTTCCCGCTGGACAACGAAACATGGGGTTTCTTCCTCGGTGACGTCAGCGGTAAGGGGGCGGGGGCCGCCGCCGTGACGTCCTTGACGAGGTACACGTTGCGTGCCGCCGCGGTGTTCGATCGCGATCCGATCGCGGTGCTGAAGAATCTCAATACCGTTCTGCACCACGAGTTTCACGGGGACGACCCGAGATTCTGCACGGTGGTGTTCGGCACCATCACTCCTGGACCGGACGGTGCACTCGTACACCTGGCCAGCGGGGGGCATCCGCCGGCATTACGCATCACCCACGATGCCGTTGTGGACTTCGTCGACACCACCGGCGGCCAGTTGGTCGGAGCGTTGGCCGAGCCGCACTTCGCGTCGGTATCGGTGTCATTGCAACCGGGTGACGTCATGGCCTTCTACACAGACGGGTTGACCGAGGCGATCGTCGGACCGGGGCGTACCCGCTTCGACGACGAGGGCGGTCTCGAATCCTTCGCTGCCAGAAAAGGACCGACGACAGCATCGAGGATCGTCGACGACCTGACCTCCTTGCTCGCCTCCTTCGGGGCAGGCCTTCAGGACGACGTCGCGCTACTCGCGTTCGAGGTACCACCGGCCGACGCGGACTCGTAGCCGTCGAGGTCGGTCTCGTCAGGCTTTACAAGCTTGTAAAGCTGACTGGATTGACAGCTCCAAAAACGTGCTCGCGCTCCAACTCATTGGTGTTGTTACATCTTTTCCGGCGTGGTCGGATGGTCGAAACACCCAAGACGGACAGCGGGGCGGATGCGATGCAAGCAACGAGCAGAGGTGTGGCAACCACGCCGATTCTCGCCGCGACCGGCCCGAAAGCCCAGCCGTCGCAGCGCTTCGCACCTCGCCGGAGCGCATCGACCGTCCGATCCAGGACCGCCACGAATCCCGGTGCCGACATGCCCCGGTCTGCGCTCGAAACGACGACGTTCGCCGATCCCGGCCTCACCGCGCGTGAGATTGCGGTCCTCGACGCTTGGTTGCGCTGCGACTCCAAACAAGAAGTGTGTGCGGTCCTGCACATCGCTCTCGGCACGGTGAACACCCACTTGACTCGCATTCGCGCCAAGTACGCAGGCGTCGGTCGAGCTGCACCGACCAAGGCCTCGCTCGTCGCTCGGGCTTTGCAGGACGGCTTGGTCACCCTCGACGATCTCTGACCCGAAGCGACCATGCCTCGCGCGGTTCGATGCTAGGTTTCCACACGCTCGATGTATTCGTTTCGATGGTGGGGGCCATGTCAATTCCGGGGAAATGTGCGCGCTATACGCGTATGCGTTGGGTCGTGTGCACGGCCCTGGTGATGTCGATTGCAACGGTGATACCTCCGGCAGTGTCTGCCGAGCCCTCGCCCGGCCGCACCGAACGTGAGATCTCGTCCTCCTCGCCGGTAACCGGAGTGGTGGCGACGGTGGTCGCTCTCGACGCGCCGCTCCCCGCAGGTTCGGAGCCGCACCCGGCGGAGTGCGATCGACTGGCCTACCTGCGATATCGAGCCGCGGACGGTCCCGAGAATTCGGCGGACGCCGACCGAGTGCTCGTGGCCCAGCCCGGAGTGTTCGAGGGTGCGGGTGCCTTCGAGTCGGTCGCCCGCAACACTGTCGCCGCCGCTGCCGCCGAGGGCAGACACATCGAGTTCTGGGCTCTCGACCGTCGCTCGAACTGCCTCGAGGATCACACCGGAACGCAGGCCGCCCTCGCCGCGAACGACCTCGACATCGCCACGAACTACTACTTCGCCGGCGGCACGGCGGACGGCCGCACGTTCGCCGGGTATGCCGACGGGCCGGGCACCGCCTGGCTGGATGGTCAAGGTCTGGCGCAGACCATGCGCGACCAGTACGACGTACTACGACTCGAACTTCCGGACCAGGAAATCCGCAAGCAGAAGGTGCTCTGCGGTGGGCATTCGCTCGGTGGATTTCTGACCGGCTACTTCGCCAACTGGGATTTCGACGGCAACCCGGCCACCGCCGAGGATGCCGGATACAACCAGTGCTCCGGTTACTTCGCGCTCGACACCGTGATCAAGGCCGGTCCGCCGAATCCCGTCCGCAACCTCGACATTCCGGAGATTCCGCCTGCGCTCGCCGGTCCCGTCGAGGCCGCGTCGGGCGCATTGACCGACGCGTACCCGGTGACGCGATTGCCCGCCGTCATCAATCCGGAAACGACGAATCTGCTTGCGATGGCAGGACTTGCTGCTCGATTGAACCCGACGGGAATCAACGACATCGTCGACCGACTTCCGCGCAGCCTCAACTTCGATGCGACACTGCGAACTCTGCTGTCGAAGGACCCTCTCATGGCCGCGACAGGGATACCCGACATCAGAACGCTGTACGCCACCAACGAAGCCGTCGTGGGCGCTCTGCTCGACGACAACTCGCAGCCACTCGGCTTTCTCCAGACCAGTGTCGGCTTCATCGGCAGCGGCCCCGTCCAGGACAAGTACTTTCCGATGCCGAACGAGGTGATCGCGACCATTCCGTTCCTGGGTCAGATGTTCGGCAGCGACCGCAAGGCAGCGCCGACGAGCTACGGGGACCCATCCGTCGTCTACACCTGGCAGGACTACGACGAGATCAGCCCGAACGCGTACACCGATCCGTCCAAGGAAGTCAGCTCCATTTCCCAGATTGCACGAAGTCTGAGCGAACCGCCGCTCGACTTCACCGAGTGGTACTTCCCGACGGCGATCAACACCGATCTCGGCCAACCGACCGCGCCGTCGATCGCGGCCCACTACCTCTACCGCGACGGCGTCACCCGCAACCCCGTGCTGACCCTCCAGGGCGACGGCGGCCTCGACCTCGGTGCGTCCGACAACCCGAACGACGTTCCCGTGAAGCTTCGCGGATACAACCACCTGGACGTGTTGACGGCGGCCCAGAAGCAGAACGACGGCCTCCCGGAGCAGGTTTCGACTCGACTGGCAGAGTTCAGCCGATGACCGACAAACCTGCGCTGATGTTGCTGCACGGCGTCACCATGTCCGCAGCAGCATGGGACGATGTCGTACCGCTGCTCGCCGATCGGTTCGATCTCATCGTTCCCACCGCAGCCGGGCATCGCGGAGGTCCAGCGCTCGCCGCGGGAGCGACGATCGCTGCCGTTACCGATACCGCGGAACGCGAACTCGACAAACGTGGCTTCGACTCCGTGCACATCGCGGGAAATTCGATGGGTGGGTGGATGGCCGTCGAACTCGCCCGACGGGGTCGGGCACGTTCGGTCTGCGCTATCTCACCTGCAGGGTTGTGGGGAACGAACGAGAAGCCCGGTGCCAGTCGGGCCACGCTGATCCGTACCAAGAAGTTGGCCGATGCCACCAGGCATCTCGCTCCGCCGCTGATGAATTACGGCTTCGGCCGACGAATTGCCATGCGCGACATCGCGGTCCACGGAGAACGAATGACCAGACAGCAAGCGGTCCGATCGTTCCAGGACCTCGTCGGGTGCGAGGCGGCGTACGAGCTCCTCGACACCCGCGAGTACATGGAGCCACTCCTCGAACTTCCGTGTCCGGTGACAGTCGCGTGGGCTGCACACGATCGCATCTTCCCGCCTGCCGAGTTCGTTCCTGTCGCTCGGCAACGACTACCCGGAGCCCGGTTCGTCGCATTACCCGGCGTCGGTCACGTTCCGATGATCGACGACCCCGAATTGTGCGCACGCACGATCGTCGAGTCTGTCGAGGACCACACCAGCTGACCCGAACCTCAGCCCCGTTCCACCCACGGATCCGCCCGGCGCCACAGAGTCGGGAGCTCGAGGTCGATCCCGTCTCTCCGCGCACAGGTGGACAGCACATCGATCGAGGCTCGCATGTCGTCGAAGGCGTACGGCAGTGCCTGCAGTGGTTCGTCCAACGGCCGAAAGAAGTTGTCCCAGTGCGTCAGAACGACGCGTCGGGCACCGACGGCCGAGACCGTTTCCCGCCAGTACTGCTCGATGAACGCTGTCGGCTGCCTGCCGAGTTGTCCTATCGACAGATAGACCACCTCCGCAGTGTGTTCGTCGAGCATGCCCACCCGAAACCCTGCGCTGCTGTGAACGAGTGCGGTCCGCCCGCTGGGAACGTGTTCGACGAGCATCGACCACGCCTCGCCGCACCGATACTCACGCACCCGAGCGGGCTGCGCCAGTGGACGCTCGATCACTCCGTGCGCTCGATCCGGATGAGAATGAACCGATTCGACGAACGTGACGGCAAAGTTGCCCTGGACCGTTGTCTCACCGTCTCCGACTACGACGATGCGGTCGTCCGGTAGGTCCGAACCCCGCCCGATGAATGCCGTCGACGAGCCGCCGACCAGACTTGCGCCGGTCCGCAGCGCCACCCCCGCAGAATCGAGTGCGTGATCGTAATGCGAGTGGGCACACAGAACAGCGTCGAGCGAGGTGATCCCTGCCCTGCGCAATGCCGCATCGACGCGCCCCATATTCGAACGTAAAGGCAGCACAAGCGTCCTCGGTAACGACGGTCGAGAGAAGAAGCCGTCGGTGAGGATCGCCGAGTCGCCGTCGTCGAACAGAACCGTACTGACACCGAGAAACGACACCGTCAACGGAGACCCTGGAGTCGCCGACGCAGTGGTGGCGATCTCCGTCGGGCCCGGCAGCGCGGGACGACCGAAACGTCGGACCACCGTCACGCCTGCGCGGCGAGTGCGCGTCCGGCCTGCCTGCCGCCGAAGATGCACCCACCCAGGAATGTTCCCTCCAGCGAGCGGTATCCGTGCACGCCGCCGCCGCCGAATCCGGCGATCTCACCGGCAGCCCACAAGCCGTCGATCGCGCGTCCGTCGCCGTCGAGCACGCGTCCTTGGAGGTCGGTTTGTATGCCGCCGAGCGTCTTTCGAGTGATGATGTTCAAGCGCACGGCGATCAACGGTCCCGACTTGGGATCGAGGATCTTGTGCAACGAGGCGGTACGCGCGATCCGTTCACCGCGCGAACGACGGGAATTGTGGATCGCGGAGATCTGCAGATCCTTGGTGAACGGGTTGTCGACCTCGCGATCGCGCGCCTCGATCTGACGCTTCAGATCCGCAGCGTCGATCAGGTTCTCGCCGGAGATCCTGTTCATCCCCTGCACGAGTTCGCCCAGTGTGTCGGCGACGACGAAATCCTCGCCGTTCTTCTTGAAGGCCTCGACCGGTCCACTGGCCCCGGGCAGCACACGGCCGAGAACGAGCTTGAGGTCCTTACCGGTGATGTCAGGGTTCTGTTCCGACCCGGAGAGCGCGAACTCCTTCTCGATAATTTTCTGAGTGAGTACGAACCAGGAATACTCGAAACCACTGTCCTGGATGGCTTTCAATGTTCCGAGGGTGTCGAATCCCGGAAAATTGGGGACGGGGAAGCGTTGCCCGCGCCCGTCGAACCACATGGACGACGGTCCGGGAATGATGCGGATTCCGTGGTTCTTCCAGATCGGATTCCAGTTCTTGATGCCCTCGGTGTAGTGCCACATACGGTCCTTGTTGACCAGGCGGCCGCCGACCTTCTCGGTGATGCCGAGCATGCGGCCGTCGACGTGTTCCGGAACGCCGGAGATCAGTGACTTCGGGGCTGTGCCCAACCGTGCCGGCCAGTTCTCGCGCACCAGATCGTGATTGGCTCCGATGCCTCCGGCAGTGACGAGCACGGCTCCGGCACGCAGTGCGAAGTCCCCCACTTCGACGCGGGTGCTACCCGCACCTCGCTCGCTGGCACTGGGTTCGAGAATTGCGCCGCGAACTCCTTCTACCACGCCCGCGTTGACGATGAACTCGTCGACGCGGTGGCGAAACCCGAATCGCACCAGGCCCTTGTCGGCGGCCTCGCGTACGCGTCGCTCGAACGGAGCCACGACGCCGGGCCCGGTACCCCAGGTCAGGTGGAAGCGCGGAACCGAGTTACCGTGCCCCTCGGCCAGGTAACCGCCGCGTTCTGCCCAGCCGACGATGGGAACCCAGCGCACGCCTTGCGCGTGCAGCCACGACCGCTTCTCCCCCGCGGCGAAATCGAGGTACGCCCTGGCCCACTGGTGGCCCCAGTAGTCCTCGCCTGCTGGATCGTCGATGCCCCGATCGAAGGTTGCGGTACCGAGCCAGTCCTGCCAAGCCAGATCGGCCGAGTCCTTGATGCCCATGCGCCGCTGTTCCGGGGTGTCGACCATGAACAGTCCGCCCAGGGACCAGAACGCCTGACCGCCCAGGTTCTGCTCGGGCTCCTGATCGAGGAGGAGCACACGCTTTCCGGCGTCGGCCAATTCGGCGGTGGCCACCAGTCCGGCCAGGCCTGCCCCCACCACGATCACGTCTGCGTCCATTGCCCCACTCTTCTGCTCGACTCGGTTGTCTCCCCCTCGACTGTGCTGTCGTAGGCACCGGAACTCAAGGAATCCGAGTCGAATGATGATTCGGTTCATCACTCACTGATAACCGTGAGACGATGTCGCGATGTACCCAGCGCGGGCCGCCGTGGTCGCCGACATCGAACCAGAACTGGTTTCGGTCGTGGCGTCGGCAGTGCAGGCAGTTCGCGACGCGATCCCGGTCTACCGCAATCTGCGCGGTCCGCAGTTGGCCGATGTCGAGGCGATCGCCTACTGGTCGTTGCGTCGTTTGATGGCGTTGTGGGTGGGCGGTGATCCGAGTTTCGACGAACGAGATCACAGTAGATTCCGCGCGATCGGTGCGGCTCGCGCCGCAGACGGGCGTCCGTTGGCCGATGTTCTGCGAGCGTACCGAGTCGCGTCGAGTGTGTTCGTCCGGCACGTGACGACGAGATACCTCGATGCGCTCGAACCTGCGGATATCGCCGAACTGAGCCTCGGCGTGCTCGACGCCATCGACGCGATATCGGATGAAATCATCGGAGCGTACGTTGTTGCGCGAGAACAGCTTACGTCCAATCGCGCGCAGGCCCACGCTCTCTTGCTCGACGACCTCGTGGCAGGCAGACACAATTCCCCCGGGGCGTTGGCCGATCGCACCCGCGAACTCGACCTGGAATTACCGACGCATCCGAACCTGCTCGTGGTGCAGCCGAACGGTCCGGGAAAGCCGTTGTCCGACGACACCGTCGAGTCACTGGTTCTCGCCCTTGGACTCGTTCCTCCCGATCGCAGCGCGCCGTCGAATCGACGGAGCCATCTGTGCACCAGGCGCGAGCAGCGAGCAATCCTGCTGTTGCCGACTGCGATCGGTCGCTGCGACGTCGACGCCGCGTGCACGGCGACGATGCTACGCGGATGCCTGGTGGAGCGATCTACCATCGCCGGCACCAGCAGTTCGTGGAGACTCGCTTCGGAGGCTCTGGACTCTGCGCCGGATCACGCGTTCGACGACCGCGTCGTGCTCGATCACGGTGACGGACAGTTGCTGGCGTTGTTGACCGCTCGCCCCACCGCAGACACCGGCGAGGTGGTCCGCTGCGTTCTCGGACCGCTCACCGAGGCCGCGAACGCGCATATCCTGGAGGGGCTTTCGTCGTTCATCGCCACCGGCACGGCAACGGCGGCGGCGGCGCAGCTGCACGTGCATCCGCAGACTCTGCGCTACCGACTGCGTCGAGCCCAGGAGCTCACCGGGCGAGATCCGCGATCGGCGTGGCATCGACTCGCTCTCGACACGGCAATTCAATTGCGCCAGCTGACGAGTACCGATCGCGACAGCACTCGATGACCGTTGCAGGCGGCTATCTGATCACGCTTGGTCTCGATAGGCGTCGGGCACGGTCCAACAGCTGCCGAATTCGGCGTCGAACGACGATGGATGGAATGGACTGTCGCCGCCGGCCGGGTAGCTGGTCAGTTCGCCCACCACGATTCTCTCGCCCACAGCATACAGATCTACCCGAACGAAATCCGTTTCTGCGCCCAGCTTTTCGGCAATTCCGATCATGTCGGTCAATCGCTCGGGTTCGGCCTTGGGAGGGGAGGCGTGGGGTGGCCCGCCGCTCAGCGGCAACCACTCCCACGGTCGACGATAGAAATCCTGAGTTCTGCGACCGAACCGTCCGGAGTCGACTTGGACGAATTCACATCGGCCGTGGAAGACGAACAGCTTGTAGTCGTCGGCCACATCGCCATCGGCACCGGTCAACAATTCTTCGACGAGGATGCGGCGCGGCACGAGCCCGTATGCCCACTCGCGGTTCGGCCCCTGCCCGTACAGTTGCGCAACCCAGTGATCGGCGATGTCGACGAGTCGTTGCCGGTCGACGTGCTCGGGACGAACATGGGTGTAGCACCACGATGCGCCCGGTTCCGGCAACCCGGCTTCGTTCTTCGCCGCATGAGACACGACGACGACGGCACCGCTACCGTGCGTCGGCTTGACGACGAACTCGTCCGGTAGTGCTGCCGATGCGAGCTCGGTCGGACTGTCGAACACCCCATGCGCCGTCGGCAAGAAGCCCTGTCCGACAACAGATGTCACGTACTCGCGCACAGCAGCTTTGTCGGCGAAGGTGACCAACAATGCTCGGTGGTCGCGCAGCATCTTGTATCGAACCTTCTCGGTGAACGTCACGGGTCGACGCGTCCTCCACAGTCGCCACACTCGCACCAGGGCACTGCGCTCGCGCCTGCGTGCGTACCTCAACAGACGTCGGCGGACTGGGCGCGCGGCACGCCCTCGGTTCCTGTGGCCCTCAGGTGCGGCCACGGGTCGCGAAGGTTGGTGACCGACGAGTCGATCATCGTTCGATAGAGGTCCACGTAGGCGTCGACCATTCTCCGCGCGGAGCAGTGCCGCTCCGCGTGCTCACGCACGGCCGTCCGGGAAAGTGACACCGCGCGCCCGACGGCATCGGCGAGCGCAGCGACGTCACCGGGTGGCACCAGAACGCCACAGGTGTCGGACACGATCTCGGGGATTCCGCCGCGGGCAAACGCCGCTACCGGGGTCCCGCAGGCCAATGCCTCAGCGACCACCAGACCGTAGGGCTCGTCCCACAGAGGTGTCACGAGGGCTGCGGCAGCGCCACCGACCAGCGTCGCCAGTTCGTCCTGTTCGAGGTGACCGACGTGGACGACATCGGTGCCCAAACGCGGGGCAATTTCCCGGGCGTAGTAGTCGGGATCGGACACCGGGCCCGCGAGTCGGATGGGAAAGCCCGCCAGCCGGGCGGCATCGATCGCCAGGTGCGGGCCCTTCTCGGGCGTGAACCGACCGGACCAGACGAGGTAGTCTCCCCCGCGGCCCACTGCCCAATCGTCCACACCGACGCCGTTGGGCACGATGTCGATCGATTCGACCGAGCCCGTCCACATGGATGCGGTGTGTCGGCTCACCGCCGCGAACCGGGCACCCTCACCCACGCATGCGTCCACGGCCGACTCGATCCACGGCGTGGGGGGCGTGTGCAATGTCGTCAACATCGGTGTGGCGAGCATCGAGGCCATGGCCACGGGCAGGTAGTGCAAGCTGTGGTTGTGCACCACGTCGAAGTGGCGTCCGGCAGCCAGTTCGAGCATCAGACTCTGGTAGGCGTGATGATCGGACATGAAGCGATCCGAGGGCATCGACACATCGGACCGCGCCCAATGGGACAAACTCAGCGGTCGGACCTCGAGGTTCCGGCTGGGAAGCGACACATCCGAGCCCGCGCCGGCAAACAGGGTGACTCGATGCCCTGACTCCACCAATTGTCTTGTCAGATGCCAGATATGGGCTTCCAGTCCACCGGCAAAGGGTTGCGCAATGGGGTATCGATTGGACGCGATCAACGCAATGTCCAGACAGTCTGCGCTCATCGTGGAGCCGCCGACAACCGTGTCCTGAACGTTGTGTTCTTCACTCGCACCCCTTCGTTTCGAAATAGGGTGGGCTTTTCTGGCCCGCCGCCGAAACTTTCTGATACCCGAACGGGTCGGCGGCAAACCTCGAGGTCTCCTCGGGCCGGCGCTGGGGGTTGGCTTCGACCGTAAGTGCGCTCAGTGTCCACAATTCGGCTTCGAATACCGTTTTCCGTGTGCGGACCGTAATAGTGGACAGCCACGTCGGTTTCGAGGCCCACAATGTCCGGCGGAGCCAGCGCGGGTGGGAGAACTTTATCCGGTGGTGAGCAACCGACGACGGAACAGATCGAGCACCTGATCCAGTGCCTGTCGTGTCGGCTCGCCCGGCTTGTCGATCAGCCCTTCCGTGACCACGGAGTGCGGGGGTCCGAACGCCTCGGGGTTGAACGACGAGTCGGGCAATTCCACGGACACGAATGCGTCGCCGAGCTGCTCGCGCAGCCACCGAAAGCGCGCGGGCGGGCACATCGTGTCACCCTCGAAGCGCATTCCCAGGACAGTGATTTCTCCTGCAGCACAACGACTTTTCACCTTGTCCAGGTCATCCGGGGTGATGTCGATCGAGCGACTGCGAGATTTCGATACGGCGAACGGAAGCGACGGCTGCGAGAGGACCGGTGCGATCAGTCGATCGTCGGCCGCCATGGCCAGAGCGAATCCGCCGGTGAAGCACATCCCGATGGCTCCGACGCCCGGCCCACCGCAGCGCTCGTGCTCCTGCGCGGCGAGAGCACGCAACCACACCACGACGCGCGACGATTTGCCGGTGGCGAGGATGGTGAATTCTCGGCTGATACATGCCGGCACCATGGCTCGACTTATGGAGGCGACGGTGCCGAGCGCACCCAGCGGCGCGGCCAGCGGATCCTTGCCGTCGACGCCGAACAGGTGAGGCACAACAGCCGTGCATCCGATTCCGGCGACCGTTCTCGCGAACTCCGCCGTCCGCGGCGTGATTCCAGGCATCTCGGACATCACGATCACAGCCGGTCCGGTTCCGATGCGGTAGACGGGTGCGGTGCGCCCGTCCGCGGTGAACTCGGTTCGTTCGAAGTCGGCCAGCGTGTCATCGGTCATGGAGGTGCGTCCTTCTGCGAGAGATCCACCGCGCCGAGCCGACGCATGCCGTCAAAGCTAGATCATCGGGTCGAACACAGCGGTGGAGCCGCTACCGCGAGTATTCACGCAGCAGAAGGTACAGCGGTGCCGCGAAGCAGATTCCCACCGAACCGGTACCCACGGGCACCAGCCACCAATGTTTGACGCCGTTGTCCCTCGAATCCCACAGGGACCAGAGACCGAACGCGACGCTGGTGATGCCGAGGTCCGCCGTCAGTGCACGGTTGGGCGTCGAGGCGACCCACTCGGCGAAGAAGGCGGTTGCAGTCTCGCGGCTGACGCCGTGCTGCTTGAAGTACGTCACGACGAAGGTGTTGGGGACGACGAAACCGATGACGGTCAGAAGGAGCAGTAGGCGTCGACGAGTGGCGTCTGCAGTTCTCATGGACTTCAACCTAGAGCACGTCGCGGTGCTGTCGGCGTGTCATTCGATCCGGGTCGCGCGGCGGTACCATCTCGGTCAGTATCCAGCGGCGAATGGGGCTGTAGTGCGAAGTAGGACAGGGACGTTCGGGCTCGGAGTTGTCGCGGCCGTCGTGTTCGCGCTGGCGACAGCTCCCACTGCTGCCGCGTCGCCGATCGAGCAGGTCAACCTGGGCGACAGCTTCAGCGCAGGAAACGGTGTGCTTCCGCTGGCACCGGGCACGCCGATTCGATGCCTGCAATCCGAGCAGAACTTCGCGCACATCGTGGCACGCCGGCAGGGTTACGGCCTGACCGACGCGAGCTGCGGCGGCGCGGCCACCAGGGACTTCTATATTCCGCAATTCAGCGGTACCCGAGCTCAATTCGATGCTCTGTCGCCATCCACCGACGTGGTGACGTTGATGATCGGTGGAAACGACAACAGCGTCTTCTCCGGTGCGATCGCCGCATGTGTCAGCGCACTGGCAACCCACGCCGGCGTGTTCAACCCGTGCGAGCAACAGAACGGAAGCAGCTTCGACGACAAGATCGTCGACACCACCCTGCCGTCGATTCGACAAGCGTTGCGAGACATTCATTCTCGCGCGCCGAAGGCAGAGGTGATCATCGTCGGCTATCCGTGGCTCATTCCGGCCGAGCGCACGTGCGAGCCCATGGTTCCCGTTGCGCTCGGGGATGTTCCGTACCTGCGCAACCTTCAGGGCACCCTGAACGAGGCGATCCGCCAGGCGGCGGCCGATACCGGTACGACATTCGTCGACATGTCCGTGGTGTCGGAGGGGCACGATGCGTGCCAACCCGTCGGGGTTCGGTGGGTGGAACCACTTCTGTTCTCGCAGCAGTTCGTCCCACTGCATCCCAATGCCCAGGGCGAGGCCGCTATCGCGGCGGAAGTGACCGCAGCACTGGCCTCGAGCTGAATCGAGAAATCGTCGAGGCGACACCGGCTGGACCAGACCTGACGTTCGTTCACGATTCCACCGTGTCGGCCAGTGCCGTCTGGAACGACCACAGATGACCCTCCGGGTCGCGGACGCTGTATTCACGAACGCCGTAAGGCATGTCGGTGGGTTCGTAGTCGACGGCCGCTCCGGTTGCGACCACTCGCGCGTGGTGGGCGTCGACGTCGTCGACCGATATCGCCAGTGACGCGGTGACCGAGCCGTTGGTCAGCGGAGACACCATCCGATGTTCCGGGGCCTCGCGGTGCAACCACACGACTCCGTCCCCGGCGTACACCTCCCCGTGCACTGCCTTGTCGCCGTCGTACTCGATCGGTCCCGGGGCCAATCCCAGAACGTCGACGAGGTAGGAGTGAGCTGCGGCGATGTCGCGGTAAACGAGCAACGTGGTGCGACGAGTCACCGAGGGTTCGTCGGTCGACAGGCCCGAGAGCAGGTCCAACAGGGCGTCGTCGCCTGGGCGAGCACCCTGCAACAGCCGGTCTTCGACGGCCCGAACCCGTTCTCGCACGCGGGCGAGCTCGGCCATCCGTTCGTCCAACTCGGCGAGATGCCTCCGCGTCAGGTGCCGCAGATCGACCGCCTCCGGATCGACTTCCGCCACAGGCGTGCCCAATTCGCGGAGCAGCCTGACTCGGTAGAGACGGTCGAGATCGCCCCCGTCGTATCGACGCCTGCCACCTGCGTCTCGGGCCGGAGCAAGCAAACCCAGTTCCTCGTAGTAGCGCAAGGTGCGCTCCGTGACACCTGTTCGGCGGGCAACGTCCCCAATTCCCCAGGTGATCGAATCGGTGCTGTTCATGAACGCAACGGTAGAACCTCACGTCACGTCAGGAGCAAACACCGAGCGCTGGGTTCGTGACCATTACGGTAAGCGCATGACCGCGACCCGCACCTGGCGAACGTACGAGGGCTCGAACCTCCCTCCTGCCTTGTCGTCGGCCTTGAACACGTTCGTCGAGCAGGGCTACCACGGAACCTCGGTGCGGCAGATCGCCGCTGGGGCCGGTCTGTCGGTTCCCGGCCTCTACCACCATTTCCCGTCCAAGCAGGCCCTGCTGGTCGGCATCATGGACGCGTCGATGGACGAGTTGTCGGAACGCACTCGATCGGCAGAGGCCGGTGCCGGTTCGTCGCCGAGTGACCGTTTCGACGCCGTCGTCGAATCCCTGTTGCTCTTCCACATTCACCGACGCGACGCCGCCTTCGTCTGCTCGACGGAAATCCGCAGCCTCGAGCCCACCAATCGCGACGCCTACATCGGCAAGCGTGACGACCAACAACGGCTGCTCGACGCGATCGTCGCCGACGGCGTCGACGCGGGCCTGTTCGACACCCCGCACCCGAAGGACGCCAGTCGAGCCGTCACGACGATGTGTGTCGGCGTCGCAACCTGGTACCGACCCGACGGGCCGTTGTCTCCGAGCGAGCTGGTGGCGATCTATCTCGACATCGCCCGTCGCACGGTCGGCCGACGCGAGTAGCGGACCCGCGGGATCCTTGACCCGGCCGAGGGATTGTGTCAACCTTCCAGGGACCGAGCGAGTGTTCGGTCGGTACCGGACAGGGAGCACCTCGTGGCAATCGACCTGACGTACGACCCCGACGTCGAGAAGCTGATCGATCGGACTCGCACGTTCACCCGTGAGCATGTGCTTCCCATCGAAGACCGCTTTGCGGGCAACATCGCCGACGCCGGGGGCGATGCACTGCGTATCGAGATGCAAGCGGCCGCGAAGGATGCAGGCGTGTTCGCGCCGCACGCGCCTGTCGAGTACGGCGGACATGGACTCTCGATGAGCGACCGTGCGCCGGTCTTCGAGGCAGCCGGTTACTCGCTGTTCGGTCCGATCGCCCTCAACCTCGGTGCCCCGGACGAGGGCAACGTCCACATGCTCGCCCATATCGCTTCGGCAGCGCAGAAGGAGCAGTTTCTCGCTCCTCTCGCACGCGGAGACGTGCGCTCGGCTTTCGCGATGACCGAACCCGCGCCAGGTGCCGGTTCCGATCCGGCGGCACTCACCACCGCAGCCGAACGGGTCGACGGCGGGTGGAAGATCAACGGACACAAGTGGTTCATCACCGGTGCAGACGGTGCCGGGTTCTTCATCATCATGGCCCGTACCTCCGGCGCGCCCGGTGATCGCGGCGGGGCCACGATGTTCCTGGCACCCGCCGACACCGCGGGTATCACGGTGGGCCGACACATCGGCACCCTCGACAAAGCGATGATCGGCGGGCACTGCGAGGTGTTCTTCGAGAACGCGTTCGTGCCCGACGAGAACGTGCTCGGGGCCGTCGACGAGGGATTCGCATATGCCCAGGTACGTTTGGGGCCTGCCCGCATGACGCACGTGATGCGCTGGCTCGGAGCTTCCCTACGGGCCCACGACATTGCGGTCGCGCAGGTGGCCCGGCGCGAGGGGTTCGGCGGAAAGCTCGGGGATCTCGGCATGGTGCAGAAGATGGTGGCAGACAACGAAATCGACATCGCGGCCACCAGGGCACTGCTGACAGTGGCGTGCTTCGAGCTGGATCGAGGCGGGCACGCGAGCAACGAGACGTCCATCGCCAAGACCTTCGCGGCCGAGGCGATCTTCCGAATCGTCGACCGCAGCATCCAGATGTGTGGGGGACTCGGGGTTTCCGACGATCTGCCATTGGCCAGACTCTCGCGCGAAGTCCGCCCGTTCCGCGTTTACGACGGCCCGTCCGAGGTGCACCGGTGGGCCATCGCCAAACGAACGATCGGGGCGGCCAAACGTGCAGCGCGGGAGGCACAGTCGTGAGCGACTTACCGGGAATGAATCGTGTTGCGTTGGAACGATTCCTGCGACACAGCGGAATCGATGTCGACGGCACGCTGTCGGTCGAGATGATCAGCGGGGGTCGATCCAACCTCACCTACAAGGCCTACGACGACAGCTCCACCTGGGTCGTTCGCCGTCCCCCCACCAGTGGGCTCACACCCTCTGCGCACGACATGGCGCGAGAGTGGGCCGTCACCGAGGCGCTTGCCACCACAGACGTCCCGGTTGCGCGGACCGTCGCATTCGATCGGGACGGTTCTGTGGTGGGTGCGCCGATGACCGTCGTCGAATTCGTGCCGGGTCGAGTCGTCCGCACACGGGAAGATCTCGACGCTCTGACCGACGCACAGGTTACTGCCAACGCCGCAGAGTTGGTTCGAGTTCTCGCACGCCTGCACGCGGTGGATCCCGGTGCTGTCGGTTTGGATACTTTCGGCCGCCCCGACGGTTTCGTCTCGCGTCAAGTGGCCACCTGGGCCCGGCAGTGGCAACGGGTCAAGACTCGCGACCTGCCCGATGTCGACCGATTGCATCGCGCGCTCGAAGCAGCGGTACCGAAAAAAACTGCGTCGTCCATCGTGCACGGTGATTACCGCGTCGACAACACCATTCTCGACGCCGACGACGTCGGTTCCGTTGCTGCGGTGGTGGACTGGGAGATGTCCACACTCGGTGATCCCCTGACCGATGTCGCTCTGATGTGCATCTACCGCCAACCCGTCTTCGATGCTGTCCTCGGTGCAGACGCAGCGTGGACGAGCGATCGATACCCCTCGGCCGCGGACCTCGCACAACGGTATGCAGTGGAATCCGGTCGAGAACTTCACGATTGGGGCTTCTACCTCGCCCTCGCCAACTTCAAGCTCGGAGTGATCGGAGAGGGAATCACCTACCGCGCTCTGTCGGGCTCCGACACCGGGGCCGGTGCAGGCAAGGCCGCCGAGGCCACCGGGGAGTTCATCGCGGCCGGGTTACGGGCACTCCGAGGGGCCACCGACTGACCCGAAACCCACTGTCAGGCCGGCTCTCTCATCACACCGATGTGGCGAACGGTTCCGGACACGCCGGGTAGCTCCTCTGGCTCGGACCACGTGTTCAAGTCGGGGCTGTCGGAGTAGAAGTACTTTCGGTTCGTGTAATCGTCGTAGTACAAACGCCATGTGCCGTCGGGTAATTCGACGACGGCAGGCCCTTCCTTCAGCGGACCGAAGTCTCGGAACGGCGCGGGCGTGTACGGCCCGATCAACGACGGCGCGGTCCAGTGCTCGATGACCTTGCGGGTCTCGTTCTTGGTGAATGCGTGGTAGGTCGAACCGTCCTTGACCACCGTGGTGTCGATATGATCGGCGTCGATTCCGACGAAGGGCGTCGGGAAGCTCCACATTCTCAGACCCGGGTCCATTGCCGTCATCAGATACGGCACGAATCCGCCACCGGTCGACAACGACAAGATGACGCTGACGCGGTCACCCTCCACGAACCACTCGGGTGCCCATGCTTTCGTGGTGAACGGCGACAACGACGGCAGTGCCGAGGAACCCGCCGAGCCGGTACCTGCCCCCGTGCCGGGCAAGAGCGCGCAGCAGAACGGGACCGGAAAGTTCTGCAGGAACGTCCAGTTCACGCGATCACTGCTGCGCGCGAATCCGATGTTCGCCCCGCCGCCCGTCGTGTACGTCACGTAGTACATGCCGTCGGTGTGCCGGAAGATGCTTGCATCGCGTACCACTCCCGACGGAGGTCGATACGCCGATGTCTGCAGCGCTGCGAAATCGGTGCCGCCGCCGGACTCGTAGACATCCATGTCTCGATCACTGTCGTTGCTGAACGCCACCATCGTGTAACGCCACGCGGAGGGTGCTGCGGCACCGGTTCCCGCGGAGGAGAACAACAGTCCGGCAACCGCGAGAATCACCATCGATACTGTGAACAGGCACTTGCGTACGGTCGGTATCACCGACGAAGTATGGCCGAACCACACGCACCTTGCGTACCTTTGGTAACACACACCACGAATTGTTACCGATGTTGTTACGAGTGCGAGATGAACTGCGCAACGGGCTTGGCCTGGTACATCTCGTGATCGGCGTCGTCGAGTATGTCCAGCGCACTTCGGGTGTCGTCTCGATCGACGACGACGCCACCGATACTCGCCGTCACCGTCAACACCCGGCCTGCGGTCTCGATGGGCGTGGCGAGTTCGGCACGCACATCGTCGGCCTCGGTACCCACGCACCGAGAGACCACTGCGACGAATTCGTCACCACCGATACGGCCCACGAATGCATCGGCCGGCAGTGCTCGCGTCAGACGCGCCGCGACCACGCCCAGAACTGCGTCACCGACGGTATGACCGTGCAGATCGTTGATGGTCTTGAAGTTGTCGAGATCGATGAACAGCACTGCCAAGGAGTCTTCTCGAGAGGGCGTCGCCAGCTCTTCGTCGAGACGCGCCAGGATCAACGGCCTGTTCGGCAGACCGGTCAGGTCGTCGTGCGTCGCCGCGTGTTCGAGCTTCATGCTCGTTCGGTAGGCATCGGTTATGTCGACGAACGTCGCGACGATCGAGGGGGCCGGGTCGCCGCCGGACAGCATCGTCGCCGTCAACGACAGCCAGAACTTGCGGGCGTCCCGACGACGTTCGATTCCGATCACTGCCTGGCACGGCTTTCCGGTTTTCCTGGTCACGGCGACGGGATGTTCGCGCGGGTGAATCGGCCCCTCGTCGGTGCCGTACACCCGGAACGGAAGTACCGACGCCTTTCCCGATGTCTCGAGTCCGACCTGAATGTCGAGAATCGTCTTCGCTGCGAGGTTCGCCGATCCGATACGGCCGGTGTGATCGAGAACCACTACTCCCGCCTGAAGAGACTCCACGACGGCGGTGAAGTGTTCCTCGACTCTGCGTACTGCACTCTGGTCGGCGCAGACCAATACGAAACCATCGGGCATCTGGGCCACGGACACCATCACCGACAGCGCCGTCCCGTCCGCCCGCCGATGGGAATCATGGATCCGGCCACCGACTGCGAGAATCGCGGAAGGATCGCAGGGCACTCCTACCGCGTGAGAGACGTTGCGTCCGAGGACATCCGTGGCCGGCAAGCCGTACACGGACTCGGCAGCGGGATTCCAACTCGACACCAGGCCGTCCCCGGTTACGCCGATGATGGCGTCACTGACGTGCTCGACCAGAGCGGCTTGCTTCTTCAGCGCCTTCTGCGCGGCCTGGTGCTCCGTGAGGTCTCGAAGGATGACTTGGAATGCCGGCTCGCCGTTCCACACCGTGCGCACCGATACTGCTTCCATCGCGAGCGTCGTCCCGTCGAGGGCCAGTACCGTGGCCTCCGACGCCGCGCTCGCGGTGCCGTGTGCGTCGAGGGCGGCGATTCGCCCGAGCATCGGCCCCACGGACTCGGCGGCGATGAATTCCGTGATCGAATGCCCGACGACGTCCTCGACTGTATCGGCGCGCAGATATCGCAGACCGGCGGGATTGATGTACACGAGAGTGCCGTGCTGGTGAACGCCGATCGCGTCCGGTGAATGTTCGACGAGAACTCGGTAGCGATCGGCAAGTCCGGGCGACGCAGAACGCGATTCGGGGTCGACGACGCCATCGCGCTCCCCTGGGGCCATGCTCGGTCCTCGCGTTCGTAGGCGGACGGTCGACACTCGATTGAACCACTTCCCAACGTGCCGTTGGCGACTCCCGCCCGATTCGGACCATATGTCCCGTTCCCGACTGGACCCGGTGACGGTTTGAGGGGCTAAATCGAGTAGTGGGCCTGATCCGGCTCGCTTACCTCGACGAGAAACGGATTTTCACGATGAGCTCTCACGGCATCGACATCAGCGGAATCGGCGCGATCTCCGGCTACGGCTGGGGCACGTCCGCCCTGTGGGACGGCCTGTCCACGGGCAAAGCGGCCGCAACACTGCACCACGACTACACCGGACTCGGCGGAAACCCGGTCTGGCTGGCAAAGGTCCCGGACGGCGGGGACGAAAGCGACGGTTCGAGCCGATTCGGACGGGCTCTTCGCGGTGCAGCACGGGAAGCCATCGAAGACGCGGTGGCCAGGGGCTGGCAGCCGGGTCGACGGGTCGGCCTGATCCATGCCGTGGTCCTGGGTGAAGTGGACGAGTGGCGCAACTTCTACCTCAGGGACGACGGCAAACGCCGCGTTCGTGACTACCTGACGCTGATGCCGTCGACGCCGGTGTCACTGCTGATGCAGGAGTACGGCTTTCACGGCCCGGCAATGAACGTCTCGGCGATGTGCGCGTCGGGCAACGCCGGCCTGCTCACCGCCAAGATGTGGCTCGATACCGGCTTCGTGGACGACGTGGTGTTCGTCGCCACCGATCTGTCTCTGACTCCGGAGAACATCGACCATTTCGTGAAACTCGGCGTCGGCGTCGTCGATGTGGAACCGCAGGACGGCTGCCGGCCGTTCCAAGAAGGCAGCCGCGGATTCGGAATGGGCGAGGCTGCAACGGCATTCGTGCTCTCGACACGAAGCGAGGCCTCGTACGCGCGGGTCCTGGGTGGATCGATGACGCACGACGCCTATCACGCCACCTCCATCGACCCCGCGCTGACTCAGGTGCGATCCTGCTTCGAGGAAGCGTTGGCCGACGCAGCCGTCACCCCCCGGCACGTCCGGTATCTCAACGCCCACGGACCCGGCACCGCCCAATGCGATGCGGCGGAAACGGCCATGCTCGAGACGGTGCTCGACTCCCACGCGCAGGTGTATTCGGTCAAACCGTTGACGGGACACTGCCAGGGCGCGGCGTCGGCGATCGAAACCGTTTCTGCAGTCATGGGATTCGAGCGTGGATTCGTTCCCGCCGCCCCTCGGGTCTCGACAGCGCATCCACTGCTGCTCGACGGTTTCACCGCTACAGAACCGGGATTGACGATGAAATCGTCACTGGGAATGGGCGGTCACAATTCTGTGGTGGTGCTGGCACCGGCGTGAGCTGCTCGCGCGAATTCGGCAGCCCGTCGTTCGTGGGCTGCCGAATTCGCGAGGTGCACCGGCGGTTCGGTCAGCTCGAACGCGCAGTGTTCGTGCTTCGTCCGAACGCACGAGAATAGTTGGGCGGAAACCGAAGGGGCTCGCCGAGCAGTGTCGCTGCCCTGTGCCCCCAGTTCGGATCCCGCAGCAACTCTCGGGCGAGGAACACCGCATCGGCGTCGCCGGACGCGACGATCCGTTCTGCTTGCTTCGGCTCGGTGATCAAACCGACTGCCGCGGTGGGCATACCGGTCCGTCGCCGCACCTCGGCTGCGAAACGCACCTGGTATCCGGGTTCGACCGGAATACGGGCGTCGGGCACGATTCCACCGGTCGAGACGTCGAACAGGTCCACTCCGTGGTCGGCGAGCACCGTCGCCAGTTCGACCGTGTCCTCGAGCGTCCATCCAGGGCGAGGGTCGTCGGTGTCTCCGGCAAGCCAATCGGTTGCCGAGACACGGAAGAACAACGGCCGGTCCTCGGGCCATTCGGCGCGGACTGCATCGACCACCTCGACCGCGAAACGCATCCGGCCCTCGAGAGAACCGCCGTACTCGTCGGAGCGATGGTTCGCGGCCGGCGAGAGGAACTGATGGATCAAGTAACCATGAGCACCATGGATTTCCAGTACGTCGAAGCCTGCATCACGGGCCAGCCGCGCACCCGTTCCGAACGCGTCGACGATCTCGGCGATGTCTCGCACCGACAGCGCAACGGGTTCCGCGGAATCACCGAACGCCACAGCAGACGGTGCCACCGTCTGCCACGTTCGATCCCCGCCCGTCGACCATGGGCGTCCGCTCGATGCCTTGCGCCCACCGTGCACCAGTTGAATTCCGGCGGCCGTGCCCTGCCCATGCAGGAATTCGATGATTCGCCCGTGCGATTCGGCCTGCTCCTCGTTCCACAGACCGAGATCGAACTCGCTGCTCCGGCCGTCGGGCGCGACCGAGGTTGCCTCGACCATCGCCAGACCGACACCGCCGAGGGCGCGCGCTGCGAAGTGCTGAAAATGCCAGTCTGTCGCCACACCCGTTGCATCGGAGGCGAACTGCATCATCGGCGACATCCATATCCGATTCAGCACCGTGAGCTTGCGGAGCGTGATCGGCTCGAAGAGGGAACTCACGCCGACACCTCCGACCGGATGTTCAGACCGAGAAACTCACGACTTCCGGCAGCCAGCGCCGACCGGTCGAGTCCCGCGGCGTCGACGAATCCGGCGACGTCGGCCTCGGCCATGTCGAACGGATAGTCCGTGCCGCAGACGATCCTGTTCTTCCCCGCGTGCGCCCGCAGGAGATCCAAAGCGGCACGATCGTGTGTGACCGTGTCGAAGTAGGCCGAGCGGAACAACTCTCGCGGCCCGGTACTGCTGCCTACCCGTACGTCTCGGCGCGCGTCCCAGGCGTGTGCCCACCGCCCCAACAGGTCGGGCGCGCAGCCGCCGCCGTGAACGAAACAGATGCGCAGATCCGGAAGTTCCTCCAGCACTCCCCCGAGAATGCTCGACGCAACCGCGGTCGCCGTCTCCACCGGATTGCCGACGAGATTGGCCAGGTAGTACTTCGACCATTCCGGGCGGGGTAGCTGCATCGGATGAACCAGTACCGCAAGCCGATTGGCCGATGCAGATCGCAACACCGATCGCAACACACCGACGTCGAGCGAACCTCCGCGCAGGACCGGCGGGATGGCTATACCCACCAGCGCGCCCTGCGATGCGATCTCGTGGATCTGTCGGTCGGCGGCATCGGCATCGTCCAGTCGCACCGAGCCCAGGCCGACCAAACGACCGGACGAGTCGGCGACCACTTCGGCGAGCGCGTCGTTGAACGCATCGGTGTACTCCCCCGCCGGGACGTCGGCATCGACGGCAAAAGCGAAGGGCGGTGCCGACAACGCGCGGACACCGATTCCCGATGCATCCATGTCGGCGACGATGGCATCGACGTCGCTCATGGCCTCCGTACGGATGGACAACGGCACGTCTCCGAGGAACAGTTCGCCGTCGCGATCCTGCATCGCTCCGAACGGCGAATTCGGCGGCAGTCCGAACAACTCGCCGGGGAGCCAGTGCGCGTGAACGTCGACCAGGTCGGTGCTCACGACGCCGCCAACGGAAGCGGTGCGTTGACCGAATCGAGATGCTCGACGGTGGTGAAGATCAGTTCGGAAGGCCCGACGTTCTCGATGTCGTGCAACAGGTATTCACCTGTGCCGAAATGGAAATGTCGTGTCTCGCCGGCCGTGTAGGAGACGTCACGGGTAGTTCCGTCGAAGGTGTGCTGACGGGATGTGCCTGCGTTCACTGCCGTCCAGAAGTAGTCCAGCACGTGGCGATGGGCATGCCACCTCTGCCCCGGTGCGAGCCGAATCTCCCACACTCGGACGCGATCGTTCTCGCTCAGGAGCGTCGATCCCACCTGCCCGTCGTGGGAGTGCGCCTCGAACTCGGCGCGGAGCTCGTCGGACCATCCCTCGAAATTCTCGGCTACGAGGGTTCCTGCCAGAGGCAGATCACTCAGAAAGCTGTTCGTGTTCATCGCTGTTCGCCTTTCGTGTTTCTCTAGCGCCCGGGTCCGTACAGCCCGAATCGAAGGTCTTTGTCTCCCGGTGTCCAGGTGTTGGTGAACTGCGATCGTTCGCCCATTGCCTTGACCCGGGTGAGGAGGTTGCTGCTCAGTTCGAGCTGGCCGGGCTCCCACTTCTCCAGAGCCTCGGCGATGTTGCCCGCGGACGCGGTGAGCGCATCGCTCAATGCCCACGCGTCGGCTGCTGCTTTCGCCGTTCCGGCGGCGGCGTGGGGACGGGCTCCACACGCGGCATCACCGATGAGCGCCACGCGTCCGCTGGCCATCTTCGTGGCCCGCGAATCCCACACCACCTGAATGAACGGGGCGTCGGTCGAGGTGACGACCTCCGCTGCGGCCGGTGCGAGCATACGTGTTGCTGCGTCGCGCATCTCGTCGATGTACCGGTCCTGGACCTGGTGCGGGTGAACCGACACCTTGCCCTGGAATCCCCGCTTGTCCGTGAGCATTTCGTTCAGGTCAGGGCCCTCCGCCACGTTGCGGTACCAGACGTAGTTCATCAGGCGGTCTCCGATGGCCGTGCCCCGTTCGCTCGGGATCGGATACATGGTGATCTGGGAGTTCGGCACGATGTTGTACGTGATCGAGTTGTGCAGCAGCTCAGACGTTTCCGTGGTCAGCAGCGCTTCGTCGACGGTGCCGCGCCAGCCGATGTATCCGGAGTACGTCAACTCCACGTCGGGATCGATCCTGGCGCGATTGGCCGAGGTCACACCGTCTGCGATGACGAGCAGGTCTGCCGTCTCGACGCGGCCGCTCACGAAGCGGACGGTGACCGAATCCGCGTCTTGGTCGAAGCCACAAGCGAATTCGCCGAGGTGATAGTGCTCGCGTCCGAAGTCGGCCAGCAACGCGCGATAGAACGTTCCCCAAGACGTGTGCGACCACGAACGGGCATCCCGGTCGATCACTCGGTTTCCGTCCTCGATGTATTGGACCCACTCCGTGGTGGTGCTGACATCCTCGGGCCGTTGGGAACTGCGCTCACGGAACCACCGGAGGGTGTCGGGCTGCAATACGATGCCACCGCCGCGCCCGTCCAGGTCCGACGGCGTCCGCTCGTAGACGTCCACCTCGAATCCCAGGTCCCGCAGCAGGAGCGCCGAGGTCAACCCTCCGATCGATCCTCCGATGACAACCGCTCTCGATCCTTCGTAGACGCTCATGCCGGCGTTCCTTTCGCTGCAGATGGTGCCGGCGCTGTGTCGGCGGACGGTGGATGTACAGGGTCGGTGGGGAGGGCTGCGTTCCGAGTCTCCGGAGCGAAGGCCAATCCCACGAGCGCGATCACTCCGGTGGAGGCGAGGACTGCGGTGGCTATTCCGAGGTTGCCGCCGAACCAGGATGTCGCGATGACGCCGGCCACCAGCGGTCCCGCGGCGGTGATGTAGCGACCGATGCTGTTGGCCAATGCAATTCCGCTGGCCCGCATGCTGGGCGAGAACATCTCGGGTCCGTAGACGAAGTTTCCGGACAGGGCCCCGAAGAGTCCGAATCCCACGATGGGGATCACGATCAAGTAGGTGTTGTAGGAGTGCTCGAAGGGGAACAGATACGCGACGCTCAGGCCCGAGACCACGAAACTGACGAGGAACGCCTTTCGCCTGCCGATCGCATCGGCGAGGAATCCCCACGTGGCGTATCCGATGATTCCACCTGCGTTGAACAGCATCGACGAGATCGCTACTCGGTGATTGGCGATTTCCGTCGACAGCGATTCGGCACCCGCCATGTTGCGGATGATCTGCGGGTACCAGGTCGAGACGCTCCAGAAGGCGAGTAGCGATCCGGTGGCCAGGGCCGTGCAGATGAGTGTGGCGCGAAGGTTGGGCGGTGCGAGCAGGCGGCGCAGGACGAACTGGTCCTCCGGTCGTTTGATTCCCTTGTCCTTGCGCTGCTTTCGCGTGGCGATGACGTTCTTGATCTCCTCGGGCTCCGGAACGTACCTGCGCAGGAACCAGACCAGGAAGGCGGGGACGACGGCCAGTACGAGCATGAAGCGCCAGCCTTGACTGCTGAGCATGCTGTAGGCGAGGGCGGCGATGAAGAAACCGCCCGCGTAGCCGGACATCATGACGCCACAGGCACGGGCGCGGTACTTGTTTCGCCAGACCTCGGCAACCAAGGCGGCACCCACCGGCGCTTCCACGCCTGATCCGAGTCCGGCGATGAACCGGAGCACACCCAGCTGCCACCAAGTGTCGGCGAACGCTGCGAGTGCGGTGAACAGCGCGTAGGTGAGGATGCCGATGGAGAGCACGCGTACTCGTCCGAAGTAGTCGGCAAGCACCCCGAAGAGGATTCCGCCGGTGGCCCATCCGGCGAGGAAGAGGGCTACGGTCATTCCGCCGTAGAGGCCGATGTGTGCGGCGTCGACTTCGATCCCCGAGTTGGGTAACAGGTCGGTCATCGCCGGACCCAACACCAGTGCGTAGAGGCTGCCTGCGAAGCCGTCGAGTGCCCAGCCCATGGTGGTGCCGAACAGCACCAGCCACTGCACTCGGGTGATCTCTTGTCGCCAGCCCTGTTCGGGGGCGCTCGTTCTGCTCGTGGTCACGGTGAGTCCTTGCGTAGTGGGGGTGGGTGATGTCAGTTCAGGCGGCCGGGCTCGTCGGAGCCGTACCAGTCGACGTCGTCCTCGGCGATGCGCACGACGACGGTCTTGATCCAGGTGAAATCGTCGAAAGATTCTGTGCCCGCGTCTTTGCCGGCACCGGATTCCTTGACCCCGCCCCACGGGAGCGACGGCTCGAGCCGGTGATGATCGTTGACCCAGACCATGCCGGATTCGATGGCCTCCGCCACTCGGTGTGCGCGGCCGATGTCGCGGGTCCAGACGCCTGCGCCGAGGCCGAATCGATTGTCGTTCGCCATCTCGATCGCCTCGTCCTCGCTGTCGAAGGGGACCACGACGGCGACGGGGCCGAAGATTTCCTCCTGCGAGACGCGCATCGAGTTGGTCGCGTCCGCGAGGACTGTCGGGCGTACGAAGAAGCCACTGTCGAGTGCTCCGGGCAGAACCGGGACGTTTCCGCCCGCGGCGACGCGTGCACCTTCTTCGCGACCGATGTCGATGTACTCGAGCACCTTTCGGCGTTGCCTGTCGCTGATCATCGGACCCATTTGGGTCGATGTGTCCGCTGGGTCACCGAGACGAATCCTGTCGGCTCGCGCAACGAGGGCGGCAACGAACTCGTCGTAGCAGCCTCGCTGCACGAGAAAGCGCGCACCCGCGACGCAGGACTGCCCCGAGGCCACGAATGCTGCGCCCTCGGCAGCGGCGGTGGGGTCGTAGTCGTCGAAGACGATGACGGGTGTCTTTCCGCCGAGTTCAGCGGTGATGCGCGCGAATCGCTTCGACGTGGCACCCGCGGCCGATCGACCGGCCTCGGTTCCGCCGGTGAGGGTGATCTTGGCGATGTCCTCGTGCTCGGTCAGTCGGATACCCGCGTCTCGGCCACCGGTGACCACGTTGACGACGCCTTCCGGAACACCGGACTCGGTGACGATACGCGCGATCGCGAGAGTCGTCAGTGGGGTGAGTTCGGATGGTTTGACCACCACGGTGTTTCCCGTCGCCAGGGCCGCCGAGAGGCTGCGGGCAAGGATCATCGCCGGGTGGTTGAACGGGGTGATGATGCCGCACACCCCGAGAGGTGCACGCCTCTGGTAGGTCAGGTACGGGCCGTCACTGGGCAGCACCGCATCACGTTGCGCGGCAAGCAATGCCGCGTTGTAGCGGAACCACTCGGGCACTCGGGACAACTGAGCGCGCGTTTCGGTGATCGGCCGTCCGTTGTTCTGCGTTTCGAGTGTGTACAGCGTGTCGCTGGCTGCCTCGAGTGCGTCGGCTGCTCGCAGCAGGGCCTTGGCCCGTGCGGTTCGACTCATCCGTGGCCACGGGCCGGACTCGAATGCCGCCCGAGCAGCCGCAACCGCTGTATCCACATCCACGCCGACACCGTCGGGGACCGTTGCGATCGGGGCCCCCGTGGCCGGGTTGACGATTGTCAGTTCTCATCCACTGTCGGCTTGGACTTCTTTGCCTTCGATGTACATCGAGTGTGCGATCATTCGTTTCTCGTTTCGTCCGGGCTGCTTCGTCTTCACTTATTGTGCGATTCAGATCACAGCCGCACGATGTGTGTGTGAACATAAAAGTGCGCGCGAAGTGTGCGCTCACCCATACAGAAGCGGAACCGGCATGACCTCGAAACCCAAAGTGGCCCCGGTTCCGGACCATGACTCCCACCCGGCTCGAGAGCTCCCCGAGGTCCACAGGTGGTTGTCGAGCGTTCGGAAGATCACCAAGACCGTCGCCACGGGTCGCCCACTGCCGGAAGTTCTGGACCTGATCGCACATACCGCGGCGCTTCTCATGGGCTACGAGTTCTGTGGAGTTCTCATTCCGGACCCGACTCGACGGGCCCTGGTCATCGAGGGTTCGAGTGGCCTGTCCGCTCACTACATCGCCCAGGTCAACGCCGATCGGCCGGTACGCCTCGACCAGGCCGAATCCGTCGAGGCCCCGTCGAGCGCCGCGTTCCGCACCGGAGCCCCGGTGGCGATCGCGGACATCGAGGCCACACCACAATTCGCGCCGTGGGGCGGCGTCGCGAGAGAGCAGGGCTACCGGTCGATGATCTCGGTGCCGTTGATGGAATCGAAAGGTGTTGCCATCGGCACCCTCAATTGCTACCGAAGATCCGTTCACCACTTCGCCGACGAGGAGATCGCCCTACTGACGGTGCTCGCAGATCACGCCGCAATCGCTCTCACCACGGCACGTTTGCGGTCCGACGAAACGAAGCGCATGGACGAGTTGGTACTCCTCAACGAGGAGCTCCATCAGCAGCGCGACCTGCTACAGAAGTCCGAGGACATCCACCGCAGGCTCACCGAGATTGCCCTGCGCGGCGGTGGGGTCCCCGGCATCACGACGGCGTTGTCCATCCTGATCTCCCGCGCGATCCTGATAGAGGACAACCACGGGACCGTGCTCGGCCGGTCGAGCCGAACCGAGCCGTTTCCGGACGACCGCGCACGAGCCGAGACGACATCGGACGAAGCGAGCGTCGCCGGCGAATTCCGTTGCCACAGTGTTCTACTCGCCGAGTCCGAGGTGGCACGCATCTGGATATCGCGGGGACAGTCCCCGCTGACATCCATCGAGGACCGTGCCGTCGAGCACGCAGCGCTGGTGACCTCGCTCGAACTTCTGCGGAGTCGAACCGCCGACGAAGTACGGTGGCGATTGCACGGAGACTTGCTCAGCGACCTGCTCGGCGGCGAGCCCAGCGCCATGGACACCGTGGTCGAGCGTGCCGGACGACTGGGCCACAACCTGACGATCGGCCATTCGATGGTGGTCGTCGCGCTGACCGGCATCGAGGGAGAACTCGTCGACTCGTGTCTGCAGCAAGCCATCGGACGGATCAACGGGTGGGCCGAGACGATGACGCCCCAACCGTTGTCAGCAGTGCATCGCGACCGAATAGTGGTGCTGATCCCGGACATCGGGCAATCGCGGGACACTCTCGCCGACACCGCAGAAAAGATCAGAGTGCTGGCAGGTTCCACCGTTCCGAAGGCGGTGGCAACGTCGATCACGGTCGGTAGGAGCGCGGGCCTCGGTGACTACGCGCTCGCGCACCGCTCCGCCGTGGGGGCTCTGAGCTTGCTGGCACTGACCGGGAGAAGCGGTGCGGCGGTGTCGCTGGACGATCTGGGATTGGTGGGACTTCTGCTTCAGCTGGACGACACCGAACAGCTTGTCCAGTACGCGGATCGAGTCCTGGGACCGGTTCGGCGACATGACAACACGCGCGGTACCGATCTGATCGGAACCCTGCGGGCGTACCTCGCCTGTGGTCTCATTTCCAGCGACACCGCACGCGTTCTACACATCCATCCCAACACGGTAGGACAGAGACTTCGCCGCATTCAGACGTTGACGGGTATGGACCTGACGCGACCGGACCACACCATGGAAATCGCTGTGGCTTTGACAGTCGGTGACGTAGGAGATTCATCGCGGACGGGGTGATCGGCCGCGAAACCGATCACCGGGCTCCTGGTGTCCGACCGCGAGCCCTGCTCTATCGCGGATCTGGAAGCAGGTGGCTGTACGTCATACTGACACTGCCGCCCCGCAGATTCCGCATTCCTCGAATTCGACGCGCTTCCATCGTGCGACCGGAACGAAGAACAGCGTGAATTGCTGATACTGCTTCATGCGCGCCCACTGCGTGGTGTTGTGGCATCGCGGGCAGTTGCGCGTTGCACCAGGACCGACGTGTTTGCGTTTGCTGCCGAAACCGAAGAGTAGGAACATCGCTTCAGCATATGTCGCTCGAACGGCTGCTCGTCCGGACTCAGCACGGTCACCCTCGTCCGCAACCGAAGTCGACCGTGCTGGGTCGGATGCCGTCAGCTCGCGATCATGCCGTGTGGATCGATGACGAATTTCTGTGCGACTCCACTGTCGAATTCTCGGTAGCCACGCGGAGCGTCGTCGAGTGAGATCACCGTGGCGTTCACTGCCTTGGCGATCGAAACTCGTTCTGTGAGGATTGCATTCATCAGCTCACGGTGATAACTCATCACCGGGCACTGACCCGTGGCGAACGACAGCGATTTCGCCCAGCCGGTTCCGAGGCTCAGCGACAATGCACCACGCTGGGCAGCCTCGTCGACACCGCCGGGATCCCCGGTGACGTACAGCCCGGGAATGCCGATACCCCCGCCCGCCGTGGTGATGTCCATCAAAGAGTTGAGTACGGTCGCCGGCGCTTCACGGGACGAATCTCCGCCGTGTCCGCGGGCCTCGAATCCCACCGCGTCCACCGCAGCGTCGACCTCGGGGACCCCGAGGATCTGCTCGATCTGCTCCTGCGGCGCACCCTTGCCCACGTCCACGGTCTCGCACCCAAAAGTTCGGGCCTGCGCCAACCGGTCGGCGTTCATGTCGCCGACGATCACCACGGATGCGCCCAGCAATTGCGCACCGACCGCAGCAGCGAGACCGACCGGTCCCGCGCCTGCGATGTACACCGTTGCACCGGGTTTGGCTCCGGCGGTGACGGCTCCGTGAAAACCCGTGGGGAAGATGTCGGAGAGCATGGTCAGGTCCAGGATCTTCTCCAGTGCCTGTTCACGATCCGGGAACTTCAGCAGGTTGAAGTCCGCATACGGTGCCATCACGTATTCGGCCTGGCCGCCGACCCAGCCACCCATGTCCACGTAGCCGAATGCCGAACCGGGCCGATCGGGATTGACGTTGAGGCAGATACCGGTCTTGCGCTCCTTGCAGTTCCGACACCGTCCACAGGCGATGTTGAACGGCACGGAGCAGATGTCTCCGACTTTCAGGAATTCGACGTCTCGTCCCACTTCGACGATTTCGCCGGTGATCTCGTGGCCGAGCACAAGCCCTTCCGGCGCAGTGGTTCGTCCGCGGACCATGTGCTGATCACTGCCGCAGATGTTGGTCGAGACGACCTTCAAGATCACGCCGTGTTCGCATTTGCGGCCGACATTGGCCGGGTTCACGCCAGGTCCATCGGTCAACTCCAGCCCGGGGAAGGCGATGTCCTGAACTTCCACTTTGCCTGGTCCGGCGTACGTCACTGCTCTGTTGTCTGCCACGATTTCTCCTGTTCGACGGGTGTCCTGCTGCAATAGACAGACCCAAATCGCCTGTATCGTCACCGTTTTCGTCGAAGCACGACAAAATGCGTGAGGCGGTGTGGCCTGCATCACACCATAGTATGCGCACATCCGAATGCGTGCTGCTGCGCACGAATCGCTGCACCGATCACACTTCCCGGCGCTATCGTCGAACAGTGTCCACCGACGAAGACCGAAACGAGATCATCACCATCGGCCGAGCCCCCGGGGTGGAGGTCGACGTACTCCCCTACGGTGCGACCCTGCAACGGATGGCGGTGACCGGAGGCGACGGCGAGCGACGCGACGTTCTCGTCGGCGTGGCAGGTGAGGACGAATTACGTTCGTCCACAGCCTACTTCGGCTCCACGGTAGGACGGTACGCCAACCGCATCGAGGACGGCCGTCTCGATATCGACGGGCAGCCGGTGCAGCTGACGGTCAACGACGGCACCAACCACCTCCACGGCGGCACCGACGGCTTCGACTCGCGGCACTGGACCGTCGTCGAGCGGTCGGCGAACTCCGTCGAACTCGAACTCGTCAGTCCCGACGGCGATCAGGGCTACCCGGGCGAAGTCCGTGCGCGGGCACAATTCTCGGTCACCGACGACACCGTGCGTCTGCAGTTGACCGCCACCACGACCGCGACCACGGTCGTGAACCTGACCTCGCACGCATATTTCGATCTCGACGGCCACGGCATCGACAACCACATGGTGCAGGTCTTCGCATCGTCGTTCACCCCCGTGGACCACAGCGGTATTCCGAGCGGGAGCATCGACGAGGTGGAGGGTACCGTGCTCGACCTCCGGTCGCCGGGCCGCGTCGGCGATCTCGCACGCGCGTCTCACCCACAATTGTTGGCGGCCAGGGGAATCGACCACAACTACGTGGTCGACGGTGACGGTTTACGGCGAGCTGCCAGGTTGTCGTCGATACGCAGCCGAACGACACTCGAGTTGTGGACCGATCAACCCGGCGTGCAGGTGTACACCGGCAACTTCTTGAACGGCAGCGATCTCTCGCGGCGCGGCACCATGCTGCGCCAGGGGGACGGCATCGCGCTGGAACCACAACTCTTTCCCGATGGGCCGAACCATCCGAACTTCCCGTCCGCCGAACTGCACCCTGGTGAGACGTACCGGTCCGTGATCGAGTGGAAGTTCTCCGTCGACCCGATGACATAGGGGCGTGTGAGCGCTCACATTCTTTTTCGTCAATCTCGCCTCGGCTCTTGACGCAGCTCGATGTTAACGTTCACAATGTGTTGCACACGTCACAGTGGAGTGGCGACATTGAGGAGATCACCATGGCGTCGAAGACCATTTTTGCGGCGAGCGCGCTCATCCTGAGTGGTGCGATCGTCCTGAGCGCGTGCAGCAGCGGAGGCGACGACGCGTCCGGCGGCGGCAGCGAGGGCGGCACGGTCCTGGGCTTTTCCCAGGTCGGTGCCGAAAGCGGTTGGCGTACCGCGAACACCACGTCGATCCAGGAGGCAGCCACTGCCGCAGGCATCGATCTGAAGTTCTCCGACGCGCAGCAGAAGCAGGAGAACCAGATCAAGGCCATCCGCACCTACATTCAGCAGAAGGTCGACGTCATCGCCTTCAGTCCGGTCGTCGAGACCGGATGGGAACCCGTGCTGCAGGAGGCGAAGAGGGCCAACATCCCGGTCATCCTCACCGACCGCTCGGTCGACACCACCGACGATTCGCTCTACGCGACATTCCTCGGATCGGACTTCGTCGCAGAGGGCGTCAAGGCCGGCGACTGGCTGGTGCAGAACAGCGCCATTGCCGATACCACCGGCGACGGCAAGATCAACGTTGTCGAGCTCGAAGGCACCACCGGAGCCGCCCCGGCCATCGACCGTGCCGAAGGATTCCGGCAGGCCATCGGCGGCCAGTCGAACATCGCCATCACGGCGTCTCAGACCGGCGACTTCACCCGCGACGGTGGCAAGCAGGTCATGGAGTCGTTCCTCAACTCCAACCGCGGCCAGATCGACGTGGTCTTCGCCCAGAACGACGACATGGGTCTCGGCGCGATACAGGCCATCGAGGCCGCCGGACTGGTGCCGGGCAAAGACATCAAGATCATCACCGTCGACGCAGTCAAGGACGGAATGCAGGCCCTGGCAGACAAGAAGATCGACTTCATCGTCGAGTGCAATCCGCTTCTCGGACCGCAACTGATGGAGCTCACCGACAAGGTCGTCAAGGGCGAGGACGTCCCCAAGCGGGTCGTCACCGAGGAAACCACCTTCACGTCCGATCAGGCGGCAGCCGCACTCGCCGACCGCCAGTACTGAGGGGCGTCTTCATGGCCGCCGGTACCGTTCCTCTCGTGGAGATGAAGAACATCTCCATCACCTTCGGCGCAGTTCGCGCCCTCGACGGGGTCTCGCTTCGTCTCTTTCCCGGCGAAGTGCACTCGTTGATGGGTGAGAACGGTGCCGGGAAGTCGACACTCATCAAAGCTCTGACCGGGGTCTACCCGATCGACAGCGGAACCGTCACCATCGACGGCACCGAGCACGAATTCGCCACACCGAGCGCGGCCCAGGCTGCCGGCATCAGCACCGTCTACCAGGAAGTGAATTTGCTTCCCAATCTGACGGTCGCGGAGAACATGCTCCTGGGCCGCGAACCTCGACGGCTCCCGGGAAAGGTGTTGGGGGCCATCGGCGGTATCGACCGTCGGGCGATGAACCGCCGGGCGCGCACCACTTTGGACCGGCTCGGTCTCGACATCGATCCGTCGTCGACGCTCGACAGTCACCCGATCGCCGTACAGCAACTCGTCGCGATCGCCCGTGCAGTCGACGTCGACGCGCGGGTCCTCATTCTCGACGAACCGACCTCGAGTTTGGACTCCGGCGAGGTCGAAACCCTCTACTCGGTCATCGAGCGACTCAGGGAGGCCGGAACTTCGATCGTGTTCGTCTCGCATTTCCTCGATCAGATCTACCGCATCTCCGATCGAATGACGATCTTGCGCAACGGGAAACTGGTCGCCGAGCGCCTCGTCGCCGACACCCCGCAGTTCGAACTGGTCGAGCTGATGATCGGACGCGAGCTCGACACTCTCCGTGAACTGGACCGCCGGGAACCCGTTGTGGTCTCGCCGGAAGAAGCTCCGGTCGTGGAGGTGCTCGGCATCGGCCGTAAAGGCGCACTGGAGGCCACGGATCTTCGTTTGCACGCCGGACAGGTCGTCGGTGTCGCCGGCCTGCTCGGGTCCGGTCGCACCGAATTGGCCCGGCTGCTCGCCGGTGCCGATCGCGCGGACTCGGGATCCATAGAGGTCCACTCGACGAAGCATCGCATCCGCAGCCCGCGTCACGCTGCCGACCAACGCATCGCACTCACCAGCGAAGACCGCAAGGCCGACGGTGTCGTCGGCGACTCGACCGTGGCGGACAACATGGTGCTGGCGTTGCAGGCGAAGCGGGGCTGGCTCAGGCCGATCCCCCGCACGACGAGAAACAAGCTCGTACAGCAGTACATCACTGCACTCGATATCCGGCCGGCCGATCCGAACACGTTGATGCGCAACCTGTCCGGAGGCAATCAACAGAAGGTTCTACTGGCCCGGTGGCTCATCACCGAACCGGAACTGCTGATTCTCGACGAGCCCACGCGCGGAATCGACATCGGCGCGAAAGCTCAGATACAAACACTGGTGGCCGATCTCGCGGCTCGCGGAATGTCGGTGCTGTTCATCTCCGCCGAGCTCGAAGAGATTCTGCGCTTGAGCGATCGCATCGTGGTGATGCGCGATCGTCGCAAGATCGACGAACGCATCAACGACGGAGTGTCCGTGGGCGATGTGCTGGCCACCATCGCGGCCGGCGTCCGTACCGACGAACCCACCTCGGTCACCGCATCGAGCACCGACAGGACTGTCGCATCATGACCCGAACCCTGGAACCGCAGACATCTGCGCCTGCACGTGTACGCACCGCCTTCGCCCAACCCGTGATCTGGCCGCTGATGGCCTTGATCGCGCTGGTAGTCGTCAATGTGATCGTGACACCCGACTTTCTCGACATTCGTATCGAGAACGGTGGACTCTTCGGCAACGTCGTCGACATCGCCCGCAACTCAGCGCCTCTCGTGCTCATCGCTGTCGGTATGACGCTGGTGGTGGCCACTCGCGGAATCGACCTCTCCGTCGGCGCGGTCGCCGTGATCGCCGCAGCCGTGGCCTGTACTCGAATCGCTGCCGCGGCGGACGAGGGTGCCACCACGACCATGATCATGGCCGTCATGTGGGCGTTGGGAGCCTGCCTCCTGCTCGGCCTGTGGAACGGGTTCCTGGTGTCCGTCCTCGGCATTCAGCCCATCATCGCAACCTTGATTCTGATGGTCGCCGGCCGCGGGCTGGCCATGCTGATCACCGACGGCAACATCACCACCGTCAACAACGCTGCCTTCACCGAGCTTGCGTCGGGAACGTTCCTCGGCCTGCCGCTCGCGCTGATCATCGCACTCGTGGTGGTCGCTGCCACCGCTCTTCTGGTCCGGCGCACCGCATTGGGAATGCTGGTCCAGGCAGTCGGAATCAACCCGGAGGCAAGCCGATTGGCCGGCGTGCGCTCGCGCACCATCGTCTGGACCGTGTACGTATTCGCCGCGGTGTGCTCGGGAATGGCGGGTCTGATCATCGCCGCGAACACCAACTCGGTGAACGCGAACAGTCTGGGCCAGTGGATCGAACTTGACGCCATCCTCGCCGTCGTCATCGGCGGAACCGCGCTGACCGGGGGACGATTCTCGATCGCAGGCACGGTGGTGGGCGCACTGCTGATCGGCACGCTCACCCGCACCATCACCAACGTCGGCATTCCCTCCGAAGCCAACTACCTGTTCAAGGCGGTGGTCATCATCGTGGTCTGCCTCCTCCAATCACCGCGAATCCGTGCCTCGCTGCGGACGCTGTTGCGACCCGACTCGACCAAGGCGGTAAGACCGTGAGCGACCTGATGACTGCTCCTCCCACCACCCCCGTCGAGACGCGGGCCCCGTCGCCGTCGGCCTGGGATCGCATACGGCGCTACTCCCCGCCGACTCGATTTCTGCCTGTCATCGCAACATTCGCGTTGTTCGTCGGTCTGTTCGGACTCGGCGAGTTTCGCTACCCCGGCTTCGCCGATCCTCAGGTGTTCCTGTCACTGCTGATCGACAACTCGTTCCTCATCGTGCTCGCTGTCGGGATGACCTTCGTGATCCTCACCGGCGGCATCGACCTGTCCGTCGGTTCCGTCGTGGCGCTGTCGACCATGATCGCCGCTCGCACACTGCAATTGGGGTGGCCGCCACTGCTGGTCATGGCAGTGGTGCTGCTGTGCGGCACGGTACTCGGCGCAGTCATGGGAGCGCTGATCCACTACCTGCAGATTCAGCCGTTCGTCGCCACACTCGCCGGCATGTTCCTCGCCCGTGGCCTGTGCTACATGATCGGAGTCGAATCGATTCCGATCACCGACGACACTTTCTCGTCGATCGCGTTCGCCGTCATCGAACTCCCCGGGGGCTACACGATCACCTGGAGCGTGGTGATCGCACTGGTCGCCGTCGTCGTGGCCATGTACGTCCTGGCCTGCACCCGCTTCGGACGGTCGGTATACGGAATCGGTGGCAACGAAGCATCTGCACTGTTGATGGGCCTGAAGGTCGCCGCCGTGAAGGTGGGCGTCTACGCGATCAGCGGATTCTGCGCAGCGCTCGGAGGCCTTCTGTTCTCGTTCTACGCACTGTCCGGCTACAGCCTCAACGCCGTTGGCATGGAGCTCGACGCCATCGCCGCGGTGGTGATCGGCGGGACGCTGCTCAGCGGTGGTCGCGGATACGTCCTCGGTTCACTTGTCGGCGTTCTCATCCTCGGCGCGATACAGACCTTCATCGCTTTCGACGGAACGCTGAGCTCGTGGTGGACGCGCATCACGATCGGGGTTCTGCTGCTCGTGTTCGTCGTGGCTCAGCGACTGATCACTGCGAGACGAACATGACCACCACACATACCGCAACACACCAGGGAGTTCCCATGAACGCTGACCGATACACGGTGGGGGTCGATTACGGCACCTTGTCCGGACGCGCAGTCGTCGTTCGAGTGTCCGACGGTGCCGAGATCGCCTCCGCCGTCCACGATTACCGACACGCGGTGCTCGAAGAAACACTGCCCGGCGGCACGGTCCGCCTGTCCGACGCGTGGGCACTGCAGGTGCCCGACGACTATCGGGACGTACTTCGTCATGCGGTGCCTGCCGCTCTGGCCGCAGCGGGCATCGCGCCCGAACAGGTGGTCGGCATCGGTACCGACTTCACCGCGTGCACCATGGTGCCCACCTACGCCGACGGCACCCCTCTGTGCGAGGACCCACGCTTTGCCGATCGACCGCACTCGTACGTCAAACTGTGGAAACACCATGCGGCACAGGGGCAGGCAGACCGTATCAACGAACTCGCCGAGCGTCGTGGTGAAAGTTGGCTTCCTCGCTACGGCGGATTGATCTCCTCGGAATGGGAATTCGCCAAGGCCTTGCAGATCCACGAGGAAGACTCGGAGATCTACGACGCGATGGACCGATGGGTCGAAGCGGCCGACTGGATCGTCTGGCAGCTCTGCGGAAACTACGTGCGCAACGCCTGTACCGCCGGATACAAGGGCATCTACCAGGACGGGCACTACCCGTCGACGGACTTCCTCACCGAGCTGGCACCGGGCTTCGGTTCCTTCGTCGCCGAGAAGCTCGATCAGCCGTTGGGCGAGTTGGGTTCTCGCGCTGGTTCGTTGACCGCCGAGGCCGCTGAGTGGACCGGGCTGCCCGAGGGCATCGCCGTCGCAGTGGGCAACGTGGACGCGCACGTGACCGCGCCTGCAGCGGGGGCAGTGGAACCGGGTCGGATGGTTGCGATCATGGGGACCTCGACGTGTCACGTGATGAGTTCGACTGTCCTGAAGGAAGTTCCCGGTATGTGCGGAGTGGTCGACGGCGGCATCGTCGCCGGCTCCTTCGGATACGAGGCAGGACAGAGCGGCGTCGGCGACATCTTCGGATGGTTCACGCGCACTTCGGTTCCCGCATCCTACAGCGAGGCAGCTGCCGCGGCCGGCGAGTCGGTCCACGAGTACCTGACTCGGCTCGCCCAGACACAGGACGTGGGCGAGCACGGACTGGTAGCCCTCGACTGGCACAGCGGAAATCGGTCCGTCCTGGTGGACCACGAGCTCTCCGGACTCGTCATCGGGACCACACTGGCGACGCGTCCGGAGGACACCTACCGAGCCCTGCTCGAAGCAACGGCATTCGGAACACGCGTCATCGTCGAGACGTTCCGCGACAGCGGCGTTCCTGTCGAGGAGTTCGTGGTGGCCGGCGGGCTGGCGCGCAATCCCCTGCTGATGCAGATCTATGCGGACGTACTGCGAATGCCGTTGTCGGTCATCGCATCCGCACAAGGTCCGGCCCTGGGATCTGCGATCCATGCCGCGGTGGCGGCAGGTTGCTACTCCGATGTGCCCGTGGCGTCGAAGTCGATGGGCAAGGTTCGACGCGCCGCATTCGTGCCGGACGAATCGCGGTCTCGAGCTTACGACTCTCTCTTCGAGATCTATCTGGAACTGCACGACCGGTTCGGACGAGACGTTCCGACCATGCGCCGTCTTCGAAAACTACGGCGTGACGCGCTGGCTCGAAAGGTGGATGCGTGATGACCGTTGTCGACGACGTGCGTGAGGTCATCGAGGAAGTTCGCCGCGACGTGTGCGCGCTGCACGCCGAGCTGGTCCGGTACGGCCTGGTCGTGTGGACGGCCGGAAACGTCTCGGCACGGGTGCCCGGGCGGGATCTGATGGTCATCAAGCCCAGCGGCGTCTCCTACGACGACCTGACGCCCGACAACATGGTGGTGTGCGATCTGTACGGCAAGGTGGTCGAGGGCGACCATGCACCGTCCTCGGACACCGAGGCACAGGCCTATGTCTACCGGCATCTCGATCACATCGGCGGTGTGGTGCATACGCACTCGCCGTATGCGGTCGCGTGGGCGGCGCGAGGCGAACCCATCCCGGTCGTCACCACGATGTGCGCGGACGAGTTCGGCGGGGACATCCCGGTGGGCCCCTTCGCCACGATCGGCGACGACTCGATCGGCCGAGGCATCGTCGATACCCTTGCTGACAGTCGATCTCCTGCAGTTCTGATGCAGAACCACGGGGTCTTCGCGGTGGGGCCGACTGCTCGGTCCGCCGTCAAAGCGGCGGTCATGTGTGAGGACGTCGCGAGGTCGGTGCACCTGTCTTACCAACTGGGACAGCCTCTTCCCATCCCGCGATCCTCGGTCGACGCTCTCTACGACCGCTACCAGAACGTCTACGGCCAGCGCTGACCGGCGCGCCGCACTTTTCTTCTTCTCCACGGAGGTACATCCATGTCCGAAGTATGGTTTCTCACCGGCAGTCAAGGCCTCTACGGTCCCGAGACACTCGAGCAGGTAGCCGTTCAGTCCCGCGAGATCGCGGACAAACTCGATGCGGCCCTTCCTGTCTCGGTGGTCTGGAAGCCGGTGCTGCTCGACGCGTCGTCCATCCTGCGCTGCATGCGCGAGGCCAACGCTGCCGACCAGTGCGTGGGCGTCGTGACGTGGATGCACACCTTCTCCCCCGCCAAGATGTGGATCGCCGGTCTCGACGCGTTGGACGTTCCTCTGCTGCACCTGCACACGCAGGCCGGAATGTCGTTGCCGTGGTCGACGATCGACATGGAGTTCATGAATCTCAATCAGGCTGCGCACGGCGACCGCGAGTTCGGCCACGTCGAATCGCGGGTGGGTGTGCTGCGCACCATCGTCGCCGGCCACGTCGACAATCCTGCGGTACTCGAGCGTGTGGAGCAGTGGGCACGCGCAGCTCTGGGGCGCGCGGAGCTGAGGTCGCTGTGCCTCGCACGTTTCGGCGACAACATGCGTGACGTGGCGGTGACCGAGGGCGACAAGGTCGAAGCTCAGTTGCGATTCGGAGTCTCCGTCAACACCTACGGCGTCAACGACTTGGTCGAGGTGGTCGACAGTGTGAGCGATTCGGCGGTGTCCGAGCTCGTCGACGAATACCGGGCGTTGTACGACATCGCACCGAGCCTCGACAAGGACGGGGATCGTCACGAATCCCTTCGCTACGGTGCCCGCGTCGAGGCCGGCCTACGTCGATTCCTCACCGACGGCGGATTCAACGCCTTCACCACCAACTTCGAGGATCTCGGTGGTCTGCGTCAGCTGCCCGGGCTCGCGGTGCAGCGTCTCATGGCCGATGGGTACGGGTTCGGCGGTGAGGGCGACTGGAAGACGTCGATGTTGTTGCGCGCCATGAAGGTGATGGCCGAGGGACTCGACGGCGGAACCTCGTTCATGGAGGACTACACCTACCATTTGGTTCCCGGTGAGGAGAAAATCCTCGGCGCGCACATGCTCGAGGTGTGCCCGTCGATCACCACCTCGCGGCCCACTCTGGAGATTCATCCCCTGTCCATCGGGGGCCGCGAAGACCCGGTGCGCCTTCGCTTCACTGCCGACCCAGGCCACGGCGTCGTCGTCGGACTCTCCGATGTGGGTGAGCGATTCCGGTTGACGGCCAACGTGATCGACGTCGTCGAACCCGACGAGGCGCTGCCGAAGCTGCCCGTCGCCTGCGCGGTGTGGGAACCGCAGCCCTCACTCGCCGTGTCGGCGGAATCCTGGCTGACAGCCGGTGCGCCGCACCACACTGTCCTCAGTACCGCGATCGGCCTGCCTGTGTTGGAGGCGTTCTCGGACATGATCGGGGTCGAGTTGCTCGCCATCGATTCCGGCACCACAACACGCGGATTCCAGCAAACACTGCGATGGAATGCGGCGTACCACCGACTCGCAGCGAGGCTCTGACAAGGTGATCGACGGTGGGGCGGTACGAACTCCCGCCCCACCGATCACCCGTGCCGAGCGCGGTATTCGTCCGCCGCGCCGGGATGCAGGGGAATACCGCCCGTCATGATCAGTGATCGTGCGTCGAGAAATTGGCTGCCTATGGCCTGTCCGGGGACCAGCGCCGACGATCGATCGAGCAGCACGCTCACCACAGCGGCGACCACCCGGTTCGGTACGTCGGGATGAGCCAACAGCAGATTCGGGATTCCGACGGTCGTGACCGCGGGGTGCCGGCCGTACACGTTCGCCGGAACCGGCACCGCCTCGTACGCTGTGCCGAACGCACGACGCAGGTTCGGAACGAGCATCCCCAGATCGAGCAACCGAATCTCGGTGCGCGGGTCGGCGAATGCCGGGGTCGGCAACCCACCCGCCCACATCACCGCGTCGATCTCGTTGTCGGACAGCGCAGTCGCCGCCGAACTCATCGACAGCTGGACTTCCCGAATTGCGTCCGGACCCGAGATACCGGCCGCGTCGAGTATCCGGTGCGAGACCACGGTCGCGCCTGATCCGGGTGCGCCGGTGCTCACTCGCCTGCCCCGTAGGTCACTCGCATTCGTGATGGTCGAGTCCGCCCGCACGGCGACCTGGAAGTAGTTCTCGTAGACGCATCCGACTGCGGCCAGGTCCGGACTCGAGTGGCTGTATGCGGCGTCGATCAGGGTCATCGCCAGTTCGGCACGTCCGGAGACCAAGGCCTCGAGGTTGTCGAGGGAACCGGACGTCGTGAGCGGTACGACCTCGGCTTCCGACAGTCCGGCGGCCGCGTCGGACAGCAGGCCCGAGAACTCCCAGAAGAAGCCGCCCACCTCGCCCGCTGCCAACCGCAGTTGCATCGGAGGATCCGAGGCGCAGGCCCCGGCCACAGCACCGACGGCGACCACTCCGAGCACCGACAGGCCCGCCCGCAACGCCGCTCTGCGAGAGAGCGACGGTGCGGGCGGGAACATGGCAGTCACTGTAGAGCGCAGCCGGTCATACGAAGGCTTTGCCCTGCTCCCTGTCGAGGACGGTCTCGGTCTTGTTCCGCAGTACGAATATGTAGACCAGAAGCGAGATGCCGATCACGATCGTCACGTACAGGATGAACCAACCGACGTGCCCGCCGTTCTTCGCAGCCTGGTAGATCAACGGGGCTGTACCGCCGAACGCGGAGTTCGCGAGCGCGTACCCGAGGCCGACTCCCAGTGCGCGGATGTGCGACGGGAACAGCTCGGCTTTGACGATGGCGTTGATCGAGGTGTAGCCGGTGAGGATGACGTAACCCACGCAGACCAGCGCCAGTGACTGCACCACCGACGTTGCCGACGGCAGATACGTGATGAGCACGTAGGTGTACAGCACGCCGCCGACTCCGAAGAAGACCAGCAGAGGCTTGCGCCCCACCTTGTCGCTGATCAATCCGCCGATGGGCTGCAGCAACATCAGGAAGACGAGCCCGAACAGGTTGATCCACGTTCCGGTCATTCCGCGGTCCTCGTACGCCGCCTTGATCATCGAGGGTGCATTGACGCTGTAGGTGTAGAACGCGATGGTGCCACCGGCCGTCACCATGAAACAGATCACCAGGGCGCGCCAGTGCTTACCGACCAGTTCCTTCAGAGATCCGGACGCCTGGTCGGCACCGCTGCGAACTGCCTCGAGCTGATCCTTGGTCAACGACTCGTCCATGCTGCGGCGCAGCCAGAAGACGACCACTGCAGCGACGCCGCCGATGAAGAACGCTATGCGCCAACCGAAGTCCTCGATCTGCTCCCGCTCGAAGAAGACCTGCATGAGCAGCAGTGTGACCTGCGCGAGAACGTGGCCGCCGATCAGCGTGACGTACTGGAACGAGGAGAAGAATCCGCGGCGCTCACGAGTGGCGGCCTCGGACATGTACGTCGCCGATGCCCCGTACTCACCGCCGGTGGCGAAGCCCTGAACCAGGCGGCACAGGATGAGCATGACCGCCGCCCACACGCCGATGCTCTCCCGGCCCGGAGTGAAGGCGATGACCATCGAGCAGGCCGCCATCAGCGAGACACTGAAGGTCAATGCGGCCCGGCGACCGTTTCGGTCTGCATACCGTCCGAAGAACCACGAACCGACGGGGCGCATCAGGAAGGTGACGGCGAAGATCCCGTAGACGTAGATGGTCGAATTCTTGTCTGCCGAGTCGAAGAACTGGTTCTCGAAATACGTCGCGAAGACGGTGTAGACGTAGACGTCGTACCACTCGACGAGGTTGCCCGACGACCCACGCAGTGTGTTGTAGACGGCGCGACGGGTGGCAGCGGGAGACGAGACGGGCGGGTTCGGGCGAGACGAACCAGCGGTCGATGTGGCCTCGTTGGCCATGGGCAGGTCCTTCCACGGATAGCTCTCGGGTGGGTCGCCGAACGCTGAACGGCAACCGAAGTCCCTCTACTGTGACGCCCGGCACAGCCAGAACCAAGCTGTTTCGCAATTCCTAACACTCCCTTAGGACAGGGACCCGGTCTCGTCGTGACGTGGGAGCAGCAGTCGGACGATCAAACCGGACGGCCGGCGCGCATCGACCTCGAGGCGGCCGCCCACCCGTTCGATCAGAGCGTGGACGATCGCCAGGCCGAGCCCCGTTCCGACACCGTGTGCGCTCGACGCCCGAAAGAAGCGGTCCACGATCATCGGTAATTCACCGGCAATCACACCCGGACCGGTATCGGCGATCGACACCGTGACGTGGTCTGCGTCCGCTCTGCATTCGATGTCGACGTCCGCACCCGGACCGGCGTACTTGGTGGCGTTGCTCAGTATCGCGTCGAGCATGCGCACCAGATCTTCCTCCGGTATCTCAGCACGATAATCGGCCGCGGGGTCGGAATCCGCGACGTGGACGGTCAGGCCCGCGACAGTCGTTGCACTCGACCAGAATTGGACCCTGTCGGCAAGCACGAACCGCACGTCACATTCGATATTGCGCCGCAGTGTCGGCGTCTCGGCAGCAGCGAGAACGAGAAGATCCTCGACGACGGAGTCGAGACGATCGACCTCGAGCGTCGTCCGCAGGTGCGCTTCGATGGCCGACTCGGGGACACGCATCCCCAGCACGTCCAGTCGAATCCTCAATGCCGCCAATGGGTTGCGCAACGCGTGGGCAGTGTCGGCCACCAGTCGGCGCTGCGCCGCGGTCGCGTTCTCCACGTTTTCTGCCATTGCGTCGAATGCACGCGAGAGTGCCCTGACCTCGGGTGGACCGACGTGCACGTCCGTCTCCACAGGTGGCGCATCGTCGAGAGGTGGACCGTCGTGAAAGGCGCTGCCGAACGAGGTGACCCGCATCGACAACGCAGTCAGTGGACGAACGACCCAGCGCGACAACGCTGCAGCGATCACCGCCACGGTGGCCAAGATCAGCACGGCACCGGCGGCGACGACCGTCCAACCGACCGCGACGTCCCGGCGGGCCGCATCGGTGGAGGCAGCGATCACCACGGCACCGTCGACCTGCGTTCCCCCACCGACCGGGGCAGCCACCAGGACCGACGACGGCGACCACGGCGTCACGCTCGACAGAAGGCGACCACGTTGATTCCGCAGGGCACCGGCCACCGCCTGTTGCACGTCGGGGCGCGTCGTGTCCAGACCGGACGCAGCACGGATTTCTCCGGTGCGGTCGACGACCACGATGCCCTCGCCGTACACACTGTTGTAGCGCTGCACCGACTCTCGGATTCGCGCGTCGCCGGACTCGTCCTCCCTGGAGCTCAGTTCGGCGAAATACGTTGCAGCGGCGGCACGATTCTCGCCGAACCGCTGGGCTCGTTCGCGCCCCAGCAAGAATCCCAGGGGGACCGACAGCGACAGAACCACGACAGTGGAGTAGATCATCAACACCACGAGAACCCGGCGTCGCACGTCAGGCGTCCCAGCGGTAGCCGAAGCCGCGGATGGTAGCGATCGTCCCCGGACGGCCGAGCTTGGCGCGCAATGCCGTCATGTGCACATCGAGCGATCGCGAGATCGCCACATAGGCGTCACCCCAGATGGCATCCATCAACTGTTCGCGGCTGACCGCTTCACCTCGTCGAGTCGCCAGATGCGCGAGCAGGTCGAACTCCTTGGTGGTCAGAGCGATGTCGCGTCCGTCGACTTCGACACTACGGCCGACCAGATCGACGATCACACCGCTCGAGTCGAGCCGATCGACCGCAGCGTCACCCGACATGCTTCGACGCCGCGCGGCCACTTCCAGCCGCGCGTGCAACTCCCCCAACCGAGCTGGTTTGACGACGTAGTCGTCCGCGCCCGTACGCAGAGCCCGAACCACCGACCGCTCGTCGTCCCGCGCGGTCAGTACCACCACCGGGACCGAACTCAACGTCCGCAGCTTACGAAGCGCTTCGAGGCCGTCCATGTCGGGCAGGCCGAGATCGAGCAGGACCACGTCCATCCCGTGGTACCCGAGCAGCAGGTCGGCACCGCGGCGCATCCGGACAGGCTCGTGCCCCACCTCGGCCAACGCGTCCACCAACGCGTCACCGACTCCGTCGTCGTCCTCCACAACCGCTATACGCATCGAGTTCAAGATAGGCGACGATCAAGGTTCGACGAGTGCGCGCACCTGACCTCGGGTCGACGCGAACGCCGCCGCACGAGCCACATGCACGCGGATCGGCCTCAAAACTGGCTCGAATCTGCGCGCATTCGACGAACGCGCGTTCGCCGGATCGATTCCCGACACCGAGCGCACCGATGGAATTTCCCGCCGCGAATGCAAGCAAGTTCTTTGTTGTCAATCAGAGGCGTCGCCAGTCGATGCTCGAGGTATGGCCTCGACCAATCGGTCGATCACTGCTCTCGCGACCTCCGGCGGTGGAGTGTGCGTCAACAACCCCTCCACCACGAAGGTCCCGATGCGCAGCATTGCATCGGCTTCGGAACCGGACAGGCCCGAGGCCTCGATATCGGCTACGAACAACGATTCCGCGAAGTGGTGGAAACCGTTGTGCCAGTTCTCGATTGCCGCCGACTTGGCAACACGGTCGTGCACCGTGGTCACCAGCGGGCCCACCCTCTGCAACCGCTCTACGAGCCAGACCAAACGATCGGCCAGTGATCGGTCCGCGACGGTCAGATAATCTGCCGTATCTTCGACCGCGATGGCGGTCAGTACCGCGACCAGGATGTCGTCCTTGTCGTCGAAATACCAGTACACCGTGTTCGGGGTGATCCCGACAGCCTTCGCCAGTCGACTGATCGATGCTCGCTCGAAGCCGTCGGACACGAACATGTCGCGGGCAGCAGCGACGATGTCGTCACGCTTGCTCTCCCTGTCGTGCAGTCCGCGGTTTCTGGGCATGACAGAGAGTTTATCTTGAATGCCCATCAAGAGACTGCTACCGTTCTTGATGACCGTTCAAGAGATGGAGGCCTGGCAGATGTCGAGTACCGGACGAACAGCTCTGATCACCGGAGCGTCAGCAGGCATCGGTGCGGCGTTTGCCCGCCACCTCGCCGCCGAGGGCCACAACCTCGTTCTGGTCGCCCGCCGCGAGGATCGGCTGACCGCGCTGGCAGACGAGCTCACCCGTCGTCACCGCGTGCGGTGCGACGTGGTGGCCGCAGACCTGGCCGACGGCAACGCTCCCCGCGCCATCATGGAACGCACGCAAGCTCTGGGTGTGAACATCGACATTCTGATCAACAACGCTGGAATGTCCGGCAATTCGAAGTTTGCGGACGCTCCGTTCGAGGCGCTTGCCGCGGAAATACAGGTGATGGTCACGGCCGTGACCGAACTTGCCCACCTCGCGATTCCCGGCATGAAAGAGCGGGGATACGGACGAATCGTCAACCTGTCGTCGTTGGCGGCACTGCTTCCACCCGCAGCCAGTCTGCTGTACACCGGCATCAAGTCCTACGTCCTGCACATGTCGCAAGCACTCGATATGGAGTTGCGTCCGCACGGCATTCATGTGACCGCGCTCTGCCCTGGATTCACCCACAGCGAGTTCCACGACGTCATGGGGACCAGGGATACGGCGACGGCGAAGCTGCCTTCGATGCTCTGGCAGAACCCCGAGGATGTCGTTCGCGAGGGGTGGCGAGCGGTCGAGAACGGAACGCCGGTGTGCGTGCCCGGAATGGTGAACAAGGTGACTGCTGTTGCCGCGAAACCGATTCCGATTCGGATCGGGTATCACCTCAGCAGAACGCTCAATCCCTTCAAATGAATTTCGATCCATACGGCTTACAGCTGAACAGAGGAACAACCGCATGATCACCGACGACCATACCGAATTCACCCGTACCGAGACATCGTTCTCTTCCAACGGAATCAGATGCGCGGTCACGGTCTTTCGTCCCCGCAACCCCGCTGCCGCGACACTGCCGGCAATCGTCATGGCCCACGGGTTCGGCAGTCCTCGGGCAATGCGCCTGTACGCCTACGCGGAGCGTTTCGTAGCGGCCGGCTATGTGGTGTGCGTCTTCGACTACCGATTCTTCGGGGACAGTGAGGGCGAACCTCGCCAGCTGTTGGACGTGCAGGCGCAGCTCGTCGATTGGCGAAACGCAGTCGACTTCGCTCGCTCGCTCGACGGGGTCGACGAAGGCCGGATCATCGGATGGGGCACATCTTTCGCCGGCGGCCACGTACTGACGTTGGCGGGCAACGGGGTTCGGTTCGCAGCGGTCGTCGCCCAGGTACCTCACATCGATGGCATTGCCGCCGTTCGCGCCACCGGGTTCAGACAGGCATTGAGGCTGGCACCGGCCGCCATCACCGACACTGTCCGCAGTGTTCTCGGCCGATCGCCGCGCTATGTCGACAGCGTCGGACTACCCGGCACGCGCGCAGTGATGGTCTCGCCCGACGCCATAACAGGGCGTGACCGCTTGGTCCTCGAGTCCGGTCTGTCGGACGGCGACTACCCCGAAACCGTCGCGGCCCGGATACTGCTCAAAATTTGGCGTTACTCCCCCGGCAGGACGATGGCCGGTATCGACTGCCCCACTTTGGTGCAGATTGCGTCCGAAGACACGGTGACCCCGGCGTCCGTGGCACAACGCGCTGCGGCGAAGGTTCGTGGTGCCACAGTCCGTACGTACACAGGCGGTCATTTCGACCCGTACGTCGAGCCCCTGTTCTCCTCGGTCATACGAGATCAACTGGCCTTTCTCGCCGACAACGTGCCCCTGCGACTCCGGGCCGTCCCCTCCGCCTGACCGCACGGTTCGGTGCACCCACAGTTCTCGGATTGGAACACCATGCCCGACGGCACGAGCAGCTCCGAACTCTGGCTGCTCCGAACCTATTTCGGCGGCGACGATACCGTGCGGACCACCTCGACAGACCAGGCCCGCCGCACACGATCCGCTGAATCAGGTGCCGCCCTTGTCATTTCCTCGGACCGGACGCAGTGTCAGCAGCGCATCCGTCGGGTCATCACGCGACTGGCGACGCGTGCCCAGGCGAACGACGGCTTGTACGTCGCGATCGCCGACAAGCTGACGTTCGTACGCCACGATCGACTACTGCTCACCATCGACTGTTCCGCAGTTCCACCGAACGCCGAACGATCACCCACCGTGCGCATGACTCCACCCAGGGCCTTTCGGTTGGGTATCGACGGTCGATCGCCGAAAGCTGGGCGTTCGATCGAACCGGACCGTCTGTTCAGGCCGGAAGTCGAACACGCACAACGAAACTCGGGGCAACCTGCCGACGATCTCGCGGCAAGCGTCGGCGATGCGATCCGAGCCGGTCTGCGCTGGCGAACGGAGATGACGCGAGACGGTTCCTATGGGTAGACACCGGGAACTGCCTGCGAAATCTGCGCCCACCGACGGCCCGGCGGGCGCTCGGACGTACGACGAAACACCGGACCCGCTGCTGCGAATAGGGGTCGTCGTTCAAACGTTGCTGTTCGGCCTCGTCGGCATCGGCACCACGTTCACTCAGGACGGCCCCACCGAGGGCCTCGGCACTGTGCTGACCTACGCCGTGTGCATCAGTACGATTCCCGTTGCACTGATCATGAGCAAAGCCGATTTCAGGATGGACTGGTGGTCCCGCCGCGCACCCGTCAACAATTGGTTCGTCGTGTACTGCGAACTCGGTGTCACCGCCGTGACCGCAACGTACGCCGACCCACTGGCCGCGCTTCAAGGCGCAATGCTGCTTGCACTGGTCGGTGCGTACGCTGCCCATTTCGCTCGACCGAAAGTGATTTGGTTCCACGTCGCGTGGAGCACCGTCTTCGTGCTCGTACTCGGAGCCCTGGCACTGGCAAGGACTCCGACCGACACCGTATCGATCGTCCTGCGAGTGGTGGTGGCCATCATGGTGATCAACGGCGCTGTCACTCTACTGTCGGCCTTCTCGCGAGCAGTGTTGAAGTCCTCTCGGGTGCATCTGTCCGACGCGATGACCGATCCCTTGACCGGAGTGCTGAACCGGCGGGGCCTCGAAGCCAAAGCAATCGGTACCGACGACGGCGCTGTCCACCCTGCAGTGCTGCTGATCGACATCGACCACTTCAAGTCGGTCAACGACCACCACGGCCATTCCGCGGGTGATGTCGCGTTGCGGCTGACGGCAATGCGATTGACCATGAGCGCCGGCCGGCACGCAACGGTCGCACGACTGGGCGGCGACGAATTCGTCGTCCTCGTTCCGGATCCGACGCCGACACTCGGCGAATTCGCAGAGCGACTTCGGCAAGCCGTCCACAACACCGGCGACGACATCCCGATCACCGTCAGCATCGGTGCCGCTCTGCCACAGGTGGATCGACGCGCCACGCGGAACGTGTTCGACCGCACGCTCGCCGCCGCCGACGAGGCTTCGTACTACGCAAAACGCAACGGCCGCAATCGCGTCGCACTTGCGCGTCCGCCGATCGACAGCGGTCGGTAGATTCACGACACACACCGCGGCGTCGCGAACTTCCTCGGACGGACCTTTCAGTGTCTAAGTGGATTTCACACTTCATGCCGATTGGACGCTCAGGATTCGATGCGCGGTGAACACATACCTGGTCGGCCTGAGTCGTCCGGTCCCGTCGGCGTTGGTCAGGCGGGTGCGCTCGCGCGAAGACCGGGTGCCAGTGCAATATCGACGACTTGCTCGTGCGTCAACACGCCGCGCGCGTTCACATCGATTCGAGTGCCGTCGGGCGCGCTCGCACTGGCACGGTGCGTATCGGTACCGTTCGTCGTGTCGACAACGGTGCCGTCGGCTTGCGTCGAGCGCTCGTCGACGACGCCCGCGAAGCACGGACCGGCGGGCTGATCGGAAAGCCCGACGGTGACTGTCAGAATGCCGGTCCGATTCCCGACGGTGATGGTCCCGAACGCTTCGGCGTCGCCGCTGAGCGACTGCCGTACTGCGACCGCATCGAAACCGAAGGCCGGTGCGAGCGGATCGGGTTCGACTACTGCCCCGGTGGGCAGTGCCGCGATCAGCGCATCGGTCATAGCTCGAGCTTTGGCCTCGAACCTCCACGGCACCTCGGACTTGTCTACGTCGCCTGCGACGACAAATGCGAAATTCACCCGGTGCATGTCCTCGGGCTGCACGACCTCCGCGCAGCCTGGAATGACGACCGGCTCGGGCTGCGGGTTGTGCAACAGGCCGGCCGCAATTGTGCCTGCGGTGACCGTGCCGAGGATCACGGCAACCGTCGACCATGCCGAGGACCGTGTGCCTGTCAATTTCATACAGTCCTTGTCGTTCACGAAACGAGGTGTGTCGCGGGTGTAGTTCTGTGCTCAGCGGGGCACACCTGAAGCGTCCAGCTGTTGGCGACCTTATCGCCTCGACCCTGTGGAGACTCCATGACAATGCCGACCGATGCATCCGACGCAGTTCCCTCCCACGGCAGCAACGACGGCCCACGCGAACACACCCCCGAGACCGACGCGGTCGAAGGCGCACACGTGGACGAGGAGAACGTGCCACACCCGCCGGAGAACGGGAACGGTCAGAACTGAAGCGTCGTCTCACTTCGTTTACTCCGCAAGCACCGCAGTGGAAGCACTCTCCTTACCGGATGCAGTAGTGCTGCACGCGGGCTGCAGCAGGTGCACCTCGATTGTCATTGTTCGACAATGACTTCGATGAGTTCCGGCGGTGCAGCCACAGGAGCGTATCGGTCGACAAGTATCCGTTGGCACCCGTCGAGTTCGACGACGAGATCGACCGGTGCTCCGTTGGTATAGACCGAATCCGACCACGATGTCGTTGCCACCGATGTGGCGACACGGTCGCACGGCTCCGACGGGACGAAATGCAAGAAGTCCCGGTAGGGAAGCGAATACGAGCTGTCGTTCCTCTGTGCACCGAGGAATATGGGAACGGGCCCCGACAGGTCGAACAGGCAGAACGACGACGATCCGTATGCAGTCGAATCGATTCCGGTTGCATCACCCGCGGCCGGAGCGGTGTAGACGGGTGAACAGTTGAACAAATACGAAACGCCTGCTGTATCGATCCGGACTTCGTGCTCGACGGCCTCTACTTCCGCGAGCATCGCCATTCCATGCAGTCCGAGCGCGTTTTCGAAGCCGCAGTCGGACAACGGGTATGACGGCTCCACCGCCTGCCCATGCACGTCGACGAGCCACATGTCGAGTCGCATGGGGAGGCTGTAGGTACTACACATGAAGGGAGGTGTTCGGCGCGAAGACGGTGCGTTGATCTCCTTGATCGCTGCCTCGAAATTCCCTGCATAGCTTCGCTCGAAGTACGTTGCCGTTCCGTCTGCGTCCACCCGCGGTCCGATGTACGAATCGCACACGACGGCCTTGACCGGGTGAAACGTGTCCGGAACCGTTCCTCGTGAGGGGCGAGGTACCGCAGGCGGTTGAGGAGGTGGAGCTGCGAGAAACGACGAAACGTCCTGCGGCAATGCACACGCGAATGCATCGACCGAGCCGATCGAGGCGACCGCGCGCGGTTCTGGAGCGGTCACGACTCCGCAGGCGACGAACGACGACAGCACCGCAACGAAGGCGGTCAGGCCCAGACGTCGTCCGATCATCCTTGCAGCTTATGTGCGCTCGGCACGCTCAGATACCGCACAGCCGCGCTTGATGAATTGTCCAACTGGGGCAGGGCGGGAAGTGGCCTCCAAGCCCCGTAACGAGGACCACGCCCCCTTGGAGGACGGACCAGACCGCGCCACGCGCATGGGGCATCCCACGACGGTACCCGCGTGAACCGGGATATCTACGTTCTGCGTAGCGGGATGATGCTACGAACGCGCTCGTCCCGCAGATACAGCGCTGCCCACGCTGCGATCCCCACGTAGATCGCGAAGAACACCGTGCTCAGCAAAGGCTTCTCGACACGCCAATTGGTCAGCACCGCGCCGCCGAGATACCCGGTGAGCACGACGGCTCCCAGGATCGACGTCGCAGGAATTGCGTACAGCACCAGGATGACCAGCATGACGAAGCCGGTGATGGGTGCCATCTCGTCGCGCAGGCCGAGGTCGACGGACGCGTCTTTGACCACCTGCAAGTTCAGGATGTGGCTGATCGCGTCGAACAGGAGGAAGGCGATCACTAGAATCCGTAGAACGAGGCCGATCCGCGGGGCGGTCTTCCCCGGCGTGGGGGTGTGAGTGGTGGTCATGACTGTCTCCTCGGTAATGGTCGGTGTCAGTTGTTGGACCCGGGCCGACCGCAAAAGTCACCGGCGTACGCGAAGTCAGTAAGGTCGAAGAATGACTGTGCGAGCAGGTGTGGTGGTCACGGGAACGGAAGTACTGGCTGGTCGAGTCACCGACCGAAACGGCCCGTGGGTGGCTCGGCAACTTCTCGAGATGGGGGTCGACGTTGCTCACATCACCGTCTGCGGTGACCGACCGGGCGATCTGACTGCGCAAGTTCGGTTTCTCGCCGATCAGCGCGTCGACCTGATCGTCACCACCGGAGGTCTGGGTCCCACCGCCGACGACCTCACCGTCCCAACCGTGGCCGCGCTGTACGGCCGCGAATTGCAACTGGACGTCGAGCTCGAGAAACGCATCGACGCGATCGTGAAGCGGTGGCGAAGCCGGCTCAGTTCTGCAGCCGACTCCGAGCCGCTACGGGCCGGTATCCGCAAACAGGCCATGGTTCCTGCTGGTGCGCAGTCGATTTCACCGACCGGAACAGCTCCGGGGGTCGCGATACCGGCGGACGGTTCGAGGTCGCTGCCCGCAGTTCTGATATTGCCGGGCCCGCCTCGCGAACTGCAGGCGATGTGGCCGGAGGCAATCGGCAGCGCACCCGTCGCCGAGGTACTGGCCCGCCGCACGCAGATGCGTCAGGACACCATTCGCGGCTACCGACTCTCCGAGGCCGATCTCGCCGCAACACTGCGAACGGCAGAAAGCGAGATCCCGGGATTCGGTGATCTGGAGATCACCACCTGCCTGCGGCTCGGAGAGCTCGAGATGGTGACCCGCTACGCGGAGTCGGCCGCAGCCGCGTACACCGATCTCGCAGCTCTCGTCGACAAACATCATGGTGCACAGGTCTTTTCGACCGACGGATCCACCATCGACGATATCGTTGCGACACGCTTGTCCGGCCATCGAATCGCCACCGCCGAATCGTGCACGGGCGGAATGATCGCTGCACGCCTCACCGATCGCGCAGGATCGTCGGCGTACGTCATCGGCGCGGTGGTGTCCTACGCCAACGAGGCGAAGACCGGCCTGCTCGACGTCCCCACCGACATCCTCGACCAGCACGGAGCCGTCAGCGAACCGGTTGCGGCCCTGATGGCAGAAGGCGCACTGAAACGAGTGGGCGTCGACATCGCAGTGTCGACCAGTGGCATCGCCGGACCAGGCGGAGGAACCGAGACCAAGCCGGTCGGCACCGTCTGCTTCGCCATTGCCGTCGCCGGCCGACCGACCGTCACCCGCACTCTTCATCTCCCAGGGGACCGAGCAAGTGTGCGTGCGCTGTCCACCACCGCGGCGATGCATATGCTCGCCGACGCGTTGCGATCCTCTCCGACCGATCTCGGTTCCGTTCACGACCCCGGTGTCTGAAAACCCGGCTATCCGGTCAGGTCCGCCAGCCCTCATGGCCGGCGTCGATGCGCAGGGGAAGTCGCCGAACAGTACGGCTCGCCATGTATAAACAACGGTGAACCGTGGCGATTTTCATCACCGCAGATGCTGGTCATTCGAAAACCGTTGCGCACGAATGCGAAAAAGTCGCCTATGCCCGATCCGACCGATTCACAGAGGATGCCGGTGAAGCTGAAACTGGTTGCCGTCGTCGGGGTATCGCTCATGTTTGCGGCTGTACTTTTTGCCTGGTTTGCGCAGACTTACCACTCTGTGTCGTGGTTTCTCGATCCGCCTCCGAACATTTCGGTGGCAGGCCGCAACTACAAGCCAAGCAGTTTTCCGCCTTCCACGAATCTCCCCGTCAGGGAGGGCATCGAGTGGGAAGTGAAAGGCCACATGTGGCCGCTGGGATACGACATCTATGGGGCACGCGGATACCCAACGCCCGTCGAGATGGAGCTCGAATGGCGAGACGGTTCGTACTACCAGTACTCGTTACAAGGAGGCCCCTGATCGAGTCGTTTACGCATCGACAGTCCAGGAAGGACCGACAGCCCAGGAAGGATCGAACATGACGTCACCGCCAGACAACTCCGACCAGCCTTCGCACCCTTCCGGGGACAGGCGCGCGACCGGTCGTCGACTTGCCGTGGAACAGGTCCGTTTCATAAGCATTATCGGCGCATCGACAGCTCTGCTCCTGTCTGCCGTCACGTACATGTGGGCCTTGGCAAAAGGTGCGGATTTCGTCCGACTACTCGTAGTCGAAGGCCTCTCCTCCGACAAGGCGCTCGTCAAACTGTTCGAGAGCATCGACTCCATCTTGATCGCGACTGTGCTGCTGATTGTCGGATTCGGCTTGTGGGAGTTGTTCGTCCACGACCTCGACCTGCCGCCTTCGCTGACAACCACCTCCTTCGGGCAGTTGAAGAGACAGACGGCTGGAACGCTGCTGCTTGTATTGGTCGTTCGCTTCCTCGAAGTCTCCATCACCAGGCCGGAACCGGACCAGCTGATTGCACAGGGTGTGTCCACTGCTCTGGTGGGCGGTCTGCTGATCGTGTTCGCAACCTGGCATCGCAGTCCTTGAACGCCGACGTCAGATAGTCGGCCGCCGAGTTAGGGTCGGCAGCCCTTATATAGACTCCGGCGGTGCTCAGCGAGATGAACGACGTCGACTGCCGTGGTGTGCGCTTCGCGCGCGACCTCGGCCGCTTCGGCGATCAGCCTGCGCTGACCACGGCTCACGAGGCTGTCACCTACCGCGACCTCGACGAACGCGTCGAGCGTCAGGCATCGGAATTCGGCGCGAAGCGAGTTCTGGTGCTGATCGCCGGTGCCAACGACATCGACGTGGTGGTCACCTATCTCGCGGCGCTGCGGGCCGGGCATCCGGTGCTGCTGGCTCCGGGTGACAATCCCGATCATCTCGACGGCCTCATCGACGCGTACCGGCCCGATGTCGTGGTACGCAACGTCGACGGCCGCACTGTCATCGAGAAACTCGGCCGGCGACACAGGCATCGGCTGCACCCCGACCTCGCGCTGCTTCTCAGCACATCCGGTTCGACCGGATCACCCAAACTCGTTCGGCTCTCGCACCGAAACGTGCAGGCCAATGCCGAATCCATCGCCGAGTACCTCGGCATCCGCGCCACCGACCGCGCCGTGACGACGCTACCCATGCACTACTGCTACGGGTTGTCGGTCGTGCACAGCCACCTGCTGCGCGGTGCCGCACTGATTCTGACCGACTCCTCAGTCACCGATTCCGCATTCTGGGACATGGTTCGAACCCACCGCGGCACCACGTTCGCAGGCGTGCCGTACACCTTCGATCTGCTCGACCGTGTCGGGTTCGACGAGTTGGATCTACCCGAGCTGCGCTACATCACGCAGGCCGGGGGCAAGATGTCGCCGGACCGCGTCCGGAGGTACGCCGAGCTGGGTCGACGTCGGGGATGGGACTTGTTCGTCATGTACGGGCAGACCGAGGCGACCGCCCGAATGGCCTATCTGCCACCGGATCTGGCCGCCACTCACCCACACACCATCGGACGTCCGATTCCCGGCGGATCCTTTCACCTGCAACCGGTCCAGGACTCCCCCAGCGGGACAGGCGAACTCGTCTACTCCGGACCGAACGTCATGCTCGGCTACGCCGAGAGCCCCGAAGATCTACGACTCGGTGACACCCTCGCGGGCGAACTGCACACCGGCGACCTCGCGCGGATCACGGATGACGGATTCTACGAGGTGGTAGGCCGTCGTAGCCGGTTCGCGAAAGTGTTCGGGCTACGTATCGACCTGCAGCATGTCGAGTCGACCCTCGCCCAGCGCGGGCTGACGGTCTGCTGCACCGGCGGTGTCGACGAGCTCGTCGTCGTCGCGGAGGACGGCGACGTCGACGCAGTCCGCCGCACGGCAGCGCAGAACAGCGGTCTTCCCATCGCAGCAGTACGGGTGTGCCTCGTCGACCAACTACCGCGTACGTCCACCGGTAAACCCGACGTGCGAGCGGTTGCGGAGATCGCGGGCCGGCACGACCCCAACCCATCGCAGGCGTCCGCCGACGACGTCAAGGCTTTGTTCGCCGAGATCCTGCACTGCTCACAGGTGCAGGACGACAGTACGTTCGTCAGTTTGGGCGGTGACTCGCTCTCGTACGTCAGCATGTCCATGCGGCTGGAGGACATGCTCGGCCACCTGCCCGAGAACTGGCACACCACCCCGGTCGGAGACTTCCATCGGGGCCCGCGCCTGCGCCGCGGCTGGCGCCGAGTGGAGACGAACGTTCTGCTGCGCGCCCTCGCGATCGTGCTGATCGTCGGCTCGCACATTCATCTGTTCGCGGTGCTCGGTGGGGCACACGTATTGCTCGGAATAGCCGGCTACAACTTCGCCCGTTTTCACCTCGGCGCGGCCGATCGCACCGAACGGACCCGACGTGTGCTCCGAAGCGTCGCCCGGATCGGCGTCCCCAGCATGGTGTGGATCGGATCGGTCGTCGCCCTCACCGGGGACTATCGAGTCACCAGTGCATTCCTGCTCAACGGGATCCTCGGCCCGGACGGATGGTCTGCAGAATGGCGGTACTGGTTCGTCGAGGCAATCGTGTACATCGTGCTCGCTGCTACGGCCGCTCTGTGCGTGCCGTTGCTCGACCGTCTCGAGCGTGGTCACCCGTTCTGGTTTCCGATGGGACTCGTGGGCCTGGGACTCATCACCCGCTATGGGCTGATCGAGATCGACGGCAGCCCCAATCGAATCCTGACCGCGTCGGTGGTGTTCTGGTTGTTCGCCTTGGGTTGGGCCGCAGCACAGGCAAACACGGTGTGGCACAGGTTGTGCGTGACGGCGGCAATCGTGGCCACGGTGCCCGGGTTCTTCTTCGGCGACGCGCAACGAGAAGCAATCGTCGCCATCGGCCTGTGCATGTTGGTGTGGCTGTCGTCGGTCCCATTTCCCGCGATGGTGAGCCGGGTAGCAGGAGTGTTGGCCAGCGCGTCTCTCTACATCTACCTGACGCATTTCCAGATCTACCTACCGCTGCGCGACGACCACCCCTGGTTGGCGTTCGCACTGTCGATCATCGTCGGGATTCTGTACTGGCAAGCGGTCGATTTCGCACTCTCCCTCCGCGGTCGAATCGTCGATTTCTTCGCAGACCGCCCGAGAACACGCGCGTCCGACTTGTCAGACTCCCGACCACGAGCGCACAATTTGCCACCATGGCATTGATCTCGAAGGGCTTCGTGGGTCGCCGACGCGGCGACGACGGGCGCACTCCCCCCGGTCAGTATCTGACCAAGGATTTTCCCGTCCTCGCGATCGGGCCCGCGCCCGTGGTCGCGACCGACACGTGGTCGTTCTCGGTCACCACCGAACGCGGTGCCACGCGTAGCTGGACCTGGGACGAATTCGCGGCACTTCCGCACGAGACTCCGACGGTCGACATCCACTGCGTCACCAAGTGGTCGAAGCTCGACACCACCTGGAAGGGCGTGAGCCTGGACGTTCTGCTCGACGGTCTCGAGACCGATGCCGGGTACGTCGTGGTGCACGGCTACGACGGCTACACCACCAACCTCCCGCTCGAAGATCTCAGAGATGGGAAGGCATGGCTGGTCACCGAATTCGACGGTGCTCCCCTGGCACGCGAACACGGTGGTCCCGCAAGGCTTCTCGTTCCGCATCTGTATTTCTGGAAGTCCGCGAAGTGGATCTCACGTATCGAGCTCACCCTGGAGAACGAGCAGGGCTTCTGGGAGCGCGGTGGGTACCACGACTACGGAGATCCGTGGCGCGAGCAGCGATACCAGGGCGACTGACGTGACATCGGCGGCTGGGGCGAAACCCTGGCTCGTTGCCACGGTGCAGTCCGTCCGGCGTGAGACACCCACCGCGTCGACGCTGGTTCTGGACGTCGACGGATGGCCCGGCCATCTTGCCGGACAGCATGTGGACGTCAAGCTCACCGCCGAGGACGGTTACAGCGCGCAGCGAAGCTACTCCTTGGCCTCGGCGCCCGACGGCACGTCGCGCATCGAGATCGCGGTACAGAATGTCCCGGACGGCGAGGTATCGCCCTACCTCGTCGAGGCCGTGGAGGCCGGCGATCGCATCGAGCTCCGCGGGCCGGTGGGCCGGTGGTTCGTCTGGCGGCCGTCCCAACCCTCCGAGACCCCGTCTCCGCCGATCCTGTTGGTGGGGGGCGGTTCCGGCATCGTCCCGCTCCGCGCAATGGTTCGCGCGCAGGCGTCCGCGACGGGCGGACGGGTGCCCTTCCGGGTGCTGTACTCCGTCCGCGAACCCGCGGAGGTCTATTTCGCGGACGAGTGGGCTCGCCCTCCGGCCGGCGTGGACGTCACGATGATCCACACGCGGCGTGCTCCTGCCGGCAGCGCACGGCCTCTCGGCCGCATCACGGTCGACGACCTCGACGCCCACGGATGGCCGGCGGAATTCGAGCCGCGATGCTACATCTGCGGCCCCACAAGTTTCGTCGATACCGTGGCCGACATGCTGGTGGGGCGGGGTCACTCGGCGGCGAACATCCGAACAGAGCGTTTCGGACCGAGCTGACGCCGACCGCCGACATCTTCGCACCGACCCGTGTGCGACAAGTGCCGAGGTTTCACGCAGCAGTTCTGAACAATTGACGATGCCGCAGCCGACGTCTGCTGCCATAGGCTTTCGTCATGTCGAAATGATCTCCGAATTCTCCTGAGGACCAACGGTTTTCCTTCTCCCGGCACCAGGAGACATCGGCGTCCGGCTGTCGTCGAACAATGTCCACCCACCACCGAAGGAACAACGATGACCGGTGAAACCGATGTTCCCGTCGAGAGCCCGACAGAAGCGTCGACCGCGCGGTCGCTCACGCGTCGAAAAGCACTCATAGCCGGGGCAACAGGAAATATCGTCGAGTGGTTCGATTTCACCATCTACGGCTTCAGCGCCGCCGTTCTGGCGAAAGTGTTCTTCCCAGCAGAGTTCGGCAGCGGCGCACTCCTGGCCACGTTCGCTCTGTACGGAGTCGCATTCTTGGCCAGACCAGCAGGCGGCGTCTTCTTCGGTAGGCTCGGTGACCGGTTCGGCCGACGAGGAGCGCTCTCCCTTGCCATCACTCTCATGGGTTGCTCGACAGCAGCGATAGGCCTGCTGCCGACCTACGCTTCGATCGGGGCCGCTGCCCCACTACTGCTTCTGGTATGCAGACTGGTACAGGGGTTTTCGGCTGGAGGTGAGTACACCGGAGCAGCCACCTTCGTCGTCGAACATGCGCCGTACCACCGTCGTGGACTCTATGCAGGAATAATTGCCGGCTCGTCGTTCGTCGGAAGCATTTTTGCCACGGTCACGGTGCTGTCGTTCAATTCCGTTGGCGCAGAGTACTTCCTGAACGGAGGGTGGCGTTGGCCGTTCCTCATCGGAGGAATTGTCGCGCTCGGGGGCCTCTTCCTCAGGCTCGCAGTCGAGGAAACTCCGGCTTTCACCGAAATGAAAGAAAAGAAATCACTTCCGACCCGCCCTCTGGCCGATCTGTTCCGAAACCACTGGCGGTCATTGATCACCGCATTCGTCTACTTCGCCTCACTCGGAGTGGCTACTCATATGCTGATCGGATACATGCCGACATTCTTGATACACGCAGCAGCTGTGTCGAGCACAACTGCTCTGCTGCTGACGTCGAGCGCTCTGATCCTCGCCGTCCCCCTGTACATCGGCTTCGGAGCCACGGTGGACCGAGTCGGTAGGCGACCCCTCGTCAGGATCGGAATGGTGTCGTCGATCTTCGTCGCGGTACCCAGCTACCTTCTCATCGGAACGGGGAACATCGTCGCGATCGCAATTGCGTTGCTGGCCCTGGTCATTGTGCAGTCGTTGCTTGCTTCCGCACTTCTCGCAGTTCTGGAGATGATGCCGACCCATGCGCGATTCACGGGTACTGCGCTGCCCTACAACGTCGCCTACGCGCTCTTCGCAGGTACCGCGCCACTGGTGTGCGAGGCACTGGTGAACGCCACCGGTAGCAACCTGTCTCCAGCGTTCTACGCCACCGCGATCGCAGCGATTGCCCTTCCCGTTCTGTGGCGCGGAATACCCGAATCGAAAGCGTAGACCCACGAACACGACATCTGTCGATAGTCGATCGCAGAAGTCGCAACGCTCGGCCACTGTAGGTTCGGGTGCGAAGACACCATGATGTATTCAGCTGCCCAGCAGTACATGCGCCGCAGTTGGCGCGCATCGACGGGTAAGTCTGTCGAGGCGAAGACCTGGAGGTTACGTGGCGGAGACGTGGTACGCGGGAGGAAGAGTCGCGGACGGTTCCGGTAGAGATCCATCCGCCGTGGATGTCTGCGTAACGGACGGCATCATCACGAAAATCGGACAAGCCCCATCGGGCGCGACGACCGTCGACCTGGACGGCAGGCTTCTGACACCCGGACTGATGGATGCCCACGTTCATCTGGGCCTGTCCAGCCCCATCAGAGCGCAGTTCGGATTCGAACTGTCTGCCGCCGAAATCGCCGCCGACATCTTCACATCGGCGGGCTTCGCACTCGACGCCGGCTTCACGACGGTTCGCGACACCGGCGGAATCGATGGTGGCGTCGTCGGTGTCCTCGCCAAGGGCAAGGTGCGAGGACCGCACGTTCTGTCGTGCGGCCCGGTCCAATGCCAAGTGGGCGGGCACGGATACTACGGTGCCGAGTGGGAACCCACGGCAATGTGGACAGAGCACCATATTCCGGGCCTGTGCGCGTTGTCGCTGATGTCCGGGAACGCCGACGAACTTCGAAAGAACGTTCGTGAAACGTTTCGCCGGGGTGCCACCTTCCTGAAATTGTGCGTGACCGGCGGCGTCGTCGGAGGGCACGATCGCCTGGCAGACACCCAGTTCACCGTCGACGAAATTGCAGTAGCCGTCGAGGAAGCCGCAGCGCGGGGCACGTACGTCACGGTGCATGCGCACGGCAAAGAGGGCATTCGTAATGCGATACGGGCCGGAGTGCGGTGCATCGAACACGGCACCGACATCGACGAACAGACTGCGGCATCGATGCGCGAGCACGACGTTGCCGTCGTGCCCACCTTCGCCGTGATCGAACAGCTGTTGGACGATGGTGTGGCGGATGTGGATCCCACGACCGTGGAGCGAGTGACAGGAGTTCGAGAACGGATGGCGGCCGCTCTCGAGATCGCTCGCTCGAACGGTCTGAGGATCGGCCTCGGCTCCGATCTCATCGGACCGAATCAGCAACGCAGAGGCGAAGAGTTACGCCTGCGATCGGAGCTGGAATCGCCGATGCACGCGTTGGTGTCCGCGACGAGTGTCAATGCGAACATCCTCGGCGTGGGCGACACCGTGGGAACGGTCCACGTCGGAATGCGAGCAGACCTCACCGTGTGGCAAGAAGACCCCCTCGAAGATCCCGGTGTCTTCGCAAATCCCGACATGGCCGTTCTGGTGGTCAAGAGCGGCGCAACAGCAAAGGACATTCGTTGAGCACGATATTGCATGGCTGCCTGACCGATACCGAATACCTCGAAATGACGTCCCGGTCCGGGCACCGCTACGGAATTTGGATCACGACACCTCCCGGATACACAGAGTCCGGCGATGCCGTGCCCCTGATCTACGTACTGGACGGAAATTGGACCGTGGGTTTCACGGCACCGCTCATCGTCGTTCAAAGGGATCCGTTTCTGAATGTCGCGCCCTACATTCAGGTGACCGTCGGCTATGCCGGCGACGAGGCGTCGGACTGGTCGCGGCTCCGCAACCGCGACCTCGTACCGACCGGGGAACCGATCGGCGACGACGTGGTGGCGGCATTGGAATCGGCCCGCGAAACGGGGACGATGAGCCAGAAGGACATCGATGCCTACATCGAGGAAATCTCGGACTGCAATGCGGACGCGTTTCTCGAATTTCTCATTCAGGAGCTGCACCCTCTGTTGCAGTCTCGCCTACGCGTCAGCGAGTCGGGTCACGGTCTGTTCGGGTATTCGTACGGTGGCCTCTTCGCTCTGTATGCGTGGCTTCGTGGCGGGACCCCGTTCGCAACGGTCGGTGCCGGCACTCCGGGGATCAGCAGCGCAGAGAGCCAACTGTTCGACATGATCCGGGCTCTGCCCGAACGCACCGAAGGCGACACGGGCACCCCTCGCCTCCACGTCACCCTGAACGAGGTCGAGCTCTGGGGTGACGTCCCCGTGTATCGAGGAATAGCACGAAATGTACTGAGGGCGCTGGAGAATTTGCGTGCCGAAGGCCGAGCCGACGTCGTGTCGACCTCGATGCTCGACGAGACGCACGTGACCGGCGTACAGGCATCGTTCCTGAGCTACTTGAAGGAATGTCACGTTCGGTGATCGAGTGGGGCAGCTGCTCTAACATTCGATAGAGCCGGTTCGGCAGTTGTGAGGAGGGTGGCCATGCCCATCGACGATCTGCAGCCACTCGTCGACGACTTGGCCGGGCAGCTCCACCGCTCTGTGGCCATCGACGATCCATCGATCCGACTCCTCGCAGCGAGTCGACACTTCGGCGACGAAGACTCCCTGAGAATCACGTCCATTCTGAATCGGGCGGTTCCTGACGAGGTTTCGCGCCCTCTGCTCGCTTCCGGCATCGGCACATGGATCAAACCTGGCCTGGCTCACCCCGATGTGCCCGGAAGCCAGCAGCGGCTCTGTGTACCGATCCGGTGCAAGAGCCTTCTCCTGGGCTTTCTCTGGCTCATCGACACCGACGAAAATCCTCTGACCACGTCCGATATCGACAAGGCGGAGAACACCGCTTTGCGAGCGGGAATAGTTCTGTACGAACGCCTACTGATTCGCGAGCGATCGAACGATCGTCGTGAAGCGATCCTCCGCAACCTCGTCGACTCGGCCGACGATGTCAGACAGAAGGCCGTCGAGGATGCACTGGTAGAACAATTGATCGCTGATCAAGCCACGCACTATCGAATCGTCGCAGCTCAGCGACAGAGTGCGGATTCGGAGGAAACGTCGGATGACGTAGCCGTAGAGGTGGCGATGCAGGAAGGGCTGCAGGCACTTCCGAACGGCACCGGCTCGATGGTCGTGGACCGATCGCGCGTGTGGCTGCTACTTGCGACGACGGACTCGACGACACAACACCAACTGAAACACCTCACAGAGCGAGCGACTACCCGATTTCGCCAACTGACCGGAAACCACAGCCGATTCGTACTCGGCGTCAGCGATAGCGTGAACGAACTCGGCCAGGTGTACCGAGCCTATCGACAGTCTCTCATCGCAATTCGCGCCGCGCTGCTGGTCCCGTCTTTCGGCGGCGTGGCGCAATGGGGGCATCTCGGTCCTTACGACACGCTTCTGCGCATGTCGAGCAGCGACATAGCCACTGCCGCAGACACTTCGCCGATTGCCGCCCTACACGCAGCGGACCGGCAACAGGTGTTCGTGACGACGCTCGACGCATTCTTCGACAACGCCTGCGATATCCGAAGGACAGCGGACCTGCTGTGCATCCATCGTGCGACCCTCTATCAACGACTCAAACGTATCGAACAGATCACCGGCTGCAGTCTCGACAACGGCGACGATCGCCTCACCCTGCATCTGGGACTGAAGCTGAAGTCGCTGGCTACAGCCAGGGAGTCGTGGGGCCGGGCGGTTCCATGACATCTAATATGCGCTACACAAGATGCATCGGCGACGGCCGAACTGTTCACAGATGTCGATAGCGTTGCGCGCCGGACTGGGTGAAACTGTTGTTGTGCAACGGGATCACGTTCTCATCGACAGCGCGACGGAATCATCTGGAGGAACAGTGCCACGATCGACCGACGTGATAGTTGTGGGAGCCGGGGTGATCGGGAATTCCGTTGCCTACGAACTCGCGGCGCAGGGCTACCGCGTCCTCGTGATCGACAAGGAGGGTGGTTCGGGATTCGGATCCACCAGTGCCTCGAGCGCGATAATCCGGTTCAACTACTCGACCTTCGACGGTATGGCCACAGCATGGGAGGCCGCCCAGTGCTGGAAGAAGTGGCCCGAGCATCTGGGCAACGTCGGCTCGACCGATGTGGCCCGATTCACGGAGTGCGGCATGGTGTTTCTCGATGTGGACCTTGCACCGCGTGAACGTACGGTTCGCCTGTTCGACGAGATCGGTGTGAAGTACGAGCTGTGGGACTCGACCACGCTGGCCGATCGAATCCCGGGAATCGATGTCGGCAAATACTACCCACCGAAACCTGTCGACAGCGATTCTTTCTACGCCGACGCGGATGCCTCGCTCGGTGCGGTGTTCACGCCCGAGGCCGGGTTCGTCGACGATCCGCAGCTCGCCGCTGCCAACCTCGGTGCTGCCGCGGCTGCGAAAGGAGCCGTCCATTCGTTCCGTACGAGAGTGACTCACATCGAACAACAGGCCTCTGGACACTGGATGGTTCAGTTGGACAACGGCGACACCGTGGAAGCCCCGATCGTCGTCAACGCGGCAGGTCCATGGTCGGGCACCCTCAATGAAATGGCAGGCGTCGGTGCCGATTTCACTGTCACCGTCCGCCCCCTACGACAAGAGGTGCATCACGTAGCGGCCCCTGGCGGATACAACCAGCAGGCTCGGCTCGGGCCGATGATCGCCGATCTCGATCTCGGAACCTACATGCGACCGGACCAAGGCGGGGGGTTCTTGATCGGAGGCACCGAGCCGGAATGCGACCCGCTGGAGTGGATCGACGACCCCGACCGCGCCAACCCGAACCGCACCGCCGATCGTTTTCAGGCACAGGTCCTCAGAGCCGCCCGGCGACTTCCGCACCTTCCGGTACCGTTCCAGCCCAGGGGAATTGCCGGGGTCTACGATGCAGCCTCGGACTGGACCCCGATCTACGACAGAACCGATCGGCCGGGCTTCTACGTCGCAATGGGCACCAGCGGAAACCAGTTCAAGAACGCTCCTGTCGTCGGCCGCATACTGGCGACCCTGATCGAAAAGGTCGAAGCAGGTCACGATCACGACGTCGATCCTGTTGTCTACACGGGACCGCACACCGGCGTGAAGATCGATCTCGGATCCTTCTCCCGTCGCAGGGAATTCAACGCAGAGTCGACCGGAACAGTGTTGGGCTAGAGCCGGTTACGCGTGTTTTCCCTCTCTCGAAGTCGGACCGCAGTAATCGATCACGGTGGTCACCAGGTTGTCGATGAATCCGGCGTCGCATGGTTGCCGAGTGAGAAGATGACGAAAATGGATCGGGCCGATCAACAGTTCGATGGCGGTGCGGGCATCGACTTCGGCAGCTACCTCGGCACGGGCCGATGCGCGCGAGAACATCACTTCGACGGCCTCGAACCGCTGTCGCCAGAACACGTCGCGCGCCTCGGCGATCTCGGGCGAGTCGGCGATCGACGCGAGAGCCCGAAGCAGACCCTGCCCGATACCGGATTGCAAGTAGTCGTCGAGCGCGGATGCGAAGGCGGTCAGATCACCGCGGAGGGTTCCCGTGTCGGGTACCGGCAGCGTGCGTCCACTACCGGTGAGCAGAACGTCGAGAACCAAATTCTCTCGCGTGCCCCATCGTCGGTAGATCGTGCTGTCACGCACTCCGGACCGGCGACTGATGTCAGGAATGCCGACCTTCTCGACACCGACCTCGAGAACGACGTCGAACACAGCCCGGTGAACGGCCTCCGTCACTTTGGCGGCGCGTCCACCCGGCCGACGACGTCGTCCGGCATCCCCAGCTGTCTCGTTCACGCTGCCAGGCTAAAGCAGAGATTCTTGCTTTTAGTGGACGAGCATCCTACAGTGCGTTAAAGCAGACTTTTCTGCGCCAAGGGACGGGGGTCACACGATGGCGACGATGATCGAATGGGGACGGCGCGCTGCGGTCAGTGTGCGGGCACTGACGCACACCACCGAACAGGTCGCACACAGCCGTGGTGTCGCGCCGTTTCTACCCCGTCTGTTTGTGGACCGTTTCACCCACCTCGGCGGCATTCCCGATGACGAGTTCCGCGGCCAGTTGTCTCGATGCCGCTCCTTCGAGGACGACCTGTGGGCTCCCTACTGGACGAAGTTCGCCGATGAGCACCTCGAACGTGCAGATGCCGCCCTGACACGACTGGGCGCACCCACGAGCGCTCGGCTGATAGATGCGAGAGACGACTCAACATTGGCCGAACTGGGGGCCGCACTTGCCCCAGCGGCATCGATCCTTGCCGATCGGGGAACGGTTGCCCATCCACTCTCGACGGCACGTTTCATCGCCGAGCACCCCGAGGCCTCCGATGCTGCGGTCGCAATCGACGGTGTGATCAAGGCGTTGGTCTACGACTTCGTGGCCGCCTGGCCGGGTTGGACGCCGCAGCGTTTGCGCGCCTATCGCAGGTCTACTCGATTGTCGGAGTCGTTGCTGCTGGCCCTCGCGCCGACAATGGGGTACGTCGTCGAGGTGGTCGATATCGATCTGCCCGGTACCTCCGACCGAGTGCACGGCATTCTCGCGTTGCCGCGGGAATCAACGCTCATTCCGACGGTTCTGGTCACGAACGGACTGGAGGGCACCGTTGCCGAAACGCTGCTACCTCTCTTGGCCCAGAGGGACGCAGGCCTGGGCACTTTCGTCATGGAGATGCCCGGAACCTACTCGTACGAAGACCCCATGACAGCTGCGTCGGAGGACGTCTACTCGGCGGTGATCGACTTTCTCGCTGCCGATGAGCGCATCGACGCCGACCGGATAGGCATGATGGGCTTCAGTTTCGGCGGCTACTGGTCCACGCGCATGGCCGCTTCGGATTCTCGATTGAGAGCGGCAGTGGCGAACGGTCCGCTCACTCACCGCAGTTTCGGTGCGCTCAACTCGATCGGTATGCCCGAGGTGATGGTGTCGACATTGATCAAGACGCTCGGCGCGACCGGGATTGCGGATTTGGCGCACAAGACCTCGAAATTGTCGCTGCGGCATCGCTATCGCGATATCGAGATTCCGCTGCTGGTGATCAATGGAGCACAAGACACTCTGGCCAGCACCCGCGACTCGCTCGAACTCGCCGTCGACGCACCAAACGCTCAACTGGTGCTGTACGCCGACGACGACCACTGTGCGATGGGCAACGCAGAACGCTGGTCGGCACTGTCGACTCGATTTCTCCGCGAACATCTACTCGGCCCGTCGCACGACCACTGACGCGAGAGTGGCCGACCGCGGTCAGTGGATCAGACGACGCCGCTGAGGAACTCGATCTTGAGACGGCTGTAGTCGTCGGTCCACCGCGAACCAACCGACATGAATCCGTGGTCGAGTGTCACTTCGTTCTTGCTGTAGAGGTTCAGACGATTGGCGACGCCCACTCGGTCCAGCTCGGCGCTCAGTTCGGCTGCCTGGTCGGGGAACGTCCCGGTGTTGCCGTCGGAGATGAAACTCGGCGGGAAGTCGGCTGTGACGTTGTCGATAACGTTCGCCTGCGCCAGCAACGCGGTGTCGGTGTCGTCGAGGTAGCTGCGGGCGGCTATGTCGAAAAAGAAGCCGTTCGACGGGCTCGGTGACTGCGGTGCGCCCGCTCGACCGATATCGAGGGCAGCACTGTCGAACACGATCGCCTTCACTGCATTTCGGTCCAGGGTGGGTTCGATGCCCAGCGCTCGGGCGTAGTCGGGGTTGGTCTGCACAGTGGCGTAGTTACCCACGATATGGCCACCCGCGCTGGTGCCGGCGAGCACGACGCGCGTCATGTCGAGCCCGTACTTGCCGGCATTCGTTTCCAAGAACTCCATGGCCTGGCCCAGTTGGATTGTCTGCGTGGGGAATCGGTAGCTCGGCGCGAACGCGTAGTTCACCGACACCAGGTTGTAGCCGGCGTCGAGCATGGGGTCGGCCCACGATGAACTGTCCGTATCTGCACTGGGGGCACCGTCCGCCTTGTCCCCGACTATCCAGCCACCACCGTGGACCATGACATACGTGGGACGGGTGACCGATGGGTCGTTGTCGGCGATGTAGATGTCGAGAAACGAATTGGGAAGCGTCGAGCCGTATTCGACGTCGTTCGTGAAACCGGCCCCGTCGACCACTGTCGTCGCAGTCCGAGTGTCGGGCTCGAAGGAGTTGCTCTCCCCCACTGCTTGCAGCGATCGAACCAGAGGTGCCGGATCGGCAGCGGTCGTGATCACCACGGCGGAGGCCACCATCGCGACCACTGCAACGACGCCGACCGGGATGGCGATAGCCGTCCTACGACGGAAGGCCCCCGACCGGCCTGCCCACGCCGACGCGAGCAGAAAGAAGCCGAGAGTAGTCGAGGCGGTCAAACTCGTGACCCACAGAGCGTGGATGTCCGTTACCAGCCATGCCACCTGAGTGACAACGGTGACGGCACCGAGCACCGTTCCCAGGACGGCGAGCTTCGCGGCAAGAGACAAGCGCGCCAGGACTATTGCCACGACAGCCACAGCAATGACCCACAAGCCAACCGCGAGCTGCTGACGGATGAGCAGAAACTCGAGCCAAGCGAGTCCGACGCTCACGGCACCTGCCACCCCGAGCGCTACCGTCCGATGCCTGTTCTCGATGCCGTCCGGCACTGTCTCTCCCCCTTCGTTTTCGAGTGCGTTATTCGGCAGACACGTGGCGTTGCCTGTGCAATTCACGAATAACGTCGCTGAACTCGGCGACAGGCCCGTCCACGACGATCCCCGGCACGATCTCCTCGATGGGCGACGGCCTGATCGCGAGTGGTGCAGCACCGAATTCTTCGAGCCACGTGAGCAATTGAGCCGTCGACGTGGCGTAGACGATGCGGCCGAGTCCGACTATTCCGTGACTCGCAGAGCACATCACGCAATGCTCACCGGAGGTGTAAACCGTCGCCGACCGACGCTCACCTGCGTTCAGGTTGGTCGCAGCCCATCGAGACAGAGCGATCTCGGGATGCTGGGTCGGGTCGTTTCGATCGCCGACTCTGTTCCGGTCCTCGGCCAACAGTTCGCCGTTGTCCGACACCAGCAGAGAGCCGAAGGGATCGTTGCCCGTGCGTGCCGCCTCTGCCGCGAGATCCACAGCGCGGGCCAGGAAGGCACGGTCGCTCGAGGAGATGCTCACATCGCACCGGTGCCGACGATCGAAGTTTTCACGCCCTCGACCGTACCGCCTCGAAACTCACCGCCTGCTGGACCAGGAGTACGGCACCGATGCTAGGTATGGTCGGCGGGTGAGCTTCTCGGTACGGCCTGCCACGTCGTTCGCAGATCTGCGGACGATTCTCGGCCCGAAGAACCCGAAGTCCTCGGTCTGTTGGTGTCTGAGCCACCGTGTCGATTCCGCGACCAACAAGGCGCTCGTCGGCCCTCAGCGCGCCGAATACGTGGAGAAGCTGACCCGCCGAACAGTCGCACCGGGCGTGCTGGCCTATGACGGGGACGAGGTGGTCGGCTGGGCTGCAGTCGCGCCACGATCGGAGTTGCCGTTCGCGCGGTCCAACAAGATTTCGCACGTCGACGATCTGCCGGTGTGGACGGCCTGGTGTTTCCGCGTCAAGGCCGGCCACCGCAGGCGCGGGATTGCGCACGTGTTGTTGGACGGTGCCGTTCGGTTCGCGGCCGATCACGGTGCCCCGGCGATCGAGGGATATCCGGTGGACAACAAGGGTGCGAAAGTAGATTTGACGATGGCCTACGTCGGCACCCGAGGACTGTTCGAGTCGGCGGGCTTCGGGTTCGCGGCCGAGACCACGTCGGTGTCGGGTGGTATCCCACGGGTGATCATGCGAAAAGATCTGCGCCGCTAGTGCGGGAGAACCTCTCGTTCCAGTGCCTCCGATATGGACTATCCGTCCATATCTTCGCTCGCACAGCGTGAAGAATATCCATGCCGCCTGCGACGGGCTTCCCATACTGTCTGCAGACATGACCATCGATCGAGTACCGGTATCCGGCGGAGACGTCGTCGTCGAAACACTCACCGGGACCAGCGAGCCCGTCCTCGTGGTGCATGGGGTCTCCAGCCAGCGCATGCTGTGGAGCTGGTTGCACGCACAGTCCCCACACCTGACACTCGTCGCACCGGATCTCCGCGGCAGAGGTGACAGCGTGGACGTCACGGGAACGTCGTCACTGGCCCAGCACGCAGACGACCTGGACGCCGTCATGGACGCTTTGGGGCTCGACGCCGTGCATGTCTGCGGAATGTCCATGGGCGGATTCGTGGCGGTCGAATTCGCGGCCCGGTATCCATCCCGGGTGAAGAGTCTCGTCCTCGTCGACGGGGGCGTTCCGGTGGCACCGCCCGTCGGTCTCACACGGGACAATGTGGCCGCCGTTTTCGCGGACAAGATCGCTCGAACCCAGCAGCAGTGGAACGAGATCGGCGATTACATCGACTTCTTGGTGTCGACGTCGTTGCCGCTGCTCGACCGCACAGACCCGCTGCTACGGACGTACGCCGAACACGATCTGGCGGACGGATCGATTCGACTGTCGTCCGCTGCGGTCGTCGCCGACGCCACCGACGTGTTCTTCGGCGCCTCGCGGTTTCGGGAACTGACGATGCCGATTCGATTCCTGCACGCGCAGTGGAGCGTTGGCGCGAACTCTGCGCCGATGTACTCGACCGAGGACATCGAAGCGCTCGACCTGACGTCCATCACCCCGATGATGGGACTCGATCACGCCGGGACGATCATGACGTCGGTCGGTGCGGGCACCGTCGGAGCAACAATCGACGAGGCTCTGAGAGGCGAGTGACCGGTCTCTCACTGGCCCACAACAGTGGCTCGGAGCTTTCATGCGGGCGCCGGCCCGGTACCGCACCGACCCGGAACACGAGGCATTATCGTGTGGGTGTGACTGCCGGTCGAGACGCGTGGACGGTGCCGGTGTCGTGGTGGCGACGCGGCGAAGCGATGCACGGCAGAACGCCTGTTGCCACGAGAAAATTTCGCCCACCGAAGACGTCTGTCATCGAGGCTCTCGTCGGCGATGCCCACCGCATCCGCGAGGTAGTCGACCACCCCGATACCGATCCTGCCGTGGCGGCAGCGGGTTCGGCCTTTCTGCGCGCAAGAGCAGTGGGTGCCTTGCCGACGCCACGGGCACTCGCCTTCGCACTGACGGTGACGATCGATTACGTCACCTACAAGCAGCATGCGCCCTTCGTCGATGAGGTTATCGCCTCGCACGGAGCAGGTTTCGCCGCCGAGATGGTGGTCGAAGCGGCCGGCATGCAGACACAATCGAGGTACGAGCGTGGTGCTCGTGGCGACGTGAGCACGTTGTGGGCAACCGAGCGCCTCGATATGGACATGTTGAATTTCGGAATCCGCGACGCGCATTCTCGGGTGCGGACGGCGGTCGCGGCCCTACCCACCGACGACTACCGAGGTGTCATCGATGCGCTCGCACCGCTTCGGGGTGCCAGCTACTCACGTGACCTGCTGACGTCCTTCCTGTTTCCAACCGAAAGCACTTGGGTTGCCGCGGATATGGAGGCAGCTGCACATCTCGGCCAGTATCACGAGCAGGACGTGATGCCGTTGCTGGCTTGTGTCGCATCGCATGGCGACGTCGAGCGAATTCTGTCAATGATCGGCACACGAGACACCGCGATATGGGCGCTGGGAATGCGGATGAACCTCGTGCACGCTCTCTGCGCCAATCTGGGGCCGGGAACGGAACCGTTGATCGGCGAGCTGTTCGACGGCAACCTATCCGCCCAGAACAAGAAGCGCTGCGCGGCCATTCTCGCCGAGTTCGACACCGACGAAGGGTTCATGGAACTCGGCGTACGCCTCGGTCGTAAATACGTCGAGCCGGCGACACTCACCGCGATCGAGAACGCCCCCCAACGCGCCCATCGACTACTCACCGCTACCGCAGGCCCGAGAGCGGCGGCGCTCCTGGCGGACATCGAGCGGCTGCACCCCGAATTAGCCGAGGACTCAGTGCCAGTCGATCGCAGAGCCGCGTCGACAGAGACACTGCCGGCTCTGCTCACCGAGCCGCCCTGGTTGGGCGACCGCAGACAACCCGACGTGTCGGTTCATCACCTCCCCGCGCCGGACGATCCCATCGCCCTGGCTTGGCTCCCAGGTGAACGCGAGCAGTTCGCAGACAAAGAGCCCCAATACGAGATGTACCTCGGCCTTCGAACGTGGCCGGAGATCGCCCGACCCGTTGCAGAGGGGTCCAACGCCTACAACCTGTACGAGATATCTCGAGGCCCAGCGAGCCTCATCGCACCACTGTTGGTCGACGCGGCCGTGCCACGCTGGATCTTCCGTGCCGACGCCGATCTCAGACGGCTGTTGTTTCGGTTCGACACAGCCGCCGTGGAATTCGTGTTCAGAGTGGTCCTCGCCAGACCGGCGTTCAATGCCTCGGTACTGGCACCGGTAACGGGCACTCGCGTCACCGAAGCGATGGCCGACTGGCTCGACACGAAGGCCATGCGGCCAGTTGCCCTGCAATGGTTCGATCGCCACATCGACAGTGCAGCAACAGTAATCGTTGTTGCCGCACTTGCCGACCCGAGTGCCGAGCGTGTCACGGCGCGAAAGGCGTTGCGCACACTTGCCAAACGCGGGCACCGTGACGCGCTGGTCGCTGCGTCTGCGCCATTCGGACCTGCCGCATCGTCCGCCGTCACCGATCTGGTCGATTCTGATCCGTTGTTCGATCTTCCCAACCGCATTCCGACTCTGCCGGAATGGCTGGACCCAGCACTCTTGCCATCCCTTGTACTGACCGAAGACAACGTACGACTGACATCCGAGGCCGTGCGGACCGTCTGCACGATGTTCGCGCTGTCGAGGTTGGATGAGGTGTACGCAGGAATCGCCATAGTTCGGACGTGGATCGCTCCGCTCGACATGGCGTCACTTGCGTGGGCGCTGTTCGAGCGATGGTCGAAAGCCGGCTTCCCCGACGCGCAACGGTGGTGTCTGGATGCACTGGGAATCGTCGGAAACGACGAGACCGCACAACGGTTGGCTCCCTACATCCGGGCATGGCCACTTCAGTCCGCACACCGGCGGGCTGCCGCCGGACTCGACGTGCTCGCCGCTATCGGGACCGACTCGGCCCTCGGCCACATCTGGTCGATTGCGCAAGGGTTGCGCTTTCCCGCCCTGCGAGCCAAAGCCGATGCACGAATTCGGCGTATTGCCGACGAGTTGGGTCTGTCCCCAGCCGAACTGGCAGACCGACTGATCCCGGATCTGGGCCTGGACGCGGACGGGGCAACTGTATTCGATTACGGTACTAGATCTTTCACGCTTTCTCTCGACCACACGTTGCGCATTGTCATCACCGAGGGCACGGGTAAGACGCGGGCACGACTCCCGCGACCTACACCCGACGACTCGAAGAAAGCGGCCGAAGCGTTCAAGCAATACTCGACGCTGAGGCGAGACCTCGAGGCAGCGCGAGGTGAGTTGCTGCAAAGGTTCGAGCGCGCGATGGTCGGAGGCCGCAAGTGGGCCTACGAGCAACTGCGAATCCACCTGGTCGGACATCCGGTGGCATGGCAGATCGTGGGTCGTCTCGTGTGGGCAACCGAGGCCGGCACACTCTTTGCATTCTCGGACTCCCGGATACCCGTGAACATCGATGGTTCTCTTTTGGCAATTGGTGATACCGAGAACGTGGTGATCGTGCATCCCTTCGAGATGGGCAACGAAACAACCATGTGGACAGAGGAATTCGACGCCGCCAAACGAGCACAGCCGTTCGAGCAACTTCACAGGGCGGTCCATCGTGGAGATGTGGCATCCCACATGGGGATTCTCGACAACACCAAGACCACCACTGCGCAACTGTTGAACCTCGAACGACTCGGATGGGAGCGAGAGGAACCGCAGGACAAAGGGGCACAGATCTCCATCAACAAGCGGATCGACGACGACACCGTTGCAGTGATCATGGTCTTCCCAGGCTTCAACGTCGCGAGCCCTGCGCTATGGCACGAACAGAAAATCGTGCACGCATTCGTCACGAACAACGAACTTCACGGAGTGGCCGCATCGGAACTTCTGCGGGATGTCGCGACAATCGAAACGACGCCGATCAGAGGCGATGAGCCGGATCTGCAGGGCCCGTGAAGAACACAACCGATTCCCTGGGATCGACTACCTTACCTGCCGCTCCAGATCGGATCCCGCTTCTGCATGAAGGCCATGATTCCCTCCACGGTGTCCGCCGACCGGCTCAGTGACTCCAGGGCCTGTTCGCTGAGCTCCCAGCTGCGGTCTTCTGTTTCGATCGCGCCGTCACTGATCCCGCGAGCGACGCGCTTGCTCGCCTGAACCGCGAGCGGTGCGTTGGCGGAGATGACGTCTGCGAGGGCAAGAGCAGTGCTCAGCACATCGGCCTGCGGAACGACTCGATTGACCAAGCCCCACCGAAGAGCGTCCTGAGCGCTCATGGCGGTCCCCGTCAGCAGGAGTTCCAGCGCGACGGCACGCGGCAGGGCCGTGGACAATCTGAAGACACCGCCCGCTCCGGCGATGAGACCCCGTTTCACCTCGGGCAGGCCGAAGCTCGAAGTGTCCGCAGCAACAACGAGATCGCCGGCCAGCGCAAGCTCCGTCCCACCGCCCAGGGCGCTGCCGTTCACCGCAGAAATCACCGGCTTCGATATGTGGTGTTTGACGATTCCGGCGAAGCCCCAGTGCGCCGTCTCCGGTGGAGTCACCCCGGCGGGTCCGGCCGTTCCGAGGGCTTTCAAATCCGCTCCGGCACAGAACGTCTTGTCACCCGCGCCCGTCAACACCACGACTCGAATGTCGTCGTCCTCCTGCGCACGCTCCCACGCCGCGCCCAAACCGCGATGCACATCGGCGTTGATGCTGTTGGCTGCCTTCGGCCGATTGATAGTGACAACGAGGGTGTGACCCCGGACTTCGGTGAGTACCTCTTCGGACACGTCGATCCTCAATTCTTCGGGCCGTCAGACCCGACAACACTAAATCAGACAGTCACTGTCTGCAATGGTCCCGCTCGATGGCCGGGTCGACTATCGGCTAGCTCAACGCTCGCAGAACGGTGTCGACGATCAACTTCGAGTGGTTCACGGCGGCGCGACTTCTCGTGCCCCCGTGCGCTTGCGAGAACAGAGCACGCGCCAACACCGCTCCGGTCACGAGTTCGAGAAGTAACGTCGTCGACGTGCCCTCCGGTAGCTCTCCGCTCGTAATCGCGCGACGGACGATGCGTCGAGTAGTGACCAGGCGGCTCTGGTTGAGAGTGTCGGTGAGATGCGACAACAGGTTTGGATTCACCCTCGCGTCGAGAGTCACCCGTAATGAGACCAAGCCGGAGAGTTCCCCGTAGCCGATGGCCAGTTGCTCCGCGAGTTCGATCAGGTCCCCGCGGACCGATCCGGTGTCGATCGGCGTCGACAGCGGGGCCCGCGCTTCGAGCGCGTGAACCAGGAGTTCTTCCTTGTCGGCCCAACGGCGATAGAGCGCGGCCCTGCCGACCTTGGCTCGCCGTGCGACCGCGTCGAACGTGAAGCCTCGCCAACTGGTTTCCCAGTACACTTCGAGCACAGCGTCATACACGCGGTCCTCCATGTCCACGTCACGGGGCCGTCCTGGTCCGCGCGGAGAGTCCTGAGACATCACGGCGTCCTCCCACCTGCCTTTCGACCGAACACGACCCTTACCTGCAGAATTCGACGGCGAGGGTCCCCTCGTTGTCCACCAGGTCGATTCGGCGTCCGACGACCGACTCGTTCCGCCCCGACACGAGGTCGTGAAGCGTCGCTGCGAATTCGCGACCGGCTCGGCCCGCCACCCGCGCCCCGTCGACTGTTGCTGCAACGACAAAGGCTTGCTCCGGCAGGCCGCCGCGGTCGTACGTGACTGTAGCCGTCTCGATGGTCGCCCTTCCCGAGTATCCATGCGCGACATGTGCCGGCGTGCCCGAGGAATCCACCGGCTCGGGGTCGCCGATGTATCCGTCGCGATGAGCTGTCGTGGACAGCAGCACCACGTGCTGGTAAGTCAAGTAGCCGCCGTTCGCATGAACCAACGCGAGCCCGGAATTCTTCCGCAGCAGCCGCGTCGACTCCGCAACAGCGTGGAGCGAATAGCTGCTCAACGGCCCACCGAAGAACGAATGTCCGCGCAGGACAGTGGGAGTCGACCCCTCGACCAGACCCAGCTCGTCGGCCAGTAGCTCCGGCACGATCGGGAAGCAACTGTAGGCGTCGACGAATGAGAGGTTCGCACTGGTGACTTCGGCCCTCGACAAAGCGCGTTGCACAGCCGCACGGAGAGCCGGAGCGTCGTCGAACACCGCGCGCGCCAACACATCCAGATTGTCGACGGCACCTGCGCCACCCCACAAGTACACCATCCGGCCCTCTGCCACACCGGCCTCGCGAGCGGTGGCCAACGAACAGACCAAGACCGCAGCTGCTTGATCGACGAACGGCATTGCGTTCATCGACAGTGGATAGCAATCGGACACGGACCGGTTCGACGACGTGACAGTGCCGATGTCCTCCGGCGTGCGAAAGACAGGACTCCAGGCAACAGGATGTTCGGCCGCCATTGCCGAGAAGCGGGAGTACATGTCGGCCGATTCGCGCAGTGCCTGGCTGGGGGTCAGTCCACGGCCATGAGCACGGGCGTTCTCGAAGAGCGGGTAGATCTGTACCGGTGCCAGGATTCCTGCTCGCTGCATTTCGGCGCTGCCGAGGTCCTCGGGCGAGAACGACGGAGGGCCTCCCGGCGCGGTGGTCCAACCCGACTCACCGGGGTCCACACCCGCCTTCATCAGGGCACGGACGGAGGCCTGCGCCTCGCCACCCACCACCAGCGCTGCAGTGGTGAGCCCCTCGGCGATATCTCGGCCTACCTGGTCGAGTAGGCGCACCGGACGGTGCCCGCCGATCGTGCTGGTAGAACTGGACCTGAGTGTCACTCCCAGCCGGTGTGCCACCAGGGATGGAAGGTCGTCGTAATTCCAGCTCGTGGTGCGGACCGCATGTACTGCATCGAGCTTGTCTGTCAGACCACCCACTCCAGCGTCGTCGATCGCTGCGTCCACGGCGCGCAGAATGAGCTCGAGCGGTTCGATGGTGTCGTTCGCAGACCCGCCTCCGAATTTGACGTCGCCCACACCCACGATGACCGGAACCCGTTCCGCACTGATCAGCATGCTGCCAGCATATACAGACAGAGATTGTCCGCAATTCCGGCTGTTCGATCTCGCTCGACGACGTGGGCCTCGACCCAGCACAGGAAGGCGCATCCGGTGGCGGACCGGCTACGGCTCTCCCGGTCCGACGATCCGCATTCCCGTGGGCGGCACTTCTTTCACGATGAATTCGTCGTGGACGTCGGTCACAATGGCGACGTAAAACACATGCTGACCGTCGATCCAAAGGTGACAACCAACGCTGAGGCCTTCGAGGCGTGGGATGCGCTGCATGACAGGCTCTCCGCCGGTGATTTCGACCCCTTCGTGTAAACGCGCAGCCTCGGCCAAGACGGCGCGCTGGACTACACCGCGGTCGACCAGGTCGTCATCGTCCGTCAGAAGCAACTCCGAGACTGGCTCTGTGTTGACGAACGGAACCTCGAACCTCAACGTCTGCGGCACACCATCTTCGGGCGGTGGCGGGGTGTACGGCTGGTACACGATCCGATACGCGGCGATCGGACGGTGGGAGTCGTGTTCGAGGACAAACCACCAGTACGACTGGTGCGCCGGGACGCTACCGCTCAACGCCGAGCCACCGGGTGCAGTCGCTTCCAAGAACTCGTCGTAACCGAGAATATCCGCGGTGCCGCCGTGCGCGTCGCGAGTACGCGCGTGAACCTCTGCCAAGTCGGCCTCGAACAGTTGCACCGGGTAGCGGTACTTCCTCCCTGCGATGACCGCGTGAAATTCTTTCAGCGAATCGGTATGCAGGTCGCCCGCGATCCACTCTGCAATCTCCCGTGTGGTCACCTCCTCGACTGGGCGCACGGGTTCGGGGAATCCGCGAAACACACCATCGTCGTCAGCGCTGTTCGCGAAATCCTCGAAGTCCATGTTTGCGATGGACAGATTGTTCTCCACCGACCACATCTCCGATGGGATGACGCGAAAGGTTCTGCCGCGGGGCCGATCTGGATCGTCGAGGCCGGTGTGGACGGCAACTATCGGCATTTCCGGATTGGTCACGGTTTCGGCGTCGACGAGAAAGGCATAGTAGGGCGGTGGCTCACCGATGGCTTCGAGCAGTCCCTCGACGGTCATGCCGTCGTTCTCCGGGTTGTCGATGCAGGTGAGGTAGGCGGCGAATTCGACGTCGCCACCTTGCGGTATCGGTGCCATCGCGGCGACCGCAACTGCGCGCCAAGCGTCGTCGTCGCTGAAATCTGTCCGGATCAGCAGAGATTGGTGCTCGAGATGATCAACAAGGACCCGCCCGGTTCCGAGGGTGGCGAGCACCTCTGCTTCACGACGGTCGTGCTCCTCCGCGGCGAGCTCGGCGACGATCACTGCCGCCTCACGCTCGGGCGGGTCGACGGGAACGATCGACTCGACGATTCGGATGCAGTCGCCCTCGTCCATGTCCTGATAGCTACGTATCTCGTACGTCCAATCACCGATGGACTGCCGGTAGCGTTCAGGTGTGGAGTCGTTCGGCCACTCGAGGTTCGGCTCGCCGATAGCGTTTGTCCAGCGGCGCAGGGTGAACTGAGGCGCGTTCCCGCTGATCGACAGACTGAGCTCGCCGGTACGCGGATCGCCCGACTGCACCTGAACATGCGTCTGCAACGGCATCCATGTCGGGATCGCTTTCGGAAGACCATCCAGCGCTCGCTGCCGTTCTTCGTGCTCGCGGCGGTGCTTGTCCATCTCGTCTTCGGCTGGGCGTGAGGGACCCGTCCACTCGAACAGGCTGGGATCGAATGGCTCGTCGAGGGTTGGGTTTTCGAGTTCGATCCAGTCTTCGCCTCTCTGCCATCGAAGTGCGACACCGAGTTCGGCATCGAACACGTAGACAACCTGATCGTTCTCATGTTGGTCGAGCGCGGCCACTTCCCACCCAGAGCGGCCGCGGACCGTCACTTCTCTGGGCGAGCCGGGATCGACGAACCGCTGATCGCCGAATCCGTGCAACGCTTTGGGAGGGAAGGCCTTGTACGCGCACAGCAGTTGGGACGGGAGACCGACGCCCATCACCGCGTACACGGTGTGGGGAGACTTGACGGCGTGGATCATCGTGCCGTCGGCAGCACGGGACCACCTGTCGGTGGCATTCTCGATGAATGTGGGCTCACCGGAGGGATTTTCGTGTCGCCACGTTTCGTCCGGTATGTGCATCACCCGTTGCCAGGATCCATCGGAATGATGGATGGTCCCTCCTACGGTGCGTCCCATCGTGCCGTAGTTCGCGCCTCGGATCTGTTCCCACGTCGGAGCCATGATCGAAAACTACCCGACCGCACGGTCTCTTGCTCGTCAAATCGGCTCGAAGTACGCGTACAGGCGCTTCGCGCGAGGAGAGGCGAATCCATGCGCCATCACGATTACCGGCCGTGGCCTGCCGGCAGACCCAGCGGACCCAAACCATTGCCGCGCAACGAACTTCGTCCGAAACAAACGATGGTCCGGTACGGTCTTGACATCGAACGGGCCTTCACTCTGGAGCGGCTTTCAAGGACGGTAGCAGGCTCTTGAAGACCATTCAAGATACAGTCGGTGGCATGCCCAGGAATCGCGGACCCCACGACCGGAAGAGCGAGCGAGAGGACATAGTGATCGCCGCCCGCCAAATGTTCGCACCCGCTCCAGGAAGTATTCCACTATGAGTATCGAACCCGATGCCGCGTCGACCGATCGTCCCCGGAGCCGCGGCCGACCACGCAGAATCGATCATCGCGATTCCCAGCATGGACCCGTTCTATCGGGCCCCTGCCGGTTTCGATCGCGCGGAGCCGGGAACCGTGTTGCGGTCCCGCGAGGTGACCCTCGCGCTGTTCGGCGTCATCCGGCAGAAAGTGTCAGCGTGGCAACTTCTGTACCGGACCACCAGCCTCGACGGTGCAGCGCGTGTCGCGGTCACAACGGTGATTCTTCCGGTCGGGGGCCGACGTCGACCGCAGCGCGCTCTGCTGTCCTACCAGTGCGCGATCGACGCCGTATCGGATCGATGTTTCCCGTCCTATGTCCTGCGGGCGGGCGCTCGAGCCGTCGGCTCCGTTCCGCAGGTCGAGTACATGATCATCCTGTACGCACTGCGCCGCGGATGGGTTCTGTCCCTTCCCGATCACGAGGGCATGAACGGGCAATGGGGAGCACCGATCGAGCCCGGCTACTGCACACTCGACGGAGTCCGCGCGGCACAGTCTTTCGCGCCGCTCGACCTCGCCGCTACCACCCCTGTTGCGCTGTGGGGGTACTCGGGTGGCGGATTGGCGACGTCATGGGCCGCCGAGGCTGCGGCCCACTACGCCCCAGAACTCGACATCGTCGGCGCAGCGCTCGGATCGCCCGTCGGCGATCCCGGGTCTGCATTCTCTCGCCTCAACGGCACGATCTTCGCGGCACTGCCCGCGATGGTGGTAGAGGGATTACGGCGCACCTACCCCGAACTCGACCGACTCGTTCGCGAACACGTCGCTGCTGCGGGGCTCGAGACCCTCTCGTCCCTGCACCGCAAGACGACAGTGCACGCCGTGGCGTCCATGGTGATGCACGATTTGGAGCGGCACCTCGATATCCCGATGGCAGACCTTCTGGCGAAACCCGAGATGGTACAGATCTTTCAGGATATTCAGCCCGGCAAATCGGCACCCAACTTTCCGCTTCTCGTGGTGCTGGCGGTGCATGATCCGATGATCGACGTGGACGACGTCGACGGGCAAGTAAGCCGGTATCGCGCTGCGGGAGCGAACGTCACATACATCCGTGATCGCCTCAGCGAACACCTGTCGCTGCACCCGATCGCAGCCCCCGTCACTCTGGACTGGCTCTCGGATCGGTTCGCGGGCAAGCCGACCGACGAATCGTCGACGAACACCGTGTGGTCACTGGCGGGATCATTGCCGGGGTTGCGCGGATTGCTCGGACTCGCTGTGTCCACAGGACGCGCATTCGCCGGCCGAATCGGTTGAAACACAACCCGATCGGGATCCGAAAAGCGACTCACACGAGTCGGTCCGAGACATCGGTCAACCGGCCGACGATAGCGCCGACAAGAACAAGCGCAAATCCGCGGCAAGACGCTCCGGCTCCTCCATCGCCGTGAAGTGACCACCGTGATCCGGGACCTCGGTCCAGTGCACGATGTCGAACTCTCGTTCCGCAAGGTGCCTGATGCCGATGTCGTGCGCGAACATGATGGCACCGACCGGTTGCGACGGCTTTGCCTGCTGATCGCCCCATGCACCGTCGTCCGTTGCGTACACGGTGTAGGCGGCGCTCCCCGCGCTCCGGGTCAACCAGTACAGGGTGACGTGGGCGAGTATTCGATTGCGGCCGAGGGCACCGTCCGGCTCCTCGTCGAACGGGTAGGTCCACGCCCGGAATTTGTCCAACATCCATGACAGCTGTCCGATCGGACTATCGGTCAGCGCAGCACCGATCAGTTGCGGACGCGTCGACTGGATGGAGATGTACCCGAACTCGGACTTCATGAACTCGCCCACCCGCCGACAGCGATCCAATTCGGTTTCGGTGCAACGCTTCTGCTCTGCTTCGTCAGGTTCCTGAAAGGGCGCTCCGATGGACCCGTTGACATGAATGGCTGCACAGTGGTCCGGATCGAGACGACCCATCGCCGGTGCAACTCCAGCACCGTAGTCACCGCCCTGCACCACGTAGGAGCCGTACCCGAGGAAACTCATCAACTCGATGAATGCCTGGGCGACGCGATCGGTATTCCACCCGTCATCGGAAAGCGGTGTGGAGAAGGCGAATCCGGGGACGGATGGCGCGATGACGTCGAAGGCCTGGAGGTCGGCGTCGTCCGGCTCGGTCAGCAGCGGAATGAGGTCGAGGAACTCGAGGTAAGACCCCGGCCAACCGTGGCACAGAAGCACGGGAGTCGAGTCAGCCCGCGACGACCGCACATGCAGGTAGTGGATGCGCTGCCCGTCGATCTCCACGAGATATTGGGGGAACGACGCGAGTTGCTCCTCCACCCCTCTCCAGCTGAAGTCTTCCACCCAGGTGGTGGCCATCGACTTCAGGACGGCGATCGGTACACCGGTGGTCCAGTCGTCGGCGCCGAGGGGTTCGGGCAGACGTGCGTCGCGAACACGACGGGCCAGGTCGTCGAGCTCCGACTGCGGGACATCGACAACGAATGAGGTGGGAGGCGCGGTGATTGTCATGAACTGATCGTGCAACGTATCGAGGACAGTAACGGTCCTGATTGCTTGTGCTCATTGCCTCACTGCATTCGGGGCACCTTTGTCGCGTGCTGCCGTCAGGTCGACCACTCGGACATGTAGCTCGTAAATTTTGTTGGTCGCATGGGTAGGCGCGATTCACTTGGAGGCCGATGACCCCAGTACATCCAGAATGCTCACGAACAGCGCACGTTCTTCCTCGGTCAGCTTCTTCAGAGGGCTGACCGATGTCAGCGCCCGGCCGAGGCGTTTTCGAGCACGCGCTCCTTCAGCGGTCAATCCGACAAATTTTCGCCTGCCATCAGACGGGTCGGCTGTCCTTTCGACGAAACCGCGGACCTTCAACTGGTTGACGATGAATGTGGTGTTCGAGGCGTTGCATCCCAATCGATCCAACGCCACAGGAAAACACTCATCGAGGAGCTCGGCTTGGCAAGGCGCAGCGTTACTGTGAGACCGTATTGGGCCGACGGCAAGCATGGGCTTTGACCGAACGGAGTCCGGCGGCGATAACCTTTGGCCACCAACACATTCGCCCAGCCGACCGCTACCCGCTACACGCGGCAAATCTAGCGCAAGCAATTTGCAGCAAATCGGTACACCTCGACTTTCGTTGAGAGGCCTCGATGTCTTTGCAGCCCAGGTGATCACCGCAATCTCCGCGATGATGGACCGCGGGGGTCGACGGGCCAACCGGCCTCCTCGATCGCCGACATCCGCGGCGACAGTGCAGAGCCCGATTCCCCACCAGCCAAATGGATCATCGTCTTTCACGGAGACGGCACAACGCAATTGGTGAACCGGTCCGAGCTGAAACAGCAGGCACGAGAGCGCGAGTCGGCAGCGTGGGGTGGCGGCGAGCCAATCCACCAAGTGTTCTCTTACAACGGCGGCCAGGAGCTCGCCAGATACGACCGAGCATGTTAGCGGCCGTAGACGACATCGACGACAGCTACACCCATTCGGTGGTGTACTCCGAATCGTACGGGCGGTCCGAGACCGGGCGGACCCACACGACATGTTTGTCGTATGGGTCCTCCATGGCGATCCCGAGCCTGTTCAGCGCGGCCGATGACGATCCGCACAAGGCGGCGATCGAGACGCTCGGACACGCCTCACACATATACGCAGCACACGCAGCGGAGCTCCACGCCCGACTGCGGTCCACCTGTCCGATTTTGCAGAAACCCGCAGGCTGACGGTGCGCTGCGCAGAGCTGAGGGAGTAACCGATTTCGAACGTCCACGGGAGTCAGCCCGTGACAGTCACTTTCGGCATCGGCTCCAGTCCGACCGGACGCTACCCATGTTCGGGACGTGGCATTTCATCAAGGGAAGCAGTCACAGAACCTGCTCGACATGGGAGCCAAGGGCCACGGGATGGCCCGCGGGGACGTCTCCATTTCCACGTTCACCGACCGCCTCGCGCGGTACGGTGACCGCGGGGATGGGTACGGCTCGAGAAGAATGTCGGGGGATCATGACTCTGTTCGGTGTGCTCGATGGCGTATTGACTCGACGACTGCCCCTGGAGCCTCCGGACGATCCTCATGCCGCGATCCTTCCGACCCCGATCGACAACGACGCCTTCTTCATCACCCCTCCCGGCATCGAGGACCTCGTACCTGGTGCGGTGATCCGGCAGCGCACGACCCGCGGTCTGGTGCCCCGGCCGCGAACCGCCCTGCATCAGTTCATGGTGCGATCGACCGACGCTCGGGGTTTCCCCGCCGGCGTCACCGCCTCGCTGCTGATCCCGAGGCGGCCGTGGACCGGGCGTGGACCGCGGCCCGTCGTCGCCCACAACGTGGCCATCGATTCCCTCGGAGCCAAGAGCACGCCGTCGTACCGGCTCGTGCACGGTGTCGGTGCCGACCTCCCACCGGTGATGCCACTCTGGCTCGCCCGCGGATACGCCGTCCTCGTCGCCGATCACCAAGGCCCGCGGATGTCGTACTCCGAAGGCACGATGGCCGGGCATGCCGTCCTGGACTCGCTACGCGGGATGACGGTAGTCGCCCCGGAGCTCGCCGACAGCCCAGTGGTGGCCTACGGCTACAGCGGCGGCGCGATCGCCACCACATGGACGGCGCAGCTACAGCCGAAGTACGCACCGGACGTGAGGTTGGCGGGTGCCGTCGCCGGTGGAACGCCCACCGACTTCTCGATGCTGCTGGACACCATGAACGGCACCGTCGCGGCCGGCCTGCTGGGCGCGGCGAGCATGGGTCTCGCGCGTGAGCACCCCGAGATGATGGAGTTGTTCGGCCCGAAGGCGCTGCTGTTGGCGTCCTGGGTGAAAGACATGTCGGTCCTCCCCCTGGCCTTGGGCGGGTTGGTACGCATGCGAATCGAGGACTTGGCGTCCGAGCCCAACCCGTTCGACTCCGACATCGCGCGGCGGGTGATCGCCGCGAACCGTCCGGGCACCGACGCGCCGTCGGTGCCGGTCGCGTTCTTCCACGGTTCCGCGAGCAAGATGATCGGCGATCGCTTCATCCCCGAGGCCGGCGTGACTGCCCTGATCGAGCAGTGGCGCAGCATGGGTGCCAACGTGCACTACGAACCCGTGGCAGGCGACCACTTCATCGGTGCCATGACCGGTCTGCCGTTCGTGTTGCGATGGACCGCAAAGCAATTCGCGATCAACGGTTCGAGTTAGCTCCCTGACCGCCGAGCTCGGCGTGATAGGTCTCCACCGCGTCGATCATGGCGGTGAACACCCAGATCCAATTCCGCGATCGGCACGCCGGTCGAGCTGACGACGAGTCACGCCCTGCTACTGAATCTTCCCGACGGCCATGATGGCGCAATGCAGTTTCGTCAGTGGGGCTTGTGTTGGTAACCCATCTTCGCGATGGAGGGGTCCTCACCGAACCTGCTGAAGTTACCGACCCAGGTGCGGTCGAGTCGGTATCGCGTGACGGGGCGGGCGGCCATCAGAGTTTTGGTGCCGACCTTGACGATCGGTGTGACTACCAGGGAGGGTTTGTCGAAGCCGAGGAGTTCACGTACTCGGGGATCGAGGCTGTCGATGAGCATGTCGCGGACCATTCGCCGCATCGGCGCGGGAACGTAGGCGCTGATGCCGTTCAGCTGACCTTCGAACGTCTCGGTGGCCGCGACCGACGGCTCGAAGAGGCGTTCCTCGTAGTCGTCGATCCATGCCAGGAAGTCCTCGCGAGTCTGCGGCATGTCCCGCAGGCGCATACCGTTGCCCACTCCCAGCCAGAAGTTGAATCGAGCCTCGTTCTCCCTATCGGAGAACCATCGGTGTCCGAGGTACCGGGCAAAACGTTCCTGATCGAAGATCAACATCCCGAGCACGTGGATCTGGCCCTCGTTCGACACCCGCCCGATCTGCCCGTGGATCTGTTGGACACGGTTGAACACCGCCTGAGCCTCGGGACTGCGGTGGCCCCGTCTGATGAACTCGCCGAAGAAAGTCAGGGTGTCGAGGTCGCGCTGCGCCGATTTCAGAATCTGATCGCCGGTTCCGTTGCGCCAGGTGCGATCCGCTGTCGCCGGGTTTCCCAGGGTGCGCGCGAAACCGGACGCGTATCCCATGTACGCGAACAGCGGCGGAGTGAGGACCTCCATGCTGAGGTGGGTGATCTCCACGTCGTCCTCGACCGGATCGAGAGCGTCGATCATGCGGTGCACCTCCGCCCCGGACACGCGACGCGACTCCCAGTAACGGGTCAGAGGGTAACGGGCCTCGGTCAGGCTCATCGGGGGATTCCTTCCGTCCGAGCCGGCGTCGACGCCAGCCCCGCCAGCACGATGTGTCTGGCTTGTTCGAGGCACTGCTCGACATCCGCGGCAGTGAGGGTTGCTCCACTCGGGCCGAGTACGAGCCCGGCGACACCGTTCCAGGCGCCGAAGAGGAAGTGAGCCATCAGACGGGCGTCGACCGGGCGAATCTGCCCCGCATCGACACATGCCTGAATAGCCGCCTCGAACAATGTCAGCAACGCTGAGATGGTCCGCGACGCCGACTCCTGCAGCACCTGCGACTCGTGGCCGGCGGGCTCGGTTGCGAGATAGCGGACAAACGCTGGGTTGTCGAGGAGAAACCGCATGTAGGCCGGGCCGGCGGACGAAAACTGCTCGTACGGTGACGCACCGGGCTCGAAAGCGGCGGAGAGCTGCTCGACCGCCCGAGTCGCAATGCGTTCACCCACGGCAGCGATCACGCCATCCTTGTTCTCGAAATGAACGTAGACGGCACCCACCGACATGTCAGCGCCGTCGGCGATGTCCTCGATCCGCACCGACGCAAAAGGACCGTTCGCGAGCAGTTCCTCGGCTGCGTCGATCAACATCGCACGCGTACGCATGCGACGCCGCTCGCCGCGCTGAGCAGCATCCGTAACCATATTTGAAGTATGGTTCATAAAATGAATCAGTGTCAATATAACGCCGGACCAGGTAACGTCGCCGCATGACCTCTTCTGAACAGCGTGTCCGTGACTACGACGTGATCGTCTACGGAGCCAGCGGCTTCGTCGGGGCACTTGTCGCCGAATACCTATCCGGTGCCGGGCCCGCAGGCACACGGATCGCCCTGGCCGGGCGATCGCAGAGCAAGTTGGTGGCGGTTCGTTCCTCTCTCGGTGTAACTGCTGCCGACTGGCCGGTTTTGGTCGCAGAAGCGGACGACTCGGTTGCCCTCGACGCTCTCGCTGCACGGGCGCATGTGGTGATCACCACGGTCGGTCCTTATGCGAAGTACGGCAAGGCGCTGGCCCATGCCTGTGCCGCGGCGGGGACGGATTATGTCGACTTGACCGGTGAAGTGCTGTTCGCGCGTGAGAGCGCCGACGAAAATCACGAACTGGCCCGGTCCACCGGCGCCCGGATCGTTCATTCGTGTGGCTTCGATTCGATTCCGTCGGATATCGGTGTGTACGCGTTGTACGAGAAGGTCAACGCCGACGGCGCCGGTGAGCTCACCGACACCACTCTCGTTCTCACGTCGATGAGAGGGGGCATGAGCGGCGGCACCATCGACTCGTTCCGCACGCAGATCGACGACATTGCCGGTGACGAAAAGGCCCGCTCGGTCGTTCTGAGTCCGTACTCCCTGAGTCCTGACCGGTCAATCGAACCCGATCTCGGTCGGCAGAACGACGCTCCGATCGTGAAGGGGGCGAGTATCCATCCGTCGTTGAAGGGTTACAAGGCGCCGTTCATCATGGCTCCCTACAACTCTCGTGTCGTTCGGCGCTCCAACGCGCTTCTCGGCTACGCGTACGGAAAGACGTTCAAGTACAGCGAGGTGATGAGCGTCGGATCCTCGCCGCTGTCACCGATTCTGGCGGGGGCGATCGCGGGGGGACTCAGGGCTGTTTTCGCAGGCTTGGCCTTCGAGCCGACGCGGTTCGTTCTCGACAAGTTGTTGCCGAAGCCGGGTCAGGGACCGAGCAAAAGGTCCCAGCGGAAGGGCCATTTCACGATAGACATCTACACCACCACCACGACCGGCGAGCACTACGTCTCACGAGTCAAGATGAAGGGTGATCCGGGGTACAAGGCAACGGCCGTCATGCTCGGCGAGTCCGCTCTCGCGCTCGCTCTGAATCGCGACGAGTTGCCCGGCATCGGCGGCGGAGTGCTCACTCCCGCAACGGGAATCGGCGATGCGCTTATCACCCGACTGCGGGCGGCGGGCGTCGAAGTGAGCGCGCGAAAAGTTTAGCGATGTTCGAGGCGATGCTCGCCGAGTACGGACACCCAGCTCGTCCGCCGGTGTCGACCCTGGCAACCGGATCCGTGGCCGCGCTGTGAGCGCAGTCTATCGGTACGGCGCGGTGCGCGAACTGAACTCGCCGCGATGGAACGCAGACCTGGCTCGCATCGCTGCATCCTTCGATGGAGACAAGATGCTGCCGATCGGCGGGGAGCCGGTAAACGGGCGCTTGCACTCGAAAACCACTGCCCTGGTCCAGAAATCTGGATCCATATGGACTCTGGTGCCCCCAGTCGGACTCGAACCGACACTGTGCGGATTTTAAGTCCCTAGAAGCGGATTCACCTGAACCATACTGGACTCGATATTTGTTTACTCGCAACGCTTTTCGTGCATGACCGTCCGAACCAGTCCATGCAGATTCGTACCGACTTGTGACACTCTCGTGACACCGAACTGCCGCCGATTCCCCGACACCGGACAGTCCTGATCGGGTGTCGGACAGCCACGGCATCAGGCGGACGAAGAGCGTCCTGGCGATCGACGCTGTGTGCGGACTCGTGACAACGAGACTTATTCGTCGCGAAGCCATATCGCCCTCGTCTCAGTAGAAAAGCGCAACGGCGAACCCTAACGCATTTGTCCAACAGCTTGTTGGACAAATGCTGCTCCAGGCGAGGCGTTGGCCATCCGGCGACGATTTTGCGTCAGCGCACTTCCGCACCGGCAGTCGAACGGGCAGGTTTCGTCACCGTCTTTGCGCAGCCGGGATTTCGCCACCCCTCTGCCTGCTTGATCTGTCTTGGAAATGCAGAGCCGAAAGAGAGGTCCGTCGCAGTGTTACACAGTGATATCAGCCAAATGGAAAGGTCGGGAGATTGCTGCGGCGATGATGCTGGCGGAAGCGAACAATTGCCGAGTTAGCAACAACAGAGCCGATGCCGCCGACAACATCGCGCGGAACCCGGCAGTTACCGCACCGTCAAGCTACATTGGCGGTGATCATTGATGGGTCGGCACTTCGACACAGCAGGCCGACTTGTTCTTGTCGACACGTCTCCGTTGCGACCGTATTCAATCGGCGGACTGGCTTAGCCCTGCACGGTCTGAATCTCGATCTCATGGGGTCAGCCATTGCTCCCTGGGTTTCATCGGTCATGGCGGATGTTTTGATGAACGGCTCTCGCGATCGGTGTGGCTCCTGCGGTGACCTCCAGGATCCGCCGGCTGATGCGCGCTTCGTGCAGCAGTTCAGCCATTGTGCGAGCGACGTCCGCGCGGGTAATGGTCTCGTGTATCTCGGCGGGCCCTAGCTCAACGGTGCCGGTGCCGGGGTCGTCTCGAAGTGCCGAGGGGCGGAGAATCACCCAGTCGAGGTCGCTCTGGGTGAGGGCGAGTTCGGCGTGTTTCTTGACGTCGATGTAGTGATCGAATTCGGGGCCGAGATTTCGTTCTCGCCAAGCTTCCGGGAACACCGAGATCAGCCCGAACCGAGGTCGCGCCGATAGCAGTTCGGCAGCGGCTATAGCGGTGCTGACGCCCTCGCCATCGATCGCTGTGGTCGCGGCTTGTGTTCCACCGCCGGCCCCGGCGGTGAAGACCATCGTGTCGGCGTCGCCTGTACGGTCAGCGAGTTCTGTCGGGGAGAGCTCTGTGAGGTCACCGAGCATCGTGGTGATCCCTCGGTCGCGGAGATGGTTCTGTTGTTCGTGGTTACGGACGAGACCGATGACTGTGTCGCCGCGGTTGAGGAGTTCTGCGGCCAGGAGGGATCCGACACCGCCGGTGATGCCGATGATGAACACGTTCATGAAGTGGTCCCCTTACTGAATCAGTTTCTTGGTTGTCGATCTTGAGGGGGCACCGCCCAAGTGCCTGAAAATCTGAGATCTGGGTCGACGCTTCGGCGGCCACGCCGGCGCTACGTAACCGGCGCGGCCGTTCTTCAGTCGATGTCAGAGGGCGGGTGTAGGCCTGGCTTTAGATCTCGGGGTGGAGGCCCTGGACCGGGCTGACCGATTCCAGTAGTGATGCCACTCGAAGGACGGTCGACTCGGCGTGCCACGCACCGGCGATCTGCACTCCGATCGGGAGGCCGTCGGTGCTGGTGCCGAAGCGCATCGACAGCGCGGGCATGCCGGTGATGTTGAACTGGACGGTGAAAGTCTGAATGTGAGTGGCGTCGACGGTCTGTCCGTCGATGACGAATTCAGTCATATCGTGCTTGTGCGCCGGGATGGGGAGCACCGGAAGCAGAAGAGCATCGAATCGCGTGAAGTAATCCGCATATGCATCGCGGATCCGCTCGAAGCCTTGCTCGGCGGCGACGTAGTCCTCGACCGAGGTGTCCGGCGTGGCGAGCATCGTCTTGGACATGGTGAACATGTCGTCCTCGTGCCCGGCGGTGACCTCGGCCATTGCGGGCTTGAGTTCCATGACGTGCTGCAGGTTGAAGAGCGCAAGTGGGTTGTCGTGGTGCAGGGTCGGGATGTCGACCTCTTCGACGTGTACCCCTGCTGCTTCGAGCGCGGCTGCTGCTTCGCGGACCGTGCGGGCCACCTCGGGATCGACCGGTCCGAGTCCGGAGTCGGTGAACCAGCCGACGCGCAGCTGCCGGCCTGGCTCTGTCCCGACCCCGGTGTCGAGGTCCGCGGGAGCGACGGCGAATCCGTCGGTGCCGTCGGGCCCGCGCATAATGGAGTAGCCGAGCTCGACGTCGCGGACGGTCCGGGCCATCGGCCCGACGTGCCAGTCGCGACGAGGTGCGCGGGGCCAGACGCCGGTCATCGGGATGCGGCCGTGAGTGGGCTTGAGTGCGACGATCCCGGTGTGCGCCGCGGGACCGCGGACCGAGATCGCGAGGTCGGTGCCGAGTCCGATCGGGCTCAGTCCTGCTGCGACTGCGGCGGATTCGCCGCCGCTCGAACCGCCGGAGGTGCGGTTGGTGTTCCATGGGTTGTTCGTTCGGCCGCTGAGGAGGTTGTTGCTTTCGGTGGAGTAGGAGAATTCTGGCAGGTTCGTCTTCGCCAGAAGGATGCCACCGGCGGCCTTCATGCGGGCGACGCTGACGGCGTCGTCGTCAGGAGTACGGCCGCGGAAGATGGGCGATCCACGCTGTGTGAGAACGCCTGCGGTGTCAATGGAGTCCTTCACCGTGAACGGGACACCGTGAAGCGGTCCGATCTCCGTGCCCGCCGCGAGAGCGTCGTCTGCGGCTTTCGCCTCGGCCAGTGCGTTGTCGTTCACAGTGACGATCGCGTTGAGCGCAGGGTCGATCTTTGCGATGCGGTCGAGGTGTGCTCGCACGACCTCTACAGAGGTCACCTGTCCGGTTCGGATGAGTTCGGCGAGGGTGGTCGCGTCCGAGTAGTGGATGTCGATGTTCATTGAAACTCCTTTAGTAGACCAGTCGTCTAGCAGTGGATGTGGATGACCGGAGAGGTCATATGGGGTCAGAGGCGCAGTCGAGTGCGGGTCAGGTCCATGACTCGTTGTAGAGAGTCATGTGAGCGTTGAACCTTCGCCATGATGCTCGCGCCGAGCCAGGAATCGTAAAGCTCCTGGGCGAGCCGTCGTGGGTTGTCGTCGATTTTGAGCGATCCGTCCTCGATGCCGTCGGTGATGAACCGCTCGAGGCGGTCGACGATTCCGACGGTGCCGTCGACGAGTTGCAGCCGCATCGGTTCGGACAGATCCGAGACCTCCGCAGCCAGCTTTACCACAAGGCATTTACCTTGGCCGTTGTCGAAGCTTTGCAGGTCGTAGAAGCGCTGCCAGTACTCCATCAGCCGTTCCGCACCGGAACGTTCTCGGTCGTCCCCTATGCGATCGATCGAGCTGAGGTAGTTGGTGAAGTAGCTCTTCATCAACTCCTCCCCGAACGTCTCTTTCGACGAGAACCAGTGATAGAAGGAGCCTTTCGGAACACCCGCTTCGCTGAGCACTTCGTTCAGCCCCACCGCGGCGTAGCCCTTTCGAGCCATGATCGCCTGCGCGGTATCGAGAATCTGTTGTCGAGTGTCGACCTTGGCGGCGGGCATGAGACGACAGTAGCACGCAATTAGACCAGTCGTCTACCCGCTCGATAGCGACGCTGATGTTTCTGCTACTGAGGAAATGCACCCGCTACGTGCGATTGGGGGCTTGGAGGGGATTGCCGGAGCCCATCGCGCGAACGAGGTCGAATTTGGAGGCGTCATCGGTACCCGGTGCAGCGGAATATGTCACGATCCGCAGGTCGGTCCCGACCACGGTGAATACGTCGCAATCCACGGTGATGTAACCGACCACCGGATGCGCGAAACTCTTCACGTCCGCCCGGTTGTCGACAATGGAACCCTCGGCCCATAATCGCGTGAAACGCTCACTGACCGAATGCAACCGCTCGATCAGCAACCGGACGGACGGGTCCTCGGGGAATCGGATCGACACCGCACGTAAGTCGGAAACAAGGGCACGTTCGAAGTGCTCGGCGTGAGTGTCGTCCCACAGCACCTTCGGGGCTGATCCGGTGAACACCTGAATGATCAGGTTGCGCTCTTCTTTCATCGGCCCGAGGAGCGCGTACCACGCCGCGTTGACGTTCAGCAGCGTCCACGTCGCACTGTAGACCGAGACGGCCACATCAGGCAGGCGTGCCAGCAGTCTCTGCACACTCGCCGGGATGTGAACGGGGACTGTCGACGGCAGTGGTGCAGCCAGACCTGCGGCCAGATAGAACTGGTCACGTTCGAGGTCCGACAACTGCAGGACGCGGGCAAGCGATGCAACCACCTGAATGGACGGACGCTCAGCCCTCCCCTGCTCGAGGCGCACGACGTAGTCGACCGACAAGCCCGCCAACATGGCGACCTCTTCACGCCGCAAACCTGCCGTCTTGCGTTGTCCCACCGGCAGACCGACCGCCGACGGATGTACGCGATCACGCCACGACCGCATCAACGACGCGAACTCTCCTTTGGCCACCATCACTTCAGTGTGACCGTTCGACATTGGCGGTGGGTAGTACTGCCAGTCATCCCGACGAACGCTCCTACCAGGCTCGAGGATTTCGGTGCCACAGTCGAATGCATGACAACAATATTGATCACCGGCGGCAACAAGGGACTCGGATACGAAAGTGCGCGACGGCTCGCCGGCAACGGGCATCGGGTCATTCTGGGAGTCCGCGACACCGCCCGCGGAGCCGAAGCCGCCGAGCAACTCGGAGTGGAATGGACCGCGATCGACGTCGCCTCCGACAAGTCCGTCGCGGCCGCAGCAGAAGATGTCACAGCACGTTTCGGCGCCCTCGACGTGTTGATCAACAACGCCGGCATCTCCGGTCCGATCACCGCTATGAAGAACTTCGACGGGCCGGCCGTGCTCACGGTGCTCGACACCAATACCGTCGGGATCGTCCGAACGATCCACGCATTCCTGCCGCTGCTGCAGCGCTCCCCCGCACCAGTGGTGGTCAATGTCTCGTCAGGTCTCGGTTCGTTCGATGTGCGCGCCGACGCCTCACGTGTCGAACACGGAGTTCCCTCGCTCGGATACTCGGCCAGTAAAGCTGCCGTGAATATGTTGACGACCATCTACGCGCAGTTCCTTCCCGATATCCGCATCAACGCCGTCGATCCGGGTTACACCGCAACGGATTTCAACGGTAAGACCGGAACGCAAACGGTGACCGAGGGCACCGATGCCATCGTCGCCATGGCCTCCATCGACGCGCATGGGCCCACTGGAACGTTCTCCGACCGCCACGGTGCCGTCCGGTGGTAATCACACGGTCGCTTGGTGCATTTCTGCACCAACGTGATGCACCGTTGACCGTTGACCCTCTGCTGCGCGGAACACAGACTGAGTGACGTCCGCAACACGACAGGACCGGACGCGTCTATCGCTTACCGGACTTCGAAGAGGAGTAACAGAATGAGCAAAATTGCGTGGATCGGCCTTGGCCACATGGGTATTCCGATGTCACGGAACATGGTCGAAGCAGGACACTCCGTCCGGGGCTATGACGTGTCCGAGTCCGCTCGTGAGAAGGCTCTGGCGAACGGAGTGGACATAGCCGACTCCATTGCCGATGCCGTGCGCGACGTCGACGCAGTCTTCACGATGCTCCAGTCGGCCAAGGTCGTCGAACAGGTCGTTTCGGGTCCCGGGGGTGCCTTCGCCAACATGCCCAAGGGCACGGTCGTGATCGACTGTTCCACGATCGGTATCGACATCGCTCGCACTCTCGCCGCATCCGCGCGGGAGCAGGGTGTGGGTTTTGTCGATGCTCCTGTTTCCGGAGGAGTGCAGGGTGCCGAGGAGGCAACCCTGACGCTCATGCTGGGCGGCGATATCGATCATGTCGCCGCTGCGGAACCGTTACTCAAGTCCGTTGGTTCGTACATCGTCCACGTCGGGCCCAGTGGAGACGGTCAAGCGATGAAGGTGGCCAACAACGCACTGATGGCAGTAGGAATGGCCACCGCGTGCGAGGTCTCCGTCCTCGCACAGAAACTCGGCCTCGACCCGCAGATGTACTTCGACGTCGTCACCCGCTCCTCGGGCGACAGCTGGGTTTTCCGTAACTGGTTCCCACTTCCGGGTGTCGTCGAAAACTCGCCGGCGTCCCATGGTTACGAACCCGGCTTCATGATCGACCTCATCCACAAAGACCTGCGATTGGCCACAGCCACGGCGGCCGAGTTCGGAGTTCGCCTGGACACTGCAGCGGCCGCGGCGCAACTGTTCGCTGACGCGTCGGCCGCCGGCGACGGAGGACGCGATTGCACCGGCCTCGCCCTGACACTCGGAGCCGAAGTCCAGATCCCCGCCTCGGTGTGAGCGATGGCGATGCCTGCCCCGAAAGGGGTGGGCATCGCCTCTATGCACCCTGTTCGAAGGAGAACCCCATGCCGCTGTATGCCGTGACCTATCGCTATATCGACCATGCCGAATTCGTTGCGCGTCATCGCCCCGAACACCGAGCGTATCTACGCGAGATTGCGGACCGAGGAAAACTCCTTCTCGCGGGGCCGCTTAGCGATTCGAACTCACCCGGTGGTCTTCTCATCTTCGAGGTCGCCTCGATCGAACACGTCGAAACGCTCGCGAACGACGACCCGTTCTACATCCAAGGTGTCATCGAGCGCAGGTCTATCGAACGCTGGACGCTGTCGATCGGTGACATAGGATAATTCTCTGTCCGAGGCCGAAGGGCTATCTGACGCTGACGAGTGAGGTTTGATCTCATGAATGGTGATGGACCCCGAGATTCGCATTCGAACTCCGCGGCCAAGCCGTCCATCGACCTGCAGCAGGTTCGAGCCGACGATTTCCGCTATCTCAGCGCCATCGCACGGACCGGAACGAGACGCTCTGCCGCTGTATTCCTCGGTGTCGATCACACGACGGTGTCACGGCGGATACACGCACTGGAGAAGATTCTCGACGTTCGTTTGATCGAGCGAGGCACCAACGGATGGGAACTGACGGACATCGGGCGGGCCGTCGCCGAGCAGGCCCGCTCGATCGAAGAGTCCGTGCAGTCGGCTGTAGATGCGGCTCAGGGGAATTCGGGCAACACGTTGAGGGGCACCGTCCGGGTTATTGCTCCTGATGGGTTCGGCACGCTCGTGGTCACCCCTGCACTGGCGCGGCTGCGGCTGCGGCATCCCGATCTATCAGTCGAATTGTTGACCGCCACCAGGCAGATGAACCTGCACCAGTCGGGCTTCGACGTAGCACTTGCGGTCGGCTCGCCGGTCAACAGCCGACTGGTGTCGGAGACGGTGAGCAGGTACTCCATGGGGATCTACGCCACCGAAGAGTACATCCGCGAACACGGCAGCCCTACGAGCATCGAGGACGTCGCTACGCACCCGATCATCTTCTTCGTCGATTCGCTTTTGCAGGTAGGAGACCTCGACCTCGAGCGCCACCTGCCGGGCTCCTCCGCGAAGTTCATGTCTACCAACATTTTTGCCCATGTCGAAGCCACACGGGCGGGCGGCGGAATAGGGCTGCTGCCGGCGTTCATGGCCTCCCCATACCCGGAGTTGATTCGTCTCCTACCGAAACAGGTGGACGTGCACCTGTCCTTCTCGCTCGCCGCGCGCCGCGAGAGTTTGACGAATCCTACGGTGACGGCAGTCAGAGACGCGATACATAGCGAAGTCGCGCGGCGCCGATCGGAACTCCTGCCTCCCGTCTGACCTGAAGCGCATGCGGAGCGGTCACTCGATGTCCACCACGAGTTTGCCGGATATCGAACGCGATTGCAGATCTTGCTGCGCTTTCGAGACATCCTCGAGTCGGTATCGGCCGGCGACATTGGCTGTCAGAATGCCATCTCTTGCCCATTGGAACACTTCCTCGGCGCGACGCGTCAACTCCCCGGGGCGGGCTGTGTAGTGAGCGATCGACGGACGGGTGATCGTGAGTGATTTGGCCGCCAAGGCTGCGAACTCCACTGCGGGAGGGGTTCCACTGGCCGCGCCGATGACAATCAGGGTTCCTCGGATCGCCAAAGCCGGAAGGTCCTGTTCGACAGTATCTTTGCCGACGCCGTCATACACGACGTCGACGCCCACACCGTTGGTCAACTGCTTCGCCGAGGTGGCGAAAGCCTCGTAGTCGACTGCGTGGTCCGCGCCCGCGTCGACCGCGATCCGACGTTTCGCGGCGGTCGAGGCAGTGGCAATCACTGTTGCCCCCAGGTGTTTCGCGACCTGAATGAGCAGTCGGCCGACGCCTCCGGCTCCGGCATGAATCAACACGGTCGATGCCGTGTTCACAGCGAACGCAGTCGTGGCCAGGTAGTGAGCGGTCAACCCCTGCATCAACAGAGCGATTGCGATGTCGTCGTCGATGTCGTCGGGAACTGCAACTGTTCTGTCCTCTGGCATGGTGACGAATTCGGCGAAGCTCCCCTGCCCGCCGAGCCAACCCACGCGACGGCCGAGCATTGCCGGGTCGACCCCCGGGCCGGTGGCGTCGACTCGTCCGAGACCTTCGACACCGGCGACGAACGGTGCAGGTAGCGCGCCCTGGCGTTGATAGACGTCGAGGTAGTTCACGCCAGCCCGAGCGACCTTGATCCGGACCTCCCCGAACTTCGGATCGGGCGTCGGTATCTCCGTCAGTGCGGATTTCTCGGGTCCGCCATTGACGGCCACTACGATCGCTTTCACAGTCTTCTCCATTTTCGATGTCTTCTGCTCAACCACACTGGTTGTCGAACATGGCGATTCGGACGCAGACCTAGGATTCTTGAATCCAGTATCGACGCTGTCGCAGTGGACGCACAATGCGCAACCGCGCGCTGAGCACGCGCGGATCTGCACCACGAACAACCGAGTTTTCAACCGCGACAACTCATATAGTGGTCAATACGCACGGATGTGGAGGTAGGGCATCACGCGCCGGTGCGACTGCATGCGCCCTGTCGTGGCACATCGGCTTTGCGCATACCACGGAAGACCACAATGTTCTGAGCATCGTGCCAGGGGTCGAATGTTCGCAGTATTCAATTGGGCTGTGTTGTCGCGCAATTTTATTGACGGGTTCTTCGAACAATGCGATGAATCTGAGCAGCCAGAACGGAGAACCACGGTGACAGTAGGTCTGACGACATGAGCGTGCCGGTGCGCTCTCGTGGGAACGACTCGACGTCCGAGCCTTCCGAGTTGGTCGCATTGGTCGAGCGGCCCGATTTCGAGTTGCTTTCCCTGGTCCTACGTCTATCTCAGCAACTTCGTTCCGAACTGACCGAGGCCCTTACGCCGCTCGAGATGACATGGGCACGCTACGAGGTATTGGACGCATTGTGTCGGTTCGGACCGGCGTCGTACGGGTCGCTCGCCCGCCGACTCGGCCGCCACCGGACAAGCGTCGCTGCGACGATAGCGAATCTGGAGAATTCACAATTTGTTGGGCGAACGCTCGCCGGGGGGCACAGTCAGCGATGGATAGTCGAGGTGACCGGGCGTGGGGAACTCGCCGCGGAACGAGCTGAACGTGCGTTGACCCGCGTGGACCCGATCGGCACCGCAGATCGGTACGCTCTGCTATCCGTTCTGCGCGAACTCGACGGAATCGACCCGAGGTAGGTCTCTGATTCCACACCCGCCGACCGATGCTGCTGTGCGGGCGCGTCAGTCCACCAAACCATCAGAGCCGTATCGTTGCCGGTGCTACGACGACGCTGCTGTCAGATGCGGTGGATGTCGACCACGGCGCGCCACTGGCGCGCACGTTCCATCTACCTTCGCTGTGCACTAGAGAAACTGGGTATTCGAAGCACGTGCTGATGGACTCGGAGGTCAGAATCGAGTCGACTACTCCGGCGGCCTGAACTCGGCCACTGTTCATCAACAGGGCGTGGGAGGTTATCGGAGGTAGTTCTTCGAGGTGATGGGTAACCATGACAGTAGCCAGGCTTGGAACTTCCTGGCGCATATGCGCCAACGCCTCCAGAAGCTGTTCGCGCGCTGCAAGATCGAGCCCAGTCGCAGGTTCGTCCAATAACAGCAATGACGGGCTCGACATCAAAGCGCGGGCAATCAGGACGCGTCCACGTTCGCCCTGAGACATCTTGGTCCATGGTGCGTGTCGGCGCTCCGACATTCCCATGACGTCGAGTAGAGACACCGCCCGATCGTGTTCTGTCTGCAGTGCTCGGCGTCGGGGCACCAGATGCACCGTGTTGGTGAGCCCTGTCAGCACTACCTCCAGGGCGGACAGAGGTTGATCGAGGCGGTGTCGGGGGTCCACATGACCGATCAACTCTCGAAGTTCCCTCATATCCACCCGCCCCAGCCGACGACCCAAGATGTGAACTGCTCCACGGGTTGGATGTTGGAGTGCTCCGAAGAGCGACAGCAGTGTGCTCTTGCCTGCACCGTTGGGGCCGAGCACGGCCCAGTGCTCACCAGCGCGCACCTCGACAGACACGTCCGACAGCAGGTACCGATCTCCCCGAACAAGGTCGACTTGATCGACCGACAGTACGACCCGATGGGAATCACCCAGCACGGCGACAACCCCTGTGCCAGAGCGCGGCCCGAACCCATGGCGTGCGGGCCGCAGTTCGCATCCGCCGCCTACCGAACGTATCAGCTCGCCGAGTCGGACCGCGGTCGACATCGCCGCGGCCCGCTCGGTTGATGACGCTCGAGATCAACGTCATCGGAGGGTGCTGGCCATGTTGGCGGATAGGATCTCGGATTGTTCCTCTGAGTTCGTCTCGTTCAGCCAGGCCAGCACGGACTCGGTGTGCTGCCCCAACAACGGTGGGGCGGCATGCTCGGTCCTCAGCACTGACTCGCCGTCGGCAGACTCCATCCGCAACGATGGGCCCGGCAGCTGTATCTTTCCTGCCGCAGCATGATCGACGTCGATGAGCAGTCCCTGGCTTCTGGTCTGATCCCATTCGTAGACTTCGTCGATCGTGCGGATCGCACCGGCTGGAACGCCTGCGGCCTGTAGTTGTAGCAGAACCTCGGCGCGTGTGCGGCAGGCGAAGGCCGTTTCGATCTCCGTGATGAGTTCGGTGCGGTGTGCGGTTCGGTGCACGTTGAGCGTGAACCGTGCGTCATTGACGTCGATTCCAGCTACCGGCGCGAATCGAGCCCACAGGCCTTCGCTGCCGACGGCAATTTGCACGAAACCGTCCGCGCACCGGAAGCTTCCGTAGGGAGCGATCTGCGGATGGTGATTGCCGCTGGGCTGGGCGATTTCGCCTGCAACCGTCCACTTGGTGGCCTGGAACGTGTGAGCACTGACGGCAGCTGCAAGCAGTGATGTGCGAACGGTGACTCCCTTGCCGGTTCGTTCTCTCCCTGCGAGAGCGGCGGAGACACCGGCAGCGCCGTGTACACCGGCCAGCACGTCTGCGATCGGCACGCCGATACGGGTGGGTCCGGACTCGGTGGTGCCCGTCAGTGCCATCAGGCCCGCTTCGCCTTGCGCGATCTGGTCGTACCCTGCCCGGGCTCCCTCGGGACCGTCGTGCCCGAAGCCAGTGATCGAAAGCGTGATCAACCGCGGATTGAGTTTCTCGAGCGTAGCCGCCGGAAAACGCAAACGATCGAAAGATCCCGGCCGCCAATTCTCGATCAGCACATCGGCTTTCGTGATGAGGCGGCGCAGCACCGCCTTGCCCTCTGCACTCTTGAGATCGAGCTCGATCGACTCCTTGTTGCGATTGGCCGACATGAAGTACGACGACTGGTCGTGTTCAGGCCCGACGAACGGCGGTCCCCACGTACGCGAATCATCTCCGAGTCCGGGCGTCTCTACTTTCACCACACGAGCGCCCAAGTCTCCCAACATCATCGCGGCAATCGGACCTGCGAGTGCTTTTGACAAATCGAGCACGAGTTGGCCCGCCAGCGGTCCTTCTGTCATGTGGTGCATCCTCTGCGAATCAGGCCGCGGTGCCGCCCGGTGGCGGGTGACCAGCTGCGGAATATGTTGTCGAGTCAGTTGTTTCGAAGCTTGACGTTGATCTGCTTGGTCTGGGTGAAGCCTGCGATCATTCCTTCGAGCGATGCTTCGCGTCCGATACCGCTCTGCTTGTAGCCGCCGTACGACTGGCCCGGTAGCTGCCCGCCGCCCTGGTTGATCTGCACCCATCCCGCTTCCAGCGCATGTGCCGTCTTCAGTGCTCGGTCGAGGTCGTGAGTCCAGACATACGCTGCCAGGCCGTAGTTGGAGTCGTTGGCCATCTCGATCACCTCGTTCTCGTCACTCCACGGGATGACCACCACGACGGGCCCGAAGATCTCCTCGCGCGAGAGACGCCATTGGTTGTCGGCACCAGCGAAAACAGTGGGTGCCATGTAATACCCCGTCTTGTCATCGAAGACGCGCGCCGACCCGTCCAGCGCGACATCGATACCGTCGGTGTCGATACCGTCCTCGACAAACCCGGTGACCGACGCGAACTGCTTCTCGTTGATGATCGCGCCGATGTCGGTGGCTTCGTCCAACGGGTTGCCCACGACCTGACTGCCCAGCGTCTCGACCAAGCGCGCCAGAACCTCGTCGTAGATATCCCGATGCAGGAACAAGCGGGACCCGGCAGTACAACTTTGCCCCTGCCTGTGCACCCGGGACGACAGTAAAAGATTGGCGATCAAATCATCGTCTTCGATCGCGTCGGGGAACACGATCGACGGGTTCTTTCCACCCAGCTCCAGGGACACGTGCGCAATACGCTCCCCCGCTACCTGACCTACGTGTCTGCCGACTTCGGTGGAGCCGGTGAAGGAGACCTTGTCCACCCCGGGGTGCTGAACCAATCGTTCTCCGGCAACCGAACCCAGCCCGGTGATGATATTGACAACACCAGCGGGCAGGATTTCCGCGCAGATCCCCCCCCAGCAGGATCGCGCTCAACGGGGCAGCTTCCGCCGCCTTCACCACCACCGTGTTGCCTGCTGCCAGGGCGGCAGGAATCTTGAATCCGGCGATCATCAGCGGCGAATTCCATGGGAGGATCGCGCCGACCACGCCCAGCGGTTCGAGTTTGGTGTATTGCAACTGATCCTCGCCTGCGGGGAGTACGACTCCCTTTGTCTCCCCGGCGATTCCCGCAAAATAGCGGAAGAGGTTCGCCAGGGTGCGTACCTCCGGGCGGGCCTGCGTTCGGATGGCGTTGCCTGTATCCAAAGCGGTGGTGAACGCCAACTCTTCCATTCGGTCTTCGATTGCGTCAGCGATCGAGAGCAGACATTGCTGCCGCATGGCGAACGGTAGTGCGCGCCAGCCCGGGAACGCACCCCGAGCCGCATCGACAGCTCGGTTCACGTCCTCGACCTCAGCTGTCGGGACACGCCCGATCGCATGTTCGCGGAGAATCGGGGTGGTGACGTCGGTCCATCCACCGGCCATAGCTTCGACGCGTTTGCCTCCAATGATCATTCGGTAGTCGCGTGGCGCTGGAATGCCCAGCTCGGTCGGCGAAGACAGTGTGGAAGTCATAGTGCAGCTCCTTGAAAAGATCGGGACGAACAAGATCGAGAGCCTGCACCTGCTTTTCTGGGCCAGGTGCGCCGGCGGCAACGGTTATTGCGTCTCCACCAACGATGCGCGTGAGACTTGGGTCGGGCAATTGCCAAAAGGACGCCCTGCCTGCGCAGATTTGCACCAAGTCGATCACTGTCGTCCACCGCACGGTGCCACTGACAAACGGCGTCTCGATGAAATCATGGGGCGCGCATAGCGATGCATTTCTGCGCCTGCATGGTGCGGACCTAAGCATTGCCCGTCGTCGTACTCCCGCCGAATACTCGACTCCAGCAAGTGCGGCCCGTCACATCGGGTGCGCTAGGTAGTCCGAGTCACAGGGAGCTTTTGGTGGAAGAGCACATATCGACTCCGAACGGAACGGCTGACAAAGCTCGACCGTCCGGACTCAAGAAGGTCGTCGCAGCATCGATGGCCGGCACGATCGTGGAATGGTACGAATTCTTCATATACGGCACCGCAGCAACGCTGGTTTTCAGCAAGATATTCTTCGCGGCCGGCACCGACGAATTGACCGCCATTCTGGCGTCATTCGCGACATACGCGGTCGGCTTCATTGCCCGCCCGCTCGGTGGCATGGTCTTCGGACACTACGGAGACAAATACGGCCGGAAGAAACTACTCCAGTTCAGCCTCGTCCTCGTCGGCGGATCGACCTTCTTGATGGGGTGTATCCCGGCATACAACTCCATCGGGGTCTGGGCCCCAGCCATTCTGGTCACCCTCAGGTTCGTGCAAGGCTTTGCCGTCGGCGGTGAGTGGGGCGGTGCAGTGTTGCTCGTCGCCGAGCACAGCCCCAACGACCAACGAGGCTTCTGGGCCAGCTGGCCGCAGGCAGGAGTTCCCGGTGGAAACCTGCTCGCAACTCTTGTGCTGTTGACGCTGACGTCGACTCTCCCTGAAGACGAATTCTTGGCCTGGGGATGGCGCATTGCATTCTGGCTCTCTGCCGTCATCGTTTTCGTCGGCTACTACATCCGCACGAAGATTTCCGACGCCCCGATCTTCTTGGAAGCACAACGCGAGGCCGCCAACACAATTGCTGTATCGTATGGCGTTTTCGAGGTCGTAAAGCGTTACCCTCGTGGAGTTTTCACGGCAATGGGGCTCCGCTTCGGCGAGAACATCATGTACTACCTCGTGGTCACATTCACCATTACCTATCTCAAGGTGGTCGTAGAAGCGAACACGAGCACAATCTTGTGGCTGATGTTGGCTGCACACGCAGTCCACTTCGCCGCAATTCCTCTCGCAGGTCGTCTCGCAGACCGTATCGGTCGACGTCCGGTCTACATGGTGGGCGCACTCACCGCCGGCACGTGGGGTTTCTACGCTTTCCCGATGTTCGACAGCGGAGACAACCTGATCATCGTGTCCGCGATCATCATCGGCCTGGTGTTCCATGCGCTGATGTATGCCGCGCAACCTGCCACCATGGCCGAGATGTTCCCGACCCGCATGCGCTATTCCGGTGTCTCGCTCGGCTATCAAGTCACCTCGATCGTCGCGGGCTCTCTGGCACCGATCATCGCCATCGCCCTACTCGAGACGTTCGACTCCGCCGTACCGATCGCGTGGTATCTGGCCGGAGCCTGCACTTTGACAGCAGTGGCTGTGTACTTCACGAGAGAAACGCGCGGCCTCGCGCTCGAAACAGTCGACAGCGCAGACGCTCGGGCAGAAGCTCTGCGGCTGGGAACGCCGGCCCCACCAGCGGTACGCACCTAATTGGTACCGACAACAGGAGGGGTTCCCAGGCGCATACCCGGGGACCCTCTCCTGCATCGGACGAGACGAGCTGGCTCACCACCAGCCGGCCGAATACAAGCCCTACGCGACGGGTAACGCGACACGATATTCATCAGTGTTCGCGCGCCGTAGCAGACCTTGAAGGGCAACGTCGAGTCTCCGTTGTCGGCCCACCCATCACGGCCTTTGCAGCCTCGCTCGCTCCGCTGAAAGACCCTCAGTTGGTCATGTCAATGACGTTGTAGACGAACATTTGTCGTTTGCGCGGTGGGGTCGCCACCGGCGGAAATACCCCCCGTTATCTCGGTACCGTCCATCGCGGCTACAACGGGGATGCCCTCAGATACGAAGCGCACACGTGTGCCGCCGCGTGCGCTCATGCCCACGAAGGAGTAGATATGATTGCCAACATTTCGTTCCCGCGTCTGATCAAGCTCGGCCCCGGCGCGGTCGAAGAGCTGGGTTCGGTTTTGACGGACCTCGGCGTCGAGCGACCACTCCTCGTCACGGATTCGTTCATGGTCGGGAACGGCGCAGCGGATCGCCTGGCGAAAATCATCGAGGCCGCGGCCAAGCAGGTCTCTGTCTTTTCCGATACCGTGCCCGACCCCACCACCGATTCGCTGCAGGCGGGGCTGGCCGCGGTGACAGCACACTCGGCCGACGCCATCATCGGCTTCGGTGGCGGTAGCCCGATGGACACCGCCAAGGCCCTTGCTGTGCTGTCCGAACGGGGCGGGGTGATGCGAGACTTCATCTCCCCGAACGTCTACTCCGGGCCGGCGCTACCGATCGTGGCGATTCCGACAACCGCAGGAAGTGGCTCGGAAGCAACGCAATTCACGATCATCACTGACGTTGCTGCCGACGAGAAGATGCTGTGCCCAGGATTGTCTTTTCTCCCGATCGCGTCCATCGTCGACTCGGAACTGACGGTATCCATGCCTGCGCGCCTCACGGCGGACACCGGTGTCGACGCACTGACACACGCCATCGAAGCGTATGTGAGCAAGCGCGCCAACCCCATCTCCGACGGCCTCGCCCTGTCCGCGATGAAAACCGTCGGCACCTACCTAGTGCGTGCGTACCGCGACGGCTCGGATCGCGAGGCACGCGAACAGATGATGCATGCTTCCACACAGGCGGGAATGGCATTCTCCAACGCCAGCGTCTGTCTCGTACACGGGATGAGCCGGCCGATCGGCGCTCATTTCCACGTCGCGCACGGTCTGTCGAACGCGATGCTGCTCCCAGCCGTGACCGCATTCTCCATCCCCGGTGCGCGGACGCGATACGCCGACTGCGCACGTCAGCTCGAAGTGGCGAAACCTCAGGACACCGACGAACAGGCTTCAGCAAAACTCATCGAGTTCATCGATACTCTGTGTTCGGACGTCGAGGTGCCCCGGCCGAGCACCTACGGGATCGACAAGAATCAGTGGGATCGCCTGATCCCACTGATGGCCCAGCAGGCCTTGGCGTCCGGGTCGCCGTCGAACAACCCTGTCGTCGCCACCGCTGAGCAGATCGCAGAGCTGTATCGCGTGATTTACTGACATGCCCGTACGGCACTGTCGAGACGAGTTTTCCATTCTTGGCGACGGCTCTGGACGTCGCCGGGCCTGAACCTCGGCAAGGATCAGAAGGGCAATGACGTGCCGGTTTCGTTTGCCAGGGCCCGGATGTCGGCGAGGGTCTGTTCGGCCAGCACCACTCCCCCGTCAGCGAGATTGCTTGCCGCAGCGTTGTCCTCGACCTCACCGGGGTAGTAGATGCGGTCGCTACCATCCGCCAGCGGGGTGGAATGCACCTCGTCGATCAGTCCTTGTACGGCCTCGAGATACTGCTCGGTCTTGCCTGCGCTGGCGACGTCGATGGCGATGAACATGTGGCCCGCTCCGCTCGGCTGGTCTGCGACGTACGGTCCCTTCACTGCTGTGCCGGTGTTACTGCCGGTGAGCGCGCCGGAGAGGATGTCCATCATGAAGGTGATGGCGTAACCCTTGTGGCCCGCCATGGGCAAGATGACGCCGTCGATCGCCTCGGATGCGTCGGTGGTGATGCGGCCTTCGGCGTTCATCGCCCACGTGTCCGGGATCGATTCGCCTCTGTTTCGCGCGAGGTAGATCTTGCCGCGGGCAACGGCGGTGTTTGCGATGTCGACAACCACTGCTCCCCCTGGCGTGGGTGCGGGTGCCCCGATCGACCAAGGGTTTGTGCCGAGGCGTTTCTCGCGCCCACCCCACGGTGCCATCGCTGGGCTGGCGTTGGTGGTCAGGATGGACGCGCAGCCGTCGAGTGCTGCACGCCGGGTGTAGTACATCGCCGTGCCGAAGTGGTTCGAATTGCGGACTCCGACCATTCCGATGCCGTAGTGACGTGCCCGTTCGATCGCCGACTTCCGGGCGGTTTCGGTCAATACCTGGCCAATACCGTCGCGGCCGTCGAGGATCTGCAGGGCACCCGCATCCGCGATGACCTCAGGTGCGGTGACCGCAGTCATCGCACCTGTACGGAGCCGCGCCACGTACCACGGCAAACGGAGCACACCGTGGGACTGATGCCCCCACAGGTCGGACTGCACGAGACTGTCCGCCACGAGTCGGGAATCGGCTTCGGGAACGTCGTGAGACCGCAGGACCGCGGCAGCGAACTCGGTGAGCGCATCGGGTTCGATGCGGGTTTCGTCGGTCATGGAATCAATCCCTCGTTTCATTCGATACGTTTAGGTATACACTACGACATACATAACGTGGATCACATTCGAGTCGAGGAGCCTTTCCGTGATGAACCTGCTGGTGTCGGTGAGCGTCAAGCCCGACAAGCGCGAGAAATTCATCGGCGCGATCGTCGAGAACGCAGTGTCGTCGGTGCGAGATGAGCCCGGGTGCCATCAGTTCGACGTCTTCGAAGACGAGAGCACACCCAACCACTTCTTCTACTACGAGCGTTACACCGACCGCGCTGCGTTCGACGCGCACAAAGCGTCCCCACATTTCGCTGCCTGGCGAGAGATCGCCGAGGACGTCATCGTTCCCGGCTCGCAACACAACACGCTCGGCAGTTCCGTCACCACCGTGATCGCGTCCGAGTCCGTCTGACGTTTCTCGTTTTCGGGCCACCTATCCAGGAGAACTTCATCAATGTCTGCTTCCATCACAACCATCAACCCGGCGACCGGCCGCGAGCTCGCTACGTACGAAGCGATGAGCGACGCGGTACTCGACGCTGCGCTCGACACTGCTTCAGCCGCTCAGACCGATTGGGCGCGTATCGGTTTCGATGACCGCTCGAAAATTCTGCTCGACGGAGCCGCCGAATTGCGCTCCCGCGCAGAGTCACTGGCGTTGTTGGTGACCCGAGAGATGGGCAAGCCGCTCGCCGAGTCCCGAGCCGAGGTCGAAAAATGCGCTGTCGGTCTCGAGTACTACGCAGACAACGCTGCCGGGTTCCTCGCCGACGAGACCTACGAAACTTCCGCCGACACCTCCTGGGTGTCGTACGAACCCATCGGGATCGTATTGGCGATCATGCCGTGGAACTTCCCGCTCTGGCAGGTCTTTCGTTTCGCTGCGCCCGCGCTGATGGCCGGGAACGCTGCATTGTTGAAGCACTCTCCCAACACCACGGGCTCTGCTCTCGAAGCTCAGGCCATTCTCGAAGCCGCGGGGTTGCCCGCAGGATTGTTCACCACCCTCCTCGTCGCCGAGGTCGACGTACCGGCGGTCACCGAACGCCTCATCTCCGATCCCCGCGTCGGTGCCGTGACAATCACCGGCAGCGAACGCGCCGGATCTGCAGTGGGGTCCATCGCCGGACGCGAAATCAAGAAATCGGTGCTCGAACTCGGCGGCTCGGATCCCTTCATCGTTCTCGCCGACGCCGACCTCCCCAAGGTCGCGCACCTGGCCGCCAAGGGCCGCTTCCTCAATGCCGGCCAGTCGTGCATCTCCCCGAAACGGTTCATCGTCGAAGCCCCGGTCGCCGACGAGTTCACCCGACTGGTCGTCGCCGCAGTCGAATCACTGACCGTCGGCGATCCCGAAGCCGACGGCACCGATGTCGGACCCATGGCGCGAGCTGATCTACGCGACGGCGTCGCTGCACAGGTCCAGGCCTCCGTCGACGCGGGAGCGACCCTGCTCACCGGCGGCACGGTCCTCGATTGGCCCGGTAACTTCTACGCCCCCACGGTCCTGGGCAACGTCGGCACCGGGATGGCCGCGTACCACGAAGAAGCGTTCGGCCCGGTCGCGTCCATCATCACCGTTGCAGACGCCGACGAAGCAGTGCACGTCGCCAACGACACCCGATTCGGGCTCGGTGCCAGCATCTGGAGCGCAGATGTCGACAAGGCCATTACGGTCGGAAAACGCGTCACCTCCGGTGCATGCTTCGTCAACGCCGTCGTCGCCTCCGACGCCCGAATGCCCTTCGGTGGAACCAAACGATCCGGTTACGGCCGAGAACTCGCCTCCGCCGGTATCCGCGAATTCGTCAACGTGCGTACCTGGTGGGCCATGAACACCCCAGCCTCGGTTGCACCCACATCGGAGTGACACCCCACTGCTCAGTGCACTGCCCCACAGCCCGCATCACCCGAAAGGACCATCTCCCATGACAACCACCGAAGGCCGTACCGTCACCGACTCCGCCAGCGACGACGGCCGACCCGCCGTCGTGCTTCATTCCTCCGGCATCACCCCACGCCAACGCGGCGGAGGAGCCCGCACCATTCCCCTGGTCTCACAACAGGTCGGCGCGAAGGACTTCCTCAACGGCATCACCATGTTCGCCCCCGGATCGGCGATCCCCGAACACATCCACAACTGCGACGAGTCGGTACTCGTCCTGAAAGGATCGGCCGTCGCACACATCGACGGCGTGGACTATCCCGTCACGGTGGGCGACAACTCGTTCATCCCGGCAGGCATTCGACACTTCTTCCACAACACCTCCGACACCGACGAACTCCACATCTTCTGGACCTACGCCTCAATCGACGCCAACCGCACTGTCCTCGCCACCGGCGTGACCACCCGCATCGACGAGGAACACGGCACCAACATCGCCTGACGCGTTCGCCCGCGTCGCACCCGAAGGCCGCAGGACTCTGGCAGGAACGCCGAGTCCTGCGGCCCGCCCGACGATCAGCCGACCGTACGAAGCTCAGGCCGTGACAACATCGATCCGAGGACCACGGCCCGCGCGTGCAGGATTCATCACTGCATCGAGGATGGTTCGCTCGGTGGCCTCGAGATGCTCGGCCGCCGCTGCCTTCGCAGCTGTCGAGTCTCCGGCGATGATCGCCCGACACATCTGCTGATGCTCCACCAGCGAGCGCTCGAGACGATCCGGACTGGTATGCGCAATGGACCTCAAACGCGCACTGTGCGGCCGCAATTCGGCAATCGATCGAGACAAGTGAGCGTTACGCGTGTGCGCGATCACCGCCCGATCGAACTGCTCGGCGAGTTCGTAGAAGCGCTCCCACCGCTGACTCGACGGTTCCTCGTTCTCCATGCTGTCGAGCTCGCCGAGAATCTCGATGAACGGCCCAGCCGCATCCCGATCGAATCGCACCGCATCGGCAACCATCCCGGTAGCCGTCGACTCGAGCAGCGAGCGAAGCTCGAAAAGATCGCGCACCCCCGATATCGATATCGGTGCCACCCGTGCACCCTGCCGATCGATCAGAGTAACGAGCCCCTCTGCCTCCAGCCGCACAAACGCCTGCCGCACAGGCGTTCTGGACGCATTCAGCCGCTCACCGATTGAAATCGCGCCCAGCGACGACCCAGGCGCGATCTCACCCGACATGATCTCTGCCTTGAGCTGCGAATACACCCGGTCACTCTTGCTGTCGCCCGTCATGGATGCATCGTAACCAAACACACGGCACTCGCCAAGGAACGCCATACGGTATACAGTGATGCACACCACTACTCGAAAGGGCGACGATGCTCGTCATACTCGGTTTTTCCATGATCGCGGTTTTCATGTACCTGATCATGAGCAAACGCATAACACCGGTTGCGGCACTGATCCTGGTGCCCACCGTGTTCGGCCTGTTCGCAGGTGCTGGTCTGGGCCTGAGCGACATCATCATGGAAGCTCTGCTCAAACTCGCCCCCACTGCAGCACTGCTGTTCTTCGCCATCACGTTCTTCGGAATCATGATCGAGGTCGGTCTGTTCGATCCCCTGATCAGACTGATCCTCAAATTCGTCAAGAACGATCCGATGCGTCTGGTCGTCGGTACTGCACTACTGACCTCGATCGTCTCCCTCGACGGTGACGGATCGACCACATTCATCATCGTGACCTCGGCATTCCTACCGATCTACCTCAAGCTCGGCATGAGCCCGGTAATACTCACCGTCGTTGCAGCCACAGCCAACGGCGTCCTGAACACCGTTCCCTGGGGTGGATCGACCGCACGTGCGTCGGCAGCGCTCGGCGTCTCACCGATCGACATTTTCGTCCCGATGATTCCCGCTATTGCAGCCGGCCTGATCGCCGTCACCGTCCTCGCCTACTTTCTCGGCCGCGCTGAACGTAAGCGAGTCGGCACCCTCACCCTCGACCCCGAATCACGCATCCTCCAGCGGGAAAGCGTCACCACCACAGCAGGAACCGGAGTCAGCGCCTCCACGGGAACGACCGGATCGGATCGACCGGCCACCGGCTCCGCAGGCATCGGCGACGACACGCCTGCGACAGCGAACGACGAGGCCAGCGACTTCGGAGACCTCCCCGAAGACGCTGCGGCACACTTGCACCGACCCAAAGCTCGCCCGAAGCTGGTGTGGCTCAACCTCGCTCTCACAATCGCCGTGATGACACTGCTTGTCCTCGATATCGTCGAACCACCCGTGACATTCATGATCGCCGTCGGGATCGCACTCGTGCTGAACTTCCCGCGTGTCAGCGAACAGTCCGACCAAATCAAAGCCCACGCATCGAGCGTCGTCTCCGTCGTCGCCCTGGTCTTCGCGGCATCGGTTCTCACCGGCGTACTCAACGGCACCGGCATGGTCGAAGAAATGTCCCGATGGCTCGTCGACGTCATTCCCGACGCCTTCGGACCGCACCTGGCCATCGTCGCCGGCGTGCTCAGCATCCCGCTGACGTTCTTGATGAGTAACGACGCCTTCTTCTTCGGAGTACTACCAGTGCTCACCGAAACCGCGTCGCACTACGGCATCACCAGTGAAGAAATGGCGCGAGCCGCCATCGTCGGTCAACCCCTTCACACGTCCAGCCCGTTGGTTGCGTCGTTCCTCCTGCTCATCGGACTCGCCAAAGTCGAACTCGGAGCGCACCTTCGAAAAGCAATCTGGCGCGCATCACTGGTCTGCGTAGTCATGCTCGCCGTCGGCGCACTCACCGCCGCCTACCCCGGATGAGGACACACATGAACATCGTCATCGCACAGAACGATCGACCCGAAAGCCGACTCGCATTCGACTGGGTTCTGAACCATGGCACCGCAATGGCCAGTAGCCCCACCGATCTACACGTCCACGTCGTGCTCGTCGGCGGTGCTGACTCTCCGGCGAGCCCCAACTACAGCTCACCCACCCTCGGAGAATCGATCGCCGCCGAACTGCACGGCCGCGAGGTATCCCACACCGTGTACGCGGCCGACAGCGACGCAGCGACACAGATCATCGAAGTTGCCGAGTCAGTGTCGGCCGACCTCATTGTCATCGGGATGCGCCGTCGATCGGCAACGATGAAGCTGCTACTCGGGAGCCAGGTGCAACGAGTCATGCTCGACGCACTCTGCCCCGTCGTAGCCATAAAACCCCCGCTCGACTGAACCCGAGTAGCGCAGAAGATGTGGCCGGTTGCGTCCCTCGAATCACCGCAACCGACACATCTGAACGTGGTCACTGACGCACCGGTCACGCTCAGAAGCGCAACGCAGAATAGGAGGACGCCGGGTCCGCAATGCCCCCTCCACAATTTGCGTCGTGTCCTGATCGGTGGCAGAGCGCCATTCCGTCATCCACGAGGTCGTCGCGCGCACACCCACTTGCATCCAGCCTTGCGCAAAGAAGGGACTGCCCCGGCTTTCGTTGACCCCTGCCTTGGTCTTGATCACGCCTCCGGCCGCGCCAGCACGCTGGTCGGCCAGCTACCGCGACTCTGAAAATACTGTGTTGCTTCGGGTTCCTCTGTGTACTCCAAAAGGTTCCCTACTTTTTGAGCCAACACCTTTCGCACTTGGCCGGGTTCGGCGAAGAAGAATTCTCGCCTGAGGTTCGCGTGGTTCAGCCGACGAGTCGTGAAAGCCGCGTGCAGTGCTCCCTCCAATGCAACGGCGTCGTCGGAGAAGTACAACGCGTGCACATCGAATGGGAACGGTACCGAGGCGCTCCCCAATTCACGGACCCGATCCATCGGTTCGAGCCGCCGCGTCATACCAATCTTGACCACATCCGGGCCGAATGCGCCTCGGTTGCTGATCACGTACACATAGCCGGCGCGAATATTGGCACGTCGATAGTCGTTCTGCTCGATGGCCTGATCGAGTTCACCCAATTTGTCTCGAATACGCTGTGCCTCCTCATCGGTGCGGCCAGCCATTGAGTCGAGCACGTTCTGATAGTGCGCTCGTTCCTTGTCGAGCTTCTCCCGCTGCGCGGCCAATTCCAGCTCGACCTTCTTTTCCTCTCGGAGTCGTTCGCGCTCCTCGCGTTGAGCGAGTTTTTCTTCTTGGACTTTCATCATGTAATCGGCTGTGAGCTCGAGTTCTTCTACCCGGAGCCTGTGATAGGTCTCGGCGACATGCATCTGCATCATGTCTCCGAGCTTGGCGATCGTGGCAGCTGCCTTCTCCAGACGGCTCACGGCCGTCGCAAGGTTTCCGGCCCGGATGGTACGAACACAGATGTCGGCCTCGGCGTTATAGGCGCGCAGCATGAGCTTCGACAGATCCGAAGTCATCTTGCGGCCTTTGGCGAGAGAATTGTTGAAGCTGAACATGTCCGACGCGACTATGGCATCTCCCCCGACGATCGCAGCCTTGATCTCGTCGCGAACCGCGGCCAACCTTTCTCGGAACTGCTCGGCGTTCTCCAGGGGGTGCTGGTAGGTGTAAATGCCCACCTCCTGCAACACGATCCGGTCGTCGGTCTCCACCACTCCGGCAGCCGCCGACCCCGGATTCGAGGCCACACTAGTGCCCCGTCGAGCATCTTGCGATAGTGCCTCGTCGCGTTCTTGCTCGACCACTTTGAGTCGATCCAACAGATTGTTGAGCTCGCGCTCTTTGGCTACCAGGGTGGTTCGTAGAGCCCGGATAGTGTCGTCTGGGCCTGTCATCGTGGCCTGCACGTTTGATCGCAGAGAGGTTCTTCCTGATAGGTGCTCACCCGCGAACTCCCCGTGTGTTGCCCACGGGTACGAGGTCGTGGGGATTCTTCGATACACCGGCACTCAAGTGCTCGAGCGTCGCGGCCGCCTGAACGCCGGATAGATTGAGCCGCTCGAAGACAGCTCGGTCCGTCGCCAGTTCAACCAGTGGGATCCGAGTGGGATGGCCAGTGGCCGGGTCCACGGTGTCGACCCCGACTGTCATCGCCAACGTGCTGACCACACCGTTACGGTCAGCCTCGAAAATTTCGTGGGCGGTGCGGACCGCGACCTCGGCCACTGCGGTGGCATATCGATCCTTGCGCGCCTTCAGCGGTAGCGGCGTGCTGGTGATCGTGTCCGTCGCCTTGGTGTACTTGAACGACTTCTCGGTTGGCAAAACCGAGGGCGGGGGAACCGAAACCGTCAGTTCGAGTTCTCGATCCGAGCCGTGAAAAGAGAAGTCGTATTGGACCTCGAAACACTCCGGATACACCGAATTCCCGAGCACGATGGAGACATACTCTTCGAGCGCACTCGGCTCACCCTCCTGCAGCCCAACCATCAGCCGTTCCAATGCGACATTCGCCTGCATCACCTGTTTGCGGCGTTCAGCACACTCCGCCTCGTACCCGGACTGAGCGATAGAGAGGGCCCGCAACCGACTCGCTTCGGCCGCACCGTGCGCGCGCTCGTTGGCTTCCTGGGCGTGATTGCGTTGAGCGACAGCCTGTTCCCACCCCTGTCGCTGCTGCCAGTACATCGCCTGCGCTTGTTCCACAGCTGCGACATGGCGTTTCCGACCCCCCAATAGGGAGCCGAGACCCTCGGGTGCCGCCGGTTCGACGTAGACCGGCTCCGGTGGGAGCGGTAGAAGTAGAGGCGGGGTTGTCGGTGTAGTCAGATCCGGTCGATCGAACGGCGGATGCTCGATCTTCTGTCGTAGAGCGTTCAGGTCGACGTAATCGTCCACGTCCAGCGTGGCCGCCAGGATGCCGTCGATCGCCTCGTACATCTCGGCCAAGGTGGCATTGCGCGCGTCGACCTCAGCCAGTTGTGCCTCCACGTGCAAGCGGGCGCGTTCTTTGACCGCCGCTGCCGAAGCTTGATTCGCCGCGCGGTCAGCGGAGGCGCACGCGCGCTCCCAATCGCGCCGCGCCTTCTCCGACAACCGCACCGCTCGAGCAGTCGCCTGCGCGTGGGCCCGTGCTTGCTGGCGCTCACGTTGCTCGCGTAGCCGGTTCTGGTGCTGCATCTCCGCGAAAAAACCTCGACGTTTCGCCACCCGTGACACCTCTGTTCTGATCGTTGCGAGTTCCTGCACTGTAACGACCCATCCAGACAAATCCGGTGCCCTTCGACTTCGGCCAGCGGCCCCTTCATCTACTCGAATGACACTCTGGCTGACATTGCGCGACAGACCGAGTCACCGGCAAAGCCTTCTGCCCGATCGTACTAATGCCGCACGCGTCCAGTTTGTGATGACTTGTGACAATCTGTGACACCGAACCATGACACTCGAGGCGTTGCCTGCTCCCACGAAGCTCTCTGAGCAGCAGAAACTCAAGCGAACGCACGATTTCTGTGACAGCGAGCAGAATCCGCTGCTTCATGAGGTCCATGCACATCCGTGAGCGTCCACCCAGTACGTCGACGCCCGGCGAAATGCGCTGTGCCGCAATCGATAATGGATCCACACGGACAATGGTGCCCCCAGTCGGACTCGAACCGACACTGTGCGGATTTTAAGTCCGGAGGGATGGATTCTAGTGGACTCCATTGAATCCAAATCTATCTGCATCACAACAGTTTTCGTACATGCATGTACACACCAATCCATGCCGATCCGTACCGACTTGTGTCACTCTCGTGTCAACGGGAACAGACGATCGGACCCACTCGGATGCGGATGGTGCGACCCGTATCTACGTGGACCCGGTGTCCGATCTGGAGAAAACCTCAACCTTCTGTGCGCGTCCGATGAGGTCACCATCTGTGTCAACGAACTCCGGTGCCTGTCTCACGGATATGGCAATAGTTTGAAGCCCTCAGTCGCCACCGAACGCGGCGTCTTTCGGCCCTCCTCTTGCACCACCCAAGCCAAAAGTACGCAAACAGCAGTTATCGAGGGGACTGAACTAGCACCAGGTTTGTGGGGTCCACGTCCGGACGTGTACGAAGCTCTGGAAGGTCCGAATCGTCTAGACCATCGAGTGAAGCGACTTCCATACGGACTTTCGCTTGTTCGATGGCCGAAGAGACGGATTGAGCGGAGGCGATCGCTGCGTAGAAGCTGGCGGCGAAAATGGCTGCCGATGTGTCAAGAATGGAGTCGGACATCCCGATGACTGCAGGTACCGTTTGCAGTAGATCTTCCGCCCCTGAGAGGCTGTCGCACGCATTCAAAACGACTAAGCGCGGCGGATCATCGGTTGCACCTAGTGTCCGGGCCAGGAGCGTAAACAAAAATTCATGCCCGTCTTCGTCGCCGGCATCGTTCTCCAAAAAGAGCCCAGATGAATCTGCGTGACCGGAGAAATGCACGATATGAGGTCGGTGGTCGTTTAGGCCGTCAATCAAGTCGCCCGCTGTCGCGGCTGGTAGGTGGTCGATCTGCACGAGGTCGCGAAATTTGCTTCCCCGTAAAGCCTGTTTGACCTGTCTGACCTCCTGGTCAACGCGTAACCATGCTCCGTTGATTTCGATGACACCGTTGGGTTCGACGACCGTGGTCTCCGTCGACTGCGGATTGGCGGTCAGATAAAGAACGCGAAGTATGTCGGGTTCGGGTGGTCTGACCTCCACAAGGCGGGTCGTCGACGACGGGTTCATCAATCGCCCGACTTCGCGGGCGTGATCCCGTTCCTCGCGGCGGTCACGCGCTTGAGACTGTTTTTGGGCCGAGTCTGCAGTGCGCTTCTCGTTCGCCTCTGCGGTACGGAGAGATGCGGTTTTCGACGCTATCGCTTTGTCCGAGCTGCCGAGTTCGTTGCGCGCCTTCGCGATCTTCGTCTCCGCAACGGCGACCTTCTTATCCTCGCGTTCCGCCGCTTTCAGCGCGGTCCTGATGGTTGATTCAGACTTCGAACGGGTCGCTTGATCGCGCTTCTTCCTGGCGGCCTCGCGTGCGGTGCCGGCGTCCTTTGACGCCTTCGCGATGTCACCTTGCGCACCAGCCTTCTTGACCTCCAGCTTCGCGATCTCCGACCTGAGCGTGTCGCTGCGAGCCATTAGAGTCCCCAATCGTCGAATATCTTCGCTGACCACTCAGGGTACTCTTTCGAAAGATTCGACACTAAGTTGCGATTCTTTCGACAAAGGAGGTGTTAGTAGTCACTTAGAGCGAATCCAAGTACGGGTGTTCTTCCCATCAGCACACTGCCAGAAAGAACAAGGCTCGACTGCCCGTATCGCAGACGCGACCGAAGCGTGTTGGCAAATCTCGCCCCCTGTTCGCGGCAGCGCGCTCCTAGACAGTTTCACTCTGAAAAGGCCCGTTTCGCGAGGACGAAGACGCGCATCCAGGGACCGTACCAGTGGACAGCAAGACCTACTCAGCCTCCTTCTCTGGTCCGAGAGATGCCGGGTCGAACATGGGCCAGGGGCCGGTGTACAAACTCGTTCCGACGGGAGCGGACCGTACCGTGACGACCTGCTTTCGTTCTGTTTCAGAAAGGACAACTCGGCTGCTGAAAACTCGATCCTGAATAGCCAGAACGCCTTGCTCGGAGAGGAACGTGTCAAAGTGCTTATCGAGCACTCATAGAATTGCCGCTCTGTCGTACCCCGTTGACAACGGCGACCTGTTGAGTGCTGGACAAGTGAACGTGAATACAGCGTATTGAGTGGCGATACTAATGCCGGGCAACGTAGCCAATCGAGCCGAGCAAGCTTGGGGCCTACGCTTGAAATGATTGTAAAGGAGGAGCACCAGTCGGAACCCCTACACAGGGGATAGAGGGGCTATGTGCTCGTAGTGCTAGAACCTCCGACGTCGCTGTGGGTATGTGAGCTTGCGAAGTGTTGGAGAAGGATGACCTGCGCAGCAGCCTTCTTCTCGGGATCGTCGATCTGATCGATCAGTCTCTCGGCTCTGAGTGCTCGCTCTACTTCGATCGGATGGTTGAAGAACGCCAGAAGCTCACGCTGCGAACTGGCGGAGTTCGAGATTACTGCTTTACCGATGAATCCAGTAAGGATCGCACCGGACGCCGCTACGTTTGAGGACGTGATCGCACCTGGGATTGCGTTCGCAAGTGTACCAATCACGCCAATAAGAACGATGAATAAGAAACCGGTGACAATGGTGATAATCGTGGTTAGCCGCGTTGAACGTGCGAAACCGGTGACGAGCTGGTGATAGATTTCAAGCCTCTCGCGGTTCTCAGTCCAAAGTGCCGCGAGTTCGAGGTTCGTAGCGTCGGCGTCCGATTGCGAGGTCTCGCCATCTTCCGAGAGGTGAGGCAGCAGTCGTATGAACTGACTGGCGTTTTCACGCTGGGTCTTACGTTCTAAGTGCAGGTAAGTGGTCACTAGGGCGTTGCTAACAAGCAATGCGGCCCAGATCAAACTGTAGATGACTGAAATTGCCGTCCACTTATCATTGACGGACTGCACGCTACATTCCTGAGCGATGCTGTCAAAGCAGTAGCTCGCCTCAAGTTTGTAGCGATACCACCCGTATACAGCTAGTGCACTTCCCGCGACAACGAGTAGAACCATAGTACTGATCGAGAGGAAGTACTTCCTCAACCAGGACGAATCGTGCACACGCGCATTACGCATACCCTCAGTCACGAAGACGCGAGAGGCCGTGTCTTTGGCAGCCGCAGCTGCCCGTCTACCTGGTTCTGAGTTGCCCCGCTCCTGCATTCGTACATCAAACACCACCTGCCCCGCCGCGCATGTGTGAACATCAACGGATGGACCCAACCGCCGACAGCGTGGCTCGCGTGATCGCACACATCAAGAACCTCGGACTCGAGCCCAAAGAGGCCGAGCGTAAGTGGGACCACATGGGTGCACTGATCACAGATGCGGCGCTACAACCGCGCGCTAAGTACCAATTGACCGTCTGGCCGCGTGCCAACAAAGTGCGCAACGAATGGCCCGATGCCGACACGCTAAGCGGGTTCCTGCGACGGCTGCACTCCAACGATCTCGCAATGTTCCTCAACTGGCGTCGGACTTCCCCGAAACTCACGAAGATCCACGACCTGGCTACGGCGCTCAGTCGCCTTGGAGTCTAGACGGTAGCTGACCTGGCCACGACGTTCAGCGATCTAGTACAGGAACAGGCCACTCGCGGTGTGCTTCGACGCGTGAAGCACGTCGGCCCTAAGACACTGGACTACATGGCCATCCTCACCGGGTCGAACCAGCATGTAGCCGTAGATCAACACGTAGCCGCGTTAGTGGCCGATGCCGGCGTCACCGGCTTGGACTACGACTCAATTAGTTCGCTCGTGAAAGCTGCCGCTGCGGAGATGGGGTTCAGCCCCGGTGCGCTCGACGCCGCAATTTGGAACTACATGACCAACTCGGTCAGTGCTCGCAAGTAGAGTCCAGCAGATGACTTTCCACACCATGCTCGCGACGCGCTCGACGCTGTCCGTTCCCACATACGAGGTGTCGTGTGGGTGAGATGTGGGGTTCGCTCAAGTGGGACGATGACAACCTGACGCCTGGCAAAAGCAAGGACGGCGGGCATCACAACAACCTGTACGACAGTGACGGCAAGCTTAAAGGTGCCGCCAGTTTCATCCCAGGGGACAAGCCTGATCCCGGCACACCCAAGCAGTCCGTCGATAAGCCAGGCACGAAGGGACAGAAGCCGCCACCCGACCCTGGACTAGCAGCCCTCATCAAGGGAGAAGTCGCGGATATTCTTGGTGAGATCGTGAAGGATGCGGCCAAGACTTTGGTCGTGGAGGCAACGCCCCACGCGAAGAAGCTGTGGAACGAGAAAGGTCGACCTGCCCTTGAGGCGAAACGCGCAGAGGCGGCACACGAGGCCAAGGTGTTGTGGAACGAGAAGGCCATGCCAGTAATTGACCGGCAAGTTGGACGACGAATCGAAAAGATCGCGGCGCGCAAGAAGCCGAAAGTCGTAGCAATGCAGCCAAGGATAATTGAGGGCGAAGTCGTTTCTGTCGAAGAATAAGGGTGACAGTAATGGCCACCGAACCACGCCACTGCATTAGGTGCCTGCCGATCAATTAGAGATACGCCCCCACCGAAGCCCCCTTGATCCCATTACTGATCTGCCGCGTCATCCCCTTCATCTGCAACAGCTCAGCCAGCGTCTTGGCCTCCGTGGGGTGCAGGTACCCGCTACCAAGCCGTGCAGCTGCCTCGGATGGCGTGAACTTGGTGAACTCCACCTGTGCCAGACACCGACCAGGCCGGGTCACGGCGGGGTGCAGCTCCGCGAGTTGTTCGTTGGTAGTGAGCAGCACGATTGTGTCGCTGCCCTTACCGATGATGCCGTCGGAGAAGTTCAGTAGCCTACCAAGCGCCGCTCCCGTCTCTCGCCTAGCCGACAGGGATCGGACCGTACTTTCCTGTACCAACGACAAGATCGAAGCTGGGTACAGCTGAACCTCCATCTACGCGGACCACAGACACCTCGATCCACTCACTACGTCCGACATCACTGCAGTAGCAATCCCCTTCGACACGATCGAATACATGACCCCGCGTCTCGCTAGGTTGTCGATTTGGCTATAGGTCTTAGCAACAACGTTGTCGCTCACACCCTCCCCGGGCATCGCAATTGCATTGGTGCGCAAACTCTTTGTGTATCAACGCTCACACCACGACTCAGCTTGCACCGAGATGTGTCAGCCTCGTGTCAGTGAGCCTTGAATATCGGTCTAATTTCGGACGCTGAGACCCGCCCTGAGCTGGACATACTCGCCACAAAGCGATCGAGCAGGTTCCGGCCCGTCAGTGGATTTTAAATCCGCTGCGCCACCTGTCCATTCAAAACCATCAAAGACCACCGAAGTCCACGAAACACGCCGAAACTCGTTGCTTACCCTAGATTCTCGGATCCATATGGACTCCGGTGCCCCCAGTCGGACTCGAACCGACACTTGACGGATTTTAAGTCCGGAAGGTTCCATTCAGATGGACTCCGGTGGATCCACTTTTCGTTGTCTCACAAAACTTTTCGTACATCGAGGTCCGCACTAGTTCATGCTGGTCTGTACCGACTTGTGTCACTATCGTGTCATCGAGAAAGTCGCACAGACGTCCATAGGATCACCTGACCTTGCCTACACCCTCCTGAACGTGCGAAGCAAAATCGACTGCATCGCGAATTACGGTTTCCATAGTCGCACGCTTTTATATGTCACCGAACCAGGCTGCCTAAACCGAGTATTTGATGCCGAGGATAGAGCGCACACGATCGACCTAGAGGTCACCTTACGGTCGGCTTGCTATGTCTTTGTCGACTGCTTCTCTGAACTGTCCAGCCCGGAACGTGTAGAGATTGTCGACAGCTCTACGCTGAAGCTCGGGATCGAGACCTAACTCCTGCAAAAGAACGAGATGCAGGAATGCCCTGGTGATATCTGTCAGTAGAAAACGCGCAGAGTCTGGGACCGCCTTCGCCAAGGCATCCGTGTCAACATGCCCGATCGAATTTCGCGCGTTCTTAAGCCACCGCGCCCACGTTTCGGCATCGGTCAGGAGAGCAGTCACAGCCTTCTGATCTGCATGCCCAGCCAGCTCCATATAGCGATCCTTCAGACCCAATCGGTTCCAACTGACCTGCTGCTTGACCCACGTCAGATCATCGCCCTCGAATACCTCTGCAACCCTCGCCTTGATCGCGGCATGCTGCTCGGTAGTGAGCTGCTTGGAATCGGGGTACAGCCCGGTGTGAAAACCTTCGCCGGCCGATGCCGCGTTAAAAAGGCGGTTCTCGTAGTACCCGGTCTTGATGTAGTCAAGTCCGAGTAGCACGTCTAGAGGCAGCCCGATCTGCGTACGGATAGCCACCCACCTGTTGATTACAGTCTCGAAGTCGACGTCGCGCAGATCGAATAACAGATCCCTGTGTCGGCGAGCATCGCTGACTTCTCCCCCACCGTTCACGTAAAGATCAACGACGTAAGGGGTTGGCCTGTCTGCGATATCGATGAGCAGCTTCCTTGCGCCGATCACAGACCCGCTTTGTACAGCCAGGGTGATCAAGTCGCGAAATGCAAGCAGAGTGGGCGTGAAACCGTCCCATGAGCGTGGAGAGTTCGCGGAGATACGCAGAGTCACCTCTTCCTGAATGTCGAGAGATCGCGCCCATGCCCTCTCTTTTGTGCCGCTACGACGGACGACACGCCGCATCGCGACGTCGACCTCATGGGCATCGAGGCGCGCAAAAACGGCTTCCGGCGGTGTGATCTTGATTTCGTCACTGACGATGGTCATGCCGTCTTCGTGCTCAGTAAAGGTCGTGGTCTCCTCGATCGATGTGTCCCTGGCCCATGTTGTCAAATTCGAGATCTGCACATCAATGTGGTCGAACACTTCCTGTGTTGGACTTTCGAGGTGGAAACCGACGATCACAGCACCGGGCTGTGACCTTTCCACCGCCGACACGTTCTGGGCAAAGACACGGCTCGTGCCTTTGGACATGACGTCGAGAAGAGTGATATCCCGACCTTGAGCAGCGCCGTACACCATGGCGACTGGGTCGTCTTCGTCGATCAGTTCATCAACAAGTTCCAACTCGGAATGGCCGTCGACATCGACCGTGAGGACGCCTCCGATCTGCCTGTTCTCATTCGACGGGACCCACCACTTGCCTACGAACCGCTGTTCCTTCATCGCATCATCTGATCATGGAACACAGTGATCGCTGTGGTTACTGAGTGAGTTCATTCAAATGATTGGACGGTTCCGCAGTCTAGTCGTCCACCAGAATGAACGGATGGAGTTGCGCCACTTCTCGTGGGCTTGAGTTTCGCAGCGCTCACACTAGAACAAGCGTTCCTCTGGCGCTGGATTCGATGGCGCAGTGTTTGCGGTTCGTGTGCTCCACTTCCAGCCTGGCAGGACGGAAAGCTTATTCCGGCGTTCACCCCCGATCCGCCCTTTGGCGTAACTCTGCCGCTGCATAGCGACCCAGCTTCCAATCTTGAATCCTGTTGCATCGAAGTGCTTTTGCGGCGGACACGCATGCCCGTACTCGTCGACGAATCGCAGGAGATGTTCGTAACCCTCTTCCCATCGCGTGTCCCGCGCTGAGGCTGTCCACCCGGGCAACGCCTCGAGACGATCGCGGTGACGCTTGTCCAGCTTTGACCATCTTGCCCGCTGGACAGTAACCCATTGCCCGAGTCGAAACTCCTGAAAGATGCAATCAGCCCGCACGTCCGCGCCGCCGTTCTCTTCGACGTAGGCAGAGAGCCTCTCAAAACCCTCATTCCACTGAGCCTCGGCGACGTTCAGCGCCCATCCTGGGAGCTGCTGCAACCGAGACCGACGCTCGTCGGTCAACGACAGCCATTTAGTCTTTTGGTTCGCAACCCACGACCCAAGCCGTACACCATCACCGTTCGAATACGCCTGCGGAACTCTCGCGTGACCGTTTTCCGCTACGTAGCTTGTCAGCTGGCGGTAGCCCTCCTCCCACGCCGAGGCCCGGGTATCGAGCGTCCAGCCGGGGAACTGCTGAATCTGTCGTCTCCGCTCGTCACTGAGCGAATCCCAGATTGTTCTCAAGTTACTCACCCAGCCTCCAAGTTTGTCCCCATCCTCGGTGACATATGACATCGGGACGCGGCAGTCACCGTGCTTCGCCACGTACTTCTCGAGGTGCCCTATCCAGTGATCCCACCAGTCGCCCCGTGCGTCCAGCGTCCACCCTGGCAATCTCGCAAGCCTTTCCCGCCGACCTTCGGTCATGTTGTCCCAATTGGACCGCTGGACACTCACCCACGTTCCAAGTGCGTATCCGTCACTCGAGCTGTACGACTGTTTCACCGCTGCGATGCCGAACTCCTCGACGTGTTGGACGAGATGCTTATAGCCGGAATCCCATTTCTGTTCGACTGCGTTCAGCGTCCAACCGGCCAGCGCTTCGAGTCGTTCGCGTCTGTCGTCTGTCAGCTGCTTCCACGTACGCCGCTGGCGCCGCACCCAGGACTCCAGGTCGATGTCGTTAAGCACCAGCCCTCGTGGCGGATTCGCGTGACCATTTTGCTCGACGTAGGCCGACAGAGTCGCGAAGGATTCGTCCCACAGGGTCGTCCGAGCGTCCAGGGTCCAGCCGGGCAGAGTGTGCAGTCGCTGCTTGCGATCGGCCGGCAATGCCTTCCACTTGCTTCGTTGCTTGCCAACCCACTTGCCGAGCCGGTAGTCGTCATCGCACACAAAGTCGTCACGGACTGCAGAAGTCCCGTGCTCAGCCACATATGCCTTGAGATGCCGGAATCCTGCCTCCCATTGATCCGCCTTCGTATCCCAACTCCATCCCGGCAGCCTTTCCAAGAGCTCTCGATGCTCTGCGCTCAGTTGGTCCTTCGATCTGCGGCTGCGTTGTATTGTGACCCAGGTCCCGAGACGGAAGCCATCGATGCTGTGCGTTTGCAGCACACGCGCATCCCCGTTCTGGTCGACGTATCGCTGCAGTAGACCGAACCAGAATTCCCACGGCTGGCTCACCTGCTCCACGAGGCGGGCGTCGAATGCTCGGACGAAATCGTCCCCAACCTGGACAGGTACATCGAGGTGGATCTTGTCCGGCAGTCTCGGCTGTCCACCGCGGCGACCCATTTCGCGGCGGAGGGCATCGATCTGCACGGCTAGCTCAGTGTCGTGTGCCCGCAGCGCTTGAAGGACCGCCCATACCGGCTTGAAAGCGGAATCGTCAAGGGCGACATCTGGATCGACGTTCGAATCGACGAAAACAGGAAGCACGATAGTTCCGAGTATTTTGTTGTCGGCGTGGCGGATTGCACGTCCGACGGCCTGGATGATGTCGACCTCGGAACTTCTCGGATCTATGAAGGCGACGCCGTCGAGAGTCGGGACATCCACGCCCTCGGCGAGGCACCGAGCATTCGCAAGCAAGCCACGCTCATCGCCGGTGACACTACCTAGCCGTTGCAGCAGTACGTGACGTTCGCCCGCCGACATGGCACCTGAAGCGTGCTTCGACCACAGGTTGCCGGTGGGGCGCTGGTCGTCTGGCATCCAGTCGATGACCGCCGACATCTCGGCAGCGAAGTCTCGGGCGCGCGCAACTCTGGAGTGAAAGCTGATCAGACGGCTGAGGTCGTACTGACGCATCGCCTTGGCCAGTCCGATCTGTCCAGCCAGAGTGCGAGCGTCAGTGACCATCTCGCCCTTTCTAGTGACTACTACCCCTCTCTTCGCATAGCTGCGGTACGTCGCGTCATCGACCCCGACGACCACAACTTGGTAGTCCGTCAGGAGGTCTCTTTTAATCGCCTCACCGAAGCCGAGTCTGTGAAAGACCTTGCCGAACAGCTCCTCGTCGTCCATCGATGCCACTTCGAAGTCGACCTCGCTCGCGGCTTTGAGGACTCTTCCGGTGAAGTACCTTGGTGTAGCTGTCATGTACAGCCGCCGCCTAGCCCTTATCCGACTGCAGTCCAACACCGTCGTAAATGTGGATGCCCGTCGACCGGTGCAGCGGTGCGCTTCGTCGGCGACCACCAGATCGAACTCCGGAACGTCAGCTAAGGCCATGGCCTTAGCGATCTGTGGAGACGACTGGTATGTACCGAACACCACGCGAGGGCCACGACGATCTCGGAGAAACCCGGCGATCTCGGCAGGGTCGCTGGTAACCGGAAGTCCAAGCTCACTGACAGACTCGACCGGGGTGTCAAGGTCACGAGAAACTGATTCATCCGAACACACCGGCAGGACTGATACGTCTGGACCCAACTGATGCTTCCACACGCGCATCGTCTGTTTCAGCAAAGAAAGCGACGGAACGAGCACCAAGGTGGATTCGCAGTTCAGTCGATCGCTGATGAACTGCGCGGTGATCGTCTTTCCCGTCCCGCACGCCATGATCAGCTGACCACGATCGCTGGCTTCGAAGCCGCAGACGACCGCCTCGATAGCTTCCTCTTGATAGGGGTGCGGCGTGTACGGACTACGTGGAGGTGATGGATCTAGTTGCGTTGGGGAGGCGGGCCAGTCGACGTCGGCGGTGAAAAGATCGCTCAACATCACCATCCCGATGGGCTTCTCCTGAGCGGTGATGGTTCGACGGGCGGTCGGGCTGAGCTTGTCCGTAGTCGCAACGAGAAGCCGGTAGGAAAACAATGCACGCGCGGACTCGGAAAGAAAAGTGTCCACGTCAGCCTTCGTGACCGCGTACTGACTTCCGTATGCCTTCGCCTGGATTGCCCAGAGTCGCCCTTCGACATCTTCTGCGACGATGTCGATTCCGGCATCCGCACCCCACCGGTCCGGCCATTCGTCCCAGAGCCACACTGTGCGAAACGTGGCCCGGTACTGCGGATCGTTCATCAGGAACCAGCGACAGATGTGTTCGAACTGCCTTCCACGCAATCCAGATTGAACAGCAAGAGATGCGAGGAGATCGCGGAACTCGGACACGCTAAGAAGATACCCGGCGGGGGCGACAAACCAGCCGCGCGCCTTCGTGAACCCCGCCTGTTCATAAGCAGGGAAATGACTGGCGAGCCGAGCCAGAGGCAAAGTTCTGCGTATTTCGAATGTCTGTGCGGCTAGAAACTTTCGACACCTCCCACCCTGCACCATGGACGGATGCGACAATCCTGTAGGAGCGAGACCATGGGAGCAACGTCAGGAGGGGTTAGTGATCAACACGCTGCTGTCGGCACTGCGGTTCGATCATCGGTGGCTTTCGGACCAGTTCGTCGAGGAGTCTCGCCAGCTCGGTGAACTGGAAAAATCCAAGGAACACCACTACGTTCCACAGTTCTATTTAAAGAGATGGGCCGTGGGGGGCCTGGTGCAACCGGCACTGGTCGACGGCTCGTTGATTCTTCGTCCGCAACCACCAAAAGGTGTCGCGAAAAGCACCAACTTCTACAGCTTGCCTCCAGTTGGAAGCGCGATGGGAACGCCGCTGCGATGGATCGAAACCCACCTGTCACGGATCGAACATGAAACCGCTCAACACCTATCGAAACTCGACACACACGTCCCCGGCGTAATCGATGACCGGGAACTAAAGCGAGACCTTTCGGTATTTCTGGCTCTCCAAATTGCTAGGACACCCAATAGCCGAGAACTCAAGATGTGCCTGATAAGCGGTCCCATAGCAGCGAAACGTGAGTTCTACCGCCGGGTGATGCCGAACGTATCCGACGCCGAGTTTCAAGCAATGGTGGACAGGACGGAGGCCGATCCCAAGCGAGAAGCCTTGAATCTCATGTTCGCAGATGTACGAAACGTGTCCGCGGGCGCGTTGTTCCGCCGGGAGTGGGTTGTGTTCGACACGACGGGACCGATCATCTCGTGTGACGATCCTGTCGTCTTGGTAGCGGGCGGCAACTTCCCGCGACGCCTGTCCGCTGGCGTAGCGCTAAGCTCAGTAGTGTTCTATCCGCTCGGACCCAACCGACTGCTGGTCATGTTCATTGAGCCGGGGCAAGCACGTGGCGAGTATGTCCTCGACGAGCGCGAGACTCAGAGTGTGAATCGTGAGGTTGTGGCGGCTGCGCACCGCATGACCTTCGAGCGGCCCGGAGATGACTTGGCAACGAAGTTCGAGGTGCCTCCACGCAATTATTGCGAGCTCGACCAGGAGTTAATTGCAAGGCTCGATGACACCGCGGCTCTCCAACTACTTCTCAAGGCGGCGACGCCTCGGTGTCGATGGGACGGAGTCGAGAATCCACCACCTTGGCCCGTACCTCGCTGGTACTCGTAAGCACACTTTCGCCCGGCACAGAATGATGCGTCCGTCTCCCACGGCCCGGGCGACGCGGCACGCGACAAAATGCCCCGAGGTCCGCTGCTGTGCCGTTGATGCGGACTAGGTACCCGCTCCAGCAATAGTTCGTACCGAGTTGTGTCAGCCTCGTGTCATCGAGCTCTCGCCAACGGCAGTCTCCAGTCCGCAAATACGCTTTGACCTGCAGCGAGATCTGGGATGACCGAAACGACGTGTCAACGACTCAACGGACTTCAGATCCGCTGCCTCACAAGTGCATTGAGATCCGCCACAGTACACTATAGTTCACGGGACCGTCGAAACTTGTTATTTGGACTAAGTTTTCGGGTCCATGTGGACTTACGTGCCCCCAGTCGGACTCGAACCGACACTTGACGGATTTTAAGTCCGCTGCCTCTGCCAATTGGGCTATAGGGGCCACCGCCGGAGGTGCACTCCAGCGGTGACGATCATATCGGGCAGCTATTGGGCCGGAATGACCGGCGGCACGAAGTCGAAGGTCATGCCGAGGAGCCACACGAGCAGCAGGACCACCGGGAAGTGAAAGATGAACTGCAGGAAAGTGAATCCGATCAAATCTCGTGCTCGCAGACCCAGCACTGCCAGCAACGGGAGCATGAAGAACGGATTGATCAGGTTCGGCAGCGCCTCGGCCACGTTGTAGATCTGGACGGTCCAGCCGAGGTTCATCTGCACGTCCGTCGCAGATTGCATCACGTACGGCGCTTCGACGAGCCACTTGCCGCCGCCGGAGGGAACGAAGAGGCCGAGTACGACCGTATACACCGCGATGACCACCGCGAAGCCTCCACCGGACCCGATCTCGGTGAAGAAGGTCGCCAGATGCTCGGAGATCGTGACGCCTCCCCTACCCTCCGCCTTCGTCAGCATGGCCGCCATCGCGGCATAGAGCGGGAACTGCACCAAGATGCCTGCGGTCGCGGGAACCGCTTTGCTGACCGAATCGAGGAAGCGCCGCGGGGTGCCGTGCAGCACGAGTCCGAGCATGAGGAACACCCAGAGGTAGCCGTTGAGACTGCTGACCACCGAGAGCACCGGCAGCGTCAACAGTTGGGAGACAAGCCATCCCAGAGTCATTGCGCCGGCGAAGAGCGGAAGAATGCGACTGTACTCTAGCCACTCCCCCGGCCTGGTTCGCGGTGCAGGCTCGGCGACGGTGTCGTCGAGATCTACTTGCATGTCTGCAGCAGTCTTGATCGCGGCACCCTTCGGAGCGGACACGTGCGCGATGACGACAGTCAACACGATGATGATCACGCACATCAGCAGCGATTGCCAGGTGAAAATTGTTGTCCCGAAGTCCAATACACCGGTGATGGACAACAGCGCGGGCGGCAGCGAACTGGCTGTGGCCTGCAACTGCGCCGCCGAGGACGACATTCCCAACGCCCAGACAGCTCCGAGTCCCATGAACGCAGCAGCACCCAATGCCCGGTAGTCCACTTTCACATCCGTACGCCGAGCGATCGCACGCGCCAACAAACCCGCGAACACCAAACTCAGTCCCCAGTTGAGGAACGACACCGAGCAGGACAGCAGCGCAACGAAACTGACTGCGCTGCTGGAACTCTTGGGCACCTGCGCCAACCGCGTGATGAGTTTCGCGACCGGCGGCGATGTGGCAACGACGTAGCCGGTGAGAACTACCATCGCCATTTGCAGGGTGAACGCGGTCAGATCCCAGAACCCGTTTCCGAACGCGTCGACGACGTTTTGCGGAGACGACCCGTTGGCGAAGGCAGCAACAGCCACGACCACCACACCGACGAGGGCGAAGATGTACGCGTCGGGGAACCACTTCTCGGTTCCCCTGGCGAGCGCCTGCGCTACACGCGCAAGCCCACGCTCGGCCGGAGCCTGTTCGGCGGTTGACGTCATCGATGATCCTCACCTCGAAGAAAGCCGTGACGTGGGCCACAGCTCCTACCAGGCTTCACCGAAACATGCAGCGATGCAACCTACATCACTGCAGAGCACATCTGCAGAATTGCAGATCAGATCTTGATCGACATCGCGATGCCGTCGAGGATGTCGTGCTCACTGACCGTCAAGGAGCTCACGGCACCGCGTCGCTCGAATTCCTCGGCCAACACGCTGCACACAATCGCACCGCCGCCGATGACGTCGACCCGCCCGGGGTGCATGGGGCCCAGTGCACTTCGCTGCGTGTGGGTCATACCGATGAGTCGCTCACAGACCTCGAAAAGCTGATCGAACGGCACACGGGAGAGGTGCACGGCGTCGGCGTCGTACTCAGGGAGTTCCTTGGCGATGGCGGCGATGGTGGTCATCGTGCCTGCCACTCCCACCCAGCTCGACGCGTCGCCGATCGACACTTCCTCGAACGCCTCCGCCAACTTCTCGCGGGCATACTCACGTGCACCGTTGATTTCGTCTGCGGTGGGCGGGTCGCTGTGCAAGAAGCGCTCGGTCAGTCGCACACAGCCGATGTTCGCCGAGAACGCGGACTTCACACCTTTGGCGTCTCCGAGCACCAGTTCGGTGGAGCCGCCACCGAGATCGACGACGACGAAAGGTCCTGCGGCAGCGTCGAGTTCACCGACCGCACCGGCGAAGGACAACCGCGCCTCTTCGTCACCGGTGATCACCTCGGCCTCGGCACCGGGGATGACTTTGCCGAGAACCTCGCGCACCATCGAGAAGAAGTCCTCCCGATTCGACGCGTCACGTGTGGCTGACGTCGCGACCATGCGCACCGCCGTGGCCCCGGTCTTGCGGATGATCTCCGCGTACTCCACCAATGCCACTCGGGTGCGTTCGATCGCCTCGGGCACGAATGCTCCGGTCGCGTCGACGCCTTGCCCGAGCCGCACCACCCGCATCTCACGTGCGACGTCGGCGAGCGACTTACCGTTGTTGTCGGCGACGAGCAGGCGGATCGAGTTGGTGCCGCAATCGATTGCTGCAACCCTGGTCATTGTTTCTCCGCACGTAGTTCTTCGATGGTGGGCCAGTCGGCCGGAATAGCCTTGCCGCGCAACGAGTTCTCGGCAGCGAGTGCCACCGACTCGTCACCCAGCGGGTTGACGCCCGGGCCCTTGGCCAACGAATGCGCGATGAGCACGTGCAAGCACTTGACGCGATCGGGCATACCGCCGCCGGTGAAATCCGTTCCGAGAGATTCGATCTCGTCACGCTCGGCCAGATACGACTGATGGGCGCGCAGGTAGGCCGCAGCCAATTCGGGATCGGTACCCAGACGCTCGGTCATCTCCCGCATCACTCCGGCCGATTCCTGGCGACTGGCCTCGGCCGTCAGCCGCGGATCCGTCAAATAGAACAGGGTGGGAAAAGGCGTGCCGTCGGGCAGCTTCGGGGCGGTTTTCACCACACCCGGCCTGCCGTCCGGAGATCGGTACGCGATCTCGAGTACGCCACGCGGTTCACGTCCGAGCTGCAATGCGACCGCATCGAGATCTTCCTGCGAGACTGCCGAGGAATTCACCCGACCGGTCCTCCTTCTGGTGCTGGCACCGGCGGCGGGGCCGGTGCGGGTTCTGGCTGTACGAGGGGCATCGGTGCGGACTTCGGCTCCGGGGGCTCGTTCGGTCCCTGCGGCTGGACCGCGGTGTTCCACAGTTCGGTGTACCACGGCCCCTTGGGCGTGGTGTCCACTGCGCGGTCCTCGGAACTCGGCGAGTAATCGCCGGGCAGCTGCACCTGATACGGCGTCTCCCCCGGCATGACGAAACGCAGGCGTTCGCGAGCATCGGCCGCAATACGAGCGGGTTCGTCGAGCTGGGATTTCTGGGTTTGGAGCGCTTTCACGTCGTTCTCCAGCGCCGCCCGCTCGGCCAAGACCGACTCGAGCTCACTGCGCTGCGAGAAGTAGGTGCGAAGCGGTACCGCCAGCGTCAACGCCAGCGCGCACACCACGACACCGAGAATGACGGCTCGGCCGGTGGACAGTCCGAAGAACGTCCGCTCGGGCATCTTGGGCCGACGAACACCCACGCGCCGAGGAGCGGCCTTGCCACCGACCACCGCGTCGCGCACCTGCTCGGAGGGTTCCGGTGGGGTGGCCTGCCGGCCGGAGGCGTTCTCGTCGCGAGAGACGCCCCCGGCCTTGGACCGGCTCGAAGAGGAGGAACGGCCACGGGGTCGGGGATCACGTCCACCTGGACTGGTCCCGGACCTGCCGCGCCGTGCCATCATTCACTCTCCACTTCGTGCCATACGTGCCTGTTCGCTATCCCTCGTAATTGAACCGGGGGAAAGACAACTCGCCGGCGTAACGCGCCGCGTCGCCCAGAGCTTCTTCGATCCGCAGCAACTGGTTGTACTTGGCCACGCGCTCGCTTCGAGCCGGAGCGCCGGTCTTGATCTGGCCGCTGCCGACGGCAACTGCCAGGTCAGCGATGGTGGTGTCCTCGGTCTCGCCGGACCGATGGCTCATCATCGTCTTGTAGCCGTTGCGGTGCGCCAGATCGACGGCGTCGAGGGTCTCGGTGAGCGTGCCGATCTGGTTGACCTTGACCAACAGCGCGTTGGCCGCACCCTTGACGATGCCGTCTTCGAGACGCTCGGGGTTGGTGACGAAGAGATCGTCGCCGACGAGCTGCACCTTGTCGCCGATGGACTCGGTGAGTGCAACCCAGCCGTCCCAGTCGTTCTCGTCGAGCGGATCCTCGATGGATACGAGCGGGTAGGCGTCGACGAGCTCGCCGTAGAAGGCCGACATCTGCTCGGCGGACTTGGTCTCACGCTCGAAGGCGTAGCCGGTGCCTGCGGTGTAGAACTCGGTGGCTGCCACGTCGAGGGCGAGTCCGATGTCCTGGCCGGGCTTGAGGCCGGTCTTCGCGATGGCCTCGAGGATCAGGTCGAGAGCGGCCTTGGTGCCGGCGAGGTCGGGAGCGAAGCCGCCCTCGTCACCGAGTCCGGTGGACAGGCCCTTGGCCTTGAGCACGGACTTGAGTGCGTGGTAGACCTCGGCACCCCAGCGCAGCGACTCCTTGAACGTGGGCGCACCGATCGGCGCGATCATGAATTCCTGCACGTCGACGCCACTGTCTGCGTGTGCGCCACCGTTGATGATGTTCATCATCGGGACGGGCAGGATGTGGGCGTTCGGGCCACCGAGGTAGCGGAAGAGCTCGAGACCGGTGGACTCGGCAGCAGCCTTGGCGACGGCGAGCGAAACACCCAGCAGGGAGTTCGCGCCGAGGCGAGACTTGTCGGGAGTGCCGTCGAGATCCAACAGAGCCTGGTCGACGGTGCGCTGCTCGATGGCGTCGAGGCCGATGACCGCCGGTGCGATCTCGTCGAGTACCGCGTTGACTGCCTTCTCGACGCCCTTGCCGCCGTAGCGGTCTCCGCCGTCACGAAGCTCGACGGCCTCGTGCTCACCGGTGGATGCGCCGGAGGGAACGGCTGCACGGGTCAACGTCCCGTCGTCCAATGCGACCTCGACCTCAACCGTGGGGTTGCCACGGGAATCGAGGATCTCGCGAGCTCCGACCTGCTCAATGATGGCCACGAATGCTTCTCCTAGTAACGGGGACCGGCGGACTGTGCCGGGTGCAAGACTAGCCGCTCTCGAGTGTCCCCCGCGATGCACGGAGTTCTACGGCGTTGTCCCCACCGAGTACGCCGCCGCCCTATCACGCACGTCACGCAGATACTGACCCGACAGGTTGTAGGCCATCAGCGCCGCCTCCCAGCCCTGCGCCGTCCGGAGATCGCCGCCGCGCGCACACAGATAACGCGCTGCGGTCAGCGCCGCGTCGTCGATGTTGTCGGGATCGGCGACGCCATCGCCGTTGGCATCGACGCCCCATTTCTTCCACGTCTCGGGGATGAACTGCATCGGCCCCATCGCCCGATCGAACTCCGCGTCACCGTCCATGAGGCCACCGTCGGTGTCGGGAATTTCGGCGACGCCCGGCCCGCCGTCCAACGGAATACCGCGGATCAACGGGGCGACGAGACCGTCGGGCTGCACGGATGAACCCCGATATGTGCCGTGCCTAGTCTCGACGTACCCGATGCCGGCGAGCGTCGTCCACGCGATTCCGCAATCGGAATCCGTCTCGGACATGATCGCCGCAGCGTGCCCGTACGACGCGAGCGCCGTCACCGAGATACCCAACGCTTCGGTCTGAGGTTCGGCCCAGGCGAGCAGCAGATCGGCCGTCCGACCGGGCGCGTTGAAGTCAATGGTCGGCACTTCGGTGCCGGGTCCGGGCGGGATGCCGTCGGGAATTTCACGCTCGGGCTCGCCGCTCCCGCACGCCGTCAACGCGAGGAGGACCGACGCTGTGGCGAGCACGCAAAGACGGGAGATCACCACTCCATCCTGCACACGCAAGGTAATAGAAAGCTAAAGGCCGAGAAAATCCCAGTTCAACGTGCATTCGACCCGGGTTGCAGGGTGTATGTTTCTGTCAACCTTCACGCATGAGGGTCGCCTACCCTTCGCGAGGGAAGGCGTACCAATGTTCGATGCACAACAGGAGCACCAACCCGTGTCCGTACTGGCTGCCGCAGGATCAGCGCCGTCGATCGCCACCCAGATGTTCGGCAGTGGCCTGATCGGCCTGCGTGAGGGTCTCGAGACCGGCATCGTCGTCATGATCCTCGTCGCGTTCCTCGTCAAGGCGAACCGGCGCGACGCCCTCAAATGGGTATGGCTCGGGGTCGGTCTGGCTGTCGCCATGGTCGCCGCGATCTTCTTCGTGATTCACTACGGCACCTCCACGGTCACCGGTTTGACCGCCGAAATCATCGCCGGGGCAGCATCTCTCGTAGCCGTGGTCATCGTGACGGCAATGGTGCTGTGGATGCGCACCGCCGCGAAGAACATCTCCGGTGAGCTCAAGGCGAGCATGGAGAAAGCACTGACCGTCGGGCCCGCTGCAGTACTGACGCTCTCGTTCTTCGCCGTCGGCCGCGAAGGCGTCGAAACCGCATTGCTCATGGTCGGATACGCCGAGAACACCAACGGCAGCCTGTGGCCGCTGCTCGGCCTGTTGCTCGGCATCGTCGTCGCGGCGGTGCTGACCGTGTTCTTGTACTTCGGTGCCGTCCGCATCAACTTCGCGGTGTTCTTCAAGTACACCGGCATCTTCCTCATCGTCGTCGCCGCCGGCATCCTCGCCTACGGCATTCGCGCACTGCAGATCGGCGGAGTTCTTCCCGGTGGCAGCGCTGTCGCGTTCGACATCAGCGCTCACTTCGACGCCTCGAGCTGGTACGGCACCGTGCTCGGCGGCATCTTCAACTTCCGCCCCGAACCCACTGTCTTCCAAGCGATCGCGTGGGTGCTCTACATCGTCGTCGTGTTGTTCCTCTTCCTCCGCCCGGTCCGCGTTCCCGCGACACCCGAGCCTGTACTTCAGAACTCCTGAAAGGCACCACCATCATGCGTCGTTCCACCTATGCCCTTGCCGCAGTCGCGGTTCTGCCGATAGCCCTGGCCGGATGTACCGAGAAGTCCTCCACCGAGGCCGCGTCGGGCGACATCACTGTCACCGCCACCGACTCCTCCTGCGACGTCAGCGCATCCGAGGGCAGCACCGGCAACTCGACCTTCCAGATCACCAACAACGGCAGCAAGGTCACCGAGTTCTATGTCTACGGGGAAGGCGACCGCGTCATGGGCGAGGTCGAGAACATCGGACCGGGCCTGACGCGTCAGCTCATCGTCGCTCTGCCCGACCCCGGCACGTACCAAACCGCCTGCAAGGCAGGCATGGTGGGCGACGGCATCCGTGCCGACTACGTCGTCACCGGCGACTCGGTACGCACAGCGGACGACGGTGGACTCCTCACCGAGGCCGCCGCCGGTTACAAGCGCTACGTCGTCAGCCAGATCGACGCGCTGCAGGACACCACGACCTCGTTCGTCGCTGCCGTCAAGAGCGGCGACGTCGCCGCAGCCAAAGCCCAGTTCCCCATCGCGCGTAGCTACTACGAGCGCATCGAGCCCGTGGCCGAGAGCTTCCCCGACGACCTCGACCCGCGCATCGACCTGCGTGAGCCCGACGTCGAGCCCGGTGCGGAGTGGACCGGCTTCCACCGCATCGAGAAGGATCTGTGGACGCAGGGATTGCAGCCCGACACCAACGCAATGGCCGACCAGCTCGAGGCCGACATCACCGAACTCGCCGACAAGATCAAGGCCGAAAACTTCACCATCGATCCGATCCAGGTCGCCGGTGGTGCACAGGGATTGCTCGACGAAGTCGCCAAGACCAAGATCAGCGGTGAAGAGGACTTCTTCTCGCACACCGACCTGTGGGACTTCCAGGCCAACGTCGACGGCTCGCAGGCGGCCATCGCCGCAGTACGCCCCATTCTCGACGAGCACAACGCCGATCTCGGTACCGCCATCGACGCCCGCTTCGCAGAACTCGATGCCGAACTCGCCAAGTACCGCAGCGGCGACGGCTTCGTCTTCTACGACACCGTGACCGAACCTCAGCGCCAGGAACTCTCGAACAAGATCGACGCATTGTCCGCCGAAGTGAGCCAGGTGCAGGGTGTCGTTGCCGGACAGTAACGCAGGACGCATCTCCCGGCGGCGCCTCTTCGGTGCCGTCGGGACCGGTGCTGCGCTCGTCGGAGTGGGAGCCATCGCCGGACATGCGACGGCGTCGGGTGCCGAGGCGCCTTCGGATGTGGTCGAGTTCCGCGGCGACCATCAGGCCGGAATCGTCACACCGGCGCAGGATCGCATGCACTTCGTCGCCTTCGACATCACCACCGACTCCCGCGAAGAATTCGTTGCGCTGCTGAAGAAGTGGACCCTGATGGCCGAACGCCTCACCAGGGGTGAGGAGACGTTCGACGGCGGTGCCGTCGACGGCGGCGAGTACAACCCTCCCGCCGACACCGGTGAGGCGCTGGGCCTGACCGCATCGTCGTTGACGTTGACGATCGGTTTCGGTCCGGCACTGTTCGATCGGTTCGATCTCGCGTCGAAAAAGCCTGCGTCGCTTGCCGATCTGCAGCATTTCCCTGCCGACAACCTCGATCCGCGACGGTCCGGTGGCGACCTCTGCATTCAGGCGTGTGCCGACGATCCGCAGGTTGCCGTCCACGCCATCCGCAACCTCGCCCGCGTCGGCTTCGGCACCGTGTCGGTCAAATGGTCGCAACTCGGGTTCGGCCGAACCTCGTCCACCTCGACCACGCAGGCCACCCCGCGAAATCTGTTCGGCTTCAAGGACGGAACGGCCAACCTCAAGGCCGAGGACCCGACCCTGCTGAACGACAACGTGTGGGTCTCGGGCGATGACGATCAAGCATGGATGGCGGGCGGCTCCTACCTCGTGGCGCGTCGGATCCGGATGCTCATCGAATCGTGGGACCGCACCACGCTGAAGGAACAAGAGCGAGTGATCGGGCGCAGCAAGGGAACCGGCGCACCGCTGGGCCAGAAGGACGAATTCGATGCACTCGACTTCGAATCCCAGGGTCCTGAGGGAACTTTCATCGATAAGGACGCCCATGTGCGCCTGGCGTCGAAAGAGAATCTGGGCGGAATCCAACTACTGCGTCGGGGATACAACTTCACCGACGGATCCGATGGTTTCGGTCACCTCGATGCAGGACTGTTCTTCATCGCCTACTGCCGCGACCCACTGACCCAATTCGTTCCGATGCAACTGGCGCTCTCCCGTAAGGACGCACTGAACGAATACATCCAACACGTGGGGTCCGCGGTGTTCGCATGCCCGCCCGGCGTCGGAGAATCGCAATACTGGGGTTCGACGCTGTTCGAGTAGGCCGGCCCCCACGTCCGCGTCAATGGACCCTTGCATGCGTCTGACCGCTGCAGTGGTTCATTCACGCAGGCACCCCGTCCGCGTCAATGGCGCACTGCATACGTCTGACCGCTGCAAGGGTCTATTGACGCGGGCGATGAGTTTCTACACTTGGTTCGGTCTACCCGTCGTACATCTTCGTCATCGACATCGGGAGCACTCATGGGACAGCTGGTTCGGGTACAGAACTTCACCATCTCGAGCGATGGGATCGCTGCGGGGGTGGATCAGAGCTTCGAGAGCCCGTTCGGCCTCGACCATGGAAGCCTGATGGCGTGGTGCGGGGCAACCGCGAGCTGGCCGAACCGAACCGACCCCGGTGGCAGCCGTGGATTGGACGACTACTTTGCCCGCGACTTCGCCAACAACATCGGTGCCGAGATCATGGGCAGGCACAAGTTCGGACCTCAACGCGGACCGTGGGCCGACCACGAATGGCAGGGCTGGTGGGGTGACGAGCCGCCGTTTCACACCCCCGTCTTCGTACTCACCCACCATGCGCGACCGTCGATCACACTCTCCGACACCACGTTTCACTTCGTCGACGGCGAACCCTCCGAGGTACTGAAGCAGGCGAAAGAGGCCGCGGGCGGTAAGGATGTGCGACTCGGCGGTGGTGTCACCAGCATCCGGGAGTTCCTCGACGCCGATCTCGTCGACACCATGCACATCGCCGTCTCGCCCATCGAATTCGGCTCGGGCCTGAAGCTATGGGATTCACCCGACGAATTGAACGACAGATTCGAGCACGAGGTAGTCCCCAGTAGCAGCGGCATCACTCATCACTTGTTCTGGCGCAGGTAGCAGCAGGATCCGACTGCATGTCGGTGCAGTCGGCCTCCGCGCACGCTCGCGGTTCAGGACGTGAAGGCGATCGCCGCGCAGAACAGTAGCACCGGACCGATCAAAACCAGAGCGAGAATCACCAGGCAACCCAACATGATTCGACCCGCCGCCGATCGACGCATTCCGAGCAACGACGTGATGAAGCTGGCGAACCACGCGATGACGGCGAAGCCGGTCCCGACCCGTAAACCAGTCCGTGCCGAGGGGGCATAGTCGAAACCCATCAACAAATCAGTCGCTACGGGGTTGGAGAGCGCCCAGTAGGTGGCAAAGCCCGTCACCAACATCAGCGCGCCGCCGAGGGCCGTCCAACCGCCGGTCCATGTCTTGTCGGATTCGCGTTCGATCAGGTTCGTTGTCATGACCGATAGCCTGGCCGACCTGACACCACGCGCACATGAGTAGCGCTACTCGAGAGATCTGAGCAATTCCGCCCGCGTGGATGGCGCACTGCATACGTCTGAACAATGCAATGGACCATTGACGCGTTCGGGTGGTGGGTGTCAGCCCCGCAGACCCCAGTGCTCGATCCAGTCGAGGGCGGACATCTCCCCCGGCCCGATGCCTGCGTTGCGGGCCGACGCCTCGGCGTTGCGGATCAGGGTCGCGAAATCCAGTACCCGACGCCTCAGCAGGTCCTCGGCACTGTCACCTCCGTGCGCATGATCGACCCCGATGTGTACGACGCGGAGGCCGTCGGGAATGAGCTCGTCGGGCAGGCCTGCCTTGGTGGCTCGGCCGATCACCTTCTGCGCCAGTGCGAGTGACGGCTGAGACAGGGCGATGCCGTCGACGCAGGATCCGCGTGCCTTTTCCGAGGCCTTCTGCTCTTCCCAGGCTCGCTCTTGTTCGGCGATGTCGATGGGGCCGTTGCCCGTTCGGCCGAGATGCGGGCTGCGGTGGGTGAGCTTGGCGACGAGTCCCGCGGCGACGTCGTCGACGTCGAATGCGTTCTCCGCGGCGTCCTGAGCGATTCTGGAGTGAAAGAGGACCTGCAACAACAGGTCTCCGAGTTCCTCGCGCAGGTCCACCAGGTTGCCCGCGGCGATGGCGTCGAGCAGTTCGTAGGTTTCTTCCAGAAGGTAGCCCCGCAACGATTCGTGGGTCTGCTGAGCTTCCCAGCCGCCGAGTGTGCGCAGCCGGTCCATCAATCGGACTGCGGCGATGAGGTCGTCACCGGGAAGCTTCTCGACCGCGATGACGCGTTCGCCGCGCGCGATCCGCGCCAGGACGTCGGGGTTGGTGGGGTCGGTGCTCACCAGCACTGCGTCGACGGCGTCGGGTGCAGCGGTCCCCGAGAACAGCCACCGCACCTTCACCGGTACTTCTTCGGTGAATCGCACTGCGCCGCCGAGGAATTCGACGGCGTCCACCGGCACCTGCGTCGGACGAACGGGGTCTAGCAGAACTACCGTCACCGCTACACCCCCACTGTTTGCTCCAACAACACCGACCGAGATGGCTTCCCGTCCAAGGATAGGATGAGATCGGCGATGAACTGGACCAATTCGACGTCGCGTACGCGCGCCGCCCCCACGCCACCACCTTCGACGCGCGGCAGCGGCAACTGCACCACTCCGGTCGTGGCTCGGTACGCGGCGCTCGGGTAGAGCCGCTTGAGACGGATCTGCTTGGAGTCGGGCAACTCCATCGGAGCCAGCTTCACCTGAGTTCCGGCGACATTGACGTCGGTCAGGCCGTATTCCTTGGCGATCAGGCGGAGCTTCGCGATGGACACCAGTCGGCCGACCTCCTCGGGCAGCGGGCCGTACCGGTCGACGAGTTCCTCGATGACGGCGTCGATGCCCTCGGAATCGGCTGCAGCAGCCAGCTTTCGATAGCCCTCGAGTCGCAGCCGGTCGCTGGTGACGTAGTCGGGTGGAATGTTGGCGTCGACGGGAAGGTCGATGCGCACTTCCTTGGGTGCCTCGTCGGTGGTGATGGGCTTGCCGTCGGCGGCCGCGCGGTACGCCTCGACCGCCTCGCCGACGAGACGCACGTACAGGTCGAATCCGACGCCTGCAACGTGGCCGGACTGCTCTGCTCCCAGAACGTTTCCGGCACCGCGGATTTCGAGGTCCTTCATCGCCACGGCCATACCGGCACCGAGGTCGGAGTTCTGCGAAATGGTCGCAAGACGGTCGTAGGCGGTTTCGGTGAGCGGCTTCTCGGGCGGGTACAGGAAGTACGCATAGCCACGCTCTCGACTGCGGCCCACTCGGCCTCGGAGCTGGTGCAGTTGCGATAGGCCGAGCGAATCGGACCGCTCGACGATCAACGTGTTGGCATTGGAGATGTCGAGACCGGTCTCGATAATGGTGGTGCACACCAGTACATCGGTCTCGCGCTGCCAGAATCCCTGCACGGTGCGTTCGAGGGTTTCCTCGTTCATCTGACCGTGCGCCGTCGCCACCCGAGCCTCGGGGACCAGATCGCGAATCTTCTTGGCAGCCTTGTCGATCGAGCTGACCCGATTGTGCACGAAGAATACCTGGCCGTCGCGCAGCAGCTCGCGCCTGATCGCCGCGGCGACCTGCTTGTCGTTGTACGCACCCACGTAGGTGAGCACCGGGTGCCGCTCCTCCGGCGGAGTGAGGATGGTCGACATCTCACGGATTCCGGCGAGGCTCATCTCGAGCGTTCGCGGAATCGGGGTGGCGGACATGGTGAGCACGTCGACGTGAGTTCGGAGAGACTTGATGTGCTCCTTGTGCTCGACGCCGAAGCGCTGCTCCTCGTCGACGATGACCAGGCCCAGGTCCTTCCAGGCGACGCCGGTCTGCAGCAAGCGGTGCGTGCCGACGACGATGTCGACCGTTCCGTCTGCCAGCCCGGCCATGACCTCCTTGGATTCGGAGCCGTGCGTGAACCGGGAGAGGCCCTTCACCGTCACCGGGAACGACGCCATCCGTGCGGTGAAGGTCTGCAGATGCTGTTGCGCCAGAAGGGTTGTCGGAACCAGAACGGCGACCTGCTTGCCGTCCTGCACGGCCTTGAACGCGGCGCGCACTGCGATCTCGGTCTTGCCGTAGCCGACGTCACCGAGGATGACGCGGTCCATCGGAACCGCCTTCTCCATATCGGCTTTGACGTCGGTGATGGCCGTCATCTGGTCGACCGTCTCGGTGAAGCCGAACGCATCTTCCATCTCGAGCTGCCACGGTGTGTCCGGTCCGAAAGCGTGTCCGGGAGCCGCCTGGCGGGCGGCGTAGAGCTGGACGAGCTCTCCGGCGATCTCTCGAACTGCTTTGCGCGCCTTGCGTTTTGTGTTGGCCCAGTCGGATCCGCCGAGCTTGCTCAGTGACGGCAGCTCACCACCGACGTAGCGCGAAAGCTGATCGAGCGAGTCCATCGGGACGAACAATCGGTCGCCTGGATGGCCACGCTTGCTGGGTGCGTACTCCACGACGAGGTATTCGCGTCGGGCACCACCGATGGTGCGTTCGACCATCTCGACGAATCGACCGATGCCGTGCTGGTCGTGCACGACGCTGTCGCCGGCGACGAGGGCGAGCGGATCTACCTGATTACGACGCTTCGCCGGGAGTTTGCGTCCCTCTCCTGCCGCGGCGACGCGGTTGCCGGTCAGATCACTCTCGGTCACCACGACGAGCTTGGCATCGGGGAACACCAGACCGTCGTGCAGCGAGCCGCAGAGCACGTTGACGACGTCGGGGACCGGAACGGCACCGGAATCGAGATGCGCCGCAGGCACTTCGGCCTCGGCCAGGCGTTCGATGATGCGGGCGGCGGTACCTGCGCCGGCCACCGAGACGACCGCTCGCCCACCGGTGGCGATGTGTGCCCGCAGGGTCGCGAACAGGGCCGTCAGTGCTTCCTCGGACCCACGCACCTCCGGGACCGGGTCGACGGCGAGTTCGACTTCCTCGCCGTTTCCTGATGCCAGCGGGCTGATGGTCCACCACGGCCGACCGTGTACCTGGGCCGACTCCCGGACCTGACGCAGCGAGCGGTAAGCGGAGGCACCGAGATCCAGCGATGCGCCTTCGAGGCTGGAGGTGTCCAGGGTGGAGGTATCGAGTGGCGCAGCGCCACCGATCGACGCCGCCGTCCAGGATGCTTCGAGGAACTCCTGGCCCGTGCGCACCAGATCTGTTGCGCGCGTGCGGATTCTCTCGGGATCGCAGAGCAACACGTGCGTTCCTGCGGGGAGGGTATCGGCGAGCAGTTGCAGCTCACCCGGCTGCAGCAAGGGGAGCAGCGCCTCCATGCCCTCTACCGGGACGCCTGCGGACAGCTTGTCGAGCATCTCGACCAATGCGGTGTCGCCGGCATTGTCGGCTGCGAGAACCGCGGCGCGGTCGCGGACTTCCTGGGTGAGAAGCAGTTCGCGGCACGGCGGGGCGATGACGAGATCGACCTCGTGATCCGGCAGCGAGCGCTGATCGGAGACCGCGAACGCGCGGAGTTCGGTGATCTCGTCACCCCAGAATTCCACGCGCACGGGGTGATCTGCCGTCGGCGAGAAGAGGTCGAGGATGCCGCCGCGAACGGCGAACTCGCCGCGCTTGCCGACCATGTCCACGCGCAGATATCCGAATTCGACGAGTCGGTGGATCAAGCCGTCGAAGTCGATGTCCAGTCCGACCTTCAGGGTCACGGGTTCGATCTCGCCGAGACCGGGTGCCATGGGCTGAACCAACGAGCGGACGGTGGTGACGATGACACGCAGAGGATCGCCGTAATCGGTGTCGCCGGGGCGAGCAAGCCTGCGGAGCACGTCCAGTCGCTTGCCGACGGTGTCGGCGCTCGGTGAGAGTCGCTCGTGCGGAAGCGTCTCCCACGACGGGAACATGACCACGCCGCCGCCGAGGATCTGACGTAGTTCGTCAGTGAGATCGTCCGCTTCACGGCCGGTGGCGGTGACGATCAACAGCTGGGTGTGCTGCGCGATCGCGGCGGCGACGAACGGGCGAACGGAGTGCGGTCCGATGAGCGTGTGCTCGGCGGTTCCGATCGCGTCGGCGACGGCCACCATGGCCGAATCGGTCAGCGCGACGCTGGCCAGACCCGAGAGTTGCAGCGCCGCGTCGGGAACGATCGGGGCCGGCCCGGATGGAGAAATGGCAGGCAGAGAATCGGAAGACAACAGCAATGCTCCTAGAAGCGATTCGAGGCGACGGCTGCATACGCACAGTCATAGGCGAGTCTATGGGAGAACACCGACAGCCCGGCAGGCGGGAGACGACGGCGGGCTAGCTCAGAGCTGCGTTCACCATCGCCGAGAGAGACTCGGCAGCAGCCGCCGAGTCGTACTCCGGGTCGTGCAGGCGCTCGGTGACGATCGCGTCGATCCCACCGCCGACGATGATGGCAAGCGTCCGTGAATCGACGCCATCGGTTCCGCGCGCTCGAACCGCCGCGTCGATGAGGTCGGCCAACGGCCGCCATCGCTGTTCCGGAGTGTGTTCGAGCGCTGAGTTGCCGAGCGCCTCGACCAACATGCGCGTGTGCCGAGGGTGAGTACGCAGATGTCCGATCATCGAGCGCACGTACGCCTGTGGGCCTTCTCGGGCGTCGACGCCCTCGACCGCGGCCGCCACATCCTGCACGAGAGCCGCGAGAACGAACCGATACGCGGCGTCGACCACCGCATCTTTGGTTCGAAAGTGGTACAGCACAGCAGCTTTGGTGATTCCTGCGCTCTCGGCGATGCGTGCGAGCGACACCTTTGCGTATCCGTGCTGCGCGACCGAATCGATCGTGACGTCGATCAGTTGAGCGCGCCTGGTGCGCTCGATGAAGCTCGGTTCTCTCGTTGCCACAATCGCCAGCCTACCGTACGGTCAAATTACTTACCGATCGGTTAGGAGACCGAACATGAACGATCGAGCACCGAGAACGCGGCGTCGATACCTGAAGATCGCCGCCGGGGCGTTGACCGTCGGCGCGCTCGCCCTCACGTTCACCCTCCGATCCCCGTCGCCGGTGGGACATTGGAACAGCGCGGCGAGCGAGGATCGTTTTCTCGCCGCCTACGACCGTGCGTTCGAGGACCTACCCACTCCGGCCGAGACGCTGGACGTGAGAACCGACTACGGCGTCGTGCGCGTCTATCGATTCGACGGCACCGGAACCTCCGCGCACCCACTGTTGCTGCTTCCCGGCCGATCCTCCGCGACGCCGGTGTGGGCGGCCAACCTTCCAGGCCTGCTGACGATCGGCGACGTCTACACCGTGGATCTGCTCGGCGAGCCGGGGCGCAGCATTCAGGAACGGCCGATCTCCAGCGACGACGACCAGGCCGCGTGGCTCGATCAGACGCTCGAAGCCCTGCCCACCGACAAGGTTCACCTCGTCGGACTGTCCATCGGCGGATGGACGGCGGCGAACCTCGCACTGCACGACAGCTCGCACATCGCGACACTCACGTTGATCGACCCGGCGCAGACGTTCGCCGACATTCCGTGGGGCACCGCGATCCGGGCTCTACCTGCCGCGGTGCCGTGGCTCCCGAAATCCTGGCGAGACAACTTCAACTCGTACACCGCAGGCGGCGCGGAGGTGCGCGAGGTTCCCATCGCCGACATGATCGAAGCCGGAATGCAGGGCTATTCGATCAAATTGCCGCAGCCCACGCGGATCGCCGAGGAGCGCCTCGAGACGCTCGATGTACCCGTCTTGGCCGTCATCGCGGGCAGATCGGTGATGCACGATGCCGAGGAGGCCGTCGACACAGCCGAGCGGACGCTTCCGAACGGGACCGTCCGGCTCTATTCCGACGCGTCCCACGCCGTCAACGGCGAATACCCGGATCGACTCCGAGAGGACATCGCGGAGTTCGTGGAGAAGTACCGGTAGTTACGGCCCGAAGCGGATGACTCGACGCGCCGCGAACTCGCGGAAGTAGTCGAGTTTGTTGGCAGGAACCAAGGCCGGCAGAAGGTAGTACCAGAGGCGCTCCATGCGCGACGGCAATTCTTCGGTGGTGGAGGTGGCTACGGCCACCATGTGCACGCCGGTGAGGATCTCGAGCACCAATGAGCCGATGGTGCGTGAGTCCGAGTTGGGGTCGATGTCGCCCTGCGCGATGGCCTTGGCTGCGAGCCTGTCGAACGATTCGCTCCACCCGGCCATGACGTTGCCCTCGGTACCCCGGTAGTCGCCGATCTGATGGCTCAGTCGAAGCATTGCCGAGACCATGGGATCGCTGACCGACAGGTCGACGACGATGTAGGAAATGCCGATCGCCGCTTCGAGCGCCGGAATTCGGCCGTCGTTGAACTGCATGCAGGCCGTGGTCAGACGAGCGTTGCCCTCGTCGATGACCGCACGCGCCAGTTCTTCCTTGGAACCGAAATGGAAGTACAGGGCACCCTTGGTGACCTGGGACTGAGAAATGATTTCGCTGAGGCTCGCGTTCGCGTACCCGAGGCGCAGGAAAACATTCGCTGCGCCCGCCAGCACGGTGTCGCGAGTGATTTCAGCGCGGGCCTGCCTGACCATGGGATCCGCCTTCGCAATTCTGAACTGCCACTGCGCAAATTACGCCCGAACGGTACCACTGAGTGGCTTTACGTCTTGTGCCAACATGCATCGGTCCGATTGAGAACCTTGCCGTGAGTGACGGAGGTCTCATGGCCGACAAAGGGGACGATACCCCCTCTTTCACTGTGGAGAGTCGAAACAGAAGACTCATTCCTCGGTCAATCGAGGGTCCGCCTCCAGATTGGTCAATCCGTTCCAGCACAGGTTGACCACGTGGGCCGCAACCACTTCTTTCGACGGTGTTCGCACGTCGAGCCACCATTGCGCCGTCATCGACACCATTCCGACCAGCGCCTGGGCGTACATCGGCGCGAACTCGGGATCGAGGCCGCGTCGGGAGAAGTCTCCGGCGAGCATGTGCTCGACGCGTCCGACGGCCTCGTTGAGCAGCGAGGAGTACTTTCCGTCCTCGGCGGAGACGGGAGAATCACGGACGAGAATGCGGAACCCGTCCGTGCGGTCCTCGATGTAGGTGAGCAGTGCGAGAGCAACGCGCTCCACGCGGATTCGGGAACGACTGAGATCGAGCGAATCGGTGATCATCCCGTGCAGAGTCGACATCTCCCGGTCGACGATGACTGCGTAGAGGCCTTCCTTGCCGCCGAAGTGCTCGTAGACAACGGGCTTCGAGACATGTGCGCGTCCGGCGATCTCCTCGACCGAGGCGGCCTCGTACCCACGTTCTGCGAACAACGTGCGGCCCACCTCGATCAACTGCTCGCGTCGCTGCGTCCCGGTCATGCGGACCCGAGGGGTGCGTTCCTGTTCGGAGGCTGCGCCTGTCATCGAAAACCGCTTCCGTTACCGACCGTGCATTTTCCGACGTCGAATTCGACGCCTACTCCACCCTAGCGAGGTCCGATTCATCCGCTTGTCCGTGCGGGAGTGGAGCCTGCAGGAACGACCCGGAGGGCGCTATCTGCATCGCGGTTCGACTCACCACCACCTCGCATGCGAGGATCGTTGCGCTCAGTGGGAGCGCAGCGGCAGACGAATGCGTCGTTCGATTCGTCGGCCACTGGCGATACCGCTGGCTGTTTATCCGCCGTGGTGTAATGGCAGCACCTCTGATTTTGGTTCAGATAGTTCAGGTTCGAGTCCTGGCGGCGGAGCGAGCAACATCATTCACGCATATCGTCTTTCGCGTTAACGCCTGAGGAGCTCAATGCCTGTGCAGACCGCCGTGGTCGTTCTCGCTGCGGGTGCAGGTACCCGAATGCGGTCGAAGACTCCGAAAGTTCTGCATCCCCTGGCCGGACGCACCATGCTCGCGCACGCTCTCCATGCGGCTGCCGACCTGGGCCCCGACCACCTGGTGACCGTCGTCGGACACGATCGCGAACGAGTGACCGCCGCCGTCCAGGACCTCGCGGCCACGTTCGGTCGCACGATTCACACTGCCGTGCAGGATCGTCAGCTCGGCACCGGCCACGCCGTCCAGTGCGGTCTGGCTGCGCTGCCGGACGATTTCGAGGGCACGATCCTCGTCACCGCGGCCGATGTCCCGCTGCTCGACGGCCACACTCTCAAAGCTCTCCTCGACGAGCATCTGAGCGCCCCGAGGCCTGCGGCCGCGACTGTTCTGACCTTTCTCCCCGACGATGCCAACGGCTACGGCCGCATCGTTCGCACCGACGACGGCGAAGTGGCCGAGATCGTCGAGCACGCCGACGCCACCCCTGCTCAAGTGCTGATCGGCGAAGTGAACTCCGGCGTCTACGCGTTCGACGCGGTCGCGCTGCGTACCGCTCTGGGCAAACTCAGCACAGCGAACGCTCAGCACGAGCTGTACCTGACCGACGTCGTCAAGATCAGCAAGGCCGACGGCCGGGCCGTCTACGGCACCCAGCTCGCCGATCCCGACCTGGTGGTGGGCGTCAACGATCGCGTCCAACTGGCACACGTCACGTCCGTACTGAACCGCCACATCATCGAACGACACATGCGGGCAGGCGTCACCGTCGTCGACCCGTCGACCACCTGGATCGACATCGACGTCACCCTCGGCGCGGACGTCCGCCTCGAACCCGGTGTTCAACTGCACGGCAAGACCCACATCGCCGACGACGCGATCATCGGACCCGACTCCACCCTGCGTGACGTCGAGATCGGTGAGCGCGCGTCGGTCGTCCGCACCCACGCGGAGCAGGCCGTGATCGGACCGGATGCCACCGTCGGGCCGTTCACCTACCTGCGTCCCGGCACAGTCCTGGGCGAGGGCGGCAAGCTCGGTGCCTACGTCGAGACCAAGAACGCGACGATCGGCAACCACACCAAGGTTCCGCACCTCACCTACGTCGGCGACGCCACGATCGGCAACCACAGCAACATCGGTTGCTCCAACGTCTTCGCCAACTACGACGGCGTCAACAAGAGCCGCACGGAAATCGGGTCCCACGTACGGACCGGTTCCGACTCGACGTTCGTCGCTCCCGTACGTGTGGGCGACGGCGCTTACACCGGTGCAGGAACAGTGGTTCGGGAGGACGTACCTCCCGGCGCACTGGCCGTCTCCGGTGGCAAGCAACGCAATATCGAAGGCTGGGTCATCGACAACAGGCCCGGAACCGAAGCTGCCAAGGCAGCGGCGCTCGCAGATCGTGATCGGCAAGAACAAAAGGACGGCGAAAAGCAGTGACCACCCCTAATTGGATCGACAACCAGAAGAACCTGATGTTGTTTTCTGGTCGAGCACATCCGGAGTTGGCCGAGCAGGTCGCCAAGGAGCTCGGAATCGACGTCACTCCGCAGACGGCACGTGACTTCGCCAACGGCGAGATCTTCGTCCGGTTCGAGGAGTCGGTCCGCGGATCGGACGCATTCGTTCTGCAGTCGCACCCGTTCCCGCTCAACACCTGGCTGATGGAACAACTCATCATGATCGACGCGCTCAAGCGCGGATCCGCCAAGCGCATCACCGCGATCCTGCCGTTCTACCCGTACGCCCGTCAGGACAAGAAGCATCGCGGACGCGAGCCCATCTCCGCGCGTCTCGTTGCAGATCTGCTCAAGACTGCAGGTGCCGACCGCATCATCACCGTCGACCTGCACACCGACCAGATCCAGGGCTTCTTCGACGGCCCCGTGGATCACATGCACGCGCACAGCCAGCTCGCCGATCACATCCGCGGCAAGTACAGCCTCGAGCACATCACCGTCGTCTCCCCCGACTCGGGCCGCGTCCGCGTCGCCGAGAAGTGGGCCGACTCCTTCGGCGGCGCACCGCTGGCATTCATCCACAAGACGCGTGATCCCCTGGTGCCCAACCAGGTCAAGTCCAATCGCGTCGTGGGCGAGGTCGAGGGCCGCACCTGCATCCTGATCGACGACATGATCGACACCGGCGGCACCATCGCCGGAGCGGTCAAGGTACTCAAGGAAGCCGGCGCGGGCGATGTCGTCATCGCCGCCACGCACGGCGTGCTGTCCAGCCCGGCTGCCGAGCGCCTCGCCAACTGCGGTGCCAAGGAAGTTGTCGTCACCAACACGCTCCCGATCAGCGACGAGAAGCGATTCGACACCCTCACCGAATTGTCCATCGCCCCGCTGTTGGCCCGCACCATTCGCGAGGTCTTCGAAAACGGCTCCGTCACAAGCCTTTTTGACGGCAGCGCGTAGTATCCCCGGGTCGTTCCGCAAGCTCCACTCCCGACCCGCAAGTCTGTTTCTCCGCTCAGAAGCCCGCCCCGCGTACCTTCCGACCCGCACTGCATGAACTACGTCACGTCCGACCTAGGAATATGCAGCTCGCGAGACGGTGGTGTGCGGGGCGGGTTTCGTTGTCACCTAAGATGACTCGTCGTGATCGACGCAGACTCTCCCCACGGCCCGACTGGAACTACTACGGTCAGAATTGCCCGATGGACACCGGGCGGGTGCGTGTGGTGCGGGAGCACGGACGGCGTCGAGACCTTCCGAAACGAGCCGCGCTGCGGCCTGTGCCGCGAGAAGGAAGCCGTCATCGACGAGGCCAAGCACTTCATCGGTATGTACGGCCTGCGGCCACTGGGCGGCACACTGGCGTCCGAGGACGACGAGGAGCGCGAGTACCGCGTCACCGCTCGCGATGCGCGTGAAGTGCTCAACCGGATTCGCCTCGAGAAGCTGCCCGATCCGGCTGCCGTCCGCAAAGCGTTGCGTCCCAGAGCCGCTGCTGCGGTGAACGCGCCGGCATCCTCGACGACCGGAGCCCCGGCCAAGGCACCGACGAAGAAGTCGCAGGCCGGTGTCACCGGAATCGATGCGATCGAACTGCAGTCGCGCGTGCAGAAGCTGCTCGGCCAGCTCACCTCCGTCGACGAGCAGATCAGCGCGCTCGACGGCGTGCACGGTCTGCCGGCTCGCGCACGTATGAAGGATCTCGAACGGCAGCGCACCACTGTCCTGTCGACCCTGGCCGCGCTCGAGAAGGCTCGTCGCCGGACCAACTGATCCACGTAGTCTGATCGGGTGCTGCGCAAGCGTTCGATCTCACGGCAGGTGCTCGATGTCATCTACGCCGTCATCTTCGTTCTGCTCCTGCTGCCGTCGACCCTGAGTGGAGTCTCCGGTTCCGCAGGCGCGGGGGTGCTGGTCGGCTTCGGTGTCGCACTGGCCGTCCGGCGCCGGTCGCCTCGCTTGTCGTTGGCGCTGGCCTGGGCCCTCGCCGTCGTGCAGATGGTCAGCGGGGTGCTCCCCCTGTCGGCAGACACCGCGATTTTCGCGATTCTGTATTGCTCGGCCGCCTACGGCGACAGCATGATTCGGCGACTCGGTCTCGTATCGGCCGTCGGCGGCGGTGTGATCGCCGCGCTGTACCTGGCGTACGTGGACGGAAATCCGTTCGGCCCGTCCACGGAGGAGGGCTTCCAGGAACCCCGCCTGGCACAGTTCGCCTTCCTTCTCGCCGGCCTGTGGGCCATGCTCGGGTTGTCCTGGGCGCTGGGCCGCCTGGCCTACGCCCGCCGTACCGCCATCGAATCCGCTCACGCTCGCGAGCTCGCCGAGGTGCATCAAGCCCGCGCCGAACACGAAGTAGCAATCGAGCAGGAGCGCAACAGAATTGCCCGCGACATGCACGACATCGTGGCGCATTCGCTGGCGGTGGTGATCGCTCAGGCCGACGGGGCGCGCTACGTGCGCGCCGTGGACCCCGCTGCCGTCGACACGGCCCTGACGACCATCTCCGACACCGCGCGGGAGGCCCTGGCCGATGTGCGAGTGGTGCTGGGGCAGCTCCGCCACAATCAAGGCGATCTGCCGAATCCGACGCCGGGAGATCTCGAGCGTCTACTCGACCAGATGCGTTCGATCGGACTGACCATCGAGTCGTCCGTCGACACCACCGACGTGCCGCTGGGAGCCGGAGCTCACCTGGCGCTGTACCGCATCGCACAGGAATCGTTGACCAACGTCCTCCGTCACGGCAATCCGGACAAACCGGTGACCGTCACCACCGAATCAGATTCCGCGGGCATCGAACTGACGGTGCGCAACAGTATGTACTCGACTCGTCCTGCCACCGAGTCCACCGGCCACGGAATCGCAGGCATGAAGGAACGCGCCAGTCTCGCCGGTGGCATGTGCAGCGCCTCGGGCGACGGCTCGTCATGGACCGTCACTGCATGGCTTCCCGCAGCCACATCGACTACGAAGGGAATCGACTGATGTCCGATCGGATCAAAGTCGCACTGGTCGATGATCAGCAATTGTTCCGGGCCGGCATTCGCATGCTCATCTCCTCGCAACCCGATCTCGAATTCGTCGGTGAGGCGGGCAACGGGAGCGAGGCCGTCGAGCTGGCCGCGTCGGCGACACCCGACGTGATGCTCATGGACGTCAGGATGCCGGTGCTCGACGGTATCGCCGCGACCGAGCAGATTCTTGCCGCCTCCGACTCCCCTCCGCGAATTCTCGTGCTCACGACATTCGACCTCGACGAGAGTGCGGCGCGAGCGATTCGTTCGGGGGCAAGCGGATTCGTCCTCAAGGACGCGGACCCGGAGTTTCTGCTCGCCGCCATTCGCACGGTTCATGCGGGTAACTCGGTGATCGCCGCGTCGGCGACGACGGGCCTACTGGCGCATTTCACGCCGACGCCCGTGGTGCCGAAAGTACCGGCCGAATTCGCCACGCTCACGGCACGGGAGAAGGAGCTGTTCCGACTCACGGCGCGAGGGTTGAGCAACTCCGAGATCGCCGCGATGGAGTTCTTGAGCGAGGCGACGGTCAAGACGCACATCAGTCGCATCTTCGCGAAGCTGCACCTGCGTGATCGGGTGCAGTTGGTGGTCTACGCATTCGAGCACGGACTCACTGGAGACTGACGCCGGCGTCATCCTGCAGATGTACGAGGCAAAGACTCGCGCCTGATTACTTCGGCCCGCCGGATTCATAGCGTTGTGGACATGACGACAACACTTCACCCGGTCGCCCGGGCATTCCAGGTCAGCAAGCATTTCGGCGACTCCTCGAATCCCGTGAGCGCCCTAGACAACGTCTCGCTCGACATCCACGGTGGCCAGTTCACCGCCATCATGGGTCCGTCCGGTTCCGGCAAATCGACGCTGATGCACGTGATGGCGGGGCTGGACAACGCCAGCTCCGGACATCTGATGCTGGCCGGTGCCGACATCACCTCGGCCAACGACGACGCCTTGACGACGTTGCGCCGCAAACAGGTCGGCTTCATCTTCCAGTCGTTCAATCTCGTTCCCACACTCGATGTTCGGGGGAACATCCTGCTGCCGTTCGAGCTCGACGGTCGCGCGCCCACCGCCGAGGAGTCGGCGTGGATCGAGCAACTCATCGACACCCTGGGATTACAGGGTCGGGTGAACCACCGCCCCCATCAGCTCTCGGGTGGGCAGCAGCAACGCGTCGCGATCGCCCGCGCACTGGGTACACGACCGCATCTCATCTTTGCCGACGAACCCACCGGCAATCTCGATTCCCGCACCGGCCGTGAGGTTCTCGGCCTACTTGCCGCTGCCGTGCGCGAATACGGCCAGTCGATCGTCATGGTCACCCACGACCCCATCGCGGCAAGCTACGCCGATCGCATCGTCTTTCTCGCCGACGGGCACATCGTCAACGAACTGGGACGTTCGACGGCGGAACAGATTTCGAGCTACATGCTGGGAATGGAGCGCGTCTGATGAGTGCGTTGACTTCTGCTCAGGCATCGAAGGAGCATGGTGCCAGTCTTCTCGTGACGTCGCTGGCGTCGTTCTTCGGTGTGGTGTTGATTCAGGCGACGGCGTTCCTGGTGGATATCTTCGACGACGGTAGCGACAGCGCGGCCGTCACGTCGCTGTACTGCGTTGCGCTGGTGTTCATCGGGCTCGCGTTGTACGTCGCGGCGGTGGTCACCTCGAACACCTTCGCGACGATCGTGGCGGGGCGCACCCGTACCATCGCACTTCTCAGACTGCTCGGTGCTCGGGCGCGTGATCTGCGTCGATCGGTGGCCAAGGAAGGGCTTCTCGTCGGACTGTTCGGCGGCGCACTCGGTTCGGTTCTCGGAATCGGTGCCAGTCATCTCGCACGAGCGGTTGCGGTCTCAGCAGGTCAGCTGCCGGATGTGGAGTACACGTCGGTGCAACCGCTGGTGATCCTTCCGGTCGTCACCGTGGTGCTGACGACGACCCTCGCGTCGTACGTCGGGTCTCGGAAAGTGTTGGACGTGACCCCGGTTCAGGCGACCGGCGGCGCGGTGGACACAGGTGTCGAGGCCCCGCGGTCGCGCCGGATCAGGACGGCGCTGTCGATCGTGCTGATCGCAGGCGGGGTGGCTCTGCTCGGGCTGGGGATCCTGATCGGGATGGTGAACCCGGCCGGTGTTCTGGTGGCGTTCTTCGGCGGTGTCGCGTCGTTCACCGGCATCATGGTGGGGGCATACCGCATTCTGCCCGCAACCCTGCGACTGGTCGGGAGAATGTCCGGCCGCGGCCCGGCAGCAAGATTGGCGTCCGCCAACGCAATTCGCTATCCGGATCGCAGCACCCGCACCGCGGTGGGATTGCTGATCGGGGTGACGCTGGTGACCACGTTCGCCGTCGCGATGTACAGCTACCGGTCGATGCTCGTCAACGAGTACGACGACGCCACCATCGACCAGGTACTCACCGTGACGGTGGGAATCATGACCGGACTCATCGGCTTCTCCGCCGTCATCGCGGCCGTCGGCATGGTGAACAACCTGCTGCTCAGCATTCTGCAACGCACCCGCGAGATCGGCTTGTTGCGCGCACTCGGATTCACCCGCAAGCAGATTCGAGCGATGATCGTCTCCGAGAGCACCCAGATGGTGGTCGCGTCGATGGGCTTCGGGCTGATCCTCGGCATCGCATACGGTTGGGCCGCAGCACAATCGCTGCTCGGTTCTCTGGACTCACGCGGACTCACTGCCCCCACTCTGCCGTGGGCCGTCATCGCCGGAACAGTGCTGTGCGGCGGACTCCTCGCGCTCGGAGCCTCACTGGCACCGGCACGGCGTGCGAATCAAATCTCGCCGGTGGTCGCGTTGGCTGATGCCTGAACTCCAGCGGGCCGGGCCGTAGTGCGCACTATCGACGCCGATCGACGGGATCCCGTCGATCGGCGTCCATAGTGTGCACTGTTGCCCACCCTGCCTGACATTGCCCTGTGGATAACGTCATCAAGTTATCCACAGTTGCGAGATTGCCACTGTTGCTCGGGCTCCGCAGCCGCAACGGTGGAGCAATGGGGGTTTACACAGTGCAGCAATTGGTGGCGCAAGGGCTCAGTACGAGCGGCATTTCCAGGCGATCGCAGTCGGGAGAACTCGTACGCCTGCTGCCGAAGGTCTACTCGACGGAGAAGCCCGACTACTTCGGGCTGTGCACCGCTGTGACTCTGTGGAGACCGGATGCCGTGCTGAGTCACGAAAGTGCGGCCTGGTTGTGGGGACTGATCGAGTACGAACCGCGTCTGGTCGATGTCACTGTTGCCCCGACTGCCCAATCGAAGTCGGTGCCTTGGATTCGGATACATCGCCGACGCCTGCTCCTGGACGTCGAGCTCCACCGAGGCCTGCGAGTGGTGTCCTTGGAGCAGACATTCGTCGACGTCGCGACCACGTTGTCGACGCCTGACCTCGAGAAGTTCTTCGACAACGCCATCGACCATCATCTGCCGTGGCGACGGGTTGCCGAACTGTGTGACACGACAAAGGGAATGCACGGAATGACTGCCGTTCGGAAGCAACTCCGAACGTGCTGCCCAAGAACAAGATCCGAGCCTGAGCGTGCGGTAGCGCGGGCATTGACCGCTCGACATTTCACGATGGAGATCAATGCACGCGTGGGGAAGTACTACGGCGACCTGGTCGACTTTTCCGCACGAGTGATCGTCGAAATCGACGGCCGAGAGTTTCACACGGATCCCGCGACGTTCAACAACGATCGTCGACGCCAGAATGAGTTGGTGCTCGATGGATGGTTGGTGCTGCGTTACTCGGCGGCGACGGCGCTTGCAGACCTCGATCGCGTCGTGGACGAAATCATCACCGTGGTGCGGCGTCGTCGGAAGTCGATCGCGGCAACCGATCGTCGACTGCCCTGAAGACACGGCTGCGCCGGGCCGGGTTGCACACTACCGACGCCGATCGACGGAATCCCGTCGATCGGCGGGCGTAGCGTGCAATGGTGCCCACTCCGGTGGACCCGATCGGCGGGCGTAGCGTGCAACGCTGCCCACTCTGCAAGACCGAGTAGGTCGCTACCCACCCTTGCGCGCGAGGATGAGCGCGAAGCGGGATTCGGCGTCGGACCAGAGAGTGTCGACGCCGAACCCCGCGTCGTTCAGTTCACCGGTGATGCCGTCTCTGCGGAACTTCGCCGAGATCTCGGTGCGGAGTTCTTCGCCTGCCTCGAAGTGCACGTGCAGATCGAGATCGGCCAGATACACATCCTGCGGCGCGGTGGCCCGCAGTCGCATCTCGATCCACTCCTGCTCGGCATTCCACAGCGCGACGTGCTCGAACGCATCGGAATCGAAGTTGCCACCCAGGCGAGAGTTGATCACCGACAACACGTTTCGATTGAACTTCGCCGTCACCCCCGCCGCATCGTCGTATGCGGGGACGAGCACGTTCGGGTCGATGACCAAACCGACACCGAGAAGCAGATACTCGCCCGGATCGAGGGCGTCGGCGATGGCCTTCAGGAAGTCTGCTCGCTCGTCCGGCGTCAGATTGCCCAGGGTGCCGCCGAGAAAGGCGATCGTTCGGCGTTCGCCGCGTGGGAGGTTGTGCAGGGTATCGGTGAAATCGCTGACGATGCCGCGCACCTGAAGTGCGGGGAACTCCTGCGCGATCTGCTCGATCGCACCCTCGAGCGCAGAGATGGACACATCCTGCGGCACATAGGTTTTCAAAGCGCCGTGCTTGACTCCGGCCGAGAGCAGCAGCTTCGTCTTCTCCGACGAACCCGAGCCCAGCTCGATCAACATCGTGGACTCGGTCGCCTCGGCGATGTCGAGAGCATGCTCTTCGAGAAGGGCACGCTCGGTACGCGTCGGGAAGTACTCCGGCAGCACGGTGATCTGCTCGAACAATTCACTGCCCAGAGCGTCGTAGAAGTACTTGGGTGAAAGCCATTTCGGGTCGGCCGTCAGACCGTCCCGAACGTCCTTGCGCAACTCGTCGAGCAAAGCCGTGTCGGCCAGATGTACGTCCACCGTGCTCATGACTCTCCTTCTACGATTCCAGGCCGGAAATGGTGACATCGGATGCTGTGGCGACGACCATGCTTCGGTCGTCGATGGAAATCCAGTCGGGTTTGCTGTCGAGTGGCTCGGAGGCGATCGTCACCGAATTCTCGTTCCGTAAGACCGCAAGCGAGTGATGTACCGCTGTGGCATAGAGCGTTTCGCCGTCCCCGAGCAGGAAATTCAGTCGGGCATTCGGTGACGTCGCCTCGACGCGTCGAACGAGAACGCGCAGTGCCGACTCGGGATCGTGCGTGCGCAGCAGGTTCTGCAACACGACCCACAAGGCGGCCGCATCGGTGGGCGCGGGCAATGCGAGCGCGTCGATCGGCGGTATCTCCGACCACAAGTCGGCCATGGCGTGCGGCCAGCCGAACACCACGCCGTTGTGGCTGAATGCCCATCGGCCGTCGGTGAACGGGGCGCAGGCGCTGCGCTCGATCGGCATGCCTACGGTTGCCGATCGCACTGCCGCGATCACCGACGTCGAGCGCACTTGCGGCAACACATCATCGACAGCGGGGTCGGTCCAGATGGGCATCGGATTGCGGTAGCTGCGCAGAGCGGCGTCGCCGTCCCACCATGCGACACCGAAACCGTCGGCGTTGACGGTCCCTCCGCCGCGCATGTCGTTGGGTGCGAACGACTGGGTGCGCAGTGAGTGATCACCCTGCGTCAGCAGCGATCCGACAGAGGTGGCAGCGCCCAGATATCCGAGATGACGGCACATTCAGCTGGGCTCGACATCGCGGGCCAACCGGAAGCCACTGAAGATCTGTCGGCGGATCGGGTGGTCCCAGTTGCGGAACGTGCCCCGGCACGCCACCTCGTCGGTGCCGAACGAGCCGCCGCGCAACACCTTGTAGTCGCCGCGCAGGAACACCTCGGAGTACTCGGCGTACGGAAACGCCTCGAACCCGGGATACGGCTCGAAATCCGAGGAGGTCCACTCCCAGACGTCACCGATGAGTTGGTGCACACCGGCCGAGGAGGCACCGCCGGGATACGCGCCGACATCTGCCGGCTCGAGATGCCGCTGATTCAGATTGGCATGTGCGGCAGTGGGTTCGGCGTCGCCCCACGGGTAGGCGCGGCTGGTGCGCGTCTCGGCGTCGAAGCGCGCGGCCTTCTCCCACTCGGCCTCCGTCGGCAGACGCTTACCGGCCCAGCGGGCGTAGGCATCGGCCTCGAACCAACACACGTGCACCACAGGCTGCTGCGGACGCACCGGCTTGCGCACCCCGAAGCTGCGACGCCACCAGGTGCCGTCGGAATCGGACTCCCAGAACTGCGGCGCGGTCAGGTTCGCGTCGACGCGATGCTGCCAGCCCTTCTCGGACCAGAGTTCGCGACGTTCGTAGCCGCCGTCTGCCATGAAATCCAGGAATTGCGCATTGGTGATCGGAGCTCGGTCGATGGCGAAGGTCGGTACGTGCACAACGTGAGCCGGCCGCTCGTTGTCCAGCGCCCACGGGTCGAGCGAGGTCCCCATCGAGAACGAACCGCCGGCAATGATCGCTTCACCCGATACCGGTGCCATCGAGGCCGGCGGAGCGGGAGCCGTCAGAACCGCGGGCCCCGAGCGCAATTGGTGGGTCGCGAGCATCGTCTCGTCGTGCTGCTGCTCGTGCTGGGCGATCATTCCGAACGCGAAACCGTGCTTCTCGACCGGACGGCCCTCGAAAGTGCTGCGGCCCAACACGTCCCAGGCCTTGTCTCGGACGGTCTGCACGTACACACGTGCCTCGTCGGGAGTCAACAACGGTAGCGACGTGCGCGAGGAACGCGAGTGCTTGAACGCGTCGTACAACTCGTCGATGTCAGGACGGACGGGCTCACGCCCGCCGACGTCGCGGACCAGCCAAAGTTCTTCTTGGCTGCCGATGTGCGCGAGATCCCAAACCAGCGGACTCATCAACGGCGAGTGCTGCGCCATCAGTTCGGTCTCGTCCACGCATTCGGTGAGTGCGTCGCTGCGGGTGCGGCTGCGGGTGAGGACCGTTTCGATCCTGCTCCTGAGTTGTTCGGTGTTCACACCGACTCCTTTCGACTGCCGAAGGTCTGCGCGTCATCGAACTCGTGCGGCGCTGCGCCGGTTCGGCACCGACGCGACGCGGCCCTGAGCTGTTCGGCGAAGTCGCCACCGACGTCCGCTGCGAGGTCGAGCAATTCGGTTGCGGCAGTGCGTAGGTCACGATCGGCCAGTCCGACGCGAGCCGCGTCGTGCCACCGTCCGGCCGTCCCGCCGCCGATCTCGGTGGCGCGGGCCACGAGTGCGGGAGTGGAGAGCAGCGCCTCGAACGCGGCCGCGGGAACCACCCATTGCCCGTCCGGTTGCGCGTCGAGATATCGAATCTCGAGGTGCCCGCAGGCCCGGACCTGAGGGAACAAGGTGGTCAGGTGATAGTCGAGATCGCTGTAGGAGGGCGGTCGTCCGACGATCTCGGGGGCATCGAGCCACTGAGCGAACGTTGTGCCCGGCGGCGCTTCCCAATTCTGAGTGACGCCGCGTATGCAGAGCAACGGAACGTCGAGCGCCCAGCTGGCATAGTCGGCAACGGGGTCACCGGTGCTCGGGACCGAAGTTCTACTCGAATCGGTTCGGCTGGAATCGAGTTCGAGCCACGTCCGCATTCGCTGTGACGCCCACGCACCCTCGGGCGCACCGGCGAGCATCGGGGATCGAGCGAACGCGGCAACGAATGCCGGGCCGATGGCGTGGAGCATCTGCCACCGTGCGGCCACCTCGGCGCGATCACGACCGGCGTCGACGCTGACCTGCGCCGCGGCGGTATTGCACATCATCAGCTTGCCGAAGGGCCCGATGGTGGTGAACCGATTCTCCATCGCGCAGTACCGCGGCAGGACGAGAAGTCGTTCCGGAGCTCGAGTGGTGTCTGCCGGAACGGAGGCGATCGTGATGCCGGCAAGGCCGAGCATCTCTCGCAGCAATCGTGCATCGGCATCGAGCATCGGTGCAAGGCGGGAAACGGATACATAAGGCGAACTGGACAATTCGATTTGGCCGCCGGGTTCGACGGTGACCATACTTCCGCCCGGCAACGTCAGGACGGGCGACTCGGGAGCGATACTGCGCGGGGAGTGATCACCGAGCGCGGCAGCCAGAGCGGAAAGAGAGGGACGCGAACCGTCGTCGAGGGCGGTGAGCCATTCGAGTTCGGCACCGATGAGCGACGGTGGACCCAGCTTGAAACACACCTTCGACACGTATGCCTCGGCAGCCGGGCGTGAGCTCAGCTCCAGGGACTTCTCGTTGGAGGACACGTTTCCTTCTTTCCGTACTCACCGCGATCCGACACCGCAAGATACCCAGCTGCGGGGATCGAAAACTCGCGCGATCCCGCGTCGTATCGAGGCTACCGATTGTGCAACCCTGATGCCCGAGAGTTCGTGACAGGAAGGACGACCGATGCTCGATCATGACCGCATCCGCCGCGATACCCCCGGTGCATCGGGCCGAGTGTTCCTCGACAGCGCCGGATCCTCGTTACCTCCCACCGTCGTCCTCGATACCGCGATTGCGCACCTGCGTCGGGAAGCAGAAATCGGTGGCTACCGGGCTGCGACCGGGCGCCTCGACGACCTCGCCGCGGTCAAGTCCTCGATCGGAACCTTGATCGGGGCCCCGGCGTCGACCATTGCACTGAGCGATTCTGCGACACGCGCCTGGAACGACTTCTTCTACTCGGTGCCGCTCTCCCCCGGCGATCGAATCCTGCTGTGCGAGGCCGAATACGCCAGCAACGCCATCTCCGCACTTCATCGCGCCGAGGTCACGGGTGCGAGTGTGGAGGTAGTCCCGAGTGACGAGCTGGGTCGCATCGACGTGGACGCACTGGAATCGATGCTCGACGACCGGGTGAAGCTGGTCTCGGTAGTACATGCCCCCACCAACGGCGGTCTTATCAATCCCGCCCGCGCCGTCGCGGATGTCGCACACCGACACGGCGCACTGGTCCTGCTCGACGCCTGCCAATCCATCGGGCAGATGCGCGTCGACGTCACCGAACTGGGAGTCGATGCCCTCTCGGCCACCGGCCGCAAATGGTTGCGCGGCCCCCGAGGAACCGGGTTCCTGTATCTGCGTCCGGGACTGGCGTCGACGCTGCATCCGCCGGCCCTGGACCTGCACAGTGCGCAATGGACCGACCGCGAAACGTACCGAATGGCCGACGATGCAACGCGATTCGAGTTCTGGGAATGCGACGTTGCGGCCAGGCTGGCACTCGGCGCGGCAGTCGACTATCTGCTCGAACTCGGCATCGACCAGGTCGAAGAGGCCATTGCCGAACGAGCCGAATACCTGCGGGCCGGACTCCGAAAGATCCCAGGGGTGACCGTTCGTGACCTCGGCGATCGCAAGAACGGCATCGTCTCCTTCACGGTCGACGGCGAAGATCCCGTGGCCGTGCGTGAGCGACTTGCCGACAGCGAGGTGACGGTGACCGTCAGCCACCGCAGTTCGACGCGACTGGACATGACGGGCCGGGAACTCGACGCCGTCGTCCGGGCATCGCCCCACTATTTCGTCACGTTCGCCGAACTGGACACGATGCTCGCTGCGCTCGCAGGTGCATGACTGGGCTTCCGGTCGTTCCGCAGGCTCCGCTCGGGGCTCGTAGCAGGGGTCGAAGTTTCGCTCACCTGGGTTTTGGTCAGGTAGAGACCCACCCCGATTGCGGAGACCACCAGACCTCCGACTCCGAGCCAGGTGATGTCGTCGCCGAACATCACGAAGGCCCACAGCATCGTCGTCGGCGGGGTCAGATAGAGCAACACGCTGGCGCGAGTCGGGCCGTTACGACGCACGACGAACAGGTACGCGCCGTAGGCCCCGAAGGTCGAGAGCACCACCGTCCAGGCGACGGCAGCCCAGAAAGCCGTCGTCATCGGTGGTGCGACATCTCCGGCCAGTGCGCTCCACGTCATGAATCCCGCTGCACTGATGGAACATTGGATGGCCATCGCCAGCGCGATCGGCTCCTTGGGTGCCAGTACCCGTTGACCGATGGTCCCCACCGACAAGGCCAGCATCCCCGCAGCGGGTAGCAGATAGACCGGCCAGGCCAGGTCCGCACCCGACATGTCTCCGACCACGACCAGCGAGACGCCCGCTATCCCGACGACGAGTCCCAGGGTCTGACGTCCTCCGACGCGCTCGCCGAAGATCCTGCTCGACGCCATCGCGACCACCAGCGGCTGCAGTGCGGCGATCAACGCGGCGACACCGGGTGGCACGCCCATCCCGATCCCGGTGATGGTGGCACCGAGGTAGAGGAACTGACAGAAGAGGCCGAGGACCGCGTGGATTCGGATGGCATGCCAGGTGGGGCTCAGCCTGCGGTATCGACACCATGCGATCAGCAGGGCAACTGCGGCGACGTAGCGCCAGGCCAGCAGCGTGTGTGCGGGCGCTTCGGCAGTGCCGAGCTCGGCTCCGATGAACCCCGAGCTCCAGAGCACCACCAGAGCTGTTCCTGCGATGACGTCGACGTTTGCTCTCATGCCCCGATGTAAACACACAGGTCTGTATACTTGCAGTGCACCTGCCGCTCACCAGCGCTTTCGAAAGGCAACCATGCTCGACAAGCCGCTCACCCCCGCCGCTGAACGCATTCTCACCGTCGCCAGCGAACTGTTCTACGCCCGCGGCATCCGAGCCGTCGGCGTCGACCTCATTGCCGAGGAGGCCGGCACCACCAAGAAGACCCTGTACGACCGCTTCGGCTCGAAGGACGGCCTGGTGCAGCGCTACCTCACCCGCCGATACGGACTGTGGTGCGATCACGTGACGCAATACGTCGAATCGCTCGAACCAGGCGATGCACGCATCCTCGGGGTGTACGACGCGCTCGACGTCTGGATGCGCAACAACCACCGCGGCTGCGGATTCGTCAACGCCTTCGCCGAGTTCGGCGGCACCGACAGCCCGGTCCTCGAGATCATCGAGTCCGAAAAGGCGTGGACCAGATCGCTGTTCGCCCGACTGGCCACCGAAGCCGGATACCCCGATGCCGACGATCTGGGAACCCGCCTGTCCTTGCTCCACGAGGGCGCGGTCGTGATGGGTACGGCAGGCGGCAGGGCTGACGCGATAGTGGTGGCGCGGGGCGTCGCCTCCGACTTGCTCGCTGCGCTCGCAGTGGTGCGGGCAGGTGCCCCAGGGGGCACATAACCGAACCACTGCGCAGCATGCTGTATCGTCTTACAGGTTGTCTCGGCGAGGGTAGATCCGACGAAGTCCGGATCCACCGTTATCGACGCGGCTCGGCCCCGTTGGCCGCGCTCGGTCGTGTCCGCCCCGACGAGCTTGATCGCCCGACGAAGTACGCCGCACGAAACACATTCATCAGGAGCAGTAGCACCATGGCATCGAAGACCAACAATCTCACCGCACTCGTTCGCACCGAATTCGGCAAGGGCGCCGCGCGCCGCACCCGTCGTGACGGCCTCGTTCCCGCCGTGCTGTACGGACACGCCACCGACCCCCAGCACCTCGCTCTGGACGCTCGCGAGTTCGCTGCCGTGCTCCGTAAGGACGGCACCAACGCCGTGCTGACCCTCGACATCGACGGCGCATCGCAGCTCGCACTGACCAAGTCGATCGTCGTGCACCCGATCCGTCGCAGCATCGAGCACGCCGACCTCCTCGTCCTGAAGAAGGGCGAGCGCGTCACCGTCGAGGTCAACATCTCCGTCGAGGGCGACGCCGCTCCGGGCACGCTCGTCACCACCGACTCCACCTCGGTCGAGATCGAAGCAGACGCGCTGGAGATCCCCGAGTCCTTCGTCGTGTCCGTCGAGGCCGCCGAGATCGGAACGCAGATCACCGCAGCCGACCTGGACCTGCCCGCAGGCGTCACCCTGGTGTCCGACGGCGAAATGCTGCTCGTCAACGTCGTCGAGGCTCCGTCCGAGGAAGACCTCGAGGCCGAAGGCGAAGGCACCGAGCCGATCTCCGAAGAGGGCGAAGCCGAGACTCAGGAAGAAGCAGCGTCCGAGGACGAGGAAAGCTCCGACGAGAGCTGATACTCACCCAGCACGTCGGACGGCGCGCCATTTCCCACGGGAGGTGGCGCGCCGTTCGTTCGAAACGTCGATGAGAGAATGACGCCCGTGAGCCCCGAACCTGCCCCCGCACTGATCGTCGGCCTGGGAAATCCCGGTCCGCAATACGAAAAGACCCGTCACAACGTGGGATTCATGGTGGCCGACGCCTTTGCCGGACGCATCGGCTCGTCGTTCTCCTCTCACAAGAAGTCCAATTCCGACATCGTCCAGGCTCGCCTCGGCAATCGCTCGGTGGTCATAGCCAAGCCCCGGACGTTCATGAATCTTTCGGGTCAGCCGGTGGCGGCGCTGGCACGGTTCTTTTCCATCGAGCCCGCGAACATCGTGGTGGTGCACGACGAGCTGGACATCGACTTCGGTGCTCTGCGACTCAAACTGGGCGGCGGCGAGGGTGGCCACAACGGTCTGCGCTCGATCTCGCAGCATCTGAGCACCAAGGACTACCTGCGCGTTCGCGTCGGCGTCGGACGGCCACCGGGGCGGATGGATCCGGCGTCGTTCGTGCTCAAGCCGTTCTCGGCGCCCGAACGCAAGGACCTCGGCGTCGTCGTCGAGGAAGCTGCCGACGCCGCAGAACTGGTCCTGCAAGTCGGCCTCGAAGCCGCGCAGAACCGGGTGCACCCACGCTGATCCTGGCGAACCGCGCGCCCTTGTTGTGAGGCGCGCGCCTGTTCTCGCCTCCGAGCACACGCGCGCACCCCGCAGAAAGGGTGTGAGGTCTCTTCGCCGCGTCAGTTCAGCAGCGACACCGAATTGGCCCGTCGCAGTTTGCCACTCGATGTTTTCGGAATACTTCCCGGACCGAGTACCGCAACGGTTCGAGGCCGCACACCCACCTCCGAGTGCACCGCATGAATCACTTCACGTTCGATGCGTTTGACCTCGTCCGGCTTGTCGATGTCGTTGGTTTCCACTGCCACCGCGAAGCTTTCGCGCTTGTCTCCTGCATCGAGCCGAATGGCGACGGCATTGCCGGGCCGAACACCCGCGACGGTGCCTGCGGCTCGCTCGATGTCGGTGGGATAGATATTGCGGCCACCCATGATGATGACGTCCTTGATGCGGCCGCAGACGACCACCAGTTCGTCCTCGGTGATGTAGCCGACGTCGCCGGTGTCGAGCCAGCCGTCCGCGTCGAGCGTCGAGACCGGTCCTTCGACTGTGATGTATCCCGGCGTGACGGCCTTGCCTCGCACCTCGATGATGCCGACGCCGCGGGCGGTGAGCACCTGCCCCTCCTTGTCCACGACGCGACCCTCCAACCCGGGCACGAACTTGCCGAGCGTGGCGAGGGAACGGGTGTTGCCGCGGGTGGACGGGACGGCGCGGCCGAGGGTCTCGAGCAGATCCGCGTCGACCACATCGATCACCTGCCCCTGATCGGGATCCGGAATCGACACTGCAAGAGTCGTTTCCGCCATTCCGTACACCGGAGCCAGAGCCAGCGGGTTCAGCTTGTACTGGGCACCGGCCTCGGCGAGTGCGGTCATCGTGTCCGGGTCGACGGGTTCGGCTCCGTTCCAGGCGTAGCGCAGACTCGACAGGTCGAGGTCCAGATCGTCCTCGGCTTGCCGCAGCCGGCGCGCGAGGAGCGAGTACGCGAAATTCGGTGCTGCCGTCACGGTTCCGCGATACTTGTGAATCAGCTTGGCCCACAACAGCGGTGAGCGCAGAAAGTCCAGCGGAGTGATGCTCACGACCTCGGCACCGACCTGCATGGGCACCGACAGAAAGCCCACCATCCCCATGTCGTGGAACAGCGGCAGCCAGCTGACCATCACGTCGGAATCGACATCGAACTCGATGCGATCGATCATCGCGTAGGCATTGACGTAGAAGTTCTCGTGCGTGATTCGCACGGCCTTGGGCGAACCGGTCGAGCCGGACGTGAGTTGTTGCAGCGCGATGTCGGACTCGGCCGTGGGCACCGGATCGATATCGCGGCCGGTCTTCATGTCCTCGATCTTGAGCACGGTGATGCCGCGCTCCTCGAGCACGGGTGCGGCGATGTCGAAGGGGGCCCCGAGAATCACGGCCTTGGCCTCGATCATCCGCACGACCGTCTCGGTGTCCTCACCCCACACGGCGAGGTCGGTCCGCGGCGTCGGCTGGTGCAGCATCGTCACCGATCCCCCGCGCATCCACGTCGCCTGGCACGCAGGCGCGATGTCCACCGGCTGGCCTGCCAGAATTCCGATCGCGTCTCCGTGTTCGACGCCCGCGTCCGCCAGAGCACCGGCCATTCGCCGCGCCTGCTCGTGGATTTCGCCCCAGGACTGCCGGAGCGCCTCGTCGGGCTCGCCGGTGATCAGACCGTGCTTGCTGGTACTCGCGGTCTCGAACATCTCTTCGGTGAACTTGCTCAACGCGCGTCTCCTCGTGAGGGGAATCCCGGCCCACCGTTCACAGTAGGCAGTCCCGCCCCGACCGAGGGGTGCAACGGGCCGCGTATCCTTGTTTTCTGCCCCGGCGACAACTTCGGTGCCGCCCTTGCTACGAGAATGAGGTCTTCGTGAGTACCCCGTCCGATACCCCCGACGTCGACGCAACGCTCGAAGGGTCCGGACCGGCAGTGCTCGACGGGTCGGGCCCCTCTCGGAGCCCCGCCAAAGAGCTCGAAACCGAGGTCGCGAGGCGTCGAACATTCGCGGTGATCTCCCACCCCGACGCCGGTAAGTCGACGCTCACCGAAGCGCTCGCGCTGCATGCACGCGTCATCTCCGAGGCCGGAGCCATCCACGGCAAAGCCGGCCGCCGCTCCACGGTCTCGGACTGGATGGAGATGGAGAAGGCCCGCGGTATCTCGGTGAGTTCGACTGCGCTGCAGTTCAATTACCAGACCTCCCCCGACGCCGAGATCACCAACGTCATCAACCTCGTCGACACTCCCGGCCACGCCGACTTCTCCGAGGACACCTACCGCGTGCTCACGGCCGTCGACGCGGCCGTGATGCTCATCGACGCTGCCAAGGGTCTCGAACCGCAGACCCTCAAGCTGTTCCAGGTGTGCCGGCAGTTCGGCATCCCGGTCATCACCGTCATCAACAAGTGGGACCGCCCTGGCCAGTCGCCACTCGAGCTGCTCGACGAGATCGAGTCACGAATCGGCCTGACGCCCACGCCTCTCTACTGGCCCGTCGGCATTGCAGGCGACTTCCGCGGCCTGCTCGACGTGCAGGACGGCAGCTACATCCGTTTCACCCGCACCGCAGGTGGTGCGACCATCGCGCCCGAGGAGTTCATGACGGCCGAGGCCGCGGCGAAGCGAGAGGGTGTCGACTGGGATACCGCCGTCGAGGAGAGCGATCTACTCATCTCGAGCGGACAGCAGCACGATCAGGAGATGTTCCTGGCCGGTCAGACGTCGCCGGTGATCTTCGGCTCGGCGATGCTCAACTTCGGCGTCCGGCAGATCCTCGACACCCTCGTTGCACTCGCGCCGCCGCCCGGTCCGCGAGAGGACGCCTCCGGCGGCGTCCGCGAGGTGACCGACCCGTTCAGTGCCGTCGTGTTCAAGGTGCAGGCAGGCATGGACACCGCCCATCGCGACCGCCTGGCATTCATGCGCGTCGTCTCCGGGGTGTTCGAGCGAGGCATGGTCGTCACGCACTCTCAGACCAAGAAGCCGTTCACCACCAAGTACGCGCTGACGGTGTTCGGTCGCGATCGCACGACCGTCGAGCACGCCTACCCGGGAGACATCGTCGGTCTCGTCAACGCCACCGCGCTTGCCCCGGGCCACACCCTCTACACCGACAAGAAGGTCGAGTTTCCGCCGATTCCGTCGTTCGCGCCCGAGCACTTCTCGGCCCTGCGCGTCGACAGCGCCGACAAGTACAAGAAGTTCCGCCGAGCCGTCGAGCAACTCGACTCCGAGGGCGTTGTTCAGGTTCTTCGCAACGACGTGCGCGGCGACGCGTCCCCCGTACTCGCGGCCGTAGGCCCGATGCAGTTCGAGGTGGTCACCGCACGAATGAAGACGGAATTCGGCGTCGACGCTCGAATGGAACCCCTCGCCTACTCCCTGGCCCGTCGCACCGACGCGGCCTCGGCCGTCGAACTGGGTCGCCAACGCGGCGTCGAGGTGTTCACCCGCACCGACGGCGCACTGCTGGCTCTGGTCAGCGATAAGTGGCGGCTGCAGTACATCCAGAAAGAAATGCCCGAGCTGACCCTCGAACCACTCGTCGCCGCGGGTGATCAGTAGCCTTCTCGGGTGCTGATACATCTGCTCGACGCGGAATTCTCCGTGCTGGGGCATCCGGTTCTGTGGCGTGAGGTGGTCGGCAACGGCTTCGGGTTGTTGTCCGCAATCGGTGGAATGCGACGCGTCGTATGGGCGTGGCCGGTGGGCATCATCGGAAATGCGTTGCTGTTCACCGTCTTTCTCGGTGGCGTGTTCCATACCCCGCAAGCACTCGACCTCTACGGCCAGGCCGGCCGGCAGCTGATGTTCATCGCCGTGAGCGTCTACGGACTGGTGCGCTGGATGCGAGATTCCAGGCGGTCGGGGGCAGCGGTTCTCCCTCGGTGGGGCACGGCGCGGGAACGGACGGCGATGCTCGTCGTCGCCATTGTCGGCACGGTGGTGTTCGCGCAACTGTTCGGCTACCTCGGCTCGTTCGGCAAATGGGCCGACGCGTGGATCTTCACGGGGTCGATGCTGGCGACCTTCGGAATGGCGCGTGGACTCACCGAGTTCTGGCTGATCTGGATCGCGGTGGACATCGTGGGAGTTCCACTGCTGATCGTCGCAGGCTTCTATCCCTCCGCCGTTCTCTACCTCGTCTACGCCGCGTTCGTAGCCTGGGGATTTGCCGTGTGGTTCAGAATCCAGAACAAGAACTTCGGTCGAAAAATGGCGCCTTAAACAATCGTGATGCTACTCTCAGCCGGTCCGAACAAACTTCGAGTACGTTTCTGCGTGCTCGACGCCGAGTAGCCCGTCGTGATCGGTCCCGATCATGACATCTCGGTGCGGAACCACCTGGGAATCACGATGAAGTGGAAGACGACATGACAAAGGGATCGAACTACCCATTGGCCGGGATCAAGGTCGGTGGCGCTCCCGCGCATCGTTTGGCGACGCCGCCCAAGTCGGACTCCACGTCACCCACCGGTGCCCGCACCGATTCTTCGGCGGCAGCGCCCGCCGAAAAGGCGGTCGAGACCCCGTCCACCGACAAGTCGGCGGCCGAGGCCACGTCCACCCAGAAGGCGTCCGCAACAACGCCTGCACCAGCAACGTCGTCCGACACGGATTCAACGACCGCCCGCGCGGATCGACGTCGTCCAGAGAAGCCCGCCACGGAATCGAACGAGGTTGAAGTGACTACAAGCGATCAGATCTCAGAACACGGCCTGCCCACCAACGGCCGCTCCACGTCTCACGGCTCGAGCAACGGTGCAACGCCGTCGCTCGGTCGCGGCCAGGCACCCGACCGTCGCACCGCCATGGGCGTCGCCTCGGTCCGCATCGCAGGCCGTTTGACCCAGAACGAGCTCGGCAGCCGCACCGGTGACATCCGCACCCCCGACACCTCCGTCGGCCCCGACGAGCTGCTTCAGCTCCTCGGCGAGTACCTCGTCTCGGGTGGCCTGCAGAACCCCGAGATCCACGTGCGCTCCAACGGCCAGACCATCGTGCTGGACCTGCAGAACCCTGCCAAGGGCTACCGCTGACCCTCGCCGGTCACAACAGCTGCTGGAATGCCTCTGGTCGCACCATCTCGAGCACCAGAGGCTTCCATTGCGGCGCTCGGTCCTTGTCGACCAGCACGGCACGCACACCCTCCGCGAAGTCCGGCTCGGTGATGATCCATGTCGCCACCCGCAATTCCCGATCGAGGCATTCTCGCAACGTGCTGTCGGCCCCTCGTGCGATCAACGCGTCGGTGGCCATCAGGGATGTCGGAGACAGCGTCGCCAACTGAGTCTTGGTGGTCCGCGACCACGGTGTGTCGCAGTCCAGCGCGTCGATGATGTCGACCAGAGATTCCTTCTCGAATACTGCAGCGACCGCGTCCGCATCGAACGACAACTCGCTCGTCGACGGAGCGGTGGTGTGTCGATCCAGCGCGTCGTGCAGATCCATGCCCCCGAGGATGTCGGTCTTCAGAGCCGATACCGACTCGCTCGGGCAGAAGTGCGTCGCCAATCCCAGTGCGAGCGCGTCGAATCCGGTGATCCGCGTTCCCGTCAGCGCCAAGTAGCGCCCGACGCGGCCGGGCAGCCGCGACAGGAAGTAACTCGACCCCACATCCGGTACGAAACCGATTGCCGTCTCCGGCATGGCCAACACGGCGTTCTCGGTGACTACTCGGATGCTGCCGTGAATCGAGATACCCAATCCCCCGCCGAAGGCCGCGGCCTCGATGACGGCCACATACGGCTTGGGATACGCGGCGATGAGTTCGTCGAGGTCGTACTCGGCCGCGAAATACTGCGGACCGGCGTCGTTGTCACCGTCGACGACGGCCTGGCGAATTGCCTTGATGTCGCCGCCCGCGCAGAACGCCCGGGGTGAACTGCTCGTCACCAGAACAGAATTGACCGCGTCGTCGTCCCGCCACGCATCGAGAGCGGCGCGGATACCGTCGATCATGGCCCCGTTCAACGAGTTCAGCGCCTCCGGCCGATTCAGGACGATATGCCCGACCCCACCGGTGATCTCGGCTTCGACAACGGCCATTGTTGACTCCTTCGCGCGCAGATCGTTCGACGCGTAACAGTAGCGCTATTCGCGAGACTCGACCGACCGCGGACGCGCGTCCGCGGGAATGTCGGCCGGCAGACACGGGCGCTCCTCCGCAGTGAACCACCCGCGGTACAGAAACAGCTGCCCGAGCACCGGACTCTGAACCTCGATCTCGATGCGGTGCCGGTCCTCGGCCGCATCCCACCACTCCCGTCCGATCGTCAACGCAGACGCGAGCTTCGGCAACTTCGGAGCGACGGGCCCGAGCAGGAACCTCGGCACCTCGCTCTCGAGCACCAGACCGCCCTCGGCGTCGACCTCACACTTGGTGTGCACCACCATGTCCGAGGAGAATCCCAGATAGTCCAGGGCATATGCGTCGGATTCGGCGGAAGACACCATCACCGAGTTCATCCCCTGCGGGCGGCCGGCAAACGCGAAGCGCCGCACGAAAGACAGTGTCTCGCGGCCCAGTTCGTCGACGTACGCATAGTTGGCGATGGTGAACGGCACATCCTTGCCGACACCGGCGGGAAACAGTCCGCGCTTGCGGCCGGCCCACAGCAACGGCGGCGGCACCAGCCGAGAGTGCGTCATCTCCTCCATCACACCCACCCCGAACTGAGCAAGATTGTCCGATGACTGCAATCCGAAGCGCCACTGAACCTTGGGATGCAGACGGGCGAAATCCGAACCGAGTACTTCCGCGACGACCGATGTCATGACTCCAGTATGCGCATCGGGCACGTGAGCGAAACTTCGTAGTGGGCTACGGGCCAGGAGTGGAGCCTGCGGAACGACCCATTACTCAGCTGCTCACAAGCGGCGGAGCCGCTCACTCCAACTCGGCGGCCAGTTCCATCCAGCGTTCCTCGGCGACGTCCTTGTCGGCGAGGACCTGCTTGAGTTCGGTGTCGAGGGCAACGAGCGTGCTCTGCTCGGTGGACGGCTCGGCGAGCTCGGCATGCAGCTCCACCTCACGCTTGGAGAGGCGAAGGACGAGCTTCTCTAGCTTGCTGAGTTCCTTGCGAGCCGCGCGCTCGGAGGCCGCATCTCGGGTCGCCTTGCGCGGCACCGCGCCGGTGGTCAACGAATCCGGTGTTGCCTCCGCCGCGAGGACCGCGCGGCGACGCAGGTACTCCTCGATACCACCGGGCAGGTTGGTGAGCTTGCCGTCGCCGAACAGTGCCCAGGTGGAATCGCAGATGCGCTCGATCAGGTACCGGTCGTGACTGATGACGACGAGGGTGCCCGCCCAGCCGTCGAGAATGTCTTCGAGCTGCTGCAGGGTGTCGATGTCCAGATCGTTGGTGGGCTCGTCGAGCAGCAGTACGTTCGGCTCGGCCATCAACACACGCGTCAACTGCAGCCGACGACGCTCACCACCGGAGAGATCTCCGACGGGTGTGCGCTGGCGTGCGGGGGTGAAGCCGAGCCGCTCCGCGAGCTGCCCGGCAGAAATCTCCCTGTCGCCCAGGGTGATTCGCTCGGCCACTTCCTTGACCGCGTCGAGAACACGCAGTTTCTTGGGTAGGTCGTCCAATTCCTGCTTCAGCCAACCGATCTTCACGGTCTGGCCCTGGATGCGCTTACCCGAAGCGGGCTGCAGCTCACCGGCGAGAGTGCGAAGCATCGTCGTCTTGCCCGAACCGTTGACGCCGACCAGACCGACGCGCTCGCCGGGAGCCAGACGCCAGGTGAAGTCCTTCACCAGTTCGCGGCCGTCGGGGGTTTCGAGGCGCGCATCCTCGAGTTCGATGACGACCTTGCCGAGGCGACGCTGCGCGAAGGAGGACAACGCGACGGAGTCACGTGGGGCGGGGACGTCGGCGATCAGGGCCTCGGCCGCCTCGATGCGGTACTTCGGCTTGGACGTACGAGCCGGGGCACCACGACGCAGCCACGCAAGTTCCTTGCGGGCGAGGTTGCGTCGACGCTCCTCGGACGCGTCTGCCTGACGGGACCGCTCGGCGCGTGCGAACACCCAGTCGTTGTAGCCGCCCTCGTACGCCTCGACGCCTCCGCCGACCACTTCCCACGTGCGATTGGCGACGGTGTCGAGGAACCAGCGATCGTGGGTGACGACCACCAGCGCACTGCGTCGGCTGACGAGGTGCGCGGCCAACCACTGCACGCCCTCGACGTCGAGGTGGTTGGTGGGCTCGTCGAGCACCAACAGGTCGAGATCCTGAACCAGGGCTGCTGCCAACGCCACTCGTCGACGCTCACCACCGGAGAGGTTGTCGATCGGCGCGTCCAGACCCGAACTTCCGGACGGCCCGAGGTCTGCAATACCGATGCCCGTCAAGATGTTCCGCACCCGCGAGTCGCCTGCCCACTCGTGCTCGGCCATTCCGAGTGGGTCGAGAACCACCTGGCCGACGGTCGATCCGGGAGGCAGCACACCGCGCTGGGTGACGACGGCCATCCGCAGACCGTTGACTCGGCTGACGCGTCCCGAATCGGGCGGCTCGATGCCGGCGAGGACCTCGAGGGTCGTGGTCTTGCCGCCGCCGTTGAGGCCGACCATGCCGATGCGTTCGCCCTCCTGCACGCCGAGAGAGACGCCGTCGAGCAGGGGCTTGACGCCGAAGGACTTGCTGACGTTTTCGAGATTGACGAGATTGACCATCAGGAAAAACCAATCGATTCGCTAGTGACAACACGAGCACCGGGAACCGGTCCACTCGCAACACGGACGGTGCGGCACACGCCTGCACCGGACAACTCAGCGCTCACCGACACCGCCGCGTCGGCGTCGGCGCACAGGAACGCGCAGGTGGGGCCCGAGCCGGACACGATGCCCGCCAATGCCCCGGCGGTGACGCCCGCGCGGAGGGTGCGACGCAACTGCGGCATCAGCGATACCGCAGCGGCCTGCAGATCGTTGCCGAGCAACGGCGCGAGCGCACGCGCATCGCCGGACGCGAGCGCATGCATCAGATCCTCGGTGCCGCCGAGACGGGGCGGATTGCCCTTGGCACGCAACTCGTCGAGCTCGTTGTAGACGGCGGGAGTCTGCAGACCACCCTTTGCCAAGGCCAAGACCCAGTGAAAACTGTTGCGCGAGAGCACCGGAAGCAATTTCTCCCCGCGACCGGTTCCGACTGCCGTACCGCCGTGCAACGAGAACGGCACGTCGCTGCCGAGTTCGGCGGCCACCTCGTCCAGCTCGTCGCGCGTCAGATCGAGATGCCACATCGCGTTGAGCGCCACCAGGGTCGCGGCGGCATCGGCACTTCCGCCTGCCATGCCGCCCGCCACCGGAATTCCCTTGTCGATGGTGATCTCCACCGAAGGCTCACGCCCGACCCGACGTCCCAGCAACTCCGCGGCCTTCCACACCAGATTCCGCGAATCGGTGGGCACCACCCTCGCGTCGTCGCCGCGAACCCGAACCGACAGCGACCTGGACGGAATCACCGACAATTCGTCCGAGAGCGAGAGCGCCTGGAACACCGTCGTCAACTCGTGAAAGCCATCGGGACGCAGGTCACCGACCGAGAGATGCAAATTCACCTTCGACGGGGCCCGAACGACAACGGGTGTGGGAACGACAGACAGCACGAGTAACCACAGTAGTGGAGAAACAGGGGCCGGGTTCACCATCCGGGCGGCGAATGCGGACCGAAATTGTCCGCATTGGGTGGCATTGTGTGGTCATGAAAGAAACATCGGCTCGGTTGCTGCGACTGCTGTCTCTGCTGCAGACGCGTCGCGACTGGGCGGGCTCGGAGTTGGCGGAGCGGCTGGACGTCACTCCGCGCACGTTGCGGCGCGATGTGGACAAGCTGCGCGACATCGGCTACCCGGTCAATGCGACGCCGGGGGTCGGTGGCGGCTATCAGCTCGGTCCCGGTGCCGAGATGCCGCCACTGCTGCTCGACGACGACGAGGCTCTGGCGGTGGCGTTCGGGTTGCAGTCGGCGGCCGGTGGCTCGGTCGCAGGCATCGGAGAGGCGTCGTTGCGGGCGTTGACGAAGTTGCGGCAGGTGATGCCCTCGCGCATTCGCCATCGGCTCGACGCGTTGCGGATCGATGTGGTGGAGCAGACGTCGCGCTCGGCGGTCGATGCGTCGGTGCTGTCCACCGTGGCGGCGGTGTGTCATGGACACGAGCGGTTACGGTTCGATTACCGCAAACACGACGGGTCCGAGTCCCGGCGCGAGGTGGAGCCGTACAGCCTGGTGCGGGCGGGTGCACGTTGGTATCTGTTGGGTTGGGATGTGCTGCGCGAGGATTGGCGGTCGTATCGGGTGGATCGCCTGACGCCGAAGATTCCGACCGGTCCGCGGTTCACGCCGCGTGAGTTGCCGGCCGGCGGTGCGGCGGCGTTCGTGTCCAAGGGAATCGATCGCGCATTCGCGCAGGTTCAGGCGCGGATCGCGTTGCACGCGCCGATAGATGCGATCGCCCCGATGATCGACGAGCAGTGGGGCGCACTCGAATCCATCGACGACAACACCTGTGTGATGACGCTGTCCGGGGATTCGTTGCCCTCGATCGCGCGGTGGCTGGCAGCATTCGACACCGATTTCACGGTGCTCGATCCACCCGAACTACGCGACGAATGTCGCATCGTGGCCGAGCGGCACGCCAGACTGAACAAGCGATACCTGGCGGCGGTTCACTCTTCGGTAACCGATCCGTGAGTCAATGGACCGATGACGACACCGCTCGGTTTCGACCCGAAGTTTCTGTCCGACATCGACATTCCGTTGCCCGGTCGCGCTGACGTGGTGACGCTTCCGTACACGCATTTCTCGGTGTCCATCGATCCTGCCCGACGCCTCGCCGCTGTCACCGGCGTCAACATCGACGGAGCGAGCCTGAAGGACGTGGAGCGGGGAGACGACTGGCGACTCGACGATCGGCTCCCGGCTTCGCAGCAGGCCGGCAACGAGTTGTACTCGAACAACGACCTCGATCGCGGGCATCTGGTTCGCAGGCGAGATCCGGTGTGGGGTGAGCTGTCGATCGCCCGGCGGGCCAACGAGGACACGTTTCACTACACGGTGTGCGCCCCGCAGACGGCCACGCTGAACCAATCGAAGACACTGTGGCTCGGGCTCGAGGACTACGTACTGGGCCATGCCGAGCAGTACGGCCGGCGGCTCTCGGTGTTCAGCGGTTGCATTTTCGCCGACAACGATCCGATCTACCGAGGGGTCGCCATTCCTCGGCAATTCTTCAAGATCGCAGCGTGGTCGCAGAATTTTTCGCCCGCGTGCACCGGATACGTGCTCGATCAGTCGCCGTCACTGGACCCGATTCTCGACAAGCCGCTGCGAGTCGAGACCGATCCCCCGCCCCTCGGCCCCTATCGGACGTACCAGGTTCCGGTCGCCGACATCGCGTCGATGACCGGACTGGAGCTGGGTGTGCTGATCGCGGCGGATCGCTATGCACCGGTGGCGGCGGCGCGCGAGGGCGCATCGACGTGGACCGAGTTGAGTCAACTGTCGGATATCCATCTATGAAACGGACCGGCAAGTTCGATACGGAATCGTGACGCGCATCGAGCCGCTACGCCAATAGCATTGCTCAGCATCTGAAGGAGCGTCGAAGAACAGGGGTTCGACATGCGTAGACGGTGGACGACGACGATGGTTGCACTCGCCATGACGGTGGCTGCACTGTTCGCCTCGGGCGGCACGGCGGCAGCGGCACCGCATTCCCATGTGGCGACCGTGTCGATTCCCAGCGCCTACCCCTGGGAAGCGCCGTACTCGCTCGACGTCAATGGCTATAGCGGCCTGCGATCCGACTTCGGCGGTCCGTACCACGCCTTCCTGGCGATCAGCGCGATGCCGCGAACGACGGACCCCATCTACAGCCAGACCTGGCGGTTCCTCTCGTTCGCATCCCACACCGAAGTGCAGTGGCGTAACACCACGACCGGGGCATCAGGAGTGGTCCACGAGGACCGAACGGCAAACTATCCCTGGGGTGAGGCGTTCATCGATACCGGTCTCGGGTGGGTCGAGTACACGATCACACTCACCTCGGGCGCGTTGATTCAGCAGCTCAATCCACAGCGAGTCACGTCGTCCGGTGCACTCGAAGTGACCCTCGATCCGTTCTGAAATCAGGCCTCGGTAGCGGCCAAGCGGACGAAGGCTGCGGCGTCGATCGTCTCGCCCCGAGCCGTCGGATCGATCTCGGCCTCGCGCAAGCGGCGTTCGGCCGCAACCGGAGAACCGGCCCAACCGGCGAGGGCTGCACGTAAAGTCTTGCGGCGCTGAGCGAATGCGGCGTCGATGACAGCGAACACCGCCTTGCGGTGCGCGGTATCGGTGGGCCACGGCGGCTCGGCGTACCGGTCGATGCGCACCAGTCCCGACTCGACCTTGGGCACCGGCCAGAACACCGAACGGCCCACTGCGCCTGCTCTTTTGACGTCGCCGAAGAACCGGGCCTTGACGCTCGGGATGCCGTAGATCTTGCTTCCGGGCACTGCCGCGAGCCGGTCGGCCACCTCGGCTTGCACCATCACCACGGCCACGCGAAGACTCGGCAACTCCGAGAACAGGTGAATCAGGACCGGGACCGCGACGTTGTACGGCAGATTCGCCACCAGAGCCGTAGGTTCCCCCGTGATGTCTGCCGCCCTGATACGCAGGGCGTCGGCCTCGATCACCGTCAAACGATCGGCCAGAGTCGGGGCTCGATCGGCAACAGTGATGGGTAACCGCGTCGCGAGCTTGGGGTCGATCTCGACGGCGATGACGGCGTCGGCAACATCGAGCAAAGCGAGTGTCAACGATCCGAGACCGGGGCCGACTTCGAGAACCGTGTCCTGCGGGCCAACGCCGGCGGAGGCGACGATGCGTCGAACGGTATTGGCGTCGTGCACGAAGTTCTGCCCGAGTTGCTTGGTGGGCCGCACGTCGAGCTCGGCGGCGAGAGAGCGGACCTCGGCGGGACCGAGCAGAGCCGCAGATCCCCTCACTTGTTCGGACACGGCGGAAACTCTACGGGGGCGGGAGTGGAGCCTGCGGAATGACCCAGAAATGCGGGAGTGGAGCCTGCGGAATGACCCAAGACGGTCAGCGGTAACCCAGACGCGAGGTGCAGGCGGGCCATGCGCCCCAACCCTGGGACTTCTGCGTGACCGATGCGATGGCGATCTGCTCCTCGCGGGTCGCGAGGTCGGCGCGCGGCGCGTACTTGAGTCCGCCCTGGCGTTCCCAGGTGTTCTGGTCGAACTGCACGCCACCGTAGAAACCGTTGCCGGTGTTGATTGCCCAGTTGCCGGTGGCCTCGCACTGCGCGAGCGCGTCCCAGATGGCACCGTTCTCGACCGGCGGCACCTCGGTGCCGGGCTTGGCTCCCACTCGGACGGTCTTGGGTTGCGCGGGGACCTGAATCTTCTCGTCGACCTTCTCGCGATCGACCTCGACGCCGTTGACCATGTTGATCTTCCACGTGATGTCGGAGACGCCGGGAGCGCCTGGGTTCTCGACGACTGTCTTGCTCATGTTCATCGTCGGATCCTCGATGCGCTGCTCCGGAGCGTCGACATCGGTGGTCTCGGTCTTGGTGACGGTGCGATCACGCGTGACGACGATCTGCGCGCCGTCGGTGACGGTGGCGTCGGGATCGGGGGTGACGGTGTCTGCTTCTTCGAGCGGTGCGCCTGCTGCTTCGAGGAATTCACGCACGGTCGGTGCGGCCAGGGTGACGGGGGCTGCGGGGGCTCCGCCGTCGACGAGCGACACCTGCTTCGGTAGCGCCACGTCGAGTTCGGTGCCGTCGAGGGGCAGCCGCTCCGAGCGCGAGGCGGACACGTGCACGTCCTCGGCGAGGCCGGTCTGCTGCAGTGCTTCCTCGACGGTCAGTGCGGTGGTCCAGATGTCCTCGGGCTTGCCGTCGACGTTCAGCGTGATCTCGCGCGCCCGGCGTAGGACCACGGTGTCGCCGTCGGTCAGATCGGAGTCGGGAGCCGGAACGACCAGATCTTTGTCAGACGGCGCATACCCTGCGTCGACCAGGGCGCTGTTGACGTCGGTCTTCATCGTGCTCAGAGAAATCATGTCGCCGTCGACGTCGATGGTCACGGTCTTGTGACGGCTCACCGCCATCACGCCGCCGGCGACGAGTGTCATCAACAGGGCCGCGATGACCAGGTAGAGAGTGGTCGAACGGGCGGAGTTGAGGCGTCTGATAGTCGACAAGTTTCGTATTCCTGGCGTTTGCGTGCGTGACTACGGCGTCGAAACGCCCGAGTTCGGTCACGGTACGGTAACGAATTAGCACCCACGCCGCAACCTGGGCAGTTACAGCCCGTAGACCCGCTCGGCATTGGCCGTTGCGAATGCTGCCAGCTCCGCCGGATCCTGGCCGCGGATCTCGGCGAGCGCCCGCGCGGTGTACGGCAGGCAGTACGGCTCGTTCGGCGCACCACGGAACGGATGCGGCGTGAGGAACGGTGCGTCGGTCTCCACCAGCACCAGATCGTCGGGCACCAGCACCGCGGCTTCCCGTAGCGCGTGCGCGTTCTTGAAGCTGACCGTCCCGGAGAAACTGAGAACGTAACCGGCGTCGACGCAGGCCTTCGCTGTCTCGGGGCCGCCCGAGAAGCAGTGGAAGATCACCGTCTCGGGTGCGCCCTCGGTTTTCAGAACAGCAAGCAGATCCTCGTCGGCCTCGCGGTTGTGAATCATCAACGGCTTGTCCAGACGCTTCGCGAGGTCGATGTGCCACCGAAAACCGTCGTGCTGCTCGGCCACCGTCGCGCAGCCGTCGAGCTTGCCGGGCCAGTAGTAGTCCAGACCCGTCTCGCCGACTGCAACAACGCGGGGATCGGTCGCCAAGCGCTCGATCTCCACCTTGGCCGCGTCGTCGAGCACGTTCGCGCGAGTGGGGTGAATGGCCACCGCGGCCCATACCCGCGGATCCCAGGAGGCTGCGTCCACGGCGAAGCGCGCAGCGTCGAGATCATCGGCGATCGTGACCACGCGCGTGACGCCGACGGACTCGGCTTTGTCCACGATCTCGGCCACGCTCGCCGCGTCGGTCGCCCCACATGCGTCGAGGTGGGTGTGTGCGTCGACGAGGGTGCCGACGGGCTCGGGCAACGGTGGTGCGGGACGGTCTCTGCTCACGCTAGTTAGAGTAGGCGCACCATGACTGCGCCAGCTGATGCCTCACGGCCACCCTTCTACGTCACCACGGCGATCGCGTACCCCAACGGCGCTCCGCACATCGGGCACGCGTACGAGTACATCGCCACCGACACCATCGCGCGCTTCAAGCGCCTCGACGGCTTCGACGTGCGATTTCTGACGGGCACCGACGAGCACGGCCTCAAGATGCAGCAGACCGCACAGACCGAGGGCATCGACGTGCGCGAGCTCGCCGCGCGCAACTCCGATGCGTTCCAGACGGCGCAAGACCTGCTGAAGATCTCGTACGGACGCTTCATCCGCACCACCGACGCCGATCACCACGCCGCCAGCCAGGAACTGTGGCGACGGATGGAGGCGAACGGCGACATCTACCTCGACGCGTTCTCCGGCTGGTACTCGGTGCGCGACGAGGCGTTCTATACCGAGGCCGAGACCACCCTGAACGAGGACGGCTCCCGAATCGCGACGGAGACGAACACTCCGGTCGAGTGGACCGAGGAGCCGTCTTACTTCTTCCGGCTCTCGCAGTACCAGGACAAACTGCTCGAGCTGTACGACGCGGCGCCGGACTTCATCGCGCCCAACACCCGTCGCAACGAGATCGTGAACTTCGTCAAGGGCGGCCTGCGGGACCTGTCGATCTCGCGAACCACGTTCGACTGGGGAGTGCCCGTTCCCGGCGATCCTGCGCACGTGATGTACGTATGGGTCGACGCGTTGACCAACTACCTCACCGGTGCCGGGTTCCCCGAGACCGAATCCGAGGCGTACCGAAAGTTCTGGCCGGCCGATCTGCACATCATCGGCAAGGACATCACCCGCTTCCACACCGTGTACTGGCCCGCATTCCTGATGTCCGCCGGTATCGAGCTGCCCAAGCGGGTGTTCGTGCACGGATTCCTGAACGTCAAGGGCGAGAAGATGTCCAAGTCTCTCGGCAACGTTCTCGATCCGCAGTCGTTGGTCGAGAACTACGGCCTGGACCCGGTGCGCTTCTTCTTCCTGCGCGAGGTCTCGTTCGGTCAGGACGGCAGCTACAGCCACGAGGCGATCGTCGCTCGCGTCAATGCCGACCTGTCCAACGAACTCGGCAACCTCGCGCAGCGTTCGCTGACGATGGTGGCCAAGAACCTCGGCGGCCTGCTCCCCACACCGGGAGAATTCACCGCCGAGGACGACGCGATGCTGGCCCGCGCGGATGCACTGCTCGAGATCTGCCGACGCGAATTCGACAGTCAGGCACTGCATTCCGCGCTCGAAGCAATCTGGTCGGTCCTCGGCGAGACCAACCGCTACTTCTCGCTGCAGCAGCCGTGGGTACTGCGCAAGACCGATCCCGATCGCATGGCCACCGTGCTGTACGTGACGCTCGAGGTGTTGCGCATCGTGGGCATCCTCACCCAGCCCGTCATGCCCGATTCCGCGTCGCGCATCCTCGACCTGCTCGGCGCGTCCAATCGCGAGTTCGCCGATGTGACAACACGTTCGGTGCCCGGCACTGCACTACCGACCCCGACGCCGGTGTTCCCCAAGTACGAGTAGTGCCTGCGGCAGTGGTGTGGTTGAGTCCCGCCCAGGGCACTTAACCGCACCACTGCCGCAGGCACTCACAAGGTCTTCTCGAGCTCCTCCAACGTGTTCTCCAGATGGGTCAGCATTCGCTGTAGATGCGGCACACTGCGTCGGCAGCCGATGAGCCCGAAGTTCAGCGAGTCACCGTTGCTGGCGACGGTGATGTTGAGTGCCTGTCCGTCGGCCACGATCGACGCCGGGTAGATGCCGTCGAGTTTCGCGCCGTTCCAGTACAGATCCTCTTTGGAGCCTGGCACGTTCGAGATGATGACGTTGAACGGCGGCGGGGTGTAGTCGACGAACCCCGGCACCGGGCCGAACAGCAACGGGGCCATGGTGATTGCGCCGACGGTGAGTGCCTCGAGAGTGTTGAGCTCGCTCATCATCTGCTTGCCCTTGACGGTCGAATCCTTGATTCGCGCCAGCCGCAGGAGCGGGTCGGATTCGTCGGTGCCCAGGTTGCACAGGATGGTCGTCACCGAGTTCCCGGCGTCCTTGTCGTCGCCCTCTTTACGGAGCGAGACCGGCACCATCGCGATCAGTGGCTCTTCGGGAAGTGCGTTCTGATCGATGAGGTACGCGCGCAATGCCCCGGCACACATCGCGAGCACCATGTCGTTGAGCGTCGCATCGAGCGCGGTGCCGACCGTGCGAATGCGCTCTATGGACCAACTCTCGGCGGCGAACCGTCGAGCGCCACCGATGGGCACGTTGAACATCGTTCGCGGTGCTTGCAAGGGAAGCTGCGCGCCCTCTTTCTTCAACGCACGCAACCCGATTCGTGCGGACGCGGGCGCGAAGTCGACCAGGTCTCCGGCAATCTTGCGCCCCAACGCCAGGCCGCTTCCCAGCTGCGCCAACCGTCCGGGCTGCTCCTGGGCGACCTGCTTCTTCCGCCTGCCGAACAACGACGGGTCCCAGGTGGCGACGCCACTGCGATCGTCGGGGTCGGTACTGAGCGTTCGCTGCATCAGCTTCAGCGCGCTCACGCCGTCCACCAGCGAGTGATGCACCTTGGTGTACAACGCAATTCGCCCGTCCGCCAACCCCTCGATGATGTGCAGCTCCCACATCGGCCGGTAGCGGTCCAGCGGTGCGCTGTGATTGAGCGAGAGGAACTGGAACAACTCGCGAATGCGTCCCGGCTGAGGGAGCACGGTGCGGCGCACGTGGTACTCGAAATCGACGTCCTGGTCGTACGCCCAGGCCAAATTGCCCATGATCTGCACCGGACGCGCGGGACGCTTGCGGAAGAGCTCGTGCACCTCGCCGGTGGTGAACTTGCGATGCACCTCGTCGGCGAACTCGTGCGGATCGCCGGGCGGGACGAACAACTCCAGACCGCCCACGTGCATCGGGTGCTCCCGTGACTCGGCGATCAGAAACATCGATTCGGTGATGGGCATGAGTGCCATGAGCTGTCCCTTTTCCATTTGTTTTCGGTCACGGTACGGCACCGAATGTGACTCGGAACACGACCTTACGTCCGCACTCGAAAAGCTACCCGCTATTGTCCGTTACCAGGGGTTCCAAATAGAACGGGGATCCGACGCACGGCGCACACGCGCCGAGCACAGCCAACGGGGATGGAGGCGACGGCTATGAATCCGGCGCTCACCGTAGTAAAAACGACCGATCCGGCAGCCACCGCGCGCCGACGCGACATCCGCGGCGCGAGCCTGCAGTCACAGATACTGTCCAAATACTTGCAGTTCACGGTGCGACCGTTCCTGACGATCTGGGCGCAGACACCGTCTCTTCCATGGCCGATGGGTGTGGTCGACTACGCCGGACTGCTCGTTCCGCAGATCAGCGGAACCACTCGCAGTCGCGTCATGCTTGCCGAGTGTGAAGCCGAATGGATCCGCGCGGAGGGCGCCGGGACCGATCGCGTGGTCCTCTACATGCACGGCGGTGCCTTCGTCTGCTGTGGCCTGCGTACCCATCGTCGGATGACCTCTCGGGTCTCCAAGTGCGTCGACGGATCGGTTCTGTCGGTGAACTACCGAATGATGCCTCGCAATCCGATCAGTCACGCCGTCGAGGATGGCGTCGACGCCTACCGCTTCCTTCTCGATTCCGGATACCGCCCGGAGCAGATCATCCTGGGCGGCGACTCGGCAGGCGGGTACCTCGCGTTCATGGTCACCCTGGCGCTGCGCACCGTCGGCCTGCCCGCACCCGCAGGAATTTTCACCATGTCCCCGCTCACCGACATGGATCCCACCCGCAAACTTGCCCACGAGAATGCGTCGAAGTGTTCGGTCTTTCCGTCCAACGCGGTTCCGGCACTGACCGCTCTGGCCGATCGCGTCGACGCCCGCATCGTCGTCGAAGGTGAACAGGGCCCCCGGGTCTCACCCGTGGACGGCGACCTCACCGGCCTGCCGCCGGTACTGATTCAGGTCGGTTCCACCGAAATGGTCTATCCCGACGCCGAACTCATGGCCCAACGCCTCGCGATCGCCGGAGTCGAGTGCGAACTTCAGGTGTACGAGAATCAGGTCCACGTGTTCCAAGCCGCCGATTTCGTTCCCGAAGCCCGCCGCGCGCTGAGAGCAATCGGCGAGTTCGCGCGGAACGTCAGTCCCCGCACAGAAAGCTGAGATACCTTCTCCCCATGGCAGTCACAGCAAACAAATCAGTCGACATCGCCGCAGATGCATCGGCAATCCTCGAAGTTCTCGCCGACGTCGAGGGCATCCCCTCGTGGTCCCCGGTACACAAGAAGTGCGAGGTCGTCGATCGCTTCGAGGACGGCAAGCCGCACCACGTCAAGATGCACGTCTCGATCATCGGCGTCAACGACGAACAGCTCGTCGAATACACGTGGTCCGACAACGAAGTGTCGTGGACTCTGGTGGAAAGCACTCAGCAGAAGGCCCAGGACGGCCGATACACGTTGACGCCCAAGGACAACGGCACCCACGTCGAGTTCGAGCTGACGGTCGACCCGAAGATCCCGCTCCCCGGCTTCCTGGTGAAGAAGGGAACCAAGACGATTCTGGAGGCGGCCACCGAGGGTCTGCGTCAGCAAGTAGTGGGCTGACCCGCTACTGCTCCTTCCGCGCGGCGAGAACGGCCTCGTAAACCTCACGCTTGGAGACGCCGTCGACCGCCACCTGGGCGCAGGCGTCCTTCAACCGCATGCCCGACGCCACCAACGTTTCCACGTCGGCAACGAGATCCTCGGGCTCCTCGGCGACGGCGACGGCTCCTTCGAGGACGACGGTGATCTCGCCGCGCACTCCGTCTCTCGACCATTCGAGCAATTCCCCCAGGCCGCCGCGTCGCACCTCCTCGTAGGTCTTGGTGAGCTCGCGGCACACGGCGGCGCGGCGGTCGGGGCCGAGGACGTGGACGGCGTCTTCCAGGCACGAGACGAGACGGTGCGGTGCCTCGAAGAACACGATGGCGCGCGGCTCGGCAAGCACCGACTGGAAGTAGGTGCGGCGCTGTCCCTGCTTACGTGGGGCGAAGCCGTCGAAGCAGAAGCGCTCGACGGGCAGGCCGGACAGTGCGAGGGCCGTGGTGACGGCCGAGGGCCCCGGCAAACAGGTCACGGGCAGATCGGCTTCCACGCACGCGGCCACGAGGCGATAGCCCGGATCGCTCACCGACGGCATTCCAGCATCGGTGACCAGCAGTACGGTCTTGCCCTCGGCCACGGCGTCGACCAGAGCCGGAAGGCGGGCCGTCTCCACCTGGTCGTAAAAGCTGACGACCCGACCCGTGATCGCCACGCCGAGGGATGAGGCGAGTTGTTTGGTGCGCCGGGTGTCCTCGGCGGCGACGACATCGGCACTGCCGAGGGCATCACGCAGGCGTTGCGAGGCATCACCGACGTCGCCCATCGGGGTGGCAGCAAGGATGAGCATGCCTCCAGTGTGTCCCATGCGGTGCAGAGGCCTGTCACGCACTCGAAGATCACCGCCTACGATCGATAACGTGACCTTGCCGACCTCTGTGCGATCGAGTGACCGGTCGATGGTCAGTGCAGGGCCAACGCTTGCCGCGCAAGACTGGTTCCACGACACCGATGCCCGACGCGGTTGGATCGTCACCGTCGTCGTCACCGTCATCTGCGCGATCACTCGATTCACGATGTTGCGGTACCCCACCGACGCAGGAACACCGGTCTTCGACGAGAAGCACTACGCCCCGCAGGGCTATCAGGTACTCACCGGCGGTGGGCTCGAAGACAATCCGGCGTACGGGCTGGTGGTACATCCACCGGTGGGCAAACAGCTGATCGCCGTCGGGGAAGCACTGTTCGGTTACAACGGATGGGGTTGGCGTTTCTCGTCGGCCGTGGCCGGAACCCTGTTGGTACTGCTGGTGATTCGGATCGTGAGACGGCTGGCGCGATCGACACTGGTCGGTGCCATCGCGGGAATTCTGTTGACCGTCGACGGGGTGACGTTCGTCAGCAGCCGAATCGGCATGTTGGACATCTTCCTTGCCCTGTTCGTCACTGCCGCACTGGGCTGTTTGGTCGTCGACCGTGACGACATGCGGCAGCGACTGTCGAGGGTGCGCGCCGACGGCCGGATGGACGCCAGTGTCCTCGGGCCGCGAATGGGTGTGCGGTGGTGGAGATTCGGAGCCGGCGTGATGCTGGGGCTCGCCTGCGGCACCAAGTGGTCGGGTCTGTACTTCATCGCATTCTTCGGATTGTTGAGCGTGGCGTTCGATGTGGCGGCACGCCGCTCGTACGGCGTCGAGCGCCCATGGCGGGGAACGGCATTGCGCGATATCGGGCCCGCGCTGTACGCGCTGGTGGTCGTTCCCATCGCGGTGTATCTGATGACGTACTGGGCGTGGTTCACATCCGAGACCGGTGTCGATCGGCACGAGGTCGGCAACGGTATCGGCGTCGGTGGGCCGTTCTCGTTCGTTCCCGAGGCGTTGCGTTCCCTCTGGTACTACAGCGGTAACGTGCTGCAATTCCATGAGGGACTGACCAATTCGGCCGGAAACCGGCACCCGTGGGAATCGAAGCCGTGGACCTGGCCGATGGGCCTGCGCCCGATGCTGTACTACTTCGCCGACGGCGAGGGCGTGTCCGGCTGCTCGGCGTCGGGGTGCGTGAAGGCGATCATGCTGATCGGCACTCCCGCGATGTGGTGGCTGGCCCTGCCGATGCTGGCCTGGGTGATCTGGTCGGTCTTCGTCCGGCGCGATTGGCGTTACGCCACAGTGCTCGTAGCGTACTCCGCAGCGCTGCTCCCCTGGTTCACCACGCTCGACCGGCAGATGTACTACTTCTATGCGGTAGCACTGGCCCCGTTCATGGTGATGGGCTTCGCGCTGGTGCTCGGCGACATCATCGGCAAGGCAACGGCATCCGCGGAACGGCGAGGTACCGGACTACTGCTGGTGTCCCTGTACCTCGCCGTGGTGATCGCAAACTTCGTCTGGCTGTGGCCGATTCTCACTGCAATGCCGATCACGCCGCAGATGTGGCAGGAACAGCTGTGGTTGCCGAGTTGGCGCTGAGCGACTATGCCAGCAGTGCCGTTTTACCCTTGGTGAGTCCGTCGATGCTGATGCGTCCGGCACCGAATGCGGCCAGCAGCAGCGCGCCGACGCCGAGGGCGACGACGAGCTCGTAACCGTTCTCCGTAGCGAACACACCGTGCTCGAAGTGGACGAAGATTGCGGCTCCGAGCATGTCGAGGAACAGCAGCAGACCGGCGATGGGGGTGAAGATTCCCAATACGAGCGCGCCTCCGCCGACGAGTTCGACGAACGTGGCGAAGTAGGCGGATGCGGTGGGCAGCGGAATGTTCATTGTCTCGAAGCTGGCCGCTGCGCCGTCCAGGCCGAACGTGTTGAGCTTCTGCCAACCGTGGGCGATGAAGACGACTCCCAGTCCGATTCGAGCAACGAGGGCGACGGCGTCGCGGACGACGGTGGAATTCATGACACATCCTTCTGACAGGGCTATACGGGCAGCCCTACCCTGACAGAAGTAACTTGAAGCGTCAACTTACGCGATGCCGGCCTCCACTGTCGCCGTTGTCGCCCTCGGCTCCTCGCAGTGCAGCTTCGAGGAACGTTCGCGCCTGGTCGTCGTCGAGGCCCATGGACCGGACTGCCTTGACGAACTCCGTTGCCGCCCGGGCCGCGATGTCACGCGACGGGTCACCGCCCGATGCAACGAACGAGCCGGATCGACCCCGCGTCTCGATGATCCCCTGCTGCTCGAGCTCGCGGTACGTCTTGGCCACGGTGTTCGGTGCGATCTTCAGCTCCTCGGCCAGACCGCGAACCGTCGGGATCTTGGTGCCCGCGATGAGGTCGCCCGATCGCACCAGGCCGAGAATCTGCATTCGGAGTTGCTCGAACACCGGGGTCGTGTTCGACGAGTCGATACTTACGCGCACGATCGGCGGCCTATCGGAGTGCGTCGACAGCGTCGACGATCGAGATGGAACCGGATGTCAGCATCAGCGTCTTACCGACGGCGTGGCCGGTGTCCAGAAGCTGCGCGATGACCGCTGCAACGTCTGCGCGGGTCACCTCACCCGGCTCGAGCGGCGGTTCGGTGAGCGACACGGAGGCGGTCGGGTCGTCGTCCGTCAACTTACCCGGACGCAGAATTGTCCAGTCCAACCCGCTTCGTGCCGAAACATCTTCTTCCGCAGCAGTTTTGGCCTGGATGTACGCCTTCCACCCGGCGTCGAGATCCTCGGCGACCGGCTCACCGGCACCGAACGAGCTGATCAGGACGTAGCGGCGAACACCGGCCCTCTCCGCTGCGTCGGCCAACAGAACTGCGCCCGCACGATCCACAGTGTCCTTGCGCTCGGGACCACTGTTGGGCCCCGCACCTGCGGCGAACACCACAGCGTCGGCGTCGGCAAGCACTGCGGCGAGCTCGTCGACGGAGGCCGACTCGAGATCGATCACCTGCGGCAGCGCGCCGAGCGCCGTGACGGCGTCGACGTGGTCGCTGTTGCGAATCAACGACACCGCTCGATCTCCGTGCGCCGTCAGTACCTGAGTCAGGTGCTGGGCGATCTGGCCGTGGCCACCTGCAATGACAATGCGCTTGTCGGTCATAACCACTCCCGTTCCTGGCGTGAATCTGTGGAGGTGGCTACCCGCGTGGCAGGATCGCAAACATGACCCCGTTCGCGACCGTCTATCACAATCCGCGCTGCAACACCTCGCGCACAGTCCTGAAAACCATCGAGGACACGGGCGTTACCGTCCGGGTCGTCAAGTACCTCGAGACGCCTCCCACCGAGGACGAACTGCGTACGCTCCTCGCCGACGCCGGCCTCGAGCCCCGTCAGGCCATTCGCACGCGCGAGAGCATCTACAAGGAATTGGGACTCGCGGGCGCGGATGCGGACACACTGATCGCGGCAATGGTCCGGCACCCGATTCTCATCGAACGCCCGATCGTGGTGACCGAGAAGGGGACCGTGCTCGCCCGCCCGGCCGACGCAGTGCAGGCCGTCCTGTAGAGCGCTACAACCTCTCTCGGGACACCGGGCACGACATACAACGGGGCCCGCCTCGTCCCGAGCCCAGTTCCGATCCGGAAATGCGCAGCACCTCGATGCCCGACGCCTCAAGCCGAGCGTTCGTTTCCACGTTGCGCTCGTAGGCAACGACGACACCCGGCGATATGGCCAGTGTGTTGTTTCCGTCGTCCCACTGCTCGCGCTCGGCGGTGACTTGGTCGAGCCCGGTGTCGATCAACCGCAGCTTGCCGATTCCCATCGCGTCGGCGGCGGCCTCCAGGAAGGGGTCGCCGCCGCGAATGCTGACACCTTTGTCCTCGCGGCGAACGGTGAAGGCCGACAACGTGTTCGCAATGGCGGGATACATCACCACCGCGTCGGTGTCCACCATGGTGCACACCGTGTCCAGGTGCATCGAGGCGCGCTCCTGCGCGATCGGCACCACCAGCACACTGTGCGCCAGCTCGTCCTCGAACAGACTGCGCGCCAACGCTTCTGCACCTGCGGGTGTGGTGCGCTCCCCCACTCCTACGGCCACCACCCCCGGAGCGAGCAACAACACGTCACCGCCCTCGACCGGTGCGGTACGTGATTCGTAGGCGCGCCGCACGCCGCGGAACATCGGATGGAATGCGTAGATCAGGTCCGTCAGGGACGTCTCTCGAACTCGCGCAGGCAGCGCCAGCGAGGTGATCGCCACTCGGTCGTCGATCCAGAACGACGAGTCCCGGGTGAACAGAAGATTCGGCAACGGATCGATGACGAAGTCGCCACCGTGATGCATCCGCCTCACCAGAGAAGCGCCACTGGGCTCGTATTCCCCGGACTCGGCCGCAAGCAATTCGTCGAATGTCATACCCGCCATCAGAATCTGCGCCAACTGGGCCGCCGGCACACCCCGTAGATGCTGCGCCAGGTCCTCCGCGAGCGACCGGCCGAGGCGTCGGGCGTCCACCGCGGCGGAGATTCCCTGCATTCGTGCTGCTCCACTGACCGTCATGGCCTCGGTGAGGAGCTCACCGAGCAGCAATACCCTGACGCCGCGGCTGCGCAGCAGGTCGGCGAAGGCGTCGTGCTCGTCCTGTGCGCGATCGACCCACGGCAGACCGTCGAACAGCAGTTGGTCGTTGTTGCGCGGAGTGAGGCGGCGCAGCTCGTCCCCGGGCCGGTGCAGCATGACGGTACGTAGCACCCCTACCTCGGAGTTGGCACCCAACGGCCCCGCAGCCGCTTCGATACTCATGAACGAACGGTAAACCCAATCGTCCGCCACCGCTGCGATCCCGACCTGAAGTATTGTCGAGGTCGTGCCGATGCCCGACTGGAACGTCCGCGAACTGACCCCCGGCCAGCTGTCCGAGCGCAGCGGAGTTGCGGTCTCGGCGTTGCACTTCTACGAGAAGCAGGGCCTGATCAGCAGCCGCCGAACCTCGGGAAACCAGCGCAGGTTCCACCGCGAGACACTGCGTCGCGTTGCCTTCATCCGGATCTCGCAGAAAGTCGGAATTCCGCTGGCCACCATCCGGCAGGCATTGAGCGAACTACCGGACGAGCGGACGCCGACGCGCGAGGACTGGGCCCGGCTCTCGACGCGGTGGCATCGCGAACTCGATTCTCGCATAGAGCAATTGATCAGGCTTCGGGACAATCTGACCGGGTGCATCGGGTGCGGTTGCCTGTCGCTGGCCGGCTGTGCGCTGGCGAACCCGCACGACGAACTGTCCTACTCGGGGCCGGGTGCTCGAACGCTGGATGTCGATTTCGACGATTCCCCTACCCGACGCGGCTCGAGCAGCTTGGAGAATTGATCGTTGGCCTTCTGCAGTACGAATTCGTACGGCGGGGCGAACTTTCGGGCCACCCAGTAACCGAATCGGATGTCGTTGGAGGAGTACACGAGGTACTTGCGCTTGGCGATTCCGGCGAGAATGGCGTCGGCAACCACCGACGGTTCGACGGCCCGCTTCTCGAATCGATGCTGCAGCTTCTGTACCCGCGGATCGTCGCGATCGACGCCGGCGATCTGAAGTGTCTGCACCAGGCCGGTTCTGACACCACCGGGCACCACCAGACTGACGCCGATTCCGTGCCGCTTGAGGTCGTACTTGAGCACCTCGGACACGCCACGCAGGCCGTACTTGCTTGCGCTGTACGCAGCGTGCCACGGAAGAGGTATCAGTCCCGCAGCAGACGAGACGTTGACCAGATGTCCGCCTCGGCCGGCCTCGATCATCGGCGGCAGAAACTTCTCGATGACGTGAATCGGACCCATCAGGTTGACGTCGATCATCGACTTCCAGTGTCGGTGTTCGAGATTCTCGACGGTTCCCCACGCCGAGATACCCGCGACGTTCATCACGACGTCCAGGCTGCCGAATTCGGCATGAATATCGTCGGCGAACGCGGTGACCGCCTCGAAATCGGACACATCGAACGGCAGGGAGTGGCTGACAGTCCCGCCTGCCCGACCGACCATGTCCACGGTCTCGGCCAATGCTGTGCCGTTGATGTCGGTGAGAAAGAGTTCGGCTCCCACTCCCGCGGCAGCGATGGCCGTCGCTCGGCCGATTCCGCTACCCGCCCCCGTGATCAACGTCTTCTTGCCGCGCAGATCGTATATTGCCATCGAAGCCTGTATCCCCCACCGGTCGACACGTGTCAGTTCGATTTCGACCCTACGCGGTACCGACCGAGAGGGTCGTCACAATCTTTGCGACATCTCGTCCCGATAGTCGGCAACGGTGCGCTCGATGCGTGTGGCGTCGTCCTCGGCACCACTCTTGCGGGCATCGTCTGCGCGCTGCTGCAAAGTGCGGATCGCCTTACGAAGCTCGTTGTCCGACATCCTCTGGTTCTGCACACTGTGTTCCATATCACACAGTGTGCCCGGCAGTCGGCAGCACAGCAAGCACCGCGATCAAGCGACTTCTCAGACGGTGACAGATCCCGACGTGATGTTCTCGCGCACGAAGCTGGACAGACTTCGTGCCGCGAATTCGCGGAAGTATGCAAGCTTGTTGGCCGGAACCAGCGACGGGAGAACGGTGTTCCACACCTTTTCCATGCGCGAGGGGGCATCCTCGAGACGCGACTGCGCCTCGGACACCATCAGGACGCCGGCGAGCATCTCGCAGACCAGCAACGCCGCGTTGCCCGCGTCCAGGTGGTCGGCAACGTCACCGTGCTCGATGGCACGCTCGAAGAGATGCTCGAAGATGTTTCCCCAGGTACCGAACACACTGCCGCGGGCGGTGTCCGATCCGTCGATCTCCATCTGCAAGCGGTACATGACGCGAACCAAGGGATCCGAGGCAGCGAGCTCGAGCACCGAATACGAAATTCCGATGACGGATTCGAGCGCTGGGCTACGACTGTCGACCATGCCGGCGCATGCAGTGGACACGCGCTCATGGCCTTCGTCGACGATCGCGCGAGCCAATTCTTCTTTGGAGGCGAAGTGGAAATACAGCGCACCCTTGGTCACACCGGACTGCGCTGACACCTGACTCAGCGTGGCATTCGCATGCCCCACCTCGAGAAAGAGATCTGCGGCGGCGCGCAGTGCGGCCGCTCGCGTGGCTTCTGCTCTGAGTTGTCTCACCATGTCGGTACACCCCTGCTCTGTCGACCTTGCCATGACATCGACGCTCTGTACGCGCTGCCTTCCCGTCGACCGATCGAGGTGACTTCGAACTCCACATCACCTGTGCGGACTGCCAGCGCTCGCCAATAGTAACCGGTTCGGTGGCGACTTTGTCATTCGAAAGTGACAATTGCATGAAGAAGATCTCGTTTACAGAACGATCGAAATGAAAAGTTCCACTTCTCCAGTATTTGTAACGACTTCGACTTCTTCTTTGTACGCACGAAATATCGACCCGGCCGAAACGCACTCGTCGACCTGAGCCCACACGTCCTCGATCGGATCCGCCAAGGCGCCACTCGGCGTGAACACCGCGAACACCCCCGTCGGCACGGAAACGAACACATCTCCCACAGCGACGTCACCGGGCGAGTCCACTGGAACCGCGACCACGGCGTTGACCGTGCCATGCGGATCGGGGACGTACACAGTGATGACCTGCGTCGCGTCGATATGCTTCTCGCGCACACGATCTCGCAGAAATCGCATCCACTCGCTGCCACTCGATTCCGCGCCGGGTTCCACTCGCGGTGCTACCAACCCACCGAACAGTTCCGCACTGCGCGCGGTGACCCGCACGCTCATCTCGAACCGCCGGGCGCAGTGATCGCCAGGTACAGGTCGACCTTGTACGCATGCGGATAGCACTCGTAATCGCCGGTGAACGATCGCACTATCTCGCCCTGCTCCTCGGCATGATCGATCTGAGTCCACAATCGCGTCAGAACATCGGGAAAATACCCGACCGCAGAAAATCGGGCATATTTCGCGGCAGGCACTTTCGCTATCAGATGTCCGCGTGCGACTTGACCGAGCGAAGAGCACAGATAACCGACTATCTGGGTATTGTACGAACCGATACCGGGGGCGAAGTCGGTATAAATGGACGCGAGCGGTCCCGAGGTCTCCTGATTGAGGACAGCGGACCACGCCTGATTCAAAGCCGGGTCGTTGAGACGACCGAGTGCCCGTTTCGGGCTGCGAACGGGAAGACCGGCGACCCACGTTTCAGCGAGGTCGACGATCTCGAACGACATTCACACTCCGTAGAGAAGTTGCAGGGGCAGATCCTGTGTTCGGAACCGGCCCGTCCACAATATCGCCCACCAACCTACCGGCGCGACGCGTAGGCCGATCGTCGATCGGTCAACCATACTTCGTACCCGTTTTCACGGCCGGCAGCCGCCACCGTGAGCACCCGCCACCAAGTGGCAACACCGCCGAGACAGGTGCCGATCGGTACGCCGGAATCAAGCCGCTCGTCGGCCGACCGAATTTCGATGGCAGCTACATTCGCCACTCGACGCTGTCGAAATACGGGCACAGCAGTGAAAGGTTACTTACCACGAGCCGCATCGACGTAACTCTTATCGCGAGTATCGGACAGATCACGTACGGATGTAATGCCGATGTCGGAATGCGAGACCGGCAGAATACGAGAGTCGCACGAGGAGAGAATGCGCGTCAACGGCCAATGCAATGTGTGCAGAACCATGTCCGAGATCAGCAATCTGCGTAACCCACCACTGGCCAGTCCGTGATGAGCCCACGTGCGGTACGAGCTCTGGACGTAGTGCCGATACTCGAGCGGTGGCGTCAACAATCGACGCCCGGACACCTTCACTCGCATCGACTCGATCTGCGCGATTCTCAGACCCACCTTGTTCAGACACAGGGACAGATCGATGTCCTCGTGCAGATCCGTCCGCACACTCGTGCGGTCGCGAACCGCCTCCCACGCAGACCTACGAATTGCGAAATTGTTTCCCGAAGCGGCAGAAACCCACTGCTCAGACGGCCTGTTTCGCACAGAGCGGTCGACGAACGCGCGGTACGGCCGCGCCCACGGGGAATCGTAGAGGTAGATCGGACCGGTCACTGCGGCATAGTCGAGTCGACGATCGAAGAAGTCGAGTATCGACTCGACCCAGCCCGGCTCGATACGGGTATCGGCGTCGATGCGGCCGATGATGGACCCGCTCGCGTGATCGAAACCGGCATTGCGGGCGTGCACGACGCCGGGCTCGGACTCCCGCACCAGAACCACTTGCGGAAACTGCCGCCGATACTCTGCGACGATCGCCGCGGTGTCGTCGGTCGAATTGTTGTCGACAACAATGATCTCGTGAATTCGCTCGCTCTGGACAAGCAATGCGTCCAGGCATTCGCTGATGTGTGCCGACTCGTCGAAAGCAGGCACAACAATGGAAAGAGTGTTCACAACGCCAACCCCTGACCCATTTTGGCAATCGTGTAGCCCGATTCGCTTGCACTGGAGGCAATGGATTCGAGCCGCTGACGCAGACGATGCTACATCATTACCCGAGGAAAATAACTTGGCGAATTCTTCGGCATTTATGGATCAGAAATCAGAATTCGGAGGAAGTAACAAACGTTGCATTGCGTCTACATCGCGAAAGTCGGCATCCTCCCCGATTCACTGCTGCTCGGCAGGACGGCTGCTCAGGTCTCGACGCCGACGGGCCGGACTGCCCACGTACACGCCGTCGGGTTCGCAATCTCTGGTCACCACGGAGTTCGCTCCGATGATGCATCCGGCACCGATGTGTACGCCGGGCATGACGACCACGCCCGACCCGATCCACGCTCCCCGACCGATCGTCACCGGCTGCCCCTGCAACGCGCCCGCTCGTTGCCCCGACGGACCGGTGTCGTGAGTGCTGGTGAGGATTCGAACGTGGTCCGCAACGAACACGTGGTCACCGATCACGATGTCGGCAACGGTGTCGAAGTAGCAGCCGAAGTTGACGAACACCCCGGTGCCCAGACGGAGGGACTCGCGTCCCTGAATCATCGAACCGCCGTACACAAGGCACGGGCCGTCCGTACGTAGCCCTGCGGGACGCAGTATCGACGCCCGCAGCACCGCGGGCCAGAACGGCAGGTTCGCCAGCGAGACGGTGGTTGCCTGACGCATCTGCACGAGGGCCCAGACGACGTCCGACGAGCTGTGTACCCAATCGCGGAGCCCTGAGCCGGCCGTCACGCGGCGGCTCGAATCCGCTCGTCGGATTCGGCACGATCGTCGACCGGCAGTGCGCGACTCGGGACCGCTGCGAACAGTCGGGAGATCGGCCGACGAAGCGTGTGCATCATCCAGTCCGTGGCCACGATCCGCCGGAGCTCGGGCGAGGCCAGACCGTGCTCCTGGTACGAGCGGTAGCGCGCGACCTTGTCGTCGACCGCGCGCACGTCGTCCACCAACTGCAGTGTTCCGTCGGTCGACCCGTTGTCCACGACGACGATGCGATCGATGTCGTCGCCCTGATCGAGTAGAAGCGTCAGGCATTCGCCCAAATGATCGACCTCGTCCAGTACCGGAACAACCACACTGAGAGTGTTCATTTCGATCCCCTGACATGTTTCGACATCAATGACAGCCCAGCGCACCCTCGAACTTACGACATGGTCGAGAAAATGCCCAAAGCTGACTTCTTCACAAAACTGCAGCTCAGCGGCCCGAAAAATCCCCAAAGTCAACCCTTGGCGTCCCAAGCAAGCCAATTGCAGGTTTATGAGGTCGATTCTTCAACCGGTGTTCACAGTTCGCTCACCCGATAATTCGAGCCCGAATCGATCGGCGATTCGAGCCAATGGAAATGCACCTGGAATTCACCGAATGGTCACACACGGTAGCAAATGCCGGACAACGAAAAAACCGCCACTCGAATGAGTGGCGGCTTTCGTTTCGGTGGAGCTGAGGGGAATCGAACCCCTGACCTTCTCGATGCGAACGAGACGCGCTACCAACTGCGCCACAGCCCCGCTGCCGTCGTGCCGACCGGCTGGGTAACCCTAGCAAAGCCGCCGCAGACGACCGCTACGCGCCCTGGGCTCTGCGCAAGTTGCGGTCCTCGTCACGGCTGGCCTGGAACGGCTCCTCGTAGTGGTCGAGGTGCTCGAACTCGGGATCTTCGTCGTCGATCTCGAGTACCACCGCTCCGGGGCGACGCAGACGTTGCGGGACGAGCTCGAGCTCGTCGTCGGTTTCCGATTCCACGCCGAGCCGGGATCGGCCCATTCGGGTGAGCCGACGCCTGCGCACCTCTTCCTCGATCTGCACCTGACGACGCAGGTAGTACAGGTAACCGGCGAGGGCGGCGACGGAGAGGCCACACAGCCACCAGACCGTCGGGGAGATGATGAACGCCAATGCTGCGGTGGTGATCGCTGCGAAGACAAGTCCCAGAACTGCGCGCTGCCGGAACGCGTACCGCGCCGCTCGCGCAATCGCGTCGGCCTCGGGATCGAAACCGCCCCGACCGCGTCGGCGAGGCACGAAATCGTCGTCGACGACACCGGGCTCGTGCGCGGGCGAGCTCCCGCGAGAAGGGCCCTGAACCGGTGCGTCCTCGAGGTCGTTCTCTGCTGCGTGAGTGTCCATCGGGTCCTCCGCGGTACCGGGTAGATCGGTTGAGTCTGAACTGACAGTCGCAAATTTCGGCCCGAAGATCTCGCTGGCCGGCGCGGAGACCCGAAGATCGTCCTCCGGTCGCCAGTCGGGATCACTGCGGTGCCCGGTCGCGGGGCCGCGCTGCTTTCGCTTGGTGCCACCTCGATGCAGCACGCGCGTCGCGAGCGCTGCATCCGTCGTCTGCATGATCTGCGGACGCTTGGTCATCAGCATGGGAAGAAGAACGAAGAGCCAGACGGCTACGAGTCCGATCCAGATGATCGAGTTCGGCATCGGCGGTGTTCTCCTCCCGTGGACGACGGCGACAGTGAAAGACGTCCTCAGGCTATGCGGCGCAACTGCGAGAACCATGCAGACGCGCCGACCCGAACTACACTCCTGTCACTTCGACAACACCGATGCGGACAGTGCGTGTCAGGCCCACGCAGCTCGGCCCGCCCGAATCAGCCGATCGACGACGGTTCCCTGCACCTCACCCGAGGTGATGGCAACGAGCTTGTGATCGCGCCAGTCGCCGTCGACGTCGAGGTATTTGTAGAGCAGTCCTTCGTCACGGAAACCGACATTGCGCAGTACTGCCTGACTGGCGAGGTTCTCCGGTCGCACCGTCGCTTCGACGCGATGCAGTCCGACGGGTCCGAAGCAGTGGTCGAGCCCGAGCGCGAGTGCTGCGGTCGCGACGCCCTTGCCGTTGACGTCCTTGGACACCCAGTAGCCGATCCACGCGGACCGCAACGCGCCGCGGACGATGTTTCCGGTGGTGATCTGACCACAGAATTCGCCGTCGACCTCGATGACCATCGGCAACATGTGCCCCTTGCGGGCCTCGGACTTGAGGCCCGAACACAGGGTTGGCCACGACGAGATGTGGTGCCGCGAGTTCCAGCTGCCCTCGCCACTGGGTTCCCAGGGTTCGAGGTGGGCGCGGTCTTCGGTGCGAATCCGGCTCCAGGCGGCCGCGTCGCGCATCCGTACCGGCCGCACGGTCACGGTTCCGCCGGCCACTCGCACTGGACCCAATTTCGCCGGCCAACCAGGGTGGCTCGACCACGTTCGCGGCATCCGTCGATGTTATGCGCTGCGCGCAGTGGTGCGCTTACGTGCCCCAGGCGGCACTTGTCCGCACCACTGGCGTCAGCCTCTCTGAGCGAGGAACGAGACCTTGACTTCTTCGCCGGTTCGGATTTCGGTGACCTCGGGATCGATGACGACCAGGCAGTTCGCCTCGGCGAGTGTGGCGAGCAGATGCGAGGACGATCCGGGTGCACCGCCGAGTGCCTGCACCAGATACTCGCCGGTCCCCTCGTCGCGCATGAGCTGGCCACGAAGAAAGCCCTTGCGATCCTCGATGGAGGTGATGGGCGCGACGGTCCGTGCGGAGACGGTACGACGCAGTGGCTGCCGCCGTCCCAGGGCGATGCGAATCAGCGGACGCACCATGACCTCGAACACCACCAAAGCGCTGACGGGGTTGGCAGGCAGCAGGAAGGTGGGTACCTCGTCGCGTCCGAGTTGGCCGAACCCCTGGACCGACCCCGGGTGCATGGCAACTCGCTCGACCTCCATGTCGCCGAGTTCACCGAGCGCCTCCCGCACGCCCTCCGATGCGCCGCCGCCCACTGCTCCGGCGATGACGACGATCTCGGATCGGATCAGCTGACCTTCGACCACCTCGCGCAGTCGCTTGGGATCGGTGCTGACGATGCCGACGCGGTTGACGTCTGCTCCGGCGTCACGGGCTGCGGCAGCGAGGGCGTAGGAGTTCACGTCGTACACCTGCCCCGGCCCCGGAGTCCGATCGGTGTCGACCAGTTCCCCGCCGACGGAGATGACCGACAACCGCGGACGCGGATGTACCAGCACCTTGTCTCGCCCGACGGCTGCAAGCAGGCCTACCTGAGCTGCGCCGATGATGGTGCCAGCGCGTACCGCAACGTCACCGGGTTGCACGTCGTCGCCGATCTTGCGCACGTAGTCACCCGAGCGAACCGGCCGGAACACCTTGACTCGGGCGCGGCCGCTGTCGGTGCGGTCGAGTGGCAACACTGCATCGGCCAGCGTGGGCAGCGGTGCACCGGTATCGACCCGCACCGCCTGACGCGGCTGCAGCCGGATGGGTTGACGCGAACCCGCAGACACCTCGCCGACGACGGGAAGCGTCAGGTCGATGCGTTCGTCGTCCTCGTTGCGCAGGTCCGTGCCGGCCGCTGCCACGTCGACACTGCGAACCGCGTAACCGTCGATCGCTGCCTGGTCGAAACCGGGAAGGGGACGCTCGGTGACCACTTCTTCTGCACACAGCAGGCCCTGTGCTTCCGAGATGGCGACCCGAACAGGCCGTGGAGCCACCGCCGCGGCGGTCACTCGGGTCTGCTGATCTTCGACCGAGCGCATCTGGCCCTTCCTCTATGGCATCGACCCGCGATGCTATTCGTACGTGGTCAGTTCCGGTGCCCAGCTGTCGCTCAAGCGTTCGTTCAGCCATTCACGCAACGTCGGACCGTAGTCGTCGCGCTGCAACGCAAAGTCAACCGCAGCGCGCAGGTATCCCCCGGGATTTCCGAGGTCGTGTCTCGATCCGCGGTGCACGACCACGTGGACGGGGTGACCTTCCTCGATGAGCAACGCGATGGCGTCCGTCAGTTGGAGTTCGCCGCCTGCACCGGGCTTTATCCGGCGCAGAGCGTCGAAGATGGCACGGTCGAGCAGGTAGCGGCCCGCGGCAGCCAGGTTGGACGGGGCGTCCTCCTGCTTGGGCTTTTCGACCATACCGGTGACCTTGAGGACGTTCGGGTTGACCGCGTCGGGAACGATCTCGACCGAGAAGACGCCGTACGACGAGACCTTGTCGTCGGGAACCTCGATGGCGCACAGCACCGACCCACCGCGCTTGGCGCGTACTCGAGCCATGACGTCGAGCACACCACGGGGCATCACCAGATCGTCGGGAAGCAGGACAGCGACGGAATCCTCGTCGTCGTCGAGAACTTCCTCGGCACACGCGACGGCATGTCCGAGTCCGAGGGGCTCGTGCTGAATGACCGACTGGACGTCGAGCAGACCGGGGGCCACCCGCACCTTCTCGAGCATTTCCAGCTTGCCGCTGGCTTCGAGCTTGTTCTCGAGGACGAGGTCCTCGACGAAGTGGGCGACGACGCCGTCCTTGCCCGGGGACGTGACGATCACGAGTCGATGCGCGCCGGAATCTGCTGCCTCTCCCGCGACGAGCTCGATGCCGGGAGTGTCGACCACTGGAAGCAGTTCCTTCGGAACGGTTTTCGTAGCCGGAAGGAACCGGGTACCCATGCCCGCTGCGGGAACGATGGCCGTGCGGAAATGCACTGGCGTGGCGGCGGTCGTCGCTGTAACGGCTTCTGTCATGGTGCTCACCCTATCCATGGTTTCTGGTGATCTGCTTGCCGTGTGCTGCGTTTTACCCCCGAGTGCATATCGTTGAACGACCGCACGGGAAGGGTGGTGAACCGTTGTGACCGTTTCCGAATTTTCGGAGAACACGTCCAAGGATCGATGGCGGGCACATGTCCTCGCCGAACGCCGACTGCTCGACGATGCGCAGCGCGCGATGGAGTCCTCTGCACTCTGTCACGTCGTCGGCGAGTTGGCGGCAGAACACCCGACGGTGGCGGCGTACGTGCCGGTCGGGCGGGAGCCGGGTTCTCTTCGGATGCTCGACGCGATGGCCGCGGCCGGGGCCACCGTTCTGCTTCCGAGTGCGCGTGAGCCGGGGCCGTTGCGCTGGGCGCGTTACGACGGACGCGAGTCGTTGGTGGGGGCACCGTACGGCTTGCTCGAACCTGCCGGTCCGAGCCTCGAGCCCGACGCGATCGCGTCGTGCTCGTTGGTGTTGCTTCCCGCGCTGGCCGTCGACCGGCGGGGCACACGACTCGGACGAGGTGCGGGTTTCTACGACCGCACGCTGGACCTGTGCCGGCCCCACGCCATGCTGGTCGCGGTGGTACGAGACAGCGAACTGGTCGATCGTCTACCGGACGAGCCACACGACAGGCGAGTGACGCATGCGTTGACCCCGAGCGGCGGGCTCGTACGCTTGGGTACGGAATAAGCTTCCGATTCGATTCGTTGGCACTCCTGACTGTAGAGTGCTAATGCTCTCCCCAGTTTCGATGAACAGACAAGACACCGGCGGTGTTCGGCCTCGGCCAACAGAGGGGCGAATCTCCTCGGTGACCAGCGCGGAGGAAAAACGATGCCCACTTACTCATACGCATGCACCGAGTGCGACAACCGCTTCGACATCGTTCAGTCCTTCACCGACGACACGTTGACGGTATGCCCGGCCTGCTCGGGCAAGCTTCGCAAGCTGTTCAATTCCGTCGGCATCGTCTTCAAGGGCAGCGGCTTCTACCGCACCGACAGTCGGGGTGGCTCGAATACCGCCAGCGAAGGCGCGAGCGAGAAGAAGTCCGACGCGGCGGCTGCGAAGTCCGACACCAAGACGGATTCATCGTCGAAGCCGGCCGAGAAGAAATCCTCGGATTCGTCGTCGTCGAGCAACTCCTCGTCCTCGTCGACCACGAAAGCCGCTGCCAGCCAATAGCTTTCGGTTTCATCCACAGGCCGGGCCGTTATCCACAGCCCGGCCTTTTCGGTGCCTGAACGGTTGCCGCCACCGCTAGCGTTTGCGCCATGGCTGCTGGCAAGAATCGACTCGACTCGACGCTGCTCGATCGCATCACCCTGCGTCCGGCGTGGGTCGGATCCACGAAATTCAGGCGGATCGCGGCAGGCGTCCTGGTCGCGATCGCCCTGGTGCTGTTCGTCGACGACACTGCAGGCGACGATCGCGTCCGAGTGATCACTGCCGGACGCGATCTGACGCCCGGTACCGTCCTGAGCCCGGCCGATGTCGTGGTGGCCGACTGGGACTCGGCCAACGTCCCCGAGGGAACACTAGTGAACTCCGAGGCCGTGGACGGCCGGACGCTCACCGGTCCGGTCCGAGCGGGTGAATTGCTCACCGACGTACGCCTGCTGGGATCTCGGACCGGCACAACATCTCTGGGGACCGAGGCACGCGTCGTACCGGTGCATCTCGCCGATGCTGCGGTGACCGACCTGCTTCGTGAGGGCGATCGGGTCGATGTGTTGACCGTCGAGGCTCAGGAGGACCCGAATGCCGTTCCGGCGGCTCGGGTGCTGGCGTCGGGAGCGATGGTGGTGCTCGTCTCCGCCGACGCCGGTGGCAGCAGGCAGCGAGACCGCGTCGTGCTGTTGGCTCTACCGACCGACGATGCGACGACGGTTGCAGCTGCGTCGTTGGTCAGTGCGCTCACGGTGACGTTGCACTGACGAATCCGCTCGGCCCGAGCTAACGTCTCCCCAGACCTACACACCGAAGAAGGGGAAATCTGTCATGTTGAAGGGCTTCAAGGACTTTCTACTGCGCGGCAATGTCGTGGACCTCGCCGTCGCCGTGGTCGTCGGTGCGGCATTCACCGCCATCGTCACCGCGTTCACGACGAACATCATCAATCCTCTTGTTGCAGCTGTCGGCGGCAGCAACGAACTGGGCTGGGGCATAAGAGTTCTGTCGGACAACGACGCCACGTTCATCAATCTCGGAGCGGTCGTCACCGCGATCATCAACTTCGTCATCGTCGCGGCGGTCGTCTACTTCGTGCTGATTCTTCCGGTGAACACCGCGAAGAAGCGTTTCGTCAGCCAGCCGGAGAAGGAATTGAGCGACGTCGACGTGCTGGTGCAGATTCGCGACATCCTCGCCGGAGGAACCGAAGCGGGACAGAAGCTTTCGACCGCAGCCGATACCACCGGCGGTAGCGGCGAGGCAATCGACGCAGCCCCGGACCTGGGCAAGCATTCCAAGGACTGAATGCCAGGTCTGCTTCGACGAATGAATGCGCCATTCACACTGTCTGGGTAGTTTCAAGCGGTCGTTGCAACGACTAGCTCGTTGATCACTTTTGCTGGTGAGTTCCAGCCTAGCGTTCGGCGGGGGCGGTCGTTGAGTTCGTCGGCGACCGCTTGAAGCCGCTCTGCGGTGT